>JAFZIZ010000028.1 GCA_017554145.1 Prevotella sp. | reverse complement strand
TATTAATTATTTTTTTCTTTGTCTTGACTTCGACAAAGAAAAAACTTTTTGTCCAATTGTCCAATTGTCCAATTTTGATTCAACGTTTTTCAGGGATAAAACTGCTTCGGCAAAGTGAATATTGATAGAATAAATTTACAAAATCGGCACTTCCGAAGGCAAGGCTACGGAAGGCTCCCTGCAACGGCACGGTTTGCTCGGAGGAAAGCAGGCGTTTCGTCGGAGGAGAATCCGACTTTCCCTGGAGGAAACCCCGAGGGCGCTGAAACGCCCTGAAAGCGGGGCGTTCAGGGTCGGCCGAGCACCTGATAAATTTTGTTTACTTCCGTAGGAAGGAACGTCCTGCGGCGGAGGTTGATTGATGAAATTGGGTGCAAGATGGGTGCAACTTTGAAACGTGAGAAAAAGAAAAGTCCCGTAAATCATCGATTTACAGGACTCTTTTTAAGGCGCTTCAGGATGATGGGCTTGAACCAGCGACAGCCCATCAAGAAAGGAGAGATCTATAGTCGGTTCTTTTCTTCGTTACCAGCACCTGTGCCTTTGTACTTGCTTCGGGTGGTATTGAAATTATACGAGAGTGACACTCCGATGTTCTGCGTATAGAGATAGGCATCCTTGTTCATCGTAGTTACGGGATAGTAGCCCGTCCAGCGTTCACGGAGGTTGCGGAAGATGTCGTTGGCAAAGAGAGCGGCTGTCAGGTTGCCACCAAAGAAAGTCTTCTGCACGCGGGCATTGATGTTGAAATTGTGGGCATAGTGATTGAAGCCATTATCATAGTTGGTGGAATAATGCAGATAGAGCATGGCCTTGGTGGTCTTGTCGATAGAGAACCAGTTGCGGAAATTGATCTGCCATTCGGGGTCGTTGAGTTTTGAGGTAATACCATATGCCTGAGTGTCGAAGTCCTGCTGCCAGTAGCTGAGAGTCAGCGTCGGCTGATAAAAGCCAAAATTGGGGGAGACCGTCAGTGAGGCGTGGTATGACTCGAATTTGTCGAAATTGCGGTCGGTCCAGATGGTTATCTCTGTCCCCTCCTGATATAGGCTGCCGAAACTCAGTCGCGCATCCTTGTTATGGCTATAGCCTGCTGTGAAGGACAGCCATGAGTAGGTGACATTCAGGTCGAGATTCTGCATGATGGATGGACGTAGCAGCGGGTTTCCGCCCTCGTACTCATAGCGGTTATCGTATTGCACATTAGAGTTGAGCGAATGATAACTTGGACGGCTAATACGTTTGTCGTAGCTCAGTTGGATGCCCCATTTGTTCTTTTGCCAACCTGCGATAAAATTGGGAAAGAGGTCGCGGTATTGGCGGCTTGGCTCGGTCAGATATTTACCGAATGAGTAATAGTCGGAATTAACTGCCTCGTAACGCAGTCCGCCGCCAATGCTCCAATCGCCCAGTTTCATTTGATATTCTGCAAATCCTGCAATATTGCTCTCTCGGATCTCGTCGTCAGAAGGGGATAAAACTCGTTCGATATTCTCATATATGCCGTGACTGTTGGAGCGTGTGACCTCACTGCCGAAGCTCAATTCTCCTTTCCATATCGGATAAGTCAGTACCAGTTTCCCTGCCAACATATTACCGCGATTCTCGTTGTGAGATGTCACGATGCGGTCGCCTAGTTGCAGACTCTGTTCGAACGAAGTCTGGTTGTACATGTCTTTTTTCCATATCCATGAGCCGTTGAAATCGATGCCGAGTTTACCGACTTTACCCACATAGTAGATGTTGGTCTCGTGCTGAGGGCGATTACTGGCACCAAACTTCATGAGTTGGTCCACCGTACCTTCCAAGGCGTTGTTTCGCGTGATGATCTGTTGCATCGGCACTGTTCCACCCTCATAGAGCGAACCGCCCAGACTGTAGGTAAAGCCAATGGAGTTGTCTGCATCAAAGTCATAACTGACTCCTATTTGTCCGTTCAGCATCGTGATCCAATTACTGGTAGGGGCGTATTGGTCGATACTGACATGATTGCCATTGGCATAAGTGTCTGATTGCAGCGTGTTGTCCTCGGAGTGGTTGTGATTATTAAGTGATATGGTTCCAAACGCCTCCAGACCGCCAGTACGATATTTTACCGTTGCATCGTCGTAGGTAGTCCATTTCTCATTATATACCACTTGGTTGTAAGCCCCTACACTCATACCGTCTCCTTGTGGCCTGACAGTCTTGATACGAATAACTGCACTGACCTCTGCATTGTACTTGGCACCTGGCGAGGTGATGACGTCAATGCTCTTGATGTCGGTGGACTTCAGTTGCTTTAGGTCGCGAGTGTTCTGCACCTTCTTATTGTTAATATAGATTTCTGGCGTGCCTTTAGCAAATACTGTATAATTGCCGTCCCCACCCTGTACATTAGGGAGCATCGAGAGTACTTCGTCGGCCGTCCCTACATCTTTGAGGATGGAGTTTTGTATTTCGACAGTCATACCACCTGTTGTGGTTCTGTATTGCGGAATCTCGCCTTTCACAACGACTCCTTTCAACATCATCGTCTCGGGCTGCATTCGTATAGTGCCGAGGTTGGTGCTGTTGCATCGCTTGTAAATGGTCTTGTAGCCAACATAGGAAATACGAGCGAGGACGGAATGTGTGCCGTCGCCTGCCTGTGGCCTTTCGCAGGGAATAACGAAGAGGCCGCTCTCGTTTGATACGCCACCTGTGATGAGCGTGGAGTCCTGAGATGAGAGCAGGGCAATGTTAGCGTAGGCTACGGGCTGGCCTTGCTCGTCTATGATGGTACCTTTGTATCGAGGAGCAGTCTTCTGCGGACACTCCACGATGATTTCCTGTTGGTTGGGATTTGTAATCCCTGGCTCAACACTCATGCGGATGGGGTAGAAGCCTATCATTTGACGGATGGCATCTGGAACGCTCTTACGATGTATCGAAGTAGTGATGCGGAAGTCCTCCAGTTCGTTGTAGAGAAAACTGATGGTGTATTCCTCAGCCTGCTCGTTCAGTTGGCGCAGAGCCTCGCTGAGCGACACGTTATGGTATTCTTGCGTAATCTTCTGGGCCTGCACTCCTGTAAAGATGAGACAGCAGACAAGCATAAATATGATTCTTCTCATGACTTACTCTACTATTATCTTGTTATCCTTCTGTTCCACGGTGATGCTCTCGAAAAGGTTGAGTCGATGCAATACGGCTTCAAGTGTCTCTTCCTGTTTCCATACGAAATAGAAACGGAGTTGGCGGGCATCGGTATTTTGGAATTCTACCTCTTTGTTGTAGTAGGCAGCAATCTGCGGCAACATCTTATCCAATGTAATATTGTCGAAAACAATAGGCTGTACATTGGATACAGTGTCCGTCTTGATGGTATCTGTTGGTAATGCCGGAGCAGGCTTGGCAGAAATGGTTTCTTCTGCCTGCGTAGGTTGTGGTTGGGGATTGCTAATCGTACGCACAATGTGGATGGCTGCGAAGGTAATACCTGAGACAAGTAGCACGCCGATGAAAGAGGCGGCTATCTTCATCCAGCCATACCTCTGCTGTTTAGGCTGAAGCTTCTGATTGAATCTCTGCCAGGCGGCATCTACATCGACAGGCTTTTGGTTCTGGCGATGGCGGCTGCTACGCTTGGCTTCTACCATGAGGCGGTAGGTCTCGCGGGTGTCGTCGTCACGGTTGACGATGTCTTGGATTTCCTGCTCGGTGTATGCATCGGGATTGTCGAGCATTTCCAGTAGCTGACGAATGTTTTCGTTGATCGTTTCCATTGTTATTGTTAGTTTAATGTTTCTCGAAGTGATGTCTGATACGCTGAATGGTCTGTATGAGATACTTGTAGGCGGTATTGGGATTCAAGCCAAGCCGACGGGCAATCTCGCTTACGGTCATGTCTTCGTCGAAACGGAGGTGGAAGACGCTGCGATGAGGTTCCTCCAGTTGCTCGTCCACGTAAGCCGCAATCTCGTCGATTCGTTCCAACCGTTTGTCAATAGGTTGAAGGTCGGCTTCATCTTCTATGGGCATCAATCCCTTTACTCTGTCGTGTATCCGCATCTGTCGGATTCTGTTCAGACAGGCATTGCGCGCGGCGGTCAGCAGATAACGGTCATTCTGGGGTGGAATGTCGCTGTCTGCTATTCGCAAGAAGATGTCCTGCACCACGTCCTCAGCTTCTTCGTCATTACCCAACAAGACTCTGGCCAGATGAATCATCTCGCTGTAGTTCTGGCGGAAAAGCTGTTCGATGAACTGCTTACGCTCAGTCAGTTCCAAGCGACTTTGCTTGGCACTCGCTGAATCGCAATTTTCAAGTATTCTCTGTTCAAACATATCAGTCTATTCATTTTTGTACCCCGCTTATTGGGGCACATCTATACGTAAGACACTTCAGATACATTGTTTTTTTACGGAAACGCCATTTTTCTCATTTAACTGTCAATTTTTTCTTGTTTCGTTACAATATTCAGCGCAAAGATACGGAAAATCCAGCAGTCTTACCCACGTTTTGTTGAAAAACCGATATAAGAATGATTAGAAACGGGTGTTAAATGGGTGCAACTTTGAAATGTGAGAAAAAGAAAAGTCCCGTAAATCATCGATTTACAGGACTCTTTCTAAGGCGCTTCAGGATGATGGGCTTGAACCAGTGACAGCCCATCAAGAAAGGAGAGATCTATAGTCGGTTCTTTTCGTCATTACCTGCACCAGTACCTTTGTACTTGCTTCGAGTGGCGTTAAAGTTATACGAGAGTGAGAGGCCGATGCTCTGTGTATAAGTGTAGGCATCCTTGTTCAGCGTGGTGATAGGATAGTAGCCCGTCCAGCGTTCACGTAGATGGCGGAAGATATCGTTGGCAAAGATGGCAGCGGTGAGGTTGCCGTCAAGGAAGCTTTTCTGTACGCGGGCGTTGATGTTGAATTGATGGGAATTGTGTTTAAAGCCATCGTTAAAACTGGTTGAGCAGTGCATATAGAGCATGGCCTTCATGGTTTTGCCGATGGTGAACCAGTTGCGGAAATTGGCTTCAAGCTGAGGTTTGTCGAATTTCGTTGTTAGTCCATATGCCTGAGTATCGAAATTCTGCTGCCAGTAGCTCAGAGTCAGCGTTGGACTGTAGAACCCGAACTTAGGCGAGGCTGTCATCGATGCGTAGTAAGTTTCGAACTTGTCGAAGTTTCGAGCGGTCCAGGTCGTGATTTCTGTGCCTTCCTGAAACAGGTAGCCAAAACTCAGACGCACGTCTTTAACACGACAGTAGCCTGCCGAGAAGTTCAGCCATGAGTAGGTGGCGTTGAGGCTGAGGTTCTGCCTAATGGATGGACGAAGCAGAGGATTTCCGCCCTCGTACTGATATCGATTGTCGTATTGTACATTTGAGTTCAGCTCCTGATAGTAAGGACGACTGATACGCTTGTTATAGCTCAGTTGAACACCCAATTTGTTCTTTTGCCATCCGACAGAAAGGTTCGGAAACAGATCGTGGTATTTGCGGCTTGGCTCTGTCTGGTACAGGCCGAATGAATAATAGTCGGACGTAACTGTCTCGTAACGAAGTCCGCCGTTGAGACTCCAATGCCCCAAGTTTATCATGTATTCGGCAAATCCTGCGACATTGCTTTCCTTGATCTCATCATTTGACGGTACCACCACTTGCTCTACATTGCTATAGACGCCATGGCTATTGGAGCGCGAAATCTCCGTGCCAGCACTCAGCTCGCCCTTCCATATCGGATAGGTCAGCACCAGTTTACCAGCCAGCATGCGAGTGCGGTTCACATTGTGGGTGGTTACAGTAAGATCTGACAGTTGTGGGCTGCGCTCTGTTGAAACCCCATCGCGAGTAGATTTCTTCCATATCCATGAACCATTGAAGTCGATGCCGAGTTTACCTGTCTTGCCGACATAGTAGATATTGGCTTCGTGTTGCGGAGTGTCGCTTTCTTTGTGTTCCATGAATTGGTCGATCGTTCCTTCAAGGGCTTCGTTTCGCATGATGGTCTGCTGTGTATGTGCCGTTCCACTCCCATAGAGATTTCCGCTTAAATTGTAAGAGAAGCCGATGGAGTTGTTGTCGTTAAAATCGTAGTTGGCTCCTATTTGCCCTCCCATTATTGTATACCAGAAGCTGGTGGGACCAGTCTGCGTGATACTGACGTGATTGCCATTGGCATGAGTGTCAATAGAATTGGCGTTGTTCTCAGAGTAGTTGCCATGGTTGATCATCGCATTTCCGAACACCTCCAATCCGTTCGAACGATACTTTACTGTGGCATCGTCATAAGTTGTCCATCGCTCATTATATTTCACTTGGCCGTAAGTCTCTACACTTACACCATCACCCTTCCTACGAACAGTCTTGATACGGATAACTGCGCTGACCTCTGCATTGTACTTAGCACCAGGCGAAGTGATGATGTCTACGCTCTTGATGTCAGTAGACTTCAACTGTTTCAGTTCCCGTGTGTTCTGCACTTTCTTGTTGTTGATGTAGATTTCGGGTGTACCCTTAGCGAAGACGGTGAAGTTGCCGTCCTCTCCCTGCACTTGTGGCAGCATGGAGAGTAAATCGTCTGCCGTGCCGACATCTTTCAGCAGCGAGTTCTGTATTTCGACAGTCATACCACCTGTTGTGGTTCTGTATTGCGGAATCTCGCCTTTCACAACGACTCCTTTCAACATCATCGTCTCGGGCTGCATTCGTATAGTGCCGAGGTTGGTGCTGTTGCATCGCTTG
>JAFZIZ010000027.1 GCA_017554145.1 Prevotella sp. | reverse complement strand
CTGATTGAAAACTCATTAAACTTTTTCATAATTTCTAAATTTTAATTGGTTTATATTCAATTTATTCGAGGCAACAAAACGACGCGGAAAAGTGGTGCGACGGGGATTTATCTGTGAATACACGTTTTGTTTATTGCTGCAAGCAAAGACATGTCGGTAAAGAAAAAGGAAGATTCATGGAAAAATCATTGTCCAAGGCCGGAGGCTGTCCACGCAGGGCCGAAACTTAAAAAGGCACCCGCTTCGTAACTTCGCGGAGAATAAATGAGTATAACGCCAAGATTAAAATAGAAAGAAAAAGTTAGAGTTTACCAAGCGCATCAGCACCAGTGCCGTATCGGGATGCAAGAGAAAGAGCCAGCCCAATTCTGCCAGTGAGCCGGAGAACAAGCGTGATTGGTAGCAAGATTGCTTCCATGTTGAGACGGCATCCATAGAAAGAAACGACACGATGAATGAGCAGACCGAGGGGTAAAGGCTACAACACCGATTGACGCAGATACAGGAAGAGGGTAGTAAGAAGCCCAGCAAGGATGATAGCAACCAAAGGAGAATCATGAAAGATGATGGGGACGGCAGCATACAAACAGGACACTGTGCTATTGGCCATACGGGCATTGCTGTTGACACAGGGCATCAGCCGATGCAACTGATCAGACCGTAGAAGAGAGTAATAGCATCTCCCTGAGTGCGCACCCTGTTCAAGGAATTTAGTAATAAGTACGTGTTTTCCACTTGTCAGGCTATAGCCTCGCGCAAGGTCTTTTGAGAGTATTTACTTCTGCCATGGCATACCACAAGGCCTTTTGGGGTATTCACTTCTGCGGTTTCTTTTTCGCTTCCTTGTTCTTGACGCAGTATCAAAGAACAAGGAAGCCAGGCGAATTTCATCACCTGGCATACCTTTATTATAATACGCGCGAGGTCTGGCTATATTTTGCCAGCCTCCGAGTAGGAATAGTAGCATCCGTCAGTCACTATCACATGGTCATTTAGATGGATGCGCAGGGTTTCGCATGCTCTCTTTACGCTCTGAGTCAGCGTGTCGTCCACCTTACTGGGATGAATGCTTCCTGATGGGTGGTTATGGCAGATAGCCATGACAGTAGCGTTATTAAGGACTGCTTCACGCATGATGATGCGAACATCGACACTGACCTCCGTGATTCCACCTGTGCTAATGCACTCAGCTTTTATCAAACGAAAATTCTGATTCATCAGCAGAATGTAGAACTGCTCCGTCTGCAAGTCCATCATCCGAGGGCGCATGTACTCATAGATGCGTGTGGCGGTGCCCATATCGGGGCGAAGTTCTGCCGTAGCCAACTGCCTGCGTCTGCCCAATTCCACTGCAGCCATGATTCTGCAGGAGGTATAGGTTCCAACTCCCTCCACTTCCTTGATTTCGTCGAAACGAGCCTTGCCGAGAGAATTTAGGTTGCGGTCGAACTTGTCGAGGATGCTCTGAGCGATGTCCACGGCGGTGTAACGATTTGTTCCGCTGCCAATGACGATGGAAAGAAGTTCTGCATCAGAAAGCGCTTGCACGCCATACATCTGAAGTTTCTCACTTGGGCGGTCTTCGGTAGCCCATTGTCTGATAGTCATCTTCACGGTATCTGCCGTGTTGGTCTTTAATGCTGTTGCTGTATTCATATACTTGAAAATTTAATTAAGTTGTTGTTGTCTCTTCTTGAACTGCTTGGTCTTAGCGAGGAACATGGCCATTCTGACGTGTGCTCCTGCTTGTTCCATCTTCTCACAAAAGGCTTCTGAGGTCTTGCCCGTAGTGTAGATGTCATCGATAATCAAGATGCGCTTGCCTTGGAAGAAGTCTGTGTCAATCCAAACATTGTCCTCTGCTGCATGCTCTCCGCAGATATGTACCTTTTCCCGCTTGCCGATAACCTTGATGTGGTCGAAGCCGTTGATGGCTCCCGTCATGGCACATACATTGGCAGAGAAAGTACGGAAACGTCGGGTATAGGTCTGCTGACAACTTGCAGGGATGCAAACGATGATGGTATCTTTCATGTCCATGAGTGAAAGAGCCTTGCCGATGCGCTTGGATGCCAACTCAACTGCATATCTACGACCTGCCTTGAAGTCCAAGATATGGCGGCTATCCTCTTGTGCCTCGAATGATGCGT
Source organism: Prevotella sp. (assembly GCA_017554145.1). Lineage (GTDB taxonomy): Bacteria > Bacteroidota > Bacteroidia > Bacteroidales > Bacteroidaceae > Prevotella. The sequence continues at coordinate 7,825 of JAFZIZ010000027.1, read as the reverse complement.
GTCCGAGGAATCTCTTTGGTAGGTAGTCCATCAATGCGTACTTGAAATATCTGCTGCTCATTGCGCTCTTGTTTTTTATGCGGCTTCAGGAGCTGTGAAGTGAGTTCCTATTGAACTGAGTCCGAACTCCGTGAATCCTTCGTTTTTTTTGCGTATTTCTATCGCCGTTTGTTTCGTTCCTGTGGCTTTCAAGAAGGTCGCATAGCGGATAAGGCAAGTTTTTCAGGCAAAATACTACCCCGATAGGGTGTGGAGATTTTCCCGGAAACCCTTGTGGCCCTGAACTTGCCATTCCAAGATGCGGGTTTACCTTTGCCACAGGACACGTATCGAACGGGCGTGTTGGAAATACTCAGCGAAGGTTCACGGTTCGGACTACCAAGCTATAGGCTTGCACCATCAAGTGTTCAAGGAATGGCCTCTGTTCAAGAATTTGTGAACATACCTCAAAGTTTGAACAAAGTAGTCAATTGAAGTTCGATTAAATTAGAAAATGGAAAATGGTTCGTTTTTAACAAAAATCGAACTATTTATGTTTTTCGAATATCAAAGGTATTAAAAGGTGTAATTTGTTTCGATTATATTGAAATTTAATCGAACTTGCTATAAAAACAATAAAGATTCATAAAAAGGGGATAATCTTCAAATATCTTTTTGTATTTTTGCACACAAGGAAACAAAAGGTATGTAATATGGCACGGGTTGGCTACGCAAGGGTTAGTACAATGGGGCAGAACCTTGACATGCAAATTGCTGCACTCGAGAAGTCTAACTGTGATAGAATCTTCGTTGAGAAGGTCTCTGGTGTAAAGGAACGTCCAGAGTTACAAGCTGCTTTGAAATATATGCGAGCAGGTGATACGCTCATTGTTTATAAGTTCGACCGTATAGGAAGATCTTTAAAGGACTTGGTGAACATCTTCGCAGATTTGCAGAAGCGTGACATTACCCTTATTTCGTTGAAAGATAATATCGATGCGACAACAAATTCTGGCAAGTTCATGATGAATGTATTTGCTGCCCTTGCTGAGTTTGAGCGGAGTATTATCATCGAGAGATGTCAATCGGGACGTGCTGAAGCAAAACGCAAGGGGAAACAATTTGGTAGGCCAAAGGGGATACCGAAAGATAAAATCGCAGCCTGTAGCTCTTTATACAAGAGCGGGTTGACAATTGCTGCAATACAGCAGCAACTTGGAATAAAGTCTAAGTCAACGGTTTATCGACTCTTACGTCTCAACGAAATTGAACCCTGTAGGAGGTAACAATAGACTTTTTCAAACACGGTCTAATTTAAATACGCTATTTTATACGTAGTATAAAATGTATTGCTTTCACGCGCGCGGCTGACCACCATATAACTCTGTTATATGGTGGTCAGCATCCGCAGGAATACCCTGCAATATTATTTAATAATATTGCAGGGTATTCCTGAAGATAAAGAATAATATTTGGGCATATGTTATTGAATAATTATACTATTTAGCTTGCTTATCTGTTTTTTTGTGGTTTAAAAACGAGACAATACCAATAAGCTTTTATATGCATTAGCCAAATGGGTGAACGAAATACAGCCAAATAGCCGAACGAAAATCGGCCAAATGGCCGAATAAAAATCAGCCAAATGGGTGAATAAAAATCGGCCAAATGACGGAATTTAGATTTTTTTTTGTATCTTTGCACCCGATTAAAGTATAAAAATATGGAGAATGTGTATAAGAACAGAATAGCAGATGGCCTGTTGCAGCGTAAGTTAGCAGGAAAGGGTGCTGTACTTGTTGAGGGGGCGAAGTGGTGTGGAAAGACTACTACTGCTGAGCAAATTGCAAAGAGCGTGAAGTATATGACGGAGACAGGAATGGTTGATCAGAACATCCAGTTAGCCAAGTTGAATCCGAAATTACTATTGACTGGTGATATTCCACGACTTATAGATGAGTGGCAGATTGCCCCCCAACTGTGGGATAGTGTCAGATTTGAGTCTGATCATGGTCCGCTCGGTCAATTTATATTGACAGGGTCTTCTGTTCCACCAGATATGAGCAAGTCTGTGCATACAGGTACTGGACGTATCGGTTGGATAAAGATGCGGCCGATGAGTCTTTGGGAGTCGCAAGAATCGACAGGGGAGGTCTCGCTTGCCGAGTTGTTCAAAACACCAAAACAGGTAGGAGCCATCAACAAAATGGATATTGATCAGGTGGCTTTCCTAACTTGCCGTGGCGGATGGCCCCTGGCTGTTGATATGGAACGTGAAATTGCCCTGGATCAGGCATTTGATTATGTGGAAGCAGTGGAGAAACGTGATATTCAGAAGGTTGATGGCGTTGAACGTGACCCAGTTCGCGTACACCGACTTATGCGCTCTCTTGCAAGGAATCAAGGTAGCCAAGCATCGCTCGGCACAATTAAGGCTGATTTGGTGGCAAATGAAGCAGATACCTTGTCCGAAGACACTATTGCTTCGTATATAAAGGCGTTGAAAGAGATTTTTGTGGTCGAGGACAGTGAGGCTTGGAATCCAAATCTGAGAAGTAAAACGGCCATAAGGACAAGCGATACAAGATATTTTACCGATCCCTCAATCGCAACAGCTGCATTAGGCATTGGCCCAAATGATTTGATTAATGACCTAAATACTTTTGGACTGTTCTTTGAGACTATGGCAGTACGAGACCTCCGTGTTTATGCAGAAGCTATGAACGGAAAGGTTTATCACTACAGAGACAAAAACAATCTGGAATGTGATGCGGTGGTACATTTAAGGGATGGCAGATATGGTTTAGTAGAGATTAAACTAGGTGGTGATGACCTTATAAATGAAGGTGCGTCTGCCCTGAAGTCTTTGGCAGAGAAGATTGATCCCGAAAAGATGAAAGAGCCGTCATTTATGATGGTACTGATAGGCGTAGGAACGTATGCTTATCGAAGAGAAGATGGCATTTATGTGGTTCCAATTGGGTGTTTGAAGGATTGACGGGCAATTCCTTTGGAATACTATAATATAATGGCTTGATACCCTAAAGAAGAGTATCGAGCCATTATTATGTCTAGTAGTTTTGATAAGCACTAAAGTTTCTTGTTATCCTTGAATGAGTAGTAGCTTCCATCCCCAAGAATGATGTGGTCACGCAAGTTCATGCGCACAGCTTCTGCAGCTTGGGTAAGTTTGGCTGCAATGATGCTGTCGAACTTCGTGGGTGAGGGATTTCCGCTGACGTGGTTGTGTACCGTGACAATATAGGTAGCATTGTAGAGCACACCGAAACGCATGATGTTCCTTGGGTCAGCAGCACCCTCCGACACTTCACCACGGCAGATCCTGACTCTTCTGAGCATTTCGAGCTTCGGATTGAAGAACAATGCCCAGAACTCCTCCACGTCCAGGTCTTCCAGTTGTGGCATCATATAGTCACCAATGGCCAGCGCATCCTTCAGAACAGGCTTCTCTTCTGGAGCCGTTTTTCTGAATCGTTTCCCGAACTCACAGGCTGCGACAACAGAGATGGCTCTGTTCTTGCCTATGCCACGGTAGCACATCAGTTCCTCCACCGTCTTCTTTGCCAGACGATTAAGGTCATTGGCACAGTCATCCAGCACATTATTCATCAGATTCACGGTTGGAAACTCCTTTGGGCCGTTGCCCATGATGATGGCCAGCAACTCACTTTCACTGAGTTGGTCGACACCATCCGTCAGGAGTTTTTCGATAGGTATATCACCATTGCTCCACTTCTTGTAAAGAGAGATAGGCTCTTCCTCCTGACATTCTTGACGGGTAATCCTTGAAGTGGGGTACAGCTCATGAAGAGAGGCTTCCAACTTCGACATCTTCCTTTCATGATCGAAGTACTCATCCCTCTCACGCAGTTTCCTCTCACGCTCCTCGGCACGTTTCCTTTGCCTTCTTTCACGTCTTTTCTCCCTTTCTCTCTCATCGCGATAAGAGTCCCTGCTATGCTTTTCCTTTTCAGAATCCACATAACCCTGTACGCCAGTGGGACGATAGCTGCCACGAGCCACCGTAGGACGGTAGGGAACACGAGGCGTAGAGTCAGGTGCTCCAGGAACGTCGTAATAAGTTATCTTCTTGCTTGGCTTACGCTCATTTCCTCGACGACCTTCCTCCCTGTCAAGTTCCTTCTTTGACGGTCTCTTGACGGTGATGGTCTCTGAGTCATCATCCTTTTCCTCCTCGTCTGGATGCTGTTCCTCACTGCCCTTGTCAGTGTGCATTTCCATTTCAACGTTCTCTACAGGAGCCTCCATTTCAGGCTCTTCCTTCCATGCTACTAAAGTCTTCATACGATAAAATGTTAAATTGTTGATATTGAATTTGTTATATTCATAGTTGATTTCTATGCCAGCAGCCGCATGACATCGAGTATAGTCAGGTTTACCGCTGACAAATCCGTCTTCTTCAACCTATTGTTACACCGGTCAATCAGAGCTTCACATTCATCTACGACCCGCTTTGACACTATCTGATACCGGGAGTTAACCTCCTGGTTCGTCACTGTTAGCGGTGTGGCAATGTCCCTGCTTTGGCCACGAAAAGCCACATTGAAGCAGATGCCCAGCTTGCCGTCCTCGTGCTTCAGCAGAGGATCGACATAGTATCTGAACGTTACCATGTCCTCGTGAACAGAGGTGAGGAAGTCACCCTCCTTGCCACCAAGCTCCTTCAGACGACTATTCGACATCAGATGGTACTCGAACACATAGTTAATGAGTTTGTAATTCGCATCGTTGATTCGCGAAAAGTCTTCACGGATATACATGTTCGTGACGGTGAACACTTTTACCTTGTGGTTCAGCATCTCATGCACGGTGAACTTGTCAATGCCCGCCTCGTTGTAAGCGATGGTTGCCATCGAGTGCCTTGCCGCATAGAACTGCAGCTGTGGTACCCCCACCTTTTCACCGACAATCTTCAAACCTCGGTTAACAGTCTGGTTGAAGCTGGCGGCATCCTTGTGCATGTAGTTGAAGTTGAACACATAGTTCTTTTTCTTGTGCTTGGTACACCTGTACTTCTTGATTAGAGGCAGAAGGAGAGGATGCGGACAGATGACGATACGCGCATGGTCTGGTCTCCTGTCCTTTGTCTTGGCACGGTCATAGGTGATGTTACCCCGTCCGTCCCACTTACATTCAAACAGGTCAGCCGTATTCGTCCCCATCAGCATGAAGGAGATGGTGAAAACGTCACGGGCAAGGTCAGCGATGGTATTTCCGTCAGGGTCGTCTGGAAGATTGGCAATAGCCCGGACAATATCCACTGGCAATGCACGTTTCTCCGTCTTGACCTCCACATGAGGCGGGTGATAGAACTCCAGCGTCCTCTTGATGACCTTGTTCTCCTCGCGTCCCTCGTTGTAACGCTGCTTGGCAGAATTGAACATACGCTTGATAACCTGCGGATAGACGCTGCGAGCAGTCTTCTTGTCACCCAGCCACTTCTCGAAGCTCTTCATGAACACCTTGCTGATGTCATTGCACATATAGCTTTCACGACCAACGAACTTGACGAATGCGTTCAATGCTACAAGATGATTCCGGCTGCACTTCTGGTCTTCATGCTCCTTAATCCACTCACGACCATACTGGATGATATCAATACTGACATCACCAACACCGACAATATAGTTAACTACAGCATCGATGTTCATGTCGTACTGATCCAGCTCCAACTGCTTCAATTTGGCATTGTAGTCCTTCAATAGAGCTTTGACCTTACGCTTCACCAATTCATTACGGATAGTCCATTTCTTGGTCATTTCCGTCTTGGAAACATAGATACCCGTCTCAATCAACCGCTTTTCGTGATGATGATACAGACGGATGCCGACCTCACAGGTTCCTTTTCTGTTAACAGTCGTCTTGGATACTTCCACTTTCAATGATGCCATAATCGTATTCTCGTTATTACAATAAATCCTCGCGCGTACATATTATATATTATATATTAAGCCAAAATCTCTAAGACAGCAGCTTGTTCACCAAGTCGTTGATGTCATATTGAGCTGCTTTCAAGTCGAGTCGGCTTATACGCTCCTTACAGGAGTTAACCAGAGCCTCGCAACGCTTGACAAGGTACTCGTTGTTGAGCTGCCCATCCTCAGAAACGTCGTTCTCCGAAACAAAGATAGACGTTCCAATGAGCTTGCTCTGGCCTTTGTATGTTACCTTAATCTCCACGTTCCAGGACTTCTTGGTGTTGATGTCCTGTGGCGTAAGCTGCCAGGTGATATCAACAACCGTATCAACGACGTTGGTCAGGAAGTCACCGGTCAGCAGAGCACCGCTCTGATGCTTATCCTGATGAGTACCGGCCTTTTCCTTCTCCATATCATTGAATACGAAGTCAATCAGCTTGAAGTTCGCCTCATTGATCTTCCTAAAATCCTTCTTGATATAGATGTCCGTTATCTTGTACGCAGGCAACTGATGGTTCAGCATGTCATGAATGGTCATCTTGTCAATGTCGGTCTCATTGAAGGCAATGGTCGCCATCGTATGTCTTGCGGCATAGAATGTCAGCCCTTCCTCGTCAATTTCCTTTCCAACCTCCTTCATGCCACGGTTCAGGTTGTAGCTGAAGTCAGAAGGATTTTTGTACATTCGGTTAAACCGGAACACATACTTCTCCTTCTTATCCAGCACACACGCATACTTCTTGATAAGAGGCATGAGTAGGGGATGAGGTTTGATGACGATACGTGCATGGTCAGGTCTTCTGTCCTTTGTCTTGGCACGGTCATAAGTAATGTTTCCATCACCGTCCCATTTGCAGGAGAAGATGTCAATGCTGTTGGCACCCATCATCATGAAAGATATAAGGAACACGTCACGAGCAACATTTCGGCTCGAATTAGAGCGTTCTTCATCAGGGATGGCAGCCAAGGCTCTTAGATGATCAAGGGAAATGGCACGCTTTTCCGTACAGACATGAACAGGAGGATCAAAGAACTCCAGTGAACGCTTGATAATCTCCTCACCATCGAGGTTGTCATTGTAGGTCTCGCGGGCCTCATTGAACACACGCTTGATGCAGATGCAGTATAGGTTGGCCGCACGATGCCTGTCACCAAGCCAGCGGACATAGGACTCCATCAGTCTCACCGTAATCTCATTGCAGTCGATGACCTTGCGCCCCATGAACCTGATGAAAGAGTTGAGAGCAGTCTTGTAGTTGCCCATACCCTTGATTTCATCCTCATGCGTCTTAATCCAGTTCTGGTAGTAGTCCACGAAGTCAATGAAAGTCGGCTTGACGATATCCTTACGGGTAATCCTCCTTACAAGTTCGTCAGCGGACATGTCGTTGAACTCCAGGTTCTCCTCCTCGATACGCCTGCGGTAGATGCGAAGGATGTCCTCACACTTTTCCAGCTTCTCGTAGTTCTTGATCTTGAAAGACGAGGTCAGCTCATCCCTGGTCACGAACACCGTAGTAGGGATGTACTTCATCACCCTCTTGTGTGTGACCCTGATGACGACGTTCCACGTCTTGTCCTTTCTCATGTTGTGCTTGAGCACCTCATACTTTATTGTTGCCATATTACTTCATTTTGGTGCGGTTTTACCCGCAGAATTTTTTTATTTTCTGCAAATTTACCTTTTCAGGGCCTTTCAGACGAATTTTCGTCAAAATGGGTCATTTTACAAGTAACCATATATGGGTAAAAGTAAAATCGTCAAATCTCTCCATTTTGTCAAGAATGATTACTTTTTCTGTCCCAAATGCCTTTAAAACCGCCATTTTCGCTATGGCGCATAGCATCCCCTGTCGGACTTTTTGCGTTTAATCATTTTTAACGCT
>JAFZIZ010000014.1 GCA_017554145.1 Prevotella sp. | reverse complement strand
TGATTTGCTAAAAAATTAGTATCTTTGCAGAGGCATAAACATCAAAGTAGCCTGCAAACGCTTCGCTTCTTCTGTTGTGATTTGCTAAAAAATTAGTATCTTTGCAGAGGCATAAACATCGTATCGAGTTCGACACCTCTGTCAGCTCTCGTTGTGATTTGCTAAAAAATTAGTATCTTTGCAGAGGCATAAACATCACATCGGCAATCAGCATCCAGTCAGTCACAGTTGTGATTTGCTAAAAAATTAGTATCTTTGCAGAGGCATAAACATCTCTTCTGGCGGATATCCCTGCTGCGGGAGAGTTGTGATTTGCTAAAAAATTAGTATCTTTGCAGAGGCATAAACATCGCTTATTGATGGAACACCGTTCCAGGTTGCGTTGTGATTTGCTAAAAAATTAGTATCTTTGCAGAGGCATAAACATCTGGATTCTAGAAACAGTCTGAATTACAGATATTTGCAAAGAAAATTAGAAAAGAAAAAATGCTGCAAAGTTAAGAGAGAGTTCCATCCAAAAGATGGAATTCTCTTTTTCAAATAACTGCTAGAAAAGTTCAAGTTGTTGTCCTGGTGCGTTAGGAATTTGTGGCTTAGTACCAAAGAATATTTCAATATTCCCAAATTGCTTGTCAGTGATACACATGATTCCCACTTTACCAAACTCAGGTAAAATTGCCTTTACTCTTTTGCGATGGACTTCTGCATTTTCCATACTTGCACAATGTCGGACATATATAGAGAACTGAAACATGGTAAAACCATCTTGAATAAGACGCTTGCGAAACTGAGTGTATTCGCGGATGTCTTTCTTAGTTTCCGTTGGCAAGTCAAACAAAACCATAAGCCACATAACCCTGTATTCACTAAATCGTTCTGCAATCATTACATCTCTGGATATACGATTTTACGTAGTTCACCACTAAAACATTTATAAAGAGAGGCTGTTGTTTGGGCTGCTGCTATCATTAATGGACTTCTTTTTCCTCCTATAACAACATCTAGAGTTGGGATGGATAGCAATTCTGCTTTGACATCTTTCGATAGTTCAACATCAACTCCGTACTGCTCTGTAATGTCATAGACAAGACGATCAACGTATGGACGGTATGGTTCCATGATATCGTCAGCCAGACAATAGGCATTGTAACGATTATGATGATGAATGCCTAATGTGGGCAAAAGTCCGCTTGCTACTAATGAACGAGCAATGACAGCACGAAGAATGGCATAACCGTAATTAAGGAGATTATTAGGAGGAACTCCTTCACGACCTCTGATGAATCCTGGTATATGTCCAAATAGCCCTTTCCAATAGTAAACGGCAGCACGGGCTTCAAGATTCTCTGAATCACCGCTTTTTACCTCATTTGCCCATATCTGCATGCATTTTATTCCTGCATTTGAACATTCATTTAGGACTGCTGCCTGATTACGAATCTTAAATTGTATGGTTTGTTGCCAAAGTTGCTTACGAAGGGGTAGGGAAGCATCAATTTGATCACGGAATCGTTCGTTCTGAGTAGTATTACCGACCAATGGGAGTAATAATCCTACTGGCATATGATTGGAGTTACACGAAATAACAGCACAATTATTTTCAAGCAATGCTTCGATTGCCCCAGAGGTTATAGTGATTTGTTTATGGTCAAGTATCACCACACCAATATCCTCAATGGGACGTGTCGTTTCTGTTGCAATCTTAAATTCCTCAGTCAGATTATCAGCTTTTTCCACTTCTGGGAGTTTGATAACCAACTGAGCATCCTTCAACGAGAGATAAGCAGGATTGCTAAAACATAGAGTCTTCTTTATCATAGGCTATTGATAATTCATCCAATCATAATAATGTTTCCAAGTCTATCGACTTTAATGGGAATGCAAGTTTCCTTTATCATTTCACCTGTAATTGCGCGTGGATTCTTTGAACATTGGCTTCCAACTCCAAATTCATCTTGAATCGGATATGATATTCCTATCTTCTTTTGGTCAGCAAATTTTATTGAGAACAAAACATCTGCAGAAGAATATGGTACGAAATTACCTTTATTCAGATTCGGATCAATAAATTTGTAAATCCGTTGTTTGTCTATTGTTATTGTCTTCTCATGTAGATTCTCTTTTGTTGGTAAATATACTAAATCGTTAGGAGAAAGAATGAAGAGTAGCTTCATATCATTAGATACCAAATCTTTTTCTTTTAGGTATAATTCAATGTTGTTATTCCAATTCGCTCCAAACTTCTTTTGGCACTCAATCATAAGCGGTAATGGAATTGTAAGATAGGAACGGGCAATTTCCACCTTTCCACTTTCTTTGTTTGCTACCTCAGTGCCAAATACTGCAAAGAATAAGTTTGTTCCTTTTGCCGCTTCCACAAACTTCTTGCACTTATTGCCAGTTTGTCCTATAGCGAATTTATCAGCTTTCTCATAGACACGTACTTTTAGAATTGGTTGATGGAACTTTCCATTATTCAAGGCCACAATATTGCGGTTCATTTCATCAATACCGTCAGGTGAGAAGGCCAATTCGGGATTATTGTCTTTCGCCTCCAAATGAGTCAACAGAATCTTTTGGATACCAGTATCGGTAACGCTTTCTTGAATTTTCTTCTTGTCAAAAGAAACATCAAGTGGTTTGCGTGTAGCAAAATAACGTTCCTTTGGTTCTCCATTTCTCTTCTTCTCGTCTTTTGTAAAATAGTAAACTTCTATTTTCGCTGAATCAATATCAGACCAAATGTCCTTATTGTCTTCAATATACTTCTTAATGTATTTGGCATCCCTTCCTTCATTTAAGAGTTCTTTTACCTTTCGTTTAAAGTCCTTGTTAACAACGTTTTCAGGTCTCTTGAGTGCTTCATTTAGAGATACGATCTTCTTTTTACGCAGATTTACTTCACCAAATACAGTATCCTTGTGCATAGACTTGCGTATTGCCCAACTATCACCGTTTGTCTGCTTCTGATATTTTTTATTTCCATTTTCATCATAATGCAGATAGCTGTTCGTAGTCCTATTAATGACGCGAAGGTTCTGTTTAAAGCTAACGATAATATTCTCCAATACTTGTTTGGCATCGGCCGTAAATGATTGCCAAGGCATCAGAAACTCTTTAGCAACTTCAATTTCTTTGCCATAACCATTGATTGCCTTTTCAAATCGTCTGAGTTTTTTCTGCAACTGATAACGATTTGCATTATGCTTAGAGTGGGCTGCTTCATTGTTGAGCAGGTTTACATGGTCACGTGTAGCACAAGCAATGACAATAGCATCCATTGCATGATGACGATGATCAATACGTTTTTTGTTGAATCCCTTTTGTAGCTCTAGTGGCATATTAGGTATTTCATGTCCCTCTCGGTTCAGCGTTGTGAAGTTTTTGGTTCCTGTTAGTTCATTTAAACGTTGGAAGCGAGGCAGAATAATAGAATTCCATACATCATTCATTCCCCAATCTTTTTTCAATCGATCGGTGACAGAACCATTACATGAAATAAGGTTCTTTGAAACAGCTTCCTGTTCATACTCTCCATTGCTTTGCTTTACACGAACAATATTTGAAAGCAATCCTTTTACAACCTTACTTATATAGCGACTATCGTTCATTTGACGTTCGATGAATCCGTCAGGGATATCTTCCATCAGGAGCCTTTTCATCTTTGCCCTGTTGCTGGCATAGAAATCTTTCACAAGTTTTTCATATTCTCCAACAGATAGAATCTTCACGCTTTTTCCCTGACTTAATTGCACGATCTGACCTGCACAATTCTTGATGAACTCATAGCCAAGTTGGCGATCTTTTAGCTTATTTACCTCAGCCTCACAAATAACCTTGTTACTAAAAGAATCATCGAAATAACGAGATTGAGGAATTACGTGTTCTATCTCGTATGCAGGTGTAAAAAGCCTGGCTAAAGGAATCATCTCACCGGTATAGGGAGACCTGTACTTTTGTTCCAACCAACATTTATAACGAATAACATCCGATTTTGATGGTTGTGCTGTTTTCGACATTTTCGAGACGAACTCATATTCGGTATCCTCTTTGGTCAGATTGTCTAGCGCATTCTCTTCATAGATTCTCAGGATATCTTGCTGACTTGGTGAGTAAGGACGGACATTTTCAATGCCTAGTTCTGGATTTAGGAACTCCATAAGCAAGGCTTTAATACGAAGATTTGTATTTTCATTCTGCTGAATCCGCGCAGTCATCTCCTTTCGTTTGTCAGCAGGATTTTTCATTTCTCGCCCCAATTCTACATGTATCTCATCTATTTGCCCTTCTTTTCTCCAAATGTCACGAACAGTACGCAACGTTTCTGTTATGACTTGCTCTACTATAGGATTACGAAGAGAGTGTTGTTTGAAAGAATTCAGATAACAATCAATATCTTCTGGTTTCTCCCATTTCTCGATTTCTTTTGCCTCAGAATGGCGATTATAGACAATATAACAAGCCAACCAAATAGGCAAGCCCTTGAATTGTTCAATATTGGTTAGAGATATAGCCTTCTCGCGAACGCGATTTTTAATTGTTTCATCATATTCACCAGTGATAATCTTATCTATTCGCTCCAACGTCTTAGCATCGATATTGTCTTCTTTCCAATACTTACCCATTCGAATTAACGGGAGTAATTTGTTAATGGCTTTCTCTGAATATGAACCGTAATCCTTTTTGTAAGGTTTCATTTTGCAGAAAACCTCAGCAAAAGTATTACCTAGATTATTCTTTTCCGCAAAGGTCCTCAATGCCTTACCAATTTCTATTTTATCTTCAACGGAATAAAGAATGTGCCATAAAGCCATTTCCATTTCATAGGTTAGAATATCTGAACTGATATTGCATTTCTCCAACCCATTTATCATTGCAGCCCTTGTATCATTACAGGGATATTCCTTGTCTTCAACATAATTCCATCGATAAGGATAATGATCTTTACCCTTTTCCTTCTTTATCTTGAAGTACGAATTGAGTAACGTATCTTGCTTTATGGAGTTTCTGGCATTAAGCCAATCAAAGAGGTTTACATAATCATCTTCGGTTTTTAGAAATTCAGCAGTAACATCTACGTCTGTCTCTATTTTTCCTGTAGCTACGTTGTTAAACAAATCCAGTTGTCCATCACTACCAAATCGCTCACGTTGAATGATTCGTAAATTCTGAACGAACTGCCAAAGTCTAAACTCTTGGAAAAGTGGATTCGATTTAGCAATACACTTGATTGGATAAACGTTGCCATCTTTGTCTTTACGATATTCGTAAGGACAATTGTCTATAAGCGTCTTCTTGCTCTTCAATGGGCGCTGATAAAACAAAATGTCGTTAACGAACAGATTTGCAAAGTCAGGTTTCGCGAGATTGCTACGATGAGCTTCGTTGTTTGGATAAAGCTCCTCAATGCATCTTTTATAAAGTTCTGTATCTTTCAACTCAGGAATCAATTCCTGTTGAATACTCAAAATCTGGATTAGTTCGTCTTTATAGTATTTTCTTTCTACAGTACGAACAAGTTTGCCAATAATCTTTTGATTAGGCTTTTGTAGTAGAGTGTCATAGATATAGCAGCCAACTGTTTTATTACTGTTCTCAATATCAAACTCAGTCTTTTTCTTTATCAAAGTCCAATCGTCTTCCTTTGGCATGCGGAACGAACGTTTCACATTTCCCTCCTTGTCTTTCTTCGGAGTTCCATCTTTCTCTAAATCTGTAGTAACGATGAATTCTTTGACTTTCCCTAACCAGTCAAGCTCATACCTGCTTGGACGTCTGTATATCATTCCATTCTCAAGATATACATTATACCAGATATCGTCACCTTTTTTCTCATTGGTTGCTTCAACTCGTACCACTTTCTGAGCAAGGAACTCAACTCGCTTTGTGTTATCTTCTTCCTCTTCTTCACCACGTAATTGATAATAACCACGCTTTTGGTTGAATTGCAACAATAGCCATGCAAGTTCCTCTTTGGAAAGTCTTTCGTTCAAAGCTTTTTTGCGGAGATAATAGATAGTCCAATCATATGGAACTTTCTTCCCATCTGCCACCAGTAGAGGTTGATGGATAGCAAAATCTTTCAGCATTTCCTTGAAAGCATCTTGGAATAAGAAATTGTATTCCCCATTCTCTCTCTTTATCCAAGCAAGCTTTGGTTCACTCTCATCAATGAACTTTCCAAAGTTATCAATCTTGTTTGCGAAATGAGTTGGTAGGAATCCTAAAGTTCTTAATACACGAAGCATTCTTTCACGACGCAATAGACTGCGTTCATGTATACGACGAACCATTCTCAGTCTCGTTCTTTCTGCTGTTTGAGAGATAGAGTTTCCTTTTTCAAAATCCCCCAAGATGTCCGCGGACATAGGAATTATTCGACTGCCTGCTGAACTTATACTGATAGGTTTCAAATATGATGTATCATTATCGCGGGGTACTTCGTTTGCATTTACCACAGCCCAACCAATACTATTTGTTCCCAAATCCAAGCCAAGAATCTTCTTCATATTTATAGTGTTTTTAAGTTCTTATGCCACAAAAGTACAAAATTCTTCTGAAATATTTGGTAATATAGAAGAAAATTTATATTTTTGCAGCACTAATTTTTAGCAAATCACAATAAGGATTATTCCGTTGTGAAAACATTTAAGGTGGGGAGGGTAACCTCCTCGCCTTTTTTATGCCAAGGAATATATAAAAAGTTGCCAAGAATCAGTTTCCTGTCAGATACTAATAAAGGAAGTGCCCCTTCCGTTTTAACCATGTGTGAAGGATGTGAAGGAACTTTTTCTAGAAACGATTACAGGGTTCATAGTTAAATAATTGTTATTTCCTTCTCATTGGTCGATGATTGAAGGTGATTTGCCCTTCTCCAATATTGTACCTTTGCATTGTCTTCGAGGACAAATTTACGGGTACGTGTACTAGTAATTACTCCCACGTGTACTAGGAAATACTCCCACGTGTAAGCCCAAATCTTTAAACTCTAAATCTGACAAGTACCAGGTTCTTGTCAGATACTAACAAAGGAAGTACCCCTTCCGTTTTAACCACGTGTGGGAGAGAAGAGAAACAGCCTCTTTTCACAGTTGAAAATGAATGTCAGAAAGATAGAATAATTAATTTTTAAGTTAATTGTTTGGTGGTTTCAAAGAAATACTATACCTTTGCATCAGATAACTTAAAAGTTAAGATACTGATGAAACAAGAATACAGCATTGAGTTGCTGGAAGAATATGAAAATGTCAACTTCTACAGCATCAAAATAGCTGGTAAAGAGTTGACAGAACTAGAGTCATTTTTTGAAAAGTTCCCTGAGGGATGTGAATACGATAACGAGATAGATGTCATTATCTCATGGATTGACCAAATAGCAGAACGTGGTGCATTGGAGCGTTATTTTCGTCCAGAAGGCAAATACGGTGATGGCGTTGGTGTGATTCCTATTGATGTGGGTAATAAACTCAGATTGTATTGTCTGCGACTATCAGATAAGATTCTCGTATTTGGTAACGGAGGCGTAAAGGATTCCAGAATTTGGCAAGAGAGTAAAACGTTGGCTCCATACGTGAAGTTGCTTATAGACACAAGCCGTTTTATCTCGTCAAGAATCAAAGATGGAACAATGGTGCTTGTGGATAAAGAAATAGTTGGAAACTTAAATTTTACAAGAAATGAGGAGGAGTAGAGTTTTAGAAGAAAGACGCAAACGAGTGAATCCGGAAATCCGCGATTCAGTTGCATTGTCTTTCCGTATTGTTGACAGAATACATGATATTCTGGAAGAAAAAGGTCTGAAGCAGAAGGATTTGGCTTTGCGATTGGGTAAGAGCGAAGCAGAAATTAGTAAATGGATGCGTGGTACCCACAACTTCACGATTGATACATTGGTGTCTATCGAGGATGCTCTTGATGCACCCATTGTCATGGTGTATCATCAGCAGAAAACACCTTCCTATGAGTTTGAACCTATGCTTGCTTCAGAGCCTTTGTCGCCTCCGAATTCAGATTAATCAAAATCTGACAGCTACCAGGAGAAATAATGGTTATAGCTTAAAGGTTATTAAGAGGGTAGAGGGGGAATATGTTAATTTACTCTACATTGATAATATTTTATATAAAATGTATGTGAATATAAATGAAAAGTATTATCTTTGCAGCGTAAAATCATAAGTAATTAGATTTATAAAACGTTTTAGGTTTTTAGTTATTGGTATTTTATCCCTTGCATCGTGAGATGCGAGGGTTTTTTTATTGGAAATATTTGGGATAACCAGATATTATTTGTATCTTTGCAACATATTCGAAATAACGAAAAACAAATATAATAACGATATGAAGAAGATTTTGACAGTAGTATTGCTCACAATGGCAATGAGTGCCCAGGCACAGAATGTAAAACCGGCTATTCCTCGTGATGCAGCTTTGGAGGCGAAGGTGGAGAAGACCCTCTCCAAGATGACGCTTGACGAAAAGATTGGTCAGATGTTGGAACTGAACCTCGATATTATCGGTAAGATGACGGTAGAGAATGCCAAGGTAGATCGCGAGAAGGTACGCTCCGTACTGCAACAGTATGGTCGCTCTACTGAAGAGATCGAGGCTATGGTGAAGATGACTGACCAGCAGATTATCGACAAACTTGGCGGATTCCCTGTGGATATCTATCAGGGTGATACCAAGCGCGTATGGAAATTGAACGAAACGATGCTCGATACGCTGATCTCCAAGTGGAAGGTAGGTTCTATACTGAATGCCCCTGGTACTCGTGCTCCCAGTGTCGATGAGTGGCAGCAGTGGATTCGTCTGATTCAGGAGAAGTCGATGAAATACCTTGGTATTCCTGATATCTATGGTCTCGACCATAACCACGGTGTGACATACACCCGCGGTGGCACGCTGTTCCCACAGCCTATCAATATGGGTGCTACGTTTAATACAGAATTAGTACGTATCGGTGCTGAGATAACGGCATACGAGAGTCGTGCTGCCAACTGTCCGTGGGTGTATAACCCTGTAGTGGACCTAAGCCGTGACCCACGTTGGGCTCGTGTCTATGAGAGTTTTGGCGAGGATGCCATCGTAAATTCAAAGATGGTGATAGCAGAGATCAAGGGCTATCAGGGCGAGGATAATAATCATATCGACAAATATCATGTAGGAACAAGTACCAAGCACTATTTTGCCTACGGTGCTCCTTGGACGGGTAAAGACCGTACGCCTGCCTACCTCTCGCCACAGATGATTCGTGAGAAGTATTTCGAGCCTTTCAAGGCTGCTGCATTGGCTGGTACGTTGACGATGATGGTGAACTCGGGTTCAGTGAATGGTGTACCCGTACATGCCAGTTATGAGTACTTGACGAAGTGGTTAAAGGAAGACCTGCAGTGGGACGGCTTCCTGGTGACTGACTGGGCTGATATCAACAACCTCTTCTCGCGTGAGAAGGTGGCTAAGGATAAGAAGGATGCCATCCGCATCGCTATCAATGCCGGTATCGACATGTCGATGGACCCATATAGCGTAGAGTTCTGTATCCTGCTGAAGGAGTTGGTCAATGAAGGCAAGGTTCCCATGAGTCGTATCGACGATGCCGTACGCCGTATTCTGCGTGCGAAGTATCGCCTCGGTCTCTTCGACGAGCCTAATACTGGTGGCAAGGGTTTCGAGAAGTTCGGCTGCGAAGAGTTCGCCAAGGCATCTCTTAAGGCTGCAGAAGAGAGTGAAGTGTTGCTGAAGAACGAGGACAACATTCTGCCATTGGCAAAGGGTAAGAAGATTCTGCTTACTGGTCCTAACGCTAACCAGATGCGCTGCCTGCATGGTGGCTGGAGTTATACGTGGCAAGGTTCTCGTGCCGAAGACCTCACAGAGAAATACAATACCATCTACGAGGCTCTCTGTAATAAGTATGGTAAGGAGAATATCATCCTTGAACAGGGGGTAACCTATAATGAGAACGGTGCCTACTATGATGAGAATGAGCCTCAGATACAGAAAGCTGTAGATGCTGCTACCCAGGCAGACGTCATCATTGCCTGTATTGGTGAGAATTCCTATACGGAAACTCCTGGAAACCTGACAGACCTGTGGCTTTCTGAAAACCAACGCAATCTCGTGAAAGAGCTTGCTAAGACTGGTAAGCCCATTGTGCTGATTCTGAATGAGGGTCGTCCGCGTCTCATTGCCGACATCGAACCATTGGCAAAGGCGGTAGTTGATATCCTCATTCCTGGTAATTATGGTGGTGATGCATTAGCCAATCTGCTAGCAGGCGATGCTAATTTCTCTGCGAAGTTGCCTTACACCTATCCGCGTGAGATTAACTCACTCAATACCTATGATTATAAGGTGAGTGAAGAGGTAGGTACAATGGCAGGAGCCTATAACTATGATGCGAAGGTTTCGTTGCAGTGGCCCTTCGGTTATGGCATCAGCTATACCACTTACGAGTATTCGAATCTAACGGTTGACAAGGCTACTTTCACCGCCGACGACATCCTAACGGTGAGTGTAGATGTGAAGAATACTGGTAGTAAGGCAGGTAAGGAGCCTGTACTACTTTACAGTAGTGATTTGATCGCATCTATCGTTCCAGATAACAAGCGATTACGTGACTTTGAAAAAGTGGAACTGCAACCAGGAGAACAGAAGACTGTTACCTTCCGTCTGCCTGCCAAGAACCTTGCTTTTGTAGGTGCTGACGGCAAATGGATTCTGGAAGAGGGCGACTTCATTCTGAAGGTTGCCAACCAAACAGTGAAGACGGTTTGTGGCGAGACCAAGAAGTGGGAAACGCCCAATATCTAACGAGAATATTTGTTATATTGGTAAGATTTTTATAATTTTGCAAGCTGAAAGCAGTGTCTCGACCTGTCGCTGGTGTCAACCACCTCCTATAGGAGGGTAGGGCACGAGAGGAAAGTCCGGGCAGCATAGGGCACCCCACTTCTGAAAGTGGAAGCAGTTGGTGACAGCTGGTGTCGGAAGAAGAAAATGACCGCCTCTTCGGAGGTAAGGGTGAGAAGGTGGTGTAAGAGACCACCAGCCAACGGGTGATCGTTGGGCTGTTCCATCTGGGGGCTGCAAGTTCGCGTAAACCATCGTCTGAGGGCTGCCCGTCCGAGTAATACGGTGGAGGGTAGAATGCTAGAGCCGTAGGGTGACTTGCGGAGTAGATAAATGACAGGTGTCTTCCTTCGGGGAGAAACAGAACCCGGCTTATAGGGGCAGTGCTTTCATTTTTAACAGTATATCCATGGGGAAGAAGATAGAACAGATCATACAGTTTCTGAAGGTGGGGATGTGGAGAGTCTCTGCTGAGGATGTCTCTCCAGTGAAGTATCTCTTTGTTGGCATCCTAAAGAAACTGGCGTTGGCCATTCGTTTCTTCACAGCGAAGCGTGTGATGACAAAGGCGGCGGCACTGACGTACAGTACACTATTGGCTATTGTTCCTATCCTTGCGGTGGTGTTTGCTATTGCCCGTGGTTTCGGTTATAGTAAGTATATCGAGGTATGGTTCCGTGAGGCTTTAGAATCACAGCCACAAGCCGCTGAGGTGATTATCGGCTTCGTCAACAGTTATCTGGTGCACACGAAGAGCGGCATCTTCCTGGGTATCGGTCTGTTGTTCATGCTTTATACGGTGCTGATGCTGGTGAGTAACGTGGAGGATACCTTCAACGAGATATGGCAGGTGAAGAAGCCACGAAGCCTGTTCCGTACCTTTACCGACTATCTTGCGATGTTTTTCTGTTTCCCCATCATCATCGTACTCACCTCAGGTATCTCCATTTTCATGGCAACGATAGCCGACTCGATGCCCGACTTCCTGATGCTGGGGCCAGCACTGCGTTTCCTGATAGACTTGATACCTTATGTGTTGATGTCGGGTATGTTCATTGCCCTTTATATCTTCATGCCCAATACACACGTCAAACCCAAATGTGTGATTATTCCAGGTATCCTTGCGGGTATCGCCATGCAGGGCTTGCAGATATTCTATATCCATTCGCAGATATTCCTCTCCGGCTATAATGCTATCTATGGTTCGTTTGCCGCACTGCCGTTGTTTATGCTGTGGGTACAGATATCGTGGACCATTTGTCTGTTTGGTGCTGAACTTTGTTATGCCAACCAGTATCTGGATTATTACGACTACGATGCGAATACGAGTGAGATCAGTTATCGCTATCGTACGATGCTTTGTGCGTTGCTGATGAGTCGTATCTGTCATCGCTTCGCCAACGGAGGCAAGCCTTATACTGCTACAGCGCTGCGTGACGAGACATCAATACCTATCCGTATTGTCAACGACCTATTGTATGAGATGATTGATGCAGGATTGATTATCGAAATCACAAGTGACGAGAAGGGAGAGACGTCACACTTCATGCCTGCGGAAGATATCAAGAACCTTACCTTGGGAACCATGATAGACAAGCTGGAATCAAGAGGACAGTGGAAGATTGATCTGGACGTTAGCGAGCTCTTTACGGAAGAGTGGAGCAAGGCGATGGAGCAGCGATGGAATTATCTTCATGCACTTCGCGATATTAAGTTGCAAGACTTGAATCCGTAACTGTTGTGTTGTCAAAATACAAAAATATTGTAAATTGTCGTGATTTTTGAACAATAATTATTAAAAAAGTAGACAATGTTTACTTTTTTTACTATATTTGTAGCGAACAATTTTCATTTTATTATTTTTTGTGAGGATTATGGCTAAATATAATATCACTGAAAAGAAAGAGAAAGAGGCTGCATACAGGAGTATGGTGAATCCTCAACTGATGGATGATATGAAGGAGAGAATCCTGAATATCATCGTCATGCAGAAGAAGTATAAGGATAAAGACTATTCTGCCAAAAAACTCGCTGAAGATTTGGGAACTAATACGCGTTATATCTCTGCAGTGGTGAATGTACGTTTTCATATGAACTACACCTCATTTGTCAATAAATTCCGTATTGAAGAAGCGATGACAATCTTAGTAGATAAGCGTTATCAGAGTCTGTCTATGGAAGAGGTGAGTGATATGGTGGGCTTTGCCAATCGTCAGTCGTTCTACGCATCCTTCTTCAAGTTCATGAACATGACACCACGTGATTATCGTTTACAACATCTTGAACGTCATCCTTCACAGAAAGTCAAAAAGTCGAAAAAGAAATAGAAACAAGATAATGTTTAATTATACAGACGAACGTTTCGCCGACCTACAACTGCTCAGATACCGATTAAACGGATTTGAGCAGTTAACTTTGCGTCAGAAACAATATATCTATGCTCTCTCAGAGGCAACACTCTATGGTCGGGATATCACCTTCGACCAGTTTGGGAAATATAATCTTCGTATCCGTAAGATGTTGGAGGCAGTATATACTGATCCTTCTGTATCGCATGAGACAGATGATTTCCGTGCATTGGAAGTCTATTTGAAACGTGTATGGTTCTCCAACGGTATCTATCATCACTATGGCTGTGAGAAGTTCCTGCCGGCATTCAGTGAGGATTATCTGCGTGAGACTCTTAAGCGACTTCCTATTGATAGTCTGTCATTACGTGAGCATGAGACATTGGATGATTTTTGCAATGAGGTGTTTCCTGTCATCTTCCATCCAGAGGTACTTCCCAAACGAGTCAATAAGAACGACGGGGATGACCTTGTAAAGACTTCTGCCTGTAACTTCTATCAGGATGTTACGCAACAGGAAGCAGAAGACTTCTATCAACAACAGAAGGATGCTTATTCTGGAGAAGAACCTCCATCGTTTGGTCTGAACGCTACTTTGGTCAAAAGAGATGGACAATTGCAAGAAGATGTTTGGCATATTGGAGGAAAGTATTCGAATGCCATTGAGAAGATTGTCTATTGGTTGGAACAAGCAAAGGAATATGTGGAGAATGATAAGCAAGAAGAGATCATCGACCATCTGATAGACTATTATCGTACTGGCGACTTACAGTGTTTTAATACTTATTGTAAGGAGTGGGTGAGTGAACATGAGGGTAGGATAGACTTCGTCAACGGTTTCATAGAGGTATATGGTGACCCGCTATGTCTGAAAGGCTCATGGGAAGGTATTGTGGAATACAAGGATTTAGAGGCTACTAAGCGTACGCAGACGATTAGTCAGAATGCGCAGTGGTTTGAAGACCACTCTCCTGTAGATCCCCGTTTCCGTAAGAAGCAGGTAAAGGGTGTTACTGCCAATGCTATCTGTGCTGCAATGCTCGGCGGCGATGAATATCCTTCTACGGCGATTGGTATTAATCTGCCTAATGCAGACTGGATTCGTGTGCAGTATGGCAGTAAGAGTATTACCATCAGTAATATCACTGATGCCTATAATAAGGCTGCACATGGCAATGGATTCAAGGAAGAATTCGTCATTGATGCGGATACACTGCAACTGATAGAGCAATATGGTGATATCTGTGATGACCTTCATACCGACCTGCATGAGTGTCTGGGGCATGGCAGTGGACAGTTGCTTCCTGGTGTTGACCCTGATGCGTTGAAGTCGTATGGCAACGTCATCGAGGAAGCAAGGGCAGACTTGTTTGGCTTGTATTATATCGCTGATGCGAAATTAGTGGAGTTAGGATTGACTCCTAATGAGGAAGCCTACAAGTCGCAGTATTACACTTATATCATGAACGGTCTGCTGACGCAGCTAATTCGTATTCAACCAGGCAACCAGATAGAGGAAGCACATATGCGTAATCGTGCTATCATTGCCCATTGGTGTTATGAAAACAGTAACGTGATTGCTTTGGTGAAACGTGATGGTAAGACCTTCGTGCAGATTAACGACTATAAAGAATTACGCAGGTTGTTTGCCACCTTGTTGGCAGAGATACAGCGCATTAAGAGTGAAGGCGACTACGAGGCAGCAAGACAATTGGTAGAGCGTTATGCCGTCAAGGTGGATCCTGTTATTCATACGGAGATATTGGAACGATATAAGCGGTTGAATCTAGCCCCTTATAAAGGTTTTATCAACCCGAAGATGACTCCTATTAGAAACGAGCAGGGAGAGATTACGGATATAGCAGTAGATTATTCGGAGGGTTATGCTGAGCAGATGTTACGTTATAGTTCCGAGTATGGGACGTTGGTATAGAGGTAAGAAGTAAGAGGTAAGAAGTAAGATATGGATATCAAGGAGCAGGTAAAGGAAATCAAGCAGTCGTTCCGTCAGTTGATGGATGGTCAGACAGCACAGTCGATGCGCGACAAGGGACTGGAGTATAAACTCAACTGGGGAGCCTCTATCCCGATGTTGAGAGAGAAAGCTTCGGAAATAGGGAAGAACTATGACTTGGCTATCGAATTATGGAAGGCAGATGTCAGGGAATGTAAGATTCTTGCTACGATGGTGATGCCTGCCGAGGAGATACTTCCCGAGGTGGTGGATATCTGGATGGAACAGACACCCTCACAGGAGATTGCCGAACAAGCATCCTTTAATCTCTATCAACATCTTCCTTATGCTGCAGAAAAGGCATATCAGTGGATGGCTTCCGATAAGGAACTGGAACAGTTGTGTGGTTTCCATATCCTGACGCGTTTGTTTATGAATAAACAAGAACCTAACGAACGAGGCATCAATGAGTACATTGACCAGTTGCTGGTAGCCTTACAAGGACCTTTTCCCTCAGTAAGAAAGGCCGCCATGCAAAGTGCAATTCGTTTTTCGGAACTGGGCCTTGTGTATGAGCGAATGGCAAAAAGTGCACTTAAATCGATTAATTTAGATATTTTTTAAATTATTAATGCCATAATTTGAATAAAATGTAGTAATTTTGTGCGGTTTTATGGTATGATGATTCGATGAAAGAAAGTGCAAAGACCACTGTCAAGCAGATTCTGACCAGTTATCTGGAGATGAACAACCATCGCAAGACGCCTGAGCGTTATGCGATTCTGGATGCTGTCTATGATACAAATGGTCACTTCACCCTCGATGAGTTGAGTGAGAAACTGGCAAAGGAGAATAATTTCCCTGTCAGTCGTGCTACCCTTTATAATACCTTGAAACTGTTTATGGAATTGCGTTTGGTCATTCGCCATCGTTTTCAAGGTCAGACGAAGTATGAGGCGTGTTACGACAACAACAGTCATAGTCACCAAATCTGTACGATGTGTGGAAAGGTTACGGAGATTAAGGCTCCCCAGATTACCGAGACCATCAGTAATATGCACCTGAAGCGTTTCCGTAAGGATGGCTTCTCGCTCTATATCTATGGCATCTGTAGTACATGCCAGGCGAAGATTACTCGTATTAAATCTCAGAAGAAGAAATTGAAAAATCAAAATAAGAAGATCAAATGAATCAAGGAAAAGTAGATGTCCTGCTTGGTTTACAGTGGGGCGATGAGGGAAAAGGAAAGGTGGTCGATGTGCTGACCCCGCAGTATGATGTAGTAGCCCGCTTCCAAGGTGGACCTAATGCCGGTCACACACTGGAGTTCGAGGGACAGAAATACGTGCTTCGCAGTATTCCTTCTGGTATCTTTCAGGGAGGCAAGGTGAACATCATCGGTAATGGTGTTGTTTTGGCTCCAGACCTCTTTATGGAAGAGGCTAAGGCTTTGGAGGCAAGTGGACATGAATTGCGTTCTCGTTTGCATATCTCTAAGAAGGCTCATCTGATTATGCCAACCCACCGTGTGCTGGATGCTGCTTATGAGGCACAGAAAGGTAAGGATAAGGTTGGTACTACTGGTAAGGGTATTGGTCCTACGTATACAGACAAAGTAAGCCGTAATGGTCTTCGTGTTGGTGATATCTTGGAGAACTTCGAAGAGAAATATGCCAAGGCTAAGGCTCGTCACGATGCTATCCTGAAGTCGCTGAACTTTGAGTATGATATTACGGAGGTAGAGAAGAAGTGGCTGGAAGGTATTGAGTATCTCCGTCAGTTCCCCATAGTAGACTCAGAGCATGAGATTAACAACCTATTGAAGAGTGGTAAGAGTGTACTTTGCGAGGGTGCTCAGGGTACGATGCTGGATATTGATTTCGGTTCTTATCCTTTTGTTACCTCTTCCAACACCATTTGTGCAGGAGCTTGCACAGGTCTGGGTATTGGTCCCAACAAGATTGGGGATGTCTATGGTATCATGAAGGCTTATTGCACACGTGTAGGTGCTGGTCCTTTCCCCACAGAACTCTTTGACGAAACGGGCAAGAAGATTCGTGACCTTGGTCATGAGTATGGAGCAGTGACGGGTCGTGAGCGCCGTTGTGGCTGGATAGACCTTGTTGCCCTGAAATATTCTATCATGGTGAATGGTGTTACCCAACTCATTATGATGAAGAGTGATGTTCTGGATGATTTCGATACTATCAAGGCTTGTGTAGCTTATAAGCAGAATGGACAGGAGATTGACTACTTCCCCTACAATATTGAAGAGGGTATCGAACCTGTCTTCAAAGAACTGCCAGGATGGAAGACAGATATGACACAGTTCACCAGTGAGGAGCAGTTCCCACAGGCTTTCAAGGAGTATATCGCTTTCCTCGAAAAGGAACTTGAGACTCCTATCAAGATTATCTCTATTGGTCCGGATCGCGACCAGACAATTGTTCGTAAGTAAATGGCACAGAAACCAAATATTCCAAAAGGTACGCGCGATTTCGGTCCTATCGAAATGGCAAAGCGTAACTATATCTTCAATACCATCCGTGAGGTGTATGCACTCTATGGCTTTCAGCAGATAGAGACGCCTGCCATGGAGACGCTGCAGACGCTGATGGGAAAGTACGGAGAGGAAGGCGACAAACTGCTGTTTAAGGTATTGAACAGTGGTGACTTCATGAATAAGGTGACGGAGCAGGAACTACAAGAACGTAACTCCTTGCATCTCGCCGCCAAACTCTGTGAGAAGGGTTTGCGTTACGATCTCACCGTTCCCTTTGCCCGTTATGTAGTGATGCATCGTGAGGAGTTACAGCTGCCTTTTAAGCGTTATCAGATACAACCTGTATGGCGTGCCGACCGTCCTCAGAAGGGACGTTATCGTGAGTTCTATCAGTGTGATGCTGATGTAGTAGGTTCTGACTCATTACTTAATGAGGTTGAGTTGATGCAGATTGTGGATACGGTATTCACGCGCTTTGGTATCCGTGTACAGATTAAGATCAACAACCGTAAGATTCTCTCTGGTATTGCAGAGGTGATTGGTGCTGCCGACAAGATTGTGGATATCACTGTTGCCATCGATAAACTTGACAAGATAGGTATCGATAATGTAAATGCAGAACTGCGTGAGGATGGATTGAGCGAGGAACAAATCAATAAGCTTCAGCCGATTATCTCCCTCAGTGGTTCCAACGAAGAGAAGTTGCAAACCATTGCCGAAGTATTAAAAGATAGTGAGACAGGACTGAAAGGTGTTGAGGAGATTAAGTATATTCTGAATATTCTGAGTAATCCGAATACTTTGAATAATGAGATACAACTCGACCTGACGTTAGCTCGTGGCTTGAACTACTATACAGGTGCTATCTTTGAAGTGAAGGCACTGGATGTAGAGATGGGCAGTATTACGGGCGGTGGTCGTTACGATAACCTGACGGGTATCTTTGGTATGCCCGGGTTGAGTGGAGTGGGTATCTCCTTTGGTGCCGATCGTATCTACGACGTGCTGAATACCCTCGACCTCTATCCTAAGAACTCGATGAATGCCACACAGATTCTCTTCATCAACTTTGGAGAGCGTGAGACGTCCTATTGCCTGCCAATTATCAACAAGGTACGTGCTAATGGTTTCCGTGCAGAGATATTTCCAGATGCCGCGAAGATGAAGAAACAGATGAACTATGCGAATGCCAAGCAGATACCTTTTGTGGCATTGGCTGGAGAGAACGAGATTAACGAAGGGAAGATTACGCTAAAGAATATGGAAACGGGTGAACAGCAACTGCTGACTCCCGACGAACTCATTGCATCGTTGAAACAGTAATTACATATTGATATGGAGGAATTTGTCAAACCCGTTAAGAAACCCAGCGGTTGTCTTGAAACCTTTGGATGGTTTTTGACTGTAGGCAGTGTGCTGTTTATCGTGTTATGTATTGCGATGATTATTGAAGGCGAGAAACACATGGATGAACTGAGGGCAGAATATAGTGCTTCGTCAAAAGAGTATGAGGAGGCGTTGGAGGCATATAATGCCGATTCCGTCCACATGCAGGCAGAGTACCAGCGCATCCAGGCATTGATAGAAAAGGCAGAAGCAGCACATGATTCCGTATTGGTGATGGAACTGAACGACAGTTTGGCACAGTATGACGAACCAGAATGGAAACCCCGTGGTGCCATTGGTGTCAATATCGGTGCTGCATTCTTCGTCTTTTTCGCCCTTTGTGCCCTCATTCCGTTGTTGATAGGTATCATCATTCTCATCTATTGTCATAACCGCAAACGTAAGTATAGGCGGTATTTAGAGGAAGAAAAACTACAACGCCCCTAAACAGTTCTAGTTTTTTTAGCGAAAATATTCTATAGACGCTTCACTTTCTCTTCAATTGTCTGGAAAATAATGAAGAGAACGGGGACGATAAAGAGAAGGGCAATGGTACCGATGACCATACCACCAATCGTTCCAACACCGAGGGAGTGGTTACCATTGGCACCGACACCCGTAGCGAGAGCGAGTGGTAACAGTCCGAAGACCATCGTCATAGAGGTCATGAGAATAGGACGCAGTCGGACAGTGGCAGCATCAAGGGCAGCCTCGATGATGCTAAGTCCTTGACGACGACGTGTGGTAGCATACTCGGTGAGTAGAATGGCTGTCTTCGAAAGCAGTCCGATAAGCATGATGAGACCTGTTTGCATGTAGATATTATTCTCCAGTCCCCATAGATTAGCGAAAAGGAATGAGCCTGCCAGTCCGAATGGTACGCTGAGTATGACAGCAAGTGGAATGAACAGACTCTCGTAGAGGGCACAGAGAATCAAGTAAATGAAGATGATACAGATGACGAAGACAAGTGCTGTCGTATTTTGTGCCGATGCTTCCTCACGCGTCATACCGCCAAACTCATAACCATAGCCCTCTGGCAGTACTTCTGCGGCAGTCTCCCGGATGGCATCAATTGCCTGACCGCTACTATAACCTTCGGCGGCAGTACCACCTACCATGATGCTGGGGAAGAGGTTGAAGCGCGAGAGCGTTTCGGAACCATAGACACGCGTAAGGGTTAGATATTGTCCGATAGGTGACATCTCACCACTATTAGTTCTAACGAAAATATTATTCAGTGATTCTGCATCAAGGCGATACTCGGGTGAAGCCTGTACCATGACGCGGTAGAGTTTGGTGAAGCGTACGAAGTTGGAAGCATACGTACCACCTACATAGCCACTGAGGGCTGCAAGCACATCACTAGGTGATACTCCACGACGCTTACACAAGGCGGCATCAACCTCCACACGGTATTGCGGATATTTCAAAGAGAAGTTCGTATAGGCACGGCCAATCTCTGGGCGCTCATTCAAGGCCGCAATAAGACGATTGGTATAGCCGAGCAAGTCGTTGATGGTGCCACCGTGCTTGTCTTGTACGTGTAGTTCAAAACCGTTGATGCGACCGAAACCTGGTAGCATATTCTGCGTATTGACCTGTATCTTTGCATTGGCAATATCTGCGGTTCGGCGATATATCTCGTCAACGATGCTCTGCACATCATCACCTTCTCCCTTACGCTCATCCCATTTTTTCAGTTTCAGGGTGAAGTTACCGTTTGACGATGATTGTTCGAAGTTGTTGCTGTTACCAGCAATCAGCGAGTAGATACGCAATTGTGGCAAATCCTTGATGCGTTCTTCCACCTCTTTCAATATACCGTAAGTCTGTTGTAGACTACTTCCTGGCGATGCCTGCACATTAATAAATACGGTACCCATATCTTCGTTGGGTACAAGACCTGTCCTTGTGGCGTTCATCATCCAGCCAAGGGCAACAATAGCCATGACAACGAAGGCTGCAGCAAGCGTCTTACGGCGGGTGAATCCCATGACAGCATGCTTATAGCGGTCGGAGAGTGTTTTGAAGCCGGCATTGAATCGTGCTTGGAACTTGTTCAACTTTGAGTCGCGCATGATGATTGCGGAAAGGGCAGGGGATAGTGTCAGGGCATTGAACAACGAGATTGCCACAGCAATCGCCATGGTGAGTCCGAACTGTGTATAGAATGTTCCCGTGACACCACCGATGAAGCAGACAGGTACGAAAACCGCCATGAACACCAATGTGGTGGTGATGAGGGCAGAGGTGATTTTATGCATTGCCTCTTCGGTAAGGGAAGCGTGATCGGGGTGTTCGGAGTCATCAGATTGTTCAAGTCGTGCCTGAACAGCCTCGACAACCACAATAGCATCATCAACAACAGTACCAATGACCAGTACGAGGGCGAAGAGCGTCAACATATTCAGTGAGAAGCCGATGGCATAGATGACCGCCAACGTGGCGATAAGCGATACCATGATAGCAATGGTCGGGATGATAGTGGCACGCCAACTACCCAGGAAAAGCCATACTACGAGGATAACCAGCACAAGGGCTTCAAGTAGTGTCTCTACAACACTGGCAATGGAGGCATCAAGGAAGTCTTTTTTACTTTCCAAGTCTTCGATGACGATGCCTGGTGGTAGCGACTCACGTATCTCCTCCACTTCACGGTCAATCTCCTTGATGATCTCGTTAGCGTTCGAGCCCGCTACCTGATTAATGCTGATATTAATGCCAGGACTACCATTAGTCTCACCAATGATATTATAGTTCTGTGAACCAAGTTCCACGCGGGCAATATCTCCGATACGCAAAACATCACCGTCAGGGAGTGAGCGGATGACGAGGTTCTCATACTCTTTTTCTTCCTCATAGCGACCACGGTATTTCAGTACATACTGGAAGGTGTTCTGACTCTCAGCTCCCAGTGTACCCGTAGCCACCTCGACATTCTGTTCATTGAGTACCTGTGTGATGTCGGCAGGCGTCAGTCCGTATTGGGCCATCTTCAATGGATCGAGCCAGATACGCATAGAATAGTCAGCACCCATCACATTTACTTCACCTACACCGGGGATACGGCTTAGGCGAGGCTCAATATTGATTTTTGTATAGTTGGCAAGGAACGAACGGTCGAAAGTACTGTCAGGACTATAGACGGCTATCTGTTTGATGTTTGAGGTCTGGCGCTTGCGAACGGTGAGTCCGCTCTTTACCACATCACTTGGCAGACGTCCCTGTACAGTGGCAGCCCGGTTCTGCACGTTCACCATCGCCATATTCGGGTCAGTACCCTGACGGAAGAAAATACCGATAGAGGCAGTACCATTGTTTGAGGCAGACGATGTCATATACATCATGCCTTCCACACCATTGATGGCTTCCTCAAGGGGTACCACGACACTCTTCTGTACCGTCTCTGCATTGGCACCTGTGTATGATGCCATGATACGTACAGTCGGCGGTGCTATCTCTGGGAATTGTTCGAGTGCAAGTTGACTCAGTCCGATGATGCCTACTAACACCATCAGCACTGAAATGACTCCAGAAAGAATCGGGCGGTCTATGAATGTTCTGACTTTCATCCTTCTTACTTCTTACTTCTTACCTCCAACTTCCACTCCCTCTTTGAGCAGTCCTGCACCCTCAGCGATGATAGTATCACCTGTGCTGATACCTTCCTCTACGATGTATTCGCGACCATTATTCTGCGGAAAGAGAGTGACTGGCGTAGCCTTTGTCTTACCGTTCACCACACGATATACGAACATACGATTCTGCAACTCGTAGGTAGCCTCTTGAGGAATGACGATACATTGTTGACGATGTGTAGGTACTACCACTGTGGCACTACCACCATGATGTAGCAGACCTCCTGTGTTGGGGAATGTTGCACGCAGTGTCACGGCACCTGTTTGTGCATCTACTGTTCCGCTGACGGCACTGATATGTCCCTTCTGTTCGTATTCCTTACCGTTGTTCAGACGAAGTCCCACAGGGGGCGCCTTTCTGATGAATCCCTCAATGGAACCATATTGTGAGATAAGGTCGAGTGCCTGATTCTCGCTGATACTGAAATATACATAGACTTCCGAATCGTCGGCTACCGTTACCAACGGTTCGCTGATGTTACTGCTGACCAACGATCCTACATGCCAGGGAATCATTGATGCCACACCGCTGACAGGACTCTTCACTTCTGTATAACTCAGGTTGTTGCGAGCATTTACTTCCTGTGCCTTCGCCTGTGCCAATGCTG
Organism: Prevotella sp.; assembly: GCA_017554145.1. Classification (GTDB taxonomy): domain Bacteria; phylum Bacteroidota; class Bacteroidia; order Bacteroidales; family Bacteroidaceae; genus Prevotella. The sequence goes on along the minus strand of JAFZIZ010000014.1, from coordinate 53,098 downwards.
CCTCTGCTTCGAGTAGGGCATTGCGCATGGTCACTACTGAGACATCACTCACTACACGTCCCTCTTGCAACTGCGATTCGTTTTCGTAATTCATCTTCGCCGTTGCCAATCTTGCCTCAGCACTCTTGCGGGTAGCCACAGCTACTTCCAGTGCAGCGCGGTAAGGTACTTGGTCAATAACAAACAGCGTCTGTCCCTTACGTACAGCCTGACCTTCACCAGTCAGAATACGTGTAATGCAACCCGACACCTGCGGACGTATCTCCACAATTTGTCGACCCGTCAGTCTGGCACTATATGAGCGTTCGAGTGTCATATCCTTCCTGTTCACCACCATCGTTTGATATTGAGTTGCATCATGTTTCTGCTGCTTTTTCTCGCCACACGATATGACCGTCATGACAGCAAGGAAAACCATCGGCATGGCAGTGATAATAGTCCGTTTCTTCATATACCTTAGTTAAATCTTGGTGCAAATATAGTGATAATTCCGCAAATATCCGTAACTTTGCTGCGAAATTTACGAAGAGATGAGATATAAATTAGTTCTGTTTGATTTGGATGGTACGCTGCTTGACACACTCGACGACCTTAGCGGAGCTGTCAACCATGCCATGCGTTTGCGGGGCTATCCGTTGCACACACGCGATGAGTATATGAAAATGGTAGGCAATGGTGTCCGTAATTTGGTAAAAAGAGCACTGCCCGACGATTGTAAAGAGGATGATTCTTTAGTGGATGCCGCACTTGCAGACTTCAAGGCATATTACACCGCTCATATTGACGTGCATACCCATCCATATCCTGGGATGCAGGAACTAGTAAATCAACTTCATCATGAAGGGGTTCTGTTGGCTGTTGCCTCCAACAAATTCCAAGAGGGAACGGAATATCTGATTAGCAAGTTCTTTCCTGAAATTCCTTTTGTGACCGTCTTAGGCAACCGTCCTGGTTTTCCACTTAAACCCGATCCGGAAATAGTGGAAGAGGTGTTGCACAAGGCTGGTCTTCAAAAAGAAGACGCTGTTATGATAGGAGATTCACCTACTGATATGAAGACAGCTGAAAACGGTGGTATCAGAGGTATTGCTGTTAGTTGGGGCTATCGTCCCATGAAAGGCATCCCTGATCTCACGGTTGTAGATTCCGCTGAGGAAATCATGGTAGAACTTAGCGAGAGATAAGGCGTACCCCGTAGATCTCACCAATCTGTTTACCAGGCTTGGCAACGAATTTCACACGTACCTGTGTCTTACCTTTCAGCAAGTCGGCGGGAATGTCAAATGTCTCATATTTAAATTCTGAGATACGGTATTTGCCAGTATTGTTGACAGATGTCACCAGTACATCGTCAACGAGAATGTCGAACTCATGCGTTTTCCATTCTCCGACACCCCAGAACTTCAATCGTAATGAGAGGTCAGTACGACCACCAGTCTTCATCAGATAACTAAAGTAATGGTTATCACGTGCATCGCGGAAGAATACGTCGTTGGTATTTCCCGTAAACGAGTTGTCGGTTTCCATGAAATGGTCGCTCTCAGGCTGTTGTTCGCCAGGCTGCACCTTGTCCGTTGTACGGGCTTCGAGTGCCTGTCGCTCCTGTTCCTGTTTGGCAAGATTGTCGAGATAGCCTTTGTAATTATCTTCCGACAGTGCCAGCCAGTACATCATATAACGGGCATCATGGAGCTCGAAGAAAGGCATCAGTTCATTATGAATCTCATTAACCATCTTAGTAGAGAGTGTGAAGTGAAGTGGTTTGCCTGCAATGGGTTGCAACTGGTTGGCGATACTCTCAATATCGTTGTTAATCAGAATCGGTGCCTGATCGATGGGTAATTTCTTACCAACTGCCAACTGTCCAAAGCGACTGTCATCGGCTATCAGCATAGCGAGGTCTTCTGTTCCCGTCTTCATGGCGAGCATAATAGGACCGTGCATTAAGGCGATATACTGCGACAGATTAGGCATGTATTTTACACTGTTATGCATAGGGAAATGGATGTCAACTACATCGCCCTTTTTCCATTGACGATCGATGGCGACATACGATGAAGGACCTGTAATAATCTCAACAGGTTTTCCATTCACTTTCACAGTGAATTGTCCTGGTTTTACCCATCCTGGATAGCGTACCTCAAGGGCAAACTTTCCCTTGCCTTGAGTGATCGTGATACGACTTGTCTCTGTGTAGGGGAAGTTGGTTTCCTGACGAAGTTGGACATTCTTGGCCTTCCAGTTCAGTTCTGATGCTACAAAGAGGTTTACAAATAGAGCGTCACCCTTGTGGGTATAGACAAACTGTCCATACTTTCCGTGATTCTCCATACCTGTTCCTACACAGCACCACATAGCCTCATTGGGTGCAGAGTAATTGCGATAGTGTCGTGGACGGGCTGAGGTGAAGTAGACATAGCCACCGTGCTCAGGATGTTGAGTAGAGAGGATGTGGTTAAACGTAGCCAACTCATAGAAATCGGCATAGCGTGCCTCGGGATTACGACGATGAAGGTCCTCGGTGAGTTTGAGCATATTATTGGTATTGCAACTTTCTGGACCATCAATATCTTCTACGAAATCCTTGCAAGCCTCTTTGCTGGGAAAGTGTTCACGGCGTGAGTTACCGCCAAAAGCCAAAGAACGTTCACCTGTCACAATCTCCCAGAAATATTCACCTGCAGTATGATAAGCCTCGTCACCCGCCAGTTCGGCGATACGCTCAAAGCCTATTACCTTTGGAACCTGTGTGTTGGCATGCATATTGTCAAGGCAGTCTCGACGTTGCATCAGTGGATTGAGCAGTCGACGGTGTGAGAAACGTTTAGCTACATCGAGGTATTTCTTTTGTCTTGTGATGGCGTAGGCATCGACCAGTACCTCGTTCATACCACCGTGCTCGGTGTCGAGAACACGTTCCATCTGAGCATCTGAGAGGTCTGCGGTGAGTTCGATAGCCCAATCGCAGAAACCCAAGAAGAGTTGCTTTGCCTGTTCGTTACCGCAGTATAGCCATGCATCACGCAGTCCTGCATACATTTTATGGATATTATAGAAAGGTACCCATGCACCATAATAGGCACCGAAATCGCCTTTCTTGAAGTTCCCCCATACACGGTCACTATTTGGTACACCGCCCACATAGCCCTTGCCCCATGCAGGATGATTCTTGGCATTAGCATCAGCACATCTCTGTAGTTCACTAATCCAATACTCCATACGCTGACGACATTCTTCACTGCCCGTAGCAGCATTGATAGCCATTGCCGTCAGGTAGTGACCGCCCACATGACCATCCAGACCATCCCAGTTGGGGTAGGACTTGCCTTTCGGTGTCAAACCAGCTTCCTTGAGATAGGGAGCCAATAATCTATCGTTGTCATACTTCAACAGCGTCTGAATGTTCAAGTCGCGTGCTTTCTTCAGTGGACCATCGAGTAGGGTTACATCGCCGAGAGGAAACTCATCGGCATATAGTTTTTCTTGTGCGTTGCCAACCACCACTGTGGAAGCGATACATACTAAAACGAGGATTCTTTTCATCTTGTTTCTTTTTAATTTTGTTTGCAAAGATAACGAAAATCCCTCAAAAAAACTAACTTTGCAACATAATTTAGGAGAATAGAGTGTTGGGATGATTAGAACTGTATTGGTACTATTACCTTAAACACCACATTGCGTCCCATGTTATAGACACCCTGACGTCCTGTCACATTATTGATGTCGCAGTATTTCAGACGACTTAAATGATTCTGGTAAGCACGGTTCAGTAGATTCTCTGCAGTGATATAGATCTCAGCCATCTTCTTGTGGCGGATATTTAAATCAGTACCCGCCGAAAGACTTATCAGTGTATAACTGGGTGTGCGCGTCTCAGTATCATCCACCTTATAATAATGGTTCTGTGCGAGGTAACACTCCAAACCTAATGCCACATAGGCATTGTTTAGCATAGTATGTCCGTGGTGCGTCAATTCGTATTTCAGTTCTGACGTCCAACGGGGAGCAGGTGTCATAGGTAGATATTTGGCATCCTCAGGGGCATGCATCTGTTGGGCATCGACATATGAGAACGTGTTCTGGATGTGGAGGCTATGGATGGGGTGGAAGTCTATGCCAACCTCGAAGCCCAGCAGTCGGGCGTCTCCCTGTGTATATTCGTAGGTACGGAAGCCTTCCTCTTTGACGAGATCGATGCGCTTGGCAAAGATATAGTTCTCGATACGATTGGCGAAGAGTGCCACCTGGGCAGACACATACTTCGATGTGAAGTCGAGCCCTAAGTCAGCCTGCCAACTGTATTCTGGCTTCAGGTCGGGGTTCCCCATTTCGTAGCGTATCGTTCCCTCGTGGATGCCGTCGCTGCCCAGTTCACTCATATTTGGAGCACGGAAACCACGAGCTATGTTCAGACGCACGTTTAAGTGTTCGCTGGCATTCCATACAGCACCAATGCTACCAGTTACACCACTGAAATTACGTGAGTGGAAGTCCAGATGGCGATGATCGAAGCGAAGACCGCCATTCAGTGTGAAGTCTTTCAGTGTCTTGCTGACGGTAGCATAGGCACCGAAGTCGAAGAGCTTGTATTCTGGAATCAGCGATTCCTCACCCAGATTCAGTGACTGCTGCCACATACCGTTAATGCCTCCAGCCATCTTCCATCCGTTAAACTCCTGTGTCAGATAGCGTACGTCGTAGGTAATGGTGTGGAGTTTGAAATAGAGTTCATACTCGTCTTCACTTTCCTCGAACTCTTGGCGACGATTCTGTTGATAGCCAATGATAGCCTTCAACCAACCTTTTGGCAGGTTCAGCGAGTTGTCCCAGACGGCTTTATAGTGTTTGATTTGCTGGAACGGCAATGTTTTTCCATAACCATGATCCGTGAATCCTTCACCACGAACCAACTCACCTGTAGCTTCATCCCTTTCGCCCTCTACGATACTGGGAGTCTGATGGAAAGCGGTCCACGTCAGATGTGTATGTCCCCAATGCTTGTTCAATCCTATCATCAACCGACCAGCCCTTTCGCTGAACTGCGAACCAGGTACGTAGCCGTCGTATTTATTCTTATAGGCGTGGGCGTATTTGTCGGAGAAACGTGCATCCCAGACGAAGCCCTTCTGATTGCCTGCGAAGTTCAACGAGTAGTCGAAGAGTCCGTTGTTCGTCTGGTATTCTGTTGATATGGAGGCTTTCATCTCACCTTCTGGCTGAATAGGACTGCCATGCAGGATCAACACGCCAGCCATTGCATCACTGCCATACATCAGGGATGCAGGACCTTTCAGTATCTCTACCGAATTCACGTTCTGTGCATCTATCTCGATACCATGTTCATCGCCCCATTGCTGACCTTCCTGACGGATGCCTTCGTTCATCACGATGATGCGGTTGTAGCCCAAGCCACGAATGATTGGTTTCGAAATACCACTGCCTGTCGTTATCTGCGACACACCAGGCTGATGGGCGATGGCATCGATGATATTGGTGGAAGTCGTTTGTCTCAACTCCTTACCCGACACTATCGAGATAGGTGCTGTGGAGTGCTTGAGTTTTGTATCTCCCGTTACACCCGTCACCGTCAGTTCGTTCAGTTTCAGGTGACGATAGAATACGTCGGTAGAGTCCGACGGATGTTCATGGTTGTAATGATGTTTGTGATGCTCTTGAGCTGTCGCTGCCATACCTATCCACAGCAACGACATGATGAAAACAATCTTTTTCATTTATATATCCTTTACTAAACAATCCTTTTATCTTTTCTGTTTCTTTCTATTCTGATGCGATGGGGTGGCTCTTGACAAACTGCTCGATGAGTGTCAGAGCCTTCTGATAGTCTCCTGAGAAGTAGTCGAGACAATTAAACGAAAGATAGCGCTCCCCGTTTTTATAGAAAGAGCAACCCCATCCTTCGCCACCAGCTTCTGGAGAATCGTTCTTTTTCACGGAGAAGCTGATGGCAGAGAGTTCCTTGACCAACTTCTCATATTCCTGTTTGTTGATTTTCCGTTCGTCTGTCTTCTTCACGCCATTTCGATAGTCCGTGTATTTCCATACAATCAGGCTGTCGCTTATCTCATACGTCTGATTGATGGCTGTCCCCGAATTGGTATAGGTGGTATAGGAAATCTGTGTCGTTTCCGGCAAGATAGGACACTTCTTTGCCGTCACACAGGCGAATGGCATCAACATCATGGCAATCAGTATTCTCTTCATTATTTTCCTACTTTATTTCACTTTCGTGAATGTAACGTTATCATCACCGTCATTAAGCACCAACTCTGTGTCTGTCAGTTTGACGATGGTTAGGTCGCCGTCCAAGGGCAGTGAGTCGCCGAGTTCTTTAGCCAGACTCTCGTCAACTTGATCCTGCATCATCTTCAAGACATCCTTCCTCTTATCGGGGTCATCTGCTAATAGGTCTTCTACCTCTTTGGGAAAGATGGCTTCGTCAATATTTATCTTACCTTTGTTGGCATCGAAATTCAGCGTAAGCGTTTGTCCGTTCTGTTGATAGGTGCCAGGAAAGGTAACTGACATCACCATGGTACCTTCTTCACCCTCTCCGATTTTAAGTTGTCCCTTTATTAAGACATCGTTTCCCTGTTCGAAAGTAACGTCAACGGTAACCTTGTCATTATCGTCAGTCTCTATAACAGTTTCCCATGTTCCCACTATACTCTGTGCCTGAAGTCCCATCACTACTGTGAGCAGCAGGACTGTTGTCATCATTATTCTTTTCATTTTTCACAATTTTAAGTTAATGGGAGCAAAGGTACAATATAATTATGAATTTTGAACTATGAATGATGATTTTTTTCTTCCATATATTTGAAGAAAATCTTTTTAGATAGAATTTGGTGATTTGGAAAACTATCCCTATTTTTGCAAGCAAATCGTAAACCGATATAGATCAACCATTTTTGAAAATCTAAAAAAGACAACACAATTTGATGGGTAAACTAAACAAACTTATGAGAGAGAGGACTAGGCGAGGATATGTCATCCTGGCAATGTTATTGTGTGTTCCATTCTGTATGAAGGCGCAAGATTCCCCGGATGGCTCAGACTTGGAATCCGAGTTCGGTTTCTAAACAACAAAAAAGAGAGAACAACAACGGTTCTCTCTTTTTATTTGATGGATATCGTGATTACTTTATCAGGTCTACACTACGCTTCAGGAACTGATCAAGGGCTTCACCCTTCAGCATACCGTTCTGCAAGAGGGCAAGGTCAATCAACTGATGAATGATATCGTTCTTAGCAGCGAAACCGCTAAGCACCTCTTGTTTCTTGTCCTTCTGTTCTTGGACGGCCTTCTCGCAGTCAGCCTTCATATCTTTATCATCCTGTGTCAACTCTTCTGCCTTCTTCTTTTCCTGAGCCTGACGGATGGCTGCCAAACGAGCCTCCTGTCCCTTCAATTCAGCCTCGATGGGTTTTAGAGCTTCTTCCGTAGACGACTTACAATCATCCAATACACGCTTTACCAGCGGATGATCGCTGTTTAATACAAGGTTCAGGGAGTCGGGCATCTGGGCATAGAAGTTCATTCCAGGCTGGAAGCGACTCATCTCCTTCATACGACGCATATACTCATTCTGTGTGATGACCACGGGACGAGCCTCAGCACCCAACGACTGTACCTCAACCATGAACTCTGTCTTTTCAATCTTTGGCATCTGAGAACGGAACACCGATGACAGATTGGCAGACTCATCGTCTGACAGGGTAGACTTTGGAGCATCATCTTTGACAATCAGTCGCTCAATGATATCAGAGTCGACACGAGTGAAACGGCTCTTCTCAAACTTCTGCTCCAGCATCTGGATGGCAGGTACGTCGAGTTGTCCGTCAAGCAGCAATACCGAATAGCCCTTATCCTTGGCACCCTGAATGTAACTATACTGCTCTTCCTTATCGGTAGCGTAGAGATAGACAAGAGTATCGTCCTTATCTTTCTGAGCACCCTCAATGAGTGTCTTATACTCGTCAAAAGTGAAATATTTGCCTTCTGTGTCCTTCAGAAGTGCGAAGTCTTTGGCACGGTCGTAGAAACTCTCCTCACTCAGCATACCGTAATTGATGAAGAGTTTCAGGTCGTCCCATTTCTCCTCATACTGCTTACGGTCTTCCTTAAAGATAGCTTGCAAACGGTCTGCCACCTTCTTCGTAATATAGGTAGATATCTTCTTCACATCACGGTCGCTCTGCAGATAAGAACGGGATACGTTCAGAGGGATATCCGGAGAATCGATAACACCATGCAGCAGTGTCAGGAACTCAGGAACGATGCCTTCTACCTGATCGGTGACGAAGACCTGATTGCAATACAACTGAATCTTATTACGCTGCAGGTCGATGTTCGACTTGATGCGTGGGAAGTAGAGGATACCCGTCAGGTTGAAGGGATAGTCCACATTCAGGTGAATCCAGAACATCGGTTCGTCCTGCATGGGGTAGAGGGTGCGATAGAATGACTTGTAGTCCTCGTCTTTCAAACCAGAGGGAGCCTTCGTCCATAGTGGTTCCACGTTATTGATGATATTATCCTCAGCGGTATCCACCATCTTCTTTTCATCGCTCGACCATTCCTGTTTCTTGCCGAAAGCGATGGGCACTGCCATGAACTTACAGTATTTCGTCAGCAGTTCCTGAATTTTCTGCTTCTCCAAGAACTCCTTGCAGTCGTCATCAAGATAGAGGATGATATCACTTCCACGATCTTCCTTCTCTGCCTCATCGATCTCATAAGCAGGACTACCATCACACGACCATTTCACGGCCTTAGCATCCTCTTTGTAAGACTTGGTGATAATCTCCACCTTCTTCGAAACCATGAACGAAGAGTAGAAGCCCAGTCCGAAGTGTCCAATGATATTGTTGGCATTGTCCTTATACTTCTCCAAGAAATCGTTCACACCCGAGAAGGCAATCTGATTAATATACTTGTCGATTTCCTCTTCGGTCATACCGATACCACGATCGGAAATAGTGATAGTGCCCTTGTCTGTGTCAACGCTGATATGAACGGTCAGGTCGCCCAACTCACCTTTGAACTCACCTTGTTCCTTGAGGGTTTTCAACTTCTGAGTGGCATCAACGGCATTGCTGACCATCTCACGCAGGAATATCTCATGATCGGAATAGAGAAACTTTTTAATGACGGGGAAGATGTTCTCTGTTGTAACCCCGATATTACCTTTTTGCATACTTATAATTGTTTTTGTTTATTATCGTATGACTTTTCTTTTGCAAATACCGTGCCAAATAAAAAAAAAGTAGTAATTTTGCACCCGATATGGTAAAGAGAAGATGGCATTGTAAACCAGGAGAACAACCTTCGGAGTTCGACAAGCGCATTATGTACTTGGAGAACAAAGGGGCACTGGTGCCTACACGTGAACTGATCAAAACACCAGAACAGATAGAGGGTATCCGTCGTGCCGGCGTAGTAAACACAGGTGTACTGGATGCTGTAGCACAGGCTATTCGTCCAGGTATGTCAACCTTAGAAATTGACCAAATCTGTCGTGACTACTGTGAGAAACACGGAGCTATACCAGCCTGTCTGAACTACGAGGGATTTCCGATGAGCGTCTGCACGAGTATTAACGAAGTGGTATGTCACGGTATTCCCAAGGCAACAGATATCTTAGAGGAGGGTGACATCATCAATGTCGATTTCACTACCATCCTCGACGGTTACTATGCGGATGCCTCGCGTATGTTCATCATTGGTAAGACAACACCTGAAAAGGAACAACTGGTAAAGGTGACGAAGGAATGTCTTGAGATTGGAATGGAGGCAGCAAAACCTTGGGGTTATGTGAATGCCATTGGTAAGGCTATCGAGAAACATGCCAAGAAATACCATTACGGTGTAGTACGTGACCTGTGTGGCCATGGAGTAGGGTGTAAGTTCCATGAAGAACCAGAAGTCTGCCATTTCGCACAAAAAGGAGACGGGATGCTTCTCGTTCCTGGTATGGTATTCACCATTGAGCCGATGATTAATATGGGCACATGGAAAGTGTTTATTGATGCTGACGATCCATACGGATGGGAAGTCATCTCCGAAGACGAACAACCCTCTGCCCAGTGGGAATATACCTTGTTGATGACAGAAAACGGACTTGAGATTTTGTCATATTAAAAAAAATCGTAATAACGGTATAACGTAATAACGTGATAACAAAGGATATATATATATTAGGTATAGAGTCGAGTTGTGACGACACGAGTGCAGCAGTGCTAAAGAATGGAGTACTGTTGTCGAACGTGACGGCATCACAGGCTGTACATGAGGCCTACGGAGGCGTGGTGCCCGAACTGGCTTCTAGGGCACACCAGCAGAATGTAGTACCAGTGGTTGACCAAGCCATCAAAAAGGCGGGTATCACCAAAGAACAACTGACTGCTATCGCTTTTACCAGAGGTCCCGGACTAATGGGCTCCTTGTTAGTAGGAGTGAGTTTTGCCAAGGGCTTTGCTCGTTCTTTAGGTATTCCTCTCATCGATGTCAATCATCTACAGGGTCACGTGATGGCACACTTCATCAAAGAAGAGGTGAGAGGTGAGGATGGAGAGGTGAGAGAATGCTCAAATATTCCGCCATTGCCTTTCCTTTGTCTGTTAGTGAGTGGAGGTAATTCGCAGATCGTAAAGGTCAATGCCTATAATGATATGGAAGTGCTCGGTCAGACCATCGATGATGCAGCAGGTGAGGCTATTGATAAGTGTTCAAAAGTAATGGGACTGGGTTATCCCGGTGGTCCTATCATCGACCGTCTGGCACGTCAAGGTAATCCGAAGGCATTCCAGTTTGCTGAACCTCATATACCAGGACTCGACTATAGCTTCTCTGGTCTGAAGACATCCTTCCTCTATAATCTGCGGAAATGGATTGAGGACGATCCTGATTTCATTGAGCATCATAAAGAAGATATCGCTGCCTCGTTGGAATGGACGATTGTGGATATTCTGATGAAGAAACTGAAGTTGGCAGTGAAGCAGACAGGTATCAAACATGTGGCTGTGGCTGGTGGTGTGAGTGCGAATAACGGACTGCGTAATGCTTTCCATGATCATGCCAAGCGATATGGTTGGACCATCTATATTCCTAAGTTCAGCTATACCACTGATAATGCCGCTATGATCGGTATTGTGGGCTACTATAAATATCTGGATGGAGAGACTTGTCCGATTGATGCGCCAGCATTCTCGAAAGTCACTTTTAAATAGTTGTAATAACGATATAACGTAAAAACGGTATAACGAAAAACAAGAAGATATGGATTTTGAAAGCAAGGTTATCAGCAGGGAGGTTAGCCAACTGCTGTGGGAAATGGAAAAGACCGTTGGAACGGCTGAAAGTTGCACGGGTGGACGTATTGCTGAAGCCCTGATTGCTGTACCTGGTGCCTCGAAATATTTTAAGGGTGGCATCGTTTCGTATGTCGATGAAATCAAGGAAAGACTCCTTGGCGTTGACCCACAGGTTCTTGTAGAACAGACAGCTGTCTGTGAAGAAGTGGCATGTCAGATGGTAAAGGGTGCCTGCAAGGCCTTGAACACGGATTATGCCATTGCTGCAACTGGATTTGCAGGTCCAACGGGCGGAACAAAAGACATTCCCATCGGTACCATTTGGCTGGCTTGCGGTACTCCAGAGAATCAGGTGACAATCAAGGTAGAAGAGGATCACGGACGTGATATCAACCTTGCCATTGCAACCAACAGAGCAATGGAATTGTTCCTTGAATTCCTGAAAGCAGAGACAAAGACGGAAGTAGATAGTTAAAAAATATTAATAGTTAGAGAAAACTCTGAACTTTAAACTCTTAACTCTAAACTTTTTCGTACCTTTGCACCCTGTTTGGAGTAAGTTATATTTTAGGAACAAGTAAAAGTAGATAGAAATGTCTAAAATTTGTCAGATTACGGGAAAGACGGCACAGCGTGGTAATAACGTGTCGCACTCAAAGCACCGCACAAAGCGCGTCTTTGATGTAAACCTGTTCAGCAAGAAGTTCTACTATGTAGAGGAGGATTGCTGGATTCAGTTGAAGATCAGCGCCGCTGGTCTGCGTATGATTAACAAAGTAGGTCTTGACGCTGCCCTGAAGCAGGCTGTTGCTAAAGGATATGTAGATTGGAAAGACATTAAAGTAATAGGAGACTAATAATTATGGCAGGCAAGAAAGCTAAGGGCAATCGTGTTCAGGTAATCTTGGAGTGCACTGAGATGAAAGAGAGTGGACTTCCCGGAACAAGCCGTTATATTACGACCAAGAATCGTAAGAACACTCCTGAGAGAATGGAACTGAAGAAGTATAACCCCATCCTGAAGCGCATGACTGTGCACAAGGAGATTAAATAATCTATTTAAAGCATGGCAAAGAAAACCGTTGCTACCCTCCATGAAGGTTCAAAGGATGGTCGCGCATACACAAAGGTGATCAAGATGGTTAAGAGCCCTAAGACAGGTGCTTACATCTTCGACGAGCAGATGGTTCCTAACGAGGCTGTTAAGGACTTCTTCAAGAACTAATATTATTTATTCTATATAGAAAAAGCCGAAATCTTTTAAGGGTTTCGGCTTTTTTTATTCATATTCTCTTCGTTAACTCGATTTTTTACAGTACCTTTGCTGATGAAATCGGAAATTATTGATCAATAATGGGAATATTTGGATTTTTCAACAAGGATAAGAAAGAGACGCTTGACAAGGGTTTGGAGAAAACCAAGTCGAGTGTATTCGATAAACTGGCTCGTGTTGTAGCAGGTAAATCGAAGGTAGATGACGATGTGTTGGACGATTTGGAAGAGGTGCTGATCACCAGTGACGTAGGTGTAGATACCACCTTGAAAATCATACATCGTATTGAGGAGCGTGTGGCACGAGACAAATATGTCGGCACCAGCGAACTGAATGATATCCTTCGTGACGAGATTGCTGCCTTGTTGGCAGAGAACAATACAGAAGACAATGACAACTGGGACTTGCCCACAGACCATAAGCCATACGTCATTCTCGTTGTAGGTGTGAATGGTGTGGGGAAGACAACCACCATCGGTAAGCTCGCCTGGCAGTTTAAACAGGCTGGCAAGAAAGTATACCTTGGTGCGGCAGATACCTTCCGTGCGGCTGCTGTAGAGCAGTTGTGCATCTGGGGAGAAAGAGTAGGGGTACCCGTTGTTAAACAGCAGATGGGCAGCGATCCTGCCTCTGTTGCCTTCGATACGTTGAGTTCTGCCAAAGCAAATGATGCTGACGTAGTACTCATCGATACTGCTGGTCGTCTGCATAACAAGGTGGGACTCATGAACGAGTTGAAAAAGATCAAGGATGTCATGAAGAAGATTCTGCCAGAGGCTCCTGATGAAGTGATGCTTGTGCTTGACGGTTCTACCGGACAGAATGCTTTTGAGCAGGCAAAACAGTTTGCTGCCGTTACTCAGATCACCTCTCTTGCTATTACTAAACTCGATGGAACGGCTAAAGGTGGTGTCGTAATTGGCATCAGCGACCAATTGAAAGTGCCCGTGAAGTATATCGGACTGGGTGAAGGTATGGAAGACCTCCAATTGTTTAACAAGCGCCAGTTTGTGGATTCACTCTTTAAGAATGACTAAGAAACCGACCATAGATTTCATCACCTTAGGGTGTTCGAAGAATCTCGTTGACAGTGAGAAACTGATGGGACTCTTCGAATCTCATGGTTATCAGGTGACGCATGACAGTGAGGATCCTCATGGAGAGATTGCTGTCATCAATACCTGTGGTTTCATCGAGGATGCCAAGCAGGAGAGTATTGATACTATCCTAGAATTTGCGCAGGCAAAGACAGAAGGAAGACTTCAGAAACTTTATGTAATGGGCTGCTTGTCTGAACGTTACTTGGCAGACCTTGAACAGGAGATTCCTGAGGTAGATGGCTGGTATGGGAAGTTTAATTATAAGGAATTGTTGAGTGATTTAGAGGTGAGAGGTGAGAAGCAAGAGGTGAGAGATTACCATAGACATCTTACCACTCCTCGCCATTATGCATATATCAAGATCAGTGAGGGCTGTGACCGACATTGTGCCTATTGTGCTATTCCCCTGATTACGGGCAGGCATCAGAGTCGTCCGATGGAAGAGATTCTTGATGAGGTACGCTATCTGGTCAGCCAAGGAACAAAAGAGTTTCAAGTCATCGCCCAGGAGTTGACTTACTATGGTATCGATATCGACGGCAAACAACATATCGCAGAACTGATAGAACGCATGGCTGCCATAGAGGGAGTAGAATGGATTCGTTTGCATTATGCCTATCCTGCCCATTTCCCATGGGATTTGTTACGGGTGATGCGAGAAAACAAGAATATCTGCAACTATCTGGATATTGCCCTGCAACATATCAGCGACCACATGCTGGAGCGTATGCAGCGTCATGTGACCAAAGAACAGACCTACGAACTCATCAATAAGATCCGTGAGGAGGTTCCTGGCATCCATCTGCGTACCACATTGATGGTGGGCTTCCCTGGAGAGACTGATGAAGACTATCAGGAACTGCTTGATTTCACTCGTTGGGCTCGCTTTGAGCGAATGGGAGCCTTTGCCTATTCAGAAGAAGACGGTACCTATTCAGCAACCCATTATCAAGACGATGTACCTACTGATGTCAAACAGGCTCGCCTTGACCGCCTGATGCGCATCCAACAGCATATCAGTGCAGAGATAGAAGGCGAGAAAGTGGGACAGGTGATGAAAGTCATTATCGACCGTACAGAAGGTGACTGGTATGTGGGACGCACGGAATTCTGTTCCCCTGAAGTCGACCCCGAGGTACTGATTCCCATTGATGAGCCATTGACAATCGGAGCATTCTATGATGTGAAGATAACAGATGCCGAAGAATTTGACTTATACGCAACTACAAGATATGAATAACAAGGATTTTATCAGTGTACTGTCAGAACGTACTGGGTATGACCAGAAGGACACCCAGAAACTGGTGAACAACATCATCACGGCAATGAGTGATGCTTTTATCACCGACAACAGTATCATCGTGCCAAACTTTGGCGTCTTTGAAACGAAGAAGAAGATGGAACGTATCATCGTCAATCCGTCTACAGGACAGCGTATGCTCGTTCCACCCAAACTGGTGTTAAACTTCAAGCCCAACCAGACTTGGAAAGATAAACTGAAAGGAGGACGTTGACGATGGGAAAGATGACAATACAGGAGATAGCCAAGATCCTCGTGGAGAAAAACAAACTGACGGCAAAGGAAGCCAACCAGTTTGCAGCAACGATGTTTGAGATTATCCAGCAACGACTCAATGACGAGGAACTGGTGAAGATCAAGGGACTTGGTACCTTTAAGATGATTCGTGTCGAGGCTCGTGAGAGTGTCAGTGTGCGTACTGGTGAGCGTGTGATGATTGATAGTCATGCTAAAATCACTTTCACGCCAGATGCTACGATGAAAGAACTGGTAAACAAACCGTTCTCCCAGTTTGAAACTGTTATTCTGAATGAGGGTGTAGAGTTTGAAGATTTATCTGATGACCTCACGGAAGAGGAACTGGCAGAAGTAGATGCCATAGACGAACAACCCGTAACAGTGGTTGAAACACCTGTTGTTGAGGAGAAAGTCGAAGAGACAATCGAGGAGAAACCTCAAGAGATTATAGAGGAAAAACCTGAAGAGGTCATAGAGGAGAAAGTGGAGGAAAGCGTCGTGATGCAACCTTTGATGGAAGTCGTTGACGAAGCTCCTTTAGAGAAGCAAGAAGAAGAGGCTACTTCTCAAGTTGAAGAAGAGGAAGAGGAGAAAGAAGAACCTGTTTATATCGAAGACGAAGAGTCAAGTTCCTGGAAGAAAACTCTGGGGTATGTACTATTGACACTTGCCCTGATGGCTGCATCGGCATACGGAGGATACTGGTATGGACAACATGAAGACTCTTTCTTCCCTGCAAAAGAAAAGCCCGCCACTACTCCTGACGTGATTGTGACAGACAGCATCGAAGATCTATCGGCCGACACAACAGCGACTGCTATAGAAACGCTTTCTGAAACCGACCAACCTGCACCTGAGTCGAAGAAAGAAGAATCAAAAACGGAAGAACCTAAGAAAGAAGAGGTGAAGAAAGAATCTTCAGAAGAGCCTGTCTGGAAGAAATACGAGGCTATGGATGCCCGTGTGCGCACAGGTGCCTATCATATTGTCGGTACCGACCATGAGGTGAAAGCCCGTAAAGGAGAGACCTTATCACGTATAGCCCGTCGGGAGTTAGGCGAGGGGATGTCCTGCTATATGGAAGTCTACAACAACATGAAACCTGATACGGAATTGAAAGAAGGACAAGTCGTCAAGGTTCCAAAACTGAAATGGAAAAAGAAAAGGATGTAGCCGAGCTACATCCTTTTTTACTTTTTAGTAGAAGACCATCGATAACAGATAGGCGACGATGGTCGAGGTAAATACACATATCAGACCAGGCATCATAAAGGAGTGGTTCAGCAGGTATTTACCAATAACGGTGGTACCAGATCGGTCGAAGTTCACCGTTGCAATATCCGAGGGATAGTTCGGGATGAAGAAGTAACCGTATACTGAGGGCAGCACACCCAACAGCACTGGTCCTGCAATACCCAACGAGTAGGCGAGGGGTAACATGGCAACGACAACGGCACCCTGTGAGTTGATGAGTACAGATACCAGGAAGAAAACAATGGCTATCGACCAAGGATATTCCTTGACGATATCCGTTAACAAGGTCTGCATCGTACTCATATAGTTGGAGAAATAGGTGTCAGCCAGCCATGCGATACCATAGATGGCAACAACGGCCACCATACCAGACTGCCACACAGGACCTGCCACCGCTTTCTTCGGTGATGCTTTACAGAAGATAATCATCAGGGCAGCGGCCATAATCATCACAATCTGGATGACAATATTCATCTTCAGATCGACCATACCATGCTCCGTGAAGCCACTCACCACAACGCCAGCCTTTGCCAGTTCTTTGGCTGTGATTACTTCTCCACTTGCTAACGTCAGGTCTTCTGCTCCCTTTATGGCCTGTACCTGCTTATATTCTGGCAGGATATCCGGGAAAGCAGCAAATATAACGATGACCAGAAGGGCACCGAGGAAGATGAATACAGCATTCTTTGCTGACTGCGGAATCTCCTTGTCGAGCGTGGTAGCCGATGAGCCATAGATATACTTATACTGCTCGGGGTCCTTTATCTTTGCCTGGAACTGCGGATCTTTGTCGAGATCGAGACCACGATGGTAACTGGCGGCGGCGGCAGCCATCAATCCACACAGACAAGCAGGGATACTAATCATCAGCACACGAGGAATGGTGATGTCGAAGTGGTTTGCATTAGAAATGGTCACAAAGGCAACAACAGCAGCAGCAATAGGCGAGCAAGTGATACCTACCTGTGAAGCAATGGATGCCACACCACAAGGACGCTCCGGACGAATGCCTTTCTTCAATGCAATGTCGCAAATAATTGGCATCAAGGTATATACCACGTGACCCGTACCAACCAATACCGTCAGGAAGAAAGTACATAGCGGAGCCAGGAACGTGATACGATCAGGATGCTTACGCAACAGTCGTTCTGCAATCTGTATCAACCAGTCCATACCTCCTGAAGCCTGCATAATACCGGCACAGGTTACGGCAGCAATGATGATATAAATCACATCAGTAGGTGGATTACCAGGTTTCAATCCGAAACCGAAAACCAAAAGAGCCAATCCTATACCGGAAATAGCACCAAGGGCAAGACTGCCATAACGAGAGCCTACCCACAATGCTCCTAATACGATGAGGAGCTGCAGAATCATTAATAAATCCATATTGTCTTATAGTTATTAGTTTTCAATTATGTTGGCAAAGATAATAAAAATCGGGAGTAAAACAAAACAAATTACAAAAAAATTACTCAATCACTTCTATAAAGAAACTGAACGGACGGAAGCCATCATTGCAACTAATCATTGCACTCATAGGATTTTTCATCCATCCGTCGTAGAAGTTACCCTCACCTTTGGCCAACGATTCCACAAACTCCCGCATGGAGTACCATGCAGAAGGACACATCCCTTTTGGACATTCACCATTCTCAGAGATCCATTGTTGCCCCTCCCTGACATCACATGTATGCTCGATGGGGTTCTCGTATTTAGCCATCAAATCAGAATAGACTGTCTGGCGTATCGCTGTAATCCTAACTTTGTTCATACCTTTGCACTTGCAAGTGCAAAGATAATGATAAATAAAGAAAAACCGATATTTTGTACCAACTTTTAGATTTGGGGGATGCACATCACCACGCACAAAGTATATAGTTTACAATGCGTAAGTATATTACTTTTGATGGCTAAGTATATAATTTACGAGTGCCAAACATATAGGTTGCATTTTTTTTACTCCTCTTCGGAGCAGAACTTTTTCCCCTTCGGAGGAAAAAGTTTTAGAGTGCAGTCTAGGAAAAAACCATTCTTTCTCAATTTTCTATTGAAATCCTTGCGACTTACAAAGATATTTACTATCTTCGCAGATAACAAGAAATGAAAATCCCGCACCTTTCATGGCAGTTCATTTTGGAATGATGACCAAGTCAGAACTTGACGTCTTTTTGATATTGAATGGCTTTTCGATTTTAAGATCATATTACAAGGCGTTCCTGTAAAGTTAAATTATTATAAAATATAACTAAAATGTAGTTTTTCTACGAATTTTGCAAAATATTATTTGTTTACAAAGAAAATATTATATATTTTTGTAGCGTAATTACGATAATAGTATAAATACAGTATCTATGATTAGAGATTTTGGGGTAAAGAATTACCTTTCCATTCGCGACAAGCAAGAATTGAGTTTCTTGGCTAAGGGTCCCTCGTCGGAACTTGTTACAGAAGTTGACGAAGGGGTGTTCTTGTATAAATTAGGTATCCTATATGGTTCAAATGCTTCTGGAAAATCAAATATGCTACTCGCTTTAAATGAAGCATTTCGTTTACTGGTATTGCCCAAATCAGATGCTAACGAAAGAATTAATCGCAGTATTCCCTTCATTCTCACAAAGGATGATCCTATTGAAATGCACGTCTCATTCTATGCTAATGGTATCAGATATGATTATGACGTGTCGTTTAATGAGAAATATATATTGAGTGAATACCTATACTATTATCCCAACAAATCAAAGGCCTTATTTTATGAACGTCATTTTGTAGGTGAGAATATACAGGCAGATATTAAGTTTGGCCCCAGTTTACAATTACTCGCCAAGACTCAAGACAGTATTCGTGAGAATACGTTGAACAACCATAGTGTTCTGTCTGTTTGCAGAAAAGCCGCCTTAACAGAAGACATCGCTCCATTCAATGTGCTTCATAGTTGGATTATGGATAATTATCATGAAGTGGACGGTGATGGACAAAAAGGTTTTGTTGAGATATTAAAGAATGCTTATAATAATCCAAAGAAGCGTAAGTTCTATAACACAATGCTACAAAAGGCTGATTTGAACATCGTGGAGTATCGGCCTATTGTAGAAGATCGTTTTGTGCCTGCGGAATATCGTGAGCGCATTCAAAAGGAGAACATTCCTGAAGAAATGAAGGAAGCATTGCTTAAACCGACAGCAGATACTGTGGCATTTGTCAATCATTCTATCAATGGCGATTTTGATGTTCCTCTTAAATGGCAGTCAAAAGGTACCTTAAAATACATACGCATCTTGGATGCCCTATACGATATGGTAACAAGTTCTCATGTATATTATCTGGATGAATTAGGTGAGGATTTGCACAACGACCTGTTGTATTACTATCTTAATGTTTTCATTTTCAACTCAGAGAAATCACAACTGATTATCACTAGTCAAGAAACGACACTCCTTTCTCAGGATCTAATCAACGAGAACAGAGGTGTTGTGTGGTTTGTTGAGAAGAACAAAGAGACTGCTTCGTCTGAGTATTCTCGTGGAGATTCATTTGGCTTGCACAAGAATCTCTCGCTATATAATTCTTATCGCATTGGCCGCTTGGGAGCAAAGCCAGAACTGGGTAGTATCTTTATAAATCTGGAGGACTAATATGGGGAAACTACGACAAACAGCACTGATTTTGGGAGAAGGACCAACAGAGTTTTTCTACTTCAAGTCCTTGTGCGATGTGTTTAAACGTCTTACCATAAGACCAGACTATCCAAAACATACAAACCTCAAGGAACTTGAAACGAAAATAGAAGAGGGCATTGCTATGGGCTACAGCCATATTTTTTGCATTATTGACATGGACACGAAGGACAAGGAACCTGAACATACACATTATCAAAGATTAAAGGCGAGATATGCCAACCCAATCAACAAGCCCAGGAAAGGTATATATTGCGAGGTCGAGTTTTTCGAGACCCATCGCTGCACAGAACTGTTTTTCCTTTATTATTTCCGCTACACATCACGCCCATACGAGGATCAAGAGTCGCTGCTGAAAGATTTGAACCAGTGTGTAGAATATAGGAAAACGATAGACTTTTTCATTAAGAGCAAGGGCTTGCATAGTTACTTAGAACGCAATGGTGGTTCATTAGCGACTGCTACAGCCAATGCCGTTCACTCTATGGAGGAAAAACTTTCATTGGGAAGGGATTATACTTACTCAGAACTTGGAAGATTGATGAAGATATTGGAGGAACTATAATAACAAGGGAGGTTAAAACTTATCTTATATTATAATGATGCAAATAGAGTGAAAAAGAATAATTTAAAAAGCAATAGAGTTATGAAAACAATTCTTATATATTTCTCTGATATTCACTTGACAGGCAACAAACCTGAGAATGAAGGTGCTGTGATAAAAGCGTTTTGTGAGGATGTGAAGCAGCAACTCATTACCTTGCAATATAACGATGTATATGTGCTGATTGGTGGAGATCTTGTTCAAGCTGCTGATGAGGCTGTCAGCTATCAAGCATTCTATGACAAGATTATTAGCAAGTTAATTACATATGGAATTCCTGTTGAAAAAATAATATGTGTTCCTGGCAATCATGATTGTCAGCGCCAATGGGTTATTGATAATAAAGAGATTTATGCACCTCTAGTTAATCAAAGATTTACCGAAGACCGATTTGATAATTTGATAAATGGGCAACAGGGGGCTATTTTTATTGAAAAATTTACCAATTATAAACATTTTGTAGAACAATATTTACCTAATTCAAGTCAAGGTCTGATTGGTTTTTCCGTTGAAATCAATGATGAATGGAGTTTGTATTGTCTGAATAGTGCTTTAACGTCGTTTTCTGGATATGAGTGGAACGAATATCCAAAGTTGAAAGACGATGAAAGAAGACTAAATATCGATACACGAAACTTATATGACTGGGTACAAAAGAATTCCAAGAAGAAAATCCTAATGATGCACCATCCTTTACCATTTCTTGCCGAATGGGCTGATAATGAACTCACAAAATTACTTAGAACAAATTTCGATTTGTTACTCACAGGTCATACCCATCATCAGAATATTCTCTGTAATCAGGTAAAGAAGGAAACTTTCGTATGGTGTCAAGCTCCTCAGTTGTATACTGATAAAGCAGACCAATTGGGTTATTGCATATTAGAACTTGATAATGACCATGTGGAAAAGATTATCTATCGAGAATGGTTCGGGGCAAGAAATTGCTTCAAAAAAGGGCTTAATTTCACAGATGGGGAGGATGGTGTTGTTGAAGTGTCAAACAATAAACAGAAGATAAATGATCCTATTCGATTGATGCTTGAAGAACGATTCCGCGATACAATGGCTGTTTATGGCGATGAGTCGTTGGTCTGGATTGATCGTTATTTTAGTCTGAATAGATTTGATAGAGCATTTACTTTCAACAAGAAAGACTTGTATTCAGAAGACGACATCATGAATACAGGTAAAAGCTTGAAGATTGTCACGCCCGCTCAATATGGATTATCTTCCTTTGGCTGGCATTTCTTGCTAAGACTATGGAAAGAAAAAAAAGTGTTTGGTTTGTTCCTTGACTGCCAAATAATAAAAGCAAGTAAAATAGAAAAAGGTATAAAGCGACAGTTGGAGGCTTTTGGCGCAAAGAAGGAAAACGTTGGATGGGTTGTTTTTGATAATTGGGACTTGAATAATAAAGACGCAAAGCGAATACTGACTTACATGAAAGAAGAGTATGAGAATATACCTTTATTGCTATTGTGTCCGATGCTAGAGAAATCATTTGTAGATAATGAGAATATATCCCTTCTGGAGTTCTCAATAGCAACTATCTTTATGGCTCCCATGCAATTGAGCCAGTTGCGTAATATGGTTTCTGTTTATAATAAAAGACGTAGGATTGGCGAGGAAGATGTTGTACTGAAAAGACTGAATGACGATATACAGAACTTCAATATGCATAGGACGCCACTGAATTGTATTTCGCTATTAGAAGTCTTTAGCAATTCTTTTGATGAAAATCCTGTCAATCGAACTGCAATGATAGAACGACTGCTCAGAATTATTTTTGAAAACGAAGACGTGCCAAGTTACAAATCACTTCCAGATGTTCGAGATTGTGAGTTTGCAATCGGCTATTATTGTGAACAAATGATTCGAAATGAGCAATACTATTTTGGGAGTAAACAGTTCTATGATAAGATTTCCGATTTTTGCAAGCAGCAAAAGATAACACTCGATATTAATTATCTATTTTCAATTTTATTGAGAAATCAAATAATTTGTCAATATGAAAATGACTTATATGGGTTCAGGTTCTCATTCTGGGTATACTATTTTGCTGCTATGCGGATGACTAAATCACAGGATTTTGCTAATTTTATTTTGGAAAAAGAAAATTATGCGCATTATCCAGAAGTGTTGGAATTTTATACAGGAAGTGACCGTACTAAAAACGATGCTGCACAGGTTGTAATTCAAGATATCAATAAGGTAATAGCAAAGGTTCATGATAAAGTAGGACTACCAGACAAAATGAATCCATTGCAGCATTTGAGACTTGAAATTACAGATGAGCAAGCAACTAAAGCAATAGAGAAATTGGATGATCAACTCAAACAATCAAAATTGCCAACAAACATTAAAGACGCATTAGACGATTCTAACTATAACCCGTCCATGCCTTTTCATCAAGACGTAAGGAAAGTATGGGAGAATTATTCAGTAAACTATCTTCAGGAAATGATCGGAATTGCTTCTAAAGTTCTTAGAAATAGTGACTATATACTACCTGAAAATAAAGTTAAGCTACTTGATGCGATTACAGATGCTTGGCTAAATACTATTAGAGTCGTATATTTAATGGCTCCTGCTTTAGCTATGGAAGGCAAAGCTGGCTACGATGATTTTAGACTCCATCTTGATGAAACCTTCGATAAAGAATCTGGCGACAAAAGACAGCTGCTAATTGATATTATGTCAGCTATACCTCACAATATCGTCACATGGTACAAAGACAACATCTATTCTTCAAAATTAGCAGACCTCATATACGAAAAGATTGAAAAAGAAACAAATCCCGTTATCAAACATATTTTAGTTAATTTGGTGGTCTATGAACAGCCAGATCGCTGGGATAGTGTGGTAACGAAATATCTAAACAACGTAGATAAAAGATCATTTTATTATGGTGATACACTTTCATCCTTACGAATAATGTATGCTAAGGGAGTTATGTCAGATGCCAATATTGCAAGGACAAAGACACTAATATTATTGGGCTACACCAAACTTGCTTCCAAGAATGACAGAATTAACCCAAGTATGATTAGGAATATAAACCCCAGTGTTTTACCACATCGAGATTCTCATAATGAAAAATGTGAGTAAAGAAGAATTGATATCTTAACTCTAAAGACAAATGGAACAAAAGTTCAGCAATAACAGTTTAGACTTCGAGATGCTACGGGAGAACGAATTGGGAGCCTTCGTGCTCCCTTTTATATGCCCGATTCTTGGCATCACGTAATAGTTATATCTTTGCAGTTGCAATATTTAACGCATAACCGTTAACCCTACAATTGTGTTCTTGAAATACTGTTACTTTCATTGCGAAAATAGCCACTTTCTGAGGTAAAAGTGGCTTACATTCTATGTGAAATGAGGCTCTTTTCTATCTCTTTTGAAAAATCATAAACAGTATTCTTGATTTTCTTATACAGGAAAATTATTCGTCGATATTATTATCCTCTGTTTCACACCTTTCAAGATACTTGCATGAGGCTTTTACGATGTAGGAGAAACCCATTATAAGAAATGAAAAGATAATACAGGATGCACCAGAAATTAAATACTCAAACGATTCGGATTCATTTCTACTTTTTGCAAAAGCTACTATAATGAAAACGATTCCACTAAAAATAAAGATAACGAATATTGTTGCATATCCTATTTCTAAAACTTTCTTCATAATTATAAATAATTAGTTATTTAATATCTTTTCCTTTTATCTCTAAACAGGTTGCAGCAAAAACAAACAAAGCATTATGATAACTTCCACCAACCTTGTCATGTATTTCTTTTGCACCGTCTTCGATACTTCTTTCTGTCAATGTTGAGATTAATAATTCCTTTTTTTGATTATGTAAATTTTTATAAATGTATTCAAATTTTAGTTTTCTTTGATTTTTAGCTACTATTACAAATTTGTAACCTATCATAAATAAAGAGTCTGTACCATTTATCTTTGCTGTAAAAATAGTATCAAGTTCTTCTAATCGAACACCATTCTCTTGAATTTTAATCACTTTTTCAAGTCTGCATTTCGACTCATCATAAAAAGAGTCCACCCTTTTTTCGGAGCATCCAACAACAAGAAAAAAACTTATTAGAACAGCCAAATCTTTTTTCATAATCTTAAATATTGGTTATTAATTATTATTTAACTCTTTTATAATTCCATTCTAAATCAGTTTCATTTGTGGGACGCATCTTTAAAGTTTTCTCCGTTAGTTCAGTTATTATACGTTCTTCGTCAAGAAGAGATTTATCTGTGGACTTGGTTTCTTTCAAAAACAATGTATTGCCATTTCTTTGCCATACACCACTTGATAAACGAGGATAATCTTTATTGCCTATCCAAACGTGATTGTCTTTTATGAAGGTCCCGTCAATATTAAACGTATATATAGTTTTGCCATTCATCCAAGAAATTTCGCCAGAGTTATTATCCTCTATTGACATCCATGCTCCAACAATATTACCATCTGTTCTATGTTGATTACAACTCAAAAAAACAAACACAAATATAATTAGTGTCACTATATTTAAAATCTTTAGTTTTTTCATGATTATATGTTTTAAATAGTTTTATGATGTTTTGTTTATTCATAAAAGAAAACGTGGACTACTTACTTCGTCTACGTTTCATCTGGTATCGGCAAACACCATGTCATCTTCAACGAGTAAAAGCCCACGCCGTTTGGCGTGAACTCCAACTTCAGTTCTTGATGACTTTTGAAATTTTGCCGATTTCGATGAAACAAGAATCAAAAGTGGATGTTCATCCTATATGTCCATGTATATCTATCTCAGCCCATAGGCATCTACAGTTTTTAGAGTTTAACTTCAGTTATTACATTGGCAAAGATACAAATTAGCGAGGAAAGTACAAAATAAAATAGGAACTTTTTTTATCCCTGCATTATAGCCATCCCTTATCAAGGGACTCTACCTCACAAGGGGACAGTGAAGTGAGGTAATCTGATAAATGACAGATTCCTGACAGATTAAAGATATTTAGATATAAATGATGGGCTGAGTTTTGGTCGGCTCATTATTTTTTATTACCTTCGCAAGCAGATATAAGAAAAGAGATTTATGACAAAAAAGACAATATTTATGATTGCGATGCTGTTCTCTGTTATAGGAATAAAGGCACAGAGCATCAGCCATATCGAGACGACAAAGAACTGGTACTACATCTATGACCAGGATGGAAAGAAAATCAGAACACTCAGCACGAGTCAGGGCGAACTGAAGGGCTATAGCTCTACGTTCTATATCATCAAGCAGGGTAGGGCTTTTTATATCACATACGATGTCAAAGGAAAACGGCTTCATACTTGGGGAGCTAGTTCTGCTGGAGAGGTATTAAATGTAGCTGGAGATACGTTCACCAGTCGTTCGGGTGCATGGATCTATACTTGGAATAAGGACGGCAAGAAAATAAGCACAAGGGCAGCAAAATAGATGGCATATACATACAAATATCCAAGACCCGCAGTCACAGCAGACTGCATAGTAATGACTAACGAGCCATTGCCTAAAGTGCTACTCATTCAGCGAGGTTTCGATCCATTCAAAGGATGTTGGGCTTTTCCTGGTGGTTTCATGAATATAGATGAAACCACAGAGCAGTGTGCTATCCGAGAACTGGAAGAAGAAACAGGGTTAAAACTGGAAAATCTAAAACAGATTGGTGCCTATTCAAAGGTTGACCGTGACCCAAGAGGAAGGACAATTACTGTCGCTTACCTCGCTATTGTTGACACACCTCTTGAGGTGAAGGGTCTGGACGATGCAGCAAAAGCGCAATGGTTTCCTATCGATGCACTACCGCCATTGGCTTTCGATCATGAGGATATCATGCGAGATGCTGCTAAATTGGCTTCTGAGCTTAGAGAGCTGAGAAATAAATGATACCATTTTCAAATGAAAAAAGGACAATACCAATTACTTTCAGAATAGATTCGTTCGTTAATAGAGGACGAGACATAACAGAAAAGTGACAGACTTTTGAGTCTGCCACTTCTTGCATTTTGTACGCCTGCAGGGGGTCGAACCCTGGACACCCTGATTAAGAGTCAGGTGCTCTACCAACTGAGCTACAAGCGCATCCTTTTGGTTTTGCGGTTGCAAAGGTACAAACTATTTTTCAATCCCACAAACTTTTCATAGACTTTTTTCAAAAAAAGCATGAAAAAAGGCCCCGATGGGAACATCGGAGCCTTCTATACCTTATTATATATATGATTACATGAAGGCAATTGTCAATCCTGCCATCACGATGCTGACCATTGACATCAGCTTAATCAGGATGTTCAGAGAAGGACCAGAGGTATCTTTGAAGGGATCACCAACGGTATCACCTACGATACATGCCTTATGGGCAAACGAGCCCTTACCGCCAAAGGCACCTTCCTCAATATTCTTCTTAGCATTATCCCAAGCTCCACCGGCATTAGCCATGAATACTGCCAAGGTAAAGCCGCCTGCCAGACCACCTACGAGGAGTCCGAGAACACCAGCTACGCCAAGTACACAACCTACGATAATAGGAATGATAATGGCAAGGACTGAAGGAACAATCATCTCATGCTGAGCAGCCTTCGTGGAGATCTCTACGCAACGACCATAGTCGGGAGTACCTGTACCTTCGAGGATGCCAGCAATCTCCTTGAACTGACGACGTACTTCCTGTACCATCTTCTCAGCAGCACGACCTACGGCCTCCATCGTCATACCACAGAACAGGAAGGCAGCCATTGCACCGATAAAGGCACCAACAATGACGCGGGGGTTCATGAGGTTAATCTGGAAAAAGTTCATGAAGTCGGGAATAGTGGCATCGGCAGCACTGATGGTCTGACCTGCCACGTTTGTCAGTGTTTCTCCTGCACGCTCCATCGCAATCTTGATTTCCTCGATATAAGAGGCGAGAAGGGCGAGGGCAGTGAGGGCAGCAGAACCGATGGCGAAGCCCTTACCTGTAGCAGCCGTCGTGTTACCCAGAGCATCAAGGGCATCAGTACGATGGCGTACCTCTTCACCCAATTGACACATCTCAGCGTTACCACCAGCATTGTCGGCAATAGGTCCGTAAGCATCCGTAGCCAGTGTGATACCCAGTGTAGAGAGCATACCCACAGCAGCAATACCGATACCATAAAGACCATGTGACAGGCTGGCTGACGACATAGAGAGGTCGAAGCCGTTGGCACAGAGATAACTCATCATGATGGCGACACCAATGGTGATGACGGGGATACAGGTGGAAATCATACCTGTACCGATACCTTTAATAATAACGGTAGCGGCACCTGTCTGTCCTGCCTCGGAAATCTTCTGTGTCGGTTTGTAACTGTGAGAGGTATAATATTCAGTAGCCTGACCGATAATCACACCAGCAGCCAGACCAGAGATGACAGAGAAGGAGAGACCCAGCCAGTTCTCAATACCTAACAGGTAGAGGATGGCAAAGGTAGCAATAGCAATGAGCAAAGCACTGACGTTGGTTCCCAAAGAGAGAGAACGCAACAGGTCTTTCATCGTTGCACCTTCCTTCGTGCGGACGAGGAAGATACCAAGCAGTGAAAGGAATACACCTACAGCAGCAATCAACATCGGAGCGATGACAGCCTTCAACTGAATCTCGATACCTGCCACACCAAAGGCAGCAGCACCAAGGGCAGCAGTAGACAGGATAGATCCGCAATAACTCTCATAGAGGTCTGCACCCATACCAGCCACGTCACCTACATTATCACCTACATTATCGGCAATGGTAGCAGGGTTACGGGGATCGTCCTCAGGGATGTCAGCCTCTACCTTACCTACGATATCAGCACCTACGTCGGCAGCCTTGGTGTAGATACCTCCACCGACACGAGCGAAGAGAGCCTGTGTAGAAGCACCCATACCAAAGGTCAACATGGTGGTGGTAATCGTAATCAAAGCCATCTTGTCACCGTTATAGACAAAAGAGAGCGCATAGAACCAGCAGGCGATGTCCAACAGACCGAGACCTACGACGGTGAGACCCATTACAGCACCAGAGCGGAATGCTACTTTCAGACCACTGTCCAGACTCTTACGGGCAGCATTGGCTGTACGTGCTGAAGCATAGG
Organism: Prevotella sp.; assembly: GCA_017554145.1. Classification (GTDB taxonomy): domain Bacteria; phylum Bacteroidota; class Bacteroidia; order Bacteroidales; family Bacteroidaceae; genus Prevotella. The sequence goes on along the minus strand of JAFZIZ010000014.1, from coordinate 24,190 downwards.
TGGCTGTCTTCATACCGAAGAAACCTGCCAATCCAGAGAAAAGACCGCCCGTCAGGAAAGCAAACGGCACCCATGGGTTCTGCACATGAAGCACATACGCCATGAAAGAGAACAAGGCACAAAGTACAACAAATACGATAGCGACAACTTTGTACTGTTGTTTCAGATAGGCCATAGCACCTTTACGCACAAAGAGTGCAATCTCACGCATACGAGGTGTTCCCTCGTCGGACTTCATCATGCTCTTGAAGAAGAACCATGCCATTCCCAATGCCACAATAGATGCAATGGGAACAAGCCAAAATACACTTGGAATATTCATACTATATTAATATAATGTTTAGAGTTTTTGCAATTGGTCTGGAGAAAAGAACGATTCTTACTCGTCACTACCAAACTCAGAGAGTTCCTCTGCCTCTTCGTCAGGATCAGACTCAATGGTAAAGGTGGTACGATAGTTATCTTCAGTGATATCATCTTCGTTGAAATCATCAATCTCTTCCTCTTCCTGATTGCCAAAATGCTCGTCTTCGGACAGTTCTCCTTCTTCATCCAAATCAAATTTCATACGTGGCTTGATAACCTCCGGTTTCAACTTGGCAAAGATGGCCTCTACCCATGTACCTTTCTCTACCTCAAGAACCTCATAGCCGTCAGCAACCTTCTTGTCATACATACCACCTTTTTTGTGCAAGCGATCCTTGGGTAGGGTAGTAGTAGAGATATCAAAACCGCTCTCGATAATATCCTGTATCGACTGGGAAAGGGAATCCCATCCACCACCAAAATTGCGCTCCAAGACTTCTATTAACTTAGTTGCCGAGATATGGCGAATGTTCTCGTAAGTCAAATCTGTAACTCGCATGATAGGGCGCTTACGTATAGCCAATATCATCTTGGAATTATCATCTATTGATATTGTACCTACCTTATAACCTTGCTTCTCGTAGGGTTTACGAATCTCAGGCTTATCTTCACTTAACTCTTCCATGCTGAAAGCAGAGCGAATGATATCAATATAATGGCGGAGATTATCCTTTATGTCTACATCCTTACTACCACTGTCGAGCATACGGAAAACATCGTTTTCCTGGATGTCCCATACCGTACTTTTTGTCAGTGTTTTAAGGTTAAATACCTGTTTCGATGATGATTGTTTCATATTTTTATCCTTATATTTTTTAATGATGTTGCAAAGATAATGTAAAAACTACCGATATACAAGTATTTCCATAATAATTTTTTGTTAATTTCCCAAAAATCGTTACCTTTGCCATTGATTATGGCAGAACCATTAGCTGAAAGACTGAGACCAAGAACCCTTGATGAATATATTGGTCAGCAGCATCTGGTAGGAGAGGGGGCCGTCTTGCGTAAAATGATAGACGCAGGACGTGTCTCGTCATTTATCTTATGGGGACCTCCAGGAGTAGGAAAAACAACGCTTGCACAGATTATTGCCCATCGGTTGGAGACACCTTTCTATACGCTTTCTGCTGTAACGAGTGGTGTGAAAGATGTTCGTGATGTCATTGAGCGGGCACAGAAAAGCAAGTTTTTCAATGAGGCATCACCTATTTTATTTATTGACGAGATACACCGTTTTTCTAAATCCCAGCAAGATTCTTTATTAGGAGCCGTAGAAAAGGGAATTGTTACGCTGATAGGTGCCACCACAGAGAATCCATCATTTGAGGTGATCCGTCCATTACTTTCGCGTTGCCAATTATATGTATTGAAGTCGTTGGAAAAAAACGATCTGCTGAAACTATTGCATCGGGCAGTGACAGAGGATGTTGTCTTGAAAGAACGTCAGATAGAATTGAAAGAGACGGATGCCTTGTTACGATATAGCGGCGGGGATGCCCGTAAATTATTAAACATCCTTGAACTTGTTGTAGAAGCGGCTGGCAAGGACGATACTATCGTTGTAACCGATCAACTCGTAGCAGAACGACTGCAACAGAATCCGCTGGCTTATGATAAGGACGGGGAGATGCATTATGATATCATTTCTGCTTTTATCAAGAGTATCAGAGGATCAGACCCAGATGCAGCCCTATACTGGTTGGCACGAATGATTGAGGGTGGGGAAGACCCTAAGTTCATTGCACGCCGTTTGGTCATTTCTGCATCAGAAGACATTGGACTGGCTAATCCCAATGCATTATTGTTAGCAAACGCTGCTTTCGACGCAGTACAGAAGATCGGCTGGCCGGAAGGGAGGATACCTTTGGCAGAAGCAACGGTTTATCTGGCGACATCACCCAAGAGCAATTCTGCCTATCTGGGAATTGATGCAGCATTGGAATTAGTTCGTAGAACAGGAAATCAGCCTGTACCGCTTCCCATCAGGAATGCGCCTACACAATTAATGAAAGAATTAGGTTATCATGACGGATATCTATATCCTCATGATTATCAAGGACATTTTACTCCACAACAATATCTTCCAGACGCCCTTGCCAACGAAAGAATATGGTATGGACAGCATTCGCCGGCAGAAGATAAACTCTACGAGCGTATGGTGAATTACTGGGGAGACAGATATAAGGAGAAGTAAGAAGTAAGAGGCAAGATATGGAGTATAATGTAATTGTTACACAGGTAATAGAATTTCTGGGTACTTTTGCCTTTGCAATTTCTGGTATCCGGCATGCAGCAGCCAAACATTTTGATTGGTTTGGAGGATATGTCTGTGGTATTGCCGTCGCCATTGGAGGAGGAACCATCCGTGATGTGATGTTAGGGGCAACACCTTTCTGGATGACGACTCCTATCTATATGATATGTACGGCTTTAGCATTGATTTTCGTCATTATCTTTGCACGTCATCTGGAAGGTCTGCGTAATACATGGTTTGTATTTGACACTTTAGGACTGGCATTGTTTACGATTGCAGGAATCCAGAAATCTTTGGCTTTTGGACAACCATATTGGGTTGCGATTATTATGGGATGTATTACAGGCTCTGCAGGTGGAGTTATTCGTGATATTCTGCTGAATAATGAACCCGTCATTTTCCACAAAGAGATTTACGCAATGGCAGCCGTATTAGGTGGCGTAACTTATTGGGCTTTAGATATATTGGGTGTTACAGTAGAAGTAACGGTTATAGCATCATTTATCGTTACTTGTTTGATAAGATTCCTTGCTGTCAGATACCATTTATCATTACCAACTTTAAAAGACGAATAATATACTTGAATAATACAAGTAGAGTAATTTCATAATACTTTATTTATCATAATGCCTATTGTTTAACAAAAAGTATTTATTCTGCAAATAGAATGAAAAAGCATGTAAAACCTATGGTTTAAGCATTTTTAAGAAAAAAAACATACTTGAAGAGAACAACGTATTAGTATTTTTTGTAATTTTGCAACGTTTTACGATTATAATCGATACACACACTTGATTTTCAGATAGTTAAGCAAAAAGAGAGAAGTTTAGATGAGACAGTTAAAGATTCAAAAAAGTATTACGAATCGTTCAAGTGAGGCACTGGATAAATATCTGGTGGAAATTGGTCGTGCTCCTTTGATTAGTATTGATGAGGAAATCGAACTTGCTCAGAAGATCCGCAAAGGCGGTCCTGAAGGTGAACGAGCCAAGGATAAATTGGTAACGGCAAACCTCCGTTTCGTAGTATCTGTAGCCAAGCAGTATCAGCATCAGGGATTGACGCTGACTGATTTGATTGATGAGGGTAACATTGGCTTGATTAAAGCCGCACAGAAGTTTGATGAAACACGTGGTTTCAAGTTTATTTCATATGCTGTATGGTGGATTCGCCAAAGCATTCTTCAGGCTATTGCAGAGCAAAGCCGTATTGTTCGTCTTCCTTTGAATCAAGTTGGAAGCCTCAATAAGATCAATCACGAGATTAATAAATTTGAGCAAGAAAATCAGCGTCATCCTTCTGTATCAGAATTAAGTGACGCAACAAATCTTGACGAGGAAAAGATTGGTCAGAGTCTGATGGCAGACGGACATCATGTTTCTATTGATGCACCTTTCCAGGATGGCGAAGACAACTGTATGCTTGACGTGATGGCAAGCGGTGATGATTCACGTACAGACCGTCAGGTTGACCACGAATCAATGGCACAAGAACTGAACACGGTTCTTCAGAAAGTTTTGAAAGATCGTGAAATTACTATTATCCGCGAGTGTTTTGGTATTGGTTGCCACGAGAAAGGTCTTGAAGAGATTGGTGATCGTCTGGGACTCACCCGTGAACGTGTTCGTCAGATTCGTGAAAAGAGCATTGCCAAACTCCGTGAATCTGGAAATGCTCGTATATTAATAAAATATTTGGGCTAAAACTTTGCTTCCTCAAAATTAATCATTAATTTTGGGGTCGTGAAATCAAGAGCACATATCATACTATTGATGCTGGGCATGTTGATATTCATGCCCAGCATTAGTTTTTCCCAGGAGTCTGACACACTTCATATTTTAAATAAGATATGGGAATACAGACGTAATTTCGCCCATGATGTAGAGGGTGAAACTCCCAATGTGTATATGCGCTATACCATCAATACAGAACGCCGTAACCCTACCCTCTTCCTCGTCCCTACCCTTTATTCTATAGCTAAAGGCGACCGAAAGTTTATCAGTGAATCCTATGGAAAGTTCCTGTTTGACGACGAATATAACTATGATATCAAACGACAGATTATCAGTGGTACTATTCCCCATAACCGACAAGTCAGTTCAACACTCATTAAATACCTCACTCCTAATATTTATGGAATGACGCTATATAAAGATCATCAGTTATCTCCATTTCATCGTACTAATCGAAAATATTATCGATATAAGATTTATGATGTTGACCGTCAATATGCACATCTCTCTTTTCGTCCTAAGTTAGATAATACGCAGTTAGTCAAAGGACATGCTGTGGTTGACGTGAATTCAGGTCGTATAGTATCTGTTACTTATGACGGAGAATACGATATGATTAAATTCCATGTAGATCTTATGCAAGGAACGGATGATACATATTCTACTCTTCCACAACGCTGTAAGACCGATTTACAGTTTAAGTTCTTGGGCAATCGTATGAAGTCCAGTTTCCTCTCAACATATCATTGTCCAACGACACTTCCAGATTCCCTTGATCATGTAAATGACCGTTCTAGAATGGAAACTTTACGTACTATTGAGTTAAATCATGAGGAGCAGGAAATCTACCATAAATATGATGAGCGACGCCAGCAGGCAGAACAAGAGGCTGCTCGTGATACTATTGTTAATACAAAGAGAAATTTCGGTGATGTACTATGGGATATTGGTGACCATCTTGTTACCAGTACCTATGCCGATGCTGGTGGCGCCAGTCTGCATCTGTCTCCCATCTTGAATCCACAATATATCAGTTATAGTCATAGCCGTGGCTTATCATATAGGATTCAATTAGGAATAAAATACCGTTGGAACAAGAACCGTTACTTGACTTTCGAACCTCGCTTGGGTTATAATTTCAAGATCAAGCAGTTCTTCTTTCATGCACCCTTACGCATGAACTATAATCCCAAGCGTCATGGATATGCCGAAATTGTATGGGCAAACGGTAACCGTATCTCCAATTCCAGTGTGCTTGAGGCAATTACCAAAGCACATGCCGATTCTATTGACTTCAGTGGACAAGAATTAGACTATTTTACCGACAATTATGTGAAAGCCGTTAATAATGTGGTGGCTTTCGACTGGTTGGAAATCATGACTGGTATTGTCTATCACATCCGCCGCCCCGTCAATGTCAAAGGGATGCAAGAAGAGGACATGCCTACCGTCTATCGCAGTTTCGCACCTCTCTTGACATTACATATTTCTCCATGGCGCAAAGGTCCCTATTTCACTTTCAACTATGAACGTGCCATCAAGGGCATTTTCAGTTCTAATCTCGGCTACGAACGTATCGAAATGGATGTCAGTCATAAGTTTAAACTGAGTCGTATGCGTCTGGTTAATCTTCGAGGAGGCTGTGGATTCTACACCGATAAGAAAACCAGTTATTTCCTCGATTACACGAATTTCCACGATGAGAATCTTCCTGAGGGATGGGATGACGACTGGACAGGACAATTCCAGTTACTGGACAGCAGGTGGTATAACACCTCGAATTATTATCTTCGTGCCCATGCATCCTACGAGTCTCCCCTACTCTTGTTATCCTTTCTTCCATTCGTGGGACGGTATGTTGAGACCGAACGTATCTATCTAAGTACTTTGTCCATCCAGAACACCCGGGCTTATTCCGAGATAGGATATGGTATATCCACCCGTTTCCTCTCCATCGGTGCTTTTGCGAGTTTCCTGAACACTCAATTCCAGGATTTTGGTTTTAAATTCACATTTGAACTATTTAGAAAATGGTAGAGATGCAGAAACCACTTGTAGTCTATAAAGCCAGTGCCGGTAGCGGAAAGACGTTTACGCTTGCCACTGAATACATCAAGCTTTTGGTGCGTAATCCCCTTAACTATCGTACCATCCTTGCCGTTACCTTCACCAATAAGGCAACAGAGGAAATGAAGATGCGCATCCTGAGTCAGTTGTATGGCATCTGGAAACAGTTACCCGACTCTGTCAGTTATGCAGAGAAGGTAGAGCAGGAAACAGGACTTTCCAAAGAAACCATCAGAGAACGGGCTGGTGAGGCACTTCGTCTCTTGTTGCATAACTACAATAGTTTCAGGGTTCAGACTATCGATGCCTTCTTCCAGAGCGTTCTTCGTAACCTCGCCCGCGAACTGGAACTGACAGCCAATCTGCGTATAGGACTCAATGGTGACCAGATAGAGGAAATGGCTGTCGACCAGTTGATAGACCAACTCAACCATACGGATGCCATGTTGCAGTGGTTGCTCCGTTATATCATGGACAGTCTCAACGAGGAAAAGAGTTGGAGCAGCAATGACGACAAGAATACCAGTTTCATCCGAGAAATCAAGAACTTCGGTAAGACCATTTTCCGTGACTATTATAAAGACCATCGGAAAGAACTGAACGAGAAAATCAACGAGAAGGGATTCATCGAACGCTATACTAAGACGCTACGACAAATCCGTGACGATGCGAAGAAACGTATCACGAGCGTTGCCGATACCTATTTCGATACACTGGAACAGGAAGGACTTACCATTACAGATATCAAGGGCGGAACCCGAGGCGTCTCTGGTTATTTCCTGAAAATCAGTAAAGGACAGTTTGGTCCCGAAATACTCAATGCCACAGCCGTCAAGGCCATGGATACACCCGAGTCCTGGTATAAGAAAGACCACCCACGTGCGGAAGAGATACATCTGTTAGCCGATCAGGTATTGATGCCGATGTTGCGACAAGTCGAAGAGGAACGGGAACGTCAATGGAAACTCTACCAGTCGGCCCACTTGACACTCAGTCATCTTAACAATCTCCGTCTCCTCAGCAGTATTGAGCAGAAAGTGAAAGACCTCAACGACAATGCTAATATCTTCCTGTTGGGCAACACTCAGCATCTGCTCCATTCGCTTATTCAGGAAAGTGACTCCCCGTTTATCTTTGAGAAGATTGGTGCTCAGTTACATCATGTGATGATTGATGAGTTCCAGGACACCAGTACGGTACAATGGCAGAACTTCCGTGTTTTGATGCAGGAGTGTATGAGTCATGTAGGTTCTGAAAACCTGATTGTCGGTGATGTCAAACAAAGTGTCTATCGCTGGCGCTCTGGTGACTGGCGCTTATTGAACAATATCGAGCAGCAGTTCTCATCTCAGATGATGGAAGTACGGCCTTTGAACACCAACTATCGCTCCGAGCGTCATATCGTCAACTTCAATAATGCTTTCTTCACCATCGCTTCACAGTTGGAGGAGCATGATATCAGCGAACATAACGAGCAGGGTGCCCGTCAGTTGAAAGATGCCTATGCCGATGTTGCGCAGCATGTTCCAGAACAACGTGGCGATAAGGGTTTTGTCGATATCCGTCTGTTGCCTGCCACCGACTATCGTGAGCGTACCTTACAGCAAGTAATAGAAACCATCAGGATGTTACTGGCAGAGGGCGTCTCTCAAAACAAGATGGCTATCCTCGTCAGGACCAACGACATCATTACACTAATTGCCAACTACCTGAAGGAACAGATGCCTGAGATAAGTATTGTGAGTGATGAGGCGTTCCGATTAGATGCCTCTGTCTCCGTCCAACTATTGGTTAATGCACTGCATCTGCTCACCCACCCCACAGACTCTCTGACGAAAGCACATATCATCAAAGCCTACCATCGTGATATCTTGGGTGAGGACGCTACCGATGCGGAACTGTTGCTGAAAACTATCAATCCTGACGAACTATTGCCTTCTGAGTTTATTAGTAAGAAGGATGAACTCCTAATGCTACCACTCTACGAACTGGTAGAGAAGCTCTATGATATCTTTGAACTCCATCGCCTGAAAGACCAGAGTGCCTATGTCTGTGCGTTTTTCGATTATCTGACGGAATTCACACTCGACAATAGTACGGGTATTGATGCCTTTATCGAGACTTGGGAACAGGACTTATACAAGAAGACTATCCAGAGCGATGAGATGAATGGTATCCGTATTCTGACGATTCATAAGAGTAAGGGCTTGGAATATGAGCACGTCCTTCTACCCTTCTGCGACTGGCAGTTGAATCGTGGGGATATGCTATGGTGTGAACCTTCCGAGGCACCTTATAATGAGTTGCCTGTCGTTCCCGTCAATTATAGTGAGAAGAATATGATGGGGACGATTTATGAGAAGGACTATCTCAACGAGCATCTTCAGTTGACTGTCGACAACCTCAACCTCCTGTATGTCGCCTTCACCCGTACTTGTAAGAACCTCTTTGTCATTGGTAAGAGGAAAAGCAAACAGAGTCGTTCCGCTATCATCGAACGTGTACTTCCTGAACTCCAAAAGCAACTGGAAGGAACCGTGCTTAACGGTATGGAAGACGAGCATGCCGATATCACGTTCTCATACGGTACACTATATGTAGAGAAAGAAGAACAGAAGAAACCTTCCGAGAATGTCTTCCTACAACCCTCTGCCCCACTGCCGATAGACATAGCGACTTATGGTAATAAGACAGAGTTCCGCCAGAGCAATAAGAGTCGTGAGTTCGTGGCGACTGATGAGGAAGAGACACAGCAACAGGGATATATCAAGATGGGCAGTGTGTTGCACCATGTGTTTTCCACTGTTCGCACCACCGATGACATCGAAGATGCCCTGCGCCAATTGGAACAGGACGGTGTCCTCTATGACGATGATGTAACGGTGGAAAAAGTCAAGGAAATGCTTCGTAAACGACTGGAACATCCGCGTGTGAGTGATTGGTTCTCTGGTAAATGGACGCTCTATAACGAATGCACGATACTCTATACGGATGCCGACGGACATGTGGTAGAACGTCGTCCTGACCGTGTGATGACCGATGGCAACCGCATGATTGTCGTCGACTTCAAGTTCGGACATCCTCGTCCTGAGTATCAGGAACAAGTACGTGAGTATATGAATCTGCTCCACGAGATGGGCAACCGTCAAGTGGAAGGCTATCTTTGGTATGTATACAGTAACAAAATCGAACCCGTAGCATGAAGACTTTCTTAGAATATGTCGCAGAGGATATCATCCGTAAGTACGGACACGACTTGTCACGTATAGCCATCGTGTTCCCCAACAAACGTGCCTCCCTGTTTATCAACGAGCATCTTGCACGATTGGCAGGGCGACCTATCTGGAGTCCTTCCTATATCACCATCAGCGACCTGTTTCGTTCTCATTCCTCGCTGACGGTGGCAGATCCTATCAAACTGGTATGTGACCTGCATCGTTCTTTCGTTGCCTGTACGGGTATTGACGAGACACTCGACCGCTTTTATGGATGGGGACAACTCTTGCTTTCCGACTTCGACGATATTGATAAAAACATGGCAGATGCCGACCGTGTCTTTGCCAATCTGCGTGACATTCATGAACTGGATGATGTCAGTTATCTCACAGACGAGCAGCGAGACATCATCCGTCAGTTTTTCAGCAATTTTTCTGACGAGCATAACAGTACGCTGAAAGAACGTTTCCTGAAACTTTGGAGTCATTTTGCTGATATCTATCACGACTTCAACCATCGTCTTGCTGAACAGCAGTTGGCCTATGAGGGTGCCTTGTATCGTCAGGTAGCCGACAATGAAGAACTATCTTTCGAATATGACCGTTATCTCTTTGTTGGCTTCAATCTCTTACACAAAGTTGAGCAACGACTGTTTTCCAGACTGAAACAAGAAGGAAAGGCATTCTTTTATTGGGACTTCGACCATTACTATATGCATCAGCATGAGGCAGGACATTTCATCGCCCAGTATCTCAGCGACTATCCCAACGAGTTGGATATCCACGATGATGCCATCTATCGCCAGTTCCAACAGCCCAAGGATATCACTTATATCTCTGCACCGACAGAGAATATCCAGGCACGTTATGTCAGCACATGGTTGAAGGAACACCAGCGCTATACCGATGGGAAACGTACCGCCGTCCTCCTTTGCGACGAACAACTTCTGCCAGTCGTCATCCATTGTTTGCCTACAGAGGTGGAGAAGGTGAATATCACTACTGGCTACCCGTTGGCTCTGACACCTGCCGCCTCACTGGTTAACCTACTGCTGACCTTGCAGATTGGAGGTTATCGTCCTCGTCTGATGGCAGCCATCCGTCGACATCCTTATTATAGATATCTGGATGATGAACTGTTGAAGGGATGTGATACTACAGGACTGTTCCCGACAGAGGCAATTCTCCAGTGGATAGCCCGTCTGTTACGCCATATTGCCCAGCAAGCTCACGTTGATAAGGAAGAGAATACGGATGCCCTACGCGAAGAATCGCTGTTCCGCACCTATACACTCATCAACCGGCTGGCAGGACTGACGAACAGTGGTGACTTGACTGTCGACCTCACTACCCTGCAACGTCTCGTCACCCAGTTGATACGTGCTGCCTCAATACCCTTCCACGGTGAACCAGCAGAAGGTATTCAGGTGATGGGTATTCTGGAGTCGCGCAACCTTGATTTCGACCACGTGCTGATGCTTTCCTGCAATGAAGGTAATATGCCGAAGGGCATCAACGATAGTTCTTTCATTCCCCACAGTCTGCGCAAAGCCTACGAGTTGACGACCGTCGACCATAAGACCGCCATCTATGCGTATTATTTCCATCGTATCCTGCAACGGGCTAAGGATGTGACGCTCGTCTATAATAATACGGCGGACGAGAGACATACTGGCGAGATGAGCCGTTTCATGCTTCAACTGATGGTTGAGAGCGGACATCCTATCACACAATTTGCTCTCAAAGCAAACTCACACCAATCATCTCTCATCAATAACCACTCACCTCTCACCAAAACAGATGCTGTCATGCAAGTGCTCTTAGATCGCTTTACGAAGAAGCCCGATACCCAGCATGCTCTGCTGACGCCTACTGCTATCAACAGCTATCGCCGTTGTCCGTTGCGTTTCTTCTATCGCTATGTAGGCGGATTAAAAGAGCCCGATGATGATGAGCCACAAATTGATGACCGTATTTTCGGATTGGTGTTCCATGCCGCTGCCCAACATATCTACGAGCAACTGATGCAACGCAGTCATCGCATCGAGAAGGTACAGTTGCAACAGCTGTTAGAGTCAAAGACGGCAATAGCACTAGCCGTTGACGAGGCTTTCCGTCACGAACTTCCAGACATGAAGGAATATAATGGTCTGCAACTCATCAATCGTGAGGTGGTGATTCATTATGTGCGTCAGTTGTTACAGCTCGACATGCGCCTCACCCCCTTTAACGTTCTTGCGTTGGAGCATGAGGTAGTAGACGATTGGCAGGTGGATAATGGACAGGTGTCGTTCACCACGACGATAGGCGGCAGTATCGACCGCTTGGATGCCATTGATGTGGATAACGACCACGAACGCATCCGTGTGATAGACTATAAGACGAGCGCTGGACAACTGGATAGCATCGCCGATGTGGAGAGCATCTTTACGACTAACGATTCGCACAACGGCTACTACCTGCAGACCTTATTATATAGTAGTATCGTGCGACACAATAGCAAACTCAACGATAGTCATCTTCCCGTCAGTCCTGCCCTGCTGTTCATCCAGCACTCCGCAGTCGACGACTACGACCCCACACTCCGTTTCGGTGATGAGAAGATTCTCGATGTCGAACCGTATATAGCTGATTTTAAGAAAGATTTAAAGATCTGTATCAACGAAATCTTTAATCCAGAGATAGCGTTTACGCCTACGGAAGACAAGAAGAACTGTCGATACTGTCCGTATGCAAAACTCTGTGGAAGGGGTTAGCGGTTCTTGTGTTTCATGAACCAACCGTGCGTGAAGACGTTATACATCACCAATGCTGCGATGCTTAGTGCCAAAGCCATCCACATGATACGATACGGCATCCTCGTTACCAACAAGTAACTGAGGCCTACGCCTAGTGCCAGTCCTGTTTCCCACGCCAACATAAATGTGCTCTGCGAGGTGCCACGCTGACAATGGCGACTAAGTTTGATAAAGAACAGCAGGAAGCGTGAACCGATGATGCCAGTAGCCATACCTGTGAAAGCCGATGCAATATAGGAAGCCGTCTGAGTATGCTGCGTCAGGATGATGAGTTGTGCAGCCATTAGGAGAATAAGTCCCGTTACCACCTCACTTTTCAGCTCCGCATCCTTGAACATAAAACGCTGGGCCAGCAATGCCAACAGGAATCCCACCATCAGTATTCCGTAAGCCACAGCATCCATCCTGCTCAACATGATACCGATAGCCAGTGTAATCAGCAGCAGATTGACAAATAGCACCCCACCCTGTCCTAACATAAAACGGTCGTTGCTGAACAGGTGGATATGCTCTTCAGGAGCACGGAACGGAAAGGTCACCGCACTGATGAGCAGCAACGAAAGGAAGGCACAGCCCATCGCCACAAAGATAACAATGTGGAAATCCCAAAGATGAAGTATAAGTAGTCCTGCCAACGGACCTAACGAAAGGGCAAAGCGTCCGAACCACGAGGCACTATGGTTCGCCTCCGTACGTTGGTACGACTCACATGTATCGATGATCAGTGTGCTCGACAGCACCATTTGTGCCATTCCGAAAGCAGCTCCCAAGATTAAGCGCTCTACCAATACCAGCCACAAGTCGACGAACTCCATCCTTTTGCTATTGATATACAGAAGCAAGGCAAGTGTCACCACCTGTGCCACGATAGCCCATAGACACACTATGTTACGGCGATAGCGCTGTACAAGATACGAGACGAATGGTCCCATTAGGTAAAGGCCCACTGCAAAGATACCCATCGACAAACCTATCTCCGTTGCCGAGAAATTCTCCTCGCTGGCCAACCAAAGCGGCAGAACAGGTATCAGCATATAGACCGACATCGACAGCAACAGGTTCGCCACTGCCATCTGCCAGAACTCACGATGCCAGAGTTTGATATGTACAGGTGTGTTCTGACTGTTCATTTAGTATGATTCACTTTCGTTGGGGAAGTCACCGCTCTTCACGTCACCGACATAGTTGCCGATGGCCTCGCTCATCACGGCGTTCAGGTCGGCATAGCGGCGCAAGAAACGTGGTGAGAAGCCCTGTGTCATCCCCAGCATATCAGCGATGACGAGAATCTGTCCGTCAGTACCGTTGCCGGCTCCGATGCCAATCGTCGGAACACTGATTTCCTTTGATACCTCAGCAGCCAGTTTCGCAGGTACTTTCTCTAATACGACAGAGAAGCAACCCAGTTCGGCCAACAGTTTGGCATCCGACATCAGTTTGTCTGCCTCCTCCTGTTCCTTGGCACGCACGGCATAGGTGCCGAATTTATTGATGGACTGTGGTGTCAGTCCTAAGTGTCCCATCACGGGGATACCAGCATCGAGGATGCGCTTCACGGTGTCGGCAATCTCCACGCCGCCCTCCAGTTTCAAGGCGTCGCAACCGCTCTCCTTCATGATACGGATAGCATTGCCCACACCCTCTGCCGCATTCACCTGATACGAGCCGAAAGGCATGTCGCAAACCACTAGAGCACGGTTCACAGCCTTCACTACCGAACGGGCGTGATAGATCATTTGGTCGACTGTCATCGGCAATGTAGTCTGGTTACCTGCCATCACATTCGATGCCGAGTCACCAATCAGGATGCCGTCAACACCGGCACGGTCTACGATGCCTGCCGTTGTGAAGTCGTAGGATGTTAACATGGAGATTTTCTCTCCCTTCTGCTTCATCTCAATAAAACGATGCGTTGTCACTTTCCGTGAGTCGCTAACTAAATATCCCATTCCTTTATAAAGTTTAAAGATTAAAGTTTAGAGTTTAAAGTGGAGTAATCTTTGATTACGCAATCGCAAAGCGATTCTATATCCTCTGCGCTGTTCGTCGTAGCGAGACCTACCACCTTCATGCCAGCTGCCCTACCCGACTTCAGACCGTTGAACGAGTCCTCGTACACCACACACTCCTCAGGTTTTGTACCAAAGCGGGCAGCAGCTTTCAGGTAACAGTCAGGATGCGGCTTCGAGTATTCGAAATCCTCCGACGTCAGAATAGCGTCAAACAGTGTTTTGAACTCAGGATGCTGTCGATAGACGCTCTCCATCTTCAGCTGGTTCGAGCTCGTCACCACCGCCGTCTTCACACCCTCGCTGCGGAGTCCTTTCACAAACACCTCGAAGCCCTTGATGTACTGATAGTCCATCTGCTGCTCATAGGCATTCAGACGCTCCGTGATAAGGGGACGTTTCTCCGTCAGTGCACCCCCAAACCAAGCATCGTAGATCTGGTCGAGCGTCTGTCCCTTTATCTCGTGCTCCAGTCCTGGGTGCTCTGGATGAAACTCGCGACACTGTGCTCCCCAGAACACCGTATATTGCGGCTCAGTGTCGAACACTACGCCGTCCAAGTCAAACAATGCCGCTTTCACCTTCTCCATTTGCGGCTGCAAAGGTAGTGCAAACCGAGCAAAATACAAAGAAAAATAAAGATTTTCTTTTATTTTCGAGGTGCAGCTTACCTTGGACCATAGGTCAAAGGTACGAATAAGTGAGCGAAATGCAAAAGGAAAGAATCACAAAAATCCCTGCTAAGCGCTAATGCTTGGCAGGGAATTGAGTCGGATTGTTATTCCATTTTCAGTTTCGCCTTTGCCTCTTCGATAGACTTTTGCTGCTGCATGATTTCGTTGATGATGGAATCTGCTGCTTCATCATTTTCATCCGTGCCTTTATCTATCTGCTTTCTTTGCATCCGATAAACCTCTATCTCCTCGTCGCTGACTTCCATCATCTGCTTGCACTGGGCAAACTGACGTTGCATGTCATTCAGAATACCACTGCTGGCTATAGCATAAAGCATATAATTGAAATCAAGTGTGCATTTTAACGTAGAGAATGTCCCTTTTTGGGTTATTTCATTAGTCACAGAGTCGCAGACCATCGTTTTGTAAAGCTGGCGATTCTGATAGAACGCTGCTACATTCTCGGTGAAGAGTACATTGCCCACGGTGTTGATGGACTCGATGCTCGACGAGAAGATGCGCTCTGTGGTCTCGGTATAATCAGCCTTCGGCATCAGCTGTGCCATTTTGAACTTAAGCGTGTCGAACTTGGTGGTGTCTTCTGCTATCTGCCGCTGAACGTCCATCGACTGATGAATCATCGAGTCGGCCCTTTCTATCGACTTTAGCGAGTTGTACATATCGTACATCACCATCATCACAATCTCGCGTTTCTCATTTTTTTTCTTGTTGTTGTCGAGGATGGCCGCTGTTCCGAAAGTGAGTGCGATGGATATGGAAGTGGCGACAATCGATAGCAGAAATTGCTTCAACGAGCCCATTCCGCTGCCCATCTTCAGACTTTTTGGGGTGTGTAGTTTGATGTTCATAATGACCCATAATTTGAACTGTTTCATTTTATCTGCTTCACAGGGAAGGTGAAGTAAGTGTCGGGGAAGGGTTCGTCCTTCAGTGTGAAGTGCCACCACTCGGTACCGACGGGCTTAAATCCGTGACGAAGCATGGCCTGACGTAGTATCATTCTGTTTCTGAACTGCTCAGGGGTAATGCTACGTTTCGGTTCGGCAGGACTCTTCGAATTATCGCCAGTGTGTTCTCCTGTTTCAGGATTGCCGCAGAATTTAGGATGACTCTCGGGACCGAACCAATCAAAGGTACCACCCATATCCACTTCCTTTTCCGTTGTCATGTCGAAAAGCGTCAGATCGACGGTCGAGCCACGTGTATGTCCGCTTTTCTCAGCGATGTAACCCTGAGGAAAGAGCACGTGCTTGTCAAGGTCGGGATAGAAGTATGTCTTCATCAGCGTGTCGTTCACATTGGCCGCCCAGCGCACGAAGTGATCAACGGCCTTCTGCGGACGGTAGGCATCGTAAATCTTCAGGCGGTAGCCCTGTTTGATGACGTCGTCACTCACTGCTTTCAGACTGTCGGCTGCCTGCTTGGTAAGCAGTGCCGTCGGTTCCTCGTAGCCGTCGATGCGCGTACCCACGAAGTTATAGGTACTGAAGTAACGGATTTCGAGGATGGCGTCAGGGATGACGTCCGTCAGCGTCACAAACTGACTAGTATCCTCCGTCGTCAGAACCTTGGAATCGTCGTTGCTGTTAGAATGACAGGGAAGAACTATCGTTAAGCCGCAGATGAAGAAGATGGCGACAAGCCATAGTTTTGTCCTTTTCATATCTTAATCATCCGATATACTTGACAATGAGATCTGCCACCTCATCCTCAGTCTTTCCGTCCATCGTGATGACCAAGTCATAGTTGCGGGTATCGTAGCGCGAAGTGCCCGTGTACTTATTGACATAATTCTCGCGCATTTTATCTACCTTCTTGATAGCCTTCTCAGCCTCTTCGCGAGAGAGTCCCTGTTTCGTCATTACACGCTGGATACGATTTTCCATCGGTGCCTGAATCAGAATACTCAGGCGATTGGGCTGGTCTTTTAGAATGTGGAAAGCGGTACGACCAGCAACGACACACGACTCCTCTTCTGCAATTGCTTTCACAATCTCCTTCTCGGCCTTGTACATCTCCTCGGTGGTTAGCAACTCGGGCTCTTCGCCCATGGTTGTCTGATAATAGGGCGCCTTAGTAAGTCCGCTGCCGATAGCGACAATACGTTTGAAGTCCGACCACCAGTTATTCTTCTGTCCTTTGAGCCTTTCAATCTCCTCCACCGTGAGGTGATATTTCTCTTCCAAGGCCTTGATGAGCGCTTTGTCATAGAATGAAACACCAAGCTTTTCAGCCAACTTCTCACCGACGGTACGACCGCCACTACCTAATTCACGATTAATCGTGATGACAAATTTCTCGTTCTTGTTCATATCTATAGTTATTAATATTGTTTGTTTATGACTGGTTCATCACACTATCTATATATGCTAATATCACCTTGACGGCATCGTCTTCCGTCAGACGGTCCATCGAGAGCACGATGTCATAATTACGCGTGTCGTAACGTGACTTGTCACTGTATTTCTTCAGGTACGCCTCACGTCCTTCGTCCACCTCATCGATGGTGTCGAGGGCTGCGGAGAAGTTCATTCCATGTTTCTTCACCAGTCGCTCAATGCGATGACTGGTAGATGCTTGAATGAATACATGGACACTGTTCTTCCATTCGCGGAAAATCAGGAAACCGCTTCTGCCTGCTACCACACACGACTCCTCACGGGCGAGTCCTTCCAGTATATGCCGCTCGGTCTCGAACATAGCACTGGTAGAGGGTTTCTCCTGATGGTCTGAATCCAATAACGCCTTACAACGTTCTTGCAGTTCGCCCCACCACGACGGCTTCTCTTGTGCTTTCAGCCGTTCTATTTCTTCAACTGTCAAACCGTATTTCTCCGTCAGTCCTTGAATGACAGCCTTATCATAATACTTCACACCCAGTCGCTCAGCCAGTTTGCGTCCGATAGTCCTGCCGCCACTGCCTAATTCACGGTTGATAGTAATGATAAATTTCTCGTTCTTGTTCATCTCTACAGTTTTACTTTATATGTGCGCAAAGATACGAAATAACTTTGTATTTTCAAATATTATCTAAAAGATTATATCAGAAGGCAAAGAAAGTACGGACTAATGATTCTTCATTACCTTCACCCTTATTGACTGTCTTGCTGACGGGCATGAACTTCAAACCGTTGCTGTTGACAAGCAGGGCAGCAGCCGTTGTGCCGTTGTCATCACCCTCGTTGGCGGTCCATATAAGGGCGTTCTCTGGAAGTTTATCGACACCAACAGCACTTAACTTGCCAAGGGCATCGTTAATCTTCTTGAATGCATTTGCGTTATTGAAGTAGGTGTTCCATGCTGGCGTGATGCCTTCAGCCTGTAGACCGCCCAACCCGTTGAATAATACAGCATACCACTGTGGGGAGGTGGGCATGAACCAGTTGGTAACGAAACTGGGTACATTGACATTGTAGTGCCATCCTGCATAACAGGCGGGATAACTCTCTGCAGGATTGAAGGTGGGCGCACCAGTAATGATATCCTCACCATTGGTATAGATAGCAGCATTGAAACCGCTCGAATTGAGAACGGTACTGCTATACTTCATCGTGGCATCGTCCTTAGCCACGGTTACACCGACAAGTTGTGTTGAGGCAGCCTCCTTGCCCCATTTCACATTAGTGGTGGCATTCTTCAGCGACATCACCAAACCATGGAAATTCTTCTCTGTTCCTATTGCTCCGTATTGTGCCAGTTCTGCACTCTCAGTAAGGGTACTGGAACCTGCAACGGGGTTTGAAGAGGCATCGCAGTTCAGGTAAACGATAATACCGATAGGTGTTTTCCCTGCCTCGACATTGGTGCTGAAGGAACCGTCGCTATAGAAGATGTCACCCAACTTAGCCTTAGTATAGTCGGGCATCACCGTAAAGCAACTACAGTCGGAGATACCTTGAACCTGTGTGCCGTTCATATCAACATACGGTGTGGCATAGATGACAGCAGAACCTCTTCCGACGGCAGTCGCCAGTCCGTTATTGTCGACAGTGACAACCTTCGGATCTGTACTGTGCCATATGGTGCCTGAGGCAGCGTTTACTTCATCCTTGTGGGAGTCGGAGTATAGTTGTCTGGTCTGCCCCTCAACGATGAGACTGCGTGTGACAGTGTGGGTAGTAGTGAAGTCTGGTTGGTCAGCGATACGTGTGACAGCAACAGGCACAGCCTCATCAACGTTAATCACGCATTCCTGCTCCTCTGCGAGATGGTTCGTGGATGCAGTGATGGTAGCGAGACCGCTGCCGACAGCCGTCACCTTACCAGTCTGGTCGACAGTGGCTACGTCAGGATTGCTGCTGACAAAGGTGATGGTAGCCGACTTTCTCGGATTGCCAGCGACGAGTTTGGCTGTCAGTTGGGCGGTGGCACCTTTAGTGAGATGTAAGTTGTGTTGGTCAAGACTCACATAGGCAGAGTCAACCTGAAGGGCTTGTCGCTTACAGGTAGAAGCCAGTACCGCATAGTCGCGTACATCGTCGAAATACTTGACCTCGCCACTGGTAGGAGAACTGATATAAGCCTTCGAGTAAGCCATCAGGATGTTTACACCGGGACCATTAGCCTGTATGTCGAACGAACTTCCTGCAATGAAAGTAATCGTGACGGCATCGTTGAAGTTTGCTCGGTTCTTATCAGAGAAGAATCCCGTGATAAGATCCTTGTTGTTGAGACTGCCGCTGGCGTTTGACGCATTAGTCACACGGACTGTAGAACGAATGGAGCCGCCGTCAGGAAGGACGATGTCACGATTGTCAGCCTTAATCTCATAGACACCTGACAATTCCTTCAGGACCTTGACCTCAATCGTATCGGAAACAGTAGGTGCAGCATCAACGATCATCAGACACTCATTGCTGTTATCGGGATCTTCTTTTACTCCACTGATGATACCCTGAGCATTTACTGTTGCTTCCTCAAAATTACTGTTGGTGGCGCGCCAAGTAACAACGGGCGACTGCACACTGGAAGGTTCCCAGATGATGCCCAACACATAATGCTGTCCTTCTTCCAATAGGAGTTTTTTACGGGCACCCCCAGTAGCAGGTATCCATGCACCCATATTCTGGGCATATCCCACAGGGTCGATAATGGTGACCTTGGTAACCGGTGAAACGTTTGTGCTTTCTTCTTCCGTCTTACATCCTACAAGCAGTATCAGCAAGCAGGCAGATATCATTAGAATCAGATTCTTCTTCATAATCATCAATATTATATTGTTTCGAATGTTCTATCTCTCGTTAATCAATCTTCTCCATGAACTGTCCTTGCGGATTGAAACGCACATCCTCATCGTTGGAGAGTTCTATCTTGAAACCGTATGGCTTCTTGCTGAGTTTCGTAATCACGTCCTCAGGATGGTAAGTCTTCACATACTGAAGGATGGGCTTGGGGACAAGCGTAGAGGGGACACCCGTCTTCTTACGACTCACCCTCTTCCATTCTCCTTGCATGGTGAACTCTATCTTTGTACCGTCATTGAGCAATATACTGTATTCCTTCCCGTCATCATCGTCATCATCTATCTCTACAAGGACAACAGTAGAATGAGGGAAATACTTGTCAATAAATGCCTTTGAGTGCGGGGGAACCTTCTCGTCCATACACGCTGTCATCAGCAATATTGCCAAGCACCACAGTACTGTCTTTATTATATTCTTTCTCATATATGATTCGTTATTGTTCCATTACATCTGCAATCCTATCGGCATTCATACTACGGGCACTGGCGTCAAAGATTTCCTTGTAGCGTCCGCCCTGCTTATAAACATCATCAGGTTTTCCACACTCCACCACTCTACCCTGCTCCAGCATATACAACTGGTCGGCATCGACAATCTGTCCAATGTTATGAGAGATGATAATCACCGTACGTCCCTGTTTAATCGCATCGATACTCGACTTGATCTGCTCGGTGGCAATGGCATCCAAACTCGCTGTCGGCTCATCGAGGATAATAATCGATGGATTCTTGATGAACATACGGGCAATAGCGACACGCTGCTGCTGACCGCCACTGAGACGCAAGGCACTGCTCTCAAAGCCGTCAGGCAATGC
This sequence comes from Prevotella sp., assembly GCA_017554145.1. Lineage (GTDB taxonomy): Bacteria > Bacteroidota > Bacteroidia > Bacteroidales > Bacteroidaceae > Prevotella. The sequence continues at coordinate 2,993 of JAFZIZ010000014.1, read as the reverse complement.
CATCACCTGATCGTAGAGGAAAGCCTTACGAGCCGCATTCACCACATCATCGTGCGTCGCCTGTGGATTACCGTATTTGATATTCTCCTCGATAGTACCGTCGAAGATATGGTTCTTCTGCATCACCAGTCCGATATGTTCACGCAGCCAACGGGTATCCCATTCTCTGAGCGGCACACCGTCAAGGTTGATGGTACCACTGTCGGCATAGTAGAACTTATCGAGCAGGTTGACGACCGTACTCTTACCAGCACCGCTCACACCCACCAATGCCGTAATCTTCCCATGTTCAATGCGCAACGAGACATCATGCAGTGCCTTCACACCGTTCGGATAGGTGAAATCGACATTCTGCAGTTCGAAACATCCTGTCACCTCAGCAGGATGATAATCCCCCGTCTGCTCCATGTTCTCCTCACCTTCCAACAGTTCGAAGAGACCCTCCGAATAAACCAGGGCATCGTTCAAGTCATCGTAGATCCGATGCAGTTGACGGATGGGTGCACTGACATTGGCAAAGAGCATCACATGATACATAATCTTACCTATCGTCATTCCCGGATAGTCAACAAGCACCAGATAGGCGGTCAGGATGATGACAAGCACGGTACCTATCTGTTCCAGGAATCCCTTCAGACCAGAATAGAAATAACTCTGCCTGCGGGTACTCAACTGTAGGTTCGTCACCCTATCCTGCACACCAGCCTGTCGACGAGTCTCTATCTCCTCACGGTTAAACGACTTGATGACCGAAATACTCTCGATAATATTCAGGATATTCTGGCTGACAGCCTGCTGTCCGTCAAAGATAGCACGACGACCAGCCCTCATACGCTCTGCCTGGATATAGGTGACATAGAAATAGATGGGGACGATACACAATGCCACCAAGCCCACATAGAAATTAGCGGCAAACATCAAGATCAGCGCAATCACGGCACTACCGAAAAGAGGCAGGATTTCGACGAAGAGAAGGTTCACCGAACGGCTCAAGCTATCCACGCCCTTGTCGATGCGCGACTGTAACCGACCAGCCTCGTTACCTGACGACGTATAGAATGCCATTCGGAAGGTAAGGATATGCTCGACCACCTGCAGTGACAAGTCCCTACTTACCAGAATACGCATACGTTCCCCGTAATAGCGGCGGAAGAAATTAACCACCGCTGCCAGCACCTCTTTACCTAACAACACAGCGCTGATGATGGTAAGGATTCTCGTGGCACTACTCCACGAGAGCGTAGGTTGCTGGTCAAGGATATTGATGGCATCCACGGCACGGTCAAGCACGACAGCATTCACCTGTGCCAACAATGAACCTATCAAAGTCAGCAGCAAAGTAATGATGACCAGCCAACGGTAGGGCTTCACATACCGTAAGATGTGTTTCAACAGTTTTCCTATACCCATTGTTTATCTATCATTCTTGACCTGATTATATTAATATCCTCCTGAAGATTGTTTTGGGATTCATATTGTTTGTGTTAGGTCTTTATATTCGGGACAAAGATACGAATAAAATCGTTAAAGGATGCCCCATTCTCCACATAATTAATGTTAAAGTCAGAAATGTATGCTATTTGAGTTGTTTCACGGGGAAGGTGAAGTAAGTGTCGGGGAATGGCTCATCCTTCAAGGTGAAGTGCCACCACTCGGTGTCGAAAGGCTTGAAGCCATGGCGGAGCATCGCCTGGCGCAGAATCATGCGGTTCTTGAACTGTTCGGGAGTGATACTGCGTTTCGGATTGGCAGGACTTTTTGAATTGTCGCCAGTATATTCACCTGTCTCTGGATTACCACAGAAGTCGGGATGGCTCTCGGGACCGAACCAGTCGAAGGTACCGCCCATATCAAGTTCTTTCTCCGTCGCCATGTCGAAGAGGGTCAGGTCGAGGGTAGAGCCACGCGTATGACCGCTCTTTGCACAGATATACTCTTGGTCAAAGAGCACACTCTTGTCGAGGTCGGGATAGAAATAGGCCTTCATCAGCGTGTCGGGGAGATTCGCTGCCCAGCGCACGAAATGGTCAACGCCCTTCTGCGGACGGTAGGCATCGTAGATCTTCAGACGGCAGCCCTGTTTAACGACGTCATCGCTCACTGCTTTCAGACTATCGGCAGCCTGCTTGGTAAGCAGTGCCGTAGGCTCCTCATAGCCGTCGATACGGCTACCCACGAAGTTATAGGTACTGAAGTAACGGATTTCCAGGATGACATCAGGCACCACGTCAGTGATGGTCACGAACTGACTGCTATCGTCAGTAGGACTCACAACGGGATTCTCCTTACCATCCTTGGAGCAAGTGAGTACACATACACCACAAATGATAATGATGAAAAAGACGGCAAGTGTCCACAGTTTTTTCTGTTTCATATCTTATGTTATTATTTTCTGGTCAAAGGTACAAAGATTCTTTTAAACGACAAAGAAATAAAGCGAAAAAAAGGAGCCCGAAGGCTCCTCGTTTTACAGATTCTTATATTCTTTCGCTGCATCGAAGCAGGGACATGCCTTCTGCGGGTTCAGGTCGTGGTGGCCGACGATGAGGGCATCGGGGTAATCGACCTTCAGGGCTCTGAGCAGACTCAGCAGTGTCTTCTTCTGTGCCTCGGTGCGTGTGTCGGCAGGCTGACCTCGGGCATCGAGCCCGCCCTCGTAGCAGACGCCTATCGAGTGGGCGTTGTGGTTCTTGCAGTGGGCACCGACCATATATTCCGGACGACCAGCTTCTATCTCTCCGTCACGACGGATAACGTAATGGTAGCCGATGCCGAGGTGAAAGCCTCGCTGGCGATGCCATGTGTCTATCTGTGCCGCCGAACTCATCTGGTCGGGTCTCACTGCTGAACAATGAATGATGATCAACGTAATCCTTCTCATTTTTAAATGTTGAATGTTGAGTGTTGAATGTTGAATGGTCGCCTGCGGCGATGATCAATGATAAATGGGAAATTCTTCATTCGAACATCGCAGTGAAGCGAGAATCATTCTA
>JAFZIZ010000013.1 GCA_017554145.1 Prevotella sp. | reverse complement strand
TAATGTTTATGTTCTTGCCAATAAAGAAGAGGGAGTTGGTTTCTATCGCTGGACAGGAGGCCTGTTAGGTTCTGGACGTGTCTATCTGCCTGGAGATACATCTGCTTTAAGTAATTTCCTTGGTTTCGATGATGAAACGACCAATATAGAATTGAAGAATGGAAAAATGGAAAAATTGAAGTCTTTCTTCGACCTCAGCGGTCGTAAGGTCGAGAAGCCGACGAAGGGTATCTACATCGTGAATGGTAAGAAGGTGATTATAAAATAAAGTAGAGGAGGATTATACAATGAGAAAATTATATCTGAAACCGGAAATAGAAGAGATCGTCCTCCCATATCAGCCTTTATTGGCAGGCTCACTGGAAAAGAAAGACGGTGATGTGGAGGATTTCAATGAGTTGCTCTCTCGTGACATTGATGACATATTGTTCAATGAATAAATATAAGATGAAAAGACTTTCAAGTATCATTGCTGCTGCAGCCGTGAGCTTTATGCTCACAGGCTGTGGTATTTACGATAAGTATGAGCAGAAGACGGAAACGCCTGCCGATGCTTTTGGTACGATACAAGATGCTAATGCAGGTGGTGCTTCCCTTGCCGAAATGTCATGGCGCGAGTTCTTCACCGACCCGTTGCTTCAACAACTCATCGAACAGGTGCTGGCAAATAACACCGACCTGAACTCTGCCCGTATCGTTGTAGAGAAGAGTGAGGCATCACTGACGGCTGCTCGTCTGGCCTACCTGCCATCGCTCTACTTCTCACCGCAGGGTACACTCGCCAAATTCGACAATAACCCGTGGTCGAAGACCTATAACCTGCCGTTGCAACTATCTATGGATGTCGATGTGTTCGGCTCTATCACCAACAAGAAACGGGCTGCGAAGGCTGTTGTCTTACAGGCTCAAGTGCGTGAGGAAGCCATACGTGCCAACCTCATTTCAACCACTGCCCAACAGTACTATATGTTGCAGTTGCTCGACCGCCAACTGGAAATCCTGACCCAGACCGACAGTCTGTGGAATGCCTCGTTAGAGACACAGAAGACGCTATGGGAGAACGGTAAGTCGTATTCGACTGCCGTCAACCAGATGGAGTCATCCTACCTGAACGTAAAGACACAGATTGTCGATACGCGTCGTAACATACGTGCTACTGAGAATGCCATCAGTCGTCTGTTGGCAACCTCGCCGCAGCATATTGAGCGCAGCAAGTGGGGATCCTCGGCATTGGAAAAGAAACCTGAGAACATGGTCGGTCAGCGTATGTTCGACCCACAGTTCCTGAAAATCGGTGTGCCAGCCACAATGCTTGAACTGCGTCCCGACATCCGTATGGCAAACCACGCCATGGAAGAGGCGTTCTATAACACACAGGCAGCCCGTGCTGCTTTCTTCCCAGGTATCACACTGACGGGAACAGCAGGATGGACCAACTCTGCAGGTAGCATGGTGGTCAATCCAGGTAAACTGCTCCTCAGCGCCGTTGGCTCACTTACGCAACCGATCTTCGCCCGTGGCAAGTTGAAGGCGAACCTGAAAATCAATCAACTGACTCAGGAAGACCTACAGAAGAAATACGTACAGACCGTTATCGATGCTGGCAACCAAGTGAACGAGGCAATGGCAGACTGTCAAGCTGCACGTGAGAAGTATGCCTACTACCGCCGTCAGGTAGAGGTGCTCTTCGATGCCTATACGGGTACCCATGAACTGATGGACAACGGCAAGGCGAACTATCTCGAAGTGCTCACCGCTCAGGAGAGTTTGCTCAACGCACAACTTAGTGAGGCTTCGAATATGTATAAAGGTGCTCAAGCTGTCATCGCCCTTTACATTGCTCTTGGAGGCGGCACGAAATAAGTATTATCATGAATGAACTTGAACCCTTAATAGCCGACCTTGCACTTATACTGATTTGTGCAGGTGCCATGACGCTGCTCTTCAAGCGGCTGAAACAACCTGTAGTGTTAGGTTATATCGTAGCTGGCTTCCTTGCCTCACCCAATATGTCGTATATGCCCAGTGTCACCGATTTGCATGGCATTCACCTTTGGAGTGAGATTGGCGTTATCTTTCTACTCTTCTCGCTGGGGCTGGAGTTCTCGTTCCGCAAAATCCTGCGCATGGGTGCCGCACCCATCATCGCTGCCTGTGCAATCATCGCAGGTATGATACTCGTCGGCATGTCCACGGGTCAGCTCTTCGGATGGAGCCAGATGGACTGCATCTACTTAGGCGGTATGCTGGCTATGTCATCGACTACCATTATCTTCAAGGCTTTTGATGATATGGGATTGCGACAGAAACGCTTTGCAAGCCTCGTGCTCAGTGTGCTCATTATTGAAGACATTCTGGCCATCGTGCTCATGGTGATGCTTTCGACACTGGCTGTCAGTAAGGAGTTCGAGGGAACACAGATGCTGATGTCCATTTTGAAGTTGGCGTTCTTCCTCGTCCTCTGGTTTGTGGTGGGCATTTATCTCATACCACTATTCCTGCGTAAGGTGAAGTCGTTGATGAGCAACGAGACACTGCTCATCACGGCACTTGCCCTTTGTTTTGGCATGGTAGTGATCGCATCTGCTGTGGGTTTTTCCGCTGCATTTGGTGCTTTCATCATGGGTAGCATCCTAGCCGAGACTGTTGAAAGAGAGCAGATAGAGCACTTAGTCAGTCCCGTCAAAGACCTTTTCGGTGCCATCTTCTTCGTATCAGTAGGAATGATGGTTGATGTGGCGCTTATCGCTGAGTACATTGTACCTATTCTCTGCATCGTCATTGCCATCATGCTGGGTCAGACCATTCTGAGTACGGGTGGATTCCTATTGGCTGGACAACCGCTGAAAACCGCCATGCAATGCTCTTTCTCTCTGACGCAGATTGGCGAGTTTGCATTTATCCTCGCCACCCTCGGTACGTCGCTCGGCGTTACCAGCGATTTTCTTTATCCCATCGTCGTGGCAGTATCCGTCTTCACTACGTTCACCACGCCCTATATGATTCGACTTGCCGAACCTGCTTACGGTCTTGTGGAACATGCATTGCCAAAGCGTTGGAAGACTCATTTAGAGAGAAATGCCTCTGATGAGGATGAGACAGAGACAGAAGAACAATACAGCCGTTGGCGTGCCTATCTTAAGCATGTAGGTATCATCATTATCATCCATAGTGTGCTCTGTATGGCCATCATCGCACTGATGCTCTATTTTGGTGAGCCATTCATTGCGGGCATACTGTCTCAGCCGTGGGCGGACATCGTCACCGCCTTGCTCACCATCATCATGTGCGCCCCCTTCTTATGGACGTTGATGCGATACGGTAGCCGTAGTGACAACGTGATAGCACTTTGGAATAGTAGTCGTGCTGCTCGTGTCAAACTTCTGGCCTTCCAACTGTTACGCCTTGGCATCGCTGCCGCTTTTGTCAGTCATATCATAGGTCGTACTATTCATTGGGGATATATGCCTGGCATCTTCATCGGTCTCGCCATCATCTTCAGCATTGCCTTCTCGCCACGCCTCCGTAAACGTAGCGAGCAGATAAGCAAAACATTCACAGAGAACCTTGCTCAGCGCGACGTGATTCAATGAAGTTAAATCGAAAGAATGAAACGACCCAAGAAATCTCTTCCATACGCTTTTGCCGAATTGCAATCCAAAGAACCTAAGCCCAGAAGGAAGAGTCCCTACTGGCATTGCGCTAGTAGGGACTCTAACTATTATCTCTTAACTATTATCTTTTAACTATACGAGGTGTTCGATGAGGTCAGCACGCTCACCTGGCAGCATGTCGATGACGGGAATCTCAACCATCGTATAGCAACCGGGCTGTTGACGCATAGAAGCACGGGCAACATTAACCAGTACCTGAGCAGTGAGAGCGGGGTTGTTGATGCTCATATTGAATTCCAGACGCTGGTTCTGTGTCTTTCCGCTGACGCCCTTGCGAACGAGATGCACACCATGACCCATATCCTTGACAGCATCGACTGACTCGACAGCGAAGACGTGTGTCTCATCATTGGCGAAATAGGGATCGGCCTTGATGTCCTTCGTTACCTGCTCCAGCGTATAACCGTCTTCTAACTCTACATAGACCATACGGCGATGGATGCCCTCACCCAAAGGAATGGTCATGGAAAGGGCGTTCTTCACACCTGCCTTAGAGCGTACGCAGACGCTGTGTCCCATCGACATACCAGGTCCGAAGTTGGTATAGGAGAGTCCTTTCGGTGCCAAGCTCTGCATGAGGGTGCGGACGATAGAGTCAGAACCTGGGTCCCATCCGGCAGCAATCACGCTGACAGTACCTGTCTGTTTGTTGATTTCCATCAGGCGCTCACGATAGCCACGGATATTGGTGTGGATATCGAATGAATCGACGGTATTGATGCCTAAAGGAAGTATCTGCTTGGCAAACTCCTCGCAAGAACGGGTAGGAGTGGCGAGGATGGCTACATCGACATCCTTCAGTTCCTTGATATCCTTCACTACCTCATAGGGAGCGAGTTCTGCGGGCTTGTTTTCTGCTCCGTTACGGCGTACAATTCCTGCAATTTCGAAATCGGCTGAGGCCTCGAGAGCCTCGATGGTAAACTTACCAATGTTGCCGTAACCGACGACGGCAGCGCGAATCTTTTTCATTTTCTTCTATATTTTAGTTGTTCTTATTTCCAAAATCGGTTGCAAAATTACACTTTTTAGACGAAATACCTAACGAAAAGGAAGATAAATTTCTTAAAAAGTGACCATTTGTAACAATCCGTATCTATTCGGGGCTAAAATACAATAAATTGTAAGCAGACAGCGTTTATATGATTGTATTAATACATTTTGCGCAATATGATAGAATATGTAAAGGGCGAGTTGACAGAACTTACCCCTGCTTTAGCGACGGTTGAAGCGGCAGGAGTGGGTTATGGTCTGAATATCTCGCTAAACACGTACAGTGCCATTCAGGGCAAGAAAGAGGTAAAACTCTATGTGTATGAGGCGATTAGGGAAGACGCTTACGTCTTGTTCGGTTTTGTGAACAAGAAAGAAAGAGAAATGTTCGAACTGTTGATTTCCGTGAGTGGCGTGGGTCCTAATACAGCTCGGATGATGCTCTCGTCGATGAGTGTATCAGAACTATGTGCCGCTATCTCGACAGGTAATGAGCGAGTGGTGAAGGGTATCAAGGGTATTGGAAAGATGACTGCCCAGCGCATCATCGTGGATCTGCGTGACAAGATTGTGGCGTTGGGTATCGCAGAAGAGATACCAGCCGGTGGTACGATGGCAGCTCCCATCAACAATGCCGTGAAGGACGAGGCAGTATCAGCCCTCACGATGTTGGGCTTCTCACCTGCTCCTACACAGAAAGTTGTTTTGCAAATTCTTCAGGAACAGCCCGACCTGCCTGTAGAACAGGTGGTGAAACTGGCATTGAAACAGATTAAGTGAGGAATTGAAAGATTGAAGAATTGAAGAGAATCGGACTATACATCGCATTATTACTCATCAGCATGGTTGCATTGGCACACATGCTACCTGCGATGTTCCCCTTCCCTTCGCGTCCTGATGAGAATGACTCTGTCAAGGCACAACCGATACTGGTGACAGAGGATGAGACGATTCCTGACTCGCTGTTGCATCCCCGTTGGAAGATCAAGAAGACCAGTCCGATACTGGTGAGCGACCTCGATTCTTCTGCAATCGACCTCCGGATGCCTGATAATATCAAGCAACAGGCGGAATACGACGACTCGACGGGTGTCTACCTGATTGGTTCGAAGATTGGCAGTACCTATCTGAATGCTCCCATCCTAATGAAGCCAGAGGAGTATCAGGAATGGAGTCGTCAACGTGAGTTCCAGAAGTATTTCCGTATGAAGAATGTCGCCAACTATGCTGCCCAAGGTAAGGACAAGTTCGACTTTGCCGATATGCACTTCGACTTAGGACCTGCGGAGAAAATCTTCGGTCCCGGTGGTGTACGTATCAAGACACAGGGAACGGCAGAGTTGAAACTTGGTGCTAATTTCAAGAGTATTGACAACCCTTCATTGCCTGAACGTAACAGAAACACGAAAGCCATTGATTTTGACGAGAAGATCAACCTCAACGTGACGGGTAAGGTGGGTGATAAGGTGAATATGAACCTGAACTACAACACGGATGCGACTTTCGACTTCGATACCAAGAATATCAAATTGCGCTATGAGGGTAAAGAAGACGAGATCATCAAACTGATAGAAGCAGGTAATGTGACTTTCCCCTCTAACAACTCCCTTGTCAAAGGAGCCTCCAGTCTCTTTGGTGTCCGTACGGATATGCAGTTTGGAAAACTGAAACTGCAGACGGTCTTCTCGCAGAAGAAATCCACTACGACGAGTGTATCGTCAAAGGGTGGGGTGCAACTGACGCCTTTCGAGATCAATATTGCCGATTATGAGGAAAACCGCCACTTCTTCCTTGCCAACTATTTCCGCGAGCGTTATGATGCTGCCATGCAGCAACTGCCTAATCTCATGACGGGTATTCAGATTACACGTGTGGAGGTGTGGGTGACCAACAAGACAGGAACAACATCGAACACACGTAATATCGTGGGATTCACTGATCTCGGCGAGAGTACTTCTGCCCGTTGGAGTGCTAATGGAACAGTCTCCGATATCCCAAAGAATGGTGCTAATACTGAATACACCGAGATGACAACCACCTATGTTGCCGCTCGTGATATTGACCAGACATCCAGCGTGTTGGATGCTATTACGGACTTCAGTGGTGGTGTGGACTATGAGAAACTGGCTGCCGCCCGACTGTTGAACAGTTCTGAATATACTGTCAACAAAGCGTTGGGTTATATCTCCCTGAAGACCGCCTTACAGACCGATCAGGTATTGGCTGTCGCCTACGAGTTTACCCATAATGGACAGACTTATCAGGTGGGAGAATTTGCCAGTGATCATACGAAAGCCGAGGAGGCATTGTTCGTCAAGACATTGAAGAATACCAGCAACAACCCTCAGCAGAAGAACTGGCCGTTGATGATGAAGAACGTTTACTATCTCGCCTCGAACATCGAGAAGACGAAATTCAAACTCGACATCAAGTTCCAGAGTGATACTGCAGGTGTCTATCTTACCTATATCCCAGAGAACGGTGTCAGGGATATCACTCTGTTGAAAGGACTGGGATGTGACCGTTTGGACAATAATAACAAGGTACATTCGAACGGCTATTTCGACTATGTTCAAGGCTATACCGTCAGCGAGGGTCGTGTATTCTTCCCCTCTGCAGAACCTTTTGGTAAGACTTTAAGAGATTTCTTGGCAAAGAATAAGGTTCCAGAAGACATGATTAATAAATATGTCTTCTCGGAACTGTATGATACCACTCGTACGGCAGCCAAGCAGATGACTGACAAAAACAAATACCTGTTGACAGGACAATTCAAGGGTACGGCAGCCAATGTCATCTCTCTGGGTGCGTATAACGTGCCACAGGGTTCTGTCGTCGTGACGGCAGGTGGAGTTGTCCTGAATGAAGGTACAGATTATAGCGTTGACTATTCCGCTGGTGAAGTCACTATCCTCAACCAGAGCATCATCGATGCAGGGACGAATGTCAGCGTGTCGTTGGAAAGTAATATTGATTATGGTATGCAGCGAAAGACGATGCTGGGTGTAAACTTTGAATACGATTTTTCGAAAGACCTTCAGATAGGTGGTACGCTGCAATATCTGACAGAACAGACGCTGACATCGAAAGTGACGATGGGTGCTGAACCGCTACGCAACATGATATGGGGTTTGAATATCAATTGGAAACACGAGAGTCAGTGGCTCACCAATATGCTCGATAAACTGCCCTTCCTGCACTGTACACAACCCTCGCAGATTTCATTTACGGGAGAATTCGCCCATCTGATAGCGGGACAAGCTGGAGGTACGCAGGATAACGCCTCGTATATCGATGATTTTGAGAATGCGAAGAATGGGATCGATGTCAGCGAACCCAGAGCGTGGTCTATTTCCAGTGTGCCCACAGAACCGAAGATGTTCCCAGAGTATGCTGACAAGGACTCTGTGACCAGTGGTTTCAATCGTGCCCTGCTGGCTTGGTATAATATCGACCCGTTGTTCACCTATCGTTCTTCCTCCCTGACTCCGAGTCATATCAAGAGCGACCTCGAACAGTTGTCGAACCACTATGTTAGAGCCGTCTATGTGAGCGAACTCTATCCCAACCGTCAACAGAGTACTTATAGCGGAGCCACTTCTACACTGCCGATTCTCAATCTGGCATACTATCCTGAGGAACGTGGTCCTTACAACCTGACGACGGATATCAGTTTCGACGGAAAACTCCATAATCCACAGAACCGATGGGGTGGTATGATGCGAAAACTCGACACCAACGACTTCGAGGCCGCCAATATAGAGTATATTGAGTTTTGGTTGTTGGATCCGTTTATCTATACCACGCAGCAGGGTGTAGCCTCCGACTATGGCGGTGATCTGTATATCAACCTCGGTGAGGTCAGTGAGGATGTGCTACGTGACGGAAAGAAATTCGCTGAGAGTACGATGCCTGTTGACAATATGGGCTCGTTTGCCTATACTGCCTGGGGTAAGGTTCCCTTCAGTCCTACACAGACTTATGCCTTCGCGACAACAGCAGGTTCACGTATCAAACAGGATGTGGGACTGAACGGTCTGACAGATGCAGAAGAGCGTTCTCAGCCTGCCTATGTTAACTTCCTCAACGGCATCAATGTGAACGACAGCTTACGGGCTGCATGGAACAACGACCCTGCCAACGATAACTATCACTATTTCCGTGGTTCCGACTTGGATGCCCGTCAGGCTTCTATCTTGGATCGCTACAAGCGTATCAATATGCCACAGGGTAACTCTCCCGATAGTGAGATGCAGACGGAAGGATTTGATACGAGTTACAAGACCTTCCCTGATGTGGAGGATATCAACCAGGACTTCACCCTCAACGAATACGAACGTTATTTCCAGTATAAGGTGAGCATCCGCCCTGAGGACATGCAGATAGGACAAAACTTTATAACGGATATCCGTGAGGCGAATGTCTCGTTGCGTAACGGTAATCGTGAGACGGTGAAATGGTACCAGTTCCGCATCCCTCTGGATCAGTATGAGAACTGTGTGGGAAGTATCAGTGATTTCACAAGTGTCCGTTTTATGCGTATGTTCCTCACTCAGTTCAAACATCCCATTGTATTACGTTTCGGTTCACTTGATCTGGTACGTGGTGAGTGGCGTGTTTACCAGCAGCCACTGACAGGTGCATCACAGAGTGGTACATTAGAGGTGAGTGCTGTGAATATTGAGGAGAATAACGACAAACAACCAGTCAACTACGTGTTGCCTCCTGGTATTACCAGAGCCACAGACCCCTCACAGCCTCAGTTGGTGGAGGAGAACGAGCAGTCGATGGATATGGTAGTGAAGAACCTCGCACCTGGTGAGTCGAAGGGTGTCTATAAGAATACCGTCCTCGACCTCCGTCGCTATAAGCATTTGCAGATGTTCGTACATGCTAATCACTTGATGAATGACGTGACGAACCTGAAAAACGGTGACTTGGCGGTCTTCATCCGTGTGGGTAGCGACTATAAGAACAACTATTACGAATACGAGATACCGCTCAGTCTGACACCTGATCGTAGTGACTATAACAAATACAACGTGGAGGACTGCCGTGCTGTCTGGCCTGAGAATAACATGCTGGACATCGACCTCTCGCTGTTTACCTCTCTGAAGAAGAACCGTAACAAGTCTCGTGCCTCTGGCGGTACCTCCTATAACCAACTCTTCTCCGAGGCCGATCCCAATCGCCCAGAGAATACAGTCAGCATCATGGGTAATCCTTCGTTAGGAGAGGTGAAGACGATGATGATCGGTGTACGTAATGTCTCTAAGGAACAGAAGTCCGGAGAGGTATGGGTCAACGAGCTCCGATTGATGGAATTCAACAATAAAGGCGGCTGGGCTGCCAGTGGAAATCTGAATATGCAATTGTCGGATGTAGGTACGGTGAATATGACGGGTAAAATCGTGACGAACGGTTTTGGTGGACTCGAAGAGGGTGTGCTGCAGCGTTCTACCGACGACTATAAGTCGTATTCTGTCACAGCGAATATCGAGTTGGGTAAGTTCTTCCCCGACAAAGCGAAGGTGAGTGCGCCTCTCTACTATTCTGTCTCGAAAGAGGAGAAGCGTCCGCGGTATAATCCGATGGATACTGATATGGAGTTGAAGGATGCCTTGGATGCTGCTGCCGACAAGCATGAGCGTGACTCCATCGAGAGTATTGCCGTCACGAAGACGACAAATACCAATTTCTCATTGTCGAATGTCCGTGTGGGTATCAAGACCAAACGCCATCCAATGCCTTACGACCCCGCCAACTTCTCGTTCTCCTATAGTCATTCGCATCGCTATACATCAGGAGAGACTACCGTCTATGAGAAGGAAGACCAGTGGCATGGCTCATTGAGTTATAATTACACGCCCGTCTATAAGGCGTGGGAGCCTTTCAAGAGCGTAAAAGGTAAGTCGAAGTGGTTGCAGTATCCCAAACAGTTTGGCTTGAACTGGTTGCCGCAGAATGTCTCATTCAATACGGAGATATTACGTAACTACTATGAGTTACAAGAACGTGATATGGAAGACCTGCAGGGACAGAAACTGCCGCTGACCTTCAACGAGCAGTTCCTATGGAATCGTGAGTTCTCCATTCGTTGGGACCTCACTAAGAACCTGCACATGAACTTCCAATCGGCTACCCATGCACAGATAGAGGAACCCTATACGCCGATCAACAAAGACCTCTATCCTGAGCGTTATGAGGCATGGAAGGATTCTGTCTGGCAGAGTATCCGTCACTTCGGTACACCGCTCGACTATCGTCAGTCGTTTACCGCCTCCTTACAGTTGCCACTCAACAGATTGCCTATCTTCGACTGGATTACCAGTGATGCTTCCTATACAGCCACTTATGACTGGGTACGTGGTACGGATCTGGATGATGGAACGAACTTAGGTAATACCATTGCCAATAACCGTCAACTGAATATCAATGGCAATTTCAATATGGAGACGTTGTATAACCACATTCCTTTCCTGAAGAAAGCCAACGATCAGTTTAAGAAAAGCAGCAATACACCGCAGAGAACTCGTAGGAATACGAATAATAGAAAACAATCCAATGCTAAGAATGATGCTAAAAATGATACGAAGGATGGTGAAAAGGGCGAGACAAAAGAAGAGAAGAAACTGCCAAAAAACCAGAATGCCTGGCAGAAAGAGGTAACGCTGGCTACTGACTCTGCTATCATTGTGAATCATGGAAAGAAATCGAAGAAAATCAATGTCGTTGCTCGTACGAAGGATGGTAGGAAATACGCCTTGAAATACAAGGTGCTTGATGAAAATAGAATTCGTATCAATAATCGTGATACCATCCAGTTGATGCTGAGCGTCACACCTAAACGTCCTGCCGACAATCAGTGGTGGTACAAGCCCACTCAGACGGCTGCCCGCTTCCTGATGATGCTACGTTCGGTGGGTATCTCCTATCGTAACAACTATGCAATGTCAGTACCTGGTTTCCTGCCGAATATCGGTGATGCCTTCGGACAACGTGGAGGTAGTGTGATGGCTCCTGGTTTGGACTTCGCTTTCGGACTGATGGACGACAGTTACCTCCAGAAAGCTCAAGACAGAGGGTGGCTGTTGATGAACGATAGTGTGGCTACGCCTGCAACTACCAATCAGACGACCGATCTGCAATTGAAAGCCACGTTGGAACCTGTTCGTGACTTGAAGATAGACCTGAATGCCAGTCGTACGGAGACGAAGGCGCGTTCCATCCAGTATATGTACGAGGGAATGCCAACCACCCAGAGTGGAACGTTTACGATGACGACGATCTCTTTGAAGTCGGCCTTTGAGGGTATTGGCGATGCAGATAATGGCTTCCATTCTGCTTCCTTCGAGAAGTTTTGTAATTCGTTGGAGGCTTTCCAAAAGCAGGCAGAGGAACAATGTGGTCAAGAGGTAGATCCCTATAGTGCCAGCGTGATGATTCCCGCCTTCCTGTCGTCTTATACGGGCAGTGGTGGTGGACTCAGTTTCTTCCCTGCACTGACCCGCCTGTTGCCCAACTGGACCATCCGTTATACGGGTTTGACGAAAATCCCTTGGTTCCGCGACCATTTCAAGAGTGTCACCATCAACCATGCGTATAAGAGTGTCTATGCTGTGGGTAGCTATACCGCTAAGGCTGGTATCACTTCCCAATTGGGCTTTAGTGTTCCTACAGTGAGTATCAACGAGTCATTCTCTCCATTGTTGGGCGTGGATGTCACTTTCTTCAACAACCTGACGGCGAAGATGGAGTATCGCAGCACACGTGTACTCAACCTCTCAATGACCAGTATTCAAATCAATGAGAGCCGTTCTAACGACTGGGTAGTAGGTCTGGCGTATAAAATCAGCGACTTCAATATCTTTGGTGCCAGTGGAAACAGAAAGATCAAGAAAGCACAACGCGGTAGTAAGGCGAAGGCTCAAGACTCCAAGGAACAGACCACAACCAAATCCAAGACAGGTGTCAATCACGACTTGAATATGCGTCTCGACTTCTCGTTGCGCAAGCAGGCGGCTATCACTCGTGATATTGCCTCTCAAACCAGTGCAGCCAGCAGTGGTAATACGGCATTGAAGATATCCTTTATGGCTGATTACACCCTGTCTCGCCTGCTGACATTGAGTGCCTATTACGACCGTCAGACCAACACGCCGTTACTCTCTTCCAGCAGTTATCCAACCACCACCCACGATTTTGGATTGTCATTGAAATTCAGCCTGACAAGATAAAAATTATATTTTTATTTTGTTTTTTGTTCTATCTTAATTGAATTTTTCGTACCTTTGTCCCCAAATACGTATGAAACAAGGTGGAATTACTCAATAACATCAAATATCCCGACGACTTACGTAAGTTGCCGGTCGACCAACTTCCAGAACTATGTCAGGAGCTTCGCGACGATATCGTGAAAGAACTCTCCGTGAATCCAGGACACCTTGCGTCCAGTTTGGGTGTCGTGGAACTCACAGTGGCTCTGCACTATGTCTATAACACTCCGGAGGACCGTATCGTATGGGACGTAGGCCATCAGGCTTACGGCCATAAGATTCTGACGGGGCGTCGTGAACAGTTCTGTACCAATCGTAAGTTAGGAGGCATCCGTCCCTTCCCCTCTCCCTTGGAGAGTGAATACGACACTTTTGCCTGCGGTCATGCCAGCAACTCCGTCTCTGCGGCGTTGGGTATGGCGGTAGCTGCTCAGTTGGAGGGAAAGAACGACCGTCATGTGGTGGCTGTGATTGGTGACGGTGCACTGAGTGGTGGTCTTGCCTTCGAAGGACTGAATAATGTCTCTTCCTCGCCCAACGACCTGCTGATCATCCTGAACGACAATAATATGTCTATCGACCGTTCTGTAGGTGGTATGAAGCAATATCTGCTGGGACTGAACACCAACAAGACCTATAATGCCATCAAGTTCAGGACGACACGCTGGCTACACAACAAAGGTCTGATGCCTGACGATCGGAAGAAAGGTATCCAGCGTCTGTCGAATGCTATCAAGAGTGCCATTGCCCATCAGCAGAATATCTTCGACGGTATGAACGTGAGATACTTCGGTCCCTTCGATGGACATAACATCAAGGAATTGGTGCGCATCCTCTATCAGCTGAAGGACATGAAAGGTCCTAAGCTGTTACACCTCCACACG
Organism: Prevotella sp.; assembly: GCA_017554145.1. Classification (GTDB taxonomy): domain Bacteria; phylum Bacteroidota; class Bacteroidia; order Bacteroidales; family Bacteroidaceae; genus Prevotella. Next base: position 237,784 of record JAFZIZ010000013.1, on the reverse strand, counting down.
CAGAAAGGTCATGGTTATGCCCCTGCAGAGAAAGATGTCACTACGTGGCATGCACCTGGTAAGTTCGACCCGGAGACGGGTGAGCGACTGGTGGATAAAGACCCCAACAAACCTCAGAAATATCAGGATGTCTTCGGACATACGCTCTTGGAACTGGCAAAGCAAAATCCCAAGATTGTGGGTGTGACACCTGCGATGCCGTCAGGTTGTTCGATGAATATCATGATGAAGGAGATGCCCGACCGCACTTTCGATGTGGGTATTGCCGAAGGTCATGCCGTCACCTTCTCCGGTGGTATGGCGAAAGACGGACTGATACCCTTCTGTAATATCTATAGTGCCTTCTCCCAGCGAGCCTTCGACAATATCATCCATGATGTCGCTATGCTCAACCTCCATGTGGTGTTCTGTTTCGATCGTGCGGGTATCGTCGGAGAGGACGGTCCTACGCATCATGGAGCCTTCGACTTAGCGGCTCTTCGTCCCATTCCCAATTTGACGATAGCCTCTCCGATGGACGAGCATGAGTTGCGTCGTCTGATGTACACGGCCCAACTGCCTGACAAAGGTCCGTTTGTCATTCGTTATCCGCGAGGTGGTGGTGTGTTGCTCGACTGGCGTTGTCCTTTGGAGGAAATCAAGGTGGGAACCGGTCGTAAGTTACACGACGGTGACGATGTCGCCGTCCTCTCCATTGGTCCGATAGGTAATAATGTTACACAGGCTATTAGCGATTTGCAGTTAGCTATTAGCCAAGAGACAAATGCCAAGAGCCAAGTGCCAAGCGTAGCCCATTACGACATGCGTTTCCTCAAACCGATTGATGAAGATATCCTTGAGGAGGTCGCCAAGAAGTTCAAGCATATCATCACCGTGGAAAATGGTGTGAAGAGTGGCGGACTGGGTTCTGCAGTCCTCGAATGGATGAGCGACCATGGTTACAGCCCTCGTATCACTCGTCTCGGAATGCCCGACACGGAGTTTGTGGAGCATGGAACAGTAGACGAGTTGCAGCATATCGTTGGACTCGATAAAGATAGTATCATTAAAGCTATTTGCCAACAGCCAAGTATATGAAGATAGTGATAGCCGGTGCAGGCGCCGTAGGAACTCACCTGTCGAAACTACTCTCGCGCGATCATCAGGACTGCGTGTTGATTGATCCGGACCCCACTCGTCTGGCTGGTCTTGACAGCAAGTACGACATCATGACCATTCAGGGATCGCCTACCAGCATCAAAATATTGAAAGATGCAGGTACTGACTCTGCCGACTTGTTTGTGGGTGTTACCCCCGATGAGAGTAAGAACATGAACGCATGTAGCATTGCTCATGCGTTGGGAACCAGAAAAACAGTGGCGCGTATCGACAACTACGAGTATCTGGCACCTCATCTGAAACCGTTCTTCGAGGAGATTGGTATCAACTCCCTCATTTATCCGGAGGTATTGGCTGCACATGATATCACCAATGGTCTGAAAATGTCGTGGGTGCGCCAGCGTTGGGATGTGCATGACGGTGCACTGGTGATGCTGGGTGTGAAGCTGCGTGAGACGTGTGAGATACTGAACCAGCCTTTGAAGAACCTCTGTGGTCCTGACGACCCTTATCATATCGTGGCTATCAAACGTGCTGGTGAGACGCTGATTCCCAGTGGTATGGATGAGTTGAAGGTCAATGACCTTGCTTATTTCATGACCACCAGCGAGTATATCCCCTATGTGCGTAAACTTTCCGGCAAGGAACATTATGCCGACGTGAAGAATGTCATCGTCATGGGAGGTGGCAAGACAGCCGTACGTGTTGGTCTTACCATCCCAGAGTATATGAACCTGAAGATTATCGAGAAGAGTGAGCGTCGCTGTGAACAATTGAATGAACTGTTGAGCGATACTGATACGATGGTGATTCATGGCGACGGTCGTGACCTCGGCTTGTTGCAGGAGGAGGGTATCGAGACGACGCAGGCCTTTGTCGCTCTGACAGGGAATGCAGAGACGAATATTCTGGCGTGTCTGACAGCCAAGCGACTGGGTGTCAGGAAGACGGTGGCGATGGTAGAGAACCTCGACTATGTCGATATGGCGGAGAGTCTGGATATCGGTACGATTATCAATAAGAAGACAGTGGCAGCCAGCCATATCTACCAGATGATGCTCGATGCTGATGTCAGCAATGTACGCTCCCTGATGATGGTCGACTCCGATGTAGCTGAGTTTATCGCAGCAGAAGGTTCGAAGGTCACCAAGAAACCAGTGAAGGACTTAGGATTGCCATTCGGAACTACCATTGGTGGACTGGTTCGCAACAACGAAGGCATCCTTGTCAATGGTGGCACTCAGATCCAAGCAGGCGACTCAGTGATGGTGTTCTCCCATGAGAAGAACCTGAAGAAGCTGGAGAAGTTTTTCAAGGCTAACACATTATGGTAAACTACCCTCTGATATACAAGATTATAGGTTCGCTGCTCTTGTTGCTGGGAGTATTGCTGACCTGTTGTCTGGGTATATCACTGTATTATCTGGAGGACGATATGATGGCGTTCATGCTGTCAACCCTCATCACCTATTGCTGCGGCTTCATCTTTAAGTTCTTGGGACGTAATGCCACGAACAATCTGAGTCGTCGCGACTCCTATTTGCTGGTCACCCTCACATGGACCATCTTCAGTGTTTTCGGAATGTTGCCGTTCCTAATAGGCGGCTATATCACCAATGTCACAGATGCGTTCTTTGAGACGATGTCTGGATTCACCACCACAGGTGCTACCGTTATCGACGATGTGGAGTGGATGCCGCATGGTATTCTCTTCTGGCGCACACAGACGCAGTGGATTGGTGCTTTGGGAATTGTGTTCTTCACCATTGCCATTCTTCCCTCGATGGTAGGCAATGGCAGTGTGAAGGTGTTCTCCGCTGAGGCTACAGGACCTATCCGTTCGAAGATGCATCCTCGTCTGTCTACCACAGCCAAGTGGATATGGTCTATCTATTCTGCGATGACCATTGCCTGTATCCTGTCGTTCTATTTTGCTGGCATGGGCTGGTTCGATAGTATCAACTATGCGATGACGACGACGGCAACAGGAGGTTTTGCCCCTCATAACGACTCGTCGGCATTCTTCCAGACACCCACGATAGAATATCTCGCCATCCTTTTCCAGTTCTTGGCAGGTATCAATTTCACGATGCTCTATTTTGCCATTTTCCGTTTCAAGGTGGCTAATCTCTTCAAGAGCTCGGAATTCAAACTCTATCTCTTTGTCATTGCAGCTGCTACGGCATGGATATCGTGGCTGTTGATGAGCTATAACGGTTATGGCTTGGAGCGTGCGTTCCGTTCGGCCTTGTTCCATGTAGTGTCTTTCCTCACAACAACGGGTCTCTTCAACGACGATGTCTCTATGTGGCCTAGCATCTCATGGGTTATCCTTGGCTTTTTGATGTTCCTCGGAGCCTGCTCTGGTTCTACGACGGGAGGTTTCAAATGCGTGCGTGGTGTGATGATCGTCAAGGTCTTGCGCAATGAGTTCCATAAGTTGCTCCATCCCAATGCTGTCCTTCCTGTGAAGATCAACGGACAGCCTGTAACGCAACCGAAAATCAACTCACTGTTGGCGTTCTTCGCTATCTTCACGCTGATGGTACTCCTGTCAACCGCCATCATGATAGCGGCAGGTATCGACAATGCCAACGCCATCACCATCGCCCTGAGTTGCATCAGCAACGTAGGTCCTTCCCTAGGCTCTCAGATAGGTCCTGAGATGTCGTGGAGCCAGTTGCCCGACTATATCAAGTGGACGTGTACCTTCCTGATGCTCGTTGGTCGTCTGGAGATTATGAGTGTCTTGGTACTCTTCACTCGTGGATTCTGGCGAGACAACTGACAGCATAACTCCATAACTCCAAAATTAATTCCATAACTACAATAAAATAACTATAGAAAATGAGAAATTTCTACAAATTCACCCCATTGAAGAAAACGCCCATCTGGGGGATTGAGAGCTGGATGATATCTGGCGTAGCAGGCAATGAGACGCCCGTGTGTGGCAATTCTATCGCTGCCACTATCAACGACCTGGTACGCGAACAGAAAGACCGCCTTGTGGGCAAAGCCAACTACCAGCGCTTCGGCGATGAGTTCCCTTTGCTCGTCAAGTTCATCGATGCCAAGAAAGACCTGTCTATTCAGGTACATCCCACCAATGAGATAGCCCGTCGTCATGGCAAGGGTATGGGTAAGACAGAGATGTGGTATGTCATGGAGAGTGCACCAGAAGCCAAGCTCTATAGTGGTCTGAAGATGCACATCACCCCCGAGCAATACAAGCAGATGGTGGAGGAGGGGACTATCTGCGATGCCCTTGCCCAGTATAGCGTCAAGGAAGGTGACTGCTTCTTCATTCCTGCAGGACGCATCCATTCCATCTGTTCAGGCACCTTCCTCGCAGAGATCCAGCAGACCTCCGATATCACCTATCGTATCTACGACTACAAGCGCAAAGATAAAGACGGCAAGGAGCGTCAGCTACATACCCAAGAGGCCTCGGAGAGCATCGATTATACTGTCCTTGACGACTACCGTACGCATTATACGCCACGCCAGGACGAGAGTCAGCTGTTGGTGCAGTGTCCTTATTTCAATACAGCAGTTTACGACCTTACCGAGCCTATGACCATCGACTATAGCGATCTCGACTCCTTCGTCATCCTCATCGCCATTAAGGGTGAAGGCACCCTCTCCGCCGATGGTGAGGACCTCCTCTTCCGTGCTGGTGATACCCTCCTTCTCCCCGCCACTACTAAGGAGGTACGCGTAGAAGGAACCCTCAAGTTCCTCGAGACCTACGTAATTTAACAAAATTATCTGAAAATCAAGGATTCAGGAAGTGCTCGATGTCTTCCTGAACATGGAGGAAGGGGGCTGACAGGGTGTAGCCGTTGTTTTTCTTGAGCATCTGACGGATGTCTTGTATGGAATGCTCGTAGCATGACATTTCGTTGCGACGCTGGGTGTAATGGCGAGCCGTGCGTGAGATCTCGTCCTGACGCTCCAGACGGAGGCGGTTGCAGACTTTACTCAGGATGGGGACAATGACATTGTCGAAGAGGGAATGGCCCTGCACATAGAGATAGGTGGTCTGCGGGGTGACTCCCAACTCTTTGATGGAGGTCTTCACCTGCAGATACTGCTCTTTGTTGTCTGGGAATTCCATCTGTAGTTGCTTGACCTTATGACCGACTTTCTGGCGCAGGCGCTCGATAGACGGCTGGGGGTCGAAGACATTGAAGCCTCCTGGGTCGATGACTCGTGCAAGGTCGGAGAGGGAGAACTGGTTGTGATTACCTGTGCGATAGGCCCAGACTGACCAGACGAAGAGGGGGAAGATGGCTTCGCTATACTGTGTGAGGTAGTCTTCGAAATCGAAGATACGACGGTCGTTAAGGGTGACAGCGACACAAACTTCATGAAGGGAGGGTGCATAGCACTGGAGGTTCTCGATGGCGTAGGCGTAGGTGTGGAACACGAAGGGGTTTTCCAACACGCTCTTCGACTGTGGGGTGACACCTTGTATCAGGTAGTCGTAGTCGGCATCGACACAGGCAATCATATCCTGTCCAACACGTCCCTTGATGAAGTTCATGAGTACGGATTTCTTGCCACGTTCCAGTTTCTGATGGGAGGGCAGCATCACTTCGAAATAGCGTTTGTCGTTCTCGAAACGATTCAATACGGTGCGCCAGAAGTAGATATCATCATAACTCTCGACATAGGCTATTATCCTACGTCTTGCCTTCTTGGAGGTCAACTGGTTGGCGGCCTCGAAATAACGGCTGTTAAGATGATCCTTCAGTCTGCTGGGCATTATATCGTGATGTCGCTCACTTCTGTCACCTTATCCATCCAGCCGCTCATGATGACAGCAGGAGAGTGGGTGGTGAGGATGATCTGTACGTTGGGGTTCAGTTCCTCTATCAGGTCGATGAGGCGCTTCTGCCACTCAATATGGAGACTGACCTCGGGCTCGTCCATGAAGAGCACGTAGGGCTGCCGGTCTTCTACGAGGACGGTCAACAGGATGGCGAGCATCTGTTTCTCTCCACTGGAGAGCTGATAGGGAAGGAGTGTCTCACCAATCTGCGTGAAACGAATCTCATTCTCCGTACGGACAATCTTCTTACCCGTCTCTTCAAAGAGGTCGTCGACGATATCCTGAAAGCGTTTCTTCGACTCCGACAAGTGTTGTGCTGCATCGGTATTACCCTGTTGTAACTCGGCGATGATGCGGTTGCCGATATTCACCTGATAGTCGAGGTACTTACGCTGGAGGTTATACAGCTGGATATCCAACAGTGAACCGCCACCCACTCCTGCCAAGGCAGAGAGTGCCTGACGAAGGAATCCCTCGCCCTCGGCCAGCGACTGCTGGAGGTTGGAGTCCAACGAGCGGATGATGTCGAAGCGTACATGGGTGGCACACTCCGGCTCTGGCGTGATACGCACCCCCTTGAGCAGATGGTTGATGATGTCGCCATTGTGATTGACGCTCTTTACCACCTTATTAAGAATAGTAGACTTGCCCACGCCGTTGATACCGCTGAGCACATTGACTTTCGGGTCGAGGTTCCACACGATGTGTTTCCTGCCGCTCCAGAGGGAGTCAATCTCTATCTGCTTGATGTAATCCGCGTACTTCTGCATATCGTTAAACTGTTTATATTGCAAAAAAGTGACCTGCGTTAATCGCGGTCACCTTTCTTTTTCGTCCAAAAATCTTCCAGTCGAACCTCGAACATTAGGGTGCTGTAGGCTGGAATCTGTCCGCTGGAGCCTGCATCATAAGCACCGTAGCCCAATTGGTAAGGGATGATGATTAGCCAGTGGTCGCCACGATGCATCTTCATCAAGGCAGTGGCAAAACCAATCCTCGTATCATTGACTGCCATTATAGAGGGAACGGCAGTCGCCCAATCGAAGGGGTCCAGATAGCTCTTATCGAATTGGTAACCTTCCGAATAGGTAGTGGAAGGCATCAGGTAACCCACATAGTGAACCGCTATGGAGTCACTTAGATAGGGCGTCTCACCGCCTTCACCTTCCTCGAAAACCTTCACCAGTACATAGTCGGTATGATTAGAAGAACTCTCTCCCACCAGCGAGTATTTGGGGATTTTGAAATCGTACCCGTTAGAAAGATACGCCTGTTCGAAAAAATTCTCGTTCTGGTTCTTCCAGTCGGGGTATTCCTCCGGGGTATCGTCTTTCTCACTGCAAGAAGCCAAAGAGAACAGTGTGAGACTTGCGAGTATGTAATGCTTGATATTCATTATTGTAATTTCTTAAGCAGACTTGCAATACTTACCTTGTCCTCGATGATAGCAGCAAGGTCTGAGATGTTCACACGTTCCTGCTCCATAGTGTCGCGGAAACGGAGAGTGACCTTGCCATCATTCAGAGAGTCGTGGTCGACAGTGACACAATAGGGAGTACCGATGGCATCCTGACGGCGATAGCGCTTTCCGATAGAATCCTTCTCATCATACTGGCAGTTGAAGTGGAACTTCAGGTCATTGATAATCTCACGAGCCTTCTCGGGCAGTCCGTCTTTCTTCACCAGAGGCATCACAGCGAGTTTCACAGGTGCCAGAGCTGCAGGCAACTTCAATACCACACGGGTTTCGCCATTCTCAAGTTTCTCCTCGCAGAACGAGTGACACATGATAGAGAGGAACATACGATCGACACCAATCGAGGTCTCGATGACAAACGGGGTATAGCTCTCATTGGTCTGTGGGTCGAAGTACTTAATCGACTTACCAGAGTATTTCTCATGCTGAGAGAGGTCGAAGTTGGTACGAGAGTGGATACCCTCTACCTCCTTGAAACCAAACGGCATCTTGAACTCGATATCGGTAGCAGCGTTGGCATAGTGAGCCAGCTTGTCGTGATCGTGGAAACGATAGTTCTCAGCACCAAAGCCCAGTGCCTGATGCCATGCCATACGGGTCTGCTTCCATTTGGGGAACCACTCCAGTTCGGTGCCTGGGGCTACGAAGAACTGCATCTCCATCTGTTCGAACTCACGCATGCGGAAAATGAACTGACGGGCCACAATCTCGTTACGGAAGGCCTTACCAATCTGAGCGATACCAAAAGGAATCTTCATACGACCAGTCTTCTGTACGTTCAGGTAGTTCACGAAGATACCCTGAGCCGTCTCAGGACGAAGGTACACCTTCATGGAACCATCGGCAGAGGCTCCCATCTCAGTAGAGAACATCAGGTTGAACTGACGAACATCCGTCCAGTTGCGGGTACCACTAATCGGACATACAATCTCCTCGTCGAGGATAATCTGCTTCAGTTCTTCGAGGTCAGGTCCCTGCATCGCAGCAGCATAACGGGCATGGAGGGCATCACGCTTCTCCTTTGCTTCCTTTACGCGCTCGCTGGTCTCCATGTATTTTGCCTCGTCGAAGCTATCACCGAAACGCTTGCGAGCCTTCTCCACATCCTTCTGGATTTTCTCGTCGTACTTAGCTATCTGGTCCTCGATGAGCACATCGGCACGATAGCGCTTCTTGGAATCGCGATTGTCGATGAGGGGATCGTTGAAAGCATCCACGTGACCAGAGGCTTTCCATATAGTGGGGTGCATAAAGATGGCAGAGTCGATACCCACGATATTCTCGTGTAACAGTACCATCGACTTCCACCAGTATTCCTTGATATTATTCTTCAACTCAACACCGTTCTGACCATAGTCGTAAACGGCACCTAATCCATCGTAGATGTCACTGCTGGGAAATACAAAACCGTATTCTTTGCAATGGCTCACGATTTTCTTAAATACATCTTCTTGTGCCATAAATTTTAAATAAATTCGAAATTATGGCTGCAAAGTTACGATTAATTCGTGGAAAATCGGTAATTTTGCAACATTATTTAATATGAAAGTATATTTAATCATATCTTTGCAGTATGATTGACAGGGCGACAGTCGATAAGATTATGGATGCCGTGAACATCGTGGATGTGGTAGGCGAATTCGTTAACCTGCGCAAAGCGGGGGTTAACTACAAGGGACTATGTCCTTTCCATGATGACAAGAACCCATCATTTATGGTATCGCCAGCGAAGCAGATTTGTCATTGCTTCACTTGTGGCGAGGGTGGTAATGCCGTTAACTTCCTGATGAAGCACGAGCAGATCACCTATCCGGAAGCGCTGCGCTGGTTGGCAAAGAAATACAATATCGAGATTCAGGAGCGTGAGTTGACGGAGGAAGAAAAGAAAGAACAGAACGACCGTGAGTCGATGTTCATCGTCAACGAATGGGCATGTCAGTATTTCCAAGATATCCTGAATAACGATGTCGACGGACAGGCGATTGGAAAACAGTATTTCCGCAGTCGTGGCATCCGTGATGATATCATCAAGAAATTCCAGTTGGGTTTCTCCCTGAACAAGCGCGAAGCACTGGCGAGTGAAGCCCATAGGAAGGGTTATAAGGATGAGTTCCTGATTAAGACAGGCTTGTGTATCGAGAATGAGCGAGGTATTTATGATAGATTTGCTGGGCGTGCCATCTTCCCATGGTTGAATGTGAGTGGTAAGGTGGTGGCATTCGGAGGTCGCAAACTTGACGCAGCCACGAAGGGCGTGCAACAGAAATACGTGAACTCACCCGATTCGGAGATCTATCATAAGGAGCGCGAACTCTATGGCATCTATCATGCGAAAAAGGCCATCGTGAAAGAGGACTGCGTCTATATGGTAGAGGGTTATACCGATGTCATCGCGATGCACCAATGTGGCTTGGAGAATGTGGTGGCGAACTCTGGTACCGCCCTCTCTGTCTACCAGATACGCCTGTTGCGCCGTTTTACCCAGAACATTATCTTGCTCTATGACGGTGATGAGGCTGGTATCCATGCTGCCATCCGTGGTACGGATATGCTGTTGCAGGAGGGTATGAACGTGAAGGTGATGCTGTGGCCTGACGGAGAAGACCCTGATTCTTTTGCCCGTAAGCATACCGCTCAGCAGTTCAAGGCGTATATTGACGAGCATCAGACCGACTTTATCCAGTTTAAGACTGATCTGTTACTGAAAGGAGTGAAAGACCCCATCAAGCGTGCCGAAGCCATCAACTCTATCGTCCGCTCCATCAGTGTCATCCCTGACTCCATCGTCCGTTCAGCGTATATCACGGATTGTGCCCGAAGACTGGAAGTAGATGAGCGTACCCTGATTTCCCAGACGAATAAGTATATTGCCGGCGATAGGGAGGAACAACGCAAGGAGGCAGAGCGCGAAGAACGGCAACAAGAAACTGCTGCCACGCCAGATCCTATCGGGCTGCATACTCCCCAAGAGCAGACAGCAGAGGTAGAACGACTGCTCATCCAGCAGATTATCCGTCATGGTGACGAGGTGATACTCGAGGGCTTGGAGACGCAGGATGGAGATTTCATCAATATGAATGTCGCCCAGTATGTGGATTATGAGTTCGCCTCGGACAACCTGTCGTTTGGTGACGACCTCTATAACCGTATCTTGCAAGAGGCAGTGGAGCACTCGAATGACAAGGACTTCAAGTCAGAAACATATTTCACGCAGCATCCTGATGTGGAGCTCAGTCAACTCGCCACCCGTCTGGCGGTGGATAATTACCAGTTGGGACGTGGTTTCGAGATGAAACATACGGAGACAGGTCTGCGTCAGCGTGTGGAGCATCTGATACTTGACTTCCGCTATATCATCGTGAGTGAGCGTCTGAAGGAAATCAACCGAGAGTTGAAGACGAATCCTGACAAGGAGCGCATGAAGGAACTCATGACAGAATTTATGGATGCCAACAAGCTGTTTCAGCAGTTAGGAAGACAGTTAGGCCGTTAACAACAAAAGATGCAGTCGCTACTATATATCACAGGTGTCACCCTTATGTGGATTGTCATTGCGATGGCAGTGATCCACGTAGTGATGGATAACCGACAACCCGCCAAGACGATGGCGTGGGCGCTGGTCATCCTTTTCATACCTGTCATCGGACTGGTGTTCTATCTCTTCTTTGGCGTGAACCATCGGAAAGAGCGACTCGTCAGTCAACGCTCCCTCGACCAATTGACGAAGCGCTCAATGCTGGGATTCGTGGAACAGCAGAACCTACGTGTGCCAGAACGTCAGAAACAGTTGGTCGATCTCTTTGTCAATCAATCGTTCTCTCTGCCTTTCAAGGACAACCAGATAGACATCATGACAGATGGTTATGTATTCTTCCCTGAGTTGCTGAAAGATATTGCCCAGGCGAAGCACCATATCCATATTGATATGTATATCATCGAGGACGATGCCTTGGGACGACTGGTGACGGATGCCTTGATAGACAAGGCGCGACAGGGTGTACTGATACGTGTTATCTATGATGATGTGGGTTGCTGGAAAGTGAGTCATCGTTTCTTTGAAAGGATGCGTGAGGAGGGTATTGAGGTATCGGCCTTCCTGCCAGTACGCTTCCCTTCATTTACGAGCAAGGTGAACTATCGTAACCACCGCAAACTGATTATCATCGACGGTATCGTGGGCTATACAGGAGGTATGAATATCGCCCTGCGCTATGTGAAGGGAACAGGAGAACAACCTTGGCGCGATACGATGATACGTATCTCCGGAGGTGCTGTCTATGCCCTCCAGCGTGCTTTTTTGGTCGACTGGTACTTTGTGGACCGTACCCTTATCACCAACCGTATCTATTATCCACTCACCACTCACCACTCACCAAACAATTGTTTGGCGCAGGTGGTTACCAGTGCTCCCACGAATCCCTATCCTGAGATTATGCAGGGCTTTGTACGTGTCATCTTGGCAGCCCGTCGTTATGTCTTTATTGAGACGCCTTATTTCCTGCCCAACGAGCCAGTACTCTTTGCCTTGAAGACGGCTGCGATGGCTGGGGTGGATGTGCGCATCCTCTGTCCGCGTCGTTCTGATGCCCGTTTCACGGAGTGGGCTTCGCGTTCCTATCTGCGTGAGGTGTATGAGGCAGGTGTACAGGTATATCTCTATGAGGCAGGGTTCCTACATTCCAAGGTGATGGTGAGTGACGACTCGTTGACTACCTGTGGATCTACGAATGTCGATTTCCGTTCCTTCGAGAATAATTTCGAGGCGAATGCTTTTATCTATGATGAGGGAACGGCCTTGCGCATGAAGAATATCTTCCTGAAGGATCAGGAACAATCTGTCCTCTTGGGCGATCTGCCTCATAGGATTCATCCGAAGTTCATGAAACGGTTGTGGGAAAGTCTTACTCGCTTGCTTTCGCCGTTGCTCTAAAGAGCGAGAAGTTTACACTGCCATAACTGCGATGCTCCACAAAGTGGGGGTGTTGTGAGAAATCATAGTCTTTGCCGTGTTCAAAGACGAAGATACCATCTTCCTTGAGTAAACCTTTCTCCATGATGATATTTGGAATGGTAGGCAGTTCTTTCAGGGCGTATGGTGGGTCGGCAAAGATTAAGTCATATTGCTGTTTGCAGGTCTTCAGAAATCGGAACACATCGCCACGAATGGGGATGACGTTGGTGAGTGGTGATTGGTGAGTGGTGAGTTTCTTCAGGCACTCTTGGATGAAATGGTGGTGGTCACGATCGAGTTCTACACTCACTACCTGACTACAACCCCGTGAGAGCAGTTCCAATGTGATGCTGCCAGTACCAGAGAACAGGTCGAGGGAAGTGGCGCCTTCGAAATCGATATAACCATTGAGCACATTGAAGATATTCTCCTTCGCAAAATCCGTTGTCGGACGAGCCTTGAAGGAACGAGGAATCTCGAAATGCCTTCCTTTGTATTTGCCTGTGATAATCCTCATCGTCCCTTTACGAAAAGTGTCATCAGGTCATAGGGCATTCCATCAATCTGAGTGACGGCAGAACGGTTGAAGTCTCCTGCAGGATTAATGGTATAGACGCGTTTGATGTATTTCTGTAACTCTTCCATGAGCCAGTTCTGGTCTGGGATATCGCCCACGATATGTACCTCGTCGTGCTCTGCCTGCAGACCTAACTGTTTCCAGACGTAAAGCAGGTAGTAGAGGGAGTCATGGGCATCACGTGCATCGAAGGTGTTACAGAACTTAAAACGATTCTGTCCGTAACTGAAGATATCCAGACGACGGTCGTGAAAATAGCCATAGAGCTTAGCTCTTACACCCATATAACTACGTTGATGCAGGTTACGCCATACAGGAGCAACGGCAGCAATATAGTGGGGATGCTGGAAATGGTCGCTGATGACGAGCTTCAGATCGTGATTGATGGCGAACACCACCACGCAGTTCAGGTCAGGCAGTACGGTATTCATGATCTCGTCCTGTTCGTGGCCAGTGAAGGTATGCAGGAAGATGGTACGTTGCTCTTCCTCACGAAACAGTTCTGTAGGAACCATCAGTGTGGGACTGTCTACCATCACTAACACATGGGTATAGGATTGCTGCAACAAAGGTAGTGAACGGAAAGCCTCACGCAGATTGGCAGCCATTGATACACCACCTTTCAGAAAGTAGGGATTATAGGTGATGGGACTACTGTCGTCATTGCCTATCGTTGCAAACGACAGGTTGTTCTGACTCAGACGGATAATGAGTCGTCGGCTGTTGATAGGGGTATTTTCCTCCATGTCTCAAACGTTATGATGAGTAATACTCAGCACACAGAGCAGGGCGAGCACCACTGCCACGATAGCCAGGATTACGTTGGTGATACGGTTGCTTGTCTTCATTTCAGGTGCAAAGATACGAAAAAGTTAATAGTTAATGGTTAATAGTTAATAGTTTTTTGTAACTTTGCATGAAATATGATTACTGATGAACTGAAATATCGCATTCGTAGTGCCTTTCCCTATGAGCCAACAGAGGAACAGGAACATGCCTTGGGGGTGTTTGCTCATTTTATGACCGACCGTCATGAACAGGCGGTGATGGTGATGCGTGGTTCAGCAGGAACAGGTAAGACCACATTGGCAGCTGCCATTGTCAAGGCGATGGTGTCGCTGGAGCAGAAGATCGTGCTGCTGGCACCAACAGGTCGTGCAGCGAAGGTCTTTTCGCTTTACGCCAACCATCCCGCTTATACCATCCATCGCCGCATCTATCGTCAGAAATCATTGGAGGGTGCTTTCGAATTGAACTATAATGCAGCACAGGACACGTTGTTTATCGTCGATGAGGCCTCGATGATTGCCAATCAGGGGAGCATCGACACACCGTTTGCAGGAGGAATGTTGCTCGACGACCTCATCCGTTTTGTCTATAACTACAAGAACTGTCGTCTGATGCTGATTGGTGACCGTGCCCAGCTGCCTCCTGTGGGTGAAGAGGAGAGTCCTGCGCTCATGACGGAGGTGTTACGTTCCTACGACCTCCATGTGCATGAGTGTGACCTCAATGAGGTATTGCGACAGAGCCAGGAGTCGGGAATCCTATGGAATGCGACAAAGATCAGAGGTGAGGGGTTAGAGGTGAGTGGTGAGTGGTTAGCACTTCCTCAAATTCGCTTTCAGGGTTTTTCAGATATCCGCAGGATGCCAGGGGATGAATTGATTGAGTCGTTAGCCACCAGTTATTCGAAGGTGGGACTCGACGAGACGATTGTGGTGACACGCAGTAATAAACGAGCGAATATCTATAATCAGGGCATCCGCAATCAGGTGTTGGGACGTGAGGACGAACTGTGTACGGGTGACCAGTTGATGATTGTGAAGAACAATTATTATTGGATTACCGCCAATAGCCAACTGCCCTTCGAATTCATTGCCAACGGTGACAGGGCAGTGGTGCGTCGGGTGCGTAACATCCATGAACAATATGGTTTCCGTTTTGCGGAGGTCACGATGACCTTTCCAGACTATGACGACTATGAGTTGACGGCGATGACGATGCTCGACACCCTGACCTCCGAGGCTCCTGCCCTCACTCGTGAACAACAGGAGAAACTGTATCAGGCGGTATTGGAAGACTATGCCGATATCCCCTTCAAGGCCGACCGTCTGAAGAAACTGAAACAAGACAAATACTATAATGCCCTGCAGGTGAAGTTCGCCTATGCAGCCACCTGTCATAAGGCACAGGGCGGCCAATGGGCCCATGTGTATATCGACCAAGGATATATGACTGACGATATGCTTACCCCTGACTATATCCATTGGCTCTATACAGCATTCACACGAGCCACAGAACAGCTCTATCTCGTCAATTGGCCGAAAACTCAGATGGAAAATGCAGATAATGAGGAATAATGAATGATGTTTTATGAATAATTTATTATCTTTGCAGTCATGATGATCGTATTATATATTGTTATAGGTTTATTTGTTGGAGCGGCAGTGCTCTATGTGTTGATGGACCGTCGGATGGATGTCCTACGTATCTCGAATGCCCAGAAGGACGTGGAACTGAAGTACATGAAACAACAGTTGGAGACGGCACAGGATGAGCAACAGGAGGAGCAACAGAAGCGTGACGCCCAGTTTATGACAATGGCGCAACAGGTGTTGGAGCGCAGTGCCTCGAAACTGAAGGAGTCGAATACTGAGACGATGTCGGGTATTACACAACCGTTGAAGGAGGCTATCAGTGAGATGCGCAAGGCCATCAACGATAATACCAAGGACCATACGGAACAGACGGCATCGCTGAAGGAGCAGTTGCGCCTGATGATGGAGACTGGTCGTGAGATGAGTGAGAAGGCAGAGAGTCTTGCCAACGTGTTGCGTCGTGATAATAAGGTGAGCGGCAATATGGGTGAGATCATCTTGGGCGACCTGTTGGCTTCTCAGGGACTGACAGAGGGCATCCATTACGAGGTACAGGCTCGTCTGCGCGACGAACAGGGTCGCCCCCTGAAGAACGATGAAACAGGGAAGGAGATGCAGCCTGATGTCATCCTGCATTATCCGCAGGGACAGGATGCTGTCATCGACTCAAAGGTATCGCTGGTGGCTTATCAGCGTTATGTCAATGCGGAAGACCCAGAAGAGAAGGAACGTGCCTTACAGGAACATATCAAGTCCATTCGTGCCCATGTGACGGAACTGGCTCGTAAGGACTATTCCAAATATATCAAGGCACCTCGTGAAGCGATTGACTTCGTGATCATGTTCGTACCCTTCGAGAGCTCACTGCAACTGGCACTTGCCAACGACCCCACCTTATGGCGTGAGGCCTTCGAACGGAAAGTGTTCGTAACGGGTGAGCAGAACCTGTTGGGTATCCTCCACATGATTCATATTGCATGGGTACAGAACCAGCAGGCAGAGAACCAAGAGAAGGTGTTTGGCATTGCCGAGCAACTGCTCGACCGTCTGGGTGATTTCATCCAGCGTTACCAGAAGATTGGAGAACAACTCGAACAGACACAACGGTCGTATGAGGCGGCTGGTAACAAGTTGTTTACCGGTCGTCAGAGTGTGGTACAGAAGGGTAGGGAACTCATCGACCTCGGTGGCAAGGAGAATCCCAACCGTCGTATTCCCAAGGCAGAGGAGAGACCTGATGCATTACCTGAATGACGATATCACCCATTTCGACTTCGAGGCGGCATTGCCGTTGTTGTCTGACCAGCGAAGGGAACAGGCGTTGAAGTTCAAACACGCACTGGGACGTAAGACCTGTGCGGTAGCCTATCTGTTGTTGTGTGAGGCACTGCGTAAGGAGTATGGCATCACGGAGAAACCCGTCTTCGGCTATGGTGAACACGGTAAGCCCTACATCCTCGGCCATCCAGATATCCACTTCAATTTCAGCCATTGTCGTGAGGCTGTCCTTTGTGTCGTCAGTGATCGTCCTGTGGGATGTGATGTCGAGAGCATCCGTGAGTATAAGGAGTCTCTTGTCCGTTATACGATGAATGAAGCCGAAATCAAGCAGATAGAACAATCGTCTGACCCTGGCGAGACCTTCATCTGTTTCTGGACGATGAAAGAGGCAGTACTCAAACTTTCTGGCGAAGGTATCCGTAATGACATCAAAACGGTTTTGAAAGGTACCGAACAGATAGAAACTGTGGTCAACAAAGAAAAAAAATACGTCTATTCGGTGGTGTTTGAATAAAAATGATTACCTTTGACGCGAAAATAGGAATCTAAAACAAATAAATGATAGAATTATGAGACTAGATGGAAGACGCGAAAGCTCGAATGTAGAAGACCGTCGTGGTATGAGTGGCGGTGCAAAGGCCGGTCTTGGTATCGGTGGTATTATCATAGTAGCACTGATGGCATGGCTCTCTGGTGGTGACCCACTGAGTGCTGTCATGCAGGAGGTACAGCAGAATTCCTTCGGAGGCAATACAGAGGTGACGGAAGGTCAGCGTGAGTTCACGGAGGAAGAACAGGAGCTGGCAAAGTTCTCTACGCAGATTCTCGCTGGTACAGAAGATGTATGGACGGAGATTTTCAAGCAGAATGGTGCCCAGTATCAGGTTCCTAAGATGGTGCTCTACACAGGTGGTGTGCAGACGGCTTGTGGACAGGGCTCTGCCCAGATGGGTCCGTTCTACTGCTCTGGCGACCAGAAACTGTATATCGATCTCTCTTTCTTCACCACGATGAAGAAATCACTGGGTGCCGATGGTGACTTCGCCTATGCCTACGTCATCGCCCACGAGGTAGGACACCATGTCGAGTATCTCACAGGAACGCTTCAGAAGGTTCACCAACAGATGTCACAGGTCAGTCAGACGGAAGCCAACAAGCTCAGTGTCCGTTTGGAGTTGCTGGCCGATTTCTATGCAGGTGTTTGGGCACATCATGACAACAAACGCTTCGGTTCTTTGGAGGATGGTGATATCGAAGAAGCTATCCAGTGTGCACAGGTGATTGGTGACGACTATCTCCAGAAGAAGGCTCGTGGCTATGCCGTTCCTGAGTCGTTCAACCACGGTACTTCCAAGCAGCGCATGAAGTGGTTCAAACTCGGTCTTGAGACAGGTGATATCTCGAAAGGTAACACCTTCCAGTGCTCAGACGCTGAACTCTAAACTCTAAGGAAACAATATGATAAAGTCCCTGTAAACCTACAGGGACTTCTTTTTTATATTGGAACCTTTAGGTAGTGAAGTAATCGAAGCCGACGATGGTGTCGACAAAACGATGGACGTAGTCGGCGGCAGTGGAGGACCACTGGAAACCGAGGCGGTAGAGCACCTGAGTGGTGTACTCGTTGTCGGACTCTATCCAGCGCATGACGTGCGTGCTGCTGAGGTTGTAGGCCATCAGCGGGCGTAGCAGCGTAACCAGTTCGGGATTCTCCATCATCCGGTCGAGGGCTTGTTGGAACTCCTCCAGCTCGACACGACGCAACGTGATGCCAGCGGCAGCAAAACCGTTGAGGATATCTGCCAGATACTGACGGTGGACATTATTGGGATGGAATACAGTACACTCCTTCGGTGTGGTGGCGAGCAGCATGATGGCATGGGCTACCTCGTCGATGGGTGAGAACTCGAAAACGTGGCTGAGTTCGTTGTAGGGTACCATACCGATGACGACGTAGGCACGCAGCAGCGCCAAGAAATTGTTCGTGTTGAAGTTTATCTGGAACTCACCATCCTTCTGGCGGGCAGAGAGGTTGCCCACACGCATGATCTTTGCATTCAGCCCTTGTTTCTCGATAGCGTCGAGTACCAGTTCCTCCGCCTTGTATTTCGAATAGACGTACTTGTTCTCATCGATATTCTGACCCAGCCAGAGCGTCTGTTCCGTGAGTTTTACATCAGGACCTGGTACACCATCTACACTCAGTCCTGCAATACTGTTGGTAGAGATATGGATGAGGCGCGAACCTGTGCGCAGACAGAAGGTAATCAGATGGCGTACAGATTCGATATTCACCATCTCGATGTCGTTGCCGGCAGAGAAATGTTTCACATTCGCCACACAATTGACAACGGTCAACTTTTCACTGAGATGTTCAAGGGCGTCGGGCTGCGTCACTTCAGCCACGAAGACGGTGACACGCTTGTCAAAGTGCTTAAAGGCTTCGGTCTTTCCGAAATAATAGAAATACATGGTCTTCAAACGGCTTAAAGCCTCTTCATCGCCCTTGGCACGGATGGGACAGAGGATATGTCCATCATAGTTAGAGAGCAACTCGTTGAGGATATGGACACCCAGATAGCCCGTGGCTCCTGTCAGCAATACGTCGCCAATGGGTTGGCGTTCACCGTTGCGGAAAGCGTCAAGATTATTACTGCTAAGAAGAGCATTAAGCGGAGCGTAGTGGGTATCCTCAGGAGTATCGACGGGAGTGTCGGCAACAGAATCGCCGACTACGGGACCTGTTGTGGTTTCTGCCTCGCTACTGTTTACGAAGGCAGCAAGGGCTCGTGGGGTCTTTTGATTAAACAGGTCGTTGAACACAATCTGTACGCCTTGTTTGCTCGCTTCGACAATCACCTTGATAGCATTGAGGCTGGTGCCGCCAATCTCGAAGAAATCGTCAAGAGCACCGACCTGTTCAATGCCGAGTACCTCGGAGAAGATGCGGGCGAAGAGTATCTCCGTCTCACCTTCAGGTGCGATATATTCGGTGGCGCGCTTCAGTTCTGGGATAGGTAGCACCTTGCGATTGATTTTGCCGTTGGGTGTCATAGGCATGGTGTCGAGACGCATATAAGCATCAGGTACCATGTATTCAGCCAGCGAAGAGGCTTTGAGGGTGGTGGCGATGTTATCGCTGTCGATGGTTTTGCCATCGACCACAGTATAGTAAAGCACCAGATGTTCGTTGCCCTGCACCTTACGCACCTCGGCAGCAGCCTGACGGATACCGTCGATATTCAAGGCTTTACTTTCAATCTCACCCAGTTCGATGCGGAAGCCACGCAGTTTGACTTGTGTGTCGATGCGACCGAGATATTCTATCTGACCGTCATCACTCCAGCGACAGAGGTCGCCCGTGTGGTACATACGTACTGGTCGTCCCCAACGGTCTTGTTTGACGAACGGACAATCGACAAACGATGTGGCAGTGCGTTCTGGCAATCGCCAGTAGCCGCGTCCTACTTGTATACCAGCAAAACAGAGTTCTCCTGCTATGCCTTGTGGTACGAGGTGTCCAGCGGTGTCGACGATAAAGTTCCAGTTGTTTGCGACGCTCTGTCCGATAGGGATATTTTCTGCCCGCAGACCTGGGGCGATGCTATAATAAGAGGTGTCATCAGTACACTCAGTAGGACCGTAGACATTGATAATCTCGATGTGGTCGCTATAGACGCCGTCCATCTTCTCACCACCACCTGTGGTAAAGCGGATGGGCAGGTCGTCGAAGGTGTTAAGCAACAGACAGGTCATCGCCGTCGAGTATCCACCACCCGTAATTTGGTGATCGAAGAGGAACTGACGGATGGCACTCAGGTCCTTGCGAATCTCCGTGGGCATGATATGGAATGAGCCGCCCAGTGTAAGTACAGGGTACATATCCTCGATATGCGCATCGAACGAGAATGAACGGTGTCCGCTGATGCGGTCATTGGCTGTCAATTGCTCCATATCGATGACTACTGCGATGAAGTTACGCAGACCTGCCTGATGGAGCATAGCTCCCTTGGGCTTACCCGTAGAACCAGAGGTGTAGATCATGTAGGCAAGACCGTCGGGAGAAGATAAATCGATGGCGTCGAAGGTGTCGGCGATAGAATCGCCGACCACATTATTCATGAAATCATCGATGAAGAATGTCTTAGCAGCAGCGGTACTGAAATCGCCCTCTTTTATCTTGGCCTCCAGCACATCATGGGTGGTAATCAACACTTTCGACTCCGAGTTTTCCAGCATGTAACTCAGTCGTTCGTTGGGATATTCGAAGTCGAGTGGGGTATAGGCAGCACCTGCCTTATGGATGGCGAGAACAGAGAGCGGAAACTCCTTCTTGCGGTCGAGCATGACACACACGAAGTCATCGGGTTGTACACCAAAGTCTATCAACCGACGTGCCAATGCATTCGAATAGCGATCCATCTCATCGTAGGTCAGTTGGCTGTCCTTATCCACCACAGCAGGTGCATCAGGGGTGCGATGAGCCTGTTCGGTGAAGAGATTGGCAAAGGTCTTGCTGATATCGACGTCAATCTCCTTACCCGTACCGATCTTAATGATACGCTCAGCCTCCTCGTCGCTGACGATGCTGATGCTATTGATGGCTGCATCCGGTTGTGCCATCATCTGCTCCATCGTGGCTTTGATGGCATCTGCCATCGTACGCATCTGTTTGCGGGTATTCATTGTCAGGCTCGACTCCATACGGATGTCGTAATTGTCGTCGGCTAGGAAGATATGAACCAGCATATCGTAGAAAACATCACCACGATCCTGCTGTACCAACGGACAGTGCTCGTTGCCGAAATGGAAGGCTTCTTCCCAACCTGGCAGTGCTGAAAAATTAAACGAGATACCAGGTTGTAAACCCAGGTCGCGACAGATATGTGAGAAGGGATATGCCAACTGAGATAACGTGTCCTTCATCTCCTGATGGACACTGGCGATGTAGTCGCGAACGGTCTGCTCCTTCTTGATTTCCATCATAAACGGGATGGTGCGTACGAACATACCGTAGGCTTGTTTGACACGCGGGTCGCGACGTCCGTGATAAGCGGTGGTATATGCCACCTTCTCCTCACGAACGATTCTTGCGAGCACATAACTGAATGCTGCTTGGAAGAGTTGGTAGGGCGCAAAACCGTTTTCCTGACACCATCCGTCGACCATCGCACGGTTGATATAGGCTGACTCCTGTCCCATCTCGCCCACGGGGTTCTCTGGGTGTGACGACAGTGATGCCAGTTCCACACCGGCATATTTTTCCGTTATCACAGCTTTGGCGCGCTTGTATTCCTCGTTGCCCAAGCATGCAGCCTCATCCTCTGCAGCCTCCAACATACCATACTCCCAAACGGGTAATGGTTTGCCCTCGTAGGCCAGTGGTAGGTCGCGTTGTGAGAACAGCACTAAATAGCTCGTGCCGTCAGTCACTAGATGGTGGATGTCCAATAGCATGTAAGTGAGAGGTGAGTGGTGAGTGGTGAGTGGAGATTCGTGAGTGGTGATCAATTCCACACGTATCAGTGGCTCTTCACCCATGATGTCGAAGGGACGGCAGAAGTCGTGATGTGCATAATGCTGGAAATCGTCTTCCGTCATCTCTCGGCGTATGATAGTCAGTTTTTTCGTCTCGTCGACAAACTGGCGGGGTTCCCCATTCTCATCGATCAAAAAACGGATTTTCAACTCTTGCCTTTCGGTAAAGATGGTCTGTAGAGCTTTTTCTGCACGATCCAAGTCAACACCGTCTGTCAGCTGTGTGATACTCGGACAGTTGTACTGCATGACTTTCGGAAACTTCAGGCAGTCGTAAAAAACACCGAGTTGTGATTGGAGCAAAGGATAGGTCTTCATATTGTTCTCTTTATTTGTATATATAACGGGGAATCTTTCCGCCTCGGGCGTTATAGAGGAGTGGTTCAGTGCTGTAGGTGAAGATGGCTCCCTCGCAGCCGTTCTGACGGAAGTAGGTCTGTAGCTTTTCAGCCAGTGAGCTAAGCACGCTGTCGGGATTGGCATCGGCAGCACAGACGCCACGCAGCTCCATCGTGTCAGGTCCTGTCTGTACTACTTGGAATTTGAGCAGACCAGGCCATATCTCCGCCTTGGCATGGATGGAGAGCATGGTGAAACTCTTGCCGCAGAGGGTGAAGGTCTCGAACACGCGACCATCAATCTGAAGGATAGGTAACGGTGACTGCTGACAGTCAGACGGAAGGATGCGCACACGATCAGTCACATAGTAACGGATGATGGGTTGAATGTAGTTGCTGAGGTCAGTGATGAAGATACCTTCGCTGAACGCCTCGCTGCCTACAGGCATAGGACGCTTCTGGGCATCGACAGGTTCTACGATGACCCAGTCTTCGTTCAGATGCAGATGTGGACAGCCGTTGGTCATCGCTATCTCGCCACCTTCCGTCATACAATAGTTGTTGAGGACAGGACAGCCGAAGGCCTTGTGGATACGCTCATAGACTTCTTCGGAGAGCAACTCTGCTGAATTGGTAATCAGCTTGACGGGGATGTTCAGATGTCCCTTTTCCTTTTCCAGCGCCAACAGGAGTATTGAGGAGGCATAGCCTGACAGCATCTCGGGTTGGAAGTCGTTCAGCTTCTTCACGATATCATCGATATTCTCCATCACGCTCAGCGCCAACATATTGTCTGCTGCCTGTGGGAACTGTGCCTGTGTGCGCAGGAAAGCATTATAGGAAGAGGCTGTGGGAGCAGTGTGGATGACAGAGGCTACCTTGTGGCGTGAGATATTGAGAATCTCCCGATCGACACCTTTGTTAAGTCGTAGCATCATCATCGCCCCATGGATATTGTTATGGTATTCATCACGGACCATCGGCAAGGGATTGCCTGTGGAGCCACTGGTACACAGGGCCGAGTACTTAGCCAAAAGACGACTATGATCGCTGATGGGACGACTGACGTATTTCAGTACACCGTCCAGTGTCACTTCGCGATTGGTCACCCAGTCGTTAAAGTGCTCAAGGAGCGTGGGCTTCTCTGTATATGGAAGGTCTGCCAATGTGAAGTTGTCTGGCAGGTCGGCATAGAGCTTGGCGAAATAGGGGGAGTGTTCACGAACATAGCCGACCAGTTCGCGCAGTCTTTGTTGCTGTAACTCAAGGCGCTCGGAAGGTGAGAGGGTCGTTCCCTCTGCCACCAACCGTACAGCTTCTTGCATGTCTATCGTCTTCATCTTTTACTTTTTTACCTTTCCTTTTTTATTCTTTCTCAAAATATCCAAAACCACTGATGGCACTGAGGAACTGGTCGATATAATCCCATGAAGTGGGCGACCAGTGGAAACCGAGGCGGTAGAGCACCTGCATGGTATAGACGTTCTTACGGGCTACGTCGGAAGACTTCTGACCACCAGACATATTCTGGTAGGCGAGCATGCTGGAGAGCTCCTTGGCCTTCTGCGGGTCTTCCTCCGCCTGTTTGAGAGCTGCAGAGAACTCGCCCAGTTCGACGAACTGAACACCATCACCTACACATTTCAACTCACTCAGTACATCCCCGAGAAGTACGCTATGGTTGTTGTACGGATGGAACACGCAACACTCCTTCGGTGTGGTAGCCAACAGCACGATGGCATGGGCCACCTCGTTGATGGGCGAGAACTCCACCTGACTATCGCGCATCTCGTGGGGACAACAGCCTAACATATTGTAAACCTTGATGCGCCCCATGAATGTGTTGGTAGAGAAATTCGCCTGGAACTCACCATCGGTGCTGCGTGCAGAGAGGTTGCCTACACGCATGATCTTCGCACTCAGGCCATGAAGGGCAGCCGCATCGAGGACGAGGCGTTCGGCCATGAATTTCGAATAGATGTATTTATTGCCAAGGAACTGTCCCATATAGAGGCGTTGCTCACTGAAGATCTCGTCTTTGATCTCGCCAGTCCACAGACCTCGTGTGGAGGCAGTGGATACTTGAATCAGACGGGCGCCCGTCTGGAGGCAGAACTCCACACAGCGTTTGGCACCACCGATGTTCACATCCTCAATCTCCGTTCCTTCACTGAAATGCTTGACGATAGCAGCGCAGTTGAAGACCGTGGTGATGTCGGCGATGGAATTGCCGACCACAGAGCAGAGGTCTTCCGTCACATCGCCAAGAACGACATAGATGCGCTTGTTGAACAAATCTTTATAGGCATTGGCAAAGTAATAATAGAGTAGGGAGCGCAGACGACTCTCTGCTGCTTCCTGCGTCTTACCACGTACCAGACAATAGATCTTCTGAGCATCGCTATCGATGAGCTCGTGCAGGATATGGATGCCCAGATAGCCTGTAGCACCTGTCAACAGTACATTACCCAACGGCTGGCGTTCTCCTGTACGGAAGTTAGCAAGTGTGTTACGCTGCAACATATTGTCAATGGCCGTATAATCGAAGTTTGACAGCTCGTCGGCTTTCTTGTCATCCCCGTTGATACCCAGAATGAAGTCGGCCAGTTTACGAGGTGTCGGATGGGCGAAGACATCACCATAGGCCACCTTTAGTCCTACCTTGTCGGTCTCAATGATGACGCGAGTAACGACAAGTGATGTGCCGCCGAGTTCAAAGAAGCTGTCGGTGGCGCTGACACGATCTATACCGAGAATCTTCGCAAAGATATCGGCAATGGTTTGCTCGGTCTCGTTGGCAGGTTCCTCATAAGCACCACCAGCGGCCAGTTCGGGCTCTGGCAGTGACTTGATATCCGTCTTGCCATTCGGTGTGAGTGGCATCTTTTCCAACTGCAGGTAGGCGGTAGGTACCATATACTTGGTGAGGGTCTTTCCCAACTCCTGTTTCAGCTCTGGGATATCCACCTCATGGTCGGCAGTGAAGTAGGCGCAGAGATGTTCCGTACCCTTTATCTTGCCAATCTTGACAACGACATTCTTGATGCCTTCTACGGCAGCTATGGCCGCCTCTACCTCGCCCAGTTCGATGCGCAGACCACGTAACTTGATCTGGTTGTCGGTACGTCCCAGAGTGACAACGTCACCTTCTGGTGTCCAACGGGCATAGTCGCCCGACTTGTAGATGCGGATACCCTTGTAGTCAACGAAGCGCTCTGCAGTCATCTCAGGCAGATCGTTATAGCCAGAGGCGACACCCAGTCCTCCGATATACAGTTCGCCAACCACACCCTGTGGCAGTTCGTTACCATCCTTATCGACGATGAACTCCGTGACGTTGAGCAACGGGCGCCCGATACTGATACGATCGGTATGAGTGAGCTCTTTCGCATTCGACGAGACCGTAATCTCCGTAGGTCCATAGGTGTTGAAGATATGAGCCTTAGGTGCTGCCTTCCGCAACTTGTCGAGCAGACCGTCGGCATATTTCTCACCACCACACATCAGCACCTTACAGTCTGCGATGGCCTCCTGGAAGGCAGGCAGTTCCATATACTGGAGCATACGCGACGGTGTGGCATTGAAGGCATCGGCATGGGTCTGCTTGAAGAGATCTGCCAGAAGCATCGGATTGGTCGTCTGTTCCTCGCTGGCCAATACCAGTGTCAGACCATTGAAGAGGGCTGCACCAATCTCCTTCAGCGACATATCAAAGGATACCGTGGTGACAGAGAGTAGCGTATGAGCCTCTGTAGCCAGCGCGTGGATATGACTATTGGCAGGATGATCTGTCAGGTAGTTGGCGATACTCTCGTGGCGCAGCATCACACCCTTCGGTTTACCTGTAGAACCACTGGTGTAGATGAGGTAAGCCAGGTCTTGAGGGGTGATATCATGGTGAGGGGTGAGTGGTGAGAGGTGAGAGGTGAGCAATTCTTCCACATCAATGGCGTTGTCGAAGTCCTTCAGGCGGTCGGCCGTTGTAATGATATAAGTAGCATGACTGTCTGTGAGGATATGTTGGATGCGCTCTGTGGGATATTCAGGGTCACAGGGGATATAGGCACATCCGGCTTTCATCACACCAAACATAGAGAGGATGACGCGTGAGGTACGGGGTAAGAGCAGAGCCACACGACTGCGTGGTGCCACACCATGAGCTAACAGACCGTTGGCTATCCGATTGGCACAGGTGTTCAACTCTGAATACGTGAACGCTGCATCACAAGCAATCAGTGCCTGATGGTCAGGACGCTCTTTCGCGAAACGCTCTATTCCTTCATGGAAATAATGGAAGCGTGGCTCAGCCAGCGCAACGGTATGGAACTGTTCCAGTTGCTTGGCACGCTCGTCGTCAATCAGTTCTATCGTCTTGACAGGCTGTTCGCCTTGTCTGATCATCTGTTCAGTGGCAATGACAATGCTGCGAGCCATACCGTCCATCAACTCACGGCTATAAAGGGCATCGTTGTAATATAGGACGACACATGGCTGTCCCTGCCTCATCTCAATATGGATGGAGAGCTTGAATTTGACAGAATTCTGCAGTAGTCCCTCCAAGCCTTTGAGACCTGGCACGTTCATCTTTCCGATGACGCCCAACTGATATTCATAGACGATTTGCGGTGCATAGCCATAATCAGTGGCGACGCGGGCAAAGGGGTATTTCTCATGTTCGATGACACCACTGAAGACCTCTGCGCTCTGATGCACAAAGGTGTTGACGGTCTGGTCAGCGATGGAGATACCCAAGGGCAGCGTATTGACAAACATACCGAAACTCTCGGCGATACGTATATCACTACGGCCATTACTGATTGTCGACAGGTAAACACGATGATCGGCAGTATAACGTGCTACCGTGTAGAAGATAGCAGCCAACATCACTGCCGCAGGGGTGACTTCCTGCTGTTGGGCATAGTGGCTGACAGCATCCATATCAAGGGGTGAAGCAACGGTCTGCATCTGCCCCTCATCTTCCTTCCCCTTCAGATCGGCAGTCAGTTCACTGGCACTCTCGAAATCGGCAAGCATCGTGGCATAATACTGACGGTTGGCCTCGAAATCATCGGAGGTCTCAAAGCGTTTCTCGTCAGCGACAAAGTCGAAGTAGGTATAGCGTTCTTTCTCGATGGTAGCACCCTCCAGCACCATACTCAACTGTTGGATGAAGAGATCCATCGAAGAACCATCGAAGACAAGGTGATGGAAGTCTGTCAGCAGACAAACAGCCTCAGGGGTGCTGACGATAGCGAAACGACAGAGTGGGCCCGTCGCTAAATGGAAGGGACGTACGAACTCACGCTTGTAGGCAGTGAGTTCTTCTTCTGTCATGGTGAACTGCTCGACAAGAGTCTCTGTATCCTCATTACGTACTTGCATGACGTCATTTTCCGTCATCTCGAAGTGTGTATGTAACGTAGGATGTGCCTCCACAATGGCTTTTACGGCTGTTTCGAGTTGATGGATGTCTGTATCTTTCTCGAAACGTAGCATCGTGGGAATGTTATAGACAACACTGGCAGGATTCTTCATGCATTCGTAGTAAACACCCGTCTGGGGGAAGGAGAGCGGGGAGGAGGTGAGAGGATTCCCGCTGTCGCGCCTACCCGTAGCCTTTGAGGGGTGAGGGGTGAGAGGTGAGTCATCCTGTGTGGTCTCTCCCTGCATCCATTTCTGTAAAATCTGATTCTCCAGTGTTTCAATAGTGGCACCACTGAGTAGCATCTTCGACTGGACTTCTATACCGAAACGTTTGTAGAGTAGGGTTGCCAGTTTGATACTGAGGATAGAGGTGAGCCCGAGGTGCACGAGAGGTGTCGTCACACTGAAACTATCGATGCCTATCACCTTGGCAGTGATGTTCTGCAATTCCTGTTCCAGTACATTCAACGGACGGTTGCTGTCATCTTCTGCTGCAACATTCACTTCAGGTTTCGGCAGTGCACGTTTATCTACCTTCTGGTTCTGATTCAAAGGAATACGTTCTATCTGCATGGTGACGTCAGGTACCATATAGGGTGGCTTCTGACTGAGAATGAAGTCAGCAAGGGCAGCAGTATCTATCTGCTCATCGCTCACTACATAGGCTGTCAGGAACTTGCCGCCACTCGGATGATCATAGGCTGCTACAGTGGCATCCTTGATACCTGGGAACTCACGGATGATTCTTTCCACCTCACTCAGTTCGACACGGAAGCCACGAATCTTCACCTGTCCGTCACGACGACCGATGAATTCGATATTACCATCCTGTTTGTAACGTACCAAGTCGCCCGTCCGATAGATCCTTTCGTATCCAGCATCCTTCTCACGGAAGGGATTCGTGATAAACACTTCCGCCGTCTTGTCAGGACGATTCAGATAGCCGTCAGATACGTGTGGGCCAGCAACCCATAGCTCACCGACAGCACCTACAGGTAACCGATGACCATCAATACTAACGATGTAACCTTTTACATTATCTACAATCTTACCGATGGGGATGTTGATCTCATCGGGTACCACCTCATAAGCTGTTACAAGTACGGTGCTCTCAGTAGGACCATAAATATTGACAGTCTTGTAGTTCTTGGGTACTGGGAAGGCAATAAGCTTCTCACCGCCCATGGAGAGGTAGCGTAACGAGTGGTTCTCGACATCGGATGCAAACTGGCGTCCTACCTGAGTGGTCATACTGATATGGGTCACATGGTGCTCCTCCAGATATTGGTTCATGGCAGGTAGGTCGAGTCGGATATAATCGGGGATAATACATACATTTGCTCCAACGGATAAGGCTGAATATAGGTCGGACATGCAGGCATCAAACCCGAAACTGGGATAGACACCAATGCAGTCTTCTGGACGGAAACCATAGTAATGTACGTGCCAATCGATATAACAAGTCAGATTGGCGTGTGTCAACCGTACACCCTTAGGTACTCCTGTTGAACCACTGGTATAGAGAAGTGTGAAGAGATCAGAGGGTTGAGGGATGATGTCTGATGGATGATGTTTGATGTCTGATGGAATGGCAGTGTCAATATACCATACATCTCCCTCATATTCATTCACCTTCGGACGAAGTTCTTCGGAAGTGATAAGCAATCGTGCCTGAGCGTCCTTCATCATGAAGTTTAAGCGCTCTTCGGGATAACTGCTGTCAAGAGGCTGGTAGCTGCAGCCGGCTTTCAGAACGGCCAATGGACCAATGACCATCCATTCTCCACGAGGTATCAGAATACTTACCACATCACCCCTGCCAAGTCCCTTCTCTTGAAGCAAGACAGCCAGACGGTCAGTTTGTTCATCCACCTCACGATAGGTGAGTTGTGTATCTCCGTGAATGACGGCCAGATGGTCAGGATACTGGGCAGCCGCCTTACGGAAGAGGCTCACCAGTGTTTGTGTCGTGTCGTAGGGACGGACAGTGTCGTTGAAAGCATCGAGTTGGGCAATCTGCTCTTTATCAAGCAGGTTGATCTCCGTCATACGCTCTACTGTCATCATGGAACGAAGCACGTTGGCATAACAGTGTATCAGTTCAGTGACGAAGGCATCGGAATACAGATTCTTCTGATATTCTACGTGCATCAATGGTCCGTCTGCTGTATTAAAGATCTCTGCAGCCAGCGGACTGCCAGTAGCGTTATTGTCTAAGGCTACAATCGTGTAAGCCTTGCCACATACGGTACCCAATGTCAGGTAATCACCCTGATAGGTAAATAGCACATCGCTGTTAATACCTGTGGCGGCTGCCAGTTCTGCAAAGGAATAGAGGTCATTATTCATAGCCCCCAGCAGCTGTTGTTTAACGGCTTGCAGGAAGTCGCTGATACGAGTATCGGCCGTCCATTGGCAGTATACGGGTAATGTCTTGACCATCATGTCGATGGTGCGAGTGGTACGTATGCTGTTACGTCCGTTATAGATGGTGGCAAAGAGTGCCTCCTGTTGGTTGGCATAAGCTCCCAGCACCTTGCCGAAAGCAGCAATAGCCAATATATTTGCTGTGATGCCTTGTCGGCGACAGAAGGCATCGAGGGCTTGTTGGCTAATGCCCAACGGAAGATCTTGAGCACCAAAGCTAACGTCAGAATCTTGAACGTCTGGTATGGGTTTGCTATCCACCTCTAATCCACCAAAGGTCTCTTCGTACCAGGTCTTTGCCTCAGTATAGGTATCAGTCTGACGGAGGGATGCCTCTTCTTGCGCCACATGATAGCCTGTAAATTTCTCTGGTTCAACAGCTTCACCTTGATAGGCTTTGTCTACATCGGCCATGAAGATACGCATCGAGGTACCATCATATATGATATGGTGGAAATCTGAGAAGAGATACAGGCTGGTCTCAGTGCGTATGATGCGGATGCGGAACAATAGGTCTTTCTGCAGGTTGAAAGGTTGAATGAGCTGAGACTTCAAAGCCTCTAAATCCTTTTCGCTCATCTGCTCGATGGTCTGTTGATAAGGATTGTCTGACGGTGACATCACAGGATTACCTTCGGCATCTTCCTCAATGCGTGTCTTGATAAAGGCATGAGCCTCTACGGCCTGTTCAATGGCATGAGCTAACTGCTGTTCGTCAATCGACGCATCGAGTTTCAACAGAATGGGGTTGTTATAAGCAGCCTCTCCCTGACGTGCCATACTCTCAGCGTAAATACCCATCTGGGTTTGCGAGAGGGGGACAGGATAGTTGAGAGTTGAGAGTTCATAGTTAAGAGTTTCTGCGCAGAGTTCAGCGATATGGCGAGGCGTCTTACCCTTATACACCATTTTCGAGGTGAGGTTCAGACCCTCGCAGGCCTGTTGCAGACGCATCACCTTGATACTGTCGCCACCCAACATGAAGAAATCGTCATCGATACCTACCTGTTCCATGCCGAATACGGCAGCAAAGGCTTCACAAAGTGTGCGTTCTACCTCATTGGTAGGTGCTACGTAGTTGTTTTGAAGTTCAGAAGTGTCTGGTGGCAACAGGGCTTTGCGGTTTACTTTGCCATTAGGCAGGAACGAGAATTCTTCTACCTTTACGATATGCAGGGGTACCATATAGGGAGGCAGTTGCTGAGCCAAGGTGTCGTGAATCTGCTCAGGAGTGATGTCACCATCAGTGGTGTAATAGCCACAGAGATACTGACTGCCCGTCTTGCCGTCGAAGCCCTTGACGATAGCCTGCTTGACACCTTCAATACGCTTGATAGCATTCTCCACCTCACCAGGCTCCACTCGCTGACCATTGATCTTTACCATCCAGTCCTTACGATTTACATACACCATATTGCCATCGGGCAACTGACGTAGGATGTCGTTCGTGTGTAACCATCCGTCCTGATAGAGTTGGGCAGTGCGTTCAGGGTCTTTATAGTAGCCCTTACAGAAATGGCCCCGTAATACCAGTTCTCCCTCTTCGCCTTCAGCAACGGGTTTACCGTCATCATCCAACAGCATCCATTCCGTAGGCGATTCTGGTGTTGGTCTGCCGACGGGTGTTGACTCATAAGGTTGGTCGACTTTATAGACAAAAACAGCACCCATCGTCTCTGTCATTCCATAATTGTTCAGGAGTGTGTAGCCGTCGCGCGAACACTGGTTGACGAGTTTCTCACTACCTGTATAGACGACCTTGAGTGATGCAGAGCGATTATGGAAATTGGCTAATACAGCAGGACTGATGAAGGTATGGGTGATACCATACTGCTCGATATAGTCTTCCAGCTTCTTGACGTCAAAACGGACATCACCGGTATAGAAATGTAGCTGACCACCACCTTTGAGTACAGGGAAGTTCGACATGCCTGCCACAAAATAGAAAGGTGACGAGGTTCCCCATACCATGTCGGTATGCTCCTCTTGCAGTCCTTTGTGGGCATGGTAGTAGAGGCTGTCGAAGGTGTGCAGAATACCCTTCGGCTCACCTGTTGAGCCACTGGTGTATATCAGCAAGGCATTCTCGTCGAGTTCTATCCGTTCTTCGTCATCGTGAAGTTCTTCTGACTCTGCCAACTCCTTGAAAAGTTGTTCGTTGATGATGAGCGGAGCCTCACAGTGCTCACTGATATATTCGACACGTCCTTCAGGGAAGGTGTCGCCCATGGGTACGATGGCATGTCCAGCCATCCATACACCCATCTCTGCAGCGATATACTCCATCGATGTAGGCAACAAGATGGGGATGAAAGAGTGCTCGGGCAACTGTCGTTTGGACAATCCGACAGCAATCCGGCGTGTCAATTCTCCCAATTCTTGGTAGGTTGTTACTCGCCCATCCTTATCGACGACGGCAGGCAGGTTGGCAAAACGTTCGAAAGCTGACCATAGCGGTTCAAGATACTCGTTAGTTTTCATATTGATAATGGTTATTGGTTACGAAGGAATGTCATATAGACCATATTCTGGTCGTACATATACTTATAGGTCATGTTCTGAGTGGTACCGTTGACTAATCGCAGTCCTAGATGCTCTATACCTTCGGGTGTTTCTTTCAGTATGGGGTTGAAGGGGCGACCGTCGTCTTTAAGCAGAACGATGACCATTGGTTCGGTACAACGGATATGTATATCGATATAATGCCGGTCGGGATGTTTCTTGACGGCATATCGTACGATGTTATTAAGCAGTTCATCACAACAGAGACGGATGCTATAGGCTGTATGTTTCGAAATGTCACACTCTTGAAGGAAGTTGACAATCTGGCCTAAGGCACTCACTACATCCTTTTCAGTCAGTCGTACGGAGAAGTTGAGGGCCTGTCCTTCTGTCACTTGCGGAATCAGTGTAACAGGAGCATACTCTGGTCGTTTTGCATGTATGACCCAAGTAATGGCCACTATCACGGCTATCAGGGCGACAGCAGATGCTGAATAACCCCACCAGAGTATGGAGGGATGGATGAGTGCGAAGATCCATACGAAGAAAACCATTACTACCAGTTGGCCTATACTGATGACGATGCTGACAGAACGGAAGCCTACCATCTGGTAAAGGGCACGTAGGATGGCGAGCCATGCGTATGGCAATAGCATCAGTGAGAAGATACGCAGTGCTTTGTGCAGTAGATTGGATACCCCACTGTTGCTTCCGCCAAACAGGTTTCCGAAGAGTCCTGGCCAAATTTCTATGATTAGAATCAACACCAGCAGTGAGATGCTGACATAGAAGAGCACACGTTGGATGAGAATGTTCAGACCAATCATGTCGCGCTCGCCTATCAACAGACCTCCAATGGAATAGATGCTACTACCGATGCCCGCCAGCATCAATTGGGTAAGCATGAGTAGCTGTAGACAAACTGACCATACATACATGCCGTCAGCTCCCAGGGTATGAATTACGATGCTGTTAAAGCCATAGACGCACAGTCCCATCAACAAAGTGTTGATACTCATGGGGAATCCCTCAGTGATACAGCGCATGACATCTGGTCCCATCCAATTCCCTGCAAACTGCAAACGGAAAGAGCAGTGTTTGCTGCGGAAGTGAGTCAGACAAATGGAAATGGAGAAGATGAAACAGATAATAGAACCCCATGCAGAACCATCGATACCCATACCAAAGCCTTTGATGAACAAAATATCGAGTATCAGGTTCAGCACTGTACTCGACATCACTGCCATCATCACTAAACGGGGGTTACCGTCAGTCTTCACGAAGTTCTGAATGGTGAAGCCTGCGATGATGAGGACCGTACCCAATGACATGGTATGCAGATAACTGACAGCCATATCGAAGAAGCGGCTGTCTTTTGGACAGACGAGGGCAACAATCTCCGGTGTCAGTAAACACAGAAGGAGTGTCAGTAGAATACCACTGATAATGGATGCCGTGAGGGCTGTAGTGAACACTTGGTTCGCCTCTGTCTCGTCACGTCGGCCAATCGCTTTTGCTGCCAATACTGAGCCACCGATTCCAAACAGGATACTGATGGTGGGAAACAGTGCGATGATAGGCGCCACTACATTGACGGCTGAGATGGCATCAGGCCCTATCAGATTACTTACCACAATCGCATCGGTCATGGTGGCCAACTGTTGGGCTAACGATGCCAAGACAGACGCGAACATGAAGGTCTTCAGCGCCCTGGACACCAGATAACTGTTTCTTTTCTCTTCCATTTTTATTCGAACTCGAAGATGTTGATGAAGCCAGTCAGTTTAAAGACGTTCTTGATGTCGTCATTCACTCCTTGCATCACTACCTTGCTACCACTGGCCTTAGCTCCCTTCAAGATGCTAAGCAGGATGCGCAAGCCACTTGAGGCGATATATTCCAAACCCTTACAATTGATGATAACGTCTTTGCCATTACTGTTGTAAAGTGGTTTCAGTACTTCTTCAGCCTCTGTAGCAGCGGCAGTATCCATTTCTCCTTCTAATGTGGCAACATATTTGCCATCGATTTCTTCAATTTTAGTGTTCATAATTTTATGTTTTTATTGTGTTATGATATTTTGGGGTAATGTTTTCATTAATGTCAGGATGTTTTTTCCGTTCATACGTTCGTAATTGATGGAGTCCATCAATTCGCGTACTAAGAGAATACCCAGTCCACCTATCTGACGGTCTTCGGCAGAGAGCGTCGTGTCAGCCATCTCTTTCGTGGTGGGGTCGAAGGCTACACCTGAATCGATAATCTGGAAACGGAATGTATGTCCATCGGACTTCATGTTGATGGTAATGTCACCCTCAGTGTCTGCAGGATAGGCATAGTCGATAACGTTGACCACAGCTTCCTCAACGGCAAGACGTAACTGACGCGCAAGTGACGTCTCGATACCCATTTTCTCTGTTGCAGCCTTCATAAAACTACTGAAACGTTTTACTTCGTGGACGTCGTTCTTGATAGTCAGTGTCTCTGACAATATGCTTTCAAACTCTTTGGGCGTATAGTGGATGGCAAGCATGGTCAGGTCATCACTTTGCTCAGCTTCTTTCACAAACTGATGTACTTGCTGCGTAATGGTTTTCAGAATACTCTTCGGATTTTGATCAGAACAAGACACAAGAGTCTCTTTTACACGCTGCAAACCGAACTGTCTATGCTCCTCATTCTTTGCTTCTGTCAGTCCGTCGGTGTATAGGAATATAGTGCTGCCTGGCAGCAGATGCATCTCCTGCATGCCATACTTTACGTCATCAAACACACCGACGGGCAAATGCGACTCACAACTGACCATTGTCAATTGTCCATGATCAAGTATAAACGGTGTATCGTGCCCAGCATTGCAATACCTTAGATGACCTGTTGGTAAATCGAGTACACCGATAAACATGGTTACAAATATATTTGATTCATTGCCCCGACAGGAAGACTCATTGATGGCTTGCATGATACGAGCAGGGTTATTCTCATGAGCCGAGAAAGCACGAAACAGTGAATGAATCACTCCCATGACCATCGCTGAGGGTGCTCCCTTGCCACTGACATCACCGATACAGAAGAATAGCTTCTCGTCACGTATATAGTAGTCGAAGAGGTCGCCACCCACCTCACGGGCAGGTACCAATGAACCGCAAATATTGACATCATCCAAGTGAAAGTTATTAGGAGGCAGCATGCTCTGCTGTATCTGATTGGCCACCCGCAGTTCACCACCAATGCGTTCTTTTTCGGCATTTATCTTACGCAGACGTTCTATGTTACGTGAACTACGATATACGATGAAACCTGCAAACAACAGGGTGGGCAGTATAAGGAGTAACAGGAACAAACGTGCCCGTCGTAAGGTGTAGAATACTTCCCGATCGCTACACACACTGATTAGCGTCCATCTTGTAATGCCGCCTACAGGATTGTAGAACACATGCTGTTTCTCGCCATTATCGTCAGTCATTGTCATGTAACCCTGATGGTCGCTGTCGTCTTTCACCAGTTCCAAAACCTTTCTGAAGATGGGACCATCCTCTCCAGCCAAGAGACTGTCGTTACGTGATAATAAGAAACGATGCGTCGAATCATACCCTTTGGAGTCCCACATCAAGTCATTTAGCCATTCTAATGAGAGGTCTCCTGCCACGACAGCCACTACCTCGCCCTGATTGTTATGAACAGCCGAAGAATAAGTAACCACCATAGCCTTGGCACCGTCTTTATCTATGTAAGGTCCGCACCAATGGTCGCTGTCGTTCTCCATGGTAAAAGTATAGAACTCTTTCTGTGTATAGTCATGGTTTTCAGAAGCCAGTTGCATGAGCTCAATAGAGTCGTCATCACGTCTCACGGCAAACGGCTCAAACCAATGACCTTTCTGCGGATAGAAATATGGCTTGAAGGAAACACTGCTACTCAGGAGAGAAGGGTTATGCTCTACCAACATACGAGTCAGTACAAACATAGAATCTGGCTCCGAGAGATTACGTTGCACTACCCAATCCGTATTGTTTACAGCTACTTCCACCTTCGCCAGTTGCTTACGAATATTCAAAGCGATGGCATTCATCTCGCTTCTTACCAGCTGTTCCATCGTTTCTTGGATGATATTCTGTGCTGTATAGTACATCACCCCCGTCGTCAGTTCCAGCAGCAGTGCCGCAGCGATGATGACGGTCAGACTGGTGTTGTTTTTGATGAAGTTTCTCAAGTTCTTCCACCAGCCCTTATTGGCAGGTTCTTTGTTAGGCATAGTCTAGTAATATGGCAACAAAGATACACAATTTTTCTAAATTGCCACCAAGTTTCTAGAATATTTTATACAATAAAATAAAGGAGAGGGTCTTACAAGCTCAGTTTCGTGGTGAACTCGAAGGTGAAGGGACGGATGAAGGTGCCTGACATCACGTAGTCCTTGTAAGGTGTGGGATCGGTGATGAGGTCGGCAGCAGGGATGGTGCCGCTGGCTCCCTTTTGGTTGAGGATGTTCACGACGCTGGCAGAGAAACTGATATTACGGCTTAACTTATAATCGATGCCTCCAAAGGTTTCCCAACGACCGTTGAAATACAATGAATTAGTCTTGTTGATGTACTGCTTGCTGAAATAACGAGCACTCAGCCATACGCGCCATTTGCCGAAGCGATAGGAGGGCTCAATTTCGAGTTCTGTCTTCGAGAGGGCTGTGAGGGTTTTGTCGGTAAAGTCGTATTCTTCAGTTACACCATCACTGAAGGTAGGGGTAATCTTAAAGTTTTTGTAGCGTGGGTCGCGGATGGTGAACATCACGTGGATACTGAGACCGTCGATAGGGGTGATGACGGCATCGGTCAACCAGCCGAGGGTCGCCATATCATAATTGACAGGAATAACGAACGACTCGCTCATACCTGCTTTCATATCGCCTACGTCTTTGGTCAGCACATGAGTCAAACTGGGACGTTCTTGTGAGTTCTTCATGGTGATATAGGTAATCTGCGAGGTGAGGTCTACCCAGTCATTTTTCCAATAGATACCACCTCGGAAGTAATGGGTGGGCATACCTTTCTGCGTGGGATAGGCATAGGTGCCATAATGGAAGAGTTGTGAGTGAATGGTGGCGGAGGAGAATTCTGCTTGCAAACCGAAACCTTGTAATAGCGCATAACGTGCACTACCGATAAAGGCATAGTTGAAGTGGTTGTCGCTGAAATGATTCTTCTCGACACCTG
This sequence comes from Prevotella sp., assembly GCA_017554145.1. Lineage (GTDB taxonomy): Bacteria > Bacteroidota > Bacteroidia > Bacteroidales > Bacteroidaceae > Prevotella. Next base: position 199,746 of record JAFZIZ010000013.1, on the reverse strand, counting down.
GGTCAACGAGGCTGAATCCTACATGACGGGCATTGCCTTTACATACATCGTTGGCAGCAATGCCTCGCACGTTGAGATACTCAACCCTCGCTCCAGCATAGAGCCACAAACGAGGAGAGACGTTCCACTCGTCAGACACCAGAGCGAACAATTTATGCTCATGCCCGTTATAGAACTCAGCGTAGGAGTTGAAAGAGTAGCCTTCGCTGCCGTTGAGCAGCAACATCTTCGGGTCTTTCTTCGCTTCGTGGGCAAACAGATACATAGAGGTGCTAACACCTCCGTGGTTGAGCCAGTAGTCAATCTCTGCGCGCCAACGGTGGCGTTGGTTTGCAGACTTGCCTGTCAGTGCGGCATTGGTCATCCATGTATGCTCGAAACCGTCGAAATGCAGCATTCGGCGCGTCTGCAGTTTCCCGATGAACTCTTTACCATCCTCGTAGGTATATCCGTTCCCTGCCATGGCATCGCTTACTCCCATCATCGAACCATTGGAGCGGAAGGAATGACCGTGCTTGAACTTGCTGTGGACAGAGAGTTGCATGCCGTTTCCCCAAAGGTAGTCTAACACGAAGTTCACGTTATGGATTTTGCTGGTATTCGCATCGTCGTTGTCCTGCTCCGTCATCTTGCCTGTTTCGATATCGAGGTACTTCAATATCCTATTGGCAGGTCGATACTGGTCAATGCCTAACTTAAAACCGTCGTACTCTTCCACACTACCGTCGCCCACAAAGATGAATGGTCCGTAGTTCTCAATCATCTCCCTAAACTGGGAATACTGGTAGATGAGTCCCATCTTGCCGCGGCCCTCGTTCCAGGTCTTTGAGAGGGCAGCCTTATAGAAATGTGCACTCTCCTGAAGTCGCGAGATATCGAGATGGTTGCTTCCAGGGTCGAAGTTCTGATAGGTGCCGATGCTGATGCCCCATCCCTTTCCAATTGGCGTGGAGATATTTGCATCAAAGGTCTGACGACCGAAATGATTGAAAGTGTAGTTGAGTTTTCCTTCGAGTTTGTCACCAGCCAACTTCGATTTACTGTCAACGCTATAGGTGATGACACCGTATTTCAATACCATATCTTGCGGTCCCATCGTCCGTACTGACTCATGGCTCACACCACTATGCCACGACTTATAGGGATAGACCTGATAATTGTAGTACGACACAGGCAGACCGTCTTCGTAAATATAGGCATAGCCGGAGATAGGAAGTCCTAAGGATATCTGACGGGGTTGAGAGGCAGACGCAGCATTCATCAGCACATTTCTGTTACTGGCACCCGAAGTAGTCTTCGTAGTGTCAGTAACAGTTTCCTGAGCTTTTGCTCCAGTAGATAATATAGTGCTAAATAACGCTATCGTCAGCGCTCTTAGGAAAAACATAAGTGCTCTTTCGTTCTGATGTCAGAGTTATTTAATGAGGTTGCCAAGGATGTCACGTGTGAGTTCCCTCGTAGCAGAACGGGTAGCGGCACTGGTGGCGTTCTTGACGACACGACCCGTGGCGGAAGTCCTTGACTTGGTCTTCTTACCCGTTACCTTGTCGCTGACGTAAGTACCCAGAATGGCAGCGAGGGTAGAGGTGATAGCTGTGATGATAGCCTTGAATACCTTACTGACGATACCTGGCTTTTTCTTTTCTTCTTTCTTCTCCGCCTTTTCGTTTTCAGCAACCTCAGCGGCTTCACGCTCTGCAAGGGCTGTCTCTTCAGCCTCCTTCAGCAGTACTTCAAAAGCACTCTCACGGTCTGTTGGCGTATCATATTTACCATAAATACGGCTCTGTTTGATGATGTCAATACGCTGCCCCTCTGTGATAGCTCCGATTTGAGAGAGTGGGAAGAGCACTTTCGCACGTTCTACAACATTGGGCGCACCCTTTTCATCGAGGAAACTAACGAGTGCCTCACCAGTCTCAAGGTTCATAATGGCCTCGTCAGTCTTGAACTCTGGGTTAGCACGGAAGGTATCAGCAGCAGTCTTAACGGCTTTCTGGTCTTTCGGCGTATAGGCACGGAGGGCATGCTGAACACGGTTACCCAACTGTCCGAGGATATTCTCAGGAATATCAGCAGGACTCTGTGTGATAAAGTAAATACCTACACCCTTTGAGCGAACGAGTCGGATGACTTGTTCTATCTTGTCGAGCAATGCTTTCGATGTGTCAGTGAACAACATATGGGCCTCGTCGAAGAAGAATACGAGTTTGGGAAGTTCCATATCACCCACTTCTGGCAGGGTAGTGTAGAGTTCAGAGAGCAACCACAACAGGAAGGTGGAGTAGAGTTTAGGCTGCATCATCAGTTTATCGGCAGCCAGCACGCTCATCACACCTTTTCCGCCCTCACATTGCAGAAGGTCGTAGATGTCAAACGACGGCAGTCCAAAGAATTTGTCTGCTCCCTGGTTCTCCAATTGTAATATGGCACGTTGGATGGCACCGATACTCATGGCAGTCACAGTGCCGTATTTTAAGGTAATTTCCTTAGCATGGTCTCCTATCCAGTTGAGCATGGAACGCAAGTCTTTCAGGTCGTCAAGGAGCAATCCTTGCTCATCGGCTAAGCGGAATAGAATATTCAGGATGCCAGCTTGTGTCTCATTCAACTGTAAGATACGTGAGAGCAGTAACGGTCCCATTTGTGAGACGGTGGCTCGCATGGGGTGTCCTTGTTCTCCATATACATCGTAGAAACGGACAGGACAGGTCTGGAACTCTGGATTCTCAATACCGAACTCGGGAAGGCGTTTCTCGATGAAACCACTCATCTTACCCACTTGAGAGATACCACTGAGGTCGCCCTTCATGTCTGCCATAAAACAGGGTACTCCTGCCTGAGAGAAGGTCTCTGCCATCACCTGCAGCGTGACAGTCTTACCAGTACCTGTGGCCCCCGCAATGAGTCCATGACGGTTAGCCATCTTACCTGTGATGCTTAATGCGCCTTTAGCGCAATGGGCAATATATAGCCCGCGTTCTTGATCTAACATAGTTTATAGGTTTATTAATGATTGTGCAAAGATAGAAAAAAATTCTCATTTCGAGAGAACTTTTTCCTATCTTTTTGCAAAAATATGGGTAAACAGGGTTTAGAGACGATTCTTCTCGTCGTTACCAGCACCAGTTCCTTTATATTTCGAACGAGTGGCGTTGAAGTTATAACTTAGCGTTAATCCCACACACTGCGTATAGGTGTAGAAACTTTGGTCTGTCAGACCTATTTTATAGTAAGTAGTCACTTTATTCTTGCTTGTACGGAAAATATCGTTAGCATAAAGAGAAGCCGTGAGCCGACCCTGCAAGAAGGTTTTCATCACACGGGCACTCATACTAAAGTCATTGCCACGATACATAAATGCCCAGTGGTTGCTGCCAGTATAGTCGACTTGTAACAGCGCTTTGGTCGTAGAATTGATGACGAACCAACTCTGCAAGTGGAAGCTGAATTCGGGCTTGTTCAGTTTTTCTGCCACGCCATACGCTTCGGCATCAAACATCTGCTGATAGTAGTGAAGCGTTGCGGTGGGTTGCCAGAAACCAAACTTTGGCGAGGCTGTAAGGGTAGCATAGACACGGTCCTGATGGTCGAAGTTGTCATGTCGGTAGATGGCTATCTCTTTCTCCTCGTCATACACTTGACCAATGTGGGATATTAAGTCGTTCTCGCGAGTAAAACCTGTTGTGAAGTTCAGCCAGGAATAGGTCAGGTTGAAATCAATGCTCTGGCGTACCGATGGGCGCAACAACGGATTGCCGCCTTCATAGAACATACGACTATCATATATAATCATAGATGTCAACATGTGGTAGAGTGGACGACTGATGCGCTTACTATAGCTCATCTGAGCACTCCACTTGCCTTTTAGCCATGCCACCGAAAAGTTAGGAAACCAATCGTTATAGGTACGACTGGGTTCAGACTGCCAGACACCAAACGAACTATAGTCTGTTTTTACATGCTCATAGCGCAGCCCAACATTAAAGTTGAAAGTTGATTGTTGAGCATTGAGAGTCAGTTGGTATTCGGCAAAGCCTGCAATATTCTTCTCCTTCATCTCGTTGTCGGCTTCCGGGATGATGCTCTCCTGATTATAGTTATGCCCGTGGCTTTGTGTGGATGTAGCCTCCGATCCAGCACTTACCACGCCTTTCCATACAGGATAAGTCAGTATCAGCTTGCCTGCTACCATCCGACGGTCTTCATTGTTGAGAGTGGTAATGGTGCGATCCCCTAACTCCTTACTCAACTCCTGCTGATTGAGTTGATCCTCTGATTCACGTCGCAGCACAGTCGCGTTCAGGTCGATGCCTAATTTTCCCACCTTTCCTACATAATATGCGTTCAATTCCCATATAGGTTTATCGGACTCCTTGTCATCTGTTATCAGAGTAACGTCACCGTAATATGCCCCGTTCTTCTGATAGTTCTGATTCATGTAAGACCAATACTTGTGATAAAGTAAATTTTGCGAAGAGAAACTCACTCCGACAGAATGGTCGGCATTGAAGTCGTAACTCAGACCTGCTTGATACTGAAGTTGCGTCCAACTACTTCTGATGGGTAAATCAGCATCAACATCAAATTTATCTTTTTTAATATGCAGTTCCTGATGAATATCCTGATCATTGCTAAAATGACCGTTGTCAAGTGCAACATTGGCAAAAGCCTCCAGTCCACCTACACGATATTTCAGAGTCAGATCGTCGTAGTTATTCCATTTATTGTTTTTCCACGTGTGAGTAGTAGCCATCACGCTCAGACCTTCACCTTGTGGTTTCATAGTCTTGATGCGGATAACAGCATTCACCTCAGCGTTATATTGTGCACCAGGAGCGGTGATGATATCCACGCTCTTGACATCCATTGACTTGAGTTGTTTTAACTCATTGGTGTTGCGCACCTTCTTATTATTGATATAGATCTCGGGCTCTCCTTTTGCCAATACTTCAAACTTGCCGTCTTTACCCTGAACCATCGGTATCATCGAGAGCAGGTCGTCAGCAGTGCCTATATCATGGAGCAGCGAATGCTGTACGTCGACGGTCATACCACCTGTAGTCATCCTATATTGGGGTATCTCACCCTTCACCACGACACCATTAATGGTATAACTGTCTGGTTGAAGTTGTATGGTTCCAACATTCTCTTGTGTGCAGATACGATAGGTAGTCTTATAGCCTACGAAGGTGATACGGGCCAGTATCTTCTCTTGTTCATAGGGCACCACAAACTGACCAGCCTCGTTGGACACGCCTCCTGAGAGCAATGCAGAATCGGCAGGGTTGAGGATAGCGACGTTGGCAAAGGGTAATGGTTGCCCGTGTTCGTCGATAATCGTACCAGTCAGATGTCGCTCGGTTTTGTAGGTACACTCCAAGAAGAATTTGTCATTGTCCTTGACAATGCGTACAGGATAGAACCCCACTACCGTATGCAGTGCTTCTTCGAGACTCAGATGCTTGAAATGGCATGTGACAGAGAACTCCTCCAGATCATTATAGATGAAGGATATGTTGTGGTTCTCTGTGACAGCATTGAGGTCTTCGAGCACCTTGCTAAGCGATTGACCTTTATACTGACGGGATATTGTCTGGGCTGCTGCGATGCTGGCAATCGTGCACAGTAATAGCAGTATGATGATCTTTTTCATAAATTGTGTGATGTACGTTAGGGGTTTACAATCAGTTTGTTGTCCTCTATAGTGATGTTCACGTGGTTAAAGTGATTGAGGTCGTCGACCACGCTTTCTATAGTAGCCGTACGGTCCCATTTATAGTACAAGCGTACGGTGTGTGCCTGTTCACTCTTGATGTCAGCTACCCAATGGTAATAGAGAACAATATCTTTGACCATCTCGTCAAGTGGTACGTTCTCGAAGACATATGTCTGGGCAAGGGTATCAACTGGGGCTGATGGTTTTTCTGTAATGGCTTGTTGATGCTGAACCTTCAAAGAGGTTTGCTCTGTCTGTTGTGGTTGTTCCTGTGACTGGCTTGCGATGCGGATGGCAGCGTAAGCAATACCTGAGAGTACGAGAATGCTGATGAACATGGCAGCCAGTTTCTTATAGGAGAAACCTGAAGAGACCTTGTCTTCCTTAGTCTTGAGGCGCAGCAGGTCAGCAGCCTCCAACAGACCGTCGTAGTATTCTCTACACTCAGCGCATTTACTGAGGTGGCGTTCACATTCAGCCTTTACCTGAGGGTCTACTTCTTTGTCGAAGAGATTGACCACGATATTTTTGAATTCGTTACACTTCATACATTACTATTGTTTGATGATTATTATTTGATGCAGAGGAAGCGCGCATTCCTCGCCTGATTTTCTCTAATCCATACATAAATCTCGACTTGACGGTACTGAGGTTTACACCAATGATGTCGGCTATCTCCTTGAAACTCTTGTCGCCATAGAAACGCAAGCGAATCACCTCTGCTTGCTCATCTGGTATCGTTTCCAGCAGATGACAGATGCGACGATATTCATGTTCCATCTCATCCTCTTCATCGAAGGATGGTGTTTTGAAGTTCTCTCCGTTCTTATCCGACAAGGGAACTATTTGTATCCGTCCTGCTGACCGTTGTTTGCTGATGCATAAGTTCATCAGGCTGCGATAGAGGTACGCCATTGGGTTCTTGATATCCGTTGACAGCGAGTCATTGTTGTTGGCCTTCTCCATCCGTTCGTGGAGTCGCAGGAAGAGGTCTTGTACAGCATCTTCTGCGTCTTCGCCGTTACCCAGTCGGCAACAGGCATAGCGCACCAGACGTTGACGTTCGTCAGTCATTAGTCGTTCCAAGAACCTATATTTGTTTCCGATGCTAAATAGTTTCATGCTTGTCTTTTTGTCCTTTTTTACCTATTTGACGCAAAAATAACAAAAAAGACTTAATCTGCCATGAAAATATTTCAGAATCATTGGAAATGCAACGAAAAAGCCCCTTGACGTCGTAATGTCAAGAGACTTTTATCTATGTGTATAAAATACCTTATTCTTATTTGAGGTTGGCGAGTTCAATCACCTTATCTACTGCAGCGCTGAGACCATCGGTATTCTTACCACCTGCCTGTGCGAAGTGGGGTTGACCACCGCCACCGCCTTGGATGAGTTTGGCGGCTTCGCATACCATCTGTCCTGCATTCAGTCCATGGTCAGAAACCATATCGTCGCTCATCATGATAGAGAGTTGGGGTTTGTTGTTGTCATGAGAACCAATGACGCAAAGCAGAGATCCCTCAACAGCAGCACGAATCTTAAAGGCAAGATCTTTGGCAGCGGCAGGGTTCATGGGTACAACGGTAGTGATAACCTTGACACCATTCACCTCCCGGGCTTTTTCCACTAGTCGCTGGGCAGCACGCTCCACAGCCTGAGCCTGGAACTGCTCAATCTCTTTCTTCATGGCATCGTGCTCATCGATATATTTCTGGATGACACCTTGCAGGTCTTTCGCATTATTGAAGAACGACTTGATGTACTTCAGCGTGTCCTCCATCTGATACAACAGCTCCTCACACTCCTTACCTGTTTTTGCCTCAATACGGCGGATGCCAGCAGCGACACTACTCTCAGAGAGAATCTTGAAGAAACCGATGCGACCTGTAGAGGAGGCATGGATACCACCACAGAACTCACAAGAAGGTCCGAAACGCACAACGCGCACCTTATCACCGTATTTTTCACCGAAGAGAGCAATGGCACCCAGTTTCTTGGCCTCGTCGAAAGGTACGTCACGATGCTCATCGATATGGATGTCCTGACGAATCATATCATTGACCATACGCTCTACCTCGCGCAACTGCTCGTCGCTGACTTTCTCAAAGTGAGAGAAGTCGAAACGTAGGGTGTCGGGAGAGACAAACGAACCCTTCTGCTCCACATGGTCGCCTAATACCTGCTTCAAAGCATAGTCGAGCAAGTGGGTAGCCGTATGATTGGCTGCACTGGCATTACGCTTATCCGTATCTACACATGCCATAAACTCGGCAGTGGGGTCTTTGGGCAGTTGCTTGACGATATGTACTGTCTGGTTGTTCTCGCGCTTGGCATCGATAATCTCGATGGTCTCGTTCTCGTTGACGAGAACACCAGCGTCACCAACCTGTCCACCCATCTCACCATAGAAGGGAGTAGCATCAAGTACAAGCTCAAAGAATTCATTTTTCTTCTGTGTCACCTTGCGATAACGCAGAATATGACAGTTGTATTCCGTATAGTCATAGCCGACGAACTGTTGTTCTCCAGCTTTCAGTTCCGTCCAGTCGCTGTTCTCTACAGCAGCAGCATTACGGGCGCGCTCTTTCTGCTTCTGCATCTCGACATTAAACTGCTCCTCGTCAACGGTGAAGCCATTCTCACGACAAATCAATTCTGTGAGGTCGAGGGGGAATCCATAGGTGTCGAACAAACGGAAAGCCTGAACACCATCGAGTACGAGCTGTTGGCTATTGGCTATTGGCTGTTGGCTTTTTACTTCTGCCATCGCCTTATCCAACAGTTGGATACCTTTGTCAAGTGTACGCAGGAAGGAATCTTCCTCTTCTTTGATGACCTTCGTGATCAGTGTCTGCTGAGCCTTCAACTCTGGGAAGGCATCGCCCATCTCATGTACGAGGGTAGGAACGAGTTTATAGAGGAAGCCGTCTTTCTGTCCAAGGAAGGTATAAGCATAGCGAACAGCTCTTCTCAAGATACGACGGATAACATAACCTGCCTTTGCATTTGAAGGCAACTGTCCATCAGCAATCGAGAACGATACAGCACGCAGGTGGTCGGCACAGACACGCATGGCGACGTTGATGTCATCTTGGCTCTTGGCAATTGGCCTTTGGCTGTTAGCCTCTTCCTCGAAGGTCGTATATTTCAAGCCTGTGATTTGCTCCTCAGCCTTGATGATAGGCTGGAAGACATCGGTATCGTAGTTAGAGTGCTTGCCTTGCAACATACGGACAAGGCGCTCGAATCCCATACCAGTATCGATGACGTTCATAGAGAGTTTCTCCAATGAGCCGTCAGCCTTACGATTGAACTGCATGAACACGAGGTTCCAGATCTCAATCACCTGTGGGTCGTCTTGGTTCACCAACTCACGACCAGTCTTGCCACTGGCAGCCTTCTGTTCAGGTGTACGAGAGTCGACATGAATCTCAGAACAGGGACCACAAGGACCTGTATCACCCATCTCCCAGAAGTTATCGTGCTTGTTACCATTGATGATATGGTCGGCAGGAACATGCTTTGCCCAGTATTGTGCTGCCTCGTCGTCACGAGGGATATTCTCTTCAGGTGAGCCTTCGAAGACTGTTACATACAGGTCTTCAGGATTCAGTTTCAAGACATCTACCAGATATTCCCAAGCCATGTCAATGGCACCCTCTTTGAAGTAGTCGCCAAACGACCAGTTGCCCAACATCTCGAACATGGTGTGGTGGTAGGTGTCATGGCCTACCTCCTCCAAGTCATTGTGCTTACCACTGACGCGCAGACATTTCTGTGTATCAGCACGACGGCGTGGCTCTGGGTCACGAGTACCCAAAATAATATCTTTCCACTGGTTCATACCAGCGTTGGTAAACATCAGAGTGGGATCATCTTTGATCACCATAGGGGCAGAGGGCACGATGGCGTGCTGTTTCTGCTCAAAAAACTTCTTGAACGATTCGCGAATCTCGTTAGCTGTCATCATCTTATTTTACTATTTGACAATATACCATTTACAAATTTGTGTGCAAAGTTACGAAAAAATGAGAGAAATGCAAAAGGAAAGCTTGCTTTTCTTTTCATTTCCGAGTGATAAGTAAGTTCGGCGAAGCCAAAGGTAAAAAAAATCGAGCAAAATACAAAGTATTTGCCCGACTTTTCTATATAAGAGGTGTTCTTATTGTGCTGACAGGATATTGATGTTTCCGCTTTTCAGTCCGTTGGAAGAACATTGTAACGAAATGTTTCCAGCACTGTGTTCACTCTGTATCAGTACTTGTGCATAGCCATTGAAAGCAGGAATACTGAACTCCTTGCAGTCTTTGTCTTTAGGATGGTCAGCACCAAGATAGGATGGGTCGCCATTGCCTGCTCCGATGATACGACCATTGCCCTCAAGACGGAAAGTGAGCGCAGGGCAGGCATTAGGAACAAGATGTCCTTTAGCGTCTTGAATCTCTATTGTTACGATAGCCACATCGCGTCCATCGGCAGTGAGTGTCTGACGGTTACTCTTGATGATAATCCTGTCAGCAGGCTTGGTAGTCTCTATGGTCTCTGTGAGGATGCGCTTGCCGTTCTTATATCCCATAGCCACCACCTTACCGGGTTGATAGACGGCTTTCCACTTCAGATGTCCGTTGCGAGGCATCTTCTGACGACCGAGGTTCTTGCCGTTGACTGTCAGTTCCACCTCATCGCAGTTGCTATATGCCCATAGTTCTATCTCCTCGCCTTCATGTCCTTGCAGGTTCCAGTGAGGGAAGATATGCAGTGTTGGCTCATCTGTCCACCAAGACTTAAGATACCATGCTTCATCTTTCCAGAAACCACAATAGTCGAGAATACCGAATTCCGAATCATGGGCAGGGTATTTCAAGGGATTAGGTTCTCCACGATAATCGAAACCTGTCCAATAGAATAAGCCTGCCGCCCAGTCATGATCAGCGTAGAACTGCCAACCTCGTTCGATGACGTTGACCATTGACTGTTGGCCATTGGCTGTTGGCTGGCGGTTTAGACTAATCATACGTCCTGGGCTATCGAAGTAGATGCCACGAGTACCACAGCCAGTCGTTTCCTCTGTACCTACAATCTTCCAGTCAGGATGCTGCTGGCGTCGATTCATGACATCATTCTGTACGATATAGTTATAGCCTACCACATCAAGACCTTTGATCATCTCCGCACCTCCTGCATTGGCAATAGTGGAATGACGGGTGGGGTCGAGCAGACGGGTGTATTCACGCATGGCTGCAGCAATACGAGTTCCCTGAACGGTATTCTCGATGCCCCATTCCTCATTGCCATTACTCCAAAGGATGACGGAAGGATGATTACGGTCTCGTTTAATCATTCTTTCCAACAGACGCAGGTGTTCTGTATTGATACCTGTCAGGCGATTCTCGTCGATGACGAGGATACCCTCACGATCACAGATATCCAATTGGGCTGGGGTCATTGGATTATGGGAAGCACGATAGGCATTACAGCCAAAAGCCTTCAACTGTCGGATGCGCCATTCCATCAGAGCCTCTGGGATAGCAGCCCCCACACCAGCGTGGTCTTGATGCATATTGACACCTTTCAGTTTCAAGGGCTTACCGTTCAATAGGAATCCCTTGTCAGCATCGAAATCAACTTCGCGGAAACCTGTGTTCGTATAGTAGATATCCGTAATCTCGTCGTTTACCCTGATAGTAGTCACAACCGTATACAGATAAGGGTCGTCGGGACTCCATAGATGAGGCTCGAAGAGCGTCATCAACTGCTTGACCTTGACAGTCTCCTTGCCTTTAATTTCGATGATCTCACGTGCTGCCCAGTCCACTTCCTTGCCACTGGCATCTACCAGTTTGTTGGATACCATTACCTGTTGTGTTTCAAGGGTACTGTTATGCACTTCTGTCTCAACAGTCACAGTGGTCTTGATAGACGACGCACTGACATCCGAATAGACGAAAGTACCGAAGGGAGCCACATTAACCTTTCCTTTCTTGATGAGCCAAACGTCACGATAGATGCCGGCACCCTCATAAAACCAGCCTTCTTCCAACGAAGCATCAGCACGGACACAGATGAGGTTGTCGCCTCCATAGTTCACATATTCCGTTACGTCATACACCTGTGTGGCATAGCCGCTGGGCTCTACGCCCAGATAGAAGCCGTTGAACCATACTTGGGCGTTGCGGAAGATGCCGTCAAACTGTATCATGATTTGTTTGCCGAAGTCGTCCTTGTCAATCGTAATCATCTTACGATACCATCCCACACTGGTCTCAGGGTATTTATATCCCACTGTCTTATAGCCATGAGAGTGACTGGCCTCCGAGGCGTAAGGGAGTGTTGTCACCCAATCATGGGGCACACGCACTTCCTGCCAGTTGGCATCGTCAAACTTGGTGGAGTAGGGGCCTTCGTTATGGATGGAGTTTGCTTTGGTCAGATAGTTAAAGTACTCCGTACCACAGCCAAAGTCCTTAGCAGGGTCAGAGGCATTGCCAAAAGCGAATTTCCAACCCTCGTCCAGTCGGATAGTCTCACGGACGTTTTGTGCATTCAGTGTCATAACGGTAAGACTTACCATTACAACCATCATCAGTTTTTTGAAATTTGTAGTCATGCTTAATGATTGGTATTTATATAAATGATGGTGCAAAAATAATAATAATAATTGGGAATACCAATTTATTTTATGTTTTCAAATAAACTTTTATGTGTTTCATTCGTCTAAGGGGAAAAAGACATTTATCATTTAATCAATCAATCTAAAAACAAAAGCAATGAAAAAAGTAATTTGTGTGCTGGCAATGCTGGCTGGAACATTCACGATGTATGCACAGACAAAGTTCCATGACATCGAGTTCAACGAGGCTACAGGTCCCGTTAAGTGTATTAAGTCTTCCGTAATGGGTCAACAGCAGACCATCAATTTCACGCAGGACGGAAAGATGCAGAGCGACGCCATGTCGGATATCGTTTACGATGCCGATGGTTATATTCAGTCTGCTTCTATGGATATGCGTGGACAGAAGATGCCTATGAAGTACAAATGGGAGAACGGCAAGGTTGTTGCTCAGATCTTGAGTATGATGGGTCAGGAGATGGAAATCAAGTTCACTTATAATGATAAAGGTGCACGTGCTACTCAGGAAATGGATATGGGCGGTCAGGCAATGTCTACTCCTTTCACAGACTATAAGTATGACGAGCGTGGCAACTGGATTAGCCGTAAGATGTCTATGATGGGTCAGGAAATGGAACAGACTCGCACCATCGAATATTACGAATAAAAAAGTAATCCATTAGTATAACAAAAAAGCCCACTCGAAAGTGGGCTTTTTCTATTGACGAGGAAATCGTTAGAAGTTGAACTTGCGACCAGTCCATTTTAGTGTCTTATTCTTCTTTCCACTCTTATACCAGTAGGATACAGTGATATCCCTGCCGACGCGTGGCAATGCGTAGGAAACCCAAGTGCCACCGTCTGTACTACATCTAAACTCGAAACCTGGAGCCTCACACATCTTCATCTTCTTTGTGGCATTGTCGTAACGATAGAACGTGAGACCGTCAAACTGCCCTGGATCGTACTTGCCATTCCTGAAGCATAATACATTGTAAGCAAACAACTTGTGTTTTCCGTCAGACTCGTTCCAGTAGCACATCTCCCACTTTTGTACGTCTTCTGTTGACTCATACTTCGATTTACGCTCTAAGCATACGTAGCCGCTTCTCAGATCGACAGTGAGTGTCTCGCCTTCAACCATTGGAAGCCCTTTCTGGTGAAGCTCCCAAGCACGGGCTACGGCAATGAAAGCTTCATCCACACATTCATCTTCGTCAACTTCATTGTGGCGAGCGTCAACGAAAGCCGATACAAAATCACTGATGTTGGGTTTTGCACCTTGATACTTCACGGTGATTGCATCCTGTGCCGCCATTGCCAGCGTGCAACACACAAAACTGATTGCTAATAATGTTCTTTTCATCTCGTTAAGTTTTAGATTCATCAATTCTGATTGCAAAGGTATAAACAAGTAAGGAAAAAAACAAGAGAATCTTGAGTTTTTTCGAAAGGCTTCGGGTAGGCGAACTGAGTTCGGGAATGCGAAAGTACCTTCGAACAATAGGTCTAAGGTAGTGCATATTCATCAAAACAGGTCGACAGCGCTCGCTGCTGACTTTGGTAGCGCCCGCTGTCAATATTAGCAGCGCCCGCTGCTAATAACAGCACCGCCCGCCTGTTCACCAGAAAGAACGTTACTTTTACCCTCAAAGTGCCGTCTATTCACCTTATTACAACGGCATTTTTCCCCAATAATAAATGTCACATGTAGAATTACAGAAAGACGAGGCGCAAAATAAAACCTCAAAAATTTGGTGGATAAGTAAATACTTCGTATCTTTGCAGCAATAGCAACAAATAACGACGATTATGGCACTGAATCTGAACAAGAACCTGAAACTGTACTACTCCATCAAGGAAGTGGCAGAGATGTTTGGTGTGAACGAGAGTACGCTACGTTACTGGGAGACGGAGTTCCCTTATCTGAAACCGAAGACCAGTGGACCTGCCAAGATTCGTCAGTATCAGCAAAAGGATATTGACCAGATTAAACTCATCCATAATCTCGTGAAGGTGCGTGGTTTCAAATTGGCTGCCGCCAAGCGTATCATCAATGCCAACCGTAATGGTGCTGACAAAAGGGCTGAGGTGCTTACGAAACTGATTGATGTCCGTGAGCAACTACAGGCATTGAAAAAGCAGATGGATTATCTGCAATAAGAATTACATAATCTGAGTGACCTCCTGCAGACCCTCTACCGTCTTTAACTGATTGATAATATCCTTCACATCCTCGCGATCGTGAACACGGAGTTCTATGGCTCCGTTGAAGACACCATCCTCACTGGTGATGGTGAACTTATGGATATTGACATTCAACTGGTTGGAGATGATGGTAGAGATGTCCAAAACCATACCGATGCGGTCGATACCCTCGATATGAATCGAAGCATCGAAGAACAGTCGTTTGTGCATGTCCCATTTGGCATCCAGAATACGGTTGCCATAACTGGTCTTGAGTTTAGCGGCTACTGGGCAGGCACGTTTGTGAATCTCGATGCGATGTTTATTGTCGATAAAGCCGAGGATGTCATCACCAGGAATGGGATGACAACAATGACGGAACTTAAACTGTCCGATATTGTCATCGTTGATATAGATCGTCTCTTTGCGATTGAACTTCTCGGGAACGACAAAGAGTTCTGTAGCGTTGGCGGTGTCTTTCTTCTGCTTGCCTTTATTGAGGAAAGGAACCAAGCGGCGCCATCCTTTTGCATTTGCCTCTGAGGTGTTCTTGCCATAGAGTTCGTCAAGGTCTTTCTCACCCAGAATGATCGTCTTCTCACCCAATGCCTGGAAGAACTCTTCCCTGTTACGTTCCTCATGGTATGCAGCCAACTGGTCGGCAATGGTGGTCTTGTTCTCTATATCGTTCTTCTTCAGGAAGGCATTGAGAATCTCCTCACCTTGTTTCTGTATCTCACGACTGTCGCGTCGCAGAATAGCCTGTATCTTTGCCTTTGCCTTTGCTGTGGATACGAAATTGATCCAGGAAGCCTGTACGTGTTGCGCTTTAGAAGTAAGAATTTCCACCTGGTCGCCACTATTGAGTTTATAACTCAGTGGTACCAACTTATGGTTGACTTTGGCTCCGATACAATGAGAGCCTAAGAAGGTATGAATGCTAAATGCGAAATCAAGTGCCGTACAGCCAGCAGGCATGGTCTTGATTTCTCCTTTCGGGGTGAATACAAAGATCTCAGAAGCGAAGAGGTTGAGTTTGATGGCATCGAGGAAATCCATGGCATCAGGCTGGGGGTCATCGAGGATTTCCTTGATAGTACGCAACCACTCATTCAGTTCCGTCTCATCCTCTGTAAACTCTTTCTCCATGCCGTCCTTGTATTTCCAATGGGCGGCAAAACCCTGTTCCGCTATCTCGTTCATACGGTCGGAACGAATCTGTACCTCTATCCATCGTCCCTGTTTCGACATCAGTGTGACATGCAATGCCTGATAGCCATTGGCTTTCGGATGGCTCAGCCAGTCGCGTAAACGGTCAGGATGCGACTTGTATATCTTGGAAATGGCGACGTAGATATTGAAGCATTCGTTGACCTCTTCCTCTCGCTTATCAGGTGTGAAGATGATACGGACGGCGAGAATATCGTAGATCTCCTCAAACGTCACGTGCTTGTTTTGCATCTTGCTCCAGATAGAGTAGGGGGTTTTGACGCGTTCCTTGATTTCGTACTTGATACCCATTTGGTTGAGTGACTCCTCAATGGGTGCCGTAAACTGGTCAAATAGTTCATGACGCGAAGCCTCTGTAGAGGCGAGTTTTGATTTGATACTCTTATACTCGTCGGGATGTTCGTACTGGAAACTGAGATTTTCCAGTTCAGACTTGATCTTATAGAGTCCTAAACGGTTGGAAAGCGGTGCATAGATATACAGTGTCTCACCAGCAATCTTATACTGTTTGTTGGCAGGCTGCGACTGTAAGGTTCGCATATTATGCAGACGGTCACAAATCTTGATGAGGATGACACGGATATCATCACTCATCGTCAGCAGAAGTTTCTTGAAGTTCTCTGCCTGGGCAGAAGCCTGTTCTCCAAAGATACCACCACTGATCTTGGTCAGTCCGTCAACAATCTGTGCAATCTTAGGACCGAAGATATTCTCCAAGTCCTCGGTGGTATAGTCGGTATCCTCTACCACATCATGAAGAAGGGCAGCGCAGATACTCGTGGAACCCAGTCCCACCTCTTCACAGGCAATCTGTGCAACGGCAATGGGGTGCATGATATAAGGTTCACCGGAAAGGCGGCGCACGCCTTTATGTGCTTGGCGTGCAAAGTTGAAAGCCTTGGTGATGATATCGACCTTCTTACGGTGACGCGATGCCAAATAACTATCTAACAGGTGTTGGAAAGCACCATTAATCAGTTGCTCGTCAGCGTCTTCACGTAACTTCTGCTCTTCGTCCATAGCCGTATCTTATACCTTTATGTATTGTATATATAATTATCTGCGTCTTTTCTTCGAGGACTTACGTGACTTACTGCTACTCTTGCCCCTGCTGGCTTTACTCTTACTCTTGGTAGCGCGTCCTTTCTTGGCAGAGGCTTTCTTGCCTGCCCTGCGACTTGCTTTACTATAGCGTCCGGCACGTCCCTTGCGTCCTTTCTTATAACGCTTGCTCTTGTGATAGTAGGTGGGAATCTCGTCGTTTACCTCTACCTGAGCTCGATTCGTCAATAGTTCACTGGCTCTGTAGTTTGCAATAGCGTCCAACTGTTCGATGAAACGGTTGACATCCGTTTGCTGCAAGCGCAATGCGTAAGGTTCTGTGGTGCTTCCAGGGATGATGTCTCGGCGATACATCGGATTCAGGGTACGTAGTTCCTCTATGTCAATACCTAATACCTTGGAAATCTGCTCCAGATGGATTCTCTGGCTGACCATGACGGTATCTGTCTGTGCTGGCAGTCTGCTACCCATCGGACAGATATTGTGCAGTGAGTAGTAGGTCATCATATAGTTGGCAGCAATGAAGGCGGGAACATATCCACGTGTCTCTCTGGGCAGATGAGGATAGATGCGCCAGTAGTCTTTCTCACCATTGGAACGTTGAATCGCCTTGTTGACATTACCAGGTCCGCAGTTATAGGCTGCAATAACCAGATTCCAGTCTCCGAAGACTTTATACAGGTCGCTCAGCAGATGGGCAGCAGCATAGGAGGCCTTGATGGGGTCTCTACGCTCATCCACCAAGGAATTAACCTGAAGACCATATTGTTTTCCTGTGGCCAACATAAACTGCCAAAGACCTGTAGCACCAACGCGTGATACGGCTCTTGGATTCAATGCCGACTCAATGACAGGCAAATATTTGAGTTCCAATGGAATCTGATATGCTTCCAGGGCCTCCTCAAAGATAGGCATATAGAAATTGCTGGCTCCTAACATATAGGAGATGGTGCCGCGTAAGCGAGTACAATAGCGGTCAATAAAATTTTGTACCACATTATTATGTGCCATCTCCATGACTGTCGGCATGCGAGACAGACGCTCAATGAAAACCTCTGTAGGATAGTATGGGTTCTCATTCTTCATGTTACAATCTCCTGATGTCAGATAGGTCTTCGACATATACTCATTCAGGAGACTGTCCAAGTCGTAGGTCATGGCTTCGGGAAACTCAATGACTTCCTCGTTACCACTTTGGTCAATGACGACCAGTTCATCTTCTTCATCAATGTCGTCATCCTCTTCGTCCGATACGATCTGTGCCTGTAAGGTGCATGACAAGCCAAACAGGAAGGCCAGTATCAACATTATTTTCTTATTCATCATGATTATATCTTGTTTAATTAGAAATTCAATTTACAATTGACTCCCAAAGACTGTGCCTGAAGCGGATTGCCTCCAGAGTGGTTGGGAATGACAGTAGGCGATACTTTCAGACTCAGGTCTTTGGAGATATCGAAGGCAGACAGTTCTGCATCTACGTAGGCATCAATCACAGAGAGTGCATAGACACCAATCATCACAAAGATACTCATATCACGCCAACGGCGGTATTTGTCCTTTCGGTTTTTGAAGATCTCTTTATAGCGACTGATATTGGATTCGTTAATCTCCACTCCCAAATGCAGGAACTTATTATAACTGGCCGTATTGGGATCCTTGTCCATAATGTCCAGATAGGCCTGTGAGTAGTCCTTGTACATCATATTGTTCCAAGAGAGTGCATAGATACAACCAATGAAACCACCATAGATGATGGGTAGTTTCCAGTATTTACGGTTGTATATCTGACCCGCACCAGGTAATACTAGCGCCAGCCATAAGGCACGCTGAGGGTCTGGTTTCCAAGTAGCCCAGTCGCGTTTGGGGCTGTTGATACGGGTAGAGTCAATCATGACAGACTGTTCTGGCAGCACCTCTTCTTTCACATTTAAGATAGAGTCTTCACGAGTGAGCGAGTCTATCCTTGCCAACATGATGGCGATGCTGTCAACAGGTGTTGCAGACTTCATCGGTTCCACTTCGTTCTGTGCCATTGTATACAGACAACCACTCATCAGGAAAGTGACGAGGATTGTCATGCGTAAAACAGATATGGCACAAAGGTGTTTCAAGGGATTCCTATTTATTTGTTAATACAGTCCAGCGCATTCATAATCTGTTCCAGTTGCTCCTCGTTGTCAAAGGCAATACTAATTTTTCCTTTTCCTTTAGAGGAACATGTCATCTGAACTTTGGTCTGGAAGAATTGTGTAAGACGGTTCTTGAGGACTTCAAACTCTTCAGGAAGTTTGGACTTCTGGGCAATCTTTCCTTTTACGGTCTTCACTTCATCGCCGTTCTTCAATGCCTGTACCATCTCTTCCACCTTACGTACAGAATACTGTTGCTTCTGTATCTCCTTGAAGAGCTTGATTTGTGTCGAAGGACTGTCGATGGCCAACAGGGCACGGGCATGTCCCATATCTATCTCATGATTTTTCAAGGCAATCTGTACCTGAGCAGGAAGTTTCAGCAGTCGCATATAGTTTGTAACGGCAGCACGGCTCTTACCTACACGCTTGGAGATCTTCTCCTGAGTCATTCCTGTCGTCTCTGCCAAGTGCTGGTATGCCAATGCCACTTCAATGGCATTTAAGTCTTCACGCTGGATGTTCTCAACGAGTGCCATCTCCATCACACCTTCGTCCTCAACGGTACGGATGTAGGCTGGAATGGATTTGAGTCCAGCTAACTGTGAAGCACGCCAACGACGCTCACCTGCAATAATCTGGTATTTGCCGGAAGTGAGTTGACGGAGGGTGATGGGTTGAATGATACCCACCTCCTTGATGCTGTTGGATAATTCCTGCAAAGCATCATGGTCGAACTCACGGCGAGGCTGATTGGGATTGGGTTCTATCAGTGATATCTCTATCTCGTTGAGATTAGAACTTCCCTGAGTTTGTACGTCTCCAGTATCGATTAGAGCATCGAGACCGCGTCCTACATTGATATCATCGAGTCCGCGCCCGAGTACACTTCTGTCGTATTTCTTTCTTACTGCCATGTCTTAATGGTTCTTGTTGATAATCTCTTTTGCCAGGGCGAGATGATTTTTCGAGCCCGTTGAGTCTGCATCATAAAGAATGACGGGTAATCCATGACTGGGACTCTCTGATAATTTCACATTACGCTGGATGACGGTCTTGAATACCAGTTCCTGGAAATGACGCTTCACCTCATCGTAAATCTGGTTGGCCAGACGCAGGCGAGAGTCATACATCGTCAGGAGGAATCCTTCAATCTCTAAGGCAGGATTCAGTTTGCTCTTGATGATGCGTATGGTATTCAATAACTTACTGATTCCCTCTAATGCGAAGTATTCACACTGAACGGGGATAATAACAGAGTCTGCGGCTGTCAGTGCATTGACGGTTATTAAGCCTAAAGACGGAGAACAGTCGATGAGGATGTAGTCATAATCGTCACGGATAGGTGCCAACAACTGTCCTATCAGTTTCTCACGATTCTTCAGGTTGAGCATCTCTATTTCTGCTCCGACAAGATCGATATGACTGGGAATGATGTCCAGTCCCTCAATATCGGTCGTATAAATAGCGTCACGTACGTCTGCCTTATCGATGATGCACTCATAAAGAGAACATTCCACTTCTTTTATATTGACACCCAATCCACTGGAAGCATTGGCCTGTGGATCAGCGTCCACAACGAGTACCGTCTTTTCCAATGTTGCCAGTGAGGCTGCTAAATTGATGGTCGTGGTTGTTTTTCCCACACCACCTTTTTGGTTTGCTAAAGCAATAATCTTTCCCATGTTATTCTTATTCCTTATGGATATAATAGGCTGCAAAGTTACAAATAAGTGAGCAAAAAGCCAAATTTTATTTGAGCTTCTCAACCTTTTTTAGTAAATTTGTAATAAAAATCACGAACTTACTTCGTCTCGGCAAAAAAAGAAACGAGTTTCTTTGTTTTGCGCTCGACTTTTCGTAAATTTGCAAGCAAATAAGAAATTATTTAATGGAAAATAAGAGACCTTTCATTCTGATATCCAATGATGACGGCTATGCAGCAAAGGGCATTCATAGCCTGATAGAGATGATTCGTGACATGGCAGATATCTTGGTCTGCGCTCCTGACGAAGGACGAAGCGGTTCTGCTTGTGCCTTTTCTGCAACCGTTCCTTTGGTGTTGACCTGTCATCAGCAAGAACCTGGTTTGGAAATCTGGTCGTGTAATGGCACACCTGTAGACTGTGTGAAGATGGCTTTGGCAGAACTTTGTGCTAATCGTCGTCCTCAAATGGTGATAGGCGGCATTAACCATGGTGACAACGCATCAGTAAATACCCATTATAGTGGTACGATGGGCGTCACGTTAGAGGGGTGTATGAAATATATCCCTTCTGTGGCTTTCTCGCTCTGTGATCACTCTGTCTTTGCCGACTTCAGTCCGTTGGAGCCAATCGTACGCCAGATTGTGCGTAGGGTTCTTGATGAGGGATTACCCAAAGGCGTATGTCTGAATGTCAATTTCCCATTGGTAGACCATTATCAAGGTGTGAAGGTTTGTCGAATGGCTCATGGCACATGGGGTAATGAAGTGGTGAAATGTCATCATCCCCGAGGTTATGACTATTGGTGGATGGTAGGGCACTATCAGAATGATGAGCCAGAGGCAGAAGATACCGATAACTGGGCATTACAGCATGGTTATGTGGCAATTACGCCTACGACGATAGATATCACCGCTTATGAAATGATGGAACAACTAAAGAGTTGGAACCTATGAAATACTATCTAATAGCAGGCGAGGCGAGTGGCGATCTTCATGCATCCCATTTGATGCGGGCATTGAAAGAACAGGATCAGCAGGCTGATTTCCGTTTCTTCGGTGGTGACATGATGGCGGCAGAAGGTGGCACTCGTGTCAAGCATTATCGGGAACTGGCCTATATGGGCTTTTTACCGGTCTTGTTACATCTGCCTACTATCATGCGGAATATTAAGAAGTGCAAACAGGATATCCTTCAGTGGCAACCAGATGTGGTGATATTAGTGGATTATCCTGGCTTCAACCTGAATATTGCGAAATATGTGCATGGCCAACGGCTAAAAGCCAACTGCCAAACGCCAAAGATATATTATTATATTTCTCCGAAGATATGGGCTTGGAAGGAATATCGCATCAAGAATATCAAGCGTGATGTAGATGAACTGTTCTCGATTCTTCCTTTTGAGGTGGACTTCTTTGAGAAGAAACACCATTATCCCATTCATTATGTCGGGAATCCTACAGCGCAGGAAGTAAGGGATTTCTTAGAGGTTAGAGGTAAGAGATTAGAGGTAAGAGAAAAGCCCATCATTGCCCTTCTTGCAGGTTCCCGTCAACAAGAAATCAAGGAGAATCTTCCTGCGATGATAGAGGCTACGCGCCATCTGGTCGACCGCTATGACATCGTGCTGGCTGGGGCACCCTCGATAGAGACCACCTACTACGAACCGTTCTTGAAGGGAAGTACTGTACGTCTTGTTTCTGACAAGACGTATCCCCTGCTTTCTAAGGCAACAGCGGCTTTGGTCACGAGTGGTACGGCAACGTTGGAAACCGCTATGTTCCGTGTGCCACAAGTAGTGTGCTACAGGACATCGTCGCCTCGTCTGGCGAAATGGTTGCGTCGAATGTTCCTGAAGGTGAAGTATGTCTCTTTGGTCAATCTCATTGCTGACCAAGAGATCGTCCCAGAACTGGTGGCAGATACCTTTAGTGTAGAAAGTATCCGTACTTGTTTGGAAAAGATTCTTCCCGGAGGCAATGAACGAGAGAAGATGCTGGAGGGCTATGAGGAAGTCCATCGTCGCTTGGGCGACAGTCAGGCACCTCGGGTAGCAGCACAAAAGATGTATGAATTACTAAATAAAAATACTAACTGATACGATTATGAAAACATTTTTGTCTTGGCTGGGATTTGATGCCCAGAAACATTCTGTAAGAGTAGAGATGATGGCAGGACTGACAACCTTCTTAACCATGTCGTATATCCTTGCCGTGAATCCGATTATCCTTAGTGAAGCAGGTATGGAGAAAGGAGCCGTATTCTCCGCTACGGTTATTGCTGCAGTGGTGGCTACGCTGGTAATGGCTTTCTATGCGAAGATGCCGTTCGCACTCGCCTCTGGTATGGGTTTGAATGCTTTCTTTACCTATACACTGGTTTTGGTGATGGGTTATACGTGGCAGGAGGCGTTGGCTGCTGTGTTGGTTGAGGGTGTTTTCTTCATCATCCTGACGATTTTCAAAATCCGTGAGGCCATCGTTAATTCTATTCCTATGAATCTCCGTTATTCTATCTCTGTGGGTATTGGTCTCTTCATTGCCTTTATCGGATTGAAGAATGGAGGTATCGTGGTGGCTAACGAGTCGACAGTAACGGGCTTAGGACCTTGGACGGCAACCTCTATGGTGGCAATCTGTGGTATCTTATTAGGTGCTATTCTCTTGGCATTAAAGGTACGAGGTGCTTTGTTCTACACCATCCTTATCATGACAGTAGTAGGTATTCCGATGGGTGTGACCCAGATTCCAGAAAACTTTACGATATTGAGTTTCCCGGAGTCTTTGGATCCTGTAGCCTTTAAGATGGATTTCACTCGTTTCCTCTCATTCGATCTCGATTATTATATCGTGGTAGCAACCCTTCTGTTCATGGACCTCTTTGATACCATTGGTACACTGATAGGTGCATCCACAGGTGCAGGAATGGTGGATAAGAAAACGGGTAAGATACCTAATCTGAATAAGTCATTGATGGCTGACGCCATCGGTACGACAGTGGGTGCCCTTTGTGGAACTTCTACTGTGACGACTTACGTAGAGAGTACTACGGGTATTGTAGAAGGTGGACGTACGGGACTGACCGCTGTGACAGTGGCTATACTGTTCCTTCTGTCCTTGTTCTTCTCTCCGATATTCCTGATGATACCTTCTGCTGCCACTACCAGTGCCTTGTTCCTGGTGGGTGTGATGATGCTTCGTCAGATTGTACATATTGACTTTGTTGACTTCACAGAGTCCATGCCATGTTTCATGACCATTCTGATGATGCCTTTCACGGCAAGTATCTCAGAGGGTATCGTATTAGGCCTGCTGTCGTATGTCATCGTGAAAGTTTGCACAGGACGTCATCGTGAATTGACGGCGACGATGTATATTCTTGCTGCCTTCTTCGTTCTGAAATACATAGCACCTTTATTCTAAGTACAAACATTAATTTATTATATTATGAAAAAACTGATTTTATCTTTCCTGTTCCTTGCTGGCTGCATGACAGTAGGAGCACAGAACATCCAAGTACATTATGACTTTGGGCGTAACATTTACACGGGTGAGGAGGCTGGTCGCCAGAAAGTGACTATTACCCTTGAACAGTTTAAGGCAGACAAGTGGGGCTCTTGGTTTTACTTCGTGGATGTTGATTTGAGTAGCCATTTTACAGAGAGTGCTTATACGGAGATCTCTCGTGAGTTTAATCTGGGTAAGCAGTCACCTTTTGCTGCTCATATTGAGTACGATGGTGGACTGAGCCGTAATGGTAGTTTCCAACAAGCTGCTTTGGTGGGTGCCGCTTATAACGGTCATTCGGAAGACTTCTCAAAGACATGGTCTGTACAACTCCTGTATAAACAGTTCTTCAAGAGTTATGAGAATACCCATTCGTATGCCAGCGCACAGTTGACAGGTGTCTGGGGACTTACTTTTGCCAATAAGAAATGTACCTTCTCCGGTTTCATTGATTTCTGGCGTGGTGAGAAGGCCAATAATCATGGTTGCTTGGTAATTCTCTCTGAGCCTCAGTTCTGGTATAACTTCAATGAGCATTTCAGCATTGGTACAGAGTGGGAGTTCAGTAACAACTTCATTTATAACTCTGATCCTGAGAGTACAAAGACGTTCTTCTGGAATCCAACACTGGGAGTAAAGTGGAACTTCTAAAGGATTGAAGGATTGAAGAATTGAAAAATTGAAGAGTTGAAAAGTTGAAGTTTATGGAAACACAGCAATTAACTCCGACTCGTAAAACCATCGTAGGTGTACAGTTTCTGTTTGTCGCCTTCGGTTCTACGGTATTAGTGCCGTTGCTGGTAGGACTTGATCCTGCTACGGCATTGTTTTCGGCAGGTTTGGGTACTTTCATCTTCCATCTGGTAACAAAAGGGAAGGTACCCATCTTCTTAGGCTCCAGTTTTGCCTTTATCGCTCCAATAATCGCTGCTGCCCAACAGTGGGGAATGCCAGGCACGATAGCAGGTATTGCGGGTGTTGCCTTGGTTTACTTCATCATGTCAGCATTGATTAAGTGGCAAGGCAAGAAACTCCTGGATCGCCTGTTCCCACCAGTAGTGATAGGACCGGTGATTATCCTCATTGGATTGTCTCTCTCTCCAGCTGCTGTCAATATGGCGAAGGAGAATTGGCTACTTGCCATTATCTCATTAATCACGGCGGTTATCGTACTGACCTTTGGACGAGGAATGATGAAACTGGTACCTGTGGTATGTGGTATTATCGTGGGCTATATCGTGGCACTCTTCATGGGGTTGGTTGATTTCCACCCAGTAGCGGTAGCTCCATGGTTTGCTTTGCCTAACTCTCTTGCTCATTTCCAGTTGCCTCAGTTTGCTTGGGAACCATTTATCTATATGATACCTGTGGCTATTGCCCCTGTGATTGAGCATATTGGTGATGTCTATGTAGTTAGTGCTGTTGCCGACAAGGATTTTGTCAAAGACCCAGGACTCCATCGTACGATGCTGGGTGATGGTCTTGCCTGTCTGGCTGCATCCTTCTTCGGAGGTCCCCCAGTGACGACCTATAGTGAGGTGACGGGTGCGATGCAGATTACGCGTGTCAGTCATCCTCAAGTGATTCGTATCGCAGCAGGTACAGCCATCGTATTCTCGATAATTGGTAAGTTAAGTGCCCTCCTACAGAGTATTCCTTCTGCCGTATTGGGTGGTATCATGCTTCTGTTGTTTGGTACCATTGCCAGTGTGGGTATTCAGAACTTGATGAATAACAAGGTTGACCTCAATGAGACGCGTAATATCATTATCGTCAGTGTTACCCTGACTTCAGGTATTGGTGGGGCCATTTTCAGCTATGGTACCTTCGCTATGAGTGGAATCGGTCTTTCTGCCGTGGTAGGTGTACTTCTGAATCTGTTGTTGCCGAAAACTAAAAAGCAGGAAGCATGAACATAGGTAGAATCGTTATCCTGATTAGTGCATTGTTGATGGCTATGAACAGTTTCTCACAAGAAGCCCCGAAAGGAAAACTGATTTATTGCAGTTATGCCGCCGACCACCATGCTGGTCTTGGTAAAGACTATTGTGAACTGATAGCCGATGAAGGAGAAGAGCCTAAGGTAGTGGTCAGCCTGTATAATAACTGCCACTATAAGGATGCTGTCAAGAAGACCTTTCCAGTTACTGCCGCAGAAGTAGAGAAGATGCAGCAGATGTTGGAAAAGGAACAGGTCTATAAACTGAATGGCTATAACCACGACGAGATGTTGGAGGGGGGAACCACTTATCGCATCTATCAAGAGTATCTTTTTGAAGGTAATGTCACTAAGGTTGATGTAAGATGGAGTGGTCATGAAATCAAGCCTGAGGCAATGTCTGCCTATGCGATGATAGAACGCTTCTTCGACCCTTGGCGTTCACAAGTCGAAACGAAAGATTAAACAATAAGCAAAAACGATAAGCGAGGTGGCAAATTTGCCACCTCGCTTTGTTATTTTTCTCTTATTTATTGTATTTCCAAAGAAGGTTCTTGACGAGTTTGCCATATACCTTGATGACATCGTCTGCCCAAGGACCTGTGGCGGTAGCACGGGGAAGAAGCATGGAACTACTCTCGTTCTTATCGCTGAGTGACCAGCAGAGCCAACTGATACCTAAACGCTCACACAACTGAATCCATTGCTCTTCACTCTCGGCATCAATCTTTCCGTCACCAGAAGCCTCTGTGGCGCCACTCTCTGAGATGAAGACGGGGATGCCTTTCTGAACGGCTGCCTCCATACGGTTACGCAGGTAGTCGCCATGGGTGGCGGCATAGAAATGAACGGTGTACATGATGTTTTTGATACCTACTAAAGGACTCTCGGCAACGAGGTGGATGTCCTGATCCCAATGGGGACAGCCAACCAGTATGACATTGTCGGGGTCGTATTTGCGAATCTCGGAAATAATCTCTAACGCGTATAGTTTCAGGTCAGCCCATGTGTCCTCTATGGGTTCGTTGTATATCTCATAGATGACATGTGGATGCTTTCCGTATTTCTTTGCCATCTCGCCGAAGAACTTCTTGGCTTCTGCCGTCTTGAGGATGTGTGAGTGCCAGTCGATGATGATATAGACATTATTCTTGATGGCAGACTCGATGACAGGAGTCATGCACTGCATAGCATATTCGGGATTCTCCAGATAGTTGTCTTCAATCATGATGCCCATAGCAGCACGTACCACACTGCAGTTCCAGTCCTCTTTCAGCGTCTTGACAACCTTGTCGTTATAGAAACGGGGCCATAGGTTGTGCCAACCGAGACTGACACCTCGCAGGATGACGGGATTGCCTTTCTTATCGCAGAGTTGTGAGCCCTTGACTTGTAGTTGTCCGTATTGCTTGACAGGGTCCTTAGCATTGGCAGAAAGCGTCAAACCAATGGTTAGTAGGATAATAGATACTAGTTTCTTCATTTGTGTAGGTTTTATGATTCAAAATAATGATATCGTATAGAGGTAAACGACGGCGGCAGGAATAGCGAGGAGGGAGGAATCGAAACGGTCGAGCATACCACCGTGTCCTGGCAGGATATTACCACTGTCCTTGATGCCGAGGACACGCTTGAAAAGACTCTCTACCAAATCGCCCCAGGTGCCGAAGATGACAACAACCAAACCGAGTCCCAGCCATTGTTCCATCGACAGCATGCCACAGGGCTTCAAACCGGCATCCATGAGATAGGTATAGGTGCCGTTGTCTAAGATATTGAGGCCATAGGCTACGAGCAGAACGACAATGGCACCGCCGATGCTGCCTTCCCATGACTTCTTGGGAGAGATACGTGGGAAGAGTTTATGTCGCCCAATCAACGAGCCGATGCAATAGGCACCTGTATCGTTCATCCAAAGGAAGATGAAGACGGACAAGGGAAGCATGGGGTTGAAGACGACGATGCCCTCTGGTGCCGTCGTAAAGGCGAGCACGTTCAACAGTGAGAAGGGTAGGGCGATATACATCTGAGTGAGCATCGTGTATGCCCAGTTGTTGATGGGGTCGGCTTGTTTGAGATATAGTTCTGCCGCCAACAGATAGATAATCGTTATCAGATAGGGAATGAATACCACCGACTTGGCAGTTCCTCCGTAGATGTCGCTGCAATAGTAAGTCATCGCAAAGAAGAAATAGACACCTGCCACCGTAGAGATGAAACGGTTGATGGTCACTCCTGGGCGCTCATTGACTAATCCTGTGAACTCCCAGATGGTCAGTCCTGTCACGATGCTGAAAAGCAGCACCATCGCCTCTGGGCGCAGGAAACTCGCCACGATGGCTGCCACGAAGATGATACCTGTAATGGTTCTGACGATAAAGTTCTTCATAGACTTATTCTTTATGATCGGAGTTATCAGAGTCCTCGGAAGACTCTGAAGATTCTGAGTTTTCAGAATTCTCGGTTAATCCCAGTTCCTTGGCTCTTTCTTCTGCCATGCGCTCTGCCTCGGCACGCTGTTGTGCCTCTAAGAGTTCCTCGGCACGACTGGTCCAAGGACGCTTGCCGAAGATTTCCTCCACATCATCGGCAAAGATGACTTCACGGTCAATCAGCAACTGAGCCAGTTTTGCGTGTCCCTCCTTATGCTCTGTCAGTATCTGCTTCGCACGCTCGTATTGCTCATTGATCATCTTCAGTACCTCATCATCCATCACCTTTGCAGTGGTTTCTGAGTAAGGACGCTGGAAGGAATACTCATTATTGTTATAGTAGCAGATATTAGGAAGCTTATCACTCATACCTGCATAGGCAATCATACCGTATGCCTGTTTGGTGGTACGCTCCAAATCGTTCATGGCTCCAGTAGAGATATGTCCGATGAAGAGTTCCTCGGCAGCACGTCCACCTAACAGAGAACACATCTCGTCGAGCATCGCCTCCTTGGTCTGCAGGACACGCTCCTCGGGCAGATACCAGGCAGCGCCTAATGCCTGTCCACGAGGTACGATAGACACTTTCACGAGTGGGTTGGCAAACTCCGTAAACCAAGAGATAGTAGCATGACCAGCCTCATGGATAGCAATACTGCGCTTCTCCGACTCTGTCATCACCTTTGTCTTCTTCTCCAGTCCACCGATGATACGGTCAACGGCATCCAAGAAGTCTTGTTTGCCTACCTTCTCACGATTATAACGGGCGGCAATCAGGGCAGCCTCATTACATACGTTGGCGATATCGGCACCAGAGAATCCAGGCGTCTGACGGGCAAGGAAGTCTACATCCACACTATCGTCGAGTTTCAACGGTTTCAGGTGTACTTGGAATACTTCCTTACGCTCGTTGAGGTCGGGAAGGTCTACATGTATCTGACGGTCGAAACGTCCTGCACGCAGAAGGGCAGAGTCCAACATATCTGCACGGTTGGTGGCAGCAAGCGTGATGATACCACTGTTCGTTCCGAAACCGTCCATCTCTGTCAACAGGGCGTTCAGCGTATTCTCTCGCTCGTCATTACCTCCCATAGCGGGGTTCTTTGAACGGGCACGACCTACGGCATCAATCTCATCGATGAAGATGATACAAGGGGCTTTTGTCTTCGCCTGATTAAACAGGTCACGAACACGACTGGCACCTACACCCACGAACATCTCGACGAAGTCGGAACCACTCATGGAGAAGAAAGGTACGCCAGCCTCACCAGCCACAGCCTTGGCAAGCAACGTCTTACCTGTTCCCGGAGGACCTACCAACAGGGCACCCTTGGGAATCTTACCACCTAAGTCCGTATATTTCTGTGGGTTCTTCAGGAAGTCCACAATCTCCTGCATCTCTTGTTTGGCACCAGCCTGACCAGCGACATCCTTGAAGGTGATACCCAAAGAGGCACCTTTCTCGTACATCTGTGCCTTCGACTTGCCGACACTGAAGATGCCGCCTCCGCCACCCATGCCTCCGCCTCCCATGCGGCGCATGATGAAGATCCATACTAAGATGATAGCTCCGAAGAAAAGCACGTTCATAATCAGCGAGTTCATAAACTCACTCTCACGACGGTTGTCATAGGCAAGTTCACCAGTGAACTTCTTCTGTTCACGGGCCTGATTGATAAACTGCTCTACCTGGTCAACGGAACCGAACTCAACGGAGACACTCGGTTCTTTACCTGTGTTCTTCACACCCTGATGGAACACATCACGGATATGCTCGGGCTTCACATACATCACCAGCGTATTGGAATTCTTGTTGACTACAATCTTAGAGGCATAGCCTTTCATGACCCATGTCTTGAAATTGCTGTATGGCGTTGTGGTCTGTACGCTTGAGTTCTCGTTACCATTGGTGAAATAGAGAACACCCAAGGCGATAATTGCCAAAAGATAGATCCAGTTCATATTGAACTTGGGCATATTCATCTTTGGGTCGTTATTGTTTTGTTTCTTATTCATCGTCTAATCTTCAATGCTTCAATTTTTCAATTCTTCAACCTTTCAATTCTAATCAAGGTCGGGAATATGGGTTAATGTGGCATCATCCCAGAGATGCTCTAAGTCATAATACTCACGGAAGTCGGGCAGAAAGATATGTACCATCACGTCCGTATAGTCCATCGCTACCCATTGGGCGTTCTCCAGTCCGGCAACAGCAGTGGGTTTCTCTTGCAGTTCCTTACGGGCAAACTCACCTACAGACTCAGTGATGGCTTCCACCTGTGCAGGGGAATTACCTTGACATATAATGAAATAGTGGCAGATGGCTCCGTCGATGCCTTTTAAGTCGGCAATCACGATATTGGAGCCTTTCTTCTCTTGGATTCCTTTTGTAATGCTTTCAACTAATTGTGTTGATTGTTCCATTTAAATATAATAATGTGTTATTTAAGCCACAAAGATAAGTCTAATTCTTGACAAAACGAGCATGAAAGTGTTTTTTTTGCGGTTTTTTATAAAAAATACCCGTTTTTTTTTGCTTGTTCCGAAAAAAGCAGTACCTTTGCAGCCGGAATTTTAATTCCGCCTGCGATGTCAGGCTGCACCTCAGCAGAAAGCGAGTTTTCTGCATTCGGTTTGCACTGACATTGCACCGCATTTGGAGAATTGGGGTATGGTGTAATGGTAACACTGCAGATTCTGGTCCTGCCTTTCCTGGTTCGAGTCCGGGTACCCCAACTAAAAAGAGACTTCCAAACGAAGTCTCTTTTTTAGTATCTCAGGGATAGTCTTTATTCTTTTTCTTTGTTCTCAGCATCGATAGCCTTGATCTTGTCGCGAACCAGTTGAACCTCGTCTTTGAGTTTCTGTACCTTGCGGTTCATTTCATCAATGAGAGAGTTACCCTTCTTAGAAGAGGCGTTGAGGAAACCGAGGTTATTCTCGTAGGTCTGCACCTCTGCCTTCAACTGCTCATACTGACGCATCAGACGGGCACGCTCGTTATCAAGGGCGTTCTCTCCACGTTCAGCAACCTGTTTGAGGTTATCCTTGAACTTGTTGAGGCGACGCTTAGCCACCGTGATGTTCAGTTCCTTGTATAGCTTATCGACAATGGCATGATACTCTTCATAAATCTTGTCTTTCTCCTTGAAAGGAACATGACCGATGCTCTGATACTCCTCTACGAGTTTTTGAACTTTCTCCTGCAAGCCTTCACCAGCCTCTTCGGCAGCAGCCTTCAGACGTTCGATGACGTCGCGTTTCTTTTCCAGATTCAAACGCTCTTCACCACGTCCACCTACTCCAGCAGCGTTACGAGCCTCAAAGAACTTGTTGCAAGCACCCAGGAACTCTTCCCATAACTGGTCGCCCAGTTTCTTGGGAACCATACCGATGGTCTTCCATTCTTTCTGCAAGTTGATGAGTTTGTCACTGGTTGACTTCCACTCGGTAGAGTCTTGTAGCGCCTTTGCCTTCTCAATGAGGGCGCGTTTCTTCTCGGCGTTCTCCTTAAAAGTATCTTTGATGCCTTTGAAGTATTCTGCCTTACGTCCGAAGAAGTCATCGCAAGCAGCACGGAAACGCTCGAAAATCTTCACATTCATCTTCTGAGGTGCAAAACCGATAGTTTTCCATTCCTTCTGGATATCAATAATCTCCTTGGTATGACGTTCCCAGTCGCCACTGCCTTTATTCTCTTCAGCAGCGATAGCCTCCACCTTTTCACAGAGGGCTGTCTTACGGGCGAGGTTATCCTCCTCCTTGGAACGCAGTTCATCGAAGTGTTGCTGGTGACGTTTGTTGATAACTGTTGAAGCAGCTTTGAAGCGGTTCCAAATCTCTTCGCGGAGTTCTTTGGCAACAGGTCCTGTCTCACGATATTCCTGATGGAGTTTCTGCAACTGGTGGAAGGCGCTGATAACGTCTGTCTCTTCAGCCAGTTTCTCTGCAGCCTCACAGAGTTTAGTTTTCAATTCAAGATTCTTTTTGAAGTCATATTCGCGTGCCTCGCTGTTGAGTTTCAGTAGGTCATAGAACTGTTCAACATAGAGTTGATAGTTGCGCCATAGTTCATTGGCTTTTTCGGCAGGCACATTTTTTATCTCCTTCCATTCCTCTTGCAAAGCCTTGAATTCCTTATATGACTTGTTAGCCTCCTCAGGCGAGGTAACCATGCCCTTTATCTTTTCGATGATGTCGAGTTTCTTCTGCAGGTTTTCTTGTTTTTCCTGTTCCTGCTCCTTGAACAGTTTCTGGCGCTTCTCTTTGATGACACCCATCTCTGCCTTGAAAGCCTCCTCGTCTTGGTCGGGCAGGATCTGATAGGCTTCAGGGTCGCCTCCACCGTCAATATACTCTTTTAAACGTGCCTCGCGCTCGGCAATATGAAGTTTATAAAAGATGGTCTTCAGGTAGTCGACCTCTTCCTTCTGGGGCGCTTCGTCGCCTTGGGCGATTTCGCGCACACGCTCCAACACTTCTTTCTTTGTTTGATACTGCTTACGCTCAGGTTCTGGGGCTGCTGCCTCTACTTCTGTCACGTTCTGTTCTACGTTCTGCTCTTGTTCCAGAGCTTTTTCTTGAGAGTCCATCATCTAATTGTTTTAGTGAGTGATATAGTTTATGCATACAAATCAAGGTACAAACTTACTATATTTTTCTGAATGTACCTAATTTTTTTTAAACTTTTTGCTAAAAAGGGGCTAAATCAGTCGCTTATGACGGAAGAAGAACCACGAAGCCACCGAAATTACCAATGAAAGTAGGATGGCAATGATGAATCCGATGGGGTTCGTTTCCATACCGTTTACGAGGTTCATTCCGAAGAAACTGGCGACGAGCGTTGGCAACATGAGGATGATGGTCACTGAGGTCAGTGTACGCATGATGGTGTTCATGTTGTTGTTGATAATACTCTGGTAAGTATCCATCGTCGACTCCAGAATGTTAGAATAGATATTCGTAGTTTCTCGAGCCTGTGTCATCTCGATATTGACATCCTCGATCAAGTCGGCATCCAACTCGTCAATCTGCAGCTTGAACTTCAGTTTGGAGAGCAGTGTCTCGTTACCTCGGATAGACGTATTAAAGTAGGTGAGCGAGTCTTGCAGACGAGAAAGCCCGATGAGGCTCTCGTTGTTCACCTCTTTGTCAAGGTTACGCTTTGCCTTATCGATGAGCAAGGATATCTGTTTCAGACGCTTCAGATACCAGACGGCACTTGAGAGGAATAGACGGAAGATCATGTCCACATAGTCAGTGAATCCCTCGCCACGCTTCTGCTGGAACGATACGAAGTCAATCATCATGTTCGTCTCGTAGTAGCAAACGGTGATGGTGACATCGCGTTTATGGATGATACCCAAAGGAACAGTGGTGTATGGCGTTCGTGAGCGTACTTCCTTCACATAGGGAATACGCAAGATGATGAGCATCCATCCGTCATCATATTCATAACGGGCACGCTCATCTGCGTCACTGATGTCGGAGAGGAAATAGTCGGGAATCTCGTATTGTTCCTCCAGCATCTGCCGGTCTTCCTCTGTCGGACACGTCACTTGTATCCAGCAATTAGGCTGCCACTCCTCGAGTTGGTTCAGCCCACCAGTTGTGTTCCAATAAGTCTTCATAATGCTAATCCTTTTTTGTTTCAAACGGTCTTAGCGGCAAGAGGATTAGCGGTCTTGCCTGCTGTCCTCACGCCTTACGAATTAAAATTATCCGCCGGGTAGTCGTCCATTTTTTGTTACTATTTTGGTTATTCGCTTGCAAAAGTACGAAAAAAATCGCAGACTCCAAAGAATCTGCGAAATTTTTATCTATAACCTTAACCATTAACCTTTAACAGGTATATCTTCCAGTGTTTTCTTCAATAGTTGCCAGAAAGGATCAACAGTCTCGATAAGGGCACGTTCACTGGTGGTGTGGGGTGACTTCATCGTAGGTCCAAAGGAGACGACATCCAAATGGGGGTACTTGCCGAGGATGACAGAGCATTCCAGTCCAGCATGGTCGACTTGTATGATACCGTCCTTGCCGAAGAGATTCTTATACTCTTTCAACAGCAAATGCAGGATGGGGGAGTCGGGGTTGGGATCCCATCCGCCATAGGAACCAGCGGTATCTACCTTCATGCCTGCCATATTGAAACAACTTTCCAGCATCTTCACGATATAGTCCTTCATGTCCTCACGACTGCTTCGTGCAAGAATCTTGATGACTGCTTGACCGCCTTCGATATCGATGATGGCGAGGTTACTGGAGGTCTCCACCACATCAGGGTAGGAGGGAATCATACGTACCACACCGTCATGACAGGCGTAGATGGCATTGATGAGGTTATCCTGGATTTCCACGGGTACCTGTTTGGCTGGTGTTGCCACTTCCTCGACATAGAACTTAATATCTGTCTCTATGCCCTTGTACTGGCTATTGAAGTCGTTGAGCCAGTCTTCCACGAGTTCCTTCAGGGCTTCGATGTTCTCCTTGGGGAGTGTCAGCACGACTTCCGCTTTGTATGGGATGACATTACGCACCTTTCCACCATGCCAGGAGGCAAGACGTGCGTCCAATTGTTCAACAGCCTCACGGACGAAGCGTACCATCAGTTTATTGGCATTGGCACGGCCCTCGTGAATCTCTAGTCCACTATGTCCACTGCGTAATCCTTTCAGTGTGACACGGATAGCGACATCCTCCGAATCGGTGTCTACTTCCTGATAGCCCAGTGTGGCAGTGATGTCGATACCACCAGCAGAGCCAATGACGAACTTACCCCAGTGCTCCGAGTCGAGATTCAACAGAATGTCACCTTGTAATTCACCTTCGGGCAATTCGTTGGCACCAAACATACCCGTCTCTTCATCGCGAGTGATGAGAGCATCAATGGGACCATGCTTCAGGGTTTTGTCTTCCATGATAGACATGATGGCTGCAACGCCTAAACCATTGTCAGCACCCAGTGTGGTGCCCTTCGCCTTCACCCATCCGTTGTCAATCCAAGTATGTATGGGGTCTGTCTCAAAGTTATGGTTCGATTCCGTGTCACGCTCAGGCACCATATCCATGTGGGCTTGCAGGATGACACCCTTACGGTTTTCCATTCCTGCGCTTGCAGGTTTGCGGAATACGATATTTCCAGCAGGGTCTTTGAATACTTCCACACCAACCTGTTTGCCGAAGTCGAGCAGGAACTGCTGTATTTTCTCAAGGTGTCCACTGGGACGTGGTACTTGTGTGAGTGCATAGAAATTCTTCCAGATGCACTGTGGATTTAGGTTTTGAATTTCGTTGTTCATATACTTTGGTTTTTAGATGTAAAATTCAGTGCTAACCATGCGTAGATGCCAAGGGCAACGACCAACATGGTTTGAACGGTATGGACAATGAGGACGAAGTAGAGCGCATGCTCATCAGCCACGCCGTAAAGTATCAGCATCGTCTTCACTGCGAAATGCCAAGGACCTGCACCGTTAGGTGTAGGTACGATAACGGCAATACTACCTACGATAAACGTTACCAAGGCACAGCCGATACCTAAGTCTGCCGTGAAGTCGAAACAGAAGAAGGTGAGATAATAGTGCAGAAAATAACTTACCCAGATGCCTAAGGTGAAAAAGACGAAGAGGGGGATGTTACGCACGTTTCTCAGTGAGATGACACCCTGCCAGATATTCGAGAACGTCGCTTTTACCTTATTATATATGGATAACTTCCGCAACAGGAAATGCAACAGGATGAGGATGGCGACGGCACAAATAGCCACTACCAGATAACCCATCCATGAGAATCCGTGTAGGATGGTTTGCAGGTTGGTGCCAGTCTTGCGGAAGAACATACCGAAGGTACTCATCTCCAACAACAGCACCAATGCCGTGATACCCATGATCAACAGAGAGTCGATGGCTCGTTCTGTCACCACCGTGCCCAACGCCTTCGAGAAAGATACATTATCGTATCGTTTCAATACACCGCAACGTGTGAACTCGCCCACACGGGGTATCACCAACGAGGCGGCATACGAGAGGAAGATGGCATGAATACTGGTAGAAGTCCTGGGACGTTCTCCTACTGGTTCCAGTGACTGCTTCCATCTCCAACCCCTGAACATCTGGGCAAGGATGCCGAAGGGAAACGACAGCAACATCCACGACCAGTCCATCTCATCAGTCATGATATGACGGATCTGATGCCAATCCTCTCCACGATACATCCAATACAGAATGGCGCCTCCTAGCACCAGTGGCATGAGAATCTTCAGGATGATGCTACTGATCTTCATCGCGAGGTGTTATTTCTTTTTCTTCATTAATATAGGATGCTTCATCCATTTCGGTGAGCCTTTGGTAACCTCGTCGAAATACATGGAAGCCTGTTCCGGGAAACAAATCAATACCCATGCAGGGATATTGTTGTCCTTATTCTCCAACATCACCTCGCGAACGACCTGCCGTTGCTCCTCTTCCATATGTGCACGGATAGCCCTCTCCTGAATGCGTGCTTCTTCCCATGCCTTCGGGTCTTCAGAGAATACATCAATGTGAAAAGTACCAGGTCCTGCTTCCCGTATGCCTTTGATGGCTTTCTGCAAACGTAGTGACATCGGAGAACCCTCTATTGTACCGTTCCATGTGTTGATAGTAATATGGCGACTATCAGGGATGAGTACGAAGACACTACGCTCAGGCCATTCTTTGTAATCGTGTAGGCGTATGAAGTCATTCTTATCCACTTCAATGGTAACAGAGAATTTTGCATCGTTGATGGGGATGCGCTGGGCATTCGCCGTGTCCTCGTTGATAATCAGGTACAACGTTGTCTGTGTAGGCGACAGGGTTCCGTCGATGGTCAGTTTCACTTTCTTTGCACACGCACTCAGGAAGATTACCATGAGTGTGGAAAGCAGAATCATTCGATGTTTCATGTTTTTACCTATTAAGTATTACTTATGCCCCCGTTATGGACGCATTCTTCTTATTCATTCGGTTGACCTTTTATCTGCTACTTGCAAACATCAGACCATTTCCGATTTAATATCATTATGACATAAATTATTACTTTTTCTTCTTTGAAACATCCCAACAGAATGAATACACATTATCACCGACAGGAATATCAACCTGCATTTTCTGCCCTTTCTTATGCTTAATATTCATATAGCCAATGATACCCTCGTCTGGATGTATGATTGTTTTTTTCAAATAGCCTTGAGATATAGTTTTCTTGTCATTAGACATCATCTTACTAAGTGTCATTATCTGTGTAGTCGCAGCCATCTTTACCGCAGAAGCAGCGGCACTATTATATGTTGTATGTATTTGGGTATATGGCATTCCATTATCATTATATGATGTCGTATATGTCGTTTGTTTACCTGCCATTCCTATGGAAAGACCTGCGGAAATACCATTCAAAGCCATTGTCCAAGCTTGTTGACTTTTGATTTTCTTCATATATTGCTCGAAAGAATATACTTTCATTTCTTCTGTTTTGCCGTCTTTATCATATAATTTTGAGGTAACCATAGAAGGGTCGAATGATAACGATGTTTCGCTTAGATTCTTGATGAATATCTGTATTTGGTAATTTTTGCCGTATCCATCTTTATTCACATAATTTGTCATACCTACAACGAGATTACCTATTTGACGATAAGCCCAAACACGCCCATTATTATACTCGGATTTCACTGTTGTGTCATTGTCTTCGACTACAAAATCCTGTGCATTAGCTACCAGTTCTACCAATAAAAACAGTACGATTGTCAATATCTTCTTCATAGGTGACTTGTTTTATTTATTTTTGATTATTTAATTGTACTTGTAAAAAACGTGGACTAATCAATTTTTAGAGTTTATCTTCAGTTATTACACTGGCAAAGATACAAAAAATTCGATTAAGTGAGAACAAAAAAGTGAACTTTTTATGTCGAGCGTAAGAATTTTATCCAATAAGCGAGGAAAGTACAAAATAAAATAGGAACTTTTTAATTATACTTTCGAGTGAGAGTATCTTAAAAACTAGTTTTAAAGATAAAGATTATTTCTTAAAGTTGCAAGGATTTCTATATTTTTTAATAAAGATCTGACAGGTACCGTACCTATCAGATCAGGACAATCCTTTCAACGGACAGCAGACTCGGCAGGAGGCTTCAAAGGATGAGAACATCCAGGATGCCGACTTCGAGGAAGTTAAGTAATTAATCTTTAATAGGTATTATCAAAAATCCGTGTAGTCGAAAGATTACACGGATTTTTTGAGTTCGAAGAAAAAAGTATTCCTCGTCGGCCTAGGAAAAAGCCGTTCTTTCTCAGTTTTCTATCGAAAAACTTGGAACTTTACATATTTCATTTTTTCTTTGACAATGTAATAACTGAAATCGAATTATAAATAATCTAACATAATTAAAGCAATAACGATAATGGAAAAGTATATATATTTTTTCCATAGATTTTTGTAATTTTGCAGCATGAAAGTAATCATCGCCATAGATTCATTCAAGGGATGCCTGACTTCTAAAGAAGCTAACGAGGCTGCAGCAGAGGGTATCAGAATGGCTTATCCTGAGGCAGAGATTGTCGAATTGCCTGTCAGCGATGGAGGTGAGGGCTATATGGAAGCTTTCCATGCTGCTATTGGTGGCAGGTTGGAGGAAGTGACGGTGAGGGATCCGCTGATGCGTCCTGTCACGGCAAAATATCTGTTGCACAACGAGATGGCCGTTATTGAGATAGCGCAAGCCAGTGGCCTGACCTTGTTGGTAAAGGAAGAGCGTAACCCAATGGTGGCTACGAGCTATGGTACTGGTCAACTGGTAGCCGATGCTATTCGCAAGGGAGCTAGGCACATCATCGTTGGTCTTGGTGGCAGTGCCACAAGCGATGCAGGCGTAGGCATGCTTCATGCACTTACAGATGCCTTTAATAAAGAAAGATGGGATGACATCGACGCCTTCAAGGATATCACATTCACCATTGCTTCTGACGTCAAGAACCCGCTTTATGGCGAACAGGGTGCGGCTCATGTCTATGCTCCTCAAAAAGGTGCTACGCCAGAAATGGTGCTTCGCTTAGACGAGCGAGCCAGGAAATTCGCAGAAATGTCTGCCAAGCATTTCGGCTATGACCGTTCACAAATGGCTGGTGCTGGTGCTGCCGGAGGACTTGGCTATGCCTTTCTACAATACCTCAATGCCCAAAGTATGTCTGGCATTCAATTACTGCTCGACACTATCCACTTCCAAGAAATGATTAAAGACGCAGACCTCATTATCACTGGTGAAGGCTCTGCTGATCGTCAGACGCTGATGGGCAAACTGCCTATGGGTATTCTGGAACAATCCGGACCTGTTCCAGTCTTCCTGATAGCCGGAAAGATTAGCGATTGCGAAGAACTCTTAAATGCAGGCTTTGCCCGTGTGGAATGTATCAATCCGCCTGGCATCCCTCTCGAAGAAGCTATGCGTAAGGAGGTGGCCCAATATAATATACGTCAACTTTTTTCCCAGATACAAAAACAAGAAATATGAAGACCAAACTATTACTTATTATGATGCTCTGCCCATTGATGATGCTGGCAGAAAGCAAGCAAGTGACATCGCCCGACGGCAGACTGGCAGTGAAGGTGAGTGTAAAAAACGGTATCGCTACGTATGCTGTCAACTATGATGGAGAGGAAATGATGTGTCCGTCAAGGTTGGGACTGATGACGAATATCGGAGACTTCACACAGGGACTAACGATGGAAGATGCGAAGGAGTCGAAGATGGAGAAGCATTATGACATGACGCGCACGAAGGCTTCGCATAGCGACTACGTTGCCAACCAACTGGATATCACGCTGGCGAATAGCAAAAAACACCAAATGGTAGTGACCTTCCTCGTTTCCGACAATGACATCGCGTTCCGTTATACGCTGTTACGACAGACTAACGACAATCCTAAGAGTGCTGTCATCACTAGCGAGGCTTCCGCTTTCCTGTTTCCTGAGGGCACCACAACGTTCCTTTCGCCCCAGAGCGACCCGATGGTGGGATGGGAAAGGACGAAACCCAGTTACGAAGAGCTCTATTCGGCAGATACGGAGATGAACATCCGTTCGCAATACGGACAGGGGTATGTGTTCCCTGCGCTCTTCCGCATCAACGACAAGGGATGGATATTGCTCAGTGAGACGGGTGTCACTTCGGCGTATGTGGGTTCGCATCTGAGCGACTATTCCGTTGAGAAGGGCTATACCATCGCCTACCCGATGGCTGGAGAGAACAATGGCAACGGGACGACATCAGCAGGTATTGCCGTGCCAGGCAGTACCCCTTGGCGCACCATCACCATCGGCAACAGTCTAAAACCTATTGTCGAGACGACGATATCCTATGACGTCGTTGAACCTCTCTATGAACCTTCGGAGAAATACAGAGGTGGACGCTATACGTGGAGTTGGCTCATCTGGCAAGACGAGAGCATCAACTATCAGGACCAGGTGCAGTTTATCGACCTTGCTGCTGCGATGGGATTCGAGTATTGTCTGGTAGACAACTGGTGGGACGAGCGTATCGGAAGAGACAAGATTGTGGAACTGTCGAACTACGCGATGGCT
This sequence comes from Prevotella sp., assembly GCA_017554145.1. GTDB lineage: Bacteria > Bacteroidota > Bacteroidia > Bacteroidales > Bacteroidaceae > Prevotella. The sequence continues at coordinate 158,623 of JAFZIZ010000013.1, read as the reverse complement.
AAGGGTGTACGCCTGATGCTATGGTATAACTCCAACGGCTATGAGAATGACGCGCCACAGACACCTCGTCAACGCCTGAGTACCTCGTATGCACGAGACAAGGAGATGGCGTGGCTGAAGAGCGTGGGTGTGGCTGGCATCAAGGTAGACTTCTTCGGAGGCGACAAGCAACAGACGATGCAACTCTATGAGGATATCCTCTATGATGCCAACCGTTACGGTTTGCAGTGTATCTTCCACGGCTGTACGTTGCCAAGAGGATGGGAACGGCTGTATCCCAACTATGTCGCCAGTGAGGCTGTGTTAGCTTCGGAAAACGTGTTCTTTGGCGAGAATAACGCTGTCCGTCAACCCTATGACCTGACGTTGCATCCTTTCTGTCGTAATGCGACTGCCTCGATGGACTGGGGCGGCATTATCATGAATCGCTATCTGAGTCGTGACAACAAGAGTCGCCATAGCCGCAAGACCACGGATGTCTTCGAGATGGCAAGTGGTATCACGATGCAGACGGCGATACAGTGTGTAGCCATGCAACCCAATAATCTCGCAGAACTGCCACAAGTAGAACTCGATTTCCTCAAGGCACTGCCTACCACATGGGATGAGACACGTTATATCGACGGCTATCCAGGTAAGTTCGTCGTCCTTGCCCGTCGTCACGGACAGCAGTGGTATATTGCAGGACTCAATGCAGAGAAGGCCGCCAAGAGCCTAACGCTTCAATTGCCGATGCTGGCAGGACAGACCGTGAAATACTATACAGATAATGCGGATGGCTACGCAGAACTCAAACAACTGAAGATAGATAAGAAAGGACAGGCGAAGGTCATCATGCAAGCTAACGGAGGATTCATCCTTCAATAAGAAATAAAGGACGGCTCAAAACCGTCCTTTACTTTTTCAATCACTTATTTTCTTAGTTTGAAAGAACTCTCGATACTGCTCAGTTCGGCAGAGAAGGACTTGTCGACCTTCAGGCGCTGCTCAATGGTGGAGCAACTGTGAATAACGGTAGAATGGTCTCTACCACCTATCAACTGTCCGATACGTGAGGCGGGCATCTTCGTGTACTTCTGAGCCAGATACATCGATACCTGACGTACGATGACGTAGTCGCGCTTACGAGACTTGCTGAACACGTTCTGCGGAGTGACATTGTAATGGCCACATACCTTCTCCAAAATATCGTCGACAGTAAGTGGGTGATTGTCGACCTTCACGGCACGCTTGATAACACGCTCTGCCAGACGCATATCGATACCACTGTTATAAACGATGGAGTAAGCCATCAACGAATTGACTACGCCCTCCAAGTCACGAACGGAACCATTGGCTGTCTCTGCGATAAACTGGATGACATCCTCAGGAATCTTCAAACCATCGCGCTTGCACTTGGAATGCAGGATATCGATACACAACTGTACGTTGGGCTTCTCCAACTCAGCAATCAAGCCACAAGAGAAACGTGTCAGCATACGATCCTGCAACCACTTCAAGTCAACTGGAGGACGATCGCTGGCAAGGATGATCTGCTTACCCATGCGGAACAGATGGTCGAAGATATGGAAGAAGGTGGCTACCGTCTTCTCTGCCGTTGCCCATTCCTGCACATCATCCACAATCAGCACATCAATCGTCTGATAGAAATGGATGAAGTCGTTGATGGTGTTCCTACGTCTTGCATCAGAGAACTGCACTTGGAACAAGCGGGCAGAGACATACAACACACGCTTCTGGGGATACATCTCCTTACATTTCACGCCAATGGCGTTGATGAGGTGTGTCTTACCACATCCTGAAGGACCAAAAACGAAGAACGGATTGAAAGTAGTCTTTCCCGGATGCTCTGCAATAGAGAGGCCCACCGTTCTGGGGAGCTTATTACTATCGCCCTCTATGAAACTCTGGAAAGTCTTGTGGACATCCAACTGGGGATTCAAGTCCTGAGGAACAGCAGCATCCAACTCCGTGGGAGCTTTGTTGCCACGATTCGTGGGCTGAGGACGCTCGATATTCACAGGCTCACTACCTGCTTCCTTCACAGTCAGTCTATGTGCTCTATCCACCACAATACGATAGTTGAGCTGGACATTCGCACCAAAACAACGGCATATTACCTTACTTAATAAGGTGACATAGTATTGCTCCAAATACTCATACACGTACCTACTCGGTACTTGTACGAGAAGCATCTGGCTTTCTGCATCGTATTTCTCGAATACGATGGGCTCAAACCAGGTCTTATATTGCTGCTCTGTGACGTTTTCCTTTATCAAATGAAGGCAGTCGCCCCAAAGCGCCTTTGGAGTTTTTTCCATGTGGCGTTGTACTGTTTTATTAATAAACTAACTCTCGTTAAAGATTATAGTTTTCGTTTTCGTTTGCAAATTTCGCACTTTTTTTTGAGATAAACAAATCCGTAAATATTCAAGAAAATTATACAAAACAGTGTAACTTATTTATCTATCGTACGTTAGGGATATTTTAAGAAAACGGAAGACTTTACCCCTCTTGTTTATTATTAAGTTCTTGTTTTTCAGTTATTTAACCGAAAACCGCACACAGGGTATAGCGTGTGCGTACTAAAACAATTGAAACGACCGAAATGATGCAATATCAAGCAGTTCGATACTTCCAGTTGAAACTTCTTTAGAGAAGTTCTCTATTTAGACAAAATAAAATTAGTAAGAAATTATTTATCTTTTTTTCCGAAAACTGAGAAGTGTATGTAGCGTTTTGGATGAGCCTTGAAATCAATGAGCAGAGAATCCGCATCTGCGGCTGTTGAACTCAAGTGATTATAGAGGGATGCATCACGCATCAAGAGGCCCAAAGTACCCTCATTACTATTGAGTTTACGCGTCATCTCCTCTACGTTGGCCAATGTCTGGTTGACCTTGGCTGTCATCTCGGCGACATCGATGGTATTCAGATTGGCTGTGAGTTGCTGGGTGTTATCCAGCACACCGTCTGCCTTCTTCATCATCGAAGGAACATCACGATTCAGACTGGCCGACAAGACTCTCAGCTCTGCACTCGTACGATTCAGGTTAGCCGTCATACCCTCTACATTATATAAGGTATTACGAAGCGCTGGGTCAGCCAATAGGATATTCAGGCTGGTCAAAATGGAATCTATCTTGGGCAGCATGGCCTCAACGGCAGGAATCATCGCAGCAGCCTTGCTCAGTGTGCCCTGTTCCATCATACCTCTGATGGTATCGCCTACAGCCACAAACTGCAAGGGATTGTCTGACAGTACCAAGTTGATTTTGATATTGCCCAACAGGTCACTGGATATCTCTGCGCGAGAGCCTACGGGCACACGCATCTCTTTATTGAGACCGATAATGGCAACGATCTTCTCAGGATGACTATAGTCGTAGTCGATACTTTCCACAACACCTACCTTGTAGCCATTGGCATAGACAGGAGATGAAGCCGCCAAGCCACTGACATCGTCGAAGGCGACACAATAACTATTGGAATTAGAAAAGATGCTCAACCCCTTTAAGAAGTTCAAACCAAAATAGAGCACAACAATTGCCACGATGGTTACCAGAGCGATCTGTACTTCTTTCGTAAAGAATTTCATATACTATTATCGTTTTTTCTTGTTTGACCTAAACTCACTAATGGCAGCACGCGTATCTACACGCTGGCCGTTCTTAAAGGCAATGATGAAAGCCTCTGGGAAATGCTCCACCAGACCCTCACGTATCTTCACCATCTCATCATAGTCTTCCGACGCTCCTACTGTATATTTATAGAAGCCGCCTTCCTCGTAACACTCACTCTTCTGTCCGTTCAGCTTCGACTTGCTGATTTTCTGACGAGACGAACTTGCCAGAATCTGTACCTTGAATATCAGAGACGATTCCTGCGAAATCTTCTCTGCTTCCTTCTCAGGCTTAACAGCTGGTGCCTGAGGCTCCTGTTGTGCCTTTACAGGGGTAGCGACCTTCTCCTGCTTCTCCTCCTGAGGTACTACGGATGGGATATTGATATCCTGTTGGGGTCCTGCCTGATAAGGTACTGTAAAGCCGGTATCATACTTCCGCTTGTAATCCAGGAAGGCCTGATAGATACCAAAGCCAAGACGGTCGACACCATCACTGGTGTTCAGAAACTGCTCTTCATCAGAGGTGGTGATGAATCCTAACTCTATCAAACAACTGGGCATCGAAGTCTCACGGAGCACCAAGAAGCCAGCTTGCTTCACACCTTTGTCCTGTCTGTCTGCTGATGCACAGACGCGTCTCTGAACATAACGTGCCAGTTCAACGCTCTGTGCCATATTCTTGTCCTGCATGAACTCAAACATGATATAACTTTCGCTCGAATTAGGATCGAAGCCCTCGTAATGTTGTTTATAGTCTTTCTCTATCAGGATGACCGAGTTCTCTCGCTTAGCCACCTCCAAGTTAGAACCTGCACGGTGCATACCCAACGTATAAGTCTCCAGTCCTCTGGCTATTCTTCCACGAGGAACGGCATTCGTATGAATAGATATAAAGAGGTTGGCTTTATTCTTATTGGCGATATCGGCACGCGTATGAAGAGGGATAAAGACATCGGTCTTACGGGTATAAATCACTTTCACGTCAGGACAATTGTTCTCCACATAGCGTCCAAAGGAAAGTGCCACGTTCAGGTTGATGTTTTTCTCCTTGGAAAAAGCTCCCAATGCGCCAGCATCGTGTCCTCCATGACCCGCATCAATCACTAGCGTGAATTTCTTGTTTGCAGCGAGAGAAACCACTGCAAAAGCGAACGTTATCCAGATGAGAGCTATAATCCTATTCTTCATATTCTTGTTTTCGGGGTGCAAAATTAGTCAATTTCCAGTAAAACCCCTCACTTATCCTTGAGTTTTATCATTTATTAAATGTAATTCCACACCAGCGCCAACGCAGTCAGCCCCCATAGGGGGATTCAACTTCGTCAGGGAGATGTCGAGGGTTTTCACCTGTGGGAAGTTAGCAAATACGGCCTCACCGATACGGCCTGCCACATGTTCTATGAGACTGGAGGGAATCATCATCTCCCGTTTCACCACCTCACAAAGGGCAGCATAATCGAGGGTGACATCCACGATATCATGCTCTACGGCAGCCGAGATATCAATGGCCACACGGACAGATACAGTGAAATCAGACCCCACCTTCTTTTCGATAGGTGTCACCCCATGAAAAGCATGGAAGCGGACATCCTGCAAATAGATATAACTGGATTCAATCATCATCACTTCAATTCTTCAATCCTTCAATTTTTCAATCCTTATTATCCACATCTTGATGATCCACAATTCTTACAAATCAGACAACCCTCCTGATATACCAGACTCTCGCTGCCACAGTTCGGACACTTCTGACCTTTCGCTTCCGTACCGTCGAGGATGTATTTCTTCAACGCACGTTCAACACCTACCTTCCAGGTATTGATACTCTCCGACTTCAACTGCAGCGAACTGACGAGTTTGATGACGTGGTCGATAGGCATACGATAACGCAGCACACCAGAAATCAGTTTCGCATAGTTCCAATACTCAGGATTGAACTTCTCAGAGAGACCTTCCACCGTTGTTTTATAGCCACGTTTGTTCTCAAACTGGAAGTCATAACGGCGCGTACCGTCGTCATTGGTCTGTTTGATAATCTTACCACGAGTGACGGTCTTTGGTAAGACGATACCCTCATCGTCGTCCTGAAGACCCGTGAAGATCTCGTAAGGATAACCATCGAGCAAGCCGACAAAGGCCACCCATTTCTCCTTGTTATTCTGGAAACGGACGACGTCACACTCCAGTTCCTTAGGACGGACCTCTGTCACTTCCGGATGCTTGCAAGGATTGGGTTCCTCCTGTACAGTTATGTTATTATCCTTCGTCGTGTCTTCATCCTGCTCCTTCTTCTCTTTCTTCGAGACAGAGACCATCACACCTGCACGACTGCCGTCACGATAGATAGTACATCCCTTACATCCACTACGCCATGCTTCTACATACAGACGGTTGACCAAAGCCTCGTCCACATCATTCGGCAGATTGACTGTCACACTGATGGAATGGTCTACCCATTTTTGGATAGCACCCTGCATGCGCACCTTCATCAACCAATCGACATCATTAGCTGTTGCCTTATAGTAAGGAGACTTAGCCACCAGCTCTTCTATCTCCTCTTCCGTATAACGCTTGATCGTATCGAATCCGTTGACCTGCATCCATTTCAGAAACTTCGGATGATAGACGATATACTCCTCGAACGAATCGCCCACCTCATCGACGAAGTCCACATGCACATCGGTATCATTGGGGTTCACCTTACGGCGACGCTTATAAACAGGCAGGAATACGGGTTCAATACCACTGGTAGTCTGTGTCATCAACGAGGTAGTACCCGTTGGCGCAATCGTCAGACAGGCAATATTACGGCGACCGTACTTCACCATATCCTGATATAATTGGGCATCGGCAGCCTTCAAGCGCAAGATAAACGGATTATTTGCCTCACGCTGGGCATCGTATATCTCAAAGGCGCCACGCTCCTTTGCCATCTCCACACTGCTGCGATAGGCATTCAGCGCCAACGTCTTATGCACCTCTACCGAGAAGTCGGTAGCCTCCTGCGTACCATAACGCAGACCCATAGCGGCAATCATGTCACCTTCTGCCGTGATACCCACGCCCGTACGGCGCCCCATACCGCTCTTCTTCTGAATCTTCTCCCAGAGATGGCGCTCAGCACCTTTCACCTCCATCGACTGCGGGTCGCTGTCAACCTTCTCCAGTATCTGCTCAATCTTCTCCAACTCCAAGTCGACAATGTCGTCCATCAACCGTTGTGCCATCGCCACATGTTTCTTGAAGAGGTCGTAGTTGAAGTAGGCCTCCTTCATAAAGGGTTTCTCTACATACGAGTAAAGGTTGATACTCAGTAATCTACAAGAATCGTATGGACAAAGGGGAATCTCACCACAGGGATTCGTAGACACCGTACGGAAGCCTAAATCGGCATAACAGTCGGGAATACTCTCACGCAGGATGGTATCCCAGAACAGCACACCAGGCTCAGCACTCTTCCAAGCATTATGTACAATTTTTTCCCAGAGTTCCTTGGCGGATATCTCTTTCTTCCACTCAGGATCCTCACTATCGATAGGGAACTGCTGGATATAGGGCTGGTCGTTAATGGCTGCCTCCATGAAGGCATCGTCAATCTTCACAGAGACATTAGCACCTGTTACCTTACCTTCTGTCATCTTCGCATCAATGAATGCCTCTGAATCGGGATGCTTGATACTAACACTGAGCATCAACGCACCACGACGACCATCCTGTGCCACCTCGCGCGTACTATTACTATAACGCTCCATGAAGGGCACCAGACCTGTAGATGTGAGGGCGGAGTTATGAACGGGGGAACCTTTCGGACGGATATGACTCATATCATGACCGACGCCACCACGACGTTTCATCAACTGCACCTGCTCCTCATCGATACGCATGACACCGCCATACGAGTCGGCATCGCCATCCAATCCAATAACAAAGCAGTTGCTCAAAGATGCTACCTGATAGTTATTGCCGATACCCGTCATCGGACTTCCTGCTGGCACGATGTATTTGAAATGATCAAGCAGGTCGAAAATTTCCTGAGCGGTCATCGGGTTCTTATACTTTTTTTCAATTCGGGCAATCTCGTTAGCGATACGCCAGTGCATTTGTTCGGGCGATTTCTCATAAATCTTTCCGAAACTGTCTTTCATCGCATACTTGTTGACCCAGACGCGGGCAGCCAACTCATCACCGCCAAAATAGGCTAAAGAGGCATCAAAAGCCTCATCATACGTGTACGTTTGATTTGATTCCATTGATTAGTTTACGTAATATTTCCTGCAAAGGTAACAACTTTAAATGAGATAACAAATTATTTTTTCGGAAAACTATTCGAAAAATTTTAGAACGAAAGTTTTCCATTTTAGGAAACTTTGTGTACTTTTGCAGCATGAAGAATCTATCAACACGGAGAACAATCCGCAAATATGCCTTTAAGGATGTGAGTGAAGAACTGCTGAATCGGTTAATGACTGAGGCAGCGCGTACACAGACGATGGGTAACCTGCAACTCTACAGTGTAGTAGTTACTCGCGATGCGAGAATCAAACAACGGCTCGCACCTGCACATTTCAACCAACCGATGGTGATGGAAGCCCCTGTGCTGCTTACCATCTGTGCTGACTTCAATCGCACCAGCTTTTGGGCAAAATGTCGTAAGGCGGAGCCCGGCTATGACAACTTCCTGTCATTTATCAACGCTGCCACTGATGCTCTGCTCTATACGCAGACGCTCTGTAACCTGATGGATGAGGAAGGACTGGGTTATTGCTACTTAGGCACCACCGTCTATCAGCCGCAACAGATCATCGACATTCTAGAGTTGCCAAAACTCGTGATGCCTGTTGCTACACTGACTGTTGGCTGGCCTGACGAGAAGCCTCCCCTCTCCGATCGCTTACCGCTGGAGAGTTTCATACATCAAGAGACATACAAAGACTATCTGGCTATGGATATCGACCGTTTCTACTACGAGAAAGAAAACTTGCCAGAGAACCAAGATTTCGTCAATATCAACAAAAAAGAGACGCTCGCCCAAATTTTTACGGATATCCGCTACACAAAGAAAGACAATGAGGCGATGTCCCAAGGGCTCATAGAAGCCCTCAAACACCAAGGATTCTTATAAAGTTTAACCATACTTTATCACAAAAACTATCCAAAAACTTGCCGATATTGGTAAAAAATCGTACCTTTGACCAGTGAAATGAAACAAGTACGACCAAAGAAGAATCTGGGTCAGCACTTCCTGACTGACCTCTCTATTGCCAAGCGTATTGCTGATACGGTGGATACACCATATAGTGACCTGCCTATGTTGGAGGTGGGACCGGGTATGGGTGTGATGACACAATACCTGGTAGAGAAACCTCGTTCACTGAAGGTGGTGGAGATTGATAGGGAAAGTGTGGCGTACTTGAATGAGCATTTCCCCAAATTAAAGGAAAATATTTTAGGTGAGGACTTCCTCAGAATGGACTTGCAGAAGGTGTTTGACGGACAGCAGTTTGTGCTGACGGGCAATTATCCTTATGATATCTCTTCGCAGATTTTCTTTAAGATGCTGAATAATCGCGAACTGATACCCTGCTGTACTGGTATGATTCAGCGTGAGGTGGCACTACGTATCGCCTCGGAGCCAGGGAATAAGGCGTATGGTATCCTCAGCGTATTGATACAGGCATGGTATGACGTGGAGTACCTCTTTACGGTGGAGCCTGACGTGTTCAATCCGCCCCCTAAGGTACAGAGTGCCGTGATTCGTATGACGCGCAACAAGGTGGAGCATCTGGGATGCGACGAGAATCTGTTTAAACGCGTGGTGAAGACGGTCTTTAATCAGCGTCGTAAGATGCTGCGTGTGAGTCTTCGTCCACTCTTCGATGCCGCACATCCTGCCCCAGAGAACTTTTTTGCCCATGAAATCATGACGAAACGCCCTGAACAACTGATGATTCAGCAGTTTGTAGAGTTGACGAATCTAGTAGAAGAAGTTCTTTGTGTTCGCACACAAAATTTTGATGTAAGTCAAGAATAAACCGATTTTTTTCGTAAAATGGAAAGATTTCATGGTGGGTCCGTGAAATCTGCTTACCTTTGCATCGTGATTCAGAGGAACACTCTTCAATAGTTAAGGTAAAAGATAAGGATAACTTGCAAAAAAGGTAGAAAAGAAAGATTGATTGATGGGATAACGATGAAATATGGTTTGTTAGTGGTTAGTAAATAGGTTAGTAGTAAGGTATTAGTTTTAGAGGAAGCAAGTTTTTAGTTATTAATAGGAGAGGAAAGAGTACAGCCCAAGGATGGATATCCTGGGGCTGTATCGTTTTTTATGCTTTGAATCTGTTCATCCAGTTTCCGTGGAACAGTCGGAAAAGGAAGATGATACCTCGGAAAGTCAGTTCTATCGCCATAGCCGTCCATACACCTGGCAGTCCATAGCGTACAGCCAAGAATGCAGCCAACGTGAGTCGGACGCCCCACATCGAGAAGAGACTCATGAGGGCAGGCTTCAGCGTGTCGCCAGCACCGATGAAGACACCGTTGCAGACAATAGCGATAGCAAACATCGGTTCTGCATAGGCTTCGATGCGGAGGCACTGACTACCCACTTGTTGGATGGCTTCAACAGGTGACATGAATGTCATCAACTCTGGGGCGAAGACCCACATGAGGATGCCCATGAACGTCATAACCAGCGTACCCATGCCAACAGACATACGTGCAAACGAACGGGTAAGTGGTTTCTGTCCGGCTCCGATGCTTTGTCCGACCAGTGTCGTGGCTGCTTCGGCAATACCATAGCCTGGCATATAACACAGGCTTTCAACAGTGATGGCAAGCGAATGGGCAGCAATAGCGATGGTGCCCAAAGGTGCAACGATGACGGTACTCACAACATACGCACCTCCCATCAGCGTATGTTGCAAAGCCATAGGTGCACCAATTTTAAAGGCATTGCGAACGATATCGGCTTTGGGACGGAAAGAACCAGGGTGTCCCACCAGTCGCAACATATCTGAACGATAGAGCAGGAAGTAGAGCATCAGTCCTGCCGTGATCAGTTCTGCAAGTCCTGTACCCATAGCCGCACCTGCTACGCCATAATCCATGATATAGATGAAGAAATAGTTGAAAACGACATCCATCACGCACATCAGGATATTCAGCGCAGAGGGAATCTTCATGTTGCCACTACATTTCAGCATCGAACCTGCCAAACCTTCCATCTGGAAGAAGATGCCGCAGAAGCCGATGATGGCAAAATATACAGAGGCATCATGGGCAATCTTTTCAGTGCCTCCCAACCAATAGGGCAGGGGACCACTAATCAGAATGCCGATGGTGGAAATAGTCAGACTATAGAGCAGACAGCATACCAGTGACTGACGCAGGATGCGACGGGCGCGCTTGAAATCGTTGGCACCAATGGCATGCGCCACTTGCACAGAGAATCCCATATTGGCAGCAGAGGCAAGTCCACCTATCAACCAGCCTGTCGTCTCCACGATACCAATAGAAGCAGAAGCCTTAGCCCCCAGATGTCCTACCATCGAGGCATCGATGAAGAACATCACGGTGGCAGATATCTGGGCAAGAATACTTGGAATACTCAGGCTGATAATCAACCTGAGTTTCTCGCCCTGTGTCATCTCGCGACCCTCGCGGATGTAGGCTAAAAGATCTTTACTGCTTGTTTTCGTGTTGATATCGTTTTTTTTCGTTATGACGTTATAACGTTATATCGTTATTCCGCTTCTAAGAGCAGAACACGGCTCGACCAGTCAGTCTTCTTCGACCACTCCGGCTCGTTGCGATAAGGAATATCCAGTCCGTGATTCATCAGATAGGCACCACTGAATGACTTTCCTTCAAAGGTCAACGGCTTCAGGTCGATGCGGTTCAACTCTTTCACCTTATACATCCTGTCGGCATCGAGTCCTGCCATCTTCACACGAGGCAGATGCTCATTCTGGAACGACTCTGTCTTCCACCAGTAGAACACCGCCTTATCCTTTGCGTCTGTCACATACATCATCGATGCAAGCCCCTTCTTGTCGTAGGGTGATACCAAACGATAGATGTTACCAAACTGCACGATAGGACGAATCTGCTTGTATTCGGCAATCGCCTTGCGACAGAGTTCCTTCTCATCGTCTGTCATATTCTTGGGCTGAATCTCCATACCCAGTCGACCACTCATCGCTACGTCGATACGGTATTTCATAGCCGTGGTGCGGAAGACAGTGTGATTAGGCGTGGCAGAGATATGACTTGCCATGGCGATGGCAGGGAAGAAATATGAGGTGCCCCATTGCATGTAGATGCGTTGCAGGGCATCGGTATTGTCGGAAACCCAGAACTCGTCAAAATAGGGAAGGAAACCCCAGTTAGCACGACCGCCACCACTGCCACAGGCTTGGATAGTAACATCAGGATATTTGGCACGGACACGCTGGCACGTCTTCTCAAAGCCACGATGGTACTCGATATACAGATGACTTTGGTTTGCCATATCCAGATACTGTGAACCATGATTCATGATGGGCATATTGGCATCCCACTTGATATAGTCTATCTCAGGATATTTTGTTAATAGATTGTCCACGATGCTGAAAACGAAGTCCTGTACTTTCGGATTCGCCATATCAAGTACCACCTGCGTACCTCCACGTCCTAATACGGCATCACGATTAGGCGCCTTGACAATCCAGTCAGGATGCTGCTCGTAAAGTTCACTGACCGTATTACTCATCTCCGGTTCAATCCAGATACCGAACTTAATGCCGTGTTTCTTGGCATCGCGAAGCAGTCCTTCGATACCCTCAGGCAGTTTGTTTTTATCCACTACCCAGTCACCTAATGAAGAGTTGTCGGTCTTACGAGGATATTTATCACCAAACCAACCATCGTCCATCACGAAGAGTTCACCGCCCATGGAAGCAATATCCGCCATCATCTGGTCCATTCCTTTTTGGTTGATGTCAAAATAAACACCCTCCCATGAGTTCAACAGGATCTTACGTTCTTTATCACCATGAGCCAACATATATTTACGCCCCCACTTATGGAAATTACGAGAGGCACCAGAGAGTCCTTGTTGCGAGAATGTCAGTGCCAGTTTCGGTGTTACGAAGGTCTCTCCTTTCTTCAGGTGATACTCGGAATTATCCTCATTGATACCTGCAAAGAAATAATGATATTCTGTATCGTCGGTAGTCACCTTCAGACGATAGTTGCCTGAATAGCAGAGGGCGGCACCAATCACCTGACCAGCATTCTCCTGTCCCTTGCCATCAAGTGAGAACATCACTTCCGCATGGTCGGTATGAGAATTACGGGTACCGTCTTTGTTGACGATCACCTTTTGACCAGGTGTCAGTGGCTCTTCTACCAGTTGTGTCTCATTAGCCCATGAACCATAGAAATGACTGAGCCATACATCCCCACGACGGATGGGCAACATCGCAGAGGCAAATGTCGTCAGCGTGACTGTCTGTTTCTCCCCATTGATAATCTCCGTCCATGTCTCTATCATATCCTCGTCAGGATAAGCCCTGTATTTCAGGTTGACGGTGATGGGGTAGGCGGGGTCTTTGAGTTGAATGGTCGTAATATTCCCACTTTGTTGGATACCCTCGACGATCAATGCCGTAGACAGGTTTCCATCTGCATGACGCATCGCAAGGGCGGCTTCCGCAGGTGCATTCAGTCCATAGGCAGGATAGGCATCCATCCTTCCACCCACAGGTGTTTGCAAGTGACTTAGTTCCTGTGCACTCAGTTTCGCACCAAAATAAACATACTTGGGTTGAGCACCCTTCTCGACATCAAGTACCAGAGAGACATTACGTGTCTCGATGACTACTTGTTCTGCCCATGCCCATGCCGTAGAAAGACACAGCATGGCAATCATCATCAATCTTTTTTTCATCATTACAGATTGTTATCGTTTTAATTCACTTCTTTTATTTCCACTGGTATCCAGAACCAGAACGTAGAACCCTTGCCGACCTCACTGTCTACACCTATCTTTCCGTTACAATGCTCGGCGATAGCCTTACAGATAGACAGTCCCAATCCTGTGCCTTGTACATAGTCGTTGAGCTTCACGAAACGGTCAAAGACCTTTGAACACTGTTCCTTTGGAATACCGACACCCGTATCTTCACAATACATATAGATACCATTGTCTTGCAGACGGTAGCCTACTCGGATATGTCCTTCTTGCGTATATTTGACGGCATTGGTTACGAAGTTGGTGATAACCTGTGTGATTCTTCCTGCATCCAAATGAGTCAATAGTGTATGATACGGATTCTCTTTGATGAATTCCACCTTCGGGTTCTCTACACGCTGCGCCAACGACTGGCACATCTCATTGAAAGTAACAGCGAAATCGGTATCGGTAGGCTTCATGGTCAGTCCGTTAGCGTCCATTGCAGAGATGGCCATGATGTCGTTGATGAGTCTAAGCAACATGTCACAGTTGTTATGGATGACATGTGTCAGTTCACGCTTGTCTTCCAACGTCGTCATCATCTGTATGAGGTCAGAGAATCCGACGATGGCATTCAACGGAGTACGTATCTCATGGGTCATATTGGCAAGGAAGACACTCTTCAGTCGTCCTGACTCGTTGGCGCGCTGAGTCTCTTGTTTCAGTTGTTCCTGTACCTGTATGAACTTGGTCATGTTTCGGATGATACCGAATGTAGCAACCAGTTTCCCTTTATCATCATAGATGGGTAGACTGTTAATCTGGTTCCATTGTATCTCATCCGTAGAGTGGAAAACAGGGCGCATCTTACGTAGAACAGATATCGGTTGCTTAAAGTACTTCTCAGGATCTGTGAATTTCTTTTTGATTTCGTCATGGTCGTCTATGAAGTAACTCTCATATTCCTCAAATGACAGTTCTTTTTCAATCTTACTTAGACCTTTCATAAACTGCACTTTTCTTTCTGCATAGTTGATGCGCCATGCACGCATGTCAATCGCCTCCATCATGTACTGGAGTTCAGTCTCATAGCGATGAATCTCTTCGTTGGCTTTTTGTATCTGGATATCGTTGAGTTTTGATTGAAGATACATATCACGTTCTTCTGACACGTCACGGGTAGCAATTGAGATATAGGCTAACTTACCATCCTTATCGTAGATAGGAAGAAGGCGTATCTCCAGATAGGGAATAGAGTTTTGTCCTGGTATATCGCCTTTGGCACATACCCAGAATTCCTCTATATGTTCTTTGTTGACATGATCGCGGAAAGGAGAGGCTTCGAAAAGATTGACATTGGTGAAGAACTCATATCCTTCCTTGGTGTCGAAATTACATAACTTCCGCATGTGTTGGTTGGCATCCAGGAATTTTCCGTCAGGCGTGTAGAACGACAAGCCGATAATAGACTGTTCGAATACCAGTTTATATTTCTCAGTCAGTTCTTTCTCTCTGTCCTGTTGTTTCTTGATTTCAGTTTCGTCTATCATCGTATTGATGATACCAATGGGAAGTTCCTGTCCCTCTTCATATTCTGCCACACTGATATTATGCAGATAGCCCCATCGCGGGCGTCCACCACCATACTCGAAATTCCAGTGAAAGCGGAACTCAGCGGACTTGCCTTTTCCTTCCATGAGTAGATGTAGCCAATACAAAGCATCGGGGAGGTCTTCCTGATGAACGTGTTCCTTCCATTCCTCTGTAGAGACTCCTTCTTCTGGTAATAGGTGACCATAGAGATTCCATATCTTTTTCTTGCTAATATCATAATAGAGTACAGCATTCTCACATACATTCATTGCTTGTTGCATCATGTTTTTGGTATTGTTGCACCGTTCTGACGCACGCTGTATCCTTTGTTTGATGATGCGGTTGAAGATGATGATGCCGATAAACGCCATCAACAATAGAATGAGAAGGATGTAATATAATGTACTCATATGGCGATATCACGTTTTTTAATATCCGTTGCTTCACAGGGCAGGAAGATCCAGACTGAGGTGCCTTTCCCCTGTTCGGAGTGCATTTCAATGGAACCGCCCATCTTCTCGATAATCGATTTGATGATTGGTAAGTCAAGACCTGTACCACAGAGTTTCTCGTCTTTGTTCCTGACGAAGCGTTCAAAGACTTTAGGCAGTGTTTCTTCGTCAACACCGATTCCTGTGTCTTCAATGCTAATCGCCAACTCATTGCGCAGGTATTCATATTTGGCACGGATCATTCCCTGATAGGTGAAGACCGCCGAGTTCACGCAGAGTTTCTGGATGGCTTTGCCCAGATTCTCAGAATCACCTTTGATGACCAGATGCTCATAGGGATTATCAATGGATGTCTTGACTTCAGGACGTACACTCGTCCAACCCATCTGGCAATAGGCATCGAACAACTCTGCAAAGTCGAACTCCTCTTCCTTGAATTTCACCATGTCGGCATCTAAGCGCGACAGGTAGAGAATATCGTTGATGAGTTCCAACAGTGTCTTTGTGTTCTTCTTGATTTCCTCCACAAAGAATGTCTCGTCTTCCTCGTCATGGTCTGTCTCAAAGAGTTCGGCAAAGCCCAATACCGAATTGAGCGGAGTACGTATCTCATAACTCATATTGGTGAGGAACGACTCTTTCAGCAGTTCTGTCTCTTGTGCCTTCTGGGTCTCGATGGCAAGATGGTGTTCAGTCTCTATGTAGTCCGTCATATTACGACACATGCCGAAGTATCTCTCCACCTTTCCTGCTTCATTGAAGATGGGGACGAGGTTGAACATGAGGGATACCAAACGTCCTTGCTTGTCGTGGATATCAACCTCAATAATCTGCTCAATACTACGCTGCTTCAGATGGTCCATCCGGTTCAGGATACTTGACACAGCGCGACGATAGCGGGGTGTTGCCAGTCGAATGCAGCGTAGTTGAGACAGTTGTATCTTCTGTGACTTGCCAATGATCGTTGAGATTTCCAAGGTGTGGCTCTGAGGATAATAGTTCACGATCCGCACATTGGTGATACGGAGTGCATAGTTGATATTATCGATATATTCCTGAATGTGCTGGGTGGCTATCTTCAGACGCTTGACTCCTTCTTGCTGCTGATGGAACGACTCTACCATCTCCGTCACATTTCGTCCTGCAATGTAAATGTCTTTCCTCGTTCCTTCTTGCTGACGGTTGGTGACGATGACGGCCTCATAATAGACCTTTCCAGGAAGTTTGAGAGGCATGACTTGCTGATGGCTCTCTTGGTATTGATGGAGGTCGATGAGGGTCGTGGTGCGGATATAGTCTTCTTTGTCCATGTTGACATCCTTGAACATAGGATTGTCAGCAAAGGTGTATTTGCTGTCAAGGAGTTTCTGACGGTCAGGGATGTTAAACGACTGGCAGGCAGTTTCGTTGATGTCTGTCAATACTCCGTCTTTATCGTAATAGAGCATGTCAATCAACGAGGAGTTGAAGATCGTCTGATAGCGTATCAGCATCTCGTTGGCAAGTGCCTTCTTGTTGTGCTCTTCCGAGATGTCTTGCTGGATACCTAATAGTTTCGAGACACGTCCGTCGGGCTTTTTCTCGGCAATAGAGAGATAGAGTTTGAAATAACGAATGGCACCGTTGGAGGGATTGGTGCGCAACTTGAGTGTTGCCGAATTGCGTTTGCCTTCATAGATGCCATAGACAGCAGAGCGTAGTGTCTCGAAGTCATCGCGGTTATAGAACTGTACGAAGTCAATGGGATTGTATTCTTGTCTGAAAACGCCATCCGCCGACAGAAGACTATAATGCCTTGTATCCGTATCGTATGTCCATATCTTCAACCTTCCTACCTGCATGATGATAGAAAGGCGAGCCATACTCGTCCGATTCTCGTTGTTGATTTCCTCTTCCCGTGAGAGGTAATGCCGATTGTAGAACAATAGGATCAGGAAAGCAATCAACAACCCTGCGGCAGCGTAGGCTAACAGGTGGTTAGAGCCAAGTAGTATGCCTATATGAAGAATCATCTCTTTTTCTTAGGTCTGTTAAGAATTGGTATATATTCAGCCTACAAAGATAGAATATTTATGGCACTTTTCAAAATTTTTTCGATTGTTTTTTGCTTATTCGGAATATAATGCGTATCTTTGTCGGAAGTAAAATGTATAAAAACCAATAAACATTATTAATATGATAGACGTAAAACAAACATTAGCCTCGGCTGAAGAGCGTATGCAGATGGCTGCCATGTTCCTTGAAGAAGAACTGGCGCGCGTCCGTGCCGGTCGTGCCAATGTTGCCATCCTCGATGGCGTTCGTGTAGAGTCGTATGGCTCTAAAGTGCCTTTGAACCAAGTTGCTAACATCTCTACGCCTGATGCTCGTACCATCGCTATCAAGCCTTGGGACAGAAAGCAGATTCGTGATATTGAGAAGGCGATTATGGATTCGGATGTAGGTATCACCCCTGAGAACAATGGTGAGATTATCCGTTTGGGTATTCCTCAGCCTACAGAAGAGCGTCGTCGTGACTTGGTGAAACAGTGCAACAAGATTGCTGAGAAGGCAAAGGTAGAGGTGCGCAATGTCCGTGCCGACATCAAGGACAAACTGAAGAAAGCCATCAAGGATGGTCTTTCTGAAGACAATGAAAAGGATGCCGAACTCGATCTGCAGAAGTTGCATGACAAGTACATCAAGAAACTCGACGAGTTGATGGAGGCAAAGAACAAAGAGATCATGACAGTATAATCTGTGAAAGGTCTCGTTATTAAGAATACTGGCAGTTGGTACACCGTTCTGACGGACGATGGACCAACTGTCGATTGTAAGATAAAGGGTAATTTCCGACTGCGTGGTATTCGGAGTACGAATCCTGTGGCCGTAGGCGATAGGGTGGAAATCACGATGCAGCCGGCAATTGCTAATCAACAGCCAACCGCCTTTATCACTGAGATTGAAGACCGTCGCAACTATATCATCCGCAAGAGCATCAACCTCTCTAAACAGAGTCATATCATCGCAGCGAATGTTGATCAGGCATTGCTCGTGATTACTGTTGTCAAGCCCGAAACCAGTACGACGTTTATCGATCGCTTCCTTGCCTCTGCTGAGGCTTATCGGGTGCCTGTCATCTTGGTGTTCAACAAGACTGACCTGCTCAATGAAGAGGAACGTCACTATCAGGAGATGATGATTCAACTCTACGAGACCATCGGCTATGAGTGCCATGCTATCTCTGCGATGTCAGGTGAGGGCGTTGAGGCTCTAAAGGAAAGACTGACAGGTAAGATTACACTACTCAGTGGAAACAGTGGAGTGGGGAAGTCGACGCTGATCAATCGCATCCTACCCGATGCCAATCTGCGTACGGCAGAGATCAGTGATGCGCATCAGATGGGAATGCATACCACGACCTTCTCCGAGATGATACCACTCACCACTCACCACTCACCACTCACCACTGGTTGGCTCATCGACACTCCGGGTATCAAAGGCTTTGGTACCTTTGATATGGAACGGGAGGAGTTGACGAGTTATTTCAAAGAAATATTCGAGTTTTCTAAACAGTGCAAGTTTTCCAATTGTACCCACACCCATGAGCCTGGTTGTGCAGTCCTGAAAGCCGTAGAGGATCATTATATTGCACAAAGTCGCTATCAGAGCTATCTTTCTATGCTTGACGACAAGGACGAGAACAGATATCGTGAAGCTCAGTAACCCCCTTCATCCTTTCCTAATCCCATTTTACTGCTCAACGTGCTGCAACTGGCTGTCGCCAGGTTTGAAGAGTAAGCCCGTACATTTCTTGGCATCCACCTTGTAGGATTTTAACTCCACCTTATCCCATTGTATCTCGTCAGTGCGCTGAGCAAGAGGGGCATGCGGTATTAGACTACCATCGCGAACGAGAATAATAGCGGGAATATTACCAGCCTTGATGGTCTGATAACCACCTTCATACACCTTACCCGATTGATAGTCGATCCATTTGCCACGAGGAAGATAGACAGTACGCTCGTTACCGCTCTCCAACAATGGGGCAACGAGTATCTGCGAACCGAACATATACGCATCCTCTACAAGCCATGCACCTAGGTCATCTGGGAACTCCACGAGCAATGCACGAACCATTGGCAGGCCACGCTCTGAGCAGTCTTTCGCCTGTGCATAGACATACGGCATTAACTTGTATTTCATTTCAGCAGCCTCGCGGAAGGCTTTCGTAAACGACTCACTGATAAGCCATGGCTCTGTAGGCGGTGCGCCGTGGGCACGAGTATGGGAACTCAGGAAACCGAAGGGTAGCCAACGGCGATAGATATCCTCGGGCGATGCCGTCACAAAGCCGCCCATATCATGACTCCAGAACGAGAATCCGCTGAGTCCGAAAGAAAGTCCACCACGCAGATCACCCAACATACCCGTATTCGTCGTAGCAGCATCCCCACCCCAATGGAGCGCGTAACGCTGACTACCAGCCCAAGCTGAGCGTGCCCAAATGACACCCTCGTGAGGATACTGTCGCTCTACCGCCTCCCACAATGCCTTGTTATAACGTAGCGGATAGAGGTTATGCTCATAGAGACCACCTTTCCCGCTATGATAGAAGCCGTTATAGGGAGCCGCCTCACCGAAGTCACACTTGATTGTGGAGACGCCTTGTTTCAAGAGTCCTGTAATCTTCGACTGATACCATGCGACGGTCTGCGGATTCGAGAAATCGAGTACGGCATCCTCGTAAGGCATACCCCCATCGGCATTCCTTACATGTAGATTATTCTCGACAATCTCATGGAAGAAACGGTTCTTAGGTGTGAAATATGGTAACTGCCATAGACAAGTATGGAAACCCTGTTGCTTGAGTTGCTTAAGCATGCCGACAGGGTCTTTGAAACGGTCTTTGGCGAACTCGTAGTCACACTGCCAGTCAACGCCAAACCATCCTGTATCAAAATGAATTACATCAGATGGTATCTTGTTTTGACGCAGTTGACGGGCAATCTCCAAGCCTTCCTCCTGTGAAAAATAAGTGATGCGACTCATCCACGTACCAAAGGTCCATAACGGCAACATTGGCGACTTGCCCGTGATGTTGGTATATTCGTTGAGGATATCTTTCGGTTCGCCGAAGAATACGAAGAGGTCGAGTTGCTCGTCTGCCATAAACAAGCGTGATGCACCGATATACGAAGCACCGAAGTCTGCAGTAACAGGTGCCGAGGTGTGCATAAAGATACCGTAGCCACGATTGGAGAAAAAGAACGGTACAGGCTTATACTGTCCGTCGGTCTCTGGCCCCTGAGGATCAGTCACCATGAGTTGCATCTTCTGCCCTACTTTATTCAGTGCTCCAAACGACTCGCCACCACCATAGATACGCTCACCCGGGGCTATAGTCCACACAGGATTCACACTACGCGAATTGTCAGAGCCACGCTTGATAAACGAGAATGGCAGTAGTTTTACCTGACTGGAATCGTTGTCGATAATATGACGCGTCTGCGTCATCACCTTACCGTTCTTGTCTTTCAATACTATACGCCACGGATATTTCTGTATCTCAATGCTGCCGTAAGCGGTCCTGTAGGCGATGGTTCTGTCATCACTCACTGCCTTCCATTCATTAGAAGAAGGCACCGCTCCTGCCAACATCAAGCTCTCGCTGTCCTTGCGTGGAGCCTCAATCGGTGATGTAGCCATACGAATACGCACACAACGGGGACTCACGAAGTCAATCTTCAACAAGAGATTAGGATTGTTGTCATACTGTGTGTCTGGGAAGTCAAGCATCTGCATACGTACTGGCCAATAGCCATTCAGGTTGAACGCCTGACGCGGTGATAGCCGATATCGCTTCCAGTTCACCTGTCCCTCACCTTTTGCCACATCGAACGAGGCCAGCGAGTCTGCCAAGAAATAGGTGTTACTAAGATCGGAGAAATCGCCCGACTGGTCTTTTGGCATACATTGCAGATACTGTACACCTGCGGATGTCTGCAACTGAGCTTGTGCCGTCAATGAGGCAACAAGCACCAAAACAATACTTAATATTCTTTTCATAACTTCATCGTACTTGATTCCAATCCAATAGCCTTTGCCGTCAGAGTGCCGTGACCCTTGACAACCACCATACACTTACCGAAAAAAGCTTTGCGCTGAGGAGCCTTGAAACGCTCCATTGAGGTCTGACAACCATTATCCGTACCAATAATCTGAGCACCGCCATCAACAGAGAAATACACCTGATCCTCAGCCAATGGGCAGAGGTTACCATCCTTATCAACGACCTCGACATTGACAAAGGTTGTATTCTTACCCTGATAGTCGGTAGTCAAGCGCAGACGGGCAGCTGGTCCAGCCGTCTTGATGACTTGTTCTCTTATAGTTCTTCCTTCCTTGCGAGCCAATACCTTCACTTCGCCGGGCTCATAAGTCACACGCCATCCCACATGATACTCGGTATTGAGTTTTGTCGTCAGATTATGCATTTCATAACGTCTATCAGATTGTTCACCTGTCTTACGACGCACACCTTGACTCTTGCCGTTGATAAATAGTTCCACTTCATCGGCATTATTATAATAGCACCACATATCGATAGTTTGCCCCGGCAACCAATTCCAATGGGGGAAGAGGTGCAACACTGGCTTCGTCGTCCATTCACTTTGATACATATAGTAGGTATCCTTGGGAAAACCAGCAAGATCAATGATACCGAAATACGAAGAACGTGCAGGGAATCCATACGGTGTGGGCTCTCCGATATAATCGAACCCAGTCCAGATATACTGGCCACCGACATAGGGCGTATGCTTCACCACATCCCACGTCTCTTCATGGGTAGAACTCCAAGAGGCATGGAAATTGTCGTATGACGAGCACATGAAACTGGGATCTGTATAGGGAAGATACCACTCCTGTGGTGCCCATGTGATGGAATCGGAAGGCATCTTATAGAAGCCTCGCGTTTGCAATGCCGAAACACTCTCAGAGAAGATAAAGGGTTTGTCGGGGAAGTTCTTGGGTACATCCTTTACCCATTGATGATGGTAATTGAAGCCGATGATATCGATAGCCCCGCTCTTGAAGAGATGGTTGTTGGGACTCGGCTCATTACAACCAGACAGAATCGGTCTTGTCGTATCATAGCGTTTCACAATATCAGCCAAATGACGTGTCAACAGTGAATTTGGACTTAGTTCTTCGCCATGTGACAAAGTAGAAGCATCGTGTGCTGCATTCAGAAGCAGGTTTGCTTGCTCTAATGTCAACTCATCAGCATCAGCCGAAGACCATTGTTCCAATACCTCATTACCGATAGACCACATAAGCACACAAGGGTGATTACGGTCACGAAGCACGAGGTCTGTGAGATCACGCTCATGCCACTCATCAAAGAAACGCGCATAGTCACCTGATGTCTTCTTGCGTCGCCACATGTCAAACGACTCATCCATCACAATGATACCCATCGTGTCGCACATATTCAATAGCTCAGGAGCAGGAGGATTGTGTGAACTTCTAATGGAATTGACACCCATCGTCTTCAACTTCGTCAGTTTACGGTGCAGGGCATCCTCATTCAAGGCAGCACCTAAACAACCAAAGTCATGATGCTCACACACACCATTCAGTTTCATATTCTTACCGTTCAACCAGAAACCTGTCTTCGCATCAAAGCGGAAATCGCGGAAGGCTGTGATGGTCCACACCTCATCAACCACCTTACCATCCACCAATACTTGTGTGCACACCTTATATATATACGGGTCATCCACCGACCAAAGATGCGGCTTTTTCACTTTCATACCGACTTCCTTGCCTGCGGCATCGAAGACTGTATTGCGTACTTTATAACCAGTACCCATGACATCCACATCTACCTTCACCAGTCCCGTCTTGGCATCCGTCTCAACATGAACGCCCCAGTGTTTGACATGTACAGGATTGGTTTGGATGAACCACACATGACGGTAGATGCCACAACCTGAATACCAACGTGAGTTCGGCTGATCACTGTTGTCCACACGCACAGCAATCACATTCTCGCCTTGTCGTAGATAATTTGTGATGTCGTATTCAAAAGAACTATAGCCATAGGGGCGAAAACCTACCTGCTGTCCGTTGACATAGACGGTAGAGTTCATATATACACCGTCAAACTCTATGAAGTAACGGTCGGAAGGCAGTGCATCACAGCCCAATATAAAACGCTTGCGATACCATCCTATACCACCAGGCAAGGCTCCACCACCAGCCCCACTGGGATTACCATCGCGGAAGTCACCCTCTATCGCCCAGTCATGTGGCAGATTCAATATTCGCCAATGGGCATCATTATACGTAGGACTTGCCATCTGTGCAGAGTCTGCCAGAATGAAATGCCACCCTTGGTCAAAATTCTCACGATTCCGTGCCTGTGCTATCAGTCCCGAGACAACAGCCAGACATAGTAATAACGTTCTTTTCATGTTTATTTATGCTTTTATGATTTTATTCATTTCAATGGAATTGTTACCTCAAAACGAGCACCTGGTCCTGCATAGGTCGTGTCAAGTCTGACATCTCCACCAAGACGATGAGCCATCATACGACTGAACGTAAGACCTAATCCAACACCTTCTTTGAAGGGGTCGAGTTTGACAAACCGCTCAAAGATATGCTCTGCCTCTGCTACAGGAACGCCACAGCCATTATCCTCCACCATGATAATGAGGTGACTGGCATCCGACGAGCAACGCAACGTAACGATTCCGTTCTTCGTATTCTTCTCTGCATTGTCGAGCAACGGATGGATAATCTTACGCAGACAACTCTCATTAGTGAGAACCGTATAGGCATCATCAAGTGCCGTCTCATAACGGAATTCCGTTTCCGTCTTCCCCACTTCCTTCTTATAGTCTTCCAATATACGATGCAGCAGTATATTGCAAGGAATGGCGGTTAAGTTTTGTTCAATAGTAGAAGCCTCATTTACTGACATCTCAAGCACTTCATTGATCATTGAAGTGATACGGTGAGTATTACTCATCATCGCATCTGCAATTCTGCGGCGCTCATTGGAACTGATGATACTTCCAGGGTCTGCCATCACCTGTGCAAAACCACTGATAATATTAAGGGGAGTACGTACCTCATGACTCACGTTTTGGATAAAAGCAGTCTTGAGTCTATCAGACTCAAGAGCTCTTTCATAGGCTACTTTCATCTCACGTAAATGACGACGACGCGAACGGACAATATAGAACAAAGCGACAACCAACAATAACAATAAAATGGTAATAGCGATCAAACCATAAAGCCACAGACGGGCTGTCCGCCGTTCGGCATCATAGAGTTTCAGTTCGTTCTGAATACCCTGCATCGAACTGCTAAGAATCATGCTATTCAACGAATCAGTCTCTGCAGCACCTTTCGTCAGTGCTTCGTAAGCCTCTTCCCAACGTCCAGCCTTGGAATAGATATTCGCTTGCGTCTCATAGGGATTCTCTATCTCTTCCGTTAGACTGATGGCTTGGTCTATCTTTCCCTGATGAACCAGATAGTAGATTTCCAATTCGCGTCCATGTACGGAAGACAATCCTTTGGCAATACCATCACGATAAGCCTCATAACCTTCAAGGAAACGTGGGGTGTCACCCATGAGATAATAAGCCAAAGTACGGCGCGCCTCTATGTCAAAGACTCGGTCCGGGGATGCCTCCTTGGCTATCGAAGCGGCTTGGTCAATCAGTCGCAATGCTTCTTTTGGATTCTCATCCATCACGATGTTCACCAAATTCATATAGATAGGAGGCAAGCTTTCCGTATACCCCTCTTGCTCCATCCTGCGAATGACTTCCCAGAAACACCGTTTAGCACTCTCTTTGTTGCCACTGTAATGATAGATATGTCCCATCATGTTGATAGCCATATACATCTCCTTGTCCAGTTTCTTCTCTGCCAGTTCCTTCGACAGTTGAGTGGCAAGTTTATAGGCCTCAAACACTCGTTGGCGATTCAGTTGGAATACAATCTCATTACAGCGTTGCGTATAATACTCATGAAGGTCTTCCTGTTTCAACAGGTAGTTCTCCAGATTCTTCACAGCAACGAAGAAACGTGCGCTATCACTGGCATTGAAAGAATGATGAACGGAGTCGCGCAGGGCAATATATTCAGACGATTGTTTATAATCATCCTTATTGCCTGCCTGCATCGTCATAGGCATGACAGATGCAACAAATATCAACACAACACCTTTTATATTCATTCTTCTATCAGTTCAATGATAGCCTGTTACGGATATTACAGTTTCACACTGACTTCTTTACCGCTATACTGTACCATCTTTCCTTCTGGATTTTCCAGATTCAATGGTTTTGCATTGTCTTTTGTTACGAGGACAATATTGAAACGGCGATTCTTCAACATACCGTTGAACTGTCCTTTGCGAGTACCTATCGTTACTGTCTTGGAAGCATCGTCATAGGTAATATCAATCGTAGCATATTTGCCTTTCTCGTAGTTATAATTCACGCCCTCATCTTCATACAATTGGAAGGAACCATTCTGTCCTGCATAGACATACAGGTTAATAAGTTCTGCAGGTTTCTCATCACTCCACTCCATCTCTGGACCAAAGGGGATGATGGCACCCTCACGGACAAAGACAGGAATCTGTTCGTATGGTGCATCAACGATAAGCGACTGACCACCCTCTATATAATCATTAGTGTATAGGTTATACCAACCACACTGTTTAGGGAAGTAGACACTACGATTACGTGCCTTATAATATCCCACAGGGCATGCCATCAATGCCGGACCGAACATCCACTGATTACCGATATTCTCCACTTCTTTATCACCATTGAAATCCATCACGAGGGCACGCATCAACGTGTAGTCCTTAAAGTGAGCCCAGCCTGCCATCGAATAGAGATAAGGCATCAGACGATAACGCAACTTGTCATAATATACGAAAGATTGATAGGCAGGATGATTATCAGGGGCGATGTTCCATATCTCGCGCAGCGGCCATTGACCATGACTACGGAAAAGAGGAATAAACGTACCAAACTGATTCCAACGACATTGCAACTCACGCCATTCTTTCAAATCTTCATTCTCTACCTTTGTACGATCATAAAGTTGCTGGGCTGCCATATAACGGTTTTCCACACAGAAGCCACCTTGATCCATACCCCAGAAAGGAATACCAGACATAGAATAGTTCAATCCTGCAGTCATCTGGGCACGCATATCCTCCCAACGGGTTCCAATATCACCACTCCATGTAGCAGTAGAGAAACGCTGTTCACCAGCAAAACCGCTACGTGTCAGCAAGAATACGCGAGGCTCGTTATCCTTACCCTTCCATACACTACGCTGACCATTGTAGATAGCATCGGCATTGACAGTAGAATAAGCATTGAAATATTCGGTAGAAGTACCCAAAGCAGTAGGTCCACAAAGTGCCTTACGATACCACATTGGTGTACAGTCACGTACGTTAGGCTCTGAGGCATCCATCCACCATGCATCCACTCCAGCAATACCATCGTGATTATATTTTGAATAGAGGTTTTCATCCATCTGGCGCCAGAACATTTTACGGGCTCCAGCATCATAGGCATCATAGAAACCACCCACATAACCAGGGCCTACCCAGTCATGAATGTCGTCTTTCACTGCCTGCGTATACATCCAACCATTCTTGTCAAGTTCCTTATAATTCTCAGTGTTCACATAGAATTTAGGCCATACGGAAATCATGAAACGTCCATGCATTTTATGGACATTATCAAGCATTGCCTGAGGATCGGGATAACGTGACACCTCAAACTGATGACTTCCCCACTGATCCTCTGGCCAGTAGTTCCAGTCTTGTACGATATTATCAATTGGAATATGACGTTTGCGGAATTCTGCAAGGGTGCTCTCCACTTCTTCAGAAGTCTTATAGCGTTCACGACTCTGCCAGAAGCCTAACACCCATTTCGGATAGAGTGATGCCTTACCCGTCAAGGTACGATAGCCACTAATTACCTCATCGAAGTTCTGTCCTGCAATGAAATAGTAGTCCATATCACGAGTCATCTCACTCCAGATAGAGAGTTGTCCACGCTCCTCTTCGCTGCGAGGCTCGGATACACGTAATCCACAATACGCTTCTCCACCATCGGGTTGCCACTCAATACGCAGTTGATTTTTCACACCCTTGCGCACTTGGGCTGTAAACTTATAAGCATTGGGGTTCCATGCCGTACGCCAACGCTCTGGAACAACTTCCTTACCATCAATATACACCTTCACATAACCAGAGTAATAGAGAATAAACTGATAGTCGGCAGGCTTACCTGTACATTTACCACAGCATTCAGGCTCAATAAACCCCTCATAGGTAACATTTGCTCCTTGCAGACTAAAACCTTTCGGCAGATTCTTCAGTCCACCATTATCCGTCTTGTTAGCAATCTCAGAGGTAGCAGGATAAGCATACTCATAATAAATCGAATCTTCATCACGTACCAGTTTCTTGCCATCCTTATCAATATAGGTTCCCGTCAAATGACCTTCCTTCCCCTTCTTATCATAGAGTTTGAAAGCACGGTTCAACTGAAGATAATCATTAGGATTACCAAAACGGCAGTAACTATATGAATCCCAAAGGATACCGTAATTCTTATTAGAAAGAACGAAGGGAATACTTACCTTCGTATTATATTGGAAAAGGTCTTCGTTTTTACCTTTCATATTAAACTCCTCCGATTGATGCTGTCCCAATCCGTAGAACGACTCATCGGCTGGAGAGTCAAATTTCATCTGCCACGTCAGTCCATGTTTGGCTTCCTCAGGAACAGTAAAACCTGTCTTCATACCCAATTCACGCTCAGGAACCGTGAAATTCTTGAACAGCTTTCCATCCACCGCTTCCTTCAATAACTGATTGCCAGCAGCATCAAAGAAGGTGATAGCACCCGTCTCCTTATTAACGCGAGCCTCAACATTCTTTGCCTTTACACTGACAATATCGCCATCGGTCACGTAAAACTTCGGCTGAGCTTTCTGTTCAACAATCATGAGACTTTGTTTCTTCTGTGGCAATGTTTCTTCCGAAGTAGCCTGCACACGGATAATATGGTCGTTCACTACTTGCAAACGTACTATTTTTGCCCTGCCAGCCTTTGTGCTCTTAACAGGAATCGTTACAAACTGTCCATTCACTGTATAATCAGCAGCCATCAGCATAGCTGCCATCAAAGACAACGCACTTGTCATCAATGTTCTTAAAATTTTCATCAGTTTTTCTGTTATAGTTATATTCATTATTCTTCATCATCCATAATCTCTGCCTCTTCTATCACATCACCTGCAGGTAATGTGACTACGATAATTGTTCCGCCACCAGGATTGTCCTCTATACGGACTTCACCCTCATGGGCATCTACAATCGCTTTAACTTTGTCGAGGTCAGAACCATCACCATTGACTATCGGGTCGAAAGCATGTTCTTTAAACTCATCACGAATACCGATTCCATTGTCGGCAATTTGTATTTGCGCCTTATTATCCCGAGTACGAGCTACTCCTACACTAATAGTACACTCATTAGGAGAGAAAATAGCAGAATTCCGGAATGTTATCTGGAATATTTGCGCCAATTTCTCTTGATCGAAATCTACTTCCATTTCATTGACTGCCGTCAGGAACTTAACATCCACACGCTTGTCAGAAACTGGTGAGACATAAGAACTACAATAGTCGCGAATGAATGCCACCAAGTCGGATATTTTCTTATTCAAAACCACCTTCTCTTGCTGTACCACATAGGGCTCCTTCTTATCTGCATACTCGTTGGTCAACTTCATACGCATCTCGTTCATCCATTGCTGTTTTTCCAATTCACGACGAATTGTCTCTGCCTTCATGCGTTGCTCCTGTCTCTTGATATACCATTTACGCCAGAACCAAGCGGCAATGGCAACCAGCAACATGTAGATCAACATCATCCATCGATTACGCCACAACGGTGGACGTATAGTTACGGCTATCTGTCGTTCTGCATCTCCAAACGTTCCATCATCATTCAATACACGGACACATAAATAATAAAAACCCGCACGAAGACTCATATAGGTGATATTGGGATTTACTTCCTCCGTGCGAATCCATTCATCATCAAAACCTGCCATCTTGTAAACAAAGCGAGAGCGATTATGCGGCTCACCACTATTAGTTGCCAACTGAACAGTAAACTGGTCATCAAAACGAAGATTAATTTTACAACAAGCATCTAGCGCCTCATCAAGGGCAATACGCCCATCGACCTTCTCTCCAACGGTAACTTCATGGCCAAATACTTTCAAACCGCTAAAGATTGGATGTTCCTTGAATCTACCCTTTCCCAGTTTCTTGGGATTGATGATATCTAATCCCCCCTGACCCCCAATAAGAAGGAGTCCGTCGGGTGAATAACAGATGGGGCGCTGATTATATGGACCATTCTGCAAACCATCACGATTGTTAAAACTACGAATCACAAACGTCCACTTACCATCCCATGACTTTTGAGGAACGACATTACTAACTCCATGATCGGTGACAAGCCATATTGTTTTACGATTATCCTCTACAATACCATTGACTGTTGATCCGAACAATCCACTACGCATATCAAGGAGATAAACATTGTTGGTTTTAGGATCCCAAATAGTTGCACCAGACGAAGATCCCTGCCATGACAGTCCGCGACTATCCTGAATGGCAGCAATAGACGTCTCCGTAATACCTATGTCATTAGGATTGTCTGTGATATCACGATTGATGACTTTGCGGGTTAGGGGATTGATAATAGAGTAATATTTGGAATGGGAAACCATCAACCATCCTTTATTGGTCTCCGTGATAGTTGATATATAGTCACTTGGCAAAATTGAATTATGAGTATTAATGGGAATATCAAATTTCCCTGTCTTAGGATCTATTCGCTGCACTCCTGTGCCCAACGTACCAATCCATATCGAACCTCTTTTGTCCTCATAAATAGTCCATACGTTGTCGTTAGAAAGATCTGTCGGCTGTCCTGTCGCCCTATAGTTCGTCACCTGACCGTTTTTGATATGGATAAGACCACCTTCGTAAGTACCAAACCAAACAGAGCCATCATGAGCCGCACAAGAACTCACCATGGTATTTGAGGCAATATTGCAGTTCGATCTGTCATAAACAATTTTCTCTTCTGTACGAGGATCCATGCGGATAATACCTTCCGTATTTGTTCCGAGCCAATAATAGCCTGCAGTATCTACACATACCGTATTAACATTTCCCAATTCCAGATTACGAAAATTGGAACCACTTTCAGTATACACACTTATGCCATTCGTATAGGAGCCCATCCACATTCTGCCCAATTGATCACAATAAATTAAACGTAATGTGTTATCGCAAATAGTTGTCTCATCGTTTTTATCCTTCAAAAATTGGCGTACTTCTTTCCCCTTACGGTCGATTACAAAAAGGCCATAATGGTCTGTTGCCAACCATATACGTCCTTTTTTGTCAAGTTGGACGTCCCATACACTCTTGATTTCTGGAAAATCCACAAATCCCCATGCTTTCAACAGATCAGGAATAGAATGATACCATTTGTTTACCCCATTGATTTTAATAAAAGTAGATTGCATCGTAACAGCATAAATATTGCCACGACGATCTAACCGTAATCTACAGTCCTGATCATTGACAAATCCGCCACGACGTAAATAGTCATTTTTCCAACTAATCCAGTCTTTTTCACGATTAAAACAGAACACCTCACCCTTATAGGATGCAACCATTACACTCTTTCCATACTCCGCAAAAGAGGATACTCCGAAATCATTATGGAATTCCTGACGACCATAACCTAAACGATACTGCTTCGTTTTATTCGTATAAGGATTTATATGCCAAAAGCCATTATCATTCGTCTTAAACCAAAAATGTTTATGAGAATCAATATATAAACGTTCTATACCACCTTCTACGCCCCATTCGCGAAGCACCGCTTCTGGATGGCGATCGAATTTTTCCGTCTTTGGGTCATAAATGGTATAGTTCATTCCCTGACGAATCCATATCTTACCATCGAAAGCCTCATATATTTCATCGACATAGTTGCTACGCATAGTCGTTGTGTCTTTCGCATAAGAATAGAACGTCTTAAAGCGATAACCGTCATAACGGTTTAAGCCATAGGGTGTTCCTATCCACACAAAACCTTTCGAATCACGGGTGATGCAAAGAATCTGTGAATTACTAAGTCCATCACGAGTATCCAAACGACTGAACTTCATATCGTCAATGGCAGCAAAAACGGATGCTACCATGCCGATTAAAAAACAAAAAAGAATAATCCGTTGTTTCATATATTGTTTCTTTCTAATTCATTTCATTGTCGTCGTCCATCAAGATCGCCTCTTCGATTTCCTCCTCTTCTGGAGAGGAAATATCTTGTTGAAGTTCCTCTATACTTTCTTTATCACCCTGCAATTGTTGTCGCTTTACACGAAGTGTCCATAGAAACCAAATGGTAAGAACAATCAAAAGCAAATAAAGCAGGATTGCCCACCATGAAGTATACCATGTTCCTTTGATAGTGATATCGAGTTGACTCTCCGTATCACCCATTGTTCCATCATCATTCAGCATACGAACACAAAGTGTATAATGACCTGCAGGAAGTCCCATATAAGTTATATCAGAATTGGAAGATGAGGTTTTTATCCACTTATCATTGAAGCCTTTTAACCGATAGACAAAACGGGTGTTATTCTTGACGCCACCATTGTCAGAACTCATTTGGATAGTAAACTGATTCTCATCAACCTTCAGGGTAATGGAACGTTCTACATCCAATGCTTTATTAAGAATCACGCGTCCATTATATTCAGCTCCGACTTCCACATCCTCATTAAAGAGCACAAGACCGCTGAATACAGGTTTCTCACCATTCTCATTCACGTTTAGTCGACGGGTATTAATAATATCCAATCCATCTTGTCCACCAACCAATAAATATCCTGTACGGGTAAAGCAGATCGCTCGCTGATTAAACGGTCCTGGCTGTAAACCGTCACGGTCATTATAACTGCGTACAGCAAATGTCCAACGACCATCATCCTCATCTTTCTGGGCAGTAACATTGGAAATACCATGATCTGTTACTACCCACATTGAATGATTACTGTCCTCTGCCAACGCTACAACATTAGAACCATAGAAACCTGCCTTCATATCCAGCAATTTCATCTGTCCCAACTTACGGTCATAGACACTCACGCCTGACGGGGATGCTTGCCATAGTAAGCCATGACGGTCCATCAA
Organism: Prevotella sp.; assembly: GCA_017554145.1. Taxonomy (GTDB): domain Bacteria; phylum Bacteroidota; class Bacteroidia; order Bacteroidales; family Bacteroidaceae; genus Prevotella. The sequence goes on along the minus strand of JAFZIZ010000013.1, from coordinate 125,676 downwards.
AGCTTGTGTTGTTGCAGAAGAGATAGTAAAAGTGTTATCATCATGGGGTTTGGCAAGGTTTATAACCTTCATCGTCTTTGGATTGATGACAGAACAGTATTCTGAGTTACCAGCCAGAATCCAACCATTAGAAGCACGGGAAATACTGTTCGTCCATACCGTCTTGATTCTAGAATTTTCTTCTGTAAAAGCACGCTGACGACCTGTTTGTTTATCCATGCGGACCACGCCACCACCAAGGACACCAATCCAGATATTCCCCCAATAGTCTTCTGTGATACCCCAAATATTATTGGTCATAAAAGCACTTCCTGGAGTTGTTACAGTGTAAGTCTTCCATTGTCCATCCTTATATTTCAGCAAGCCTCCTTCCCATGTGCCGAACCATAGACTGCCATCACTTGCTGCATAGTTTCCAACAACGACGTCGCTAGCAGAACCTATCTCATGTTTAGTGTGTCGTTCAACAATTTCCAACGTAATAGGATCGACCTTCAAGATACCACCAGTATTCAATCCCAACCAATAATAGCCTTCCTTATCTTCACAAATGCCATTAATATCACCAAAGGCAAGACTATTGAAATTAGTCATAGCATCAGCACTCATAGCGACACCATTCTTATAGGTTGCCACCCACATGCGACCCAATTGGTCTTGATAAAGATGCTTTGCCGTGATATCTGGAAGGGATGTCTCGTCGCCCTTGACATTGTTAAACTGCCGCCACTCTTTGTTCTTGAAGTCTAGTAACAAAATACCCATATGGTCTGTTGCTACCCATAGCAATCCTTTTTGATCGTAGCGTACCTCCCATACAACGATATCATCAGGAACATTCGTAAAACCGCGTGCCTGCATCAAATCGGTCAGGTTGGTATACCATCGTTTTTCCTGTGGTACATAGATATAAGTTCCTACTGAGTGGGTAATGACCCAAGTAACACCGTCTTTATCTACATACACCCAATAGTCATTATAGGCATTCAGGCTTTTCTTGACATAATCGTTTTTCCAAAGCACTTTTCCATGTTCACCGTCAATACACATCAATTCACCCATCGATGACACCATTACCATACCCTCCTTTGTTTCTGTATAGGCGGAAATTGCAAAATCCTTGGAGAACTCCATAGGTCCATAGCCGAAAGGTATCTTTTTGATATACTTCCGATGAGGATCGTAGAAAAAGAAGCCATTGTCGTATGTCTTAATCCAATAGTTCTTTTTTGAGTCTATATACATACTTTCGACACCACCGCGGATACCTTGTTTTGCCAACCAACGAGAGGGGGTACGATCAACCTTCTCCGTGATAGGGTCGTACATAGAAAAATTCATGCCATGATCCAGCCATAGTCTTCCTTCATAGTCTTCCTGTATCTTATCTATACGGTTACTACGCAACGTCATTGTATCACGCTCAAAAGAAGAAAATATCTTAAAGCGATAACCGTCATAACGGCACAAACCGAATTGCGTAGCCAACCAGACATTACCATGTGAATCCCGGAGGATACTATTTACTTGTGAATTTGACAAACCGTCACGGGTATCCAAACGGCGGAATTTCACATCAGGTATCACTGCCATTGCGACAAATGGTAGTGCGAGAAAAAACAATATTAACAAAGACTTTCTCGTCATCGGTAAGTATTATATTATAGTTAGTTGCAAAAATACACTTTTTTTACAACATAACAAAAAAAAATGCTTGTTTTTTCTGAAACAAGCATTAATTACAAGAAAAAAAGGTTTTACTACTTGATGATTCGAAGTCCACCGGTTTCTATATCACCAGAGCCTCTTGTGGAACGATTGAGTTTTTTGACTGTTCCAGAGAGGGTGATATCTCCGCTTCCTACAAGGCGACAATTGACAACATCACAGTTGTTACATGCTATTTTAATATCACCAGAACCTTTCAGTTCCAATTGTGTCTGTTTTACCTTGTTTTGCTTAACCTTTACATCGCCAGAGCCTACTAACTCCACTGACGACTGCTGGGCTGTAACATTCTTGATTTCAATATCGCCAGATCCTACCAATGAGGTTTTGATGTGGTCACAAATAATATCAGTGAAATTGACATCTCCAGAACCACGCAGGCTTATCTCCATATTGTCAGTATCTAAGAGACTCTTACATTCAAAGTCGCCAGAACCCTGTACTTCTACACCAATCAAGTCAGGAGATGTCACATACACTGTAACTTCACCGCTTTTAATTGAGCCAAAGGAGAAGAACCTGTTATTCTTCATGCTGACAATAAGGCAGTTGCCTTCTACTCGTGTTTCTATGTTTTTGATCATGTTTTTGGGAGCTTTCACGCGGACAGAGCAGGTCTTCCCCTGAGTATATTTGATATCAGGTGATCCTTGCAAACGAATACGCTCAAAACTCTTTGTGGGTCGTTGTTCTTCTGCTAGGTTATTCAACTCGGCAGCATAAACTTGTACCCCAAATACAATAGCAAAAATTGCTACAAGACAAATAATCAACTTTTTCATATTCATTTCCAATTTTAATTAGTTTTTATCTTATAGACGAAATGAAATATGAAAAAGTTGCAAGGAACTGAAAAAATCAGAATGTAAAATGAAGCGTCATTCGGACTCCACGTTTATGAGCAGTGGAATAATCGTTATAGTTCAAACGCCGTACATATTCCACATGAAGGAACTTGAAAATATTATGGATTCCTACGGAGAGTTCCCAATAGGGTCGTTTGGGATCCATTACATGAGAGCCCTCTGGGAACGCCATCAATAATGGACTATCTGCATTTTCTGCTAAGAAGGGATTGTTTTTATCAGACAATCCGCCCCATAGCATCTTAAAACCGATATACTCACGCCATTTCAATTTTTTCAACAGGGGAACTCGGTTGAATAACTTTCCATTCAAGTCCCATGTAAAAATAGCAGAGACAAAGCGGTCATTCAAGAATTCCATATTATTCACCAGACAGAAAGTATATTTCTGAAGGATATAAGAAAGGTTTGTCTCTGGCATACAGAGCAAGGGGAATGGAACTTTATCCCACTGAATACCTCCTTTTACATAAAGATCAATCTTTCCCCAACTGTTCAACCAGATACGCTGAGTCACACTTAACTCGCTATAATTGTAATTGTAATCACCGCCCAAGAATCCTTTAATGCCAAGCGTATGACTTAAATTAAAAATCGGGGCATCACGATTCACCTTTCTTCTGCGTTGTTTTGTATTAATATATGTGGTTCCTGGACTATATTCAAATTCTGCCCGTAGTTCTGTCGTTCTAATTTTGGTTGAAGGGCGAGGTATGTCTACCTCAGGAATGGCATTATTCACAAACTCGCCTTCTGGAATTGTTGTAAGAGCCTTCCATTGGGAATAATCTACCATCGGAGTGAAATAGAGATTGCCACATGCCTCATTCTCTTCCGTTTTCAGACTGATAGTCGTCTTTAATCCATAAATTTCTTCACGCACAAAAGCCAGTTTCTGACGATTGTAGAACATCATGGCATTCACTTTACTCCACTTAAAAGCAGTAAAGACATTATCCTTATCTGTCTGCATAAACTTATCAGAAGGAGAGCAGACATCATAGGTGGAAGTGAAGGTCAACGTTCGCATAGGGAACTCACGAGGCAGATATTCCTTCTCATTAAATGAATAGGTCAGTTCACCTTTATAATAATTCTTCTTGGATTTCCATCCTCGTGCCACGTAACCAGACAAGAACCAGTGCTTATTCAGGTTTGCCGTTGTCTGTGCGCTGAAACGGGTACGTATTCCATCAACATGGTTTGAAGAGATCATCGTATTAATAGGTCCAATGTCCACTTTAGAGGGATTACCCGTCTCGACATAATTCTCTATCAAAGCTTTCAAACCAAACATGATGTATTTGAAGCCTTTCATGGTCTTAAAGCCTTCTACGAAATCTTTCATACCACTTTCGCCCTTGGTCAGTTCCACTTGACGATATTGCGCCCAGAAGAGGTCACTATGATTCATCGCATCGGCTTCCCGAACATCTCTTTTCCCTTTGAAAAGATGATCCTCCAACTCATCAAATGCATAGTCTGTCAATCGGGTATTCCTCACAACAATGGCTTTCTGTATGAAACTGAGTACTTCAATCTCTACCACCATATCATCTGCTGTCAATACCCATTCACCCGTCGGGAGTTGAGTAAATTCCTGAGAGACACGCATACTCTCCACGAAGTTGACATCGCTCTGTCGAGGAATGGTCAAGTCACATCGTTTTACCTGATAACTGGAATCTTTTAGAATATAGATATCACCACGGAAGCCGAAGTCCTGCATATTGTTAGGCAAGAAATGCAAGTGAATACAACTGTCCTTGTCAACTTGTAATGTATCTTCAATATAAAAACGGTAGAAGCCGATAGCACCTCTTCCAATAGGTGATGTGAAAGGACGTTGCAGCAGTCTAACCTGATCGTCATAGATATTCACATCAGTGAAGATGTCCTTCATCATTGTGTTCATGATGTCACCTGTCTGAAACAAATCTCCCACACCTGTGGAATTTTGTCCCGTGATAATATTCTTTTCATCATGCGGATGACGACGATAGAGTTTTTTAGTAACCGTCTCGTCAACAGATATAGGGAGTATTAACTTATTGTTATACGGACATATCTCCAATTGGTCCAATATCCATTTCTTTTTACGGAAGATTGAGTTCTGCAATTTCTCTGGTGTAATATCATTACCTGCCAGCGTCAGTTTCTGATACTTATTATATTGATAATAATCTTTATTTGAGAGATCCGTCAGCCGTTTGTGTTCTATCACCTTACGCATCAGTTCTACGGCGGGATTATTCTTTCGGCTATATCGCTGACGTTTAGACTTCACAACAACATTTTGCAGCATTTTCGTATCCTGCACTAACTGAATATCAATCCTTGCAGGAGTCCTATCGTCTATGGTAATTGTCTGAGACACATAGCCAACAGCACTGAAAGTCAAATTCCACCCGACCATTTTTTGGATAGTGTAACGACCATCAAGACCTGAGGCAACAGCAACACGATGTCCCTTATAAGATACTGTAACAGCCTGAATAGCATCCTTGGTTTCCGCATCTGTGATATACCCAGACAACAAGACTTGCGCTTGCGATGGCAAGCACCAGAATAATAAAACCAACAAAAAATATGTTTTCATCAAACTTTTCATGTACTTCACCATTTATGTCGGTAATTCAACCCAGAATGTGGAACCTTTTCCTAAAACGGATTCCACTCCGACTTTACCGTTGATACTTAGGGCAAGGCTGCGACAGATGCTCAATCCTAAGCCTGTGCCAGGGATAAACTCATCCACCTTGACAAAGCGTTCAAACAGATGATCGTTACACATATCCTCCGGAATACCCTTTCCTGTGTCACTTACCCATAAGCGTATACTGTTAGGAAGTTTGTCGTATCCAATACTGATACTTCCTTCTGTAGTAAATTTCACTGCATTATTCAGATATTGATTCAAAATCTCTTTCAATCGATCATGGTCTGTATGTACGACATCATTCTTGGCAGACTCCTCTAAGAACAAATCAAGACCTTTTTCCATGCATATCGTCATATACTTATCGACTAATTCCCGTAATAAAGGAAGTATCTCAAAGTCGGTATTCTCCACATGACTATTGCCTCCTGCCTCCAGTTTAGAGATCGTCATCATGTCGTCAAATAAACGTAAGAGGTGAGCATTGTTCTGCTTGATGAGTTTGACCAGTTCGTTTCGTTCTTCTTCACTCTGAGCCATTGGTAGAACATCGCTAAAACCAACGATGGCATTCAATGGAGTGCGAACCTCATGCGTGATATTGGCCAGAAAAGCAGACTTCAGACGGTCGCTTTCCTCAGCATGGTTTCGGGCTTCTATCAATTCTTCTTCCAGATGCTTTTGTTCGTCAATACGACGGGTTGTCCCAATTATCGTTAACGGTTTTCCATCCAAGTTACGTTTATCCACAGTAGCAAAGATTTCGGACCAATAGACCTTCTCACTACTCGGGGACACCATCTCGTATTGTATATGTACCTCATCTTTACGTCCCTCCATTATATCTGCCAAAAGACCTTTAAATTCCTGCAAATACTGAGGCTTCATGTTCTTGTATAGAACATCCATTGAGGTGCTTTTATCAAAAGGAAGGCTGTCCGTTTCTTTTCGGTAGTCGTTTTCCATCGTAAATGTAGCCGTAGACACGTCATACCTCCAAGTCGACAGACACATGGCTTTCAGCACCAGTTCGTGTTCTATGTCATGTTTCTTGATCTTTGCCAATTGAACCAATTCTGATTTCAATTGACGGTGTTCTCTTACCTGGAAGATGAGATAAACTATAAACGCAAAGACAATAGGAATACCTATCAGCCACACCAGAATATCCAGTCGCATCAGCGAACCCATATTCAACAGGAGCAGATATGCTATATTCACCATAGTGTTTGGTTTAAATTTACAGTTGGTGCAAAATTACATAAAAGTTTTAGAATAATGAAAAAAAATGTGATTTATTTTGAATTTCCCTTACTTCTTCGTATCTTTGCAGCATATTTATTGAAATACATCATGACACAAGAATTTGAACTCATCGCCAAGACCTTTATGGGGCTTGAGCCTGTTTTGGCGAAAGAATTAACGCAACTGGGCGCAAAGAATGTACAGATAGGACGCCGCATGGTTTCCTTCACAGGTGATAAGGAAATGATGTATCGTGCTAACTTCCAGTTGCATACTGCCATCCGTATTTTGAAACCTATCAAGCATTTCAAAGCATTGTCGGCTGATGATGTCTATGAGGGCGTGAAGGCTGTTGACTGGACGGAGTTTTTAGACAATAATACGACCTTCGCTGTCGACTCGGTCGTCTTCTCTGAGGAGTTCCGCCACTCTAAGTTTGTGGCATATAAAGTGAAGGATGCCATTGTCGACCAGTTCCGTGAGAAGACAGGTAATCGTCCGAATATCTCTGTGGCTAATCCTGATATCCGTTTGAACATCCATATTGCTGAAGATCAGTGTACGCTCTCGTTGGATTCCAGCGGAGAGTCACTGCATCGTCGTGGTTATCGTCAGGAATCTGTTGAGGCTCCTCTGAATGAGGTTTTGGCAGCAGGTATGATTCTTATGACGGATTGGAAAGGAGATACAGACTTTATCGACCCGATGTGCGGAAGTGGTACTTTATTGATAGAGGCGGCCCTGATTGCCCGTAATATGGCGCCAGGACTTTTCCGTAAAGAGTTTGCCTTTGAGAAATGGAAGGACTTCGATCGCGATTTGTTTGACGAGATCTACAATGACGACTCTCAGGAACGCGAGTTCAAGCATCATATCTACGGCTATGACATCGATATCAAGGCAGTGAATACTGCTCGTCTTAATGTCAAGGCGGCAGGACTGACCAGTGATATTACGATAGCGGAAGCCGATTTCAAGGACTTCACACAGCCGAAGGAGAAGAGTATCATTGTGACGAATCCGCCTTATGGTGAACGAATCTCAACTCCTGACCTGCTGGGTACCTATAAGATGATTGGTGAGCGACTGAAGCATCAGTTTACCAATAACGACGCATGGATTCTCAGTTATCGGGAGGAATGTTTCGACCAGATTGGTTTGAAGCCTTCTATCAAGATACCTCTCTTCAACGGTTCTTTGGAGTGTGAGTTCCGTAAATACCAACTCTTTGACGGAAAGATGAAAGAGTTCCGCTCCGAGGGTGGTGTTGTGAAGACAGAGGAAGAGAAGCAGAAGATGGCGGAGAAACATCGTTTCAAACAGAATCGTGAATTCAAGAAACGCTTGGAGCAGCAGGAAGAGAACGAAGAGGCTGACATTCGAAACTTTAAGTTCCGTTCTTTAGAACCCAAGGCTCCCCAGAAACCAAGACCGCCAAGGGACAACGAAGATTCCAGACCCCCAAGAAATGGTAAGCGCTTCGATAAGCCCAGAGATTTCAAGGGTAGAGGTGGACGTGACCGCTTCGAGCGCAGAGGAGACAAGAAACCCTTTAAGGGCAATCGCAAATTTGACAATAACGACAGAAGGTTTGACGATGATGAAGATTAAATCCCTGATTTTTTCGGTTCTTTTCCTATTCTCTCTTCCTATGATAGCCCAAGATAAACTCTTCTCTTTAGAGGATTTGAATTATGGTGGTACTAACTACCGTAATCTGCAACCCCAAAACCTTTGGACTACATGGTGGGGTGACCAACTGATGTATCTGGATGCAGAAGAGGGTGGAACGATTGACGGCAAGGGAGAAAGGAAGACAGTGTTCCGACTGAAAGATGCAGGAAAGGAGTTCCATTCTGCTTATTATGCCAAATACCCTTATCCGGAAGAGACGCTTGTCTTGCTGGAAAATGGTAAGCAGCGCGTTCTTTACGATTGGACGAAGAAACAGACTGTTTGGACGCAGACACGTGAGGGAGGGACGAACGAAGATTGGAACAAGGTTTCCAAGGCTGTCGCCTATGTCAAAGACAATCAACTCTTCGTTCGCGATGCCGAGGATAAGGAATACCAACTGACCACAGATGGTAGTCGTGAGATTGTTTACGGACAATCTGTTCATCGCGAAGAGTTCGGTATTGAGAAAGGTACGTTCTGGAGTCCTAATGGACAGCGCCTCGCTTTCTATCGGATGGATCAGGGTATGGTAGCCGATTATCCGCAGGTGGATATCGACCCACGTATTGCTGCTTATGAGCCAGATAAATATCCGATGGCAGGAGAGACCAGTCACAAGGTGACCGTTGGCATCTATGACCTTCAGACGAAGAAGACCATCTATCTGCAAGCCGGCGATCCCACCGACCGCTACTTCACGAATATCGCTTGGAGTCCTGACAATCAGACAGTTTATATGTTTGAACTCAATCGCGACCAGAATGACTGTCGTTTAGTAAGTTATGACGCTACCACTGGCGCGAAGATAGCAGAACTCTATCGCGAGACCAGTGATAAATACGTAGAACCGATGCATCCTATCCAGTTTCTGCCTTGGGATAGCGACCTGTTCATCCTTCAGAGTCAACGCGATGGGTTCAACCATCTTTATATATATAATAAGGAGGGGAAACTCATTCGTCAACTCACCAGCGGACAGTTTGTCGTTCAGGAAGTGTTAGGCTTTAATGCTAAACAGAAGAGCATCCTCATCATTTCCAACGAGGCGCATCCTTTGCAGCACAACACCTATTCCGTCAGTGTTGCCAATGGCAAGCGTACGTTGTTGGATAATGGTCGTGGGTCACATCGTGCTGTTCCTTCAGAGAGTGGACAGTGGTTCTTGGATACGTATTCTGAACCTGATGTGCCTCGTAATATCGACCTCGTTCAGGTGAAGACTGGTAAGGCACAACGTCTGTTGACGGCAGAAGATCCTTGGAAAGACTATCAGCAACCTATCTTCGAGTGTGGTAGCATCAAGGCTGCCGATGGTGTGACCGACTTGTATTATCGTATGGTGAAACCCCACGATTTCGATGCCACGAAGAAATATCCCACCGTGATTTATGTCTATGGAGGTCCCCATGCCCATAATGTGGAAGCCTCATGGCATTGGTATAGTCGTACGTGGGAGACGTATATGGCACAGAAAGGCTATGTTCTTTTCATCCTTGACAACCGAGGCAGCGAGAACCGCGGACGTGACTTCGAGCAGGCTACCTTCCGTCAACTCGGACAGATAGAGATGCAAGACCAGATGAAGGGTGTGGACTTCCTGAAGAGTCTGCCATATATTGATATGGAGCGTTTAGGCGTTCATGGCTGGAGTTTTGGTGGATTCATGACAATCTCGCTGATGACCAACTATCCCGATGTATTCAAAGTCGGTGTGGCTGGTGGTCCTGTCATCGATTGGAAATGGTATGAGGTGATGTATGGCGAGCGTTATATGGATACCCCGCAAACCAATCCCGAGGGATATGAGAAGACCTCACTCATCCCGATGGCGAAGCATCTGAAGGGCAAACTCCAGATTATCACAGGCTATAACGACGTTACCGTCGTACCGCATCACTGTCTGTCGTTCCTGAAAGCCTGTATCGAGGCAGGCACTCAGCCCGACTTCTTCGTTTATCCTGGCGAGCCCCACAATATGCGGGGACATGCCAGCGTGCATCTGCATGAGCGTATCACCCAGTATTTTGAAGATTACCTGAAATAGTTCATCGTTATGAAAGAAGAGCAAATCCTCGTCCGCATCACCGGACAAGACCGACCAGGTCTCACCGCCTCTATTATGGGCATCTTAGCCAAGTATGACGCACAGGTTTTGGATATCGGTCAGGCTGATATCCACTCTACACTGTCGTTGGGTATTCTCATCCGTATGGACGAGATGAACTCCGGTTTGGCGATGAAGGAACTGCTGTTTAAGACTACTGAGTTGGGTGTGAACATCGGATTCTCGCCCATCAGCGATGATGAGTATGAGGACTGGGTAGGTCATCAAGGCAAGAACCGTTATATCCTCATGGTCATGGGACGTCAATTGGAGGCACGTCAGATAGAGGCTGCCACGCGTATCATTGCCGATCAGGGACTGAACATCGATTCCATCCTGCGACTGACTGGTCGTAAGAGCATCAAACAACTCGACAAGCACACCCGTGCCTGCATCCAGTTCTCGTTGCGTGGTGAGCCTATCGACCGTCAGGAGATGCAGTCGAAACTCATGAAACTCTCTGCCGAGATGGGTATCGACTTCTCGTTCCAGAAGGATGATATGTTCCGCCGTATGCGTCGCCTGATCTGTTTCGATATGGACTCTACCCTTATCCAGACGGAGTGTATCGACGAGTTGGCAGAGCGCAATGGCGTTGGTGCAGAGGTGCGTGCCATCACCGAGAGTGCTATGCGTGGTGAGATTGATTTCAAGGAGAGTTTTACTCGTCGCGTCAAACTGCTGAAAGGTCTCGATGTCAGTGTCATGCAGGATATTGCTGAGCATTTGCCCATCACAGAGGGTGTCGATCGTCTTATGAATATCCTCAAGACCTGTGGCTATAAGATTGCAATTCTTAGCGGAGGTTTCACGTATTTCGGAGAACACCTGCAGCGCAAATACGGCATCGACTATGTCTATGCCAACGAACTGGAGATTGGTGACGATGGTAAACTCACTGGCAACTATGTTGGCGAGATAGTCGACGGGCATCGTAAGGCTGAACTCTTGAAACTCATCGCACAGGTGGAGAAAGTGAACCTCGCCCAGACGATTGCCGTAGGCGATGGTGCCAACGACCTTCCGATGATCTCTGAGGCAGGCCTCGGTATTGCTTTCCACGCCAAGCCCCGTGTCGTTGCTAATGCCAAGCAGAGCATCAACACCATCGGACTTGATGGTGTCCTCTACTTCCTCGGTTTCAAAGACTCTTATTTAGGAGAACAAGGGAAGTTCTAAACCTCTCAAATAGGGTATTTTGATAAAATTTTATTGTTTTTCGATAAAAAAGTTACATTTTTCTTTGGAGATTAAGAAATAAAGTTTATCTTTGCACCGAAAATAATTATCGTTTAACAATAAATTTATATCAATTATGAACAAAAAACTAAAGATTTACAGTACGCTGTTTATCGTAACATTCATCATTCTGGCAGTCACAAGTACCTTCCATTACAACAACTATACTTGGACGGGAACGTCTGAGGAAAAGTTGGAATTTGCGGATTGTCCACCAGAATTCATGAGTCGCGACACGCTGCCCAGTGGCACCGTCATCACCAACAGGCACCTCACAATGTCGTATGAAGTGAACGTGGTGCCCAAGGACACGCCAGACCGAAAGGTGCTGCTATCCAAGACCAAGGATCAGACTTATCAGGTTAATATGAAAAAGGTGGACCTCGGCGTTCCCATGAACAAAGTGCAGTCGCACATCCCTTCCATTCTCATTCTCTCGACAGCCGTTGTTGTCATCATTGTAGCTATCTGGATTCTCGTCTTGGTCTTCAAACTCATCTTCAAAATCCGAAAAGGAGAAATCTTTGTGACGAAGGTGTCAAAATATCTGGAGACGGCGGGCATTCTGCTCTCAGGTCTGTATCTATTCACACTTGCCACATCATACATCACGACACAATATTTCATCAGTCACATCCAGATGGCCGACTATTATATCGTGTTCAAGAATGAGTGCAACGGCATGTATATCCTTACAGGTTTGGCGCTGATGATGATTTCGCAGATTATCCTTATGGGTAAGGACCTGAAGGAGGAACAGGAATTAACTATCTAAACATCGGGTATTATGAGTATCATCGTAAATGTAGACGTGATGATGGCCAAACGAAAGATATCATCACAAGAACTGGCGGAGAAGATTGGCATTACCCAGGCCAATCTCTCCATCCTGAAGACCGGCAAGGCAAAGGCTATCCGCTTCTCTACCTTGGAAGCCATCTGTCAGGCACTCGACTGTCAGCCTGGCGACATTCTCGAGTATAGAGATGAATAAAAGATCCTATAGAACCAATTCAAAATATGAAGAAAACTATCATTAGCACATTGCTCGCCCTCGTCGCATTGACAGGACAGGCACAAGAGATTAAAATGAATGAGGCGTCAATCAATGACTACCTGCCACTGCTCAAAGCACAAGGCTATAAGGTCCATAGTTTTGACACGAAGGATTTTAAGGACGCACAAGTCGAGCCCATTGTCATGGAATACAAGAAAGGTCAAGAACCGAGGGAAGTCGCAGGCTTCAGCATTACTATGAGTATGGGAGAGAAACTCATCATTGGAATCATCCCTACCGACAACGATTCCACGGGTTGCTATGTTGTCAACTTCTCCGAGAGTAGAGGTTTCAACAGCCGCCTTCCTTTGATGCCGATATTTGATCCCGCCAATCCCTCCGAAAAGTGGTACATGTATGAGTCACGCCCCTTCGAACTCGTTGCGCCATTCGAGAAAAATAAGTTCATCCCTCTCGTCCTCTATGGTTCTTATTGGTATGAGCCCGAACATGGCGCCTGCCGTTTCTGCGGTGATAATTTCATCAAGCCCGACCTCACGTCAGACATCCTGAAGTCTATCCCCCATTTCTACGTTATCGGCATCAAAATTAAATAAGTCTGACACTCCTAAATTATATCTGCTGATACCATTTTGCGGCTAATGCACCGCTGATATTATGCCAGACACTGAAGATGGCACCTGGTATCGTGGCAAGGGGATAGGCGGCAAAATGTAAGACTGCCAACGAGGAGGCAAGACCAGAGTTCTGCATACCTACCTCGATGCTGACGGCGACGCATTTTGGTTTCGGCAAGCGTATGAGACGACCGAGCAGGAAACCGATGGAGAGTCCCAACAGATTGTGAGCCATGACGACCAGAATAACAATCAATCCACCTACCAACAGCCTGTCTGCATTATGGGAAACGATGATGCCTACGACCAAGGCGATAACGATGGAAGAGAATGCTGGCAGATAGGGCACCACGCTCTTCGTCGCCTGAGGCAGATAACGCTGACACAGCAAACCGATGATGATAGGGGCTATTACGACATAGACGATACTCTGAAGCATGCCGAGGGTATCGACATCGACCATCGTTCCAGCCATCAGCCATACCAACAGGGGTGTCAAGACGGGGGCAAGTAGTGTTGAGGTAGCCGTCATGCCGACAGAAAGGGCTAAGTCACCCTTTGCCAGATAGGTGATGACATTGGATGCCGTTCCACCAGGGCAACAACCTACGAGGATGACACCAAGGGCGAGTTCTTTGGGAAGAGAGAATATCCACGTCAACCCCCATGCCAACAACGGCATCACCGTAAACTGAGCCAGACAGCCGATAAGGATATCCTTTGGGCGACTGAGTACGATACGGAAGTCATGCGGCGAGAGCGTCAACCCCATACCGAACATGATCACACCCAGCATCGGATTGATAGCCCACGTATCGACCCATTGGAATGAGGCGGGCAGACATAGGGATACGACAGCCACTAAGAGGACCATCAATCCCATCCATCGGGCAATGAAATCACAGATCTTCTTGAACATCTTATAACTGAATGCTCTCGATACGGAGGCGGAGGGTGCCGGCTGGGACGCGCACTTCGACGGTATCGCCCGCCTTTTTGTTTAATAAGGCTTGGGCAATGGGCGACTTGATGGATATCTTGCCTTCGCGGAGATTCGCCTCGTGGGGACTGACAATGGTATAACTCATACGACTGTTATTGGCGAGATTGGTCATCTCGACACGGCTGAGCAAGCCGACGCTGTCGCTGCCCAATAGCGAGGTATCAATGACACGGGCATTCTCGAGTATGCGCTGCTTGAAGCGGATGCGACCCAATAGGCGCGACTGCTCACGCTTGGCGGCATGATACTCGAAGTTCTCGCTGAGATCGCCCTTATCACGCGCCTCGGCAATAGCCTCGCGAACCTGAGGCAGTTCTACACTCTCCATGTGACGAAGTTCGGCAACGAGTTTGTCGTAGCCTTCCTGAGACATATATTCCATAGTCCTTAATTCATAAAGTATCTCAAAACTGCGCACAAAATTACGGAATATTTCTCAGATTTCAATTAAAATGCCTAACTTTGCAACATTATTTTTAAAAATCGACGGAAGAATGAAGATATTATTGTTAGGCAGTGGCGGTCGTGAGCATGCACTGGCTTGGAAAATCGCTCAGAGTGAGAAGTGTGAGAAACTGTATATTGCACCAGGTAATGCTGGTACGAGTAACTGTGGTGAAAACGTCAGCATGAAGGCTGATGATTTCGAGGCAGTGAAGGCTTTCTGTGTGGAGAAACAGATAGATATGGTGGTGGTAGGTCCTGAAGACCCGCTGGTAAAGGGTATCTACGACAACCTGAAAGAGGATGCTCGCACGAAGGACATCCCCGTCATCGGTCCTTCAAAGGCAGGTGCCGTGCTCGAAGGCTCAAAGGACTTCGCCAAGGCTTTCATGCAGCGTCACAATATCCCGACAGCCAAATACGAGACGTTCGATGGTGAACACCTGCAGGAAGGTTT
The DNA here is from genome assembly GCA_017554145.1 of Prevotella sp. Taxonomy (GTDB): domain Bacteria; phylum Bacteroidota; class Bacteroidia; order Bacteroidales; family Bacteroidaceae; genus Prevotella. Next base: position 110,619 of record JAFZIZ010000013.1, on the reverse strand, counting down.
AGCTTTCTTGGAAACACTCGAGGCTCCCTACGTCTTGAAGGCCGACGGACTCTGTGCCGGTAAGGGCGTACTGATTCTCCCCACCCTCGACGAAGCGAAGAAGGAACTGAAGGAGATGCTGGGCGGTATGTTCGGCAATGCCTCTTCCAGAGTGGTTATCGAGGAGTTCCTGAGTGGTATCGAGTGCAGTGTCTTCGTTTTGACAGACGGTCAGCACTACAAGATCCTGCCTGAGGCAAAAGACTATAAGCGCATTGGCGAGCACGATACAGGTCTGAATACGGGCGGCATGGGTAGTGTAACGCCTGTTCCCTTCGCTACGAAAGAGTGGATGCAGAAGGTAGAAGACCGTATCATCCGTCCTACCGTTGAGGGCTTGGCTGCCGAGAATATCGACTACAAAGGCTTTATCTTCTTCGGACTCATCAATGTGAAAGGTGAGCCGATGGTGATTGAATACAACTGTCGTATGGGCGACCCAGAGACAGAGAGTGTGATGCTGCGCCTGAAGAGCGACATCGTAGACCTCTTTGAAGGAGTGGCAGCAGGTAATCTCGACCAGCACGCCATTGAGTTCGACCCCCGTGCTGCCGTCTGCGTGATGCTCGTCAGTGGCGGTTATCCTCAGGAATACAAGAAGGGCTATCCCATCAGCGGTATTGAGAACGTGGAAGGTTCTATCGTCTTCCATAGCGGTACGGCACTGAAAGACGGACAGGTAGTCACCAACGGTGGTCGTGTCATTGCTGTCTCTTCCTATGGAAAGGACAAGGCAGAAGCCTTGCAGAAGTCGTTCGAAGAGGCTCAGAAAATTCAGTTCACAGACAAGTATTTCCGTCGTGATATCGGAGCAGACCTGTAAAGGTTAACGGTTATAGGTTAAAGGTTAAAGAGGTAAAGTTGGTAAAGCGATTACAGAATAAGGTATCGGAAAGTAGAATAGCATTGCCTATCGCTCTATGTTATGCGATAGGCATGTGGCTTTTGGGCGGACTCGTGAAGGAGCAGTGGTGGCTACAGTTTGCATGTTTTCTGTTGACGACCTATCTGATGGTGGAATTAAACAACAGCAACGCCCTTATCCGCATCTACTCACGCATCGTGTCGGCAACCTTCTTGGTGCTCTCCTGTATGGCGTGCTTCCTGTTTCCTTCGCTGCCAGGTAACTTCACTCAACTATGTGTCGTGGCTGCTTGTCTGATACTGTTTCGCTCTTATCAGGACAAAGCCTCCACAGGATGGACCTATTATGGTTTTTTATGCGTAGGACTGGCAAGTCTCACCTTTATACATATCCTCTTTTATGTACCCGTTCTATGGGCATTGATGCTGACCAGACTACAGACACTCTCTTGGAGAACGTTCCTAGCATCCCTCTTGGGTATCATCACGCCCTATTGGTTGGGCTCTTGTTGGCTGATTTATCAGGAGGACTTCACATGGCTCATCGACCATTTCGCCTTGTTGACAGACTTCCAACTCCCGTTTGACTTCAGCGTCCTCAACACGGGACAGATAGCCACCTTCGCCTTTCTGATCGTCCTTGCCGTTATCGGTACGGTACATTTCTGGCGTACCAGTACTTATGACAAGATTCGTATCCGTCAACTCTTCAGCATCTTCATCTGGATAGATTTCCTGACAACAGTATTTATCTGTCTGCAACCACAACACTTTGATATGCTGATACGCATTATGATTATCAATACGGCACCACTAATCGGGCATTATATCGCACTGACGCATACGAAGGTGACCAATATCACGTTCTGTATTATCAGCATCATCGCTCTTGTACTCACAGGTTATAACCTATGGATGTCATCATCGCTCTTCTAATCAGTTACGGCTACTGGGGTATGCTCATCACGGCTTTCGTGGCGGGCTCATTCTTCCCGTTTTCCAGTGAGGCGGTGATGATGGGGCTATTGGCAGCAGGTCTTGACCCTTGGGGACTGATTATCTATGGTACTATCGGCAATGTGGCAGGCGGCATGTTCAACTTCACCGTCGGTCGCTTGGGTAAACTCGAATGGATAGAGAAATACCTGCACGTCAGCAAGGAGCAACTCGACAAGGCGACACGCTTCATGGGAGGACGTGGTGCTTGGATGGGATTCTTCGCCTTCGTACCTATCCTCGGCAGTGCCATCACCATCGTCTTAGGACTGATGCGCGCTAACATTCCCATCTCAATTACCAGTATCACCATCGGCAAATTCCTGCGTTATGTGGTGCTGATTTATGGTGCCCAATTGTTTTTTTAGTATAAATTATCAATTGCCAATCGCCAATTGTCAATTAAATATGTTACCTTTGCAGCTTAGAATCAAACATTGACAATATAAATCATGAAACAATTCAGACTGGTAGACAATATCCTTGGTTGGGTCAGCTTTCTTATTGCTGCCTTCGTATATTGCTCTACAATCGAACCGACAGCCTCTTTCTGGGACTGTCCGGAATTTATCTCCACAGGCTATAAACTGGAAATAGGTCACCCACCCGGTGCCCCGTTCTTCATGCTGACAGCCAATCTGTTCTCACAGTTTACCAGTGACCCCACACAAGTGGCTCGGATGGTGAATATCATGAGTGCTTTGTTGTCTGCCGCCACTATTCTGTTCTTGTTTTGGACGATCTCGCACTTGGTGCGCCGTCTGCTGATTAAGGACTGGAGCGAATTGACACTTGCCAAGACTATCGCTATCGAAGGTTCGGCAATGGTAGGTGCATTGATCTATACATTCAGCGACACATTCTGGTTTTCGGCTGTCGAGGGTGAGGTATATGCTTACTCTTCCGCCTTTACGGCAGTAGTTTTCTGGTTGATACTGAAATGGGAAGACCATGCCGACGAGCCTCATAGTGACCGTTGGCTAATCCTGATTATGTATATGACGGGCTTGAGTATCGGTGTCCACCTGCTCAACCTGCTATGTCTGCCAGCCATCGTATTGGTATATTACTATCGTAAGTTCCCACAGAGCCTGCCCAGAAAAGACCTCTACGGCTCACTGATAGCATTGGGAATATCCTTCGTCATCTTGGCTGCCGTACTCTATGGTGTCGTGCCTGGCATCGTACAGGTAGGTGGATGGTTCGAACTATTGTTTGTCAACGTCCTTGGTTGTCCGTTCAATACCGGTGAGATTGTTTATATCTTCCTGTTGATCGGTATTATGATATGGGCGATTTATGAGACGCATCGTGATGTCAGTCAGAGTCGCCAGAATATCGCTTTCCTATTGGCTGTTGCCATGTTGGGTATTCCTTTCTACGGACATGGCTGGAGTGCTGTCCTGATTGGTATCGTGGTACTCATCGTCTTATGGCTCGTCCTGCAATACAAGCAGAAAGGCCAGTGGCTAGTGACGGCGCGCATCAAGAACACATCATTGCTTTGTATGCTGATGCTGATGATTGGCTATTCATCCTACGCCCTCATCGTCATTCGTTCATCGGCAAATCCTCCGATGGACCAGAATTCCCCAGAGGATATCTTCACTCTGGGCGAATACCTTGGTCGTGAGCAATATGGACAGCGTCCGCTGTTCTACGGACAGGCCTATACCTCACAGGTTGCCTTGGAGAAAGACGGTGAATACTGTAAACCTGTCATGAAGAAGGGTGCACCTGTATGGCAACGTAAGGAAAAGGCTTCTGCCGACGAGAAGGACGAATACTTCGTAGTACGCAATAAAGACGAGTACCAGTATGCCCAAAATATGTTCTTCCCTCGTATGTACAGTTCGGCACATCGTGCTGCCTACGAGAGTTGGATGGGCGGATCGATCGATGGTCATGAGGAGATGTATGACCGTTGTGGCGAGATGTTGAGCGTGAAGGTTCCCAATCAGTTGGAGAACATGCGCTTCTTCCTCTCTTACCAATGTAACTTCATGTACTGGCGTTACTTCATGTGGAACTTCGCTGGTCGTCAGAACGACCTACAGGGTAATGGAGAACTGGAACATGGCAACTGGATTACCGGTTTCGACTGGTTTGACTCTTGGCGCTTGGGGGACCAGAATACGCTGCCTGATGAGTTGAAAGAGAACAAGGGACATAACGTATTCTACTGTTTGCCTCTGTTGTTAGGTCTTATCGGACTATTCTGGCAGTCATGGTACACCCGTAAGAACCGCATCGTCGTGGATGGCAAGGAAAAGACAGAGATAGAGCCTGCTGGTATTCGTCAGTTCTGGATCGTCTTCTTCCTGTTCTTCATGACAGGTCTCGCTATCGTTATCTACCTCAACCAGACACCGATGCAGCCTCGTGAACGTGACTATGCATACGCAGGTTCGTTCTATGCTTTCGCTATCTGGTGTGGTATTGGTGTTGCTGCTATTATCGATCTGATTAATCGTAAACTGAAGAACGGACAACTCATCGTTGCCTCTGTGATATCGTTAGCCTGTCTGCTCGTTCCTATTCAGATGGCATCCCAGACATGGGACGACCACGATCGCTCTGGTCGCTATTGCTGCCGTGACTTCGGACAGAACTATCTGATGTCCTTGCAAGATGAAGGTAATCCGATTATCTTCACCAACGGTGATAACGATACCTTCCCCTTGTGGTATAATCAGGATGTAGAAGGCTTCCGTACCGATGCCCGTGTCTGCAACCTCTCTTATCTGCAGACCGACTGGTATATCGACCAGATGTGTCGTCCAGCCTACGATTCCCCATCTGTTCCCATTACGTGGAGCCGTCTGGAATACTGTGCAGGTACGAATGAGTATGTCGCCATTGAGCCGAGCATGAAGCAGGCGATACTGGATTTCTACAAGCAGAATCCTGAAGAGGCAAAAGCACAGTTTGGCGAGGATCCTTTCGAATTGAAGAATATCCTCAAGTACTGGGTACGTTCTAAGACATCGGAGTTCCACGTCATTCCTACCGACACGCTCTATATGACAATTGACAAAGAGGCCGTGCGTAAGAGTGGTATGATGATGGCTTCCGACTCTATCCCTGATAAGATGATTATCTCTCTCAAGGGTAAGACAGCACTCTACAAGGGTGACCTGATGATTCTGGAGATGTTGGCAGAGTGTAACTGGACGCGTCCTATCTATGTGGCAGTATCTGTAGGTGATGAGAACTACATCAACTTGGGTGACAATACCATTACCGAGGGTCTTGCCTACCGCATCACTCCGTTTACGACCAGCATTGATGGTAAGAACATCGAAGGCGTAAAGAACTTCGATACGAAACGTACCTACGACAATGTGATGCATCGCTTTAAGTTTGGTGGTGCCAAAACGAAGGGCGTCTATCTGGATGAGACTGTGATGCGTATGTGCTACACGCATCGTCGTATCATCTCAAGACTCGCTGTTCAACTTGTCAGTGAAGGAAAGAACAAGCAGGCAGAAGAGGTACTTAACCTCTGCGAGAAAGAACTGCCTGGCTATAATATTCCTCATGGCTATAGTTCAGGTTCATTGGATATGGCTCGTGCATGGGCAGCAATAGGCAACAAGCAGAAAGCCATGCAACTTGTCAATCAACTCTGGAAGAACTCCATGCAGTATGTCACCTGGTATCTGAACCTCGACAATCAGCAGTTCAGCCTGTCGGAAGACAGTTGCTATATGCACATCTATATCCTCAACCAACTCTTGCAATTGGGCGAGGGCGTTGACGAGCAGTGGGGACAGAAGCAAGAGCCCGTACTGAACAATGTCCTAAAGACATTCCAGGAGCGTGGTGGTAATCTGGGTATCTAATAGATAGAAGAATATGTTTATCGAGCAACCGGCAATGTGGTTGCGCTGGCTTTACCCCAGGGCAACGTGGCGTATGGATCGTCAGGAGAAAGCAGTCTATCTGACTTTCGACGACGGTCCTATCCCCGAGGCCACGCCGTTTATCCTCGATACCCTCAAGCATTACGGCATCAAGGCAACCTTCTTCATGGTAGGTGACAATGCCCGTAAATATCCCGAACTGCATCAACGTGTAGTTGACGAGGGGCACCGTATCGGTAATCATACCCACAACCATATCAGCGGCTTCCGTCATAGCATCCACGAATACAGTTATAATGTCGAGAAGGCAAATGCCTATCTGCATACCAATCTGGTGCGCCCGCCTCATGGTTGGATGCGTCTTGCCCAATATGCTTGGTTGGGCAGGAAATACCGCATCGTGATGTGGGACTTGGTGACACGCGACTATTCCAAATGGATGACAGCCGAGGATATATATAATAATGTGAAGCGATATGCGCGTAACGGCAGCATCATCACCTTCCACGATTCCCTCAAATCGATAGACAAGTTAAGGACCGCCTTGCCCAAAGCCATCGAGTGGTTGAAGGAACAAGGCTACGCATTCAAGATATTTGATTAAAAAAGACATACAATGGCAACATTAACATTACTTATTGTCATCGCTTTCGTAATTGGCTATCTCTGTATTGCTTTGGAGAGCGTGACGAAAATCAACAAAGCAGCCATCGCCCTGCTGATGTGTGTAGTCTGCTGGACCTTGCTGATGGTAAATCCTGGCATGTATTATCCAGAGTTTGCAGGCGATGGTGTGGTACATCATATTGCGGAAGTCATTGAGCACCATCTGGGTGATGCCGCTGGCACACTGTTCTTCCTGATGGGTGCGATGACGATTGTGGAGATTGTCGATAGCAACGGTGGTTTCAACTTCGTCCGTGATACGTTGAAGACGCGCTCAAAGCGTAAATTGATGTGGCGTGTTGCCTTTATGACATTCTTCCTGTCGGCTATCCTCGACAACCTTACCACGTCTATCGTGATGATTATGGTGTTGCGTAAACTCGTGCAGTCGCGCGAAGAGCGTCTGATCTATGCCGCCCTTATCATTATCTCGGCTAACTCTGGTGGAGCCTTCTCACCGATTGGTGATGTTACCACCATCATGTTGTGGATCAAAGGTGTCATCACGACACAGGGTGTACTTACTGAGATATTTATCCCTTCATTGGTATCAATGATTATCCCTGCACTCATCCTCAGTCTCTCGCTGAAGGGAAAGTTCGACAAAGAACAGAATCTGCCTAAAGCCGATGTCAGCCAGTTTACGAAAGTTCAGCGCGATATCATCTTCTGGTTGGGTGTTGGCGGTCTGGTATTCGTACCTATCTTCAAGACCATTACCCACCTGCCACCGTTCATGGGTATCCTGCTCGTACTCGGTATCTTGTGGACTACGACAGAGATATTCCATTACAATACCGATGAGGATGATACAATGGCGAAGCGCGTCAGCGATATCATGTCGAAGATCGACCTCTCTACCATTATGTTCTTCCTTGGTATCCTCATGGCTGTCGGCGTTCTTCAGGAGATTGGCGTCCTCACAGCAATGGGTGAGGGACTCAACGAAGCCTTCTCTGGCAACTACTACCTCATCAACGGTATCATCGGTGTACTCTCGTCAATTGTTGACAATGTACCTTTGGTAGCAGGCTGTATGGGAATGTATCCTGTGGCTGCTGATGGTGCGATGGCTGTTGACGGTATCTTCTGGCAGTTGTTGGCTTACTGCGCGGGTGTCGGAGGTTCGATGCTCATCATAGGTTCTGCCGCTGGTGTTGTCGTTATGGGCTTGGAGAAGATTACCTTCGGCTGGTACATGAAGCGTATCACATGGATAGCCTTCGTTGGCTATCTCAGTGGTATCCTCGTCTATTGGGTACAGCGTCTGCTGTTCTTCTAACACAAAACAACAAACTAACATAAAACAATTAGACTAACATGAGGAAAAAGACCCTTTTCGCTGCTTTGATGCTGATAGCATTGACGGCATGTAAGAACAATCCGCAAACAGCGGAAGTCATTGACCTGCCACGTGCAGAAACTCCTGATAGCGTAGCATCCGCTATGGATACTTTCTTCCAAGAAGCGGCTAACGACTCGATGGACATCCATAGTGTGATGATTGTCAAGGACGGCAATGTCATCTATAGCAAATGGCAGAGTGAGGGAGTAGACACCATACCCCATGTGCTTCACTCCGTCAGCAAGACCTTCACAGCTACAGCTGTAGGACTTGCCATTGCTGATGGTAAGATGAAATTGACAGACAAAGTCATCGACTACTTCCCTGACAAACTGCCTGCTGAGGTAAGCGATAATCTGAAGGCAATGACTGTTCGTGACCTGCTGACGATGTCGTGCGGACACGATGAAGAGCCATCCTTCCGTGGCGCACCTGATCAAGACTGGGCAACCGTCTTTCTTGCTCAACCCGTCAAGCATGAGCCTGGCACGTTCTACCTTTATAACAGCCTTGGCACCTATATGCTCTCTGCCATCGTCCAAAAGGTAACGGGCGAAAAGGTAGTTGACTATCTGAATACCCGCCTCTTTGAACCCCTGCATATTGACAAGCCTCAATGGGATGAGAGTCCACAAGGTATCAACTGTGGTGGTTGGGGACTTTATCTCAAGACAGAAGATCTGGCGAAGATGGGTCAACTGCTTTTGCAGAAAGGAGAGTGGAACGGCAAGCAACTGATTCCTGCCGATTGGGTTGCCGAGATGTCGAAGAAGCAAGTAGAGAGCATCAACCCAGGCACTCGTATGGAGGATGCCACAGCAAAAGGTATGACCAAGGAGACCAGCGACTGGATGCAAGGCTACGGCTATCAGATGTGGCGCTGTCGTCCTGGCTGTTTCCGTGCTGATGGTGCCAGAGGTCAATACATCATCGTCGTTCCCGACAAAAACACCGTCATCGCTATCACCTCCAACGTTGAGGACCTGCAAGGTGAACTTAACCTCGTCTGGAAACACATCCTTCCCGCATTGTAATAATGCAGTGTATAAAAGTTAATAAAATCTGAAATACAAAAGATTTCTAAGCAAAATCATTATATATTCAAAAATATTCGTACTTTTGCATCACGAGAACCCGCCAAGCCTCTTTACAATGCTTAAATCGGCGGGTCGTTTTATTTCTTCAATCATGAACCTTTCACCCTTCACCATGAACCATAAATGCCTTCATACATCCGACATCTTTTATAGTATGGAAAACTCGAAAATATTACTTTGTCAATTCGTTATAAAGTGCCAATCCTTTCACCGTCAACAGGTACTTCTGACGTGGATGACGGGGTGATTTTGGATACAGCAAACAGATGAACTTCTCTTTTATTGCAGGGTTGAGATAGACGTTCATAAAACTCTCTCTGTCCTTCAGATCTAAGCCTGCAAGCATTTCTTTTATAGACATTTCCTTGTTACCGACAAGTTTCACTAAGTTCTTGATATATTGACTCTTGGTATTGAACTTGTCGGGTAGCTTGTCGGGTAACTTGCTACCAGCTTGTCGGGTGCTTTCTGGTGATGCCAAATTGGGTTGAACGCTCCACGCTTCTGTGGGGTGGATATGCAGGTAGCGATTACGCAAATCCCACTGCTCTCCCAATAGCAGATTGCGGAAGAAACGCTCCAAATAGATAGGAGTATATTCAATTCCCTTTGCCACATTGCGGTAGTTGGCCCTGACCAGCGCATTACGGAAATACCATGAGTGACGTGCAAACTGCTCATTGTTTACGTTAAACCCAAGCGAGCGCAGATATTGTATGGTAAAAACGGCTGTAGTACGAGTATTACCCTCACCGAAAGCGTGAATCTGCCACAGCTTTGACACAAAATGTGCCAGATGGCTAATCATCTCGTCCTGAGTTTTCCCTTTGTAACTGTAAGCGCGTTCCAGCTTCAGGTCATAGTCCATAGCCCTGCGCAGATCCTCCCAGTTCAGGTAAAGCACCGTGTCGCCTTCCAGCACCCATTCCTTTTTGGTAATGTCATATTTCCGCAACTCTCCAGCATGCTTCATCACGCCTTCAAAAACACGGCGATGCACCGACTGGTAGCCACCCGTACTGAAGTCAAAAGTAGGACTGGACAGAACTTTCACGATGTTCGATGACACGCGGTCAGCCTCTTCCTTGTCCTCATCGTTGGCATCATGAGCCGTCTTAGTGACGTAGTACTGGTTCACTAACTCGCGTGCTTCGTCGATGGTTATCTCACCCTCGATGTTCCTGCGAGCCGTCTGTTGCAGATACTTCGAAGTCTTCAGCCCGTCCACTGCCTGAAGTCCTATAGCCGTCTGCCAGTAGCCTGCCTTTACCCGTTGTTCTGGCTCCCCCTGACGGATATACTCGTCAAAGTCTAAATACAGTTCCTTGTTCTCACTCATATCTCGTTATTCATATCTTTATCTCGTTTTATTCTTCAATCATGAACCTTTCACCCTTCACCATGAACCATAAATGCCATCCGACATCTTTCAGCCATATTTCGTTTGCAAAGGTACAAATTATATTTCATACCCATATTACTTGAATACCAGTATCATCAGATCTTATCAATTCTTCTGATTAATCAGATTCACCACCACTTTCACCATGATGAAGTGGTATTCGCAAATTTTGCGACTACCACTTCATCAGCCAATTCCTCCTTGAGTGCATTATTGATATGTTTACTGATAGTCTTATAGTCTCTGCCAAACAACGTTGCCAACTGCTGTCGTGTCAGCCATATCATTTCACCATCCATTCTAACCTCAAGTTGTATGGCGTTGTTTTCGTCTTGATATATTACAATTTGATCCTGTTTCATTTTTATCATCTTTCTTTTGCAAAGATACAAAGAATAATTTAAGTTCCGTCATTTGGACACATTTTATTCACCCGTTTGACCAAGATTCGTTCACCTGTTTGGCCATATTTTATATAACATATTGGTATGATAGTTAATTATCTTCTGTATCTATATGTAACATTTCGTTACATACTATTATGTATTAAATGGTACTTTTTGAAAAAAATGCCATAGCGATTCTCATCGCTATGGCACATCCTAATATCATTTCTTTGGGATTATAATTTTATTTTACATCAGCCATCAGACCTCATACATCCGACATCTTCCAACCATATTTCTATTTGTAAAGATACACATAAGAAAGTAAAATACAAAAGAATCAAGTACATGTCACTTGATTCTTATATATTGTTATTTGAGATTTCAATTGATTACTCCAACAAACTCGCCAATTACGATAAATGGTTCTTCATCATCTTCTATATCTTCTCTGTTAATGACAATAGTTTTATAGTCATTATTTAGAGGAATCAACTCGATTTTTTCATGCTGGTAGCCATCCGATTCATTGCCACTCCAAGAGCTAGAGTATTTCTTGATAGAGTAGGCGCCACCAGAATCATCATCATAAAAATTTCGATGTTGAACTAATACAATCTTGCCTTGTCTGCTTCCTGCAGGAATAGCGCGAAATACACAATAATCTCCATCATGAATGCGCGGTTCCATAGAACGCCCTGATGCTTGAACAACAAACATATTGCGATTCAATTTTCCCATTCCATCTACTTTCATCCAGCCGTCTTCTTCTACCAATTCACCTTCACCAAAGTATCCACAAGCTGCTTTCATAGAGAATACTGGCAAATATGTTGTGTATTGCTCGCTTTGAGATACCATTGGAACAATCTCTGCCATTTGCACTTTTTCTTCCTCTTTTGGAGCAGGCAACATCATCTGTTGGAAATATGTAGCAACTTCTGGGTCACAGAAATAGACATAACATCCCTTCATACCTCTTGACATTAAAACACGATAGATGTTACGTACATAATCGTCAAAACCCTCTTTTGACCTCTTAAGCATGGGATCCTTCGTTGCAGTAATATCGGTATATAAATTACCAGAAGATTTGTCGTATCTTAAATCATTGCCAACAATGACACCAATATAGTCGAATTCAAATCCTTGGGCAGTATATATACACCCCACCTGTTTAATACCTTCAGGTTTATAAGCCCATTCATACCACTGAACATATCCCTTAGGTCTTGGCTTTATAGACTCTTTTGTTTCCCAAGGCATAGCAAAGGAACCTATCTCTACTTCCTTTCTCAAATCGCCATTTTCATCGGTCTTGTCTGACCAGGGCCAACAGAAACCAGCACATATACGGGCTGATTGCCCTTCTTTATTGTCTTGCTCCTTGATAGCATCGTAAAGCTTTTGTGGATCATCGAAAATCTTAAAGTCAAATTCATTACTCTTGAAGTGGGAAGTAATTTTTTGATTATACATAATCTGATCCAGCCAATCTAGATAATTATCAGAACCATTACAACGGAATTGAGAATATAACTCTGTTTCATAGATGTTTGCTGAAAATCTATTAGCTGCATTTCGAATCATTTCCGTCGATCCAATTTCTTGGGAACGAATAGCCTGCTTATCATCAATGAAAAAGACTACAACCTTTGCGCAGTTGATAAGAGTGTCAACCATCGTCATATCCGTTCTTTTCTCTGGTTTTGTATATTGATGATTCGGACTCAATGTAATTCGGTGCGCCTCGTCAACTAAAAGCACATCTAAATCATTAGAATTAAAGTTGGCAGGAATGAATTGTAGTACATTTGAAAACAAAGGCCTTGCAACTGGTTTTAACTGGTGACGAACACCTTCAAGCAGAGGTTTTGACTTTGTGGCATAATGAAGATTATATTGTTTTCTCTTATTTCCAGCTAATTCTGCCAAGATACTAAGTGCAATTACAGTCTTACCTGTGCCTGGGCCACCTTTTACTATAATCACGCTCTTATCGTGTTTCTCCATTTTACGGATTGCATCCATAATGGCATTCTTCGCAGTTATTTGTTCCTCAATGAGTGAAAAATAGTCGTAGTTGCCTTCCTCTATCATCTTTGAAGCGGCTTCAAGGAGTTTTTTTGAACTTCTGATTTTCGAGTTCATCATTTTATTGAAAATGTTGAATCCGTTTCCGTGACAAAGCTTTTCTCTGATCTCTGCGGCAATTTCATTTAGTTCATCTTTCGAATATGTTCTGTATTCACGTTGTAGGGCATCATACTTAGCATCATATAATACGGTTGGAGTTCCTTTCTTCTTAGGATAACGTGAATAATTGTAGCAATAAGCTATGCCTTTGAGACCTATTTGTTTGGTACTTAACACCTCAATAAAGCCTGTCAGGTAGTTGTCGTAACCACGAACTTGTTGAGAAGGGTGTGATTCTAATTTGTAAGAGCCGCCAGTTAGTGCTACAATATTATAATCTGCATCGTCTTCATCGTTTTCGTTTTTCACTTGGAAATTTGCATCTATCTCATCGGACTTAACGGTTTGATTGCTCCATTGCTTCAGCTCAATATGTACAACATTACCATAGTCTTGATTGTCGCTTCCATAAATCATGCAATCAATTCGGCTTCTACGATAAGGAACAAGATATTCAAAAGTTACGTATGAGTCGTTAATACCACTAACCTCAAGTAATTCTTTTATTTTTGGTGCATTATTCGCCCATGAGACTTGCTCTTGAGAGGATACCCGAAGTTCTAACTCTTGAGCCTTACTCACCATCTTTCCAAGAAAGTTCTTCGAATCTACATCTTGGAAAAATTGTTGTTGGGTTTCGTTATAAACGACTCGTCTGTTATTCATAACTCATTATATTTCTTTGCGCTCCCGTAGGCTTTATCTACAGGATACTTTTCGGCATTTCTCCTTATTTTATCGAGGACTATTTGCTTGATATCAAGGTTATACTTGTCTGCTATCAAAATGGAGTAATTAATGATATCAGCAAGCTCTTCCTTAACTTTTTCCACATTTACGTCTTTTGCTTCTTTCCATAAGAAAGCCTCATTCAGTTCTGCTGCTTCAATAGATAGTGCAAGAGCTAAATCCTTTCCATTATGAAATTGATCCCAATCTCGTTCTTGTGTGAACTTAACGATAGCCTGACGAAGTTCTTCTAAGTCGCTCATTTCTTTCCTTTCTTTGTATTATACATCTGCAATGCTGAATCATATGCCTTTGAGAAAGGTAAACCAAGATGATTGAGTTTCTCGGGGATAGCACGAGCCCAACTAACATAATAATAGGCTAAAAACTCATATCCGCCAAACTCCTTATCTGGAATTGACTTTATCGAATATTTCCCTTTCGGGTTGATTCCTTTTACACCTACCATTGCTATTTCTAAAGCAATGCGATGTACATCACTGGAATCAAGGGTGTCAAAGTATTCCATTGCTCCCAACATATACATTGACATCATCATCGTCTCTGTTGGGTCTGCTCCGTCTTGGTGATTCAAGGCAAATTGAGCGTTTGCAACATCTGCATCTTCTTCAGACAAGGCACCTTCTGCCAAATCTTTCAAATCACTTTTCATTGAGAGATTTGCTTTCATACTTGCTGTTACCTGATTCTCGTCTACAATCTCTACAAGCTCATCCATCTTGAAAGACTGCACGAAATATTCAAGCATCTCATATTCATCTCCTGCTTTGTATGTATTCAGATATGCCTTGAACTCTTCATAGAGATCTTTTGCATGATCTAATTCTTGTTTCGTTGGACGATATTGACCTATAAGATTAATACCATACATGTCCTTAAAGTGCATGCTTGTAACGATATTCATAACCTTATTGGCATAAACTATCTCTTTAGGAAAGAACCCATTAGCGGCAGTTTGCTTAACGGCGTTGATATTATCCTGTTCCATATGGAAAAGAGACAGCAGTTGGATAGGTCGTACAATCTTGTAGTCTGTATAGATACTATGCTCAACAAACAAATCAAGTGGGCAGTTCATCAACTGAAGACCTAATCCATCAGCAAGTCCAGATATTACCTTGTTCATTTCAGAGGCGGGAATATGGCTATGTGTGTTCTGCATGAATCTCTGATAACGCCTTTTAAATGCATTCCTTGTATTCTCCGAACTGACAACAGCCTTTCCCCTATTTGCTTTTGTTGCTTGTTGACTCATCTTCAAGTGCATCATTTCATGAATAAACAGGTGCTCTACAAAGTCTTTATAGGGGTTATACCTTATTACATGTTCCTTTGCTGCATGTAGAGGAGCATACTCCAACTTGGCTAATACATTGATATCTTTATCTTCGGCAAAACGAATGTTGATATGGTCAACTGCTTCGAGTTCATCCTTGATGCCTTTCCATACATTAATATAATTGGTTTTATCTGCATAGTCTTTTGCCACAGTGACGTAAAGTTTAACCAATTCTTCACGTACAGCAGGATTTTCTGGGCGGTCTGATGACCTTAAAGATCCTTTATGACAAATCTCAAAAGCATCTTCCAACCTACCGAGTTTATAATAGCAAAGACCTAAACCATAATAAGAATTGGCATATGAATCATCAATTGACATTGCTTTCTCCAAATAAGGTAATGCCCCCTCATAGTCTTTGCGCTCCATATATGTTGCACCAATATTGTTTAGGGCTATAGCATTGTCTGGATGATATTCCAAAACTTTATCATAATACTCCTTGGCATGCTCGGGATCATTCATCTCTTTTGTTAACAGATTCCCCATTAACACAAGAGCCCATATGTTTTTTGGCTCACACCGAAGAGCCTCTATCAATTCATCATATGCCTTGTCTGGTTCATGCATATAGTTCCAGTGAATTTGAGCCAATACACGCCAAGCCTCAGATTCCTGAGGATTAGTTTTTACTATCTCTTCAAGTAGAGGTAGAGCCTTGTCAAACTCATTCTTATTACATAAGTCTAACGCCTTCTGTAACTCTTCTGCCATAAGTTTATCATTAATTGTTTTAGGCGAAAGGACTATCTGTTCGGATGATAATGGGTTCAAAACATAGAACCTTAGGACACAAAGAAGCGCGGAAAGGCGCTTATCGATGCCCCAAGGTCCTAGGAAAACCCATCACAGAGATAAGTCCCGTCCACGCTATCGCGTAGACGCTGGTACTTATTCGTTCTGTGAGTGTCTTATGAATTTCCTAGGTTCAGGGACATCACCGAATATAGCACTAACGCTATGTTAATATTCCACGAAAGTTACACTGGCACCTCCACTGAGGCTTCGCGCCAGTGTTCAAGTGCAAAAATAAAGAATTAATTTGAAAGTCGCAAGGAATTCAATATTTTTTTATTCGGATAAATGTTGAATTCACACCGAAAGTGGATTTCATTGAAAAAACTAAATGTTTAGCACTTCTTCCATACGTGTATTGATATTACGGCTATCTTCCAACACATTCCAGATAGCATCTTCGCTGAGGACACCACGCTTCAAGTCCTTTGGTAACAGCCCTGCCTCGTCATCAGCAAAGTCCTGTTTCCATTCATCACTACTATAATAAGACTCCAATTCACGAAGTGCCTCCTGCGCCTCAGTATACTCATCGAGTGCTGACGACAGTTTCATCACTGCCTGCGAAACTCGATCCAGATGTTGCTCCATCGTCTTGATTCTTTCTATCTGTTTCATGGAAATATAGTTCTTTTTCTTTCCTAATCTCATCCAACATTTCGATGCAAATATACTAAATAATACTGGAAACTTGCGAGCCTTTGCCCTTTTTTATTATAAAGGCTAAATATTGGCATTAGTATTTATGTGGAATACTTGAATAGTATCTTTTAGTACGTCCCGTCGGACTGCCAGTCCGTTAGTTACGGACTGAGAGTCCGAAGCCTACGGACTCATCGTTTGAAGTAATCGAACTATACGATAGCCTGTAGTTTAACGATTTTAGTTGACTACTAGGAGTCCTACTTGCGATAAGGGTTGACTTGGGTTAAACTTAATTTTATTTCACGTTGACTCGAAAAGTCCCTCACATTTTTGAGGACAGTCCCTCACTTGGTGATATTTTTACATATTTTAATTGAAAAGACTTGCAAACCGCATGTTAAATTTTGTACCTTTGCAGTGTTCAATGAACACTGTGAGAATGGAAACTGGATTCATGGAAAACACTGGAAACACACCATGAAGAACCAACAAAAAACAATTTTATAAACATAGAAATTATGAGCGTCAAGAAAGAATTATTGATGGAGAAAGCCAAGAATGGCTACACTGTATGTTATGTCGATGAGTGCCCGTTGCGCTCCCAGTGTCTGCGATGGCTTGCAGGGCAGTATGTACCACATACCTATAGTTCCTATATGTGTGTCAATCCACATTTCGAAGGTGTAGCGACTATCAATTGCCCGATGTTTCGCAACGACCAGAAGGTACGCTTTGCCAAGGGTATGATGAACATCTTTACGAGTGATATGCCTAGACGTGTGGAACCCGCTGTCCGTCATGGTGTGATTGGACTAACCAATCGCACATACTATTTTGAGTATCGTAATGGTTCGCGTCTTATTCCACCTGCCTTGCAGGAGGATATCCGCGACCTGTTCCGAGAAAATGGGTGGACGGGAGAGGTGACCTTTGACAATTATGTCGATGACTACGACTGGTAAGCAAAATGGAATATGATGTGGGGAAAGTTCTATAATTATTAATATGTCTTAAAAAACATCGGTTTTGGGACAAAAAGATTAATTATTGGTGCTTTTTCTTGTTTGTGCCGAAAAAAACAACTAATTTCGGACAGCATTTCAAGGAATTATTTCGTATCATCTAAATATGTGTTTCACTAAAATATTACTTATGAAGATAAAAGCAATCGTTATTCTGACTATCTTTCTGACATTGGCCCTGGGAATGGAGGCACAGAGCGTGCTGACTACCGACGCCATGATTCGTATAGCTGAACAGAAAGCAAAACTGGAGCGCACAACGGTAGACGGAAAGAAAGCTGCGCCAGCACAGCAACCCATGCTTATGCTCGTCGTGAAAGTAGCTGACGAAGGGGCTGCCGATACCTATGCCCGTCTGCGGAAGCAGGGCGCAAGCATCAGAGGGCGCATCGGACAGCAGGCTATCATACAGGTGCCGCTCGACAAGGTGGAAACCATCGCTCAGATGGACGGCATACTCCGCATAGACGTAGGCCATAAGGGTGAACTGAATACCGATGTGACGCGTCAGGCGACTGGCGTGGACCTCGTGGACGGAAGCGCCTCTCAGGTGTCCACACCTCTTACAGGCAAGGGCGTAACGGTGTGCGTGATAGATATGGGCATGGACTTCAATCACCCTGCCTTCAAGGATGACCAGGGGCGTTCGCGTATCAAGTGCGTCTATAATATGCTATCGGACAAAGGTCGTAAGTTTGTCTTCAACGATCCCGTGGCTGGTGAGATAGAGTTTCCGGGCAGCGTGTTCGACACGCCTGAACTCATCGCGAAGCTTGTCTATGACACCAAGGCGTTGGAGCACGGCAGCCATACCACGGGTATTGCCGCTGGTTCGAGGTCGCCACAGGGGTTTGGCGGAATGGCTCCCGAGGCAGATATTGTCTATCTGCCTATGGCCTCTCTCTTTACCGAAGAGGAGGCAGCGGCTGCAGAGACCGACCCGGGTGCTGGAGGTGGCGGACAGAAGGATCCCAACTATAACGATATATCCGAGGTCAGCCAGATTGTAGAGCTATACATAGCCTTTGCCAGTGCCTACGCCCAGCAGAGCGACCAGCCCATGGTGCTGAGTGCCAGCATCGGTAGCCACATGGGGCCTCACGACGGTACAGGTGCTATGCCCGAGGCCATCTCAGCCCTTTCCAAATATGCCATACCCGTATTTTCCAGTGGCAACGAAGGCGGCAGCCAATACCACGCCCAATATCAGTTTGCTGACGACAAGCCATCGTTTAGCGTAGGTCTGGCGGTCTTTCCCGGCATGGCTGGATTTGAAGACGACGATCCCGTTATGCCTTCCTTCGTATATAATTTCTCAGAATGGGTAAGAGGCTATACGCGTGGAAGTCAGAACGGCGAAATCGGATTGCGTCTCAATCTGGTGGCTCGCGACAATGATATGAATATCGTAGAAAACACCTGGTCATCACCAGTCATCAAAGTAACTCCTGGCGACCCCGACCAGATGGTCACCATCAACACGGCCGACTATCCTGAATTGGAGAAATATTTCAGAGGCAAGGTGCTGCTCAGCGTCCGCACGATGGGAAACGGCAAGATGGAAATGACAGTCATGCCCAGCGCCTTCTGCAAAGCGGCAGAAGGGCGGACAAAACACTACGCCCTGACTATCACCGTGACAGGAGCACCCGGAACTACCGTTGACCTGTGGCAGAAGAACTACAGGTTCGTCCCATACATCGGGGAGGGCTATATCGTTGGCGACGACCTTATTTCGGCCAGCGACTGGACAAGTACGCCCGATGTCATCAGCGTGGGAGCATGGTGCGCCAACACTACTGCCCGCCCCAACACCGCAGACAGCGAGGAAGAGTCAACGGCGACAGAGACCTTGGGCGACATCGCCACGTTCAGCAGCTATGGCCAGATGTTCAACGACGTCACCCAGCCCGTCGTCTGTGCTCCCGGTGTCAACGTGGTATCATCATTGAATCACTACTGTGGCGACCCAAGCCCAACCTACATCGACGATATGACGTGGGAGGGCTATCCCTACGGAAGCCTGTCCGGTACGTCGATGGCGTGTCCCGCAGTTGCGGGCATCATCGCCCTGTGGCTGCAGGCTAATCCGAAACTCACGCTGGCCGACATAAAGGATGTTCTGGCAAATTCGTGCGACAACGACGACTTTACCGCAAAGAATCCTATCCGCTGGGGCTATGGTAAAATCAACGCCAAGAAGGGTGTGGACTATATCCAGAAGGCAACGGGCATCAGAATCCTTCCGTCAAAGCGCGAAGAGGGTGTTTACTACAACCTTCAGGGACAGCGTGTCATCCCATCGACTCAGGGACTTTATATCTCAGCCGACAAACGTGCCGTTATCTATCGTCATCGTTAACTGTATATAGATATACAAAAAAGCGTGTAACTCATATGAGCTACACGCTTTTTTTATCAATAAGGGTTTATTATTTTACCTCCTCGAAGTCAGCATCCTGGATGTTCTCATCTTTTGGAGCCTCCTGCTGAGTCTGCTGTCCGTTGAAAGGATTGTCCTGACCGGGCTGAGGACCTGCCTGTGCACCCTGGTACATCTGCTGTGAAGCGGTCTGCCAAGCATTGTTAAGGGCAGCAATGGCAGTGTCGATAGCAGCGATGTCGCCAGCCTTGTGGGCATCCTTCAACTGCTGGAGGGCGTTCTCGATAGCGGGCTTGTGCTCTGCAGGAATCTTGTCGCCAATCTCCTTCAACTGATTCTCCGTCTGGAAAATCATAGAGTCAGCCTGATTCAGCTTGTCAACACGCTCGCGCTCCTTCTTATCGTTCTCGGCATTCTGCTCAGCCTCAGCCTTCATGCGGTTGATCTCATCCTGAGAGAGACCAGACGAAGCCTCGATGCGGATAGCCTGCTCCTTACCGGTAGCCTTATCCTTGGCAGAAACCTTCAAGATACCATTAGCGTCGATATCGAAAGTAACCTCAATCTGAGGAATACCACGACGGGCGGGAGCGATACCTGTGAGGTTGAACTGACCGATAGACTTGTTCTGTGCAGCCATCGGGCGCTCACCCTGCAGCACGTGGATGGTTACCTCTGTCTGGTTGTCTGCAGCGGTAGAGAATGTCTCGCTCTTCTTGCAAGGAATGGTTGTGTTGGCCTCAATCAGTTTGGTCATTACACCACCCATGGTCTCGATACCCAGTGTCAACGGAGTAACGTCGAGCAGTACGATGTCGCCTACACCACCTTCTTTGTTCAGGATAGCACCCTGGATAGAAGCACCAACGGCAACTACCTCATCGGGGTTCACACCCTTTGAAGGCTCCTTACCGAAGTAGTTCTTCACGAGTTCCTGAACGGCAGGAATACGGCTTGAACCACCTACGAGGATGACCTCGTCGATATCGGCAGTGCTCAGTTTGGCATCAGCGATAGCCTTCTGACAAGGAGCCAGACAAGCCTGGATGAGGTCGTGAGCCAACTGCTCGAACTTTGCACGAGTCAAAGTCTTTACCAAGTGCTTGGGCACACCGGCTACTGGCATGATATACGGCAAGTTGATTTCCGTAGAAGTAGAACTTGACAGCTCAATCTTGGCCTTCTCGGCAGCCTCCTTCAGACGCTGCATAGCCATTGGATCGTCCTTCAGGTTAGCACCCTCGTCATTCTTGAACTCCTGAACGAGCCAGTCGATGATGACCTGGTCGAAGTCGTCACCACCAAGGTGGGTATCACCATTGGTAGAAAGAACCTCAAACACACCACCGCCAAACTCGAGGATAGAGATATCGAACGTACCACCACCGAGGTCGAAGACGGCAATCTTCATATCCTTGTTGGCCTTATCAACACCATAAGCCAGAGCAGCAGCAGTAGGCTCATTGACGATACGGCGAACATTCAGGCCTGCAATCTGTCCAGCCTCCTTGGTAGCCTGACGCTGAGAGTCAGAGAAGTAAGCAGGAACGGTGATGACAGCATCCGTTACTTCCTGTCCGAGATAGTCCTCGGCTGTCTTCTTCATCTTCTGCAGCACCATAGCGCTGATTTCCTGTGGGGTGTACTTACGACCGTCGATGTCAACACGAGGATAACCACCCTCATTGACTACGGTATAAGGCACGCGAGAGATTTCTTTCTCCGTCTGCTGCCAGTTCTCACCCATGAAACGCTTGATAGAGTAAACAGTGTTCTTGGGGTTGGTGATAGCCTGACGCTTGGCGGGGTCGCCAATCTTTCGCTCACCATTCTCCACAAAACCAACGACGGAAGGAGTTGTACGCTTACCTTCACTGTTGGCAATCACAACGGGCTCGTTACCTTCGAATACGGCAACACAGCTGTTAGTTGTTCCTAAATCGATTCCAATAATCTTTCCCATAATTATATACTTTTTTTATTGTTTATGCATGAAATGTCAACGATTTTATAGCAAAGCATGTGCCAAAAACAAAAAAAATAAAGAAAAATGACTGATTGTCACGTCATTTTGGCACAAGTATCAAAAAAAATATATATCTTTGCACCATATTACGTAATAACAAAACAAAACACTTCATGAAGAAATTAATAGTTTTGGCGGGTTTTGTCCTTGCTACAACGGCAGCGATAGCCCAAAGCGCGGATTCCTATATCGTTAAGACGAAAGGAGCAAAAAAGACTGCTACTAAGGCTTCTGCCATCAAGGAAGCTCAGAAAGAGGAAGCTACAGGTACTGACTTTGTCAGTCAGAACTTCCGCTATTACAGTCTATGCGACTGGCAAGATGGTATGAAATTCATGGTCATACCGGAGAAGTACGACCTTGTTGTCAACACCTTCCATGATGCAGGTACAGGCAAGGAAGTGAGCAGTGGCAAGTTACGCCATAAGATTATGATTTACAACAATCACTCCGTTGGTCCCAATGGCCGTGCCAGAATGAATTTCACTTGTCAGGAAGACAACAAGAAATACTATTTCGAGTTACCTAATGGCGAGTTTGAGGATTACTGCTTTGCTAAAACGGGTGTTCCCACATTGGCCTATCTGGGTGATGTGGATATTGCTCGTCAGAAG
Source organism: Prevotella sp. (assembly GCA_017554145.1). Taxonomy (GTDB): domain Bacteria; phylum Bacteroidota; class Bacteroidia; order Bacteroidales; family Bacteroidaceae; genus Prevotella. The sequence continues at coordinate 88,188 of JAFZIZ010000013.1, read as the reverse complement.
CTGATCGGTCAGACTCTCGTTACTCGTGCCTCGGAATATCGCATAGATACAGAGGTTGACGGTGACGGTTACGAGCCTGTCAAGGTAGAGAAGAATATGGAGGTGAAAGTGGTTGCCGTTGGTGTAGGTACTCGTTCCTTCCCTGTGAAGATTATTGTGGAAGATAAAAAAGGCAACGAGTTCTATCAGAATGTCGCCATCAGTAAGACCAATAGCGGCATGCGTGAAGATGAGTTTGAACTCGACAACGAGAAATATGCTTTTTATGGTTCTTTCGATGTGATGACGGCAGAGACGAGAGTGTCTACCGACTATGCCCAGTATATGGGTAGAACTGTCTACACGAAATATGCTACCAGCATGACTACTAAGGGTGGTGGTAGGGACAACCGTGTCGTGAAGGTTCCAAAGTTGATGGAGTTCCGTATCGACGGTATGGCACCTATACGTAATAGTAATTATGTCACTTTGACACTGACAGAGACTGAGACTGGACGTATTTACTCTAAGGATGTCACCTTTACGAACGAGAATGTCGCTGGGGACATCGACGGACAGAAGGAAGATTATTTTGGCTATCTGTTTGGTTTCGGTGAAGGAAGACTGAGAAATACTTCTGCCGCTACTCGTACGATGATTCGTGAGGGACGTGTTGGTATTGGCATGACTGAGGAAGAAGTGGAAATGGCAGTCGGAGAGCCAGAGAGTAAGGCTGATCTCCCCGATGGAAAATATGAGTGGACTTACAAGCGCACCAATGCTTGGCTGATCGTTCAGTTTGGTAAGAGCGGTAAGGTGATTGGTATTAGAACACCACGCAGAACCAACGTAGGTGCAGGTGTCCGTGCCACAAGTACGCGTGCCGCAGATATGCGTGCCGCAGAAAGCCGTCCTGCAACTGCTCGTGCTGCGGGTGCCCATTCAACAATGAGTTCCAGTACCAGTCGCTAAGGATAATATTATAACTATACAAAGAGAGGCTGCGTACGCAGCCTCTCTTACTTTTTACTTATCGGCTATTGCCTGCATAATCTTAGCCTCTAACTCTTCACAAAGTTCTGGGTTGTCCTTCAGCAACGCCTTTACGGCATCACGACCCTGTGCTAACTTCGAACCTTCATAGCTGAACCAAGAGCCGCTCTTGGTAATGATACCATGTTCTACGCCCAAGTCTACAATCTCGCCAATCTTGGAGATACCCTCACCGAACGTTATTTCAAATTCAGCCTTGCGGAAAGGAGGTGCCACCTTGTTCTTCACTACCTTTACGCGAACCTGATTACCAATCACTTGATCGCCGTCCTTGATACCTGTCACCTTACGGATATCCAGACGGACAGAGGCATAGAACTTCAGGGCATTACCACCCGTTGTCGTCTCAGGATTGCCGAACATCACACCAATCTTCTCACGCAACTGGTTGATGAAGATACAAGTGGTATTTGTCTTCGCAATCGTTGCTGTCAACTTACGCAATGCCTGACTCATCAGACGGGCATGCAGACCGACTGCCGAATCACCCATATCGCCCTCAATCTCTTTCTTTGGAGTCAGGGCGGCTACAGAGTCAACTACCAGAATATCAATCGCAGAAGAGCGAATCAGTTGATCGGCAATCTCCAATGCCTGTTCTCCGTTGTCGGGCTGAGAGATATACAAGTTGTCAACATCAACACCTAATTTCTGAGCATAGAAACGGTCGAAGGCATGCTCTGCATCGATGAATGCAGCAATACCACCTTTTTTCTGACACTCAGCGATAGCATGAATGGCAAGGGTGGTCTTACCAGAAGACTCTGGACCATATATCTCGATGATGCGTCCTTTGGGATAACCGCCAACGCCTAATGCGGCATTCAGGCCGATGCTACCCGTAGGAATCACTTCGACGTTCTCAATCTTCTCGTCGCCCATCTTCATAATACTGCCCTTGCCAAAGTCCTTCTCAATCTTGGACATCGCAGCCTGTAGAGCTTTTAGTTTCTCTTGTTGAGGATTCAATGTCGAACCCTCTTCCATTTCTTTTTTTGCCATAGTTTAATTTATTATGATTATTTTAAGTATTCTGATAATTATAATTCGAGATCAATATCGAACTGTTCATTCCAAGGCAGTCCTTGCTTGTTGAGTTGTTCCATGAAAGGATCGGGATCGAACTCCTCGACATTGAAGACACCAGGTTTCTTCCACAGACCTTTGCAGAACATCATGGCACCAATCATAGCAGGAACACCTGTGGTGTAACTGACTCCCTGCATACCTGTTTCCTCATAGGCAGCACGGTGTGAGCAGTTGTTATAAACATAATAAGTACGTTCCTTACCATCCTTTAAGCCACGGATGCGGCAACCGATAGAGGTTTCGCCCTCGTAGTTCTCACCCAAATCCTGTGGGTTAGGCAATACGGCCTTCAGGAACTGTAGGGGCACGATCTTTACTTTTGCCGTACCTGTCCCGTCAGCCAACGGTGCTTCGTATTCTACCTCGTCGATGCGACTCATGCCGATATTCTGTATCACTTCCAGATGCTTCAGATACTGCTGTCCGAAAGTCATCCAGAAACGAGCACGCTTAATAGTCGGATAATTGATGACCAGCGATTCTATCTCCTCATGATGGAGCAGATAACTGTCGCGTGGGCCGATATTCGGATAGGTCAAGTCCTTATGAATTTCCAAAGGCTCTGTCTCTACCCATTTCCCATCTTCCCAGTAGAGTCCCTTTTGGGTAATCTCACGGATATTGATCTCAGGGTTGAAGTTCGTAGCGAAAGCCTTATGGTGGTCACCTGCATTACAGTCGACAATATCCAAATACTGAATCTCATCGAAGTGATGCTTGGCGGCATAAGCTGTATAGATACTCGTCACACCTGGGTCAAAGCCGCAACCGAGAATGGCTGTCAGTCCTGCCTGTTCAAAACGCTCACGATAAGCCCACTGCCAAGAATACTCAAAATGAGCCTCATCCTTGGGTTCGTAGTTAGCTGTATCGAGATAACTGCATCTGCAAGCCAGACACGCCTCCATGATAGTCAGGTCCTGATAGGGTAGGGCAAGATTGATAACCAGTTCAGGCTGATAGTCATTGAACAGTGCCTTCAACTGCTCCACGTCATCGGCATCCACCTGTGCTGTCTTAATAGGCATATGATAACCTTTCTTGTGAATAGCCTCTACAATAGCATCGCACTTGGCCTTACGACGTGAGGCAATCATGAAATCAGTAAACACGTCTGCGTTCTGAGCAATCTTGAACGCAGCAACGGTGGCAACGCCACCAGCACCAATCATCAATACTTTTCCCATTGTTTTTTCTCTTTTATTTTATTTCGTCGGCACGGATACCCAATGCCGCCATCAGTGAATAACCTAATATCTCCTGACGATAGTTACCGCCTTCCATCGGCTGCATGCTGAACACCGTGATACGCTTATCGTCATCCACATGGCGAAGCCCCTCGCGTACCTTATTATATATATGCTCGGCATCCGGCACCACCATCACTCGTTTCACATCGCCACTATTACAGATGACCTGCATGGAATCAACAAACAAGTCCTCGGCAGTGACCATCTCTTCCACAGGCACACAACTGATCTGGAACTCTCCGAGATGGTCGCTGAAAGCCTTGCCGTCGAGTTCTTCTGCAAAGGAAGAGGGTGTGAAATTGTCCATCTGTTGTTTCTGTTTCGAATGCAACAGGACGACTTGCGTCTCATGCTTCCCTTCGCGTAGTCCACCGTCCAATGCCACACAGTCAATCCACTTTGCCAGGTCTGCAGGGGGGATGCGTCTACCTATCATACGTTCAAAGTTGACAATCAAGTCAAACGCAACTTTGTCGACGTAGTCAGCGTCGACAAGTATCACGTTTTCCTTCCATTCCGTCTTATTCAGTATGCTTTCGTTCATACGGTACAAAAGTACTAAAAAACAAACGAAACGACGAGAATTTAACATCAAAAAGTGTTAAACTGTTATTTCCCCAGAACCGAAGCAGCGATGGTGTACCTCATCATAGAGCACACAGAACTGTCCTGGTGCTACTCCATGAATCGGAACATCGGAATGAACCATATACATACCGTCTTCCTGAGCCTCTAACTTGGCATGATGGAACTCTGGTGTATGTCGAATCTTGAAGCAGACGTCCTTTGTATCTATCGGGGCAGTCAACAAATGCAGGTCGCGTATCTTGAAGTCCTTTTTATAGGCCGTTTGTGGGTCATAGCCCTTGCTGACATACAGGATATTCTGCACCATATCCTTCTTAACCACAAACCAAGGACCACCGCCAAAGCCCAATCCATGACGCTGCCCGATGGTATGGAACCAAAGACCCTTATGTTGTCCGATACGCTTGCCCGTCTCCAGTTCCAGTACATCACCAGGTTGCTCTCCCAGATAGCGACGGATATAGTCGTTATAATTGATTTTTCCCAAGAAGCAGATACCCTGTGAGTCCTTGCGTTTGGCATTCACCAGATGTTCACGCTCCGCAATCTCACGTACTTCCTCCTTCATCATGTGTCCGATGGGAAACAACGCCTTCTTCAGTTGCCAGTCGTATATCTGGGCAAGGAAGTCGGTCTGGTCCTTCACGGGGTCCGGGCTGGTACATAGCCATTTTCTCCCAATATCGTCAATCTCAGTCTGGGCATAATGACCTGTAACGATAAGGTCATACTCATGACCACGCTTCTCATGGAAGGCACCGAACTTAATGAGCCTGTTGCACATCACATCGGGATTCGGTGTCAGACCAGCCTTTACCTTCTCCATCGTATAAGACGTCACCTGATTCCAATATTCCTGATGACAGTCTACTACCTCCAAACAACACTGATACTTATGCGATACTGCCGTCGCCATCTCCATGTCCTCCTCGGAAGAACAGTCCCATTCCTCATCTTGGTCAGGACCAATCTTGATATAGAAGCAATCAGGATGCAAGCCCTGTCGCACCAACTCATAAAGTGCCACAGAACTGTCAACACCACCCGATAACAATACCGCTATTTTTTGGTCGTTCAGTTTCTCCATGGGTGCAAAGGTAATTAAAAAAACTTAAATCTACGAAGAAACCCGTTGCTAATTCAAAAACAGCATCTACCTTTGTATGATATAAAATATACTACCTATGAAGAAAATCATTCTGTTATCCATCGCACTGCTAATAGTAACGGCAGGGTTCGCGCAGAAAGACAACATGGTGGTTCGCACCGAGTCTGGTCTGGTAAAAGGTTTCGACCATGAGGGATCGATAGGATTCCTGGGTATTCCCTATGCAAAGGTGGAACGCTTCATGCCACCACAGCCCGTCAAGAAATGGGACGACATACGTGTCTGTGACCATTGGGGACCACAAGCAATGCAGAACACCTGGGGGAAGAAACTCAGCGAGGATGAGATGTCGGAACAATGCTGCGTGCTGAATGTATGGACAACAAATATTCCATTCACCACTCACCACTCACCACTAAAACCCGTCATGGTTTGGTTGCATGGTGGCGGTTTCGATTCTGGTACCTCCGCATGGGATCCTGGTATGAAGCTGGCCCAGCATGATGTTGTAGTCGTCAGCGTCAACCATCGTCTGAATATCCTCGGTTTCCTCGACCTCTCGACGGTGTCTGAGAAATACAAGTATTCCGGCAATGTGGGAATGCTTGATGTCGTACAGGCATTGAAGTGGGTACAGAAGAACATCCGTCAGTTTGGCGGCGACCCTAATAATGTAACCATCTTCGGTGAGTCAGGTGGTGGCGGTAAGGTAGGTACACTGCTCTGTATGCCTCCTGCCAAAGGACTGTTCCATAAGGCAATCATTATGAGTGGTACCATCCTCAATGTCAACACGAAGGCGATGACAGAGGAACTGGGTCAAGCAGTACTGAAAGAACTGAACATCGATGCAGCACATATTGACGATATCAAGAAGGTGTCCTACGAAGATCTCTATGCCGCTGGTCAACGTGCCATGGCTGCCAGCATCGGCACTCGCCAGCCTGGTACACCGATGATGTGGGGCTTCGGACCTACTCCTGATGGTGAGACCTTGTTACAACAGCCCTTCCAAAATGGATTTGCCGATATCTCTACGAATATCCCCATCCTGATAGGAACGACATTCAATGAACTCCAGCGTCTCCGTTACGACCAGCCGATGACGATGGAAGAAGCCCGTCAGGAACTCACCAAGACCTTTGGCGATGATACCGACGACTATATCAAAGCCTTTGCAGAGGCTTATCCTGACTATACGCCACAAGACTTGCTGAGTATTGACTGGCTGTTCCGTCCGAAAACGATTATCACTGCCGATGAGATTGGCGAAAGCCGTCAGGCAAAGACCTGGATGTATATGTTTACCAAGCGTTCAGATGCCAATAAGGGTAGCGTTCATGGTGCTGAGTTGAAGTACTGTTTCGACAATATTGATGTGTCCACCCCAGAACATCCCTCTGTCGGCTTGGCAGATGCCATGAGCCATATCTGGGCACGCTTCGCCACAGTGGGCGACCCGAATACCTCTTGGCTGCCTGACGTATGGCATCCCTATACCAAAGAGAATGGTGAACTGTTCGAGTTAGGCGACAAACTACAGTTCCATTACAACCTCGATCGCAAATTGGCAGAAATTATCGACAAGCATTGCTTCAAACAACTCGACGAGTTCCGCAAACGTCAGAAACAATAAAACAAAAAGAGTCCCTGTACAGAGACTCTTTTATTATCATCATCATTTTAGAGATTACTTCTTATAGCACTCGAAGATACTGTTGACTGTATCGCGGTTCATCTTGGGAGAAATCATACTGATGATCCATACTACTGGGAAACCGCCGACCATGGCGATGGCTCCGCAGTTGATGGGATTGATAGGATTGCCTGCCAGCATATTGACGACGGTAAGTCCGACACCCCAGATGAAGCAAGCCCATACAGAGCAGGTAGTGACACCACGCCAGTAGAGTCCCAGCATGAACGGAGCGAGGAAAGCACCTGCCAAGGCACCCCAAGAGATACCCATCAACTGGGCGATGAACGTCGGGGGATTCAAGGCTATGAGCAGGGAGATGACGATGAAGAACATGATCAGTACGCGCATCACAACCACTTTGCGGCGCTCAATCTTCTCTGCAACGATATCATCGATAGTTCCTTCTTCTACCTCGCCTGGCTCAGACTTCTTATCACGATAGATAAGGTCGAGGGTCATCGTGCTGGAAGAGGTAAGTACCAGTGATGCCAAGGTCGACATTGAAGCACTCAGTACCAACAGTACTACCAGGGCTATCAGCACATCAGGCAGTGTTACCAGCATGGCAGGAACGATGGAGTCGAAGGCTATCTTGCCTGTTGCCTCATTGATAACGGGGTCGTAGAGACGACCAAAACCGCCGAGGAAGTAGCAGCCGCCTGCCACAATGAAGGCGAAGATGGTAGAGATGATAGTACCACGCTTGATGGCACTCTCGTCGGTGATGGAATAGAACTTACCTACCATCTGTGGCAGTCCCATCGTACCCAAGGATGTCAGGATCACAACACCCAACAGTCCCCAAGGATCAGGACCGAACCAAGAGGCAAAGCCACCGTTCACTGACGGGTCGGCATCGGAGGGGATCAACGCCAGCTTATCCACAGCTGCTGAGAGTCCGCCTTGTGCATTCAGCACGGCAAGAATAACGGCTACAATACCAAAGAGCATGATGATGCCCTGGATGAAGTCGTTCATCGCCGTTGCCTTGTAGCCACCGATGATGACATAGACAGCGGTGAGGATAGACATAATCACTACGCAGTACTCATAGGGGATGTCGAAGCCCATCTCGAAAAGACGAGAGATACCGCTATAGACACCTGCTGTATAGGGAATCAGGAATACGAAAGCGATGATAGAGGCTGCCACACGAAGACCTTGGTCACTGAAACGGGTGCCGAAGAAATCAGGCATCGTACGTGACTCGATATGCTGGGTCATCAATTTCGTCCTGCGACCTAAGATAAGCCATGCAAGCAACGAGCCGATGACGGCATTGCCGATACCAATCCATGCGCTGGAAAGTCCGTATTTCCAACCAAACTGTCCGGCGTAGCCCACGAAGACCACTGCCGAGAAATAACTTGTTCCGAAAGCGAAAGCCGTCAGCCAAGGGCCTACGGCGCGACCGCCCAAGACGAAACCATCCACACTGCTGGCCTGCTTACGGGAGTATAGTCCCACACCTACCATCACGACCAGAAAGATGATGGTCAAAAGAACTTTTAAGATCATAATATCTGATTATTCTGATTACTCTGATAATTTATTACTTCTTCTTCGCATAATCGAGGCGAATCTGCATCTGAGCCATTACGGCATGACTGGCGTCGTGGGTAAAGGCACCTGCACTTACTCCAGCACTCTTATAGACATACTGTACTTGGAAGCGGCATTTCTTAAAGAACCAGTATTGCAGACCTGCAATCACCTTATGTTGGTCGTAGCCCAGTGTGGTATTGAAATTGAAGAAGTCGTAGGAACCTACGAAGTCCAAACCCTTATAGAGAGGAACGGCACCTGTCACATAGGCACCACGGCTGGTAGTATTCTTGTCCTTACCTTCCACGTACTCACCATGGACATTGAATGCCTTTGATTTGTAATCGAAACCTACTGTCCAACGGTTGCGCTTATAGTCTTCGCCTTCTTCAATGTCGGGGATATAAGGCGACTCTTTGATGGCGTGGCCACGTCCAATTTGTCCAGTAGCCACGATATTGAGACCCTTCACGGGACGATATTCCAGACGTCCGATGAAGTCTTTTTCTTTGTTGCCGTCTTTTTTGTTGATACCCTGTCCGTTCATAACCTGTGCTTCGTAGCGGAATTTTCCGTCATTGGTCTCACCGAAGATAGCAAGTCCGAGGTCACGACCATACTGTACACCCATCAAAGGGTCACTACCACAGCCGGTCAGATAGGTCACACCTTCTGAGTAGACATCGATAGCCTCCATAGCAGTAGGGGATAAGGGATTTTCGAGAGATACGCCGTTCTTAAATTGTCCAAGGCGAACGGTCAAGGCCTTGTTGTTGGTAAAGCGATAGTCGGTATAGAACTCTTGGACGACACTGGAAAAATCGTGCATGAACAAGAACGACCATCTGTCTGTGATTTGGGCGTTGGCCCAGAAGAGGATACGCTTGAGTTCGAAGGTTCCTTTGTCTTCTCCCCCTTGGTGTGTGTAGTTGAAGCCGCCTTGTGCGTATCCGTGAAGTTCAACACGATCTGAGACGTCCTTCAACCAGTCAAGTTCTGTTTTCTTACCCTGTTCTGAAGAAGATTCAGCGGGTGTAGATTGTCCCATGGCTGCGGTACTGCTGAACGCAGCAAGGGCTACGGCTAATAAAGCCTCTTTAAAAAATTGTTTTCTCATAATCTAATCTTTTATCTTTAAACTTATAAACTATAACCTTTATTGGTATCGTCTGATTCTCACATCAATGCCACTTCCTCCCAATAGCATCGTCACCTTGCGGATAGGCGTATCGGAATAGTGGTAGGGGAACAGCACTTTCGGCCTGATCGTCTTTGCTACCTTTACCAATTGCTCTGGCGTCATCGTGTAAGGTTGGTTACAGGGCAGGAAGGCGATGTCGATGTCCTTGATGTCTGCCATCTCGGGAATATCCTCCGTATCACCGGCTACATAGATGCGCAGATTCTCGATAGTCAGGATATAACCATTGTCACGTCCCTTCGGATGGAACTGCTCGTGTCCAGGGGTGTTGTTATAAGCGGGTACAGCCTCTACGGTGACGTTGTCACAGACTTCCGCCTTATCACCATTTGCCATTACATAACCGCTGCCCCATTGGGTGTAGACATTGTGGTTGACGTAGATGACTGTATAGTTTCTGCGCAACTCCGTCAGCGCCATTGTGTCGAAATGGTCTTTGTGTTCGTGTGTCACGAAGATGAAGTTAGCTTTTGGCCATGTTGTATAGTCGGTATATGGCTGCATATTGATAACGGGATCGAAGTAAAACACTTTTCCGTCGTATTCCATCATGATACTGGCATGCTTGATGCACGTCATCTTTACAGTTTTGCCAGATGCAGTCTTAAACTCGTCTGTCTCATGCTGCTGCGCTGAGCATCCAAATGTGATGCAAAGGGTCAGTAATAAAAGATTCAATCTTTTCATTTTTTATTGTTATTGATGATAATTGGGTGCAAAAGTACGAAATATTTGTGAGAATCATCTGAAAGATGAAGAAATAATATTCGTTAAGAGATGCAAACTAAAGTTATAAAACATGTAAAAAGCAAAGATAAAATGGAAAACCCACCTATAATTCTTTTCTATTTGCTACCTTTGTAATAAGTATAGATTAATAACGTCACTAAAACTATTGATATGAAACAAGATGAAACTTTCGTAAGAGGTGGAGGCAATGCTTCCAAGAACAATCCTTATGCCCGTTCACAAGGGGCAGGTCAGCGTACAGGTAATGAGACTTACATTCCTGGTATGAACGATTATACACCAGGTAGTGCACCAGTGAGTGCTAGTCCACAGAAAAAACCCAATACCCCCGTGGTAGGATTCCTATATTCTATCTCCCGTAAGGGAATTGGTGAATACTGGCCATTGCATCTGGGTACCAATACAATTGGTCGAGCTGACGACTGTGACATTTGCCTGAAGGAAATGTCTGTATCGAGTAAGCATGCTACCTTGAGTATTAAGCAGATGAAGAGTACTCATAAATTGATTGCCAGTATCCGTGATACAGGGTCAAAGACAGGTATGTATCTGAATGACGAAGAGCTGGATTATGAGAACCACACTTGTAAGGCAAACGACATCATCACGATAGGCGCCAACTATAAGTTGTTGCTGCTTCTGATTGACGCAGAGGAGTATGGACTTTCTGTAGCAGAGGAGTTTGTAGAGGATAAGGAAGCTGCCAATGATGATTATTCATTCCAGGCTCAGGGCCGTGGCGGCTTTAACGACGATGCTACACAGAGTAAGTTCCGTCCTTATAGTTCTGACAATCGTAATGTCGATACAGGAACTGTTGATCTGAGCGGTGCCGGCTTTGATGAGCCAGGTGGAACAGAAATGATGTAAAGCTAAAACGAACAAGAAATGTCTTTAATATATATACAAGGAGAAGAGGAAAAACGGAAACACATACACTATGAGGTAGACCCAGAGTTGCCTTCACTCGGTGAGGGTGGCATGGGGCAGGTGTTAAAAGGTGTGCGCGTGAATGAGGATAATGGTGTCCGTATGGATGTTGCCATTAAATTCCTGTTTGAGGACTTGCCTGCACATGCTATTGAACGAGCCAAACGTGAGGCTTCCATCCAAATCCATAATGAGAATTTGGTGGAGATGTTTGGCTTCATAGAGATTGTGGAGAATCCTCAGAGTTCCCGCCCTGTGAAGCGCTACCATGTAGTCAGTGAACTGCTGCAAGGTGTGATGCTCTTTGACTTGTTGAATGGAAAAACGACGGATAAGAATGGTAATGATGTGCCATTTGCCCAAGAACTGTATACGAAATACCAGAACGATCGTTTCGGCTTTGCCGTCTTCATTGTGAAGAATATTTTGTCAGGTTTGATGGCTCTCCACGACAAGGGGTACATTCATCGTGACCTTGACCCGAGTAATATCATGATTACGGTCGACCGTAAAGTGAAGATCATAGATTTCGGTATTGCTAAGCAATTGGATAATCTGAATACACAAGATCAGCAACTGACGAGTACAGGTCAGTTTATCGGTAAAGCGGCTTATGCTGCGCCGGAGTTAGTACTGGGCGACGTACATAATCAGGACAAGACAACAGATATCTATGCTGTGGGTATTATGCTCTTCCAGTTTATCACAGGAAGTATGCCTTTCGAAGGAACGATGGCAGAACTGATTAAGAAACAGTTGAACGAAAAGATTCCTCTGAAACTGATTCCTTATAAGGCTGTGCGTAATATCGTTGCCAAGGCGACGGCAAAGAAACAAAGCGACCGCTATCAGTCGGCAACAGAGATGCGTGTGGATTTGGAACATCTGTCGAAAGCGGATGCAGTACCTTCTGCAACGAGTACTGGCCAGGTGGTGGCAAGTCTCGCTGACGTGAAAGGTAACAAGAACAAATTGATTGGCATGATTGCTGCTGCCGTAGTGGTTCTTGGTGTTATCATCGGTATTGCTGTGATGAGTTCAGGACCTTCTGAAGAGGAAGTTGCACAGGCTCAAAAGGAAAGTCTGTATCAAGACCGTGAAGGTAAAGTTATCGACTCAGATGCGTTGGATGTTGTGACAGACCCGGAGACCAATGCCAAGCAGACTCCTGTGGGAATGTTGATGGCCGAAGCGATGAAGAGCCTTTCGGATCCTACAAAGATTAAGGAAGGTGTGAAACAATTGACCGACATTGCCACTTCATACGGTGACTATAAAAATGCTGCTGATGCCGTAGCCTTGTTAGCCGCTCTGACTCAACCTGTTGATGCGGAGATTAGTGCTGATGAAATCAAGCAGTTGCGAGAAATGACAAAGCCTTATATTACCAGAGATGCCAAGAAGGCTCATCAATATGCAGAGCAGGCTGTCAAAAGTAATTCAGAAAGCTATAAGGCGTTGTTCGAACTCGCAACAGACTATGTCGCCGGTGAGATACGTACGGGTGATGCCAGGGAACAAGACATACAAAAGTCATTGAAACTATTCAAAGACGGAATAGAATATGCTCGTCAGAAAAATGATGTTGAGTATGTGAAGCTCTATATGACTCGTATCGATCAGGTGAGTGCCCTTGCTGCTCAACCAACGGAAGAATAATTTATGCCAGGGAAGGTAAAGAAGGAAGGAAACATCATCTATCTGAATGCCTATGACCGATGGTATCAGTATGATGAGACTCAGGCTCCACTTGGTGCAGGGGCGATGGGTGTTGTATATATTGGCAAAAACTGTCAGACAAACGAGCCTGTTGCTGTGAAAAGGGTTGTCGACCATTATGCCAATAATCCTGAAATCCGTAGGAGAGCTCATCAGGAAGCCGACCTTATGTTCAGTCATCCCAATCTGGTGGAAATGCTGGGTTGCTGTGAAGTTGCCCCTGATTATGGCCCGATATTCATTATCAGTCGTTTTGTCAAGGGTGAGAACATCGATAAGTTTATCAATGAACATGTCCGTTCCCTTCCGAATGCGGAGCATCGTATTTGTGAGTTGTTCCTTCCAGTACTGGATGCCCTCGCCTATATCCATACAAAAGGGATTATCCACATGGATATCAAGCCATCGAACATCATGATGGAACAAGGACGTAACGTCAGACTGATGGACTTAGGTATTGCCGATGTATCGGAAACAATCAATAGTTCGACATCGGGTATGATGGGAACTCCCAAATATGCAGCGCCGGAACAGTTTTCGGATGTAGAGAATAAATCACAATTAACTTCGGCAACTGATATCTATGAGGCAGGTATTACCTTATATGAATTGATTACTAAACAGAATCCTTTCTCAGCCACTACTGTTGCAGAGTCGAAAGCGCTCCATCATGGAATGATACTTCCTAAGGTTCAGGGAATCTCAGATTCTGTCTTTGAGGTGACTCGTAAGGCGACAGCCATTCGTCCGGAAGACCGTTACCAGAATGCGAATGCGATGAAGATGGCGCTGAAGGCTGCATTACCTCCCCGTAATTATACTAAGTTTGACAGGTTCCTCAAGAAAGTCCAAGACAGTGGGGTGCCTGTGATAGGAGATTTATTTAAGAGATAAATATATGAATGCAATTAAGACAGCTATGCCTTTTGCAGGCTATTGGGACACCCGACAGGGGGGCAGACCGGAGAACCAAGACTCCTGTGGCTTCCTGGATACAGAGAAGGGACTGATTGCCGTAGTCTGTGACGGTATGGGTGGTGGTCCTGGAGGACAACTCGCCTCAACGATTGCTGTTCAGAAGATTGTTGAGTATGTAGTCAACGCTTCACAAGAGATGCCGCGTACGGAGATGGTTGCCAATGCGATAGAATACGCTCATCAGGCAATCCTCGCCAAGACAGCGGAGACCCCGGCATTACGAGGGATGGGCTCTACGGCTACAGTGGTACTTATCAATGAACAGTCTGCCGTTTTAGGACATGTCGGTGACAGCCGTATCTACCAATTCCGTCGTGGCAAGAAGATATTCCGTACTTCTGACCATTCGATGGTGGGTGAACTGGTACGTAACGGTACGTTGACAGAAGAACAGGCAAGGCTATCGTCCCAGTCGAATATCATTACTAAGGCATTAGGTAGTAAACTGACGAATCTGGCCGAGGTCACAGAACGCCCCTATGATGCAGGCGACCGCTTTATGCTCTGTACGGACGGTATCTGGGGTTCCATGCCAGAAAATGATCTGATCAAACGAGTAGCAAAGACTCATTCTTTATCGGGTGCTGTCGATTCTACAGTATTAGAAGTAGATCAGATAGGACGAAAAAACGGAAACAAGCACGATAATCTTACTATCGCATTATTGGAAACCAAACAAAATTCTATACTAAAAGAAAAAATGAGCAAGAAAACATTACGCTTATTGATAGGACTAGCAGCTGTCTGCCTGCTAAGTATCATTTTTAATATTGTATTAATCTCCCGTCCTGCAGAGGGTAGCCGCGACGGAGAAGTGGAATCGCTGCTGACGGAACTGGAAACAAGAGGTAAACGTATCAGGGCTCTGGAGGATAGCATCAACGTCTTGTTGGGTGATGTGGCAACCTCCAAACAGGAGGCTGCCGATGCGACCATGAAGGTGGCTCAGGAAAAGGAAAATGCAGCAGAAAAAGCCAAAAACGAGGCAGAACAGAAAGCGAAGGAAGCACAGGCTGCTGCTGATAAGGCTCAAGCCGCTGCTGCTCAAGCTCAGGCTGCCGCTGATGCTATTCAGAAATCAAGAAATGGTATTATATCCCAGCTATCCAAAATCAAGGAAATGAAGGAGAGTCCTCAGCGTAAGCAGTTGCGCTCCACTGTTGCTGAACAGTTGAAGACACTTGCCGCTAAGGATACAAAGAATAAAGTTACCTATGATGAGGTGAGAGAGAAACTTGGTAATAAGGTTGCTGCTGATAATACGGATCAGAGTATTGGACATTATAACATCCTGATTAAGAAACTTCAATCCATCAAATAATATTGCCTATGAAGACAATTACAATAGGTCGAGGTGACGGTTGTACAATCACCATTGATGATGAGATGATGAGTCGTCGCCATGCTATTATCAAAATCCCCACTTTTGGAAATATGGAGGTGGTTGATATGAGCAAGAACGGTACCTTCGTCAATGGTGTTCGTCTACGTCCCAATGTACCATTCCCTGTCACTCGCAAGGATGTTGTCAACTTTGCAGATGTATATCAACTGGACTGGTCGAAAGTTCCAGATCCCCTTAAGTATTATAAGTTAGGTGCTATTATCGTGGCAGGACTTGTAGTACTGATTCTTGCTATTTGTTTAGTGAAAAGCCTGTTCACTGGATCTGAGGAGCCGGCTCCTCAACCTGCTACGGAGCAAGTGCAGAAGCCCGCTACGACTATCGAGCAGCAGGCTGAACCGATACAGGAACAAGAGCAACAGGAAGGAGAAGGACAGCAACAAGATCCAGATGCATCCAGTACGACATCTCCATCGACTCCTCAGGAATCTACAGCTGCCCCTAATGACGAAGTGATAGATGTCTACGGTGCTGCCAGAGCCAGTAAGAAAAAGCGTGAGGCAGAAGAAAGAGCTCGTCAACAGAAAGCCAAGGAGTTACAAAAACAAAAACAGCAAGATAGTCAGAAGCAGAAGGAAACACCAGCTCCTTCTAAAGACAATTCTTCTGGTAACAAGAATAAAACGGTAGTCATATAATTAAAAACTGATATAACTATGAAAATTATTAAAATTGGAAGTTCGCAATCATGCGACCTCGTATTGGACAGCCAATACGTTAGCAGTTTACATGCAGAGATGACAATTCTTGACGACGGACAGATTATTCTGGAGGACAAGAACAGTAAAAACGGTACTACAGTTGGCAACAAGCAGTTGGAGCCAGGTAAAGAAGTGTCAGTACAGAGGGGTGACCGCATCTCTTTTGCTGATACTCCACTTGTTTGGGCAAAGGTGCCTGTAGCAGAAAGGCTCTCAGCCTATAAATCAGTATATAATATTGGTTCCAACTACCGTAATGAGATTATTCTCAATAGTCAAACGGTCAGTCGTTACCATGCATCTGTTAGAATCGGTCATGATGGCAAGGTGTATATTCATGACAACGGAAGCCGTAATGGTACGATGGTGAATGGTGTGAAGATTGCTGCCAATAAAGACTTCCGTATTAAGAAAGGTGACAATATCGTTTGTGGTACGGAGGATGTAACAGACCAGATAGCAGCTGTGATGCCGAAAACCAACAAGGGCCTTATCTATGGTATTGCCGCTGGTGTAGGTCTTCTTGCTCTTATTGCCATTATTTTCGCCCTTTGGCCAAAGGGAGGAACAACAGAACCTGTTGCTTTAGTTAATGATTCTACATCTGTCGTTTCTACACCTTCAACTCCTTCTAGTGTATCGCCAGAGAAATATCGTAATACGGTAGTATATGTAGGAGCACAGTATCATTATATTGCAGAGTTTGAGGACAACCCGATTCCTGATACATGGAACGGTAAGATAGAGGATATCGCAGCACAGCAACCTTATAGTGCTACCGCATTCTTCCTTGACAAAAAGGGTTATATGGGAACCAATCGTCATGTGGCAGTACCTTGGGAGTATCGTTCTGCTGAAGAGGATAACCGTGTTCGTGAACTGGTAGAATATCGTATAGAATTGATGCGTCGTACTTGTATGTTTATGCAGACTGGTGATGAGCGCTTGACAACAAGCAATAAGGGTAGAGATTTCTCAATGCCTACAATGCAGGCTTTTGCCCAGACTGCTCTGTTTAAGGCTATTAACGACCACATTCGTAAATATCCAAACTGGCAAGGTGAACTGAATAAGATTATCGATCGTCTGAATCGTTCTCGTTATAGCATTACTGGTGCAATTGATTATATCATGGTAGGTTATGCTGGACGCAACTATACGCACTTGGATGAGTTCCAACGTTGTGATGTCGTTACTGATTCCAAGGATAAAGAGATTGACGTTGCCCTCTTACAACTCAATGATAAGAAAACTCCAGAGGAGGTAGAGTTGGTATTCAGTCCTTCACAGTTTGACACCGACCGTCTGGTTCCTTTGAAGGATAAACTCTATACTATCGGTTATCCTGCAGGCTTGACATGGGCACTCGACAAGAGGGCCAAGGCATTGGAGCCTAGTATTAAGGAGACCAAGTGTAGCAAGGAACCCAGTAAGTACGACTTCGAAATCCAGGAGCAGTCGGTTGGCGGTAGCAGTGGTTCTCCTGTCTTCAATGAGGCTGGTCAGCTTGTTGGCGTATTATGGGGCGGTACGAGTATAGCCGGTGGCTTCACTAAGGTGATGCAGGCTAAGTACCTGAAGAAATTGTGTGATGAAGAAGGTGTTCAATAATGACGTTTAAGAAAAGCATATTACTATTAGTGTGCCTTGCCCTGCATCTCGTAGGGCAGGCACAATCTGCTCATTGGACTATCAAGCCCAACTATACTTCCATTACCCGTTTCTCTTCCAATTTGTTTAGGGTAAAAACCTATAACACTATGGGTATTTGGGACGGAGAAGGAAAAACGGTTGTTCCGTTGACGATGGACTCTATCACCTATCTGACCAACGGCTATGCCCTCGCCATGTCGAAGAATAAAGGGAAATACCGTATTTTGTATGTCATTAAGGAAAATGGTGTTCGTGAGGCAGTAAAAGACGAAGTCTATGCGAGTGAATCTCCTTTCTTTTCGGAAGACAGATGTCTTGTAGCCAACAAGAAAGGGAAACTTGGCTATATGGATCCGTCGGGAAAGGTGGTGATTCCATGTAATTTTACTGCCGCCTATCCATTCCAAAGTGGAACTGCATCTGTTTCCAAGTCGAAGGGAGGTGGTGAACTCTTCGCAATTGATAAGGGTGGTAACCGTGTTGCCGATAGTGGTAACTTCAATACAGGTACAGACAAGCAAATGTGTACACCTTATGTAGTAACTCCTGATCCATCATACCTGCGGTTTATGGAGAATAAACTCTATGGATACAAGAAAGATGGTGTTACCGTATTACCACCTCAGTTTGAGGAGGCAGAGAATGTGGAGGAAGACTATGCCATTGTCATGGTAGACCATTTGTATGGAGTTATCAAATTCAATAGCGCTACGGTTGATTGCTCTGTCAGCGAGTCTGGTGGAAAGTTGAGGGCGAATGCGGATATTCCTTCAGTATGGGATACTAAGACAGCTTCTATTATTCGAATTGTCAACGATGCTTCAAAGAAGAGTTTTGAGATGACAGGAACGGAAACCCATCGTACTCTTGAAGCAAGTGTCTCTAATGAGACAGGAAAGAAAGTATACGATTTAGTATGTGAAAAACTTGTTCTTTGGCGTAGCTTTACGAAGGTTGATACTCCAAAGAAACCAGATGCTGGTCATGGACAGTCTTCTTCAAGTGGAGGTATCTCTGTCAGTGCACCAGCTTCTGTAAAAGCGAATGCAAAAGGTGTTTGTTCCGTTTCTATCCGTGTAGTCAATCGTGGTAATACAGCACGCTCTATTAGCATCTCTCTCAGTACAGGTCAGAAGAGTTCTATCCAACTTGCTGCTGGTAAATCGGGTTCTGTTACGGTTACCGTACCAGTTACAAAAGAAACAAAATGTAAGATTACCGCTAGTGGAGGAGGTGTATCAAGTTCTTGTTCTACGACATTGAAGCCAGCTTTTGTATTGTAAATAATAGAAATGATGATGAGAAAAAATAAGTATATCCTCCTGTTCTTGGTAGTAATCCTTTCTCTTTCTGCTTTTGGACAGTCGAAAGTGTATGATAGACTAATCTTGATGGATGGCAGTGTCGTGGAAGGACGTATTGCTATTCAGCATCCAGGTGAAGACTTGGTATTTATACAGGAAGACAATGAAATTACCTATCAGTTGGGTGATATTTTAGCGATAGAACGTATCAAACGTTCAGCCGATGAACTCTCAGGTATTGATGATGTCATAGAGACGAAGGCAGGGAAGGTCTATAAGGGACAGATTACCAAACAACTACTTGGTAAATCGGTTTATCTGTTCCAAGACAATGAGGTTACGCAGATTATCAATAATGCTGATATCGCCTGTCAGAAGAAAGAAAAATTCAGTCAGGAACAGGATATCTTTGAACAGACTCCCTTTTTGGATGTGGTGACAACTGCGGATAAGACATATAAAGGATTAATTATCTTGCAGGACTATGGTTCAGAACAGGAATCCAGTTATCTTTGTGTACTCGATGAAGAGGGTAAGGAAAATAAAGTTGAAATTGGAGATATTATAGAGATGCAGCGTATAGACAATGAACGCTATGCCCCCATCAGAGAATTTCAGATAGGAGAAGATAAAGTTAGTTTCAATCGGACACTGACAGATTATACGAGTTATACAACAGATAAGAATTCCAATTTCATCATTTCGCGTGAGAAAATGCAAACTCCTCCTGTTATTACAGGCGGTCGTTTGATATTGGAGACATTAGATACTCCAGAGAATCGTCAGGGTATTCTTGTTCGTGCTACTTCCCAGAAGTCTGGCAAGAAAGAGGCGTTGCTTTTCAGTTATATGGATATGGTGACATCACCTATTCAACCAAAGGAGACTCTTACTCTCAAGAAAATACTGAGGAGAGATTATCAAGTCGTGCCAGGTTTCTATGTTTTTTTCCTCCCACAGAATAAGAAAGTGTATGTCTGTGAGGTACAGTGATTATTCTGCTTAAAGAGGAGAACATAAATCAAGATAGATGCCATTTGAAATAAAAAAATGGCATTTTTTTTGGTATGTTGTAGAATTATCCATATATTTGCAGAGGAAAAATGAAATGGAGAAAAAGTAGTAAAGTATGTGGGTAGTAATTGTTGTTATATTGGTTTTAGCCTTGATCGCTTGTTTGTGTTATATTTTGATTCTCAAGCGAGATTTGAAGGAGATTCTGAGGGCTGATCGCATGAAACAGGTATTTCTGACGAATATCAGTCATGAAATCCGTGTTCCTCTCAAAGCCGTGTTGGGGTTGTCAAATATCATTTCCAAAGAAGATTTGTATCTCTCGAAGAATGAAAAACACAATATCTCAGACCAGATGAATTATAATGCCAACTTAATTGGGACTCTGATTAACGAGGTGATGATATTTACTGACGTGAATGAAGGAGGTCAGCAATTGCGTATTGAGTCTTTCAGTCCCAATGAGCTGTGCCGTCGTTGTCTGGAAGCGAATATGTATAGTATCTATCATCGTCAGGATGTGAAACTGAATTTCAAACGAGAACTGAATGATGAGTTCTTTGTGAA
This sequence comes from Prevotella sp., assembly GCA_017554145.1. Classification (GTDB taxonomy): domain Bacteria; phylum Bacteroidota; class Bacteroidia; order Bacteroidales; family Bacteroidaceae; genus Prevotella. Next base: position 67,655 of record JAFZIZ010000013.1, on the reverse strand, counting down.
TAATGACCGACACTTGATAGAACTCATCCTAAATAAGTTGATACTGATGTCCTGCCGCTTTACAGAGGAAGGAGAAATCTTAGTAGGATGTAATACCAGTGAACATACTGACAGCCTGACTATCTATGTTGCGGATACTGGAGGTGGTATTCCAGAAAACCGTAAGAAGAATATGTATACGTGGTTTGATAATCCAGAGGATATGAACGACGAGGCAGAGCTTGACCTGAGTATCTGTCAGCGTGTTGCCCAAAAGTTAGGTGGAGTGCTGTTATTGGACGACAAATATGCCCGTCGTGGTACCCGTATGATGTTGATTCTCCCCTTGAAGCATTAATCTTATTCTTTCTTGTCGAGCTGCCCTTTCCAGAGGTACTTTCGTGTCTCATGGATAAGGATGCCGCTCAATGCCAATAGTGATATCAGGTTTGGTATCGCCATAAGTGCATTCATACAGTCGGCAAGGTGCCAGACAATATTCAAGTTCATCACGCTACCGATAAAGACGGCAGCAATATAAGCAATGCGATAGCCGAGAACCCATTTCTTTCCCTTAAGGTACTCTACAGCCCGCTCACCATAGTAACACCATCCCAGTATCGTGGAAAAGGCAAAGGTAAGCAGTCCAAAGGTGAGTAGGGGCGTCCCCACGACAGGAATCTTCGAGAAGGCGACCTTCGTTAAGACAGCACCATTGTTGAAGGTAATGTCAGGATAGGCGAGTACACTGCTGACAATAACGATACCTGTCATGGCGCAGATGACAACAGTATCCCAGAACGTGCCGCTACTGGATACCAAAGCCTGACGGACAGGATTGCGTGTCTGTGCGGCTGCTGCTACAATCGGGGCAGAACCAAGTCCTGACTCATTACTGAAAAGGCCGCGTGCAATACCATAGCGCGCTGCCATCATCACGGTAGTGCCTATAAAACCACCTCCTGCTGCTTGGGGACTAAAGGCAGAGACAAGGATAAGCTTGATGGCTGGCAAGACATAGGCTGCGTTCATACATATGATGTATATACACCCCATCACATAGAAGAAAGCCATGAATGGAACAAGCATCGAACAGACACGTGCGATACTCTTGACACCACCCAAGACGACGGCACCAGTCAGCAGACAGACGATAATGCCTGTGATATACGGGGATAATTCATAAGTCTCATGGGTGAGGGTAGCAATGGCATTTGCTTGTACGGTATTGCCAATGCCGAAGGAGGCACAGGCCGTAAAGACGGCAAAGAGAATGGCAAGCCAACGCCAGCCTAATCCATACTCCAGAGCAAACATTGGCCCACCGATGATTTTTCCGTCGGGCTTCTTTTTCCTGTATTTAATGGCGAGCAGTCCTTCGGCATATTTGGTGGAGATGCCAAAAACACCCGTCAACCAGCACCATAATACTGCCCCAGGACCACCTAAGGCAATGGCTGTAGCCACACCGATGATATTACCTGTGCCGATTGTGGCGGCGAGTGCCGTGGCCAGTGAGGCAAATTGTGAGACATCACCTGTTGCCTCTTGATCTTTTTTGACAGAGAGGCGGATAGCCTTGAATATGTGGCGCTGAGGAAACCGTAGGATGATGGTCAAATAGAGATGAGTTCCCAGCAAAAGGATAATCATGGGCCATCCCCATAGGAGAGAACTTACCTCAGAGAAGAAACTATCCAGAAAGTCCATGTGTCAGTCTTTATATTGTATTTTGATGTGTTTGAATCCCATCCCTTGAAGTACTTGACGCACCTGTGCTTCTCCATTCTCACGGGCAATCTGCATGTTTTGAGGGGTCATGCTACGTTGGAGCATTCTCTGGTAGGCACGCTTGAGCATGGCTTCACGGTCGTAGGATTTCCATTTTCCACTCTCATAAAAACTTTTGGTACGTGACTCGTCAATGAAATCACGGTCCAGTAGTTCTATGGGGGGTAATATCATTTCAATAGAGTCGTTTCTTGTGGTAATCCATCCAGGCTCTACCTGTTTAAGATTAACTCCCAGTCGTAGTGTACCATAATAGATACGTACCAAGTGGTCATCAGAGAAAATACCCCGGCGAATAGTGTCTATCATTTCCTCGTCACTGATAGACATAAATTCCCATTCCCCGATAGCTTTGATACTTTGAATCTGTTCTGGAGTGATGTCAATCTTTTGGTCTGGACCTATCTCAATATGACTCTTTCTCACCTGCCAATAAATGAAGCCGATGAGCACAACTGCCATGACAAGGGCAATCGTTAGCAGCAGGATATTCTTATTGATCTTTGCCATTTTCTATATTCATATTGAGGAGTGACTTCATATCTTGTAAACCGTATTCTTTACGGAACCGGATGATGATATTTTGTTCCTGATAGCCCATCTGGGAAACCAGAGGAACTAACACACGTGCTGCATTCTCTCGGGCAGTAGGGATGATACCCAACCGCGGAATGCTTTCAATAATAGAAGCCCGTCCTTGTTGTTCATAGTCTGCCATCTCAGCATCTGTAAAGTGAGAACGTACCAATCCTACATATTCCTTAATATTCTTCTGGTCGATTTTGGAACTGGTCATCATGACCTGAGGATCGGGCAGAGTAATGATAATCTTGTCTCCATCCCGTTCTACATTCTTCTTCGAGAATTTCCTCATGTCAATATATGCCTTTAACGTAGCATTCATTGGGATGGCTATCTTACGATCACCTAATGGCATTTTGACATTGAAGTCTTGGGCCAGAATGGTTCCTTTCAAGCGAATAACATCGTCATGGGTGACGATCTTGTGAATCTTGTATTCGGTAGTATAAATACGGGAACATTGCTGAATTTGCGTGACTAAAAAAGGAATGGAGTCTGTTGAAACGACTTCATTCTTCCCACTGTTTCCATCTTGTCTGTTACAGGAAGAGAGTGTGAGAGTAAAAAGAGATATAATCAATAAGTGTCTTTTCATTTAGTCTTGCAATAGGTTACAAAGGTAGTTAAATTTTGGCAATATGTTATTATTCTTATTATTTTTTTTGCAGTGTGATTAAACTTTTTTCCTCTTTTTGCGTCAAATAGACAGTAACAGACAATGAATATTCAATAGAAATAATAAGTAAACGCTCTCAACCAATAGACAAAAACGAAATCTACAGAAAGAGTATCATAGTAATTTAGGTTAACATAGTGTTTTTCATGGGGCAAGCGTGCCCCTTTTTTGTTTTTTATGTGTACCTTTGCAGCCATGAAACAGCATGTAGTCGGATTAACTGATGCCGAAGTGCTTGAAAGCAGGCAAAAATATGGTTCAAATATTTTCTCTGAACCAGAAAAGATTCCTTTATGGAAACGTTTCTTAGAAAAATTCTCGGACCCATTGATAGTTGTTTTACTGATAGCAGGTATCCTGTCTATAGGTATTTCCTTTTATGAATACTTTTCTTTGCAGAGGTCTTCTGCAGTTTTCTTTGAACCGGTAGGTATCTTTGTGGCCATCATCTTGGCTACAGGGATGGCTTTTCTGTTCGAAATGAAGGCTGATCGTGAGTTTGCCATTTTGAATCAAGTAAATGATGAAGAACCGGTTATGGTGGTCCGTAATGGACATCTCCAACGGATACCTAAGAGTGAGGTGGTGGTAGGTGACATCGTGAAAGTTTCAACTGGTGATGAGATTCCTGCAGATGGTACATTACTGGAAGCAACAGCGATGCATGTTGACGAGTCCACATTGACGGGAGAACCGATTTGCCATAAGAGTGTCGACGAAAAGGACTTTGATGCTGATGCGACCTTCCCCACAAATCAGGTGCTTCGTGGAACAAAGGTGCAGGAGGGACATGGTGTCTTTCGTGTGAATGCTGTGGGTGATGCCACAGAGAATGGTAAGGTATATGAGGCAGCGCAAATTGATGATAGCGTGAAGACCCCTCTTAATGAACAACTTGACCGATTAGGGAAATTGATTGCGAAGGCCAGTTATGTGATTGCTTTATTGGTTATTGTTGGTCGTGTCCTGATGTTTTTCCATCATAACGATTTTGAGTGGTTACATTTTGTGACTTATCTGTTACAGACCGTGATGATAGCTGTTACATTGATTGTCGTGGCAGTGCCAGAAGGCTTACCAATGGCAGTAACGTTGAGTCTTGCCTATAGTATGCGACGGATGTTGAAAACACAAAATCTTGTGCGAAAGATGCATGCTTGTGAGACCATGGGTGCCACTACTGTTATCTGTACGGATAAGACTGGTACGCTAACTCAGAATCAGATGCATGTCTACGAGACCACATTGGATCTGTCAACGGAAGAGAATCGGAAAAAGATATTCCAAGGGATTGCCGTGAATACTACCGCAATGTTGGATTTGACTTCTGAATCACATCCAATTGTGTTGGGAAACCCTACGGAAGGTGCATTGTTATTATGGCTATATGAGCAAGGAATTAATTACCAGCAGTTAAAAGAGGACGTAGAGGTAGAAACAGAGCTTCCTTTCTCCACTGAACGGAAGATGATGGCAGTAGTGGTTAAGACAGGTGAAGAGCGTATCTTATATGTCAAGGGCGCTCCAGAATTTGTCTATGGGCTGTCATCCTTATCAGATATCGCTTGCCAGCAAGTCCAGGAACTACTCTTGGCCTATCAGCAAAAAGGTATGCGAACATTGGGTTTTGCATATCAGTATCTTCGTCATGATGAACAGCCGATACAAAATAGTCAATTAAAAGTCAGTGGAATGACTTTTCAGGGTGTTGTGGCAATCTCTGATCCTGTTCGTCCGGATGTGCCAGCTGCAGTTCGTGAGTGTCTGAATGCAGGTATTGCCGTAAAGATTGTTACTGGTGACTCATTGGCGACAGCTTGTGAAATAGGACGACAAGTGGGACTTTGGACTTCTGAGGATACTGATAGGAATATCATCACAGGACCTGAATTGGCAGCATTGGACGATGTGGAGCTGAAAGCCCGTGTCATGGATCTGAAGATTATAGCCCGTGCCCGTCCGATGGATAAGAAACGGTTGGTGGAAGCTTTACAATCAGTAGGACAGGTCGTTGCTGTCACTGGTGATGGAACGAATGATGCGCCAGCATTGAAAACGGCTCATGTGGGACTCTCTATGGGTGATGGAACTGCAGTGGCTAAGGAAGCATCCGATATTACTATTATTGATAATTCTTTCAGTAGTATCGGGCGTGCTGTCATGTGGGGACGTTCTCTCTATCGTAATATTCAGCGTTTTATTCTCTTCCAGTTGACTGTTAATGTGGCAGCATGCCTGATAGTTTTGACAGGCGCTTTTATGGGAACAGAGGTGCCGCTGACGGTTACGCAGATGTTGTGGGTTAATCTGATTATGGATACCTTTGCGGCAATGGCATTGGCCTCACTGCCTCCTTCTTCCTCTGTCATGAAGGAGCCCCCCCGTCCTCGCCATGCATTCATCATCAACCATCAAATGACATGGCAGATAGTAGGAGTCGGCTGTGTGTTCTTTATCTTGTTGTTGATATTACTCTTCCAATATGAGCATCAGGGATGGTCCATCTATGAGCAGAGCATGTTCTTTACTATCTTTGTAATGCTTCAATTCTGGAATATGTTTAATGCCCGTGCCTTTATGTCTGTAGACAGCGCCTTCCGACTAAAAGATTGTCGAGGTTTCCTGTTCATTGCCATGTTGGTGTTCTTCGGACAGATACTCATTGTAACAATCGGAGGCCAGATGTTCAATGTGACAAGTTTAAAATTGTCAGACTGGATACTCATCATAGGTGCTACTTCTTTGGTGTTATGGATAGGTGAAGGTATGCGTTGGATGAAAAAACACCAGCAAAAATAGAATTTGTAAAAGAAAAGTATTATCTTTGCACATAGAATCTAAAACAAAAGTGATGAGAACGATAAAAATAGGTATCATGCTGACCTTAGGTTGTCTGGTAATAACGATGATAGCCTGTGGTGGAAAGAAAAAGAGTGATGACATTATTACCGAGAGGATAGAAACCCCTAAACTACAGGAACCAATCCGCTTACAACCCTATACTGACAGTAGGGATATACAATGGATTGGACGTAGCTATCATATTGCGATTCATCGTGAGTCCAGCGACTCTCTACCGATGGTTAAAGATGAGATAGGACAGAAATTTGTGGATAATGTGATTACTCTTGCCGTGTCTCGTCAGGATGGTTCTATTTTCTATAGCCATCAATTTACGAAGAAAGACTTTGATCGTTATATTGACGATGACTATCGTAAAACGGGAATCTTGGAAGGATTGGTCTTTGACAAGGCAGACGGCGACTGGCTTGAGTTTGCAGCCAGTGTCAGTCATCCGCAGACCGACGAGTATATTCCATTGGTAGTTCGCCTCTCACGAACAGGAGAAATTGTTGTGAAGCGCGACTCAGAGATGGATACCAATGCTAACGAAGGAAAAGAGAAAGCTGAAGAGGACGATGACGAAATTTAATCGTTCTTGTATGTGGTATTAATGATTAATTTCCATCGTTGGACAAGAGTCCTCATGTCTGGCATAATGATATCTGCCCCTTTTTCCATTAATATCTGATTGGGCAGAGGGCCCGTATTGACCGCAATGGTGAAGCAATGGGCAGCAACTGCAGCCTGTACCCCCAATGGCGCATTTTCTATGACAATAGTCTCCCATGGACTCACGCCAGTCTTTTGCATTCCTGCCAGATAGGGGTCGGGGGCCGGTTTTCCGCGTTTTACGTCGAAACTCGTTACCATCAGTTCGTGATGCAATAATCCTTTGAAGTCAGTTTCTAACTTATCTAATAAAGTACGTTGACCACTGCCAGTGACAACGCATATCTTGAGTCCGTCAGCCTTGATCAGGCGCATAAGTTCCTCTACACCCTCCATCTTTTGGGCGGGGGGACATTGGCTGAAAGTAGCAACTTTGAGATTGTAGATATGTTGCGCCTCTTCATCGCTGATGTCCCGATGCCATTGCTGACAGGTTTTCAGCTTGATGGTCTCTACACCCTTCATCCCTTCATATTGATAGGCTTCTTCTTCAGTCATATCAATACCTATTGAAGCCATCGTCTTATGCCACGAATAAGCGTGATTGGGCATGGAGTTATAGATGACGCCGTCCATATCAAAAAGCACGGCTTTGGGACAGAATTGTCCAAAGCCATGCTTCTCTAAATATTGTTGAATTGCTTCTTTCAATTTTACTTTTTCAACTTTTTATTGTTCCTTTGCCAGCCTCTCCTTGATAGCCTTAGAGTCTTCCTCGTAGCCAGGCTTGTCGAGCAGGGCAAACATATTCTTCTTATAAGCTTCTACACCAGGTTGGTTGAACGGGTTCACGCCTAGAACGTTACCACTGATGCCACAGCCGATTTCGAAGAAGTAGATGAGTTGTCCGATATAATACTCGTTCAGTTTGGGAACGCTGATACGGATATTGGGCACACCACCGTCCACATGGGCAAGACGCGTTCCAAGTTCTGCCATCTTGTTAACCTCGTCTACTCGTTTTCCTGCCAAGAAGTTCAAACCATCCAGATTCTCTTCGTCGCTGGGGAAGAGCAGTTTCTTCTCAGGTTCCTCGATGCTGATGACTGTCTCGAAGATGGAACGCTCACCATCCTGGATCCATTGTCCCATAGAATGCAAGTCGGTTGTGAAGTCACAGGAAGCAGGGAAGATACCCTTCTTATCCTTACCCTCAGACTCTCCGTAGAGTTGTTTCCACCACTCAGAGATGAAGTGCAGTTTGGGTTGGTAGTTCACCATGATTTCAATCTTCTTATCAGCACCATAGAGTCCATTACGGACAGCAGCATACTGAGCAGCGATGTTCTCTTCGAAAGGAACATCCTTGCCGCATGCCTTCTCCATATCCTGTGCACCTTGTACTAGTTGCTTGATGTCAAAGCCAGCACATGCGATAGGTAACAGACCTACTGGGGTGAGAACAGAGAAGCGTCCACCTACGTTATCAGGGATGATAAAACTCTTGTAACCTTCCTTATCTGCACAGGTACGAGCAGCTCCACGCTTAGCGTCTGTTACGGCGACGATGACGTCTTTAGCGACATCCTTGCCCATCTGTGCCTCACACTGTTTCTTCAGCAGACGGAACGTCAGCGCTGTCTCAGTTGTTGTACCAGACTTCGAGATATTGATGACACCGAATTTTTTGTCTTTCAGATATTCTGTCATCTCTGCGAGGTAATCCTCACCGATATTATTACCAGCAAACAGAATGGTAGGATTCTTCTTATCTTGAATCAGCCATGCAAAAGAGTTGCCTAAAGCCTCGATGACGGCACGGGCTCCAAGATAGGAACCGCCAATACCAGCAACCACTACCACTTCGCATTTCTCACGCAGGGTGTTTGCTACAGCCTGAATCTCGTCCAAGAAAGCTGGTGTAATACTACTGGGCAGATGCAGCCATCCAAGGAAATCATTACCAGGGCATGTACCCTCTTCCAAAGCCTGTTGTGCAGCCTTCACTTTCGGCTCAAAAGCCTTTACGGCACCAGCTTCCAAAAAGCAGGCTGCCTTTGTAATGTCTAAACTAATATTCTTCATAATGATGCTATTTGGTTTATTATCTAAATGAATCTGTTAATAATTTGATTTCAATCTGAGGACTGATGCGCTCGTATAGTATATTATAGACGGCATCAAGGATGGGCATGTTCACATGACAGTGACGGTTGATCTCCTTCATACATTTCGTGCCAAAATAACCCTCGGCAATCATTTCCATCTCTATCTGGGCTGACTTCACGCTGTAGCCTTTACCAATCATCGTACCAAAGGTGCGGTTACGTGAGAAGTTAGAGTATCCTGTTACTAGCAGGTCACCTAAATACACCGAGTCAACGATATTACGCTCGATAGGATGTACAACTTTCAGGAAACGCGCCATCTCCTGTACGGCATTTGCCATTAAAACGGCCTGGAAGTTGTCACCGAACTTCAGTCCATTACAGATACCTGCCGCAATGGCATAGACATTTTTCAATACAGAGGAGTACTCAATACCAATGACATCCGTAGATGTCTTAGTCTTGATATAATCACTGGCCAAGATGTCGGCAAAAGCCTGCGCTTTCTCACGGTCAGCACATCCAACGGTCAGATAGCTCAGTCGCTCTAATGCAACCTCCTCTGCATGGGAAGGTCCGCCAATACAGGCAAGATTCTCGTATGGGACATCATACACCTGATGGAAATACTCTGAGCAAACAAGATTTTCATCAGGGACAATACCTTTGATGGCTGTCACGATGAATTTGTCGCGCAGGCGAGTCTTGAGTTTTTTCAAATGACTCTTCAGATAGGGCGACGGAGTGACAAACACCAACGTGTCATACTGTTGGGCAATCTTGTTGATGTCAGAGGAGAAAAATATTTCATCGATATTGAATCGGACACTCATCAAGTATGCAGGATTATGCCCTAATCGTTTGAAATCTTCTATACGGTCATCACGGCGCATATACCATCCGATGTGATGAGTGTGTCTCACCACAATCTTGGCTATGGCTGTTGCCCAACTACCACCGCCAATGATGGCTATCTTTCCGCAATCGTACATATTCTGACCTTTAGCAGTTAGCAATTAGCCTTTTCAATCCATGCAGCGATTTCATCAACTGATGGTTTGGTCATTTCCAACTTGTATTTTTTGACAATGTCACCAATCTTCTGTTGGAGGCCTTGCGCTTTCTCTTCCTTGATATTGGCAATGAGGTTGAAGCCTGCCTTGCGGAGCACGGGAACCCACTCTTCAGCTACGCCAATCCCTGCCCACTCAGCAGGGGTAGACTGAGGAATCTTCTTTTCGGGCTTCATCTGTGGGAAGAAGAGTACTTCCTGGATGAAGGTCTTACCCGTCATCAGCATCACCAGACGGTCGATACCGATACCAATACCAGAGGTTGGTGGCATACCATACTGAAGAGCACGGAGGAAGTCCTGATCGATGATCATTGCTTCGTCATCGCCCTTGTCAGCGAGCTTCATCTGCTCTACGAAACGCTCTTCTTGATCGATGGGATCGTTGAGCTCAGAGTAGGCATTGGCCAACTCCTTACCGTTCACCATCAGTTCGAAACGTTCTGTAAGTCCGGGCTTAGAGCGATGCATCTTCGTGAGGGGAGACATCTCTACAGGATAGTCGGTGATAAAGGTAGGTTGGATAAAGGTACCCTCACAGAACTCTCCGAAGAGTTCATCAATGAGTTTTCCCTTACCCATCGTCTCATCTACTTCCATGCCTTTACTGAGACAGAACGCACGGATTTCCTCTTCTGTCTTACCATTACAGTCGAAACCTGTCTTCTCCTGAATAGCCTCTAGGATAGGCAGACGGCGATAAGGCGCCTTGAACGATACGATATTACCATCAATCTCGCGCTCAGGCTTACCATTGACGGCAATACAGATAGTCTCGAGTAGTTTCTCGGTAAACGACATCATCCAGTTGTAGTCCTTATACTGCACATAGAGTTCCATACAGGTGAACTCAGGGTTGTGGTTGCGGTCCATACCTTCGTTGCGGAAGTTCTTGCCAATCTCATAGACACCTTCGAAACCTCCTACAATGAGGCGCTTCAGATACAATTCGGTAGCGATACGCATATACATGTCTTGGTCGAGTGCATTGAAATGGGTGATAAACGGACGGGCTGATGCACCACCGGCAATCATCTGAAGGGTAGGAGTCTCCACCTCGGTATAACCAGCCTCGTCGAGTACTTTACGTAATGTGCGAATCACGGTAGCACGCTGTAGGAAAGTATCTTTCACTCCCTCATTCACAACGAGGTCTACATAACGTTGGCGATAACGCAACTCTGGGTCATCGAATTTATCGTATGCCACACCGTCCTTATACTTTACAATGGGCAGGGGCTTTAATGACTTGGAAAGCAATGTCAGTTCCTGAGCATGTACGGAAATCTCTCCAGTCTGTGTACGGAATACAAAACCTTTTACACCAATAAAATCTCCAATGTCAAGCAGACGCTTAAAAACTTTATTGTATAAATCTTTATCTTCACCGGGACAAAGGTCGTCACGGGAAATATAAACCTGAATTCTTCCTTTGCTATCCTGAATTTCTGCAAAACTTGCCTTACCCATCACACGACGGCTCATCATACGACCGGCGATGCACACCTGACGTGGCTCGTCTTCATCGTGGAACGAATCACGGATGTCGGTAGAAAAGGCATTGGTGGGATATTCGGCTGCGGGATAGGGGTTAATACCCATCTGGCGCAACTCTTGCAGACTCTCACGTCTGCCAATCTCTTGTTCACTGAGTTCTAATACATTCATATAAGTATATACTAAATATAATTGTGGATGCAAAGTTACACATTTTATCCGACACAATAGCTATTTTAGGTATTTTTTTCATTTTGTATTCCTCTCTACGTTAAATAATTGCTAAAAAAACGGACAAATGTTTGGTTGAATGAGGAAAACTTGCTATATTTGCCACATTAATACTAATTTGTTTCATTTTACATCATGGAAGAAGACAAGATTAAAACAAGAGTAGTGGGAGTGGATATCAGCAATGAACGTACGACATATGCGATTGTGGATATTCGCGGTAATATTATCGCTGAAGATAGTTTTGTAACAACAGACTATGAGGATGTCAATAATTTTGTCTCAATGTTGAGCGAGAAAGTCTTGGAGTTGATTGAGGCTAATGGAGGATATGATACGATTCGTTCATTAGGTATCAGTTGTCCGAGTGCCAGCTTTATCAGCGGTAATATTGTAAACGCTCCGAATCTTCCTTGGAAAGGAATTATTCCGTTGGCAGCGATGGTACGCGATAGGTTAGGTATTGCCGTAGCATTGGCTAATGATGCTCATATTTCTGCATTGGGAGAACAAGCTTTTGGTTGTGCTCATGGTATGAAAGATTTCATCGTGATTAATATAGGTGTCGGATTAGGCAGTTGTTTCTTCTCTCGTGGACATGAACATCAGGGAAAGGAAGGATTTGCCGGTGAGTTCGGACATACGTTCATAGAACATGGTCGTACTTGTGCTTGTGGTAAAGAAGGTTGCTTGGAAGCATTTGTTGGTGCCAATGGTATAATACGTACTGCCAAGGATTTAATGCTGGAGTCTGATACACCTTCGCTGATGCGTAATGTAGAAAAGTTGTCTCCACGCATTATTGCAGAGTTTTGTGACAAGGGTGACGAACTAGCGATAGAAGTTTTCCGTCGGACAGGTCATATCTTTGGAGTTGGTTTGGCGAATTATGCAAGTATTATCAATCCAGAGGCGATTATCCTTACAGGTGGAATCTCACACGCAGGAAAATGGCTGGTAGAACCGACTCGTGAGTCTTTCGAAAAGCATGTGTTTGGAAATATGAGAGGAAAAGTGAAGTTCTTCGTTTCTAAGCTCAATGACCGTGAGCGTGACGTGTTAGGTGCGAGTGCTCTTGCATGGGAGGTTCCTGAATATTCACTTTTCAAATAAATGAACATAGACAGTATTAGGCAAATCATAGAGAGTAAACCTAATCTCAGTACCGCCCTCGGGATGGAGTTTATCTCCACACCCGAGGACGATACGTGTATGGCACGTATGAAAGTAGATGAGCGTAACCGCCAGCCCTTTGGATTCTTGAGTGGCGGTGCCTCTCTTGCTTTAGCCGAGAATGTAGCAGGAGTCGGTTCTTCTGCATTATGCCCTCATTGCGCCTGTGTCGGCATTGAGGTTAGTGGCAGTCATGTACAGGCTGTCAGTGAGGGTGATACCGTAACGGCTTATGCTCATTTGCAACATAAGGGAAGTACATTACATGTCTGGAATGTGGATATCAAGAATTCGATAGGAGAATTGATATCTACTGTTCGAGTCACTAATTATATCATTAAACATCGTCAGTAGCATGTCGAGTTTCGCTCTTTTCCGTTTGCCGTATGAACAGCAGTGCACACTGATAGAGCAAACATCGGGTGAACCGCTTGAAGTGACATCATGTGTGGAGTTGAATGGGCAGCAAGGGTTTGTTGTTGCACCCTTTGCTCCGTCCAGAGAACGTCCTATTCTGGTAATACATCCTGACTGTGTTGCCCATGATGTTACTCTTCAAGAACTTTCTTCTTTTCCTCAAGGTACCCTTTCTTTTGATACCCGTGCAAATTATCATGTTGATTTCTTGAACTTTCATGCACATCTTACCAGTGGAGAGTTCTCTAAGTTGGTGCTCTCACGGAGTATTGATGTCAGGCGAGAGGAGAAGACGGCTCCTATGGAATTGTTCCGAAGGGCTTGTGAGCGTTATCCCCGTATGTTTATCTGTTTGGTCTCTGCTCCCCAATGTGGTACGTGGCTGACTGCTACACCTGAGATTCTATTGGCAGGTAAAGGACAACAATGGCAGACAGTAGCCTTGGCAGGTACGATGCCTTATGAAGAAGGAGTTCGATGGAGTGATAAGAATATACAGGAACAGCGTTATGTAGCTACTTATCTGACGGAACAATTAGAGAAGTTTACCAGTCGTTTCACGGAAGAAGGTCCGAAGACGGTTCGTGCCGGACATCTTGCTCATCTTAGAAGCGACTTCCATTTTATCCTGCCTGACCATGCCCCTATTGGCGATATCTTGCAGGCTTTCCATCCAACACCTGCTGTTTGTGGATTACCGAAGCAGGAGGCTTTCCGTTTTATCTTGCAGTATGAGCATCATGACCGCTCGTACTATAGCGGTTTTATGGGTCCGTTATTCGTGGAACAGCAAACCAATCTGTTTGTAACGCTTCGCTGTATGCAGATCTTTGAAGACCATTATCGCCTCTATGCAGGTGGTGGTATCTTGAAAGACAGTCAGGAGGAACAGGAATGGCAGGAGACGGAAATTAAGTTAGACACCATGCGTAATATAATATATAATGTATAGCAATAAGGAAAACGTCAACATACTGACCTCGCTATTAGTGGCTCACGGAGTGCGTCATGCAGTGGTATGTCCGGGAAGTAGGAATTCACCCATTGTGCATAACCTCAATGAGTGTAAGGAAATTCAATGCTATCCTGTGACCGACGAACGCAGTGCGGGTTTCTATGCCTTGGGCATGACACAGGCGTTGAATGAGCCTGTTGTGGTATGTGTCACCAGTGGTACTGCCTTGCTGAATCTGGCTCCTGCCGTGGCAGAGGCTTATTATCAGCAACGACCGCTTATCGTCATCTCTGCCGATCGTCCTCCACAGTGGATTGACCAATTGGATGGGCAGACACTTCCACAACCTGATGCCTTAGGTTGTTTTGTACGCAAAGCTGTTTCACTGCCAGAGCCGCACGATAACGAAAACCGTTGGTACTGCAACCGTCTTGTCAATGAGGCGTTAATCGTTCGGCATGCTCCTGTCCATATCAATGTTCCTATCAGTGAACCATTGTTTGATTATACGGTTGCCGAACTCCCCAAGGAGCGAAAGATAGAACTGTTGCCTGCCGACACACCATCGGATACGCTGAGTCATGTATGTCAGAAGTTTATGCAGTCAAAGCGTCCGATGTTAATTTGTGGTCAACCGATGAATCCTAATTTGGATGAGGCTGTTTTTCTGATACAGGATGATGAGCGTTATGTACCCGATTTTGTTTTGTATATTGGAGGCTCAATTGTTAGCAAACGGGTGAAACGCTTCCTGCGGAAAGCAAAAGAGACATGGACTGTCAATTGGACGGGCGAGGTGAATGATACGTTCATGAATTTGACGCATGTGGTGCAGGGCGATGGGGAAGTACTTGCCGACCAAGTTCGTTTTATGTTGGAACAACAGCCGCATCCCTTTGTGCAATTGTGGGAAGAGTTGCTGATGCGGGTTCGCCAGCATGCCGCAGATTATACACCCGCCTATTCTGAGATGGCTATTGTGAAATACTCTGAAACTCAGTTTTCACCACTCACCACTCACCATTTACCATTCATTATCCATTATGCCAATAGTACTTCTATCCGTCTGGCGAATATCTATGCTAAGCACTATGTTTATTGCAATCGAGGTGTGAATGGCATTGACGGTTCTTTGTCAACGGCAGCAGGCTTTTCTTGTGTTGTTGACAATAGGGTGTTCTGTGTTATCGGTGACCTGAGTTTCTTCTACGACCAGAACGCACTGTGGAATCAGAACCTGCGAGGCAACTTCCGCATCTTGTTGCTGAACAATGGTAAAGGTGGCATCTTCAATCTATTGAAGGGTTTAGAGCAGAGTCCTGCACGTGACCAATTTGTTGCTGCCGCCCATCACACGTCTGCCGAGGGCATCTGTATGCAAAATGATGTCAAGTATCTAAAGGCAGAGAATATGGAAGAGATGCAGAAGGGTGTGGATCTTCTGCTGAATATGGAAAGTGATCGTCCTGTACTCCTCGAAGTGTTTACTGATGCTTCAGAGGACGAACGGGTATTTAAGGACTATTATTTAAAGGTTAAAGGTTAAAGATAATAGATATGAGAGAGTGGAAGAAAATAAGAGATTTCGAAGAGATACTTTTCGAGAAGTATAACGGTATTGCGAAGATAACCATCAATCGTCCGCGTTATCGTAACGCCTTCACGCCCAAGACGACGTTGGAACTGAGTCAGTCATTTGCAGCCTGCCGTGAGATGCAGGATATACGTGTGGTATTGCTCACGGGAGCAGGTGACAAGGCGTTCTGTTCGGGTGGTGATATGCACGTGAAAGGTCGTGGCGGTTATGTTGATGATGAGGGTGTGCCCCGTCTGAGTGTGCTTGACGTACAGATGCAGATTCGTCGACTGCCAAAACCCGTCATTGCGATGGTCAACGGTTATGCCATCGGTGGCGGTCATGTGTTGCACTTGGTGTGCGACTTGACGATAGCCTCTGAGAATGCTATCTTTGGACAAACGGGTCCTAAGGTCGGCTCGTTCGATGCCGGTTTCGGATCAAGTTACCTCGCCCGTATCGTCGGACAGAAGAAGGCACGTGAGATATGGTTCCTTTGTCGCCAGTATTCTGCCAAGGAGGCTTTGGAGATGGGTATGGTAAACAAGGTGGTGCCTTTCGACCAGTTGGAAGACGAGTGTGTGGCTTGGGCAGAGGAGATGATGGAGCGTTCGCCCATCGCCCTGCGCATGATCAAAGCCGGACTGAATGCCGAACTCGACGGACAGGCTGGTATTCAGCAACTCGCTGGTGATGCCACGATGCTTTATTACTTCTTGGATGAGGCTCAGGAGGGCGGTAAGGCGTTCTTAGAGAAACGTAAACCTGACTTCGAACAATATCCGAAGATTCCATGAGAATAGATGTCGAGGAGCGTTTGCTTCATTTCAAACAGCCGGCAGGTACGAGTCGTGGTGTGTATACCACTCGCAGGCTTTGGCTGGTGAAGGTTTCCGACGGCGAAGCCGTTGGCTACGGAGAATGTGCGCCGCTACCCCAACTCAGTTGCGATGATATTCCTAACTATGCCGAGGTACTGCGTCGTTTCTGCGATGAGGTGGAACGGACGGGTGAGATCGACTACGAGGCGATGCGCGACTATCCCTCGATGCTTTTCGGTTTGGAAACGGCGTTATTGGATGTAAGATGTAAGAAGGAAGATGGAAGAGGCTTTCTTTTTGACACTCCTTTCTCTCGTGGCGAAGTGGGCATCCCCATCAATGGACTGGTATGGATGGGGACCTTCGAGGAGATGCAGCAGCGCATTGAAGAGAAACTGGCGCAGGGTTTCCATTGCGTGAAACTGAAGATTGGGGCCATCGACTTCGATGCCGAACTGGAACTGATTAAGAAGATACGCAGTCGTTACAGCCATCACGAGATTGAGTTACGCGTGGATGCCAACGGGGCTTTCCCCTTCGAAGAAGCACTTTATAAACTTGAACTCCTGTCGCAGTATGCGCTGCATTCCATCGAACAGCCTATCAAGGCAGGACAGTGGAGTTATATGTCGGAACTCTGTCGGGAGTCACCGCTGCCCATTGCCTTGGACGAGGAACTCATTGGCGTGAACGACCCCGATCAGAAGCGGCAGATATTGAATATCATCCGTCCCCGCTATATCATCCTCAAACCTTCGTTGCATGGTGGTATGATGGGTGTAAGAGAGTGGGTGGATATTGCCCGTGACATGGGCATCGGTTCTTGGATTACTTCTGCTTTGGAGAGTAACATCGGACTGAATGCCATCGCGCAGTTGACGGCGGATATCTATGGTCCTGATATCCGTATGCCGCAGGGCTTGGGCACGGGACAACTCTTTACGGATAATATCCCGATGCCTTTAGAGATACGAGGAGACAGACTTTGGGTAGTTGATAGATAAGAGATAATAGTTAATAGTTAATAGATAATAGTTGATAGTTGACAGTTGAGGAATTCTTAGCCGAATGGCATAACGAGAGTCCGACGATATTGGTGCATACCAGTGGGTCGACGGGACAGCCGAAACCGATGCTCGTGGAGAAACGACGCATGGGGGCTTCGGCACGTATCACCTGTCAGTTTCTTGGACTTCATGAGGGAGACACCGCCCTGCTCTGCATGCCCCTCGACTATATTGCTGGCAAGATGATGGTGGTAAGGGCACTGACTTGCGGAATGCGGTTGGTGAGCGTGGAGCCAAAGGGGTGTCCTGAGTGGGAAGGGACGGTTGATTTGGCAGCGATGGTTCCCCTTCAGGTCTGGAATCTCTTGCAGCAGGCTCCTGAACGCTTGCGCCAGATTCGCCACTTGCTGATTGGCGGTGGAGCCATCAACGATGAGTTGGCGGAGGCGCTGAAAGACTTTCCTAATTACGTGTGGAGTACCTACGGCATGACGGAGACATTGTCGCATATCGCCCTGCGTCGACTGAATGGTCCTGAGCGTAGCGACTGGTACACTCCCTTCGAGGGCGTCACTGTCTCGCTCAACGATGAGGGCTGTCTCGTTATCGATGCCCCTGCCGTCCACGACGGTCCGCTGGTCACCAACGATATCGCAGAACTTTTGCCACTTACCACTCACCACTCAGCACTCACCACTCACCAATTCCGTATTCTTGGCAGAAAGGATAATGTCATTTGCTCGGGTGGTATCAAGATACAGATAGAGGAGGTGGAGCGACTGCTGCGTCCCCATCTCGCTGCTCCTTTCATGATTACCAAAGTTCCGGATACGAGCCTTGGCGAACAGGTCGTCTTGCTCACCGAATCCACCGATATCCCTGCGATACAAACGCTCTGCCGCAGCGTCCTCCCTCGTTACTGGCAGCCCCGCCGTATCCTCTTTGTTGACCACATCCCGATGACCGCCACAGGCAAGCCTGCCCGTGCTGAAGCTGAGCGCTTGGCGCAAGGACTTTAGTCTTTTTTGTATAGATTTCTTGTGAGTCTATATTTTTCTTTGTATCTTTGCAGCAATTCTTATAACATTTACATTAACCATTTAAACAATTAACAGCAATGAAAAAAGTATTATTCAGTTTCGCCGTTGCAGTTTTAGCAGCAACAATGGTATCGTGTGGTAACAAGACGGCTCAGAACGCCGAGGGTCAGGACTCAGCAGCTGCCGAGGAGCAGACAGAGCAGAAGGCTGAAGAGCCCCAGCAGGAAGTAAAGATTGAGGATCAGACCGAAATCTCAAGCGACATCTACACCATTAAGGTGCCCGAGGGTTGGAAGGCTCGCAGCCGCATGGTCAGCAACTCTTGCGTGCTCGGACTGAAAGAGCCTCCTTTCACCACAGCCAGCCCCAACTACGTATCATATATCGACCTCGACAGATATAAGGCAGAGCGCGAGAAAGAGGGAAGCAAGGCTATTGACAACATCACCGTTAATGGTCGTGAGTATGTAGTTTTCGAAAACGAAAATAAAAACGGATCGTTATATCTCGGTGCTGCCACACCTATGGAGAAGGGTACTTTCCAGGTGAAGCTTTCTACAGGTGCTCACAAGTTGACGAAGGAAGAGGCTAAGGCTGCCATCACTGCCAACTTGAAGACTATTCTTGAAAACGTCAGCTTTAAGTAAATCCGTATTACGATTTCGAATAAACTTTCAAGGGAACCTTCGGGCTCCCTTTTTTATGATATAGTTTATGAGTGCTAAGTATATAGTTTATACCTGCTTAATATATAACTAATGAGGGTTAAGTATATAGATAGAAATCAATTTACTAATTTGATACTAGGAGAATTTTATTAGGATTCTAAAGACTTTGCCGGGAGCCTCGGACCACTGCTGCATAGCGGCAGCAGCCTGCTCGGGAGTGACGTCGGCAGAGATGAGGCGGTTGACGGGGCAGGTGCCACGCTCCAAGTAGTGGATGACAGCGCGGAAGTCGGAGGGCAGGGCATTACGTGAGCCTCGGATGTCGAGCTCTTTCTGTACGAAATACTTGGTCTGGAAGGATACTTCGGTCTTGGCATAGCCGATGCAGACGACGCGACCGGTAAAGGCTACTTCGTTGACTGCCATCTGATAGGTGGGGACGCTGCCTACCGCCTCGATGATGACGTCAGGACCGAAGCCACCAGTGATCTCCTGCAAACGGACATGGACATCTTCAGTAAGGGTGTTAATGGTATAGGCGGCGCCCATCTCACGGGCGATGGCGAGTTTCTCATCGTCGATATCGGCAGCAATGACGGTGGCTCCGCGCAGGGCACTGCGGACAACGGCTCCCATACCCACCATGCCGCAACCGATGACCATCACCACATCGATATCAGTCACTTGGGCGCGGCTGACAGCATGGAATCCCACACTCATCGGTTCAATCAGGGCACAGGTGCGAGGCGAGAGCTCGCCGGCAGGGATAATCTTTTCCCAAGGCAGGGCGATATACTCACGCATAGCACCGTTGCGCTGTACACCGAGTGTCTCGTTGTGTTCGCAGGCATTGACACGACGGTTACGACAGGAGGCGCAATGACCACAGTTGGTGTAGGGATTGACGGTGACCGCCATGCCAGGCTTCAGACCCTCGGGCACGTCGGCACCTACCTTCTCAATGACGGCCCCCACCTCATGACCCGGTATCACGGGCATTTTCACCATAGGATTTCTGCCCAAGAAGGTATTAAGGTCGGATCCGCAGAATCCTACATATTCTAAGCGAAGCAGTACTTCGTTGGATTTCATCTCTTGTTCTGGAATATCTACGACCGCCATCTGGCGCTCGGCTTTAATCTGTATTGCTTTCATTCTGACATATTTTTAATATACGGTAAATCAATAAGTTCTTGGAATTCGAAGAAACGGCGGGCATTCTCGCCGAGGAAGAGTCGTTTCTCCTCGGGGGTGAGTTCTGTCGATTTCTCGATAAAGTCGTACGACATCTTGTAGGTGATGGCAGTGATGGTGCGCGGATAGTCGCTACCCCACATCAGTTTCTCCATACCTACGAGATCGGCAGCCTCTTTGATGGCACGTATGGCACTGGGGAAGGGATAAAACTCATCGTTGAAGAGCCACGTGATGCCGCCACTCTCGACGAAGACGTTCTCATGGCGTGCCAGTTTGATTTGCTCGAGCCATCCAGGACGCGTCACCATACCGAAATGACCGATGGCAATCTTCAGACGAGGACATTCCTCAATAATCTCTTTTAATTGTCCCACCTGCAAGTCGCCGTCCATCAACTCGATGCCAAGAATCTTTCCGCGCTCCTCCATCAGGTGCATCATCTGCATCATCTCGTCGTTTAAGAACTGTTGTGGCAGTCGGGCGGCAGGCACCTTAATACCCTTGAACTCTTGCATCAGTCTCTCTGCCAGTTCGAGGAATCCCGGTTCGCGATAGTCTGCCATTCCGAATGTGAAAAAGCGGTCCGGGTATTGGTGCTCGACTTCCGCAAGATAATCGTTCTGCAGACCGTCGATGAACTCCTGTGTCACAACTGCGGCGGAAACCTGCGCATAGTCCATGTTTGAGAGGAAACGCTCAGCGCTGTTCTTGCCGTCAGTCATATAAGGCGGCAACATCTGGCGCTCCTCACCGAAGAACATTGAGCGACTACGGTTCGGTTCTAACTGATATATCCGCTGACCGTTGACGACCGTATCCTGCGTCAGCCACAGGTGGCTATGGGCGTCGATTAGTTGATAGTTCATAGATGATAGATAATAGTTATCAGCTGTTCTTCCAACGGACAAACATCTGGTCGCCGATGATATTCTGCACCTCTGCTACGAGATTCTCATCCATCGACTCATTAACATATTTGATATTCTTCAGCACATTCTGCGGATTGGCACTGCTGAAGATCGTAGTGGCAATGCGCGGATTTAGACTGGTAGAGAACTGGATAGCGAGTTTCTCGATGGGGTAACCTTTCTCCTGACAATAGGCGGCTGCTTTGGCACAGGCATCCTGCAGATCCTTGGGAGCGGGATGCCAGTCGGGGGCGCCACGCTGGGAGAGCAGACCCATAGAGAACGGTGAAGCGTTGATGACGCCCACGCCATGCATCTCGAAGAACCCCAGATAGTCTGCGAGCATTGTATCGTTCAACGAGTAGTGGCAGAAGTTGAGGATACTCTCTACCGTACCTTCCTCCACATGCTCGATAACCCACTTCAGATTCTCGGGTTGTAGGTCGGTGATGCCTACATGACCAACGACGCCCTTCTTCTTCAGTTCCACCAAGGCAGGCAATGTCTCATCGCAAATCTTCTGCAGACCGCCAGGCAACGAAGCCTGAAACTCGATGTCATGCACGTTGATGAGGTCGATATAGTCCACGTTCAGGCGCTCCATACTCTCATAGACACTGGCAGTGGCACGTTCGGCACTATAGTCCCACGTGTTCACACCGTCTTTTCCATAGCGTCCTACCTTCGTGGAAAGATAGTATTTGTCACGGGGAATCTGCTTCAGTGCCTTACCTAACACGGTCTCTGCCTTCAGATGACCATAGTAGGGCGACACGTCGATGAAGTTAATACCGTGTTCAATGGCTGTGAAAACCGCCTGAATGCCTTCTTCCTCGCGGATGCTATGGAAGACACCGCCCAAAGAGGATGCACCGAATCCCAGATTAGACACTCGCATGCCTGTCTTTCCAATCTCGTTGTAAACCATCGTTCTTATACTGTTTTTTTAGAATTAGCTTGTAATGTCCTGCAAAATTACGAAAATATTATTAAACATCAAAATATAAGTGGGACGAATCCTCACGGACAGTCCCACTTTCGGTTGTTAGCAATTTAAATAGGTAGTAGTTTTCTATCCAGAGAATCAGCATTCTCTGTAGAAGTCTAACGCTTCTTTAATCTCATCCTCGCTGGCCGTCTGGTTGATACGGATATCACCGATATGGCCTAAGAGGGTGAAGTTGATATCATTACCTTGGTTCTTCTTGTCATGGTGCATCAGTTCCAAGAGGTGCGGATAGTCGTCGCAGGTGATGGGCAGACGTCCGTAGTGTTCCTTGATGAACGCCACGGTCTGACGCATCTTGTCTTGCGGGAATCCTGTCTTGACGCAACAGAGATAGAGCTCTACGATTAACCCGTATGCAACGGCATAACCGTGCAGGATGGGCTTGTGCTCCAAGGCAAACGACTCGAAGGCATGGCCTACAGTATGTCCGAGGTTCAATGCCTTACGGATACCCTTTTCTGTCGGGTCTTCTGTTACAATGCGCTGCTTCACGGCAACACTCTTTTCAACAAGAGAGCCTAGAATATCTAGATTGTCAAGAGACTCAAGGTCAAAATTCATTAACTCTGCCCAATGATGTTCGCTATCAATCAATCCGTGCTTGAGCATCTCTGCATAGCCGGAAAGGATGTTCTCTGCATCCAAGGTTTTCAGGAACGTTGTGTCGAGAATAACACAACGTGCATTGTTGAAGACACCAATCTCATTCTTCAGACCACCGAAATTGATACCTGTCTTTCCGCCTACACTGGCATCGACCATGGAGAGTAGGGTGGTGGGTATATTAATATAATGTATACCGCGCTTGAAGGTAGAAGCAGCAAAACCACCTAAGTCCGTCACCATACCACCACCCAGATTAATCATCAGCGAGTGGCGGGTAGCACCTAAGCGTTGCATCTCACTCCATACGTGAGACAGTGTGTCTAATGTCTTATGGGTGTCGGTGGCTCCAATGGTAATCATCTGTGCCTGTCGCATACATTCGAAGTCGCGTACGACGGGATAACAATACTGTCGGGTGGTCTCGTCAACGAGTACCAACAGACGGTCGTGAGCACATCCTTCGACTGCTTGATTCAGCGTCTCACGCAGGTTTGTGGAGATAATTACCTTTTGTGGTTCCATTTGCGGCTGCAAAATTAATATAAAATTTGCAAAATCATCTATAAATGGCAAATTAATTATGGAAAACCTTACTTTTTGTCTAAAAGCCTTTAAACTTTTCTTTTTTTGATGCGTCAAAAGAGCAATTAATGTGCATTTAATGATTAAAAAATACAATATGAAAAGATTTCTTTTATGCATGCTGATGGTAGCCTCTGCTACATTTGCGATGGCACAACACGTTACAGGAACGGTGATTGAGAGTGACTCGCAAGAACCCGTAGCACAGACGACGGTACGTTTGTTGAAAACGGACAGTACGTTGGTAACGGGCGGTTTGACTGACTTAGACGGAAAGTTCCGTGTGAAGTCGCCTGCGACAGGTAAATACATTGTTCAGGTGACATGTGTCGGTTTCAAACCCTTCACCAAGAGTGTAACTGTAACAGCCGATAAGGATGTTGCATTGGGTACAATTTCCTTGAATCCGGATGCTATCATGCTGAAAGGTGCTACCGTAACAGGACATGCAGCCAAGGTAACGTTGAAAGCAGATACCTTTATATATAATGCAGCCGCCTTCCGTACACCAGAAGGTTCTGTCGTTGAGGAACTCGTGAAGCGTCTGCCAGGTGCTGAAGTCGGTGACGATGGTTCAATTAAGATTAACGGTAAGGAGGTAAAGAAAATCCTCGTTGACGGTAAGGAGTTCATGACAGGTGATACGAAGACCGCTATGAAGAATCTTCCTACGAATATTATCGACCGTATCAAGGCTTACGACCAGCAGAGCGACCTTGCCCGTATCAGTGGTATTGATGACGGTGAGGAGCAGACTGTGCTCGACTTCGGTATCAAACCGGGTATGAACAGAGGTTTCATGACCAATAACGATGTGGGTATTGGTACACGTAACAGATATTCTGCCCGTACGTTCAATGGTCTCATGAAGCAAGATATGACCCTGATGATGATGGCAAGCGCCAACAACGTGAATGACATGGGCTTCGGTGGAGGCGGTGGTGGTCGTTTCGGTATGGGACGTCAGGGACTGACCGCAACAAAGATGATCGGTGTGAACATGAACTATGAAAAGACCGGTAAGTTGGTTCTTGACGGAAGTGTACGTTGGAACCATAACGATGGTGATGCCTTCTCAAAAGGAAGTACTGAGAGTTTCTTTAGTTCTACAGTCTCTCAGTTTGGTAACAGCAGAAGTCAGAACTTCACCCGTTCAAATGGTTGGGATGCCCAGATGCGAATCGAATGGACACCCGACTCCATGACGAATATCATGTTCCGTCCGAATTTCCGTTATAATAGTAACGATGGTGAACAGACAGGTTTGAATGCTTCTTTCTCAGAGGATCCTTATCAGTATGTGAAAGATCCATTGATAGATATTACACTGCTTGACCCTCAAATCATCAAGAACTATCAGATTCAGAACGGTATTAGTTACAGTGATTCGAAGAATGTAGGTGGTATGCTTCAGTTTAATAGGAAACTGAATAACTCTGGTCGTAATATCACTGTTCAGTTGAATGGTAACTGGAGCGAGGGTGACAGCAAGTCTCTTACAAATAATATCGTGGAACTGATTGCTGCTGATTCTGCTTACCAGACTAACCGCTGGAGTGTTACTCCATCGACGAATTATAGTTATAGTGCCCGCTTCAGTTACAGTGAGCCGATTTGGCGTCGCACCTACTTGCAGTTCAGTTATACTTACGGTTACAGTTATCAGAAGAGCGACCGTGAGACATATAACCTGCTGAATGCTGACTTCAGCGACCTGTATCCCCATTATCGTGGATGGGACAGTTATTTGGAGCGTTCTACTCCTGAGAAGGATGAGTATCAAAGCCGTTTCTCAGAGTATAAGAACTATACCCATACAGCAGAAATCATGTTGCGAATCATCCGCAATACCTATTCGTTCAATATCGGTTTCCAGGTTGTTCCTCAGAAGTCCCATTATATTCAAGACTATCAGGGTGTACATGCCGATACAACTCGTACTGTAACGAATTTCGCGCCGACACTTGATTTCCGTTGGAGAAAGTCACAGACCAGTCAGTTGCGCTTCAACTATCGTGCCAACAGTCGTCAGCCGTCTATCAGTGATCTGCTTGACATTGTGGATGATAGCAACCCATTGGCTATTCGCAGAGGTAATCCTGGACTGAAACCTTCATTCACACAGAATTTCCGTTTGAACTATAACGACTATTTCCAGAAGCATCAGCAGTCTATCGGTGCCTTCCTAAACTTCTCGACCACAGCTAATTCGGTCAGCAACAAGACAACATTGATTGATGAGAAGACAGGTAAGACGGAGACAAAGCCAGAGAACATTAATGGTAACTGGAACGGTAGCCTCTTCCTGATGTTCAGCACAGCTCTCGACTCTGCCGCATACTTCAACCTGAATACATCGACGAACCTCAGTTACAACCACAATGTGGGTTACGTCAGTGTTGGTAATAGTAAAGAGTCTCAGGAGAGTGTCACCAACTCGTTTGGTATCGGTGAGCGTCTGGCTGCCAGTTACCGCAATGAATGGTTAGAGATTGAACTCAATGGTTCTTTGCAATATCAGAGAAACCGCAGTGAGTTGCAGACCACCAACAACCTCGACACATGGCAGTTCTCTTATGGTGGTATGATTGGTATCACAGCTCCTTGGGGAACGGCATTGTCGACGAACATGAACATGCAGAGTCGTCGTGGATATAGCGACAACTCGATGAATACCAACGAGTTGATTTGGAACGCTCAGATATCACAGAGTTTCCTGAAGGGCAATGCTCTGACGCTTTCCTTGCAGTTCTATGACATCCTGCACCAGCAGTCAACTATCAGCCGTACTATCTCTGCCATGCAGCGCAGTGATACAGAATATAATGCCATTACCAACTATGCGATGTTGCACGTGATCTACCGTACGAATGTCTTTGGCGGTCGTGGTGCACGTGGTGGCTTCGGTGGTCCTGGTGGTCAGCGTGGTCGTGGCGGTCGTGGTGGCGGCTTCGGTGGTCCTGGTGGTGGCCCCGGTGGCGGTGGCTTCGGTGGCGGCGGTGGCTTCGGCGGTGGTCGCCGATTCTAAGCAATACAAAAAAGGCGCTCGGTATTGAGCGTCTTTTCTTTTTGTGATATTTGGAAAGGATATTTATGCTTCCTTACGATCGTCGATATTGTCACCTTCTGTGGGTGCCATCTCTTCTTCAAAGTCGGTAATACTAGCTTGAACGAGAATGTTATACCACTGGATGAGTTTCTTGATATGACTGTTCTGCACACGATCCTGATCCCAGTTGGGCAGTACCTTGCTGAAGTAGTCGTGTAAATCCTGAGCAGAAGCCTTCTTGTAGTCGAGGCTGGATACCTTGCCTTTCTCTAAGTCACGCATAGAGGCGAGCACCTTCATCAGAGGCACATCCTCTGTCTCCGTAAACATGGCGATATCGGCGAGCGATGTGATACGATCGCTACCAAAGGCTGGCGTACGTTTCCCTGTGCCATCCAGTGCCTCTACGATGAGGCTGTTTTTGGCGCGTGAAACGAGTTTGTAAAGTCCGGGTTTGCCGGAGATAGCTAAAATAGTCTGTTTCATTGTTCTTTTTATTTCTTTATTACGTTATTTCGTGATTATGGGATATTGATAATAATATCTTTTCGATTTGTTCATCTATGTCAGCTTTGCCGTCATTAACGATTTCATAGTCAGCACGTTTTCTGACTTCTTCCTGTGACCACTGGCGTGACATCCATTGGAGCACTTTCTCACGGGAGATATGGTCGCGTTTTATCACACGTTGGATACGTACCTCGTCAGGGGCTGTCACCACGATAATCTTGTCAACCAGGCGGTAGATGCCCGATTCATAGATGATGGCACTCTCCATCCACTCCATACCACTCTCCTCGAAGTCTTTGAATACGGCAGGATGGACAATCGCGTCAATGGCATTGGCATTCTCCTCGCTTTGGAGTAGATACTGGGCGACTGCAGCCTTGTTGAGTTTTCCATCAATATAGGTATCAGGACCAATCAGTGCTGTAAGTTCCTTATAGATAATAGGAGAGGTGCGGATGAGCCGTTTGGCTGCAGCATCGCAGTCGTATACGCTAATACCCTGTTTTGCCAGTCGTTTGCAGACATAGCTCTTACCTGACCCGATACCTCCTGTGATACCTATCTTCATTCCTCCTCTTCTTCTATCAGATAGTCTACCTGTTTGATGTCCAGTGTCGCACGACTGATACCATGGGGAACGCTTCGCAGATAGAGATTGCATTTTTCCGAAGGCTTCTGCATGATCTCCCGATAGTCGGCAATCACAGTGAAGTCTTCTGGACGCAAGGTCCTAAACTGGCTAACACCCGTAACAAAATGGATTTTTACCTTAGGAGGGAAGGTTCGTAATACTTTTCCTGCCGGCATGTTAATCGCCTTTACAGGTACACCGTCAATACTCTCTTCTGTGAGTACGTCAGTAAAGAAGCCAATGCGGATATGTTCTGGAACGACCTTCACATCCTTCATGTGAGCCAGTTTGCAGTCGATAACCAACGTGTCGCGGAATCCTGCATAGTTGAGAGGTTCGGTATATACCACACGGATACTGTCAAGTTTTTCCTTGGAGGTATAAACATCTACACTATCGGGCATATACTGGACGTGGGAGATGAAATATAACTGTTCGGGTATAACCCGTCCAGCCCATCTCACAGGCACGCGCTTTCGTTCTCCATTGTTATAGAAGAACTCTATCTTATCGGGTTTAACAGTATTGATAATTGAAGATGTCTCAAGCTGTTGGGTGACGATGCGCTTGACTTCTGCTGCTGAAACGATACCGCCGCCGTTGCCTCTGTCATAGTTTTTGTAGTTGAACCACACAGAACGACGTTCGTGATAGAGATACCTAAGGATTATCCAGCCCTTGTCGCGAACAGTTACCTTCAGCGTATCGACCTCATTGGAAGTTAGAACCACATTCTTGGGAACGCCCTTAATGGAATAAGGAATCTTAATCTCGTATTCGTAAGATTGGTTCAGGGTTAGTATCAGCCAGAAAATTCCTGAAAGGATGAGAAAAAACAAGAATATCAGAATCTGCCTGCTCATGTTATTGAACAAGAAGTGCCTGATATATCGTGAAATGCTTTGTCTCTCCACCTTTCTGACCTCTTACATCTTACTTCTTAATTACTTCTGCACTGGCGCGCTGGCAGGCTCTTTGAAGACAGAACCCTTATCTACCTTAATGACTACACCATCGGCAATCTTTACTTCGATAACGCCTGTAGCGAGGTCAATCTTCTTTACAGTACCATAGATACCACCACCTGTGACAACGGGAGTACCTTCCTGCAGAGAGTTCTGGAAATTCTGAATCTCCTTCTGACGCTTCTGCTGTGGTTTAATCATAAAGAAGTACATGATGGCGAAGATAGCCACCATCATAATAATAAAACTGGTCATGCTGCTACCGCCCTGTGCGGCTTGTGCAGCGAGAATCATTTGTGTCATAAATACTATTTAATTTTTAATGTTTAACCTTTAACCTTTACTTCCTCTCCTCCATGTGCTTTAGCAGCCTGCCTGTCTGAATCATATGTCGGGCAATCGCATCGAGCATACCGTTAATATAGCCACCACTGCGTGGGGTGGAGTAAAGTTTAGCTATCTCTACATATTCGTTGATAGTCACATTGACAGGGATGCTGGGGAAGGTCATCATCTCTGCAATAGCAATCTGCATGATGACAATATCCATATAAGCCAGACGAGAGAAGTCCCAGTTGCGTGATGCCTCACTCATATAATGTTGATATTCGTCGGCGTTCATGATAGAGGCGCGGAATAGCTTGCGGGCATAATCCTTGTCTTCTTCATTATCGTATTCGGGCAATAGTTCCTGCTTCGACTGGTTCTTTTCCTCAAATCGTTTGATAGTTTTCAGCACGAAGGTGTCCACCACCTCCTTATCGTCGTTCCAATATAGACTCTGTTCTTCCAACAACGACTCCAGGTCGGCATTGTCCTGAATCAGTGTACGATATAATTTGCGCCACAACTCACGGTCTGCGGCATAGTCATCTTCGGGAGCATTCATATATTCTTCGTATATCTGACTCTCTGTAATCTGTGTGAAGATTTTCTTTAGGAATTCAGGCTCATCGTCCCAATTCATCTTCTTGGTCTCCAGAAACTCGTTGAGCATCTTGTTCTCTTCGAGTTGGAGGGCAAAACGGTTGTATGCGAATTTCTGTGAGGGCATCTCCGTACCTTCACGTTTGGCTCTCGATTGTGCCACTTCCAAATGGCGGCGTGACTCATGGGTGATTCCCACGATGAGTGCTAACAGGTAATTGTAAAGGTCATACGCTTTTGAAAGGCTAAAAAGGAGTTCTTTTTCAGCCGTCTCAATGTTCTTGTTGCCGTTTTGATAGTACGCATAGGTTAACTGAACAACCTTGATTCTAATGAGTTCTCTATTAATCATATTTTCTAAATAGCTATAGCTGTTTGATACTCTTATCACGTGCAAAAGTACAAATTAGTGGGCAAAAAACCAAGAAAAACACACTATTTTTGAAAAAAATCAATTGTCAATTATCAATTATCAATTATATTTCGTACCTTTGCACCCGCTTTTCGCATCGTGTGATGGTGAATTAAGCAAAAGATTAACTTAATTTAGAGTAACACATTTTAATTATGAGAGAAATTAGTGTAAACGGTCAGAAGCGTACCGAGACTGGCAAGAAAGCCTCTAAACTGCTTCGCAAGGAGGGTTTGGTACCCTGTAATTTGTATGGTGAGAAGAAAGATGAAAAGGGTCTGCCCGAGGCATTCTCTTTCGGTGTTCCTGCGTCTGAGATGCGTAAGGTAATTTATTCTCCTCATGTATATGTTGTTAATATCAATGTTGACGGCAAGGAGCACAAGGCTATCATCAAGGAGCTTCAGTTCCATCCCACAACGGATGCCCTGTTGCACGCTGACTTCTATGAGGTTAATGAGACCAAGGCCATCACTGTTGGTATTCCTGTGAAGATTGTTGGTCACGCTCAGGGTGTACGTGATGGTGGTAAGCTTCAGTTGCAGATTCGTAAGATCAATGTTACTGCTCCTTACAAGAATATTCCTGAGGTACTGGAGATTGACGTTACTTCTTTGGAGCTCGGCAAGAGCATCAAGGTAGGTTCTCTGAGCTTCGAGGGTCTTGAGATTGCTACTCCGAAAGAGGTTATCGTATGCTCTGTTAAGACTACACGTGCCTCTCGTTCGGCTGCATCTTCTGAGGAAGCAGCTGCCGCTGAGTAATCTGTTGGTCAATGGACAAATATCTGATTGTAGGTTTGGGCAACGTCGGCAACGAGTACGACATGACCCGCCACAATACTGGATTTATAGTATTGGACGCTTTCGCGAAGGCGTCCAATATTTCTTTTGAGGATAAGCGCTATGGTTTTGTGGCCGAGACGAGTCTCAAGGGCCGTAAAGTGTTTCTTCTTAAACCCTCTACGTTTATGAATCTCAGTGGCAATGCTGTGCGCTATTGGCTCAACAAGGAGAACATCGAACAGAGTCGCCTGTTGGTGATTAGCGATGATGTGGCCCTGCCTTTGGGACAATTTCGTTTGAAGGCCAATGGTTCGAATGGCGGCCATAATGGCTTAGGACATATCCAACAACTCATCGGACAGAACTATGCCCGCTTGCGTATGGGTATTGGTAACGACTATCCTGTCGGTAGCCAGATTGACCATGTGCTTGGACGTTTTACCCCTGAGGAGTTAGAGAAGTTACAGCCAGCCGTTGATTTAGGGGTGGATATCATCAAAAGTTTCGTCTTAGCGGGCATTGATTTCACCATGAATCAGTATAATAAGCTTGGTAAGGGAAAATGAATGAAGCTCGTGTAGATAAATGGTTGTGGGCAGCACGTATATTTAAGACGCGGAGCATTGCTGTAGATGCCATCAAGAATGGTCGTGTAACGATGAATGGCATGAATGTCAAACCTTCCCGTATGGTGAAGGAGGGCGAGATCATCAGTGTTCGTAAACCGCCTGTCACCTATTCCTTTAAAATACTGAAGACTATCGAGCAGAGGGTAGGGGCGAAGCTCATTCCTGAAATCTACGAGAATGTGACGCCTGCCGACCAATATGAGCTATTGGAGATGAACCGTATCAGCGGTTTCGTCAATCGTGCTCGTGGCACTGGTCGTCCTACAAAGAAGGAACGTCGTGCCTTGGATGAGTTTGTAGGTCCTTCATTGGAAGGCTTTGATGATTTCGACTTTGACTTAGAAGAAGATGATATTTGATATTTTGTTGATTGTATGTGGAGTCGCGATGGTGCTGGGTGGTGCCGACCGTCTGACGGAGGGTGCTGCATCATTGGCGCGTCGCATGAATGTGCCTGAAATTATCATCGGTTTGACGATTGTCGCTGCAGGAACATCAGCCCCAGAACTCTTTGTGAGTCTGGTGTCTGCCCTAAAGGGTACACCCGATATGGCGATGGGTAATGTGATTGGCTCCAATACGATGAACTGTATGCTGATAGTTGGTTGTGCAGCAATGGTGGCTCCAATGACTATCAGTCGCAATACGGTACAGAAGGATATTCCCTTCTCCGTAGGAGCTTCTGTCTTGTTAATCATACTGGGTATCGATGCTTTCTTGGGACGTTTCGATGGTATCATCCTGTTACTGGGCTTTGCTGCGTTTATGTATTATACACTTGCGCAGGCGAAAAAGAATAAAGTGGAAGAGGCGGAAACCATTAAGACGACGAATGCTTGGCTTAGTGCTTTTTATGTTATAATAGGTCTCGTCCTGTTGGTAGTGGGCAGTAATCTTTTTGTGGATGCCGCTTCCAGAGTAGCCTATGTGTTAGGACTCAGCGAGGGTGTTGTGGGCTTGACGATTGTGGCAGGAGGGACCTCGTTACCTGAGCTTGCCACGAGTGTGGTAGCTGCCCGTAAGGGACAGTCAGCCATCGCTATTGGTAATGTCATCGGTTCGAACGTCTTTAACATCCTGTTGATACTGGGACTCACGGCAACAATCTGTCCGATGGAGATACGAGGCATCACGATGGTCGATTTGATGATGATGCTGGGTTCTGTATCACTAGTATGGCTTTTCTCGCGTACCCGTTATATAGTAGAGCGATGGGAGGGTGCTCTCTTGGTAGGCGGTTTCTTGGTCTATCTCGTGTGGTTGCTCAACAACGTATAGTTTTTATCCCATAATCATAATGATGCAGAATAAACCGTGGGGCATGAAGGATGGCTTTGCCATAGGTGGGGTGCTGATTGTGATAGGTCTGATACTCCAAGTGAATATAGGAGTCGTTGACTGGAGTGTATTCCATTTCCCTGTCAATGGGATAGTCTTGGGCATTTTCCTGTTGTTACTGTTGACGATGTTTTGTTTACGTAGGAGCGTTGACACCTTCCAGTTCTTAGGTTCCTATGGGGTTGCCGTCCCTGCAATGGCACTTGCTGTTATACTGACCATCATTATGGGACTGACACGTCAGACGACCGATGGATTATGGCTGAACAGCATGTTGACGTTTTGGCCTTTCGTATTGATTTATCTTTATGTCGCTGTCAGTCTTGGATTGGTTGTATTCAAACAGTCCTCTCGCCTCTTCTCCTCTTTTCGTTCTCGTACGCTCATTCCCTCATTGTTGTTTCATCTTGGATTGTTTATCGCGCTAACAACAGCCACCTTGGGTAGTGCCGACCGTCAAACATTAAAGTTGATGACGATGGAAGGTGTAGACGAATGGCGTGCATTGGATGGAAAACAGCGTGTTGTAGAGTTACCTTTTTCCGTTGAACTTCAGAAGTTCATTATGGAGACCTATGATGATGGCATGCCCAAGCGTTATGCCTCAGAGATCAAAATTCATCCGAAAAAAGGACAGATTGTTCAGACAACTGTGGATGTCAATAAACCCGTGGAGGTGGATGGTTGGCATATTTATCAATACGACTATCAAACGTCGGGTGGTACTATTGGTGAAATCAGTATATTCCAACTGGTGTATGACCCTTGGCTGCCAGTAGTCTATACTGGTTTCTTCCTGATGTTGGTGGGAGCCCTCTGTTTGTTCCTTTTCTCATTGCCTTTGGCTGGATGTGTTGACTATATCTGCAAACATCGTCGGCAAACTGTTCTGTTCTGTGTCTTACTGACAGTGGTCTTTGTATGTATCCATCACTTTATGCCCATTCTTCATGCCAAGAAACTCGTCCCAGCTTTGCAGAGTCCTTGGTTCGTACCCCATATCATTGCCTATATGATTGCCTATACCCTAATGGGTGTAGCTGCTATCATGGCAGTCTATCGGTTATTGACACATGTGAAATTGGGCGTAGAAGATACCCTTGTTTATATTGGTATTGCCTTCATCACAGTAGGAATGTTGTTTGGAGCCTTTTGGGCAAAAGAAGCATGGGGACATTATTGGGAGTGGGACCCGAAAGAGACATGGGCGGCTATCACGTGGCTCTCCTATCTCGTTTATATTCATTGGCGCATCTATCGTCCACAGCGTCTTCGTCCTGCCCTCTGGATGCTTCTTGTCTGCTTCGTCCTTCTACAGATGTGTTGGTGGGGCATTCGTTTCCTGCCTTCAGCACAAGGTGCCAGTGTACATGTCTATTAAGACTTTCCTTTATTCTCCGTAGATTTCTTTGAGTTTCTTGCTAAGATTTTCGCGACGCATATCCATGGCTATAATCTTGCCTTGTGGGTCTATCAGGACGTTGGCAGGGATACTCATCACGCCGTAAGCCTCTACTGCAATACTTCTCCATTTCTTTAGGTCGCTAATCTGCGGCCATTTCAAGTCCATTTGCTGAATAGCAGCTGTCCAAGCACTTTTCTGTTGGTCTAATGAGATACCAATCACCTCAAACCCCTTGCTATGATATTTATTGTAGTCCGAAATGATATATGGCATTTCTCGTCTACAGGGACCACACCATGATGCCCAGAAGTCAATAAGTACGTAGTTGCCGTTACCTACCCATTGGCTTAGTTTTACCAGCTGGTCGTTGGTGTCTTTCATCTCCATATCATGGAACAGCTGTCCTGGTTTACGCTTCTCATAACCAGCAAGCAATGCTTTGGCCTTGCTGAGTTCAGGAGCCCGGTAATATGCTGCCTTGGGATTGAGGGCAATTTTCAGTTCTTCATAACTCAGGTCATACATCGCGTCTTTGATATACTGGACGGGCAACTGATTGTCGTGGTTATCGCGTACAATCTCCATGATGAGCTTAATTTGTTCTTCGCTCAGCGAATCCAGACGGTCTGATAGGATTTTTGCCTTTGCTTTATTCTCAGGATTATTCCCTTTCGGATCTTTCAGTTGGATGGCACGATATTCTTTTAAAATGTTGTCGCCCTGTGCATCCAGTGCATCCATCAATGGTCTATAGGGATCCACGTGGTTTTGTGCTTGAACAGAAATGGTAATAGTCATTAGTGCCAATGAAATCAGTCTTTTCATATCTCGTTATTTTATTTTTGTGTGCAAAGATACAAAATAATCATCATAGAAATATGGTAATTCACTTTTTTTATATACCTTTGCACCCGCAAAACGCAGGGGTACTTGCGAAGTCATGATGACTAACCCCCTTTAACAAAACAAGAAAATGGAAAAGAACAATCACAAAGTCAGTGTGCTGTTTATGCTTTTCTGCACGCTGTTCTGCGTCTGCCTGATTACGGCAAACGTATTGGAGACAAAGCAAATCTCGTTTGGAATCGCTAATTTCACAGGTGGACTGCTGGTATTTCCCGTCAGCTACATCATCAATGATGTGGTGTGTGAGGTATGGGGCTATCGTCGTGCTCGTCTGCTGATCTGGATGGGTTTCATTATGAACTTCTTCTTCGTGGGGATGGGTGCTCTAGCAGATGTGATACCAGGTGCTCCTTATTGGGACAGGAATGAGGCGTTCCACAGCATCTTCGGACTGGCTCCCCGTATTGCAGGAGCTTCGTTTATCGCTTTTCTTGCAGGCTCGTTTATCAATGCCTACGTGATGAGTCGTATGAAACTTTCGTCAGAGGGGCGTCATTTCTCCGCCCGTGCCATCCTAAGTACGGTGTTCGGAGAGTTGACCGACTCGATTATCTTCTTCCCCTTGGCCTTCTCATTTATCCTTCCTTGGGAGGAAATGCCCTCATTGGTCATCACGCAGGTAGTGCTGAAGACACTCTACGAGATTGTGGCGCTGCCCATCACGATGAGGGTTGTGAAGTACACGAAGTCGCACGACCATGAGGATGTCTACGACTACGATATCTCCTATAATATCTTTAAAATCATGAAACTATGAACAGGGAACAAGACCATTTGCAGCAACTAGGAAAGAAGACCGAGTATAAGATGGACTATGCACCAGAGGTGCTGGAGACCTTTGAGAACAAGCATCAGGGCAACGACTACTGGGTGCAGTTCAACTGTCCGGAGTTCACCTCACTCTGTCCGATTACGGGACAGCCCGACTTCGCAGAGATTAAGATTTTGTATCTGCCTGCAGAGAGGATGGTAGAGTCGAAGAGTTTGAAACTCTATCTCTTCTCGTTCCGCAATCACGGCGACTTCCATGAGGACTGTGTGAACACCATCATGAAAGACTTGGTGAAACTGATGCAGCCGAAATACATCGAGGTGAAGGGCATCTTCACACCTCGTGGTGGTATCAGCATCTATCCCTACGCCAACTACGGGCAGCCCGGGACGAAATATGAGAAAATGGCAGAGGAGCGTCTGATGCATTATCAGATGCTCCCCTGACAGATATTCGTTTTTCGTTTTCTTATTCGAAAGCGAAATCCTCTAAAGTACAGATAGACTTCTCCTTTGTGGGGGAAGAGAAGACGAAATAGATGGCGTGCTTGCCTGTCAATTCTGAGAGTGCAGGTACTGCCGTCTTCGTTTCTGTAGACGTCTTTGGCATGCTGGCTTTCAGTTCGATGGTGCCAACCTCTTTACCACCTTGTGATTTCCAAGGTCTGTTAACCATGATGGTAATTGTACCGTCGATGCCTTCGGGTATCAGGCGCAACGACAGTTGGAGGTCTTTCTTGCCCTGTGTAGCTGTGAAGTTGAAGTACTTATAACCTACAATCGAGCCGTCGGTATTGTTGATAACCGCATTGGTGTTGTAGCGTAGGTCATAGGGAGCAGCGAACTTCTTGGTAGAAGCCAGTGCCTCTTCCTTCGTCATACCTTCCTCACCACCATATTGCGTAGCAACATACGAACCGAAGAACGTGTTGTTAGGCCACTCGTGTGTAGCAGGCTTCGGACCTGTATACCAACAGCAGATACCGGCAGAATGGCGCTCTAATGGATTCAGTCCGTCGAGAGCAAAACCTTCAGAGTTGTATTCGCCTTCAGAGATTTCCACCTTACCACCCTTGCCTTCTTCTACCTTCACCTCGATAGGAGCCACCATTGCCTGACGGGCATACTCATCAGTACCTGTCTGACGGTGATAGAACACATACCACTGTCCGTTGATCTCGCAGATAGAGCCATGGGTATTACCATCAGGTGTAGCAGAGGCAATCACATTGCCCTGTTCATCTTTCTCACGGGCACGACCGTCGATAATCGTGCCGCCATAGGTCCAAGGTCCTAAAGGATTATCACTGTAGGCGTAGGCGAGGGTATAGTTGGAAGAGGGAAGCCCAAACTCACCTTCCTCCGTGAAGCGACTATAGATAAACACGTACTTATCTTTAATCTTACGAATAGATGAGGCTTCGAAGAACTTAAAGCGACCTTCCTGATTACGACCGGAGATCATATCCTCTACAATCTGTGTACCAGGCTTCACCGTTGCCATCGTGGTGGGATCGAACTCAGCGGCATAGGAACGTTCAAAGCCCCAGTAACCATATACACGTCCATCGTCATCCACAAAGACGGCTGGGTCGAACTGTAAGACACCATCTACCTGATTGGGATTGTCCTTGTTCCAGTTGCATACCTCGAAAGGTCCGTCAGGACGGTCACTCTTGGCAATCAGACCATTGCGATAGCCTGTCTGGTCGTTGGGGAAGAGCCAGTAGGTCTTTTTGCCTGTTGAGTCGGTGGTCATCGTTACATCTGGAGCATAGAGCACATCGGCAGTACCGGCTGAGTCGAAAGGTTCACCTTTGGCATTCTTGTTGACTACGAGAATCACACCGTCATAGCGCCAGTTGTTGAGGCTGTCGACAGAGGCCGACCATACTACTTGGTCGCGACCGCAGTACATCGTTACCAAATCATCGTGTGAGCCATAGACATAGACGCGATACTTGCCGGGTTGATCAGGGTCTTCAAAGACGTAAGGCTCACCGTCGGGGATATGTTCCCACAGAGGCATATAGGGGTTCCCGACAGTCGTCAACACGGTTTCTTTCGTCTCTGTTTGTCTGTTGCAGGCTACGAAAGTCATGATGCAGCAGGCGATACCGATGAACAGCTTGGTGATGCCGTTCGAATGATTGTTGTAAGTCATCTAATAATATTGTTATAGTTCTTCTTGTTCTGCCTTCCGATAATATTTCTGTTCGTGGTCCTTGAATTTCAGGATGAGGGTGTCACGTCTCAAGTACACGATATCTGCCGTGTCCTGTTCTGGTTTCCCTCTTTTGGAGGAGTTGGGTATTCTGATGGAGTCTGTGGTCAGAATCAGTCGTCCGTTATAGAGTCGCCATTCAGCATATCTTCTGAGACGAGGATACTCCACAGGACTCATGTCGTCGGTACTGGTGCGACGCTGTCTGCCACCTATAGCCTGTGCCGAATAACCGCGTTTCAGGCGGAAGCCATACTCACGGGGTACTATCATTTTCTGTTTGACGGAGTCAGGTATGCGCTCCATCATACGGCGTTGCATCTTTTGCGGCATTTTGTCGATATGTTTGAAGGTAGGCATCACCTGATAGCACCATTGTCCTTTCAAAGCTTCTATATTGACAATCATCAGCACTTCAGCTTTGTCCTCTGGGTTGAGGATGACAGCCAATTCGTCACCGATATGGGGGCGACCGTAGATATGATGCTCTTGGAAGGCGTTGATGATATCGAAGGTATCAGGATTCACACCTGAATAGGGGAGGAACACAAGGATAGAGTCAGTACTTCCATCACAGGCAAGACCGTAGAGCGTAGAGTCGCCCGGCAGGTTCTGTTGAGTGCTGATAGGCTCAGCTATATCATTTTTTCGAGGCTTCTTATGACCGCATGAAACGATAAGCAGCATGAGGACAAAGAGGGCTATTGTTTTCTTCATGAGTTATTAATTTTTGTAATTATGGCACAAAGTTAGAAAATAATTATCAATTATCAATTGTCAATTATCAATTATTTTGTATCTTTGCAAAAATATTAACAACATATTGAATAGATTCATCTATGAAAAAGAAAATTAAGTTTAGCCTTGTCTATCGTGACATGTGGCAGTCAAGCGGAAAGTTTCAACCCCGCAAAGACCAGTTGGAGCGCATTGCACCAGTGATTATCGATATGGGATGCTTTGCCCGCGTTGAGACTAATGGTGGAGCCTTTGAGCAGGTGAACCTTTTGGCTGGAGAGAATCCCAATCCCGCTGTGCGTGCCTTCTGTAAACCGTTCAATGAGGTGGGTATTCAGACACACATGCTCGACCGAGGTCTCAATGCCATCCGCATGTATCCCGTACCTGACGATGTGCGTGCCTTGATGTATAAGGTAAAGAAAGCACAGGGTGTGGATATCCCCCGTATCTTCTGTGGACTCAACGATACACGTAATATTATCCCGAGTATCAAATGGGCAAAAGAGGCTGGTATGATTCCACAGGCCACTCTGTGTATCACAACCTCACCTGTACATACTGTTGAGTACTATAGTGCCATTGCTGACGAGGTGATTGCTGCTGGTGCCGAAGAAATCTGTCTGAAGGATATGGCTGGTATTGGTCAACCCGCTTTATTGGGCGCCTTGACGAAGAGTATCAAGACCAAGCATCCCGATATCATCATCCAGTATCATGGTCATTCAGGTCCTGGTCTCTCGATGGCTTCTATTCTGGAGGTCTGCAACAATGGTGCAGACATCATCGATACGGCTATTGAACCGCTCAGCTGGGGTAAGGTACATCCCGATATCATCTCCGTCCAGTCGATGTTGAAGAATGAGGGCTTCGAGGTGGAGGACATCAATATGAACGCCTATATGCAGGCTCGTACGTTGACGCAGGAGTTCATTGACGACTGGCTTGGCTACTTCATCAATCCTGCCAATAAACACATGTCCAGCCTGTTGCTGGGTTGTGGACTCCCTGGCGGTATGATGGGATCGATGATGGCTGACCTGGGTGGTATCCATAGTGTCATTAATAAGAGTCGTGCCAAGAAGGGTGAACCAGAACTGGGTACCGATGATATGCTCGTGAAACTCTTCAATGAGGTAGAGTACGTATGGCCACGTGTGGGTTATCCCCCATTGGTAACACCGTTCTCACAGTATGTGAAGAATATCGCCTTGATGAACCTGCTGACCATCGAACAGGGTAAGGGACGCTTCGTGATGATGGACGACTCGATGTGGGGTATGATTCTCGGTAAGAGTGGTAAAATTCCTGGCACCATCGATCCAGAACTCGTGGAGATGGCGAAGAAACAAGGTCGTGAGTTTACGGATGTTGATCCACATACATTGGTTCCCAATGCCCTTGATGACTTCCGTAAGGAGATGGACGAGAATGGTTGGGAGTATGGACAGGACGATGAGGAACTCTTCGAACTCGCCATGCATCCAGAGCAGTATCGTAACTTCAAGAGCGGACAGGCCAAGAAGAACTTCTTGGCAGACTTACAGAAGGCGAAGGATGCCAAATTGGGCGGTTCGAAGATGAAACCCGAGGAGTTGGCTGCCTTCAAGCATGCTAAAGCTGATGCATTGACAGCCCCCATCGCAGGACAAGTCTATTATCAGTTCTCTGGCGAAGGTGCTTGTGAGCCTTGTCTCGATCCGTTTATCGGACAGCAGTATAAGGAGGGTGATATCTTCTGTTATATCCAGGCTCCTTGGGGCGAGATCGTTCCTATTCCTGCTGCTCTGGGTGGTAAACTCGTAGAGGTGAGTGCGAAGTCTGGTGCTAAGGTGCGCCGTGGCGATAACCTCGCTTGGATTGAGAGGGAAGAAAAGTAAAAAGGTAAAAGAGTAAAAAGGTAAATTGGACTATCAATCCATTCTTGATAAATACTATCCGCAGGACGATGCGTTGCGTCGCCTCCTATTAAAGCACAGTCGGCAAGTGGCCGACCGTGCTTTATTCATTTGTGAACGGCATAAGGAACTACCTGTCGATTTTCAATTTCTGGAGGAGGCAGCGATGCTTCATGATATCGGGGTGTTCCGTTGTGACGCGCCTTCTATCTATTGTTATGGGACGGAACCTTATATCCGTCATGGAATCATCGGGGGTGAGATACTGCGTGAGGAAGGTTATCCTCGTCATGCCCGTGTGTGTGAACG
Source organism: Prevotella sp. (assembly GCA_017554145.1). Lineage (GTDB taxonomy): Bacteria > Bacteroidota > Bacteroidia > Bacteroidales > Bacteroidaceae > Prevotella. The sequence goes on along the minus strand of JAFZIZ010000013.1, from coordinate 26,810 downwards.
ACATACAGGAACAGGACTTCCTGGTTATGAGCCTGAGACTTTAGAGGAACAGATTATCTGCTATGCCGATAAGTTTTATTCCAAGTCAAGTCCTGATTGTGTTCGTTCCATATTAGATACAGCCCAAAGTCTCGAGAAGTTCGGTCATGAAGGGGTAGTGAAGTTTCTGGAATGGGCTGAGCGATTTGAGTAAAAAGTGATAAAAAATGAAGGTGGTAACAAAAAACTTTAAACTTTAAACCTTAAACTTTAAACTTTTTAGTACCTTTGCAGCCGTGAGAAAAAAGACTCTCATCGTATTGTTGCTTTTCGTCCTTACATTTGTAATGGCGGAGATGCCTCGTATGCACTTTCCTGAACAAAAGAAAGGCACAGATTCACTGGCTATTGACTCGATAGAGAAAGACACCTCTCTTACCTCTTCCGTCTTACCTCTTCCATCTTCTGCGGATACGCTTCAGATGGACTCATTGCAGAAAGCCATATGGAAACATAACAAGGCGGTGGACGACTCCTTGCATGCTGACAGTATTAACCGCCAAAAGAAGAATGGTATCGATGCTCCTGTGGATTATGAGGCAGACGACTCGATGACCTATGAGGGAGAAACGGGACTTGCCCATCTCTATGGTAATTCACGCGTGAAATATCAGGATATGGACCTGCAGAGTGACCAGATATACATGCAACTGGATTCCAGTTTGGTACATGCGACGGGTAGTATTGACTCTACAGGTGTGAAGTTTGGAACACCAGTCTTTAAGATGGGTAGCGATACCTACGAGAGTGATACAATGGCTTTTAATTTCAAGACGAAGAAGGGTCTTATTCAGAATGTATATACGCAACAGGATGACGGCTTTATGGTGTCGGAACTCTCGAAACGTGGTTCTAATGGAGAACTTTACCTGCAACATGGACGTTATACTACGTGTGATGAGCCCCATCCTGATTTCTATTTTGCGATGTCGCGTGCGAAGGTACGTCCAGGTAAGGATGTGGTGTTTGGTCCTACCTATCTCGTAGTGGCTGACGTACCATTGCCCTTTGCTATTCCCTATGGCTTCTTCCCTTTCACGAAGAGTTATAGCAGTGGATTCATTATGCCGACCTATGGTGATGAGACTTCACGAGGCTTCTATCTGAGAGATGGCGGTTACTATTTTGCCATCAATGATAAGATGGATCTGAAGTTGTTGGGCGAGATATATACCAAAGGCTCATGGGGCGTCTCTGCCGCTTCCAATTACCGTAAGCGTTATAAGTTCAGCGGTTCGTTCTTTGCCAGTTACCAGAGCACAGTGACGGGAGAAAAGAACATGCCTGACTATTCGAAGACGACGAGTTTCAAGATTCAGTGGAGCCATCGGCAGGATTCTAAAGCAAATCCTTTCTCTTCGCTGTCTGCCAGTGTGAATTTTGCGACGACCAGTTATGAGCGTAATAACCTGACATCCATGTACAACCCGCAGGCGATGACACAGTCGACGCGTACCAGTTCTGTGAACTGGAGTTCGACGTTCTCGAGTATCGGTATGACACTGAGTTCGACGTTTAACTTGAACCAGAATATGCGCGACTCGACGATCTCGTTGACATTGCCCGACCTGAATATATCTATAGCCCGCTTCTATCCTTTCAAGCGTAAACATGCAGCAGGTAAGGAACGCTGGTATGAGAAGATCTCGATGAGTTATACGGGACAATTGAGTAACTCCATTACGACAAAAGAAGACTATCTGTTGCATTCCAGTCTTACGAAAGACTGGCGTAACGGTATGCGACATAGTATTCCCATTACTGCTAATTTCACCCTTTTCGGTTATGTGAATGTCAGTCCATCACTGAGTTTCACCGACCGTATGTACACGCAGAAATACATGCGTTCATGGGATGAGGATGACCAGAAAGAAGTGGTTGACACATTACAGGGTTTCTATAATGTCTATGACTGGAGTCTGAGCTTGTCGGCATCCACGAAACTCTATGGCATGTTTATCCCGAGTCGTAAACTCTTCGGCGATAAGATACAGGCGATCCGCCATGTATTTACACCCTCGGTTAGCTTCAGTTATGCTCCCGATTTCAGTGCTTCGCGTTATGGCTATTACGATACTTATCAAAAGACGGATGCCAATGGTAATGTGTCGTTGGTAGAGTATTCTCCTTATAGCGGCACCCTCTATGGTGTACCAGGTAAGGGTAGGACGGGAAGTATCTCGATGGATGTCTCCAACAATGTAGAGATGAAGATCAAGAGTGAAGAGGACTCAACGGGCTTTAAGAAAATCAGTATCATCGATGAGTTGGGTGCCTCGATGTCGTATAACTTCGCCACTGACTATCATCCGTGGAGCGACTTGTCAACGCGTTTACGATTGCGACTATCAAAGAGATACACGCTCAATCTGAATGCAGTATTCGCTACCTATGCTTATGAGGTGGACTCTGTGGGAGGGAATCCATATATAGGTAATCATACGGAGTATAGCAAGGGACGCTTTGGTCGTTTTCAGGGTATGTCACAAAACCTGTCGTACACACTCGATAATACTAAAGTTGCCAATTTCTTCAAATGGCTACGTGGTGAAAAGGTCAGCAAGAAGAAAGGAAAGAAGAATAATCAGAATGATGATGATGAATACGACACGGGTGTAGAGACCAATGTCGATGATAAGATGGAGGCAGGAAAACATGGTGCTGAGAAGGAGAAAGGAAAGGCTGAGACGGATGAAGACGGATATATGACATTCAGTATTCCTTGGTCACTGAGTATCGGCTATGGTATCACGATGCGAGAGAATACAGGTGGTACCTTCAACTACGACAGAATGCGTTATCCGTATAAGTTTACGCAGCATCTGAACTTCAGTGGTAATATACGTATTGCTGACGGTTGGAATATCTCATTCTCCAGTGGTTATGACTTCGAGACTCATAAGGTATCCATGACCACAGCCTCACTGTCACGTGACCTTCACTGCTTCAATATGTCATGTCAGGTAGTGTTGGCACCCTATACCAGTTATAATTTCTCCTTCCGATGCAATGCTGCTACCCTTACTGATGCGTTGAAATATGATAAGCGTAGCAGCTACTCCAATTCCGTACAGTGGTACTAAGTACTCAGCAGTGCTTGCAGGGACTCTTCTTCTCCTACAATCCAAATAATATCTCCTTCTTGGAAACGTCTCGTAGGACTGACGGGTGAGAGGTTTTCTTTTCCTTCCTCCAAACCAATCACCATACAGCTATAGAGGTCACGGATACCACTCTCGATAAGGGTCTTGCCGATAAAAGGACTGTCACTGCCGATAATCAACTGGCGCAGTTTCATCTCACGTTCCTCCAACTGGAGATCCTCACCAAAGGTCTCTGTCTCTATGGCATAACGGAACTTGCTCAACTGGTCGTCACTGCCAATTACCTCCAGCTTATCACCAGGATAGATGATATAGTCGCCATCAGGAATATTCAAACGATGGTTGGCACGCAGGATACTGGAGACATGTACACCGTATTTCTTACCGAGACTCAGTTGTTTCAAGTTACTACCCATCCATAGGGAGTCCATCGGGACATCGAAGATAGCGATATGCACATCACGGTCTAACAGTCTGCCTTCATAAAGTGGGCGTTTCTTACCATGCACCTGGGCGGCAATATCCCTCGAACGCAGATTGAGGATGAACAGACGTTCCATCTTGATGCTTCGACTTTTGATAGAACGGGAAGCTACCATCAGGGCAACGACAATCACGCCGATAGTAATCATGAGGGCGTTGGAGAAACGGGTTAGGTAGTTGCAGATATAAAAGATGAAATTGACGGCAATAACGACACGCACCAGAATGGTAAACAACAGGGGCAGATGATTGACATTACTCTCTGCCCAGAGGGCTTTCCACTCCTCACTATGGTTCTTCTTCATCACCATCGCACGCAGGAAGGGGGCAATGAAGAGGACGGTGAAGATACCTGTAATAGCGTTGGCATACCAGTGGAGTTCCCAACCGGGTAGCATCTTACGGGTAACAGGCAGGACGAAGGTGAACATCACAGTGATGGTGGCTGCCGATAGGATAGAATAGACCAGCGTATTCATCGCCATCTGGGTGAGCAGTTTCTTCCATTTGCTTTTCTCCGTGGTGTTCGGATGACTCATCGACAGGTGATTCAGAATCTTGATGAGCTTGTTGGGCAATTTACGTTCCAGACTGTTATATGCTGGGGTTGCCAACCTAATCATATAAGGAGTGAGGAAGGTGGTAATGACAGAGACAGCAACAACCACAGGATAAAGGAAGTCGCTGATGACGCCTAATGATAATCCCAACGAGGCGATGATAAAAGAGAACTCACCGATCTGTGCCATCGAGAATCCACATCGCATGGCTGACTTCAATGACTCACCGCCTAACATGAAGGAGATAGAGCCGAAAATGCTCTGTCCGATAAGGATAGTCAGTACCAAGGCGATGATAGGGAGGGCATATTCTATGAGGATGTCGATGTCTACCAACATACCTACTGATACGAAGAAGATGGCACCAAACAGGTTCTTCACGGGTTCTACCAATTTCTCAATGCGCTCTGCCTCAATGGTCTCTGCCAGAATACTACCCATGATGAAGGCACCGAAAGCAGAAGAGAAACCTACCTTTGTAGAGAAGACTGCCATCGCACAACAGAGTCCTAATGATACTACTAACAGTACTTCAGCATTGATGAGGGGGCGTACCCTACGTAGAAACTGGGGAATGGCAAAGATACCGACAACCAGCCAGAGCACAAGGAAGAAACCAATTTTACCGATAGATCCCAACATCTGTCCACCGTCTGGGTTGTTACCACTGGCTATGGCACTCAGCATCACCATCATTACAATGGCGAGGATGTCTTCCAGAATCAGTACACTCATCACCAGTCCTGCAAACTGCTGCTGGCGTAAGCCTAAATCGTCAAAGGCCTTATAGATAATAGTGGTGGAACTCATCGCCAACATACCGCCCAGGAAGATACAGTCCATCTTTCCCCAGCCGAAGAGTCGACCGGTTAAGAGTCCCAACAGCGACATACAGAAGATGATAGTGACGGTGGAGATGATTGGCGAGGCTCCCATCTTCAGGATCTTCTTAAACGAGAAGTCAAGACCCAAGGAGAACAACAGGAACATCACACCGATATCTGCCCACAGCTGGACATTGGCAGTATCTGCCACAGAGGCGGTATAAGGCATGTGAGGACTGACCAGAAAGCCTGCCACGATATAGCCCAACACCAAGGGTTGCTTGAGCTTCTTGAAGACCAAGGTGACAATACCTGCCGACATCAATATCAGTGCCAGGTCTTTTATCAGGTCAGGAAGTTCCGCCATTATAAAGTTTAAAGTTTATAGTTTAAAGTGACAATCACGCATTGTAACTGCCAACAAGTTCACAGATTTTGATGATGACCTCCATCGCTTTCTCCATCGACTGAATGGGAACGAATTCATAAGGTCCGTGGAAATTCAAACCGCCAGCAAAGATATTGGGGCAGGGAAGACCCTTGAAAGAGAGTTGGGCACCATCCGTACCACCACGAATAGGACGAACCTTTGGAGCGACACCCGTATCCTGCATGGCTCTCAACACAAGGTCGATGACATGCATCTGCGGGTCGATCTTCTCTTTCATATTATAATACTGGTCACTGACAATGGCTTCGACTGTACCTTCTCCGTATTTCTCGTTCATCTTCTCCACACAGAGTTGGATGAAACGCTTGCGGTCTTCAAACTTATCACGGTCGTGGTCGCGGATGATATAACTCATCTTTGCCTGTTCGATATTCGACTGGATACCCAACAAGTGGTAGAACCCTTGATAACCTTCCGTGGTCTCTGGGGTCTCATCTGCTGGCAAGAGGGCGGCAAACTCAGCAGCAAGGGCATTGGCATTTACCATCTTTCCCTTCGCATAACCTGGATGCACACTCACACCCTTGATGGTGATCTTCGCAGAGGCGGCGTTGAAGTTCTCGAACTCCAGTTCACCGATATCCCCACCGTCCATCGTATAGGCCCACTCACAACCGAACTTCTCGACGTTGAAATGATGGGCACCCATACCAATCTCCTCATCGGGATTGAAGGCTACACGGATCTTTCCATGCTTTATCTCCTTATGTTCCTGCAGATAGACCATCGCCTGTACGATTTCGGCAATACCTGCCTTGTCGTCAGCACCTAAGAGCGTATGCCCGTCTGTCACGATAAGGTCTTCACCTACATGCTGTAACAACTCAGGAAATTTCTTCGGACTACTGATAATGCCCTCAGAGAGTTCAATATCAGAACCGTCATAGTTGCGAATAATACGTGGCTTGATATCAGCACCGCTACAGTCAGGCGATGTGTCGTAATGCGAGATGAAGCCGATAGTGGGTATCTCGTCCTTGGTATTCGCCTTCAGGGTGGCGTAGATATAGCCCTTCTCGTCTAACTCCACATCATCAAGACCCTCTTTCTCGAGTTCCTTTTTCAGGTATTCGGCGAAAATCAGTTGTTTAGAAGTACTGGGCACGCTCTCGCTTTCCTCAGCCGATTGCGTGTCAAATTGGGTGTAATTTAGAAATCGTTCGGTAATATCCATATTGCTTGTACGATAATTTTTGCAAAAATAAGGAAAAATACTGATATAACAAAAAATATTCGTAACTTTGCGCTCACAACAAATAAAAGTAGTATGAGAATCAAGAAAATAGTATGGCTTTTAGCCACAGTGATCCTGCTGGGCAGTATGCCCGTGAGCGCACAAGAGAACGATACGTATTTCACTGCAGCCGAACTGCCCGACCTGTTGAAGTGGTTGCCGGCACCTCCTGACTCTACCAGTGAGGCATTTGTCCATGATATCATGCGCTATATGTGGGGAAAGACACAGCGACTGGATTCCGTACGTGCTGCCATTGCTGTCCGTGACGCCATCTGGAACATGGATTCTACATTGGCAGTATACCGTATTCCCTTCGGTATGGCGATCTCCAAAGAGGAGACCCCGGAGATTTATAAACTCATCACAACAAGTGTGCGTACTTGTGACCTAATAGGTGGGAAGGCCAAGAGGTTTTATCAGCGTAAGCGTCCTTTCATGGTGATGAACGAACACATGTTGTCGTATTGGGAAGAAGAGGGACTGCGTGGCAATGGTTCTTATCCCTCAGGACATACCATTCGTGGCTGGAGCATGGCATTGCTGTTGTCGGAGATTAATCCTGCCGCTGCTGATACGATTCTTGCACGTGGTATGATGTATGGAGACAGTCGTGTCATCGTGGGAGCCCATTGGCAGAGTGATGTTGATGCGGGTCGTCTCGCTGGCGGTGCTGCCGTTGTTCGCCTGCATACCTCTCCTGCATTCTTAGAGCAAATGGCGAAGGCACAAGCGGAGTTTCGGAGACTGAAAAAGAAGTGATCCCGTTGGGATTCAAACCCAAGACCTTCAGAACCGGAATCTGACGCTCTATTCAACTAAGCTACGGGACCTGTAAAGTTGTTCTTTTGCAAAACATTTGCAAAGGTACAACTTTAAATTGATAATTGATAATTGACAATTGATAATTATATTCTTTTAATGATTAGTTCGGTGCGCAAAATGAAAGGAAATAAATTATTTTTCTATCATTTTGCAAAATAATTGAGAATTTTCCTTGCAGATTAGTTTAAAAGTAGTACCTTTGCACGCAAAATCGTAAATTGTAAGTTAAATCACAAGATGAGTCAACTGATTAAACCAATCGACTATCAGTCCCTGCTCGATACGAAACAGACGGAGCAGGGAATTAAATTGATTAAGGAGTTTTTCCAACAGAATATATCCACGGAGTTGCGCTTGCGCCGTGTGACAGCACCATTGTTCGTACTCAAAGGACTGGGTATCAATGATGACTTGAATGGCGTGGAGCGTGCAGTGACATTCCCTATCAAGGATTTGGGCGATGCGAAGGCAGAGGTGGTTCACTCGCTGGCTAAATGGAAACGACTGACATTGGCAGAGTATCAGATAGAACCGGGCTATGGTATCTATACCGATATGAATGCTATTCGTGCAGACGAGGAACTGGATAACCTCCATTCGCTGTATGTCGACCAGTGGGACTGGGAGGCTGTCATCACAAAGGAACAGCGCACAGTGGCTTATCTGAAGAATGTGGTGGAGCGTATCTATGCGGCTATCCGCAGGACGGAATACCTGACTTGTGAGACCTATCCGCAGATTAAACCCTTTTTGCCCGAGAAGATTACGTTTATCCATGCCGAGGAACTCTTGAAGATGTATCCTGACAAGACACCGAAAGAGCGTGAGGATGCTATCTGTGAGGCTTACGGTGCTGTATTTGTCATTGGTATTGGTGGTGAGTTGTCGAATGGCGAGAAGCATGATGGACGTGCACCTGATTATGACGACTGGTCGACAGTGGGAGAGAATGGTTTGGCAGGTTTGAATGGAGATATTCTCATCTGGTATCCTGTGCTGGGTCGTTCCTTCGAACTCTCGTCAATGGGTATCCGTGTGGATAAGGAGTCACTGTTACGCCAGTTAAAGATCGAAGGACAAGAGGAGCGCGAAGGCCTCTATTTCCATCAGAAACTACTCAAAGGCGAACTGCCCTTGAGTATTGGTGGTGGTATCGGACAGAGTCGTCTCTGTATGGTACTGTTGCATAAAGGGCATATCGGTGAGATACAGGCTTCTATCTGGCCTGACGATATGCGGAGTGAGTGTAAAAAGCTAGGAATGACGTTGATTTAGGCCAATTCCAAATCAAGGAGTTCCCGCAATTTAGCGATTGCGGGATTATTTTTTTCCATCAGTTCAAATTGCTCCTTTCGGGAGAGGATAGGGACCTGTTCCTGGTGTTCCGCGACTCGGATGTCGAGGTTGATGTCATTGTTATGGAGATAGAGCTTGAGGGTATTGACAATACTGCCTTTGATCTCCATCATCTGGTCGTAGGCGAGTTGATTGTCAACGATGACTTCTATTTGTGGCATTTCCTTGATGACAGGAAGCATGTTCTTCATGCGGGTGGCTATACCAACGAGTTTTGGTGGCATCCGGTTACACATCATCATCCATTGCAGTTCCAGGTCTTGTTGCGTGAACGACAGGAACTCCTTTTCATAATGGTTATTCGGATCGTCGGCAGCCAAAGTACCAGGGATGATCTGCATCTTCTTGGGCTTTGCCTGTTCACGAAGATTATTCCATGAATGACCGATGGATGACTTCAGCTGGGGACGAGAGGATGAGGTATAGGTCGTAGTTGGAGTCTTTTGATCACTCTGATTGCTCTGAGTATTCAGATTACTCCGATCTTTCTGATTTACAGGCTCAGCCGCAGCTACCTGCGGGGCTGCTTTCTTGGGCTGAGGCTGTTGCATCAGTTGCTTAAACAGGGATTTTAATCTTCTGGGCTTACGCCCACTGCCAACACTTTCGTCGGGTTGTGTGAGCTGTGCCACCTCAATGAGGGTCAACTCTACGAGCAATCGTTTGTTGGACGACTGTCGGTAGTTGATGTCACACTGGTTCATCAGTCGCAGGGCATCATAGAGGAAACGGGTTTCACATTTCTTCGCCTGATCCTGATAACGCTCTCGTTGTTGGTCACTGACTTCCAAAAGGGGGAGGGTCTGCGGGTCTTTCGCCATCAGTACGTTACGTACATGTTTGGCAAGACCTCCTATTAACAGTCCTCCGTCAAAACCTTTATTAATAATCTGGTTAAGCAGTATCATGATGTCGCTCACCTTGTTCTCTACTGCCAGATCGATCATCTTAAAGTAGTTCTCGCTGTCCAGCACATTCAGGTCTTCAATAATCTTCTGATAGGTGATATTCCCCTGACAGAATGATACTGCCTGGTCGAAGATACTCAGGGCATCACGCATACCGCCATCTGCCTTCTCTGCAATGACGGCCAAAGCCTGTTCCTCATACTGTACCCCTTCTTTCTCAGCCACTGCTTTCAGATGTTCGATGGTATTCTGTACTGTCATACGTTCAAAGTCATAAATCTGACAACGACTCAGGATAGTAGGCAGAATCTTATGCTTCTCGGTGGTGGCAAGAATGAAGATGACGTGTGCAGGCGGCTCTTCCAATGTCTTCAGGAAAGCGTTGAAGGCGGCTGTAGAGAGCATGTGTACCTCGTCGATGATAAACACCTTGTATTTCCCGACCTGCGGTGGGATGCGTGTCTGTTCCATCAGTGTCTTGATGTGCTCCACCGAGTTGTTGGAGGCAGCATCGAGCTCAAAGATATTAAACGAGCGTTGTTCGTTGAATGCCTGACAACTCTCACAGTGTTCACAAGCCTCTCCCTCAGCTGTTGGTGTCAGACAGTTGATGGCTTTGGCGAAGATACGGGCACAAGTAGTCTTGCCAACTCCCCTTGGACCGCAGAAGAGGTAGGCATGGGCGAGTTTCCCACTCTTCACCGCATTCTTCAGCGTGGTGGTCAGTGCCTGTTGTCCTACCACCGTGTCAAACGAGGTGGGCCTGTATTTTCGCGCCGATACAATGTATTCTTCCATACGATATAAAATAATTTGTTTGCAAAGATACAAAAAAAATGGATAATGGATAATTGATAATTGATAATTTTTTCTTAATTTTGTGGCCAGATTATGAAACGACTGAAGACGATATTAGGAAAGTTATACCGTTCTTCTTGGTTGAAGTACGGACTCGTAACTCTGTTTGCTGTGATTCTGATTGGTTTTGCCGACCAGAACAGTATCTGGAATCATTACCGCAATAAACAACAAATCAAAGAGTTGCAAGAGGAAATCAATCGTCAGACGAATCAGTATAATCGTGATAAGAATCGTATCAAACAGTTAGATACCGATCCGAAAGCCATTGAGAAGATTGCCCGTGAGCGTTATTTCATGAAGGCCGACGATGAGGATATCTTTGTGTTGAGTGACGATAAGCCTTTTGAACCCCAATCCGAGAATGAGACAGTTGAGTAAGATAGAGACCGCCCTGTTGCTGATAGGTGGACTATTGATGGTGGTTGGCTCAGGTGCCAGCCTGTTCCGACAGGAGTGGGCTCCTTATGTCTTTGCCTCAGGCACGTTGTTGTTTGCTGCCATGCAGATGCGCCAGTCGTATGAGGGAACAAACTTTACCATTCGTCGCTTGCGCCGTATCATGCTCATCAGTGATGTGCTGTTTCTGATTGCCGCCTTGATGATGTTTGCCAACCAAGCTAATTTCCTCGGTCTCGATTTCCTTATATATATTAAATATGTACATAACAACTGGATTGTCGTGTTGCTACTGGCAGCCGTTCTACAGCTCTATACCAGTCATCGAATTGCTAATGAATTGGAAAAAGAGAATCCAGAGGCAAAAAAACGCTAAATAAATGCACAATTTTATTAAATTGCGCAAATATTTTTCTTCTTTTCAAACCATCATTGTACTTTTGCATCACAAATGAAAATGTCTATGAAGAAATTATTCGTTTTGCCTGCAATCCTTGCACTCCTCGCATCGTGTGCCAGTTCATACAATGTGGAGGGATCGTCATCTATCACGGCATTGGATGGCAGCAAACTGTATCTCAGGGCTATCAAAAACAACGAATTCAAGAATATCGATTCGTGCGATGTCGTACATGGTGAGTTCCATTTCACCGGTCTGCTCGATACTGTACGAATGGCAAGCCTCTATATGGACGACGAGAGTATCATGCCTGTTGTCCTCGAGAAAGGAGAAATCACCATCAAACTGGATAATGCACGCCAGGTAGTTGGCGGCACTCCCCTTAACGATTCCCTATATAAGTTCATCGATAAGCATAACCAGTTGGCCAACCAGATGAACGAACTTTCTCATAAGCAGAGCCAGATGATGTTGGAAGGTATTGATGAGGATGTTATCAATCGTCAACTCAGAGCAGAGGCTGCAAAGATAGCAGAGGAGGAAGACCAGTTGGTGATGAAATTTGTGGAGGCTAATTTCGATAACGTTCTGGGTCCAGGTGTCTTTATGATGATCACTAGCCAGTATCGCTATCCCATCCTGACTCCACAGATTGAGGATATCATGTCAAAGGCTACTAAGCGTTTCAAGGAAGATCCTTATGTGAAGGATTATTATCAGACGGCTCAGGAGAATGAGAAACGTATGAATGGTCTAGGTGAACAACCAGGGGAAGTTACTGACACCTCTACGACACCAGCCCCTAATCCTTTGACCAACCTGCCACAGAAATAAGTGCATGAGAACAATCATCGAAGGTGGAACGATCGTCAATGAAGGTCGGACGTTCGATGGTTCTATCATCATCGAAGATGGCAACATCGTTGATATAGTTGATAGTTCAGAGATAATAGATAATAGTTCAGAGAACTCTCAACTTTCAACTATTGACGCTCGCGGCTGTTACATCCTTCCAGGTATCATCGACGATCATGTGCATTTCCGGGAGCCTGGACTCACGGAGAAGGCGGATATCGATACAGAGAGTAGGGCAGCAGCGGCAGGAGGAATCACCTCCTTCTTCGATATGCCTAATACTGTACCCCAGACGACATCCTTAGAGGCGTTGGAAGAGAAGTTTGCCATTGCTCGACAGAAGAGTCATGTGAACTATAGCTTCTTCTATGGGGCCACCAATGATAATATGGACACTTTTGCCCAGTTAGACGAACATCGTATTCCAGGTATCAAACTCTTTATGGGGTCCTCTACCGGCAATATGTTGGTAGACCGTCGGGAGGCTCTGGAACGTATCTTCAGTACTGCCAAACTCCCATTGATGGCTCATTGTGAAGATACGGAAATCATCAATCATAATATGGAAGAGGCGAAAGCCTTATATGGTAAGGATCCTGAGGTAATCCATCACCCTGAGATTCGCAGTACTGATGCTTGCTATGAGAGCACCAAACAGGCTGTCGAACTCGCCCGCAAACATCATGCCCGCCTCCATATCGCCCACCTCACCACCGCCAAAGAACTGGAGTTCTTTTCTCCACTCACCACTCACTACTCACCAGTGAAGTCACTCCCTCCCACCTCTATTTCTCAGATCAAGATTATCCCTCCCTCGGCTCTCGCATCAAGTGCAACCCGGCTATCAAGACGGAGAAGGATCGCGAGGCTTTACGACAGGCTTTGATGGATGGACGTATCACTGTGATTGGTACAGACCATGCACCCCATCTGTTGTCACAGAAAGAGGGCGGTTGTGTGAAGGCTGCCAGTGGGATGCCGATGATCCAGTTCTCGTTGGTTACGATGTTGGAACTGGTCGACCAAGGCGTTTTGTCGTTGGAACGACTGGTAGAACTGATGTGTCATAACCCTGCACGTCTTTTTGAAGTACGTCAAAGAGGTTTCATTCGACTGGGTTATCGGGCTGATCTGGTATTGGTACGTCCGAATATGCCATGGACCGTCACACCAGCTTGTATTCAGAGCAAGTGCGGTTGGAGCCCGATGGAGGGGCATACCTACTCTTGGCGTGTGGAACGCACACTCTGTAATGGACATACGGTCTATGCCGATGGAAATGTGGATGCCGACTATATCGGAGAGGAGATAGCTTTCAGATGATACTCACCTACGAGATACACGACCTGCAACCTTATATCAACTGGGCGTATTACTATTACGCGTGGCAGTTGCGTGATGCTGCCCAACAGCAAAAGAGTAGGGCAGAGGCAGAGGAAATCCTCTCTCAACTTGATGGCAAATACCATGTCTATGCCCTCTTCGACCTTTTTGCTGCCCACAGTCATAACGACGATATCGTTATCACGGTTCATGATTCACGGTTCATGGTTCATGATTCAATGTCTTTAACCTTTAACCGCCATATCCCACTTTTGCGCCAGCAACAGGGGGACTGTCTCTGTCTCACCGATTTCATTCATCCCGAACATGATCAAATTGGAGTTTTTGCTACCTCTGTGGATCATGGATTGGAGAAAGATTTCGACAAGGATGCGTATATGAAGATGACGGTACAACTTTTAGCTGACCGCTTGGCAGAGGCAGCAGCAGAGAAGATGCATGAGGAGGTACGTCGAATCTATTGGGGTTATGCACCCGATGAACACCTCACCATGGAGGAACTCCATGCCGAAAAGTTTCAAGGCATCCGTCCTGCCGTGGGTTATCCCTCATTGCCAGACACCAGTCTGAACTTCGTATTGGATGAACTCATCCATTTCAAACAGATTGGTATTCGTCTCACGGAGAGTGGGGCGATGAAGCCACATGCCAGTGTCAGTGGTTTGATGATAGCCCTCCCTGAAGCGCATTATTTCTCCTTAGGAAAGATAGGTGAAGACCAACTTCAAGACTACGCCCATCGTCGTGGCCTACCCGTCGAAGTTCTTCGTAAATTCCTCGCCTCTCATCTCTAACCTTCGACCTTTCACCCGTCTTTAAACTTTAAACTTTATAAAATATGATTGCTCGTTACGCTGTACCTTTCTTCCTGTTGATGGCATTCGTCATCGTTCCCTTGGTGGTATTCTTCCTGTGTCGTTGGCTGTTACCTCGTCGTTGGGGCAAAAAAGTCGGCATTGCTGTTGCTCTGCTCCTGATGTTGTTTGCCGCCTATGGCATGTTAGTGGGCTACGAACAGATGGAGGTACATACCGTTGAATTTACGAGCAAGGACCTCCCCAAGGCTTTTGATGGTTATCGCATTGTCCAGTTCTCGGATGCTCATGTGGGTACGATGACGGGTAGACGGGCATGGCTGTTGCAGCGTGCAGTAGACAGTATCTTGGCATTACACCCCGATATGATTGTATTTACGGGTGACTTGCAGAATGTCTATCCTGAGGAGTTGATAGATCATCTCCCACAGTTACAGCGACTGAAGGCTCCAGATGGAGTCTATGCCGTGTTGGGTAATCATGACTATGCCGTTTATCAACCCTATGACTCGCTGACAAAGGAAGCTAACTGTGCGAAAACGCAAGCGTTGTTCCGACAGACTGGCTGGACGCTTCTGATGAATGAGCATCGCATCATCCGTCGCGATAGTGACTCCATCGTCATTGCGGGTATGGAAAATTGGGGTGTCGTCAAGCGCATGCCTCGTCGTGGCGATGTCAAAAAGACCCTTAGCCAATCTCATTCCTCATTCCACACTCCACATTCCACATTCATTATCATGCTCCAACATGATCCCACTGCATGGCGTGAGAAGATTCTGCCAGAGTGTAATGCCCAGTTGACCCTCTCTGGTCACACACATGGTGGTCAGGTCTCTCTCTTCGGTTGGTCACCTTCCGCCTTGAGTTATCAAGACTATGAAGGAATGGTCTATGAAGGTCCTCGTGCCCTCTATGTATCCACTGGCGTTGGTGCTCTCATTCCCTTCCGTCTTTCCCTCCCTGGCGAAATAGTCGTCATCACTTTACGTGCAAAAAAATAAAAAAACTCTAATCTATAATCTCTAAACTCTAAATTTTTTTGTATCTTTGCAGCGAATATGAAGAGCGATAGCATCGTCATAATCCCAACATATAACGAAAAGGAGAATATCGAGAAAATCATTCGGGCGGTATTCTCCTTAGAGAAATGTTTCCATATCCTGGTGATTGACGATGGTTCTCCCGATGGTACTGCTGGTATCGTTAAAGACCTAATGGCCAACGAGTTTACCGACCGCCTGTTTATTCAGGAGCGCAGTGGCAAACTGGGACTCGGTACAGCCTATATCATGGGTTTCAAGTGGGCGCTGAAACACGATTACGACTATATTTTCGAGATGGATGCTGACTTCAGTCATGACCCCAATGACCTTCCTCGCTTGTATGCCGCATGCGCAGAAGAAGGGTATGACCTCGCTATTGGCAGTCGTTATGTCAGTGGCGTGAATGTCGTCAACTGGCCTATCGGTCGAGTCCTGATGAGTTATTTCGCTTCGAAATATGTACGGTTCGTGACAGGCTTCAAGGTACATGACACCACTGCGGGCTTCAAATGCTATAAGCGTCGTGTGCTCGAGACCATCGAACTGGATAAGATTCGTTTCAAAGGCTATGCCTTCCAGATAGAAATGAAATTCACAGCTTATAAGATTGGTTTTAAGATCAAGGAAGTCCCCGTTATCTTCGTTAATCGTAGGGAAGGCACCTCCAAGATGTCGGGTGGCATCTTTGGCGAAGCATTCTTTGGTGTGATGCGCCTCCGCTGGGACGGTTGGACCCGAAAATATCCGAAGATAAAGGTTAAAGTTTAAAGGTTAAAGATGAAGTGATGTTGAAAATTCTCTACTGCATCTATCAGGTATTCATCGCTTTCCCTATCACAATCATTATGACGATATGGACGGCAGCTGTAGTGGGTATCGGTTGTACGTTGGGTGATGGTCATTTCTGGGGCTATTATCCGGGACGTTGGTGGGCGAGAGTCATCACGCGAGCCTTCCTGTTGCCTGTTAAGGTGGAGGGGCGTGAGCATCTGGAGGACAACCAGTCGTATGTCTTTGTCTCCAACCACCAAGGAGCCTTTGATATCTTCCTGATTTATGGTTTTCTCGGACGTAACTTCAAATGGATGATGAAACATCAGTTACGTAAGATTCCTTGTGTCGGTTATGCCTGTGCGAAATCCCATCAGATCTTTGTGGATAAGCGGGGACCGAGTAAGGTGAAAGCGACGTATGATGCTGCACGAAAGATTTTAGAGACAGGTAACTGGAGTGTGGTAGTGTTCCCAGAGGGTGCCCGTAGTTTCACAGGCCATATGGGAGCCTTTAAGAAGGGTGCCTTCGCCTTGGCAGATGAGTTGCAACTCCCTGTTGTTCCATTGACTATCAATGGCTCTTTTAACGTGATGCCCCGCACCAAAGACTGGCATTTCGCCACATGGCACCCCCTCTCATTGACTATCCATCAACCCATCTATCCCAAGGGACAGGGTGCAGAGAATATCCAATCTGTCATGCAGCAGTCGTATGACAGTATCATGTCCTCCCTCGCCCCCGAATACCAAGGCTTCGTCGAGAATCCCGACCAGTAATGACGATACAGGAGTTAGTGCAACTGTACTCGATGGCTCCACAGGTGGAGACCGTCAGGAAAACGATAGAGGACAAATCGGTGAAAACGATTTTCCTCCAGGGACTTGTTGCCTCTTCTGCTCCCATGCTCTTCGCTTCATTAGGATTTTCGCTAACCGTTATTATTTTAAACGACGAAGAGGAAGCCGGTTATTTCTATCATGACCTCAAACAGATACTAGGCGTGGAAAAGGTGTTGTTTTTCCCCTCTTCCTACCGCCGTTCCATCAAATACGCCCAACGTGATGCCGCCCAAGAGATCCTTCGTACTGAAGTCCTCACTTCGTTGATTCATGGTTCACGGTTCACAGTTCATGATTCTCAATCTTTAACCTTTAACCATTCACCTTTAACCTTTATCGTCACCTATCCTGAAGCCCTTGCTGAACAAGTCATCTCTCCGACACAATTGAACGCACAGACATTGGTGTTAAAGCAGGGACAGACCATTGCGACAGACGAAGTGACGAAGACTTTGCGGGAGTTCGGATTTCAGGAAGTAGATTATGTCTATGAACCTGGACAATTTGCTTTGCGAGGCTCTATCCTTGATGTCTATAGCTTCAGTAGCGAGTATCCTTTTCGTATAGATTTTTTCGGTGATGACATTGATTCTATCCGTACCTTTGAGGTGGAAGATCAGCTATCCCGCGATAGGTGTGACCAAATCAGTATCGTCCCCGAGTTGTCAAAGGACGAAGGACAAAGGTTAAAGGACAGTCTCTTACCTCTTACTTCTTACCTCTTACCTCATACTTTAATCATCGCCAAGGACTTCCAGTATGTTCATGATGCGATTGACCGTACCTTTCAAGAATGTCAAGATATTTCCTTAATCAATGGGATGCAGTTCACCAGTGAGATGACTCCTTTCCGTAAGGTGGAGTTTGGTCATCGCCCTTCTGCCAAACCTAATGTCACGTTGGAGTTCCATACCACCCAACAACCCCTATTCCACAAGCAGTTCGATCTGCTTCGTGAGACCTTCTCTGACTATCAGTCCCAAGGTTACCATCTCTACGTCCTTGCTGATAGCAAAAAACAACTCCAACGCTTGGAAGATATCCTCACTCAACACTCAACACTCAACATTCAACATTCGGTCAACTACATTGACTCTTCCCTTCACGCTGGTTTCCTTGATCATGACCTGAAAATAGGGATCTTCACCGACCATGAGATCTTTGATCGTTTCCATAAGTATAGTCTTCGTTCTGATAAGGCACGTAGTGGTAAGGTGGCCCTGACCCTCAAGGAGATTCAACAGTTTGAGATAGGCGACTATGTGGTTCATGTAGATCATGGTATCGGTAAGTTCGGAGGCTTGGTTAGAATGCCTATCGCTAATAGCCAATCGCTAACCGCTAACCGCTCAACGAAAACCCCTCACTACCAGGAAATGATTAAGATCATCTACCAAGGAGGCGGTGCCATCTATGTATCCATTCATTCACTTTATAAGGTCAGCAAATACAAGGCACAGGATAATGGGGAGCCCCCTCGTCTGTCCCAGTTAGGTACAGGTCAGTGGGAGCGGATGAAGGAGCGTACGAAGTCCAAAATCAAGGATATTGCCCGTGACCTTATCAAACTCTATGCTGCCAGAAAACGGGAGAAGGGTTTTGCATTCAGTGCTGATAGCTTTCTGCAACAGGAGTTGGAGGCATCATTCCTCTATGAAGATACGCCCGACCAGTTGAAAGCCACCAATGACGTAAAGGCAGACATGGAACAGGCTCGTCCGATGGACCGCCTGGTATGTGGTGATGTGGGCTTCGGAAAGACGGAAGTAGCAGTACGTGCGGCTTTCAAGGCGGCATGTGATTCCAAACAGGTAGCAGTATTAGTGCCTACCACCGTCCTTGCCTACCAGCATTACCAGACATTTAAGAGTCGACTGAAAAACCTGCCCGTACGAGTGGATTATCTTACTCGTGCCCGTACTGCCAAACAGACTAAAGAATTGCTGAGCGACCTCGCTGAAGGAAAGATAGACATTCTGATTGGTACCCATAAACTCATTGGTAAGACGGTGAAATTTAAAGACCTCGGTCTTCTGATTATCGATGAGGAACAGAAATTTGGTGTCTCTACCAAGGAGAAACTCCGTCAGATGAAGACCAGTGTCGATACGTTGACATTGACGGCAACACCTATTCCCCGTACCCTCCAGTTCTCCCTGTTGGGAGCCCGTGATCTGAGTATCATCCAGACACCACCGCCTAACCGCTATCCCATTCATACAGAGATACATACCTTCGGACCGGAGATTATCACTGAGGCTATCAATTTCGAGATGTCACGTAATGGACAGGTGTTTTTTGTCAATCCCCGTATCAATGACTTGCGACGCATTGCAGATATGATCCATCATTATGTGCCGGAGGCTCGTGTGGCAGTGGGGCATGGTCAGATGAAGCCCGATGAACTCGAAGAGGTCATCTTCGATTTTGTCAATTACGATTATGACGTGTTGCTTTCTACAACTATCATAGAGAATGGTATCGATATTCCTAATGCCAATACGATTATCATCAATGGGGCTGATCATTTCGGACTCTCTGACCTGCATCAGATGCGAGGAAGGGTAGGACGTAGCAACCGCAAGGCATTCTGTTATCTCTTGGCTCCGCCTCTTGCCGACCTTCCACAAGAGAGTCGCCGTCGCTTAGAGGCTTTGGAGAACTTCAGCGACTTGGGTAGTGGTATTCAGATAGCCATGCAGGACTTGGATATTCGTGGTGCTGGTAATCTCCTTGGTGCCGAACAGTCTGGTTTTATAGCCGACCTCGGTTATGAGACCTACCAAAAGATTCTCAACCAAGCGATGCAGGAACTAAGGAATGAGGAATCAACGGGTTCACGGTTCACGGATTATGGCTCCCAATCTTTAACCTTTAACCATTCACCTTTAACCTTTACCGACTCCACTTTGGAGTCAGATCTTGAGCTTTACTTCCCCGACCAGTATGTACCGTCTGACAGTGAGCGGATGTTGCTCTATCGGGAATTGGACAATCTGCATACCGATGAGCAATTGGCAGCTTATCGCACACGACTCATTGATCGCTTTGGCCCTGTACCTCAGGTGGGTGAGGAACTCATGCGTGTAGTACCTCTACGACGGGTGGCAGGCCAGTTAGGTTGTGAGAAAATCATGTTGAAACAAGGACGTATGACGTTGGTGTTTGTATCCAATCCCGATAGTCCCTTTTATCAAAGTCCTGCCTTTGATGCCATCCTTCGTTTTGTTGCTGAACATCCTCGTCGTTGCCAGTTCCGTGACCTCCATGGCAGGCGCTCTCTCCTTATCTCCAACATCCCTACTGTTGAAGCCGCTTTGACCCTCCTCCAATCCATAAAATAGAAATAAATGGGTAATAAAATAAAAATTATCCATTGTCCATTATCCATTATCAATTATTTTTATTACCTTTGCACGCAATTAAGCAATGCCTCGATGGAAAATAGTTGGCTCGTGATTCGAACCTTCAATAGGAAGGAGATGGAAGTAGGGTCATTTCTTAAAGAAAACGGACTCACTTACTTCATTCCAATGACCTACAAGGAGAAAGTCGTTGCCAATGAGTCGAAACCTCGTAAGGTGTTGGCTCCTGTGATTCATAACTATGTGTTCTTGCAGAAAACCATTCAAGAAGACGAGTTGCGCAGGTTATTGGCAGACTGTGTGATTCCCCTTCAGTTGATGAAGAACAAGGGCGACGAGAATATCTGTGAGATTGCTGATCGGGAGATGCGCGAGTTTAGATTACTCTGTGATCCTGACTACGTGACAACACCAGTGGAATTTATAGATTCATCTGAGGCTGAGGTGAAGCCAGGCAAAGAGGTGGAGATTATTCATGGTCAGTTCGCTGGCATTCGCGGTAAACTCCATAAGAGCAACCAGAAATACTGGTTTATCAAGACGGTTGGGAGTATAAGTGTCATGCTGCGCATCTCCCGCTGGTACTGTAAGCCGGTATAAAGGTTAAAGGTTAGAGGTTAAAGGTTAAAGACAGATATGAAGAAAGTACTTTTTTCGGTTTTATTGACGTTCTGTACATTGAGTCTGATGGCTCAGGGTATGACGGACAGTCAGGTAGCGGATTTCATCAAACGAGAGGTGAAGGCGGGTACCAGTCAGGCACAGATTGTGACGAAACTGGTGCAGCGTGGCGTACCGATTGATCAGATTCGTCGTGTTCGTAATCAATATGATGAACGTGTTTCTGCCAGTGGTGTTGACGCGAATGCTTCAGGAGCTGGCAATCAAGTCAGCAATCGCATGCGTCAGAATACCGACGATGTCACCAATCAGGAATTGAATACGGCAAAGGTTGGTACTACAGGTGAAGTCTATGCCAATGCCAGTGAGGATGTCTCCGAAGTGGAGCATGATATCCAGGCTACGAGTGAAGTAAACGAAGGTACTGGTAAAAAGATTTTCGGTCATGATATCTTTAATCGCCGTGCTTTGTCTTTTGAGCCGAATATGAATATTGCTTCGCCTCAGACTTATGTTTTGGGTCCTGGCGATCAGGTGGTAGTGGATGTTTATGGAGCCTCACAGAAGAGTATGCAGTTGACTATCTCGCCTGATGGTGATGTGACGGTGCCAGGCTATGGCCCTATTCAAGTCAGTGGACTGACAGTGGCTGCTGCCAATGCGAAAATCCGTTCTACGCTGGGCTCCCGTTATAGTAGCAGTAATATCAAACTTTCTGTCGGACAGACTCGTAGCATTCTGGTGAATGTGATGGGTGAAGTAAAAGTCCCAGGTACTTATACGCTGAGTGCTTTTGCTACGGTATTTCATGCTTTGTATATGGCAGGCGGCATCAATGACCTCGGTACACTCCGTAACATCAAAGTATTCCGTAATGGTAATTTAGTAACGGTGGTTGATGTTTATGAATATATTCTCAATGGTCGTCTGGCAGGTAATATCCGCTTACAGGAGAACGATGTCATTCAGGTCGGTCCTTACGACTGTTTAGTAGGTATTACAGGTAATGTGAAGCGCTCGATGTTTTATGAGATGCGTAAAAATGAGACAGTGGCAACGTTGCTGAATTATGCAGGTGGCTTTACAGGTGATGCTTATAAGAAGTCTGTTCGTCTGACTCGTCAGAGTGGCGAGCGTTATACTGTCTATAATGTCGATGAGTTTGAAATGAGTTCTTTCCATGTAGAGGATGGTGATGCGGTCACTGTTGATGGCATGCTGAATCGTTACGATAACATGGTGGAGGTGAAAGGTGCTGTATTCCGTCCAGGTCAGTATCAGTTGGGTAAGGAGGTCACTTCTGTACGCACGTTGTTACGGGCGGCAGAAGGTGTTACCGAGGATGCCTTTACTGCTCGTGGTGTGATGCACCGTATGAAGGAAGACCGTAGTTTGGAGGTTATTCCTGTTGATATCAAGGGTATTTTGGCAGGGACAGTACCTGATATCCCATTGAAGAATGAGGATGTGTTGTTTATCCCGACCCAGACAGATCTTCGCTCAGAGCGTACACTGACCATCACAGGTGAGGTGATGTCACCGGGAACCTATCAGTATGCTGATAATACGACATTAGAGGATTTGGTATTACAGGCAGGTGGTTTGACCGACGCTGCCTCTACAGTGAAAGTTGATGTCTCTCGTCGTATTGTCGATCCGAAGGCACGGACATCTTCCAAAGAGATAGCCAAGACATATAGTTTCTCGCTGAAGGATGGTTTTGTAGTTGATGGTACTTCTGGTTTTGTTCTTGAGCCTTATGATGTGGTGCATGTTCGCAGGAGCCCGGGCTTTAGGACTCCCCGCAATATTACTGTTGAAGGAGAGGTCCTTTATGAAGGTGTACAGACTTTGGCAACCAAGAACCAGCGTCTGACGGATGCTATTAAGATGGCTGGTGGTGTGACGCCAGAAGCTTATGTTAAGGGTGCCCGTTTGGAGCGTCAGTTGAATGATGACGAGAAGGCTCGTCGTAAGTTCCTGCTCAAACAATTGAAGGCTCAGTCGGAAGAGAAAGACACCGTGGATTATGACCAGTTGGATCTTGGGAATACATATAATGTAGGTATCTATTTGGATAAGGCATTGGAAAATCCTGGTAGCGAATACGATATCGTGTTGCGTGAGGGCGATAAGATTATCGTACCGGAATATACTGGAGTTGTGAAGATTTCTGGAAATGTGATGTACCCGAATACGGTAGCTTATCAACCAGGCAAGAAATATACGTGGTATATCAACCAAGCAGGTGGTTTTGGCAACCGTGCAAAAAAGAGCAAGACATGGATTGTCTATCAGAATGGTACGATGGCGCAAGTGGGACATGGTACCAAGATAGAGCCAGGATGTGAGATTATTGTGCCGACCAAGGCAAAGGTTGATTACTCTCATTTGACGCAATTGATTCAGATTGGATCAAGCCTGACGACGTTGGCAACGATGATAGTGGTTCTTACGAAGAAATAGTGTTGTGTGAATACATAAAGCAAAGAGAAATAACGATGAACGAACAACAGAATATAGAACAACAGGTGCAAGAGGATTCCCGGATTAGCTTTGGTATGCTTTTCAAGGCATTAAAGAAACACAGGCGTTTATTTTACAAGGTATTATCAGTTACATTTGTCATAGGCTGTATAATAGCGTTCTCGATACCTGACTATTACAAGTGTGAGGTGACTCTTGCTCCAGAGTCTTCCAGTTCCCGTGGTAGTAGCTCTTTACGTGCTTTGGCAAGTCAGTTTGGATTAGGTGGAGGAGCTGTCAACGGCTCTGATGCTGTCGGTCCTCAACTCTATCCGGATTTGATGAAATCTGTTGATTTCAAGATATCTCTTTTCCAGATTCAAATTCATAAGAAGGACTCCACCCGTATGATGTCCTATTATGACTATTTAGTCAAAGAGTGGAAAAAGCCTTGGTGGAGTGATGTCTTTTCTGCCCCGTCCAGATTGCTTTCAAGTCTGTTGTCTAAACCACAATCAGGTAATATAACCGACCAACATCAGGTCAATTCCTTTATGTTGACGCGTCAACAGACAGGTGTCGTTGGCATGATAGGCCGAAACGTCGTTTGTGATGTTGACAAGAAAACATCAGTGATATCGATAGAAGTGACCGATCAGGATCCCCTCATTGCTGCAACGATTGCTGACTCAGTGAAAGTTCGTCTGCAGGATTTCATTACCGAGTATCGTACCAAGAAAGTGAAGGTGGATTTGGAATATAATAAAAAGCTTTTCCGAGAAGCCAAGGAACGATATGAGAAGGCTCGTCAGCGCTATGCTGCCTTCAGTGATGCCAACCAAGACCTGGTTCTCCAGTCTGTCCGTACCAAGCTGACTGATTTGGAGAATGATATGCAGTTGCAGTACAATGCATATAGTCAACTTGCTGGTCAGTTACAGGTGGCAGAGGCGAAAGTGCAGGAGGAGACCCCAGCTTTTACGACTATTCAGGGTGCCACGGTACCTGTCAGGAACGCTGGTCCTGCCAGAGGAAAGATTATATTCATCTTACTTTTCTTGGCATTCTTGGCTACTTCCGCTACGATTTTCCATAAGGAAGGACTGTTGAAGCCATTGCTTGGATTGAGTTAAATGGTTAAACGGAAAGATTCTTGTATTTTTCCACATTTTTCCTATATAAATAGGTGTAAATTTAGTTTTTTTTACTACCTTTGCAGCGTTATAGGGCACGGTTCCTAATGAATCTACGGGACTCTGTCCCTCGTGTAGAGGTGGTAACTAGTTGACCTATATCCTTTTGGCAACTCAAACCCTGTCCCTCGCAGTCCTTCAAAACGGTAGCTACGGGAAAGGGGAAGGTGTATATTAGTGTGTTTTAAAATTTATTTTAAAATCAATATGAATAGATTGTTTTTAATAGGATGTGCCCTCATGATGCTGTTCTCTTGTGAAAAAAAACTTTTAGAGGACGAAGAAGAATTCGAGGAGGCTCAGGCCAACTTGATTATCAACGTCTTCGAAATGGAACAGATGCCCTTCGCACCGCTTCGTACGGCAGCCTCCGAGGTTTGCACGCGACTCAACTTCGCCATCTATGATGTCGATCGTAATCGTGTCAAACAAATCAATCAACAGGTGGTTGATGAGCATTTTGGTACTGCTTACTTCCTGTTGCCCGAGGGTGACTATCAGGTGGTAGTCGTAGCACACAGCAGCGATGGTAATCCCACGATGACAGATCCCACTCGGGTACAGTTCAAGAATTCACAAGGCTTTACGGACACGTTCCTTTACAGCCATGAGACGACGCTGACTGACCAGCAACAAACACTCAACGCCTCTTTGGATCGTATTGTGGCACTTTGCCGCTTTGTCATCACAGACGACTATCCCGAGCAAGTGGCTAAGATGCGGTTCTACTATACCGGAGGTAGTGGTGCTTTCAATGCATACACGGGATTAGGCAGTGTCAACAGCAAACAGGAGATGACTTTCGATGTCTCCGCAGGTCAGAAACAGTTCGACCTCTATACGTTCCTCCACGATACGGAGGGAACCATCCATCTGAAGGTGACAGCACTCGATGCCCAAGATCAGGAACTGGATGAACGAGAGTTCGATGTCCCACTCAAGAGAAACTTCATCTCTAAAGTTTCTGGTCCGTATTTCGATCAAAGTGGTGCTCAGAATACCATCGAGATAGAAATCAATACAGAGTGGGATGGAGAAATAGACTTAACATTTTAATTATCAACTTTAAACTTTATAAAAATGAAAAAATATTTATTTTCAATAGGCTTAACCCTGCTTGCAGCAAGCTGCAGCAAAGATAAAGAGATGCTGGATAACGATAACGAGCAATTAGTACCTGTAACAGTCCATGTCAACGACTTCTCCATCTCCATGGAGGAGTATGCAAGCGCCAGAGCGCAGGAGACAGTAGAACACTATACCGGCGTAAAAGCCATTACACTGGCTTTCTACACGGGAACAGGTACAGAACAATATAAGACTACTCAGCTGCGTACTGACGCAACAACATATACCACCTTTGGAGACTTTAGTCTCGAATTGCCGATGGGCAGTTACACGATGGTAGTTCTGGGTTACACATTATACGACGATGATGCTCTCGTCCTCACCAGTCCCAACCAAGCAGCATTCACCACAGGTGATGTGCGTGAGACCTTCGCAGGTGTGGAAGAGGTGAACATCACGAGCACTAATGCGGTAGAACTCAGTGCGACCCTCAACCGCATAATGACCAAGTTGATGGTACTCTCCACCGATGTCAAGACGGCCAATGCCAGCAAGGTGCGCATGACCTTCTCTGCTGGAGGCAAAGCCTTCAGCCCGACCACAGGTCTCGCCACCATCAATACAGGCTCCACTAGTACGGTGAATATCGGTACAGCCGTAGGTGCCACCTCCAGTTCCGTTGGTTATGTCTTCCTCGCTGAAGACGAGCAGACCATGAATGTGACCATCGATGTCCTCGACGCTCAGGGAACCTCCATCTCCCATAAGGTCGTTAGCGACGTTCCCTTCAAGCGTAATCGCACCACGAAACTCTCAGGCACTCTCTACACCACCAGTGCCTCCACCAATTTCCTCCTTGACACTGACTGGCTCCCCGACTATAACCAAAACTTCTAATGGTAGTTAATAGATAAAAATTAATAGATAACAGTTAGACGAGCACTTGAAGTAATTATCATCTATCATCTATCATCTATCATCTG
>JAFZIZ010000012.1 GCA_017554145.1 Prevotella sp. | reverse complement strand
GTTGCCGTTGGCACCGGCACCGCCAGCAATGACGAGCGGTATCATACCGATAATCATCGTTGCCACAGTCATCAGGATGGGGCGCAAACGCTCCTGACAGGCAGCGAACGCCGCATCGCGGATGCTCATGCCTTGGGCACGGCGCTCTGAGGCAAACTCGGTAATCAGGATAACTATCTTCATCGCGTTATTGTTTTAAGTCGGCTGCGAAGGTACAAAGAATTATGGGAAAAACAAAAGAAAAATTCAAATTCTCTTGGTTTTTTACTCGATTTTCACTATCTTTGCACTATGTTTCTGAAATGGTTGACATAAAACCATCAAAAGCAGAGTTCAATAAATGGACAGTAGACAGTAAGACAGTACTTTTTCTAAAACTTCTCACGCGTACGTGCATATATACGTACGCAGGGAACTTTTTCTATATTTTACTGTATTTACTGTCTACTGTCCATAATTGACTGTCTACATAGCACTCGTAAGTATAGTGTTTAGCAAGCACAAACTATATACTTAGCACTCGTAAACTATATGCTTTTCGGAGGAGTTTTTCCTAGACCGAAGAGGAAAAATTTTTCCTCCGAAGAGAAAAAAGCGCTGCTCCGAAGAGGAGGCAACAAACTCCCCTCCTCGTCCGTCATCCGTTGCTATCAATCCTTATTTACAACTTCACGGCAGAGATATCAACCAGACCATTGACAATGGCGTAAATAGTGAGACCAGCAGGAGAATGAATCTGGAGTTTGCGGGCGATATTGCGGCGATGGGTGATGACGGTATTGACAGAGATACACAGATGGTCGGCAATCTCCTTATTCGACATACCTTGTACAAGGGAGATAATCACGTCGCGCTCACGTTCTGATAAAGCATCACTATTGTCCTGTCCACCCTTAAAGACCATCGTGGAGATATTCTTCGTTACATCATTCTGACGTTGTTGCTGTTCCATCCGACGGATGGCAGGTACAAAGATTTTATCCTCTACTTCAGCATGCAATCTCAACCATTCCTCGTTGTTATAGATGTCATAAAGGGTTGCCGTCAGCGTGTTGTTACGATGAGAATCGGAGGGCAGATACTTAATAATCATGAGTTTTAACTCACGCAGCGCTTTGTCTGTGGATTCATGATGCTTGGAAAAGGTATCCACATTATAGTCGTTGCCAGAACGTCCATCTAACAAAGCCTCAACATAGGGGAAAAGCGTCTTCTCTTCGTATTTCATGTGTCGCTGTATCTCACGGGCATAGCCATCGTAGAACTTCAGAATCAGGTGTCCTAAAGAGTCCTGTTCATCGAAACTCTCTGCCAGTTGGCGACGGATGGAAGGCAACTGATAATCTAAGAAATAGGCGTGACTGGCATCCAAATAATGCAACAGGGTGCGGACATCAATCTGGGTATCGTCGTCATAGTTCGCATACCCATTTATGGTGAAGTTGACAACCGCCAAAAAGGTATAGGTATCCACGTGATTCATCTCACAGGTCTCCTGCACAGTCTTGTCGCCAAAGCCGAGATTAATACCAAAACTGCCTAATGCCTGCAACAGGTTGTAATTGTCCTTAATCAGCGTAACCATCTTATCGCTGGACTCGTACATCTTCAAATTCTTCATGTGTCTATACCTTATTATTTACTTTTGACGATGCAAAATTACCTATTTTATGGCACATCTACAAGAGTTTCTGATAATTTCATCATTTTTAGGTATTGTAGACATCGTCTAAATAATCTACCTTTGCAGCAGAAAACTAAAGGATAAAAACAATGGTAAGAAGATTTCTATTTTCAGTTACATTTCTCATTGCCTGCTTGTCTGTCAGTGCACAAGGCAACGACAGTATTCAGCAACGCAGCATTAAGAGTCGTCTAAGTGTGGGCGGCTATGGAGAGGTTTGTTTCTCACGTAACTTCTTTAGTGATCACGTGAGCCGCTACAGTCAACCCGAAGAACATAAGAACGACCCCAGCCACGGACGTTTTGATATCCCGCATGCCGTCATCTATTTAGGATATGACTTCGGCAAGGGCTGGTCGTTCAGTACAGAAATAGAGTTTGAACACGGCGGTAATGGTATCGCTTATGAGAAGGAAGACGAGGAAGGCGGTGAATGGGAACAGGAAACCGAGAAAGGCGGTGAAGTAGAACTGGAACAATTCTGGATTCAGAAATCATTTGGCGGTTGGGCTAATATCCGTGCTGGACATATCGTCGTGCCTGTAGGTCTAAACAATGCCCATCATGAACCATTGAACTTCTTCACCGTCTATCGCCCTGAGGGTGAGAATACCATCCTGCCTTCTACGTGGCATCAGACGGGTATCTCGTTCTGGGGACGCTATAAGGACTTCCGTTATGAGGCGCAGTTTCTGGCAGGACTGAATGCCGACAACTTCACGAATACAGGATGGATTCACAAAGGACATAAGTCTCCGTTGGAGTTTGACGTTGCCAATAAATATGGTGTCGCACTACGTTTAGACAACTATACTGTCCCTGGCTTGCGTATCGGACTTAGCGGCTATTACGGACATAGCATCGGCAATAGTTATCCGCGCAATGCCAACGGCGTGGATGCGGAATACAAAGGAGTGGTGGCTGTCGGTTCATTCGACTTCACCTATAAAGGACACAATTGGATTGTTCGTGGACAGGCTGATTACGGTTACTTAGGTGATGCCGAGCAATTGAAGTACGTCTACAACCGTCTCAACTCTAAATCGCCCTATAAGCACTCTGCCTTTGTCAGCAAGAACGCTTATGCCATCGGTATTGAGGCAGGCTATGATATCATTCCAATGATTAGCCAAAGACTAAAAGCCAACAACCAAGAACTATACGTTTTCGGTCGCTATGAGCAGTATAACCCCTATGCCAGTCAGACCAAAGGTACAGACTACAGTTATACGGAAGTGAAACGGATGGCTTTTGGCATCAACTACCATCCCGTCAAACAGGTAGTCATCAAAGCTGAGTATTCCAAGCGCTTCCTGAAGGAACTGTATAACAACGAACCTTCACTGAACATCGGCGTGGCTTATGAAGGATGGTTCTTTTAGACGTGATAACGTAATAACGATATAACGTAATAACACAACAATAAAAACAACGATGAAAAAGAATTTGATTTTACCCGTAGTAGCCCTCTTGGGCACAATGACATTTTCCGCATGTAGCAGTGATAATAACGACAATGGAGGTGGAGAAGAGGATGTATTCAACATCGTCACCACAACACCTATTGTCGATAATGACTCGTATGCAGAGAATACCGCTGCTGCTAACTATAGCAATAAGTCGTTTGGCGAGAGTGCCATTGACGGTTGCAGTGATTTGGTGGATGAGTTAACCGCTGCCAATGCCGTCATCGCCTCTTCCAAACTCTCAGAGACACAAGAGGCTTACCTATATGAGGTTCTTAAGAACTTGGTGAGCAAGGTAATTGTCCCCACCTACACCGATCTTGCCAATGACGTAGAGGATTTGGAGAAGACACTGAACGGACTGACCGTCAGCACCATCACCCAAACACAGATCAACAAGGCTTGCGAAGACTTCAAGGATGCCCGCAAGAACTGGGAGCGCTCTGAGGCTTTCTTGATGGGTGCTGCCTCTGACTTCGACGTTGACCCGACCATTGACTCATGGCCTCTGAATCGTACGCTATTGCTGAATTACTTCAACAATGGTATGGATGATGAGATGCTCGATGATGCGACTATCCTCGGTTTCCACGCATTGGAGTTCATTCTCTTCCGCGACGGACAACCTCGTAAGGTGGCAGAGTTCCAAAAGAACGATACTTACAAGAACTTCGAGAATATTACAGGTGCTCAGGAGTTGGCATACGCCCAGACCATCTGCACCCTGCTAAAGCAGCGTTGCTTCCAGTTGCAGGTAGCATGGGAAGGTGAGACCTCTGCCAATGCCAGTCGTGTAGCTGTAGTGAAGAATGCAGGTCTTGACTATACCACTGAAAACGGTCTGTCGTTTGGTGAAAACCTGATTGGTGCCGGTATCAATAGCAAGAGCACCTTTAAGAGTTTGAAAGCTGCCATCGTCCAAATCCTCTCTGCCGATGAGGGTAGTTGTGTAGGTATTGCTAACGAGGTCGGTACTGCCAAGATTGCCAATCCCTTCTCTGCTGGTGATGTCTCTTACGTGGAGTCACCGTATAGCTACAACTCTATCACCGACTTCCGCGATAATATCCGTTCTATCCGTAATATCTGGTTGGGTTCTACCGACAAGACGGCCAACAAATATAGTTTCCATACGTTCTTTGCCAGCGTGAACCAGAGCACGGTCAACGACAAACTGGAGAATGCCTATGTGGATGCCATTGCTGCTATCAGCAACATGCCGTCGCCTTTCGTGAAATACTGCTGCACCATCTGGGGCATCAACTTCGAGGACGATGAAGACTGGGAAGTAGAGGAATAAACTAACAAATACATATATGTTTAAATTTAAAAACCTATCAAAAGTAATATTGATTGGACTGGCTGCCATTTCCTTGGCGGCCTGTTCCGATGATGATACCCTGTCGGGAATGGGTGAACTCACTCCCGATGAGGAGGTCTTCGGTAAGGCGAACGATGTCTTTACCGCAGAGGAATGGTATCCTGGAGGACAGTTGGGAACCACTGAGAAAGCCAGTTATTCTGCTCCAGCCCCAGCATTGGATGCTGTCGAGGGTATGGAACAGGACTTCAACGTGGGCGAAGGTTTCTTCTCCAAGTTATACACCTTTGAGCAGGATCCCCGTAAGGGACTGGGACCTGCATGGGTTCGTAACAGTTGTATTGCCTGTCATCCCAGTTACGGTCATGGCAAGCGTCAGACGGAATACCGTGCTAATACCATCGGTAATGGTTATCTGCTGGTGATTTATCATCCAGACAACAATGCCTATATCTCTGAGGTAACGGGTATGCCGCAGACACAGGCGATGACACCTTTCAAGGCTCCTATTGATGAAAGCCAGATTAAGATTGAATGGAAGGAAGTGAAGGAGATGGAGAGTGGATTGGCGATGACCTTCCCCGACGGAGGAGATTCCTATTCACTCATTTATCCAGAGGTGACGATTCCTGTAACAGCATTCAACACCAATCCACTGCCTACCAACTATGAGGTACGGCTGGAATCAACCATCGGTATCTATGGTACAGGACTGCTTGATGCCCTCAACGACGAGGATATCGAAGCACAATGGGCTGCAGAGGCTCCCTATGTAGAGTTGAATCCTTCTATGTGGGATAAGGAGGCTGGTAAGTTCAAGGCTTCTGCCTACTATTCTGCGCCCTATAACGATACAGGTACATTCCATGGTGACCATGGTCCTTTGAAGCGTTTCACCTATGCGATGACACGCGGTACATTGCAAGATGGTGCTGGTGCCAATGCTATTTGGAACATCACCAATGTCACCCGTTCCGATCGCCACTGGCTTTATACCACTACCGCTTGGGCACAGGCACAGAGCGAGGATGCTGAGGTCATCAGTTATATTAAGGAACATGGTGCCTCGACTGCCAGTATTCTGCATCCTTATTATGCCGACGGTACCGACGAGGGCATCAAAGCTCGCGTCTATGAGGTGTTGAGCACGCCAAATGTTGGATTCAAGGATACTTTCGAGCAATACCTTCTCAACGACGATTATTATCAAGGTAAGGAGGAGATGAATGATAAGCAATATTATCAGTTCATGGTATGGCATCGCGGTCTCGCTGTTCCTGCTGCCCGTAACCTCAACGATGAGGATGTGAAGCGGGGCAAGACACTCTTCTCAGAGATAGGATGCGCCCAGTGCCATCGTCCTTCGTGGAAGACGGGTGCCGACAACTATTGGGTAGATGCCAGTATCAAGGCATACGCTGCCAGCATCGGCAAAAACGCCTCTGATATGTTGCCAAAATATCCTAACCAGACCATCTGGCCTTATACCGATATGGTACAGCATCGTTTGTTTATGAAAAACGATATCCGTACAGGCTGGTGTCGCACAACCCCACTCTGGGGACGCGGACTCTCCCGTCAGTTGACAGGTGCCGACGACCGTCTGCACGACTGCCGGGCACGTACCATCATCGAGGCGATTATGTGGCACGGCTATTCGAAGCAATCGGATGCCTATAGGGCTACGGAGAAATTTTACAAGTTGCCCAAAGCCGACCGAGAGGCTATCGTAAGATTTATCGAGTCCATATAAATGCGATTCACAAAGATTTCTCGATTCATCGGAATACTGACCCTGTTGCTTTTTGCAGGGTCAGTATTCCTATCTGCAACAACGTTGCCTCAAAAGCAGTCGAAGCATTTCTGCCAGTTGCTCGTCTGCAACAATGAAGACAGAGTCATTCCAATTAGTAACTATATCCGCCAACAACCGCCACAGACAAACGACAGTCTCAGTATCGAACAACTTTTCATGATTTATGTGTTCGACTATCAGGGTTGGCAAACACTGCGTATCTTTCCTCATCAGAAAGCAGATGGCACCGTCGAATGGTATGCGCCCACCGATGAATTACCTCAAGACATGAGCGAGGAACATCAGAAATACATCCGTGAGGTATTCCCACGGCTCATCGCGGAGATAGAGACAGACAACTGGGAGACGGCAGATGCCTATATCGACCGTATGATTCAGTACCAGTGTCAGTTCGGCGGCAGCAAGCTCCCCTCTCGTCCGTCGTCCGCTGCTATCATTGGGATATTTATATTGTTTTTTATATTGACAATTCTTGGACATTATTACAAAAGGATACCTATTTCTAATTAATCCGTTTTGAAAAACATTTTGAGTAAAAGCTAAAGTAAAAGCCCTACTTTTGAGTATTGCACCGTTCTTGGATTAGCCGTAACTTTGCAGCGTGATTCAAATCACACCGCAAAGACATTTTTAGCCATTTAGAATAAGAAGGTACAATGAACATACATAAAAGTATTTGTTTAGTTTAGTATAGGGGGCTTGTCGGGAGACAGGCCTACCTTTTTAAAACATTTTAAAGATTTGAGATATGGGACTATTAAAGACATTATTTACTAACTGTGCCCACCCAAGGGGACGGATGGGACGCGCCATGCTGAAGTTTATGAATATGTGTCATGCACCGCTGACGAACTGGGGACTGGGGCTGGTCAGTTTTCAGGACGGTTGGACGATGCAGGTTTCTTGCAGACGGAAATCCATCGGAAGAAACCTTCTTACGCTACGATTATTGGTGTGAAACCATAGCGGAAATAACATTTGCAACTCAGTTGCGAAACCTTTGTTGTACCTTTGCAACGTCAAACAAATAAAATTAAGAATCTATGACAGACAAGATTAAGAAATCGTACAAGTTTAGCAAGAGTTTCTATGACGATGCGATTACACAAGGGAAATGGTGGAGCAAGCTTTATTTCAAGTTGCTCTGGGGAGGTGTCGATGATAACGAGATAGCCCGGAGGGTACTGAGTTGGATTCCTGATGATTTCTCTGGCAAACTGCTTGATGTACCTGTAGGAACGGCTGTATTCACAAAGGATAAGTATCGTCGTATGACGAAAGCCGACATCACCTGTCTGGACTATAGCCAGGACATGTTGGAACAGGCTGAAAGCCGATTTCGTGGTTTAGGCATCACCAACATCAAGACGATGCAGGGCGATGTGGGCGCACTCTCTTTTGATGATGGTACGTTCGACAAGGTGCTTTGCATGAACGGACTCCATGTGTTTCCTGACAAGACCAAAGCATACGCAGAAATTCTCCGCACGTTGAAGCCTGGAGGCGAACTGCTGGCATGCTTCTACATTGCTGGAGAACAGAAGGTGGCCGACTGGCTTACCCGAACCGTCATGACTCGCATGGGATGGTTCACGCCTCCCTTCGACACCGTAGAAACCCTCAAGCAGCGTTTGGAGCCTTACTACGATATTGTTGACTTCCATGTCGAGGGCGCAATGGTCTATTTCAGGGCAAATAAAAGATAAAAAGATGACGACAACATTGATCATAGGACTGCTGATTCCGTCGATGGAGCCCGATGTAGTGATGAAGTAAATTTACGCCTTGCGATTGTTGTGACGTACCAACCAAGCTACGCAAGCGAAGGCTATGGCAAACTCCAGGGCTATAATAAGGATATAATTCATATTCCTACAAAATTTATAGTTATTACTTTCCAAATGCAAAGTTAGTGTTTTTTCTGTAGGTAACTTTTTCCTTGTTATTAGTTATTGCGAACGTAACTATCGGAAAATCTAATGAACGTTTTTCTGCCAGATTGCTTGTTATGTTGTAGAAAATTCGTACCTTTGCTGCGCAATTCTGAAAAGAGTTGCCTGTAAAGGTGCACTTAGCTGTGCTTAATTGGGAATGTGAGTGAGAATCTCCGACTGTCCCGCAGCAGTGAACTCCGTTATGGCTCTCAGGCAACAATGCCATTACTCGTTTGGGTGAGAAGGCGCTTGGGAGTGGAGGAAAGTCTGAAGACCAGCCTTTGTCGGAAAGAATGCCATTGCATCACGATGTATGGTGCAATCTGGCGCAAGCAGATTTTGATGGTGCAAACTATTTTATGACTCAGGGAGTCATACGTGTAATTATTATATAAGTTTACAGGGGCAGCCTGTCGTGAGACAAATCTGCTCCTTCCTAAACGGTTAAAATGAAATGAGATATGAGAAAAGAATCAATTTCTGTCATCTATGACAGCAGTTTGGCTATCGCTGATGAGATCGCCGACAAACTGGGGGCTCAGTCTCTCAGTGTACAGAGTTTGACGCAACGTAGTATTGAGAGTTGCCATAGTTTCATCCTCGGCATCGAGTTTATGTATGGCGATGACTTGACTCCGCGCTGGCTCTATGGTTTTCAGATGCTGCTCAGTCAAGATCTCAAAGGAAAAGTATTCGCTGTGTATGTCGCATCTGGCAACCATCGAGAACATGTCGTCGTGAAAGGGATTTGCGATATGCTCAAAGAGCGTGGGGCACGTATAATCAGCGATATTCTCTATGTTGACTCATCACAAGGAAAGACGATGGTGAGTACCGATCGTCCGATGGTGAGCACCAATCGTCTTGATGAATGGATAGGAACGATATCGCCAAATATCTAAACAGTGGCTATGGAAATCCGACAACTGAAATATTTCCTGAAACTCGCTGAGACGCTGAACTTCTCTGAGGCCTCGCGCGAACTCTTTATCACCCAGAGCACACTTTCGCAGCAAATCCTGAATCTGGAGCGTGAACTCGACCAGCAGCTCTTTATCCGTAATAGCCATGAGGTGGTGCTGACAGAAGCAGGTCATTTGTTAGTGCCAATGGCACGTGAAAGCATCCATGCCGTCGATAACTGTCTTCAGCGAATGCAGGATTTGAAGCATCTACTTACTGGAGAGCTGAACATCGGTGTCACCTATTCGTTCAGCAGCATCATGGCTGAGACGATGATAGACTTCCTGAAGAAATACCCCAAGGTGAAACTCAATGTCTGCTATTCATCGATGGCTGAACTCATCGACGAGTTGCAGCGTCATGAACTCGACTTCGTGCTGGCCTTCAAACCCTCGGAGCGTAACGACCGCATTGAGAGTCAGGTGCTGTTCAACAACCGCCTGGCAGCCATTGTCAACGACCGCCATGCGCTGGCCAATGAGAAAAGCATCACTCTCGAACAGTTGGAAAGATACTGTCTCGCCATGCCCGCCAAAGGTCTGCAGGCCCGTAATGCCTTCGACAAGGTGACTGGACATACCGACCATCACTATAAGATTAAGGTGGAAATCAATACCATCGGACTGCTCTTTAAATTAGTGTCGCAGACCAAATACGTTACCGTTCTTTCAGAATCAACAGTCATTGATGAACCGGGTCTCCGTGCCATACCCATTGATGTGTCAGGAAACGATATGGAAGGTTGCATTCATACCCTTAAAAACGGCTACATGAAGGCATCTGCCCGTGAGTTCATCCACTTGCTCGGACAATGCACTGCAATACTCAAAAACTCGACGCTTAAAGGGATGTAAATAGATAAGACAGTTATTTACGCTTGGGATTCTTGGGGAACCAGCCTCTTTCAACTCGTTTCTTTTGTTCAAAGAGCTCACCAATGCCCCAAAGAGCCGAAGCTCCGAACACGCCTACAACAGCAGAAATAAGGGTGTTCTCAATAAACAAAGCAGCCACGATGGCGGCCAAACCGATTACCAAATACACAATCCAGGGGCGTGTACCCCAGTAGTACTCTGTCTTGATAACAATCGGATGCCAGATGCCTATAGTCAAGAAAGTACAAATAGCAATGATTATTCCTGTGAAATACATCGTTCGAATTATTTTCTGGCAAAGGTACTAAATTTTCTCATTTTTCTTTTTTATTTTTCATTATTTTCGTAACTTTGCCACCGAATTCTGAGAAGAGTTGCCCGTAAAGGTGTGCTTAACTGCACTTAATTGGGAATGTGAGTGAGAATCTCCGACTGTCCCGCAGCAGTGAACTCCATTATGGCTCCTAAGCATAAACGCCATTGGACTATTGTCCGAGAAGGCGCTTGGGAGTGGAGGAAAGTCTGAAGACCTGCCTTTGTCGGTAAAAATGCTGAATGCCCTCGATGTAAGGGTGTAAGGCGCAAGTTAAAATTTTGGTATCATTATCAGAAAGTACAAACGTGTACTATTGTGTCTTTAGGATTAGGCGCAACTATGCGCATACGTGTATTATTATATAAGTTTCACGGGGCAGTCTGTCGTGAGACAATACTCCCCTTTTTTTATTAATCGCTTAAACATTACCATTATGTTCTACATACTCATTGTTGGCATCGAATTTCTGGTGAGCATCCTCCTTGTCATCTTACTCGTCAGACACAACAATCACAAGGCGTAAACCGCCTCGTGGATGAGAAATTGTATGTGTCATATTGTCATAATTCCACGTCAATTTGTCAGAAAATAGCTACTGGCACGTAAGTTGTTTTATTGTTCATGGCTAACGGCTAAAAAGCCTAAGGCCAAACAAAAAAAATATACGTTAAACCATTTAATTATAGGAGGTATGATTATGTTACCAGTAATGTTTAAGAACAGTTGGTTTCCAACAGTATTCGACGATTTCATGAACAACGATATGATGGCTTGTGCCAAGAATACCGCTCCCGCAGTCAACGTCAAGGAAGACGAGAACGCTTACACCATGGAGGTAGCCGCTCCTGGCATCAAGAAAGAGTATTGTCGTGTGAACATCAATGATGACGGCAATCTGAACATCGCCATTGAGAACAAGATGGAACACAAGGAGGAAGACAAGAAGCAGCACTACCTGCGCCGTGAGTTCAGCTACACCAACTATCAGCAGAACTACTCTCTGCCTGAGGATGTGGATAAGGACAAAATCTCTGCAAAGGTCGACAACGGTATCCTGACGGTGGTACTGCCGAAGATGAAAAAGGAGGAAACAAAGGTTTCACGTATGATTGAGGTTTCATAACCTCTTCATACCACTGAACGATAAAGAAATCCAGATGAAAATTTGGATTTCTTTTTTTTATGTCGTACCTTTGTAGGCACTATGGCAAATGAAAAACTGACACGTGACGAACTGGTCACGAAGAATATGGGATATGTCATTACCCTCGCCCGACAGTATTCCTGCGAGTTGTTGAGTACCAACGACCTGATCAGTGAGGGTAGTATCGGACTGATCAAGGCTGCGGAGAAGTATGACCCTTCACGTGGCAAACCTTTCGTAACCTTTGCCGCCCCGTATATCCGTCATAGTATCGAAGAGGCTATCCGAAAGGTGACGGGTGAGACGCCTGTACTTTCAACGGACGAGAGTCTGCCCGTTGGTTCCAACAACAACTATACGCTTTTGAACGTGCTTGAAGACAAGGATGCGCCCAAGGCCGACCTTGTGATGGAACAGGCATCCTTGTCGGACGATCTCATTGGCGCCATTGAGGTGCTGAATGAGCGTGAAAAAGCTGTGGTAAAAGGTTTCTTCGGTGTTGAGTGCGAACGAAAAACGATGGCGGAGATTGGAGAGGAACTCGGACTGAAACGGGAACGTGTCCGTCAGATTCGTAATCAAGCAGTGAGGAAACTACGCAAAGCGTCGTTAGAGCACCGTTAGTCCCATCGAACGGGCTTTTTCCATTAACAGACGCATAAGAGGCTCCCTTTCGTTCTCCACCTTATTGTCGAGAACGGCATCCTTGAGGTATTGCTTGAGTACACCCACCTCACGTGAGGGTTGCAGATGGAATATCTCCATGATCTCATTACCATCGATGACGGGTTGCAACAGGCGTTTATAGTCTTTCTCCTTCAGGTCGGCGAGTTTCTCACGTACCATGCGGAAGTTCTCCAAGAACATCTTCTTGCGTACCTCGTTCTTCGATGTGATATCTGCCTCGCAGAGTGTCATCAAGTCGTCGATATCCTCACCAGCATCATTGAGCAGACGACGTACGGCACTATCCGTCACCTCCTCATCGGCAATCGCCTGTGGACGCATGTGGAGGTCGACGAGTTTCTGAACATACTTCATCTCGGCACCCATTGGCAGTTTCAGGCGACGGAAGATGTCTTGTACCATCTTCGCTCCGATAAAGTTATGATTATGGAATGTCCATCCCATCTTCGGCTCCCACCGTTTCGTCTTCGTCTTACCCACATCGTGAAGCAAAGCTGCCCAACGTAAATAAAGACCATTGGCTGTTGGCATTTGGCTATTGGCTTTTACCACATTCTCGAGCACTTCGAGGGTATGATAGAAGTTGTTCTTATGGGCACGACCGTCTTTCTTCTCCACGATATCGAGGGCAGCGAGTTCGGGAAGGATGATCTGTAGGAGACCACTGCGCTGTAAGTATTCGAAACCGATACTGGGATGCGGAGACATGATAATCTTATTCAATTCCACCTCGATACGCTCCGCACTGACAATCTTGATACGATCTGCCATACGCTCCAACGCCTCAAAAGTATCCTCCGCTATCTGAAACTGAAGTTGCGTGGCAAAACGGATACAGCGCATCATACGCAGGGGGTCGTCAGAGAAAGTGACCTCTGGGTCGAGAGGCGTCGTGATAATACCATCCTGCAGGTCTGCAATACCATTAAAGGGGTCGACTAACTCACCAAAACGCTTTTTATTCAGACAGATGGCCATCGCATTGATGGTGAAGTCACGACGATTCTGGTCGTCTTCCAACGTACCATCCTCGACAATCGGTTTACGGGAATCATGACTGTAACTCTCCTTACGAGCGCCTACGAATTCCACCTCCATATCATGATACTTCACTTGTGCGGTGCCGAAATTCTTAAAGACACTCAGATGGGCCTTACGTCCCAATGACTTCTTCAGCTCCTTAGCTACTTCTATGCCGCTGCCCACCACGACGACATCAATATCGTCGGACGGACGCTCTAAGAAGATATCACGCACATAACCTCCCACCACATAGCATTCCACCCCCAGGCGGTCTGCTACATCGCTGATTTGATGGAAGATATCTTTGTCTAAT
Source organism: Prevotella sp. (assembly GCA_017554145.1). Taxonomy (GTDB): domain Bacteria; phylum Bacteroidota; class Bacteroidia; order Bacteroidales; family Bacteroidaceae; genus Prevotella. The sequence goes on along the minus strand of JAFZIZ010000012.1, from coordinate 60,444 downwards.
ATCTTCGCCAAGGCTGCATCGGAATAGAGCTTCATTGGGTGTTATCTAATTTTTCGACTGCAAAAATACAAATAATTATCAATTATCAATTGTTAATTCTCAATTATTTTGTACCTTTGCACACAAATAAAGGAACCAAACATAAAATTAGGTATGATGAGACAGTTTCTAACCAGCCTCTTTATGCTTGCCGCTGCTATTGCATCGGCAGAGAGCATTGACTACAACAATCTGGAACCCCTGACGCTCACCGTTCCTGAAATGAAAGCGGAACTGAGTAACGTCAGCAACGAGCATTACAATCTGAAGGAGATGACCTTGAAGGCTCCTGCCCCCAAGATGGACTTCTCTTTCTTCAAGTCAAAGACCAATCCGGACACGAAGCCATATAAGTTCATGGACGATATGACCTTCGTAGGTGTACCCCTGTTTGTATCAGGTATTATTGCCAAAAGTGAGAAGACAGCCTTCAAACAACAGTCAAAGCACTCCTTGGTGACTGAGTTCAAGACGGGCATTGACGACTATACACAGTATTTCGGACCTGCTATGACGGTAGGACTGAAACTGGCAGGTGTAGAAGGACGTAGCGACTGGCCTCGACTATTGGCATGTGCTGGAATGGGCTATGGTATCATGGCACTGTTGGTCAACGGTATCAAATACACCGCAAAAGAGATGCGTCCTGATGGTTCACAGGCCAACTCATGGCCCTCAGGACATACTGCCACCTCGTTCGTAGGTGCCACCCTTTTGCATAAGGAATTTGGTCTAACGCGTTCACCTTGGTATTCCGTAGCAGGTTATGGTATTGCTACGGCAACGGGTGTGATGCGCGTACTCAACAACCGCCATTGGGTGAGCGACGTGCTTTCTGGAGCAGGTATTGGTATCCTCTCGGGAGAATTGGCATACGCCCTCAGCGACGTCTTTTTCAAGGGTAAGGGTTTGCTGCGCAACGATATCCCTGGTATAGCAAGCGTCATTGACCATCCTTCTTTCTTCTCTATCTCGATGGGTATCGGATTAGGATCAAGAGACCTGGATTTCGAAATGAAAGAATACGGATGGGCAGATAACCTGAACCTGAAGTTCCAGGCTGCCACCGCTGTAGGTGCAGAAGGTGCCTACTTCTTCAATCCCTATATCGGTGTGGGTGGTCGTCTGCGTGTGAAAAGTTCTCCTATCAAGGGTTGGAACAATATTACGGACTTCGCTTGGGAGGATGTGATGGGTTTCTTCTATACTTTAGAGGAAGCGGAAGCCGAGTATGTCATGAATATCATCGATGATATTGATTTTAAAATTGAGAGTGACCACCTGACGGAGTTTGCTTTTGATTTGGGTGCTTACTTCAACTTTCCTCTCTCCAATCGTTTTGCATTAGGCTCTAAACTGCTCATCGGTCGTAGCATCATGCAGGAACTGAATCTGGATGCTGTGATTGCTGGTAATAAATCTTTCAAAAAAGGCGACGAAGATTATCCCACTGGTCCTGCTTTCACGCACGAATGGGACTACTTCACCGTAGGTGGTAATAAGTCTATGAAGTTTGGTACAGGTATTTCCCTGACCTATGCCTACAAACAGAACTTCTCGTGGAAGGTATTCCTCGACTACGACGTGACACGGAAGACCTACACGATGGATTATGACATTGGCGGCTACTATGCAGGACTATTCCCTGAGGATATGGCAGAATTTACGCCTGCGGAATATCGCGACTATTTCACAGCATCGAAAAGCATTAAGAAGACCATGCACTCTTTTGTGTTCGGTGGTTCATTTGCGATAAACTTCTAAAGAATCATGGCAACAGCGAACGAGAAAACGAACCAACAGTTTGAACAGGTGATGCAGGAATGCCGCAGCCTGTTTGAGAAGAAACTTCACGACTATGGGGCTTCATGGCGCATCCTGCGTCCTCAGTCCCTCACCGACCAACTGTTTATCAAGGCAAAGCGCATCCGTTCTTTAGAGATCAAGAAAGAGTCGCTGGTGGGCGAAGGCATCCGTCCGGAGTTCATAGCCCTGATTAACTACGGCATCGTGGGGCTTATCCAACTGGCACACGGTTTCTCGGACACGGTGGATATGCAGCCCAAGGAGGCCATGACACTCTACGACCGTTATGCCAACGAGGCCCTGGAACTGATGAAACGCAAGAACCATGACTACGACGAGGCATGGCGTGGTATGCGTGTCAGCAGTTATACGGACTTCATCCTTACCAAGATCGAGCGTATCAAGGAAATTGAGAATCTCGGAGGCGATACCCTCGTGAGCGAGGGCATCGACGCCAACTATATGGACATCATCAACTATGCGGTCTTCGGAGCGATAAAGTTGAGTGAGGAGAAATGAAGAAAATACTGGTAAATATCGCCCGACTGGTAGTCGCGCTGGCGTTTATCCTCTCAGGATTCGTCAAGGCCGTCGACCCACTGGGTACACAATATAAAATAGCCGACTATATGGGTGCAATGCATCTGGGAACCTATGTCCCTAGCATCATAACCCTATTGGCATCAGTGCTATTGTCGGCAGCCGAGTTCTGGATAGGCATCTGTCTGTTGTTTGCCATCCGCCGACGTGTAGTGACACGTATCGCCCTACTCTGGCTTATCATCATGACTCCGTTGACACTGTGGCTGGCTATCGCAAATCCCATCAGTGACTGCGGATGTTTCGGTGATGCCATTGTACTCACCAACTGGCAGACCTTCTGGAAGAATGTCATTCTCCTCGCTTGTGCGATACTCATCGCCAAGTACCCGTTGGAGATGCCACGTCTGATATCAAGGGGGAATCAATGGATTGTGATGAACTTCACGGCATTGTTTATCCTTATCGTGGCTGGACGGTCGCTTTACGACTTACCGTATTTCGACTTCCGTCCGTATCACGTAGGTACCGACCTGCGTACTGAATGGCAAAAGATGATGGAAGGTGAAGAGTCGCCCTATGCCGACTTCTTCATAGAAAGTGGGGATGGTGAAGACATCACTGACTCACTGCTCAACTTGAAAGGCTACGTATTTCTGCTGGTATCTCCTCATCTAGAGGATGCCGACGAGAGTCAGTTCGGCAGGCTGAACCTGATTTACGAATATGCCTTGGAGGAAGGTTATCCCTTCTATGGCTTGACAGCCAGTGGAGAAAAGGCGATTACCAAATGGCGCGACGGCACAGGTGCGGAATATGCGTTCTGTCAGACTGACGATATCGTCTTGAAGACGATGATACGCAGTAATCCAGGACTGATGTTGCTGAAAGACGGTAAGATCATCCGCAAATGGAGTCACAACAACCTGCCTGATGACACGATACTCTGTGACCGCCTAGAGAAGATTGAGACAGGAAAGGTGCCAGAAGACTCCATACCAGGCAAGATATTGATTATCATCCTGTGGTATGTGCTGCCCCTCATCATACTCACCATCGCGGATCGCCTCTGGGCATGGTCCAGGTGGGTTAAAAAGGAAGAAAAGTCTAATAAAATATATCAAATTTTAAAACGTAAAAACATGAGAAAGAAAATTGTAGCAGGTAACTGGAAGATGAACTTGAACCTGCAAGAAGGTGTTGCATTGGCAAAAGAACTGAAAGAGGCACTTGCTGCCGACAAACCCAACTGTGATGTAGTGATCTGCACACCGTTTATCCACCTGGCTTCTGTTGCCAAGGAACTGGAAGGTAGTGTAATTGGTCTTGGTGCAGAGAACTGCGCCGACAAGGAGAAGGGTGCTTTCACTGGTGAAGTATCTGCTGAGATGGTCAAAAGCACTGGTGCCCAGTATGTCATTCTCGGTCACTCAGAGCGTCGCGAGTACTACAAAGAGACTCCTGAGATCCTGAAGGAGAAGGTACAGCTCGCCCTGAAGAACGGTCTGAAGGTGATCTTCTGTATCGGTGAGACCCTCGAGGAGCGTGAGGCTAACAAGCAGAACGAGGTCGTAAAGGCTGAGCTCGAAGGCAGTGTCTTCAACCTCTCTGAGGAAGACTTCCGCAAGATTGTTATCGCTTACGAGCCCATCTGGGCTATTGGTACCGGTAAGACTGCTACCTCTGATCAGGCTGAGGAGATCCACGCTTACATCCGCTCTATCGTAGCCGATAAGTATGGTAAGGCTGTTGCTGAGGATACCAGCATCCTCTATGGTGGAAGCTGCAAGGCATCTAACGCTCCTGAGCTTTTCGCAAAGCCCGACATCGACGGTGGTCTGATTGGTGGCGCTTCTCTGAAGTGTGCTGACTTCAAGGGCATCATTGATGCTTGGAAATAATGAGACGATTTATCTCCATATTATTACTGTGTGTCGGCATTTACATGAATGCCGATGCACAGACTTATACTGAGCGTGTACAGAAGAAGGTAGAGGGACAAGGTACTGTGACCATTCATCAGAGCGACGAGATTGACCAACTGGTGAACGACCCCACTGCGACAGGTGTACAGTCACAAGGTTCCAGTAACAACGACAAGAAGCCTACTACCCCATCAAAGGGTAACGAACAGGCTAAGAAAGAGACGACATCACCCTCTGACACTGGCAACGGAGAGGAAGTCACCACTCCACGGAGAACCCAACGGATGGCAGGCTACCGCGTACAGGCTTTTGCCGGAGGTAATACCCGTAAAGACCGTCAGATGGCAGAACAGGCTCGTAATAATATCAAAGCCCATTTCTCCAATGTCTCTGTCGACGTCCATTTCTACTCTCCCCGCTGGATATGCCGTGTGGGTAACTATCGTACCTACGAGGAAGCCCATCAGATGATGGTCGCCCTCCAGAACCTCGGTTACAAGCAAGCATCTATTGTCAAAAGTAAAGTATCCGTACAATATTAATGAATCCGGAAACAGAATACAGAGAAGGGCTTGAGGAACTCGCCTCACATTATAAAGACATCCTGCGACTACTCGGAGAGGATGTCGATAGAGAAGGATTAGAGAAGACTCCTATGCGTGTGGCCAAGGCTATGCAAGTCTTGACACGCGGCTATGAGATGGACGCCCATAAGGTGCTGACTGATGCCCTTTTCAAGGAGGACTACAGTCAGATGGTCATCGTCAAGGATATCGACTTCTTCTCACTCTGTGAGCACCACATGATTCCCTTCTATGGAAAAGTACACGTGGCGTATATCCCTAATGGCTATATCACTGGTCTTTCCAAGATTGCCCGTGTTGTAGACATCTACTCTCACCGTTTGCAGGTACAGGAGCGCATGACCTTGCAGATCAAGGAATGCATCCAACAGACACTTCATCCACTGGGTGTCATGGTGGTGGTCGAAGCTCGCCACATGTGCATGCAGATGCGTGGTGTCGAGAAGCAGAACGCCATTACTACGACGAGTGATTTCTGTGGTGCCTTCAATCAGGCAAAGACCCGTCAGGAATTTATGAATCTCATACACAACGAATCCTAAAACAAAAGAAATACAACATGTTAAACGACACTACTAAAAACGATTACAGAACGAGGCAGTCACTCTTTCAGGAGTTCTATCACAGTTGCTTCGGTAAAATTGTGATTCTCCTCGGCATCCTGTTGGTACTGTTCATCATTGCCGTCATGACCATACCCTCCAATGAGAAGATGGAACGTGAGATGTTGGACAATATCCGCCAGTGCATTCAGGAGAACGACAGTATCAAGGGTGATGGTATCGATGATGCCATCTCAAACGTCTCTCGTTTCTTCACAGAGGCAGACACCACCTTCAATGACAAGGAGGCGATGGAGGCTTTCGAGAAATACAACAAACTGGAGTTCTTCCGCCATTCTTTCTATGCTACGGCACGTCTTCGCAATAACCTCAATCCCGAAGGCACCCGTGTAGGCATTGGTATCTTCAATATCGTGATTCCAACTGTCAAGTACAGCGACATCATCCTGTTTGTCACTACAATCAAGAATTACAACAAGGAACGACTCATCGAGCCGCCCACGCAGGATGAATACGTTGGTGAAAATCCAAACGTCAAGGAATACCACTACCTCGGTGATCCTGACCAATAAGGAAATACACTATACGACAAAGAAAAGGTGGCCTTAGCCACCTTTTCTTGCTTCTGTCGGGATTACTGGACTCGAACCAGCGACCTCGCGCCCCCCAGACGTGTGCGCTACCAACTGCGCTAAATCCCGATCCTTTTATGTCTGCAAAGATGGTGCAAACCGAACGCAGAAAACTTGGTTTTTTTGCTGAGGTGCAGCCCATCTTCGCAAATGATTTTCTTATAATCGTTTGCAAAGGTACACCTTTATTTCGGGAATTGCAAATTTTTAACTGACTTTTTTTGTTATTCGAGCAATTTGAAGTACCTTTGCCACGTTATTATTATTAAATAATAAGAGAATAGAAAGATTAGATTTCATGCAATATACAATCTCGGCTCCAGGCCGTCTTCAACATACGGCACAACTGCCAGCCTCCAAGAGTATCTCAAACAGAGCACTGATTATTCACGCCCTTTCAGGAGGCACCATCCTACCGGAAAACCTATCGAACTGCGATGATACCGAAGTAATTATCTCGGCATTGCAGGACAATCCCTATGAGATTAATATCAAGGCAGCAGGTACTGCTATGCGTTTCATGACCGCCTATCTCGCCGTCAAGGAGGGTGAGGAGCATGTACTGACGGGTACGGAGCGCATGAAGCACCGTCCTATCGGGGTGTTGGTAGATGCCCTGCGTTTCTTAGGTGCCGACATCAGTTATGTGGGTGAAGAGGGCTTCCCTCCCCTGCTCATCAGAGGTAAGAAACTGGAAGGTGGTGAGTTGGAAGTACCAGGGAATATCAGTTCACAGTATATCTCTGCCCTCCTAATGATTGGACCCGTATTGAAAGAAGGTCTGACACTCCGCTTGATGGGTGATGTCATCTCACGTCCCTATATCGACCTGACGCTTTGGACAATGCGCGAGTTTGGAGCCGATGCGGAATGGAGCGACTTCGAGACGATAGAGGTACGGCCTCAACCCTATCACGAGAGAGCCTATTATATCGAGAACGACTGGAGCGGTGCTTCCTACTGGTATGAGACATTGGCACTCTCGAAAAACAGAGATGATGTCATCCGACTGGAAGGTCTGATGGATGGTTCGAAACAAGGTGACTCTTCCGTGCGATATATCTTTAGCCTGTTGGGCGTGAAAACTCAGTTTAAGACTACCGAACAGGGTGTTCCCACCACGATTACCCTAAAACACTCAGGGCGTTGCGTGCCCCGTTTGGAATACGACTTTGTGAACTCCCCCGACCTCGCCCAGACGTTTGTAGTCGTCTGTGCGATGTTGGGTGTTCCCTTCCATTTCAGAGGTCTATCGACTCTGAAAATCAAAGAGACCGATCGTATCAAGGCGCTGAAGACAGAGATGCGTAAACTGGGCTTTGTACTGAAGGATGTCAACGGCAGTGAACTGATTTGGGACGGAGAACGTTGTGAGCCAGATATGGAGAGTGGTATCGACACCTATGAAGACCATCGTATGGCATTGGCATTCGCTCCTGCCTCCCTCCGTTTAGATGCCCTAAAGATCAATCAACCGCAGGTGGTTACAAAATCCTATCCTAACTACTGGGAGGATCTCAAAGCCGCAGGATTTGAGATAGTTGACTGTTGATAATTATGACGTTTGCCCTCATCATCATAGGTTCTATCATCGCACTGGGTGTGATTGCCGCCCTACTCTCATGGGGCGACAAGAACGAGCCTATTTTGAAGAATGAGGGTGACTGCAGCTCATGTAGCAGTAGGAGCGAATGTAAGTTAGCGGAGGTGAAGGAAGAAGGAAAAAGGAAGAAAGAAGAAAGGTGTCACAATAACGCTCTTCTTACAATTGCCATCTTACTTTTTACATCTTCCATCTTACTTCTTCCATCCTGCTCGACCAAGAAGAACACAGCAAACACCCGTTGGTGGCATGCGTTCCATGCTCGTTATAACACCTACTTCAACGGTTCCCAGGCATTCATCGAGGGTAGTCTAGAGAAGGAAAACGGGAATCAGGACGACCACACCCAACTGTTGCCCCTTTATACAGTAGCCAACAAGAAGAGTCGCGACCTTGGTAGTTCGCAGTTTGACAGAGCCATCGAGAAGTCGGAGAAGACCATTCGCAGACATAGTATCAAGGCACGTCCTGAATGGAAGAAGAGTCGTAGAAAGACACAGAAAGATATCGAGTGGCTCAGTCGTCGGGAATACAATCCCTTCCTGTGGCATGCTTGGTTGCTTATGGGTAAGTCACAATTTCAGAAAGGAGAATTCGAAGAAGCCGCTGCAACCTTCGGCTATATGGCACGACTCTATCAGACACAGCCCGTCATCCTTGCCCGAGCCCGTGCCTGGCAAGCCAAATGCTACGTGGAAATGGAATGGCTCTATGAGGCAGAAGACCTGATCACCAAGCAGCGACGCGACTCCATCCCCTATCAGGCAGTCGCCGACTGGGACTATACCCTTGCCGACTATCATATCCGCAGTGAACACTGGGCAGAAGCAACGACCTATCTCCGCAAAGCAATCCGCCATGAACGACGGAGAAAGCAACGTGCCCGTATGTGGTATTTGATGGGACAGATAGAATCACTGCAAGGTCATCGTCAACTGGCTTACGATGCTTACCGTCATGTGATTCGTCTCAGTCCTCCCTATGAACTCGAGTTCAATGCCCGTATCGCACAAAGTGAAGTGATGGCAGCGACGGATGCCAAAAAGACCATCAGTCGACTGAGACGTATGGCTGCCTCCGACAATAACAAAGACTATCTCGACCAGGTGTATTACGCCATCGGAAATATCTATCTCGCCCAACGGGATACGACACGTGCGATAGCTGCCTATGAAGATGGTAACCGAAAAGCAACACGCAGCAGTACGGAGAAAGGTGTACTGCTTCTACAGTTAGGTAACCTCTATTGGCAGAAGGAGAAATACAGTGATGCCCGACGCTGCTATAGTGAGGCGATTGGTCTGCTCGACCAAGACCGCCCAGGCTATAAGGAACTGTCAATACGCTCGAAGGTATTAGATGAACTCGTGCCCTATACCGATGCCATCCATCTACAAGACTCCCTGCAACGACTCGCCGTGATGCCTGAGTCAGAACGTAATAAAGCCATCGACCGCGTGATTGAGGAACTCATCAAGAAAGAGAAGGAAGAGAAGCGTGCCCAACAGGAAGCAGAGGCAGAACAGCAGTTGGCACAACAGGGCGGTATGGGAAATATGCAGCAAAACACCAGACAAACGCCTCAACAGCAACCCACGACGCAACAAAACGCCTTATGGTATTTCTATAATCCCCAGGCAGTGAGTCAGGGTAAGCAACGCTTCGAACAGCAATGGGGACGACGACCGAATGCCGATAACTGGCAACGTTCTAACCTGACAGTACTGAAGATGGATAATGGAGATTCGGAAGATTTTGATGATTCAGAAACCATAGATTATTCAGAGAGCTCCGACTCCATCGCTTCTGCGGCTAATGATTCCATCGCCAGCAATCCTGTTGACAGCGCTGCCAACGATCCTCATAAACGAGAATATTATCTCGCACAGATACCCTTCACGGAAGAGCAGAAAGCAGCCAGCGATGCCATCATCATGGAGTCGTTGCTGAAAGCAGGTATTATCCTCAAGGATAAACTCGACAATCTGACACTCAGTCATAAGATGCTCTATCGACTCGTCAGCCAATATCCAGACTATGAGCATAACGACGAGGCATGGTATCACCTCTATCTCATCTATGCGCGACAAGGACGATGGGACGAGGCGAATGACGCTCTTGAACAGATGAAACAGCGACATGCGGAGAGTCAATGGACCATCCTGCTCTCCGACCCCTACTATGCCGAGAACCAACGGTTCGGACAACATATTGAGGACTCTCTCTATGCAGCTACCTATCAGGCTTTCCGCGAAGAACGCTATCAGGAGATAGAAACCAACGTACGTCTCTCCGCTGAACGATTCCCCACAGGACAGAACCGTGCGAAGTTCCTGTTTATCGAGGGCTTGAGCCTGTTGAACAACCAAAAGCCCGACAGTTGTGTGGCAAGAATGCGCCAGATTGTAGAGCAGTTCCCAGAAAGTGAAGTCAGTGATATGGCTGGACAAATTGTAAAGGGCGTGCAACAAGGACGCCGACTGCGAGGCAACCGCATGACGGCAGGAGACTTCTGGCGGCAACGTCAGAACCTAGAACATCCTGACGATTCCATGCATATCGACACGCTCAGTACAGAACGTAATGTACGCTATGCCTTCGTGCTCGCCTACTCGCCTGACAGTGTCGACCAGAACCAGTTGCTCTATGATATGGCACGGTATAACTTCACAAGTTATCTGGTACGTAACTTCGACATGACGGTAGATACCGACGGACCTATCAGTAGGATGATTATCACAGGCTTCCTGAGTTATGACGAGGCACTGCAATATGCCCATCAACTCTCTGCCAACCAGCAGATGAGTCAACGACTGGAAGGTTGCCGACGTATCATCATCAGTGAACAGAACCTATCCCTGTTGGGAACGGTGTTCAGTTACGACGATTATGACCTCTTCTTCGAAGAAGAACTGGCACCTGTAAAGGTGGAACAGCGACAACTGCTGACACGACCAGAGACGATTATCGAGGAACCTGATGAGGAAGACGAACCCGAAGAGAATACTAACAACGACGATGATGACGATCTCTTCCCAGCGGAAGGCCCGATGCAGAATAATCAGACCATTGATTTCGACGACGACTTTTATTATTAGAATATGACGAACGGATTATTATTATGGGTTGACGACGAGATAGAACTGCTCCGTCCACATCTGCTCTTTTTAGAGAAGAAAGGCTACGAGGTAGTGACAGTCACCAATGGTATTGACGCCATTGAGGAATGTCGCCAGCGTACTTTCGACCTCGTACTTTTGGATGAGATGATGCCTGGTCTAACAGGACTGGAAACCTTGCAGCGTATCAAAGAGATACAGCCTGCCACCCCTATCGTTATGGTCACGAAGAGTGAGGAGGAAGATATCATGAACCAAGCCGTGGGACAGAATATCGCCGACTATCTCATCAAACCCGTCAACCCCAACCAGATATTGTTGACGCTCAAGAAGTTCATCCACCGACGTGAGATTGTAGCGGAGGTGACACAAAACGCCTACCAGCAACAGTTCCAACAATTAGGCATCCAGATGATGGATTGTCGTACATGGGAAGACTGGACCAAGATGTATCGCCAACTTGTGAGATGGGAGTTGCAGCTCTCGGCTACCGACTCTGCCATGCAGGATATGCTACGCATGCAGAAGGAAGAAGCCAATCTGGGCTTTGCCAAGTTCGTCAAGAAGAACTATCTCAGTTGGTTGGGACAACGGGAGATGATGATGAGTCCCGATGTCTTCAAGACTAAGATATTCCCCCTATTGACGGCAGGCGAGAAAGTATTCCTCATCGTACTGGATAATTTCCGTTACGACCAATGGAAGACGATAGAACCCGAGTTTGCCGACTTTGAGATCGACGAGCAACTCTATTGTAGTATCCTCCCCACTGCCACGCAATATGCCCGTAATGCCATCTTCTCAGGACTGATGCCCGATCAGATAGCCCGTATGTTCCCCGATTTATGGGTCGATGAAGACGAGGAGGAAGGAAAAAACCTCAACGAAGCTCCGCTCATCCAGACACAGATAGACCGTTATCGTCGCCACGATACCTTCTCGTATCATAAGATCAACTCTACGGACGATGCCGACAAGTATATCGCCCAGTTCTCTACCTTGGAGAAAAATGACCTCAACGTAGTGGTCATCAACTTCATCGATATGCTCTCCCATGCCCGTACGGAGTCGAAGATGGTACGCGAACTTGCTCACGACGAGGCCGCCTATCGTTCCCTGACATTATCATGGTTCCGCCATTCCATCATGTCACAGTTATTACGGCTGCTGGCACAGACAGGGTATCGGATTATCATCACCACGGATCACGGTTCTATCCGTACCAACAACCCCGTGAAGATTGTGGGAGACCGCAACACCAATACCAACCTGCGTTATAAGTTAGGCAAGAACCTCTCGTATGACGACCGCGACCTCTTCACCATCAAGGAACCGCAGAAAGCCTTCCTGCCCTCTCCTAACCTCTCAACGAGTTACGTCTTTGCGACAGGAGACAGTTTCTTCGCCTATCCCAATAACTATAACTATTATGTCACCTACTATCGGAACACATTCCAGCATGGTGGTATCTCGATGGAAGAGATGATGATTCCATTTATCACATTACGGAGTAAAAACAGATAAGTTATGACGATTAAGATACAAGACATCAACACGATTCAAGAGGCGGCACAGGAGTTCATCCAGCATATCGGAGACGCTCGTGTATTCGCCTTCTATGGAAAGATGGGAGCTGGTAAGACTACCTTTGTCAAAGCCATTTGCGAGGCATTAGGCTGTCAGGATGTCATCACCTCCCCCACCTTTGCGATAGTGAATGAGTACACCTCACCACTCACCACTCACCACTCACCACTCACTATCTACCACTTCGACTTCTACCGCATCAAGAAACTGGAAGAAGTGTACGATATGGGCTATGAGGAGTATTTCTATTCAGGAGCCCTTTGTTTCATTGAGTGGCCTGAACTGGTAGAAGAAATCCTGCCCGACGATGCCGTACGTGTCAGCATCACCGAGCAGGAAGATGGTAGCAGGGTAGTCAGTTTTTAGCAAACTGCTAATAGCTAATAACCATTACAATAAGGCTTCAAACTTCTCTTGCAGTCTTGCCTTAGGCTGTGCACCGACAATCTTGTCGACCAGCTGACCGCCCTTGAAGAAAAGAATGGTAGGAATGTTACGAATACCGAACTCTGCTGCCAGATCTTCGTTATCCTCTACGTCACACTTACCAACATTAATACGTCCTTCATACTCTCCAGCGAGTTCTGAGATAACGGGACCTACCATACGGCAAGGTCCACACCATGTTGCCCAAAAGTCAACTACTAATGGCTGTTCACCATTTTTCAAATTCTCAAAGTTCTCGGTTGTGATTGTTACTTCCATTGTCTGATCTATTTAAGTGAATACTATATATTATTATAATGTCTATCTAGCAAATATCATGCCATCCATCAGTTGATCTTATAATCCAGCGCTGGTGTCTGGTCAATATAATTCATCAGCACACTCCTCACGTCAACACCTTTCGTCGTACTGCGCAACAGGATATGTTGCTTACCCGTGCTATCGACAAATTGGAAATACAATTTTGTCTTTCCCGGGTTGGTATTCACCAGTTCACTGAGTTCTGTAACCACCTGTTCATCCAGCATATCGGCATTCAAAGTGATGGTGATATGGTCTATCGCCCTCTCCTTGACAGACTGCAACAACTCGACGTTTGATACTTTCAGTTCCTTATCCATACTATTATAGAACCTCGTTTGCATCTTACCTGTCACATAGACAGCAGCGCCCTCGATGAACTTACCATTCAGGTTCATCCAGTCGTCACCGAAGAGAACCAGTTCTCCAGAACCATTGAAGTCTTCGAGAGTGATAATGCCCCAAGGCTTGTTGTTCTTACCAAAGCGTGTCTGCACACCTGTAACAACACCACCCAATGTCACATCCTCACGATCGAGAAGAGCAGCACCTCTGTCTGCCAACTCAGTACACTTGGTGTTACATAGGTTATCGAGCACGATTCTGTATTCGTCAAGTGGATGCGCAGAGAGATAGATACCCACCAAGTCACGTTCTTTATTCAACCGCTCGATATCACTCCAACGATACTCACTCTTAGGAATAGGCGGCGTGATAATCTCTATCTCATCGAAACCACCGAAGAGCGAGTTCTGGGCCTCCGCTTTCGACGACTGGTATAACTGTCCATAGCGCACCAATGTATCCAAGAACATCTCACCTTTATTGTTCTCTGCAAAGAAGTCTTCACGATGGATGCCGAAACTGTCGAAACCACCACTCAGGGCCAGTACTTCGTAGGCTTTACGGTTGACACTGGAGAAGGGCACACGTTGTGCAAAATCGAAGATATTCTTATAAGGACCGTTCTCCTCACGCTCACGAATGATGGCCTCTGCGGCACCATCACCCAGTCCTTTGATACCAGCCAGTCCGAAACGAATCTCACCTTTCTGGTTCACACCGAACTTCAAATACGACTCGTTGACATCGGGACCCAAGGTAGCAATACCCATCTGCTTACACTCATCCATCAGTTTGGAAGTCTCCGTAATCTGGTCGCGACGACGACTCATAATAGCTGCCATGAACTCCGCAGGATAATTAGCCTTCAAATAGGCGGTCTGATACGCTACCCACGAGTAGCAGGCGGCATGCGACTTATTGAACGCATACGAGGCGAACGCCTCCCAGTCGGCCCATATCTTCTCCAGCGTCTTTGGATCATGACCGTTCTTTTTGCCGCCTTCGATGAATTTCGGCTTCATCGCATCGACGATATCTTTTTTCTTCTTACCCATCGCCTTACGCAAGGCATCACTCTCACCTCGGGTGAAATCTGCCAACAGGCGCGACAGCAACATCACCTGCTCCTGATACACGGTAATACCATAGGTATCCTTCAGGTATTTCTCCATGATAGGGATATCGTAGGTGATAGGCTCGTCACCATGTTTACGACGGATAAACTGAGGAATATAGCCCATAGGTCCTGGACGATAAAGCGCATTCATCGCAATAAGATCCTCAAAGACGGTGGGTTTTAGTTCACGCAGGTATTTCTGCATACCGTTCGACTCAAACTGGAAGGTACCAACTGTACGTCCCTGCTGATATAATTCATAAGTCTTCGGATCGTCGATAGGGATGTTGTCAAGGTCGATATCAATACCTCTGTGCTGCTTGATATTGGCGCATGCCTCCTTCAACTCCGAAAGCGTCTTCAGTCCGAGGAAGTCCATCTTGATGAGCCCTGTCGACTCGATGACGTGACCATCGTATTGTGTACAGTTTGTCTTTACGTCCTTGAAGTCTGGGTCGTCAGCCGTCGAAACAGGGACCCAGTCACTAATCGGGTCGCGACAGATGATGAAGCCACAGGCATGAATACCTGTGCCACGTACTGTTCCCTCCAACATCTTGGCATACTTGATGGTATTTGCCAATGACTTATCCGACGAGGCCTCCGCATCACGCAACTCAGGAACATACTTGATAGCATTTTGCAGGTTCATCTTCGTCGCTTTACCGTCAGGACCGTCAGGCAGGCGGTCGGGTATCGCCTTACATAATGCGTTGGATATTGGAATAGGTACTTTCTCCACTCGTGCCACATCCTTGATGGAGTTCTTCGTCGCCATCGTAGCATAGGTGATGATATGCGCACAGTTATCGTGGCCATATTTGTCTTCCACCCATTTCAGCACCTTACCACGTCCGTCATCGTCAAAGTCTGTATCGATATCGGGCAAGGAGATACGGTCGGGATTCAGGAAACGCTCAAACAGCAGATCGTATTTCAACGGGTCTATCTTCGTGATACCTAAACAGTAAGCAACCACCGAACCTGCTGCAGAACCACGACCAGGACCTACCATCACACCCAACTCGTCACGTGCCGAATTGATGAAGTCCTGCACTATCAGGAAGTAACCTGGGAAACCCATCGTCTTCATGATATGCAACTCAAAACGGATGCGGTCGTCGACTTCCTTTGATAACGGTTGCGGATAACGCTTTTGGGCACCTTTATATGCCAGTTCTGCCAGATAGTCAGCCTCAAACTTGATACGATACAACTTGTCGTAGCCACCCAGCTTCTTGATTTTCTTCTCTCCTTCTTCAGGTGACAATTGGTTCTCACCGTTCTCGTCACTGGTGAACTCATCGTAAAGTTGCTGTTCCGTATATTTCTGACGCCACTCCTCTTCCGTTCCAAACGACTCAGGGATGGGGAAGAACGGCATGATGGGATCGTGGTCGAGACTGTAGAACTCCACCTTATCGAGAATCTCAAGGGTGTTGCTGAGGGCTTCAGGAACATCACTGAAGACAGCATTCATCTCCTCACGGGTCTTAAACCACTCCTGCTTGGAGTAAAGCATACGCGTAGGATCGTCCAAGTCCTTACCTGTTGAGAGACACAACAGATGGTCGTGCGCTTCCGCATTTTCCTGATCCACGAAATGCGCGTCATTGGTACAGATGAGTTTGATGCCATATTCGCGAGCCAGTTCTATCAACACCTTGTTGGCCTTCTGCTGCATCGGAAAAGTCTCACGATTGGCACGGATAGTCGGATCTTTCACCTCATGGCGCTGCAACTCCAGATAATAGTCATCACCGAAAACACGATGATACCACTCGATCGCCTCTCGCGCTCCTGCAATATCATCTTGAAGAATCTTATGGGGCACCTCGCCGGCGATACATGCCGAACAGACAATCAGTCCTTCGTGGTATTTCTCTAAGTCAGCACGGTCTGTACGGGGACGCATATAGAAACCGTCAATCCACGAACGGCTCACCAGTTTAATCAGGTTCTTATAGCCCTGATAGTTCTTTGCCAAAACAATCAGGTGGTAGCCTCCGATATCATCTTTGTTACGCTTCAGTTCCTTGCCACCGTTACGGGATACATACATCTCACAGCCGAAGATAGGCTTGAACGGTTCCAACCCTTCTTTCTTACGTCCTTTATTGATATCACCCACGTAGTCGTGAAACTCCTTGATGCCGAACATATCGCCATGGTCGGTAATCGCCATGCCTCGCATGCCGTCTTTGACAGCCTTGTCGACCAGTTTCTTGATGCTCGACTGTCCGTCAAGGATGGAGTAATACGTATGTACGTGTAAATGTATGAAATCTTCCATAAGAGTGTTCATTTTGAGCCGTAAAGTTACACCAAAAAACCGAGATAACCAAAAAAATTACGAAGAATGAACCAAGAATTAAGAAATATTTTATACCTTTGCAATTGGAACGAAAAACAATACCCATGGGAGAAAGAATCCGAAAGATCAAGAAACTGAAAAACGTCAGAATCCACCGCGAGGGGACTAACGAGCTAACCATCAGCATGATAATACTGATTGGTATTGCGTCGGTACTCTGGTACACCATTGATAATCCCATTCCTTTCTGGGCTTTCATCGTCATCTTTGGTTTTGTTTGGGCGATGGCACTCAATTTCTACCGCTGCCCCATCCGATATTTCAACGGCGACACAGAGAAACTGGTCGTTGCACCTGCCGACGGAAAGATTGTAGTCATTGAGGAAACTGACGAGAACGAGTATTTCCACGACAGGCGACTGCTCATCAGTATCTTTATGAGTCCACTGAACGTACACGCCAACTGGTTTCCCGTTGATGGCAAGGTGAAGTTTGTACACCATCAAAACGGTAACTATCATAAGGCGTGGTTGCCCAAGGCGAGTGAGGAGAACGAGCATGCCGACATCATGATTACCACTCCCGAGGGCGTTGATGTTCTCGTGCGCCAGATTGCCGGAGCGATGGCACGACGCATCGTTACCTATGCCAAGGAAGGGGAAGAATGTTATATCGACGAGCACTTAGGGTTCATCAAACTCGGTTCCCGTGTGGATGTCTATCTGCCTCTCGACACGAAAGTCTGTGTAGGTATGAACCAGCCCACCACAGGTGACCAGACCGTGATAGCGAAATTGAGGTAAGGAATGAAAAAGCATATACCAAATACGATTACGTGCTGCAACCTCATCAGCGGCTGCATTGCTACCTATTGGGCTTTCCAGGGGAAATGCGATATGGCATTGCTGTTTATCGTGATTGGTGCTGTGTTCGATTTCTTCGATGGTATGGTAGCACGACTGCTACATGTCAGTTCTCCTATCGGTAAGGAACTAGATTCCCTCGCCGACTGCATCACCTTCGGTTTTGCCCCCTCTGCCATCATATTTGAATATCTCAGACCCGAGACAGAACTATTGCCGTTTATTGTTTTCGTCATGGCTGCATTTTCCGCCCTACGTTTGGCGAAGTTCAATCTCGATGAACGTCAAGCCATGGGATTCATAGGACTGCCCACACCTGCCAATGCACTGTTTTGGGGAGCACTCATTGTAGGAGCAGGCTGTTGGATGAAATCGGCACCATTCATCAGTTCTAACCTCAGTCTCATCATCTTGGGTAGCGTCTTCATCAGTTGCTACCTGCTCGTTGCCGAGATACCCATGTTCGCGCTGAAATTCAAGACGTGGGGATGGAAGGGCAACGAAGTGAAATACATCTTCCTGCTCACATGTATTCCGCTGTTGGTGTTCCTCGGCATCAGTGGACTCGCAGCCATCATCGCATGGTATATCATCCTCTCGATAATAACAAATCACTCACATCATAATTAACTAAAAACACCTAAGACTATGAGTAACGATATGGGATTTTTGCTTTTCGTCTTTTTCATCGTCGTATTCATCCTCCTACTTTCTGGCGGACGCATCATCAAGGCTATCAAGAAAGCTCGCATGAAGGCCAAGAGAGAAGCCATTAACAAGGAACACCAATACCAGAGTGAGACAGGACGCCAACAGCGTCAGTATCATTACACCGCACAAACGGCTCAACAACAGGCTAGTCCACGCCAGCAACAGGAAGAGCCACGTGCCCAACAAGAAGAGAAAATCCAAGAAGAACCCGTTGAGGTACATACCAAAACAGCAACGGGTGAAACCATTATCGACCGCCGTTCCGAACGTGAGAACAAGAAAATCTACGACGATTCCGACGGCGAATACGTCGAGTTCAGCGAGTCATAAAGAAAAAAGGCACCCGATTGGATGCCTTTTCTTTATTTCTAAAATACTTACGGATGTACGAGTGTTCCAATGTCCTCACCGTCCATCACCTTCTTCAGGTTACCAACGACATCCATGTTGAAGACGTAGATGGGAAGGTTATTATCCTGACACATACAGACAGCAGAGAGGTCCATCACCTTCAGACCACGGGCAAGGACTTCCTGATAAGTGATCTCACTGAACTTCGTGGCAGTGGGGTCTTTCTCGGGGTCTGCCGTATAGACGCCATCCACACGAGTGCCCTTCAGCATCACTTCTGCCTCAATCTCTACGCCACGCAGTGAACTACCAGTATCAGTAGTGAAATAAGGACTGCCCGTACCAGCAGAGAAGATGCAGACATAACCTGCCTCCAACGCCTCAATAGCCTTCCACTTAGAGTAGAACTCACCAATAGGCTCCATACAGATAGCCGTCAGCACCTTGTTCTTCACACCAACAGCACCTAATGCTGAACTCAGGGCGAGGGAATTGATGACTGTAGCACACATACCCATCTGGTCGCCCTTCACACGGTCGAAACCTTTCTGTGAGCCGCTTAGTCCACGGAAGATATTACCACCACCGATGACAATACCAATCTGTACACCCATCTCGCTGACTTCCTTAATCTGACGTGCATAGTCGTTCAGACGCTCAGGGTCGATACCATAACCTTGTTTTCCCATCAGACTCTCACCCGAGAGTTTCAAAAGGATTCTCTTGAATTTTGCCATAATCTTTTTTCTTTTTCGTTATATCGTTATTACAACTTTATAAAATGAAAGTGACTTCTTTGAACGCATACCGCCTGTCATGACCACTATCATCACGCAGCAGCAGATGACCGTCTTCCTCGACGTCAACCAACTCTGCCATGAAGGTGCCATCGGCATCACTATAGGGATAAAACCCTTTGCGCCGATAGAGCATCCGCATATAGTCGTCGCGCACATCCCTCTCCATATAGCGAGAGAAGCGGTCGAGGATATCATGCAGCAATTGCTCCCGATCAGTCTCATGACCATGTATCTGCCAGAGAGATACAGGATTGGGGGCATCGCTATGGAACTCACGTTGGTTCACATTGATACCGACACCGATGATGGACTCCTTGATAATCTGTCCAGACAAGCGATTCTCTATTAATATACCACTAATCTTGCCGTTACGCCAATAGATGTCATTAGGCCATTTGACACTCACGTCCCCAATCTGCTCACCCAACGCATCCGTAATGGCCAATGAGATTGCCATAGAGATGACAAACTGCCGATTGGCAGGAACACCATCGGGATGGAAGAGAATCGAGAACAGCAGGTTTTTACCCCGTTCTGATTCCCACGTATTGCTGCCCTGCCCCTTGCCTGCTGTCTGGAAGTCAGCCCATACGGCGATTAGCTGTGGGCTGTTAGCCATTGGCTCTTTGTATTCGCGAAGCCAGCGGTTGGTAGAATCGGTCTCGTCAATATGAATGATTTTCCATTCCATGTGGCAAAGATACGAAATAATTGATAATTCACAATTGACAATTGATAATTATTTTGTAATTTTGCAACATGACAGCAGAAGAATTACAAAAAAAAGACGAACAGTATATGCGCAAGGCATTAGCCGAAGCGCAACAAGCATTTGACGAGGGCGAGATACCCATTGGTGCCGTCATCGTCTGTCAAGACCATATCATTGCCCGTGCCCATAACCTGACGGAGACACTTCACGACGTAACGGCACATGCCGAGATGCAGGCGATTACGGCAGCCGCCAATGAATTGGGAGGGAAATACCTGACGGACTGTACCCTGTATGTCACTGTGGAGCCATGTACGATGTGTGCCGGAGCCATCGGCTGGTCGCAGTTGGCACGCGTGGTATATGGTACGGAAGATGAAAAACGGGGCTATCAACAGTATGCCCCGCATGCGCTCCACCCTAAGACTACCGTTACAAAGGGGGTATTACAAGAAGAATGCCGCCACTTGATGCAAGAGTTCTTCAAGACCAAGCGGTAGCATTCTTCATTCTTTGTCCATCTAAATATATTTCTGGATAGTTTCCAGACACACCTGACAACTGACAGGCTTCGTCAGGAACTCGTTGCATCCTGCTTTGATAGACTCCAGACGATCCGATTCAAAGGCATTGGCTGTCACAGCAATAATGGGCAACGTCGAAAACTTCGCCCTAATCTGTCGGGCAGCCTCTAAACCGTCCAGCACTGGCATCTTCAAATCCAAGATAACAAGGTCAGGAGACTCCTTCCCAACCATTTCTACTACTTCCAAGCCATTACGAGCACGTGAGTACTCGTAATGTCCCTTCAGGATATAAGTCATCAACAGATAGTTGCTATCGTTGTCTTCAGCAATTAAAATCTTTTTCATCATTCTTTATTTTTGATTTTTCCAAAGTTTTGTCATATCCTCCAGTGTCTTACCCTTAGTCTCTGGAACAAGTCTCCAAACGAAGAGTGCAGCAATGACACAGATGATGCCATAGAGTCCGTAGGTGAACCAATGGCCGAAGTCATCACCCTCTGTGAGGTGCATATTGAACATCGGTACGAAGGTACTGGAAACAATGAAGTTGAAAATCCACTGGAAGGCAACGGCGATAGCCACAGCACCACCACGGATCGTATTGGGGAAGATCTCGGCGATGAGTACCCATGTGATGGGCCCCCATGAGAACATGAACGAAGCTGAGTAGATGAGCAGTGAGGCAGCGGTGACTAGTGCAAGGCTGTCGTTACCAAAGGTAACAGCCACACCGAAGGCACCCAGAGCCATACCCAATGAACCCGAGATGAGCAGTGGTTTACGACCCCACTTCTCCACGGTAAACACAGCTACAAGGGTGAAAGTAATATTGATGATACCCATGAATACCGTCAGCATCATCGGATCGTCCATACCCATGTCACCGAAGATACGCGGAGCGTAATAGAGCACAGCATTGATACCTACAGCCTGCTGGAACACGCTGAGCATGATACCGATAAAGATACACATAAAACCGTAGGTCATCAGTTTCTCGGTCTTAACGACCATGGTATCCTTGATGTCCTGCAGAATCTGCTCGGCTTTTAAGGAACCATTAATCTTCGATAGGATGCCGAGAGCTTTCTGGTCTTGTCCGACACTTACCAGATAACGCGGGGTCTCAGGGACGAAGCAGATGAGCAGGGCGAAGAGACCTGCGGGCACTGCCTCACTTCCAAACATATAACGCCAACCAGTAGTAACAGTCCATTGTGCAGCGGGGTTGATAGAAGCAATACCCTTACCCATCTCCTCTACAAGCGGCTGGATGTGGTCGCCCAAGATGAAGAAGTTGACAAAGTACACTACTAACTGACCGAAGATAATAGCGAACTGGTTCCAAGAGACAAGCATACCACGGATGTTCGAAGGAGCCACCTCACCGATATACATCGGGCAGATAGCAGAGGCCAGACCTACACCAATACCACCAATGACACGGTAGATATTAAACATGATAAGCAGGGAGTAAGTAGGCTCACCATACTTAAAAAGCATAAACTCGGGATCCATGCTGCCCAATGCAGAGATGAAAAACAGCAAACCAGCAATGATCAGAGATTTCTTACGACCCAAGTTCGTAGCCAGGAAACCTGAGAGAGCAGAACCGATGATACAGCCAATCAATGCGCTAGCAGATGTAAACCCATGCCAGCCATCTGTGTAGGCAAAGTCCTTAGCCTCCATAAAGAATGCCTGCAAGCCCTTCTCAGCACCAGAGATTACTGCGGTATCATAACCGAAAAGCAAGCCGCCCAAGACTGCGACCATCACAATAGAAATAAGGTAGGCTTTACTACCTGTTTGATTTTGTTGATTCATAAAAATACTATTTATACATTTACTATTTATTACTTCTATTCATTATTCTAATGTTTTGGGCAAACTCAGCAAGAAAGACGTTCCTTGGTCAGAAGTATGATCAAGCACGAGGCTGCCTCCTAACTTGGTAGCCGTCTCATAACAATAGGCCAATCCGAGACCAAGACCTTCCTTGAACTCGTCAACCTTCATGAAACGCTCGAAAATCTTATCTATCTTGTCGGCAGGTATGCCGCAACCCGTATCCTCCACGAAGAATTGCATCTGTTTTTTACCTTCTTTCTCTCCATTTTTTACCATCAGCGTGATATGTCCCTGTTCGGTAAACTTAACGGCATTCTCCAATATATAACTCAACATCTGTAACAGACTGTCGCTATTAGTGGTGAGCATAGCATCTCCATCCGTCTGGTCGATGAATACTATTTTAACCTTGTCAGAGTCTGTTTCCGGCATATTGGAAAGGGCTTGTTGGCAGACGCTGACAGCATTGGTCTCCTCAACGTCTTTCAGCAGGTCTCTGGAACTATCGTTGGCCAAGGCCAGCATCTTATTGACAAGTGATGTAATCTTGTGCGTGTTCTGACTGATAGCTACAGCGATCCCATGACGTTCAAGAGGCTCAAACGTATATTCCTCATTGGTAAGTACCTCACTGAAACCATTGATGATATTGAGTGGTGTGCGTATCTCATGACTGACATTACGGATAAATTCGCCCTTCATCTTGTCGGCCGCCGTAACCTTCTGATAGGCCGTCCTCAGTTCCTCGTTTTTCTCTTTCAGTTGCTGGTTGTAACGCCGACGGGTACGGATGCTGATAAACATCAGTAGGATAAAGAGAATAGCAAGAACGATACTGATAATCAAGATGATAATAGCCACTCGCGTCGTTTTCTGCTGATCTCTCATGATACGCATCTCTTCCTCGGACTGTACGATATTCTCTGCCATCATCTCACCAGTCACAGAGTCGTTCAGCAACATCCATTCACGTTGAGTATTAAAAGCCTGGTCTTTGTCTCCAGCATAGAGGTACAGGTTGCACTTGATGTTGTAACGCTCTTTCACGCTCTGAACACTGTCGGCAGCAGCCAATGCCTCTTCGAGATGTCCGTCAAGGGCTTTCTTATAGATATCGGCATAAGACATGAATACACCCGTATAGCCGTCGGTTCTACCCTCATTGACAGAAAGAGCCTGTTCGTACCAATGGTGGAAAGTATCATAGTCTTTTTTCTTGAAATAGATGATGGCTTTGATGGCATAGGCAGCCGCAATAGCCTTGTTGTAGACAGGCCAGTCTTTATGTTGATTAAGAATTTTGATTTCCTCTTCTATCCAGTTCAACGACTGGTCTGGGTTGGAGGCTAACGTGAGGTGTGCCAAGCCCATATATAAAGAGTAGAGAGTGGTCTCTTCGTAGCGTGTACCTTTAATCAGGCTGATGGCTTCTTCAAATTCTTTGATGGCAGCAGGTACATTTCCACATATATTATATACCTGTCCCATCATACAAGGACCGAGATACTGTTCGTCTTTTCCGCCCGTAATGTTCTTCAGGTCATTCTTCAGTGCCACCGCAATATGATAGGCATCTCGGATATTCACACGATCCAGATTATAGGCCACACCACACATCCAGGCATTATAGTGACCTTCTAAGTCACCTTCTTCATCAGTATGTTTCTGAAAGGTCATGGCAGCCGTATATACCTTCTCGGGATCGTCACCACCTGTAGCAGCCCACATAGCTTCTGCCAAACGACGATGCTCGGCAGTATCCTTACATGCTGCCGTTTGCGCCTTCATCATAGAAGGTGAGAGAAGGATAGTGACAAAGAGTGTTATTCTAAGCCAGTGGTTGATCTGCATATCTGCGTTATTAGTAATTGAATGCAAAAGTAAGTTATTTTTGGCAATTTCCTTGCTATTGTCTTACTTTTTAACTAATTTTGTGGCAAGAAACGTATAACTCTAATTTTTTCCTACAAATGAAGAAGAAACTGCTTGTCTTTGCCTTTACTTTTTTGATGACATTGGCCTCCCTTGCCCAGACATCACTTATCGACATCAATACCAAGAAACTCGGTGCCCCTATCCAGCCTACCATGTATGGTATTTTCTTTGAGGATATCAACTATGCCGCTGACGGAGGGCTCTATGGTGAACTCATCAAGAACCGTTCATTTGAGTTTCCACAACATCTGATGGGCTGGCAGGCCTTCGGTTGTGTCGATGTGATGAACGACGGACCCTTCGAACGCTGTCCTCATTATGTCATTCTTTCCGACCCTGGACATAATGATCGTCGTACAGGACTCATCAACGAGGGCTACTTTGGCATCGGTTTAGAGAAAGATGAGGTCTATCGTTTCTCCGTATGGGCAAAGGCTCCTAAAGGCGATGGCGCCATCCGTGTGCAACTCATCGACGAGAGTTCGATGGAAGAGCGACAGGAACTGGTAGAACAAGAGCTTCATATCACTTCCTCTGACTGGAAGAAATATACCGTCAACCTGACATCACCCCAAACAAACAAGTATGCGAAGTTGCGCATCTTCCTCAAGGGTAGCAACAGTGTAGCACTCGAACATATATCTCTCTTCCCTGTCAATACGTTCAAGAACCGTGAGAACGGTATGCGCCGTGATCTCGCTCAGGCTCTTGCCAACCTGCATCCAGGTATCTTCCGCTTCCCTGGCGGTTGCATCGTGGAGGGCACTGACTTGGATACGCGCTACCAGTGGAAGAACACTATCGGTCCTGTAGAGAACCGTCCACTGAACCAGAACCGTTGGGAACATACATTCGACCATCGTTACTTTGCTGACTATTACCAGTCGTATGGTCTCGGTTTCTATGAGTTCTTCCAACTTGCTGAAGATATCGGTGCCGAACCGTTGCCTATCCTCAGTGTAGGTCTTGCCTGCCAGTTCCAAAACTGGGATAAGGAAAGTGCACATGTACCTCTGAACGAATTACAGCCTTATATCGACGATTGTCTCGACCTCATCGAGTTTGCCAATGGTCCTGCCGATAGCAAATGGGGAAAGATCCGTGCCGACATGGGACATCCTGCTCCTTTTAACATGAAGTACATCGGTGTAGGTAATGAGCAGTGGGGGGAGTTCTATTATGAGCGTCTCAAACCCTTCGTAGCAGCCATCCGTGCCAAATATCCTGAGATAAAGATAGTAGGCAGCAGTGGTCCGATGCCCGATGACACCCCTGATAACACCTATCGTTTTGAGGATGGTTGGAAAGCCATGAAGGAACTAAAGGCTGACCTTGTCGACGAACATTACTATCGCGATGAAGAATGGTTCCTGACCAACGGACTCCGTTACGATACTTACGACCGTAAGGGACCGAAGGTGTTTGCCGGTGAGTATGCTTGTCATGGTAAGGGAAAGAAATGGAACCACTATGAGGCTGCCATCCTCGAAGCCGCCTTTATGACGAGTTTTGAGCGTAATGCCGATATCGTTCAAATGACCAGTCCTGCTCCCCTTTTCGCCCATGTCGACGGATGGCAGTGGCGTCCTGATCAGATATGGTATGATAATACGCAGATGTTCAAGACCGTCAGTTACTACGTGCAACAACTCTATGCCACCAATGCCGGTACGAATGTGCTCTCTTTGACGATGGACAAGAAACCTGTGGCAAACCAGGCAGGACAGCATGGACTTTTCGCTTCTGCTGCCTTCGACAGCAAGACCAACGAGGTCATCATCAAGATTGCCAATACATCGAAGGAGCAACAGCCTGTATCCTTCAACCTCACAGGTATGAAGGGTACACGCACAGCACAGACGCTTACCCTCTCCCATTCTGGTATGGATGATGAGAACTCCATCTGTAAACCAGAACTCATCACGCCACAAAAGGGTACTATTCAGGTAGACGAAGGTAAAGGATCTTCCCTCCTACTCGACAACCTTCCCCCCATGTCGTTCCGCATCTATCGGATAAAGAAATAAGAAAGGAGCCGTTGGCTCCTTTTTTACTATATGTTTAGCACTCGTAAGTATAGTATTAAGCAGGCGTAAGTACTATACTTAGCACTCATTAATCATATATTTGGCAAAATGTAAATAAATCACTAAAAAATTGGCATTTTGATCACTAATTTGTATCTTTGACTTCGTCGAAGGTACTTTCGCTCGAAAATAAAAAGAAAATCTCAAGTTTTCCTTTTGTATTTTCCTCACTTATTCGTACCTTTGCAACATATTGTGTACATACGCGAATATGACAGTAGCAGATTATATCAAACAAGATACAGGGGAGAGGCGTTTTTCGTTCGAGGTTTTGCCTCCGCTGAAGGGTAACGGAACAGAGGCTTTGTTCCAGACGATTGACAAACTCGTGGACTTCAATCCAGCGTTTATCAATATCACGACGCATCACTCGGAATATGTCTATAAGGAGTTGGAGAACGGGCAGTTTGAACGGCAGCGCATCCGTCGCCGTCCAGGTACTATTGCCATTGCCGCTGCTATCCAGCACCGTTACGACATCCCAGTAGAGCCACATGTGATATGCAGTGGTCAGACCATTGAGCAGATCGAATACGAACTGCTCGACTTACAGTTCTTAGGCATCCGTAACCTGATGTTGTTGCGAGGCGACAAGGCGAAGGAAGACAGTCGCTTCACACCTACCCCTGGCGGACATGCACATACCACCGACCTGATTCGTCAGGTGGTGC
This sequence comes from Prevotella sp., assembly GCA_017554145.1. Lineage (GTDB taxonomy): Bacteria > Bacteroidota > Bacteroidia > Bacteroidales > Bacteroidaceae > Prevotella. The sequence continues at coordinate 33,018 of JAFZIZ010000012.1, read as the reverse complement.
GCTTCAACGAGGGCTTCTTTGCGGATGGCACCCCCATCAAGCATCCAGGTCCGAAGTTCGACTTTGGTGTAGCTTGCTATCCTGAGAAACATGAAGAGGCACCTAATCTGGAGCGTGACATGGAATATCTGAAACAGAAACAAGACTTAGGAGCGCAATATGCAGTGACTCAGTTGTTCTACGACAACGAGAAATACTTCTCTTTCGTAGAGAAAGCGAGAGAGATGGGTATCACCATTCCCATCGTTCCAGGTATCAAGCCCATGGCGAAACTGAGTCAGTTGACCGTAGTACCTAAGACGTTCCATTGTGATATCCCCGAGGCACTGGCTAAGGAGATTGCTGTCTGTAAGACGGACGAACAAGCCCGCCAGTTGGGTATCGAATGGACCACACAACAGTGTCGTGATCTCTATGAGCATGGTGTGAAGAACATCCATTTCTATACGGTATCGGCAGTGGATAGTGTTGTGGAAGTCGCAAAGAGACTGCTTTAGAGGTTAAAGGTTAAAGACGATATGGGATTTGAGCAGGTCATAGGACAGAAGGATGTGCAAGAGAGGCTGCTGCAACTGGTAGAGGAGCTGCGACTGCCTCATGCGCTGATGCTTTGTGGTCCTACGGGTGCTGGTAAGATGGCACTCGCGATGGCATTCGCCGCCTACCTGCTAAATCGTACAGCCAACGACAAGGCGATGCTTGCCAAATGGGAACATCCCGACCTGCACTTCACCTACCCGACCATCAAACTCTCGTCGATGAGCGCTGACCACAAGCCTGTGTCAGATGATTTCGCCCGCCAGTGGCATGAGATGGTGATGGAGGGTCCCTACTTCACCATGAATGAATGGCTGGAGATGATGGGCGGAGAGAACCAGCAGGCGATTATCACGGCAGGTGAGAGTGATGCACTGACACATAAACTATCACTGAAGTCGAGTCAGGGCGGCTATAAGGTGAGCCTCATCTGGTTGCCTGAGCGCATGAATATCGAATGTGCCAACAAGATACTGAAACTCTTGGAAGAGCCACCCCAGCAGACGGTATTCCTGCTCGTCTGCGAAGAACCTGACAAACTATTGGAAACGATTCGCAGTCGTGTACAACGAGTAGACGTAAAGCGCATTGCCGACGAGGACATCAGACTGGCACTGATAGAACGCAGAGGACTCAACGAAGAGACGGCCCAACGGGTAACCCGTATGGCAAATGGCAGTTGGCTGAAGGCTTTGGAACTGTTGAGTACCGATTCTGAGAACGAGTTGTTTCTCGATATGTTCCAAACACTGATGCGACTCGCCTATCAACGGAGGGTAAAAGACTTAAAGGCATGGAGTGAACGCATCGCTGCGATGGGACGAGAGCGACAGAAACGCTTTCTAAACTATTTCCTGCGTCTCATCCGCGAGAACTTCGTCTATAACTTCCAAAATCCAGACCTCTGCTATATGTCGCAGCGCGAAGAGGAGTTTGCCAAGAACTTCGCCCGCTTTATCAACGAGGCGAATGTCATCCCCATCAGTGAACTGGTGAACAAAGCCATCCGAGACATCGGACAGAACGCCAACGCGAAGATTGTGTTCTTTGATATGGCACTACAAATGATTGTACTATTGATACAGAAATAGAATTGAAATATGGAAAAAATTAAAGACCTTGAAATAAAAACCGGTTGCGACAGAGGACTGTGCAGCAAAGCCGTAGGACGACAGGACAGACAGTTGAACACCTACGACTGGCTCGCCGATGTACCTGGCAATACTGATACAACAGACTTGGTGGAGGTGCAGTTCAAACATACTCGCAAGGGCTACTACCATAATGTGAACAACCTCGACTTGAAGAAAGGAGATATCGTTGCTGTAGAGGCTAACCCTGGTCACGACATCGGTGTAGTCACCTTGACAGGACGACTGGTAAAACTGCAAATCAAGAAAGCTAACCTGAAGAGTGCCGATGACATCAAGCGCATCTATCGCATTGCCCGTCCTGTGGATATGGAGAAGTTCCACGAGGCGAAACGCCGTGAACACAGCACGATGATTGAGAGCAGACAAATAGCCAAAGGACTGGGACTAAAGATGAAAATCGGTGATGTGGAATACCAAGGCGACGGCAATAAGGCTATTTTCTACTATATCGCTGACGAGCGTGTAGACTTCCGCCAGTTGATCAAAGACTTGGCAGTAGCCTTCCATGTACGCATCGAGATGAAACAAATTGGTGCCCGTCAGGAGGCTGGACGCATCGGAGGAACAGGTCCCTGTGGCAGAGAACTCTGTTGTGCTACATGGATGAAGAACTTCATCAGTGTAGGTACTAGTTCTGCTCGTTTCCAAGACATCTCCCTCAATCCCCAGAAACTGGCTGGTATGTGTGCCAAACTGAAATGCTGTCTGAACTACGAGGTGGATGACTATGTAGAGGCAGGTCGTAAACTGCCCGCAAAAGAAATCATCCTACAGACACAGGATGCAGAATACCACTATTTCAAGGCAGATATTCTGGCAGGACTGGTATCCTATTCTACCGACAAGAATATCGCTGCTAACCTGGAGACCATCACAGCAGAGCGTGCGAAACAGATTATCGAGATGAACAAAAGAGGTGAGAAACCTATCTCTCTGCAGGAAGACGGTAAGAAACAAGAGCCTAAGCGTCCGCTCGACTTGGCTACGCAGGAAAATATCAACCGCTTCGACAAGGCAAAGAAGAAAAAGAAGAAGCACAAGAAACCCAAGCACGACCAGAAACCCAGAGATGAGAAAGAGTAAGTACACCTTATTATATTATATAGGGGTCTGTATGGTGTTGGTATTGACAGCCTGTCATGCCGGCATCATCTACAGCCAATATAAGCATGTACCTACTGCTGGTTGGGAGAAAAACGATGAAGTCTCTTTCAGCGTTGATCCTATCAAGGTTGCCGGAACCTACGATGAGGAGATTGGAATAAGAATCAATAACAACTATCCCTTTACAGCTGTTACGCTGATTATCAACCAGACGGTGTTTCCTTCGTACGAGACTTTCAGTGACACCTTGGAATGTAGCCTCATTGATGACGAAGGTAATGCCAAGGGTCCAGGTATCGGGCATTACCAATATAACTTCCATCTCACCACCGTAGAACTCCAGAAAGGAGACTCTATGCAAGTGACTATCCGTCATGACATGAAACGGGAAATCCTACCCGGCATAGCGGATATCGGTATTACACTCAAGAAATAATAAGGTATTGTTTACGACCTGATAAGGTTGCGACTCGCATCAATACGTAGGAAGATAAACAGCAAGATAGTGAAGCCCCACAGCGAAGAGCCTCCATAACTGAAGAACGGCAACGGAATACCAATCACAGGAGTCAGTCCCAACACCATTCCCACATTGATGAACACATGGAAGAGGAAGATGCTGAGTACGCAATAGCCATAGACGCGCCCGAAGCGGAACGGTTGTCGCTCCGAGAGATAGATGAGTCGCAGTATCAATGCCAAGAACAACAGCAACACACCTGCCGAACCTAAGAAACCTTCTTCCTCACCTACCGTGCAGAAGATAAAGTCCGTATCCTGCTCAGGTACAAACTTCAACTTGGTCTGTGTACCATTCAGGAAACCCTTGCCCTCAATACCACCTGAACCAATGGCTATCTCACTCTGATGGACATTATAGCCTGCACCACGCAAATCTTCCTCCAAACCCAACAGTACGTTGATACGCGTACGCTGGTGAGGTTCCATCATATTGTTGAGAATAAAGTCGGCACCATAGAAGAAACCAACCGAACCCAATGTAAACAGTGCGATGAAATAATAATTTCGGAAGCGCTTGCCCAAGCCTTCCCATACCAGATAGAGGATAAGGATAGCCGTCATCGCCAGTTGGATATAGACAATATCAAAGGGAAGTTTCAAAAGCAGCAAAGAGAATAAGGTGACACCCAGACAACAGAGTCCGATACGCCATGCCAGTTTCTTGTCCCTACCATATATCCACACCATTCCTGCCGTGAACAACTGAATCAGTAGAAGCACAGTGAACTTACCCACCGAAGTCGGTGAATCACCCAGATAGACTTCCGCATAACGGATACCCACGACGAAATAGATCACTGCTGCCACCCCCGTGAAAAGGACAGAGCCAGGCATTCCTTCCCGATAGAACATCAGAAAGAAGGCGAAATACACCAAAGCAGAGCCCGTCTCACGCTGTAACACAATAAACAGCATAGGAATCAGAATAATAGCCAATGTTGCTGCGAAATGCTTCCATTGGTGAATGTTATAGCCATAGGTAGACATCAGTTTCGCCAAGGCAAGTGATGTCGCAAACTTGGCAAACTCCGCAGGTTGTAGGCGCAACGGTCCCATGACCAGCCATGATCTGGAGCCTTTGATACTATGGGGATTGAAAATAGTGGCAAATAACAATAACAACAACAATCCGTAGATGATAAAGGCAAACGTATCGTAGAAACGGTCATCTGACATCAGAATAGTAAAACCTAATACGATAGACGTGCCAATCCAGACAATCTGCATACCCGAACGGGTGGAAAGACTGAAGATATCCGTATCACCATAGGAATAACTGGCGCCACAGACACTGATCCAACCAAACGACAACAGGGCGATATAGATCAATATCGTCCACCAGTCAATGGAGCGTAATACGCTTGTCTGTCTACCTGCTCGTGTTGCCATAAGTAATATGTCTGTGTTGGAACTCCGTCGCTTTCCTTTCAGAAGCTTCCGAGAGTTTCCCGTGAATATACTTCTCCATAATCAAACCGCCGATAGGTACACCATAGGTAGCACCCCATCCACCATTCTCCACATAGACGGCAACGGCAATCTTCGGCTTATCCATAGGAGCAAAACCCATAAATACCGAGTGGTCGTGACCACGGTTCTGTGCCGTACCCGTCTTTCCACAGGCCACAAAATCGTATTTGGCCAATTCATGACAAGTACCACCCGTTGCCGAAGCACGCATACCAGCCACCACGTAATCGTAGGCCTCCCGTTTTGCCATCGTATAGCGACGCTTCGTATAAAGCGTATCCAGTTCCTCGCCCTGTATCTTCTTGACAACATGCGGTGTGATAAACCAACCACGGTTGGCAATGGTGGCGCCCAGATTGGCAATCTGCAACGGAGTGGCATTCACCTCACCCTGTCCGATGGCAATAGAGATAACCGTCAGTCCGTTCCACGACTTCTTGTAGGCGTTATCATAGTAGTCGGCATTGGGTATCAGTCCGCGTTTCTCTCCAGGCAAGTCTACACCAAGACGGTAACCAAAGCCCATGCTCACCATATAGTCGCGCCATTTGTTCATGGCATTCTGTACACTGCCGTACTTGCTGATGTTCTGGTTAATCATGTAATAGAGTCCCCAACAGAAATAACCGTTACAGGAAGTAGAGAGGGCTGGAACCAATGGTAAGGGAGCCGCATGACCATGACAGCCTACATGCAATCCCTTGAAATTAAAACCATGAGCACAAGGATAGGCAGTACGGGTTGGATGAAGGACGCCCTCACTCATAAAGGTCAGTCCCTGTGTGGTCTTAAAGGTAGAACCAGGAGGATACTGTCCCATGATACTACGGTTCAGCAAGGGTTTCCATACGTTCTGACTCAACAAACGATGATTCTTAGAACGGGCACGTCCCACCATCATTCGAGGATCATACGAAGGAGAGGACACCATACAAAGGATCTCACCCGTCGAAGGCTCGATAGCAACGATACTGCCAATCTTCCCTTCCATCAACTTTTCGCCCAATTCCTGTAATTCCATATCAAGGGCAAGGGTGAGGTTCTTACCAGGTACAGGCCGACGGTCAAAAGCACCATCCTGATAGCGTCCCTGTATACGACCATGGGCATCACGCAATAATATCTGAATGCCCTTCTCGCCACGAAGTTGTTTCTCGTAACTGCGTTCCACGCCCAACTTACCGATATAGTCGCCAGGAATATAATAGTCGTCTTCCTCTATGTCTGAAGGAGACACCTCTGCTACATCACCCAGTACATGAGCCGCATAGGGATACTGGTATTGGCGGATGCTACGACGCTGCACATAGAAACCAGGGAAGCGGAACATCTTCTCCTGAAAGACGGAGAAGTCCTTGTCAGACAACTGACTCATGAACATCTGCTGAGTGAAACGGCTATAACCAGGATTCTTGCCACGATCCTTGATTTCCTCCATCCTCTTGTCGAACTCCTCTCTGGTGATATTCAGCGCCTGACAGAACTCAAGGGTGTCCAGATGGTCCTTTGCCTCATTCATGATGACCATGATATCGTAAGCAGGCTGATTATATACCAGTAGTTTCCCTTGACGGTCGGTAATCACACCGCGGGCAGGGTATTCTATCTTCTTAAGGAAAGCATTTGAGTCGGCATTCTTCTTATAGTCGTCACTCATGATCTGTAAGGCAAAAAGACGAATGATATAGATAACGACAATAACAATTGCCACGCCACCTATCACATAATGTCGGTTCTCAAACCCATATTCCTCCTTCATGCCCTACTTGCTTGAAACACTTTCAAAGGTCAATATCAGCACCAATGTAATCACAGCACTGCCTCCTACACTCTTCAGGATATCCATCCAATTGAAGAAGTTGAAAGCCTCCAAAGAGAAGAACACCAAACAATAGAGCACCACCAGTATAGTAATATAATAGACATACTTCACCACCCCGATGGTACGGATGGAAGGACGGAGATCGTCTACTGAGTCACGAGGAATAAAAGGTTCCAGGAAATAAGGCTGTATAGCACCTATCAAGGTAAGGGATGCTGCTGCCACACCAGGTGTATTCGAGAAAATATCTATCGTCAACCCCATGGCAAAACTCCATAAGAGCACTGCCCATTTAGGATAGTTGCGATTGAACATGGCCACGAAATAGACATAGAGCAACGGGGTGGCATAGCCAAACAGATGGATACGGCCTAACACCATCGTCTGTGCCAACACAAAGACGAAGAACAATCCTAACCGTTTCAAGAAATCTATGGGCATACCTTACTCCTTTACATTTAACTTCAAGGAATCACGTGCTGACTGCAATAAACGAACACGTTCCTCAATAGACTTATCGTTGATAACGACGACATCCCTCAGACGTCCAAAGTCCGTAGACAGGCGCACCTTCACACGATAGGATAATCCGTCAACAGAATTGTAGACCGTCTCTATCTTGCCCACAAGAACACCTGGAGGGAATATCGATGAATAACCATTCGTCTCCACCCAGTCACCACGCTTGAAACGAGCATGACGAGGAATATCCTCCAAATAAGCGATACCTGCATCCTTACCATCCCAGCGCAAAACGCCGAAATAGCCATATCCACGAATGGCACAACTGATACGTGAGGAGGTATTCAATACAGGAATCACTACCGTATAATGGTCAGATACCAGATAGGTTACTCCCACAATACCCTGTCCACAGGCAACACCCATTCCAACCTCTACGCCATCAGCAGAACCACAGTTAATGGTAATCAGGTTCTCTGCCTTGTCCAGTTCGTTCGTGATAACCTTTGCAGGTACAAGATGATATTTACTCAAGAACTGTAATTCCTCTCGCTCCAACGTACTGGTATCACTAGTCAGTTCTCCATAGAGACGACGTAACTGAGCAACCTGTCGTTCCAAATAGAAATTACGCATCGTCAGTTCCTCGTTCACACGGGTGAGCGAGAAATACGATTCCATTTCTGATCTTCCTTCGTTGATTTTCCCGACAGCAGCATTCGCTGAAGAGAGCCAGATGCTACCCTGATAACTGTTGTATTGAAACAACAGCACCAGGCTAACAATCTCCAATACTACGAACAGGAACCAGTGATGGTATTTCTGTAGGAATTCCAGCAGGTTTTGCATCTTCCGCTTATCTTATCGCATCAAGAAAGAGAAACGGTCGACATTCTTCAGAGCAATACCGGCACCCTTGGCAACACAGTGCAACGGATCCTCTGCAATATGGAACTGGATATTGATCTTATCAGTTAGACGCTTGCCCAGTCCACGTAACAATGCACCACCACCAGTGAGCCAGATACCATTCTTTACGATATCTGCATACAACTCGGGAGGTGTGTTCTCCAATGCTGAAAGGACTGCAGACTCAATACGTGCCACCGTCTTATCAATACAATGTGCAATCTCCTGATAGCATACGGGTACCTCCATAGGTAATGCCGTGATACGGTTTGGACCGTGTACGATATAATCCTCTGGAGCCTCATCACCCAGATCTGTCAAGGCAGAACCGACATTAATCTTGATGCGCTCAGCCATACGCTCACTTACTTTCACATTATGCTGACGAGCCATATACTCCTGAATGTCTGCTGTCAAATCATCACCGGCAACCTTGATGGAGTTATTGGCAACGATACCTCCCAATGAGATAACGGCAATCTCTGTCGTACCACCACCGATATCAACAATCATATTACCCTCTGGAGCCTCTACATCGATACCAATACCAATAGCAGCAGCCATCGGCTCAAACAACAGATACACGTCACGACCATCTGCATGCTCAGCAGAGTCACGGACAGCACGAAGTTCCACCTCAGTAGAACCAGAAGGAACACCAATCACCATACGGAGTGAAGGAGAGAACAGACGACTACCTGTATGCACCATCTTAATCAATCCACGCATCATCTGCTCACAAGCCGAGAAATCAGCAATCACACCATCACGCAAGGGACGGATAGTACGAATATTGTCATGCGTCTTCTCATACATCATCTTTGCCTCATTACCTACGGCAATCATCTTGTCGGTACGGCGATCGAGGGCTACTACGGAAGGCTCATCCACCACGATTTTGTCATCGCTGATAATAATCGTATTAGCCGTTCCAAGGTCCATGGCTATTTCCTGGACAAAACTAAAAAATCCCATCTTTTTTTACCTTTTTACTATTATACCTTTTTACTTTTACTTCTCAAACCAAGTATGAATGGCAGTATCATAATGACTGCTGACACCAAAGGCACGGGTTGCGAACTCACGACGCTGTGCCTTAGTGGTCTCTGCGCCCTGCTTATTCAGAATATCCAACAACATACCATATTCTGCCTTTGAAGGAACGATAACTACATCGTTGAAGTTCTTGGCTCCTGCACGGATCAAAGAAATACCACCGATGTCAATCTTCTCGATGATATCTTCCTCAGAAGCACCACTTGCTACCGTCTGCTCAAAGGGATAAAGATCTACGATAACGAGATCAATCTCTGGAATCTCGTACTGTGCCATCTGCTGACGGTCACCTTCATTCTCACGACGACCAAGAATTCCTCCGAACACTTTCGGATGCAAAGTCTTCACACGACCTCCAAGAATAGAAGGATAGGTCGTTACATTCTCCACTTTCTCACATTCGTAGCCAAGGCTCTCAATAAATGTCTGAGTACCACCTGTAGAAAGGAACTTCACACCTTCCTCGTTGAGCTTCTTCAGTAACTCTTCCAACCCGTCCTTGTGGAATACAGAGACGAGTGCTGTCTTAATTTTCTTTGTATCTGCCATAAATATAACGTTATATAATTTCCGAATTGGACTGCAAAATTACAAAAAAGACGGCATACAACATCATGTTTCGCAAAAAAAATTGCACCCTTTAATAATAAATAATGTATGTCAAGGTTATCACACTCTTCAGAAAAGACAACAAAAAACCCTGAGAGAGTCATTCTCACAGGGCTTTTTCGTAGCGGGACCCAGGATTGAACTGGGGACCTCATGATTATGAATCATGCGCTCTAACCAGCTGAGCTATCCCGCCATCATTGCTTGTAAGCGGGTGCAAAGGTAATACAATCTTTTTAATTCTCAAAACTTTTTTCATAAAAAACTTGGAGTTTCGATTTTTTTTTGTATTTTTGCATCAGTGAAACTAACCTGTCTGGATATGCATAAACACATTCTAAAGAAGGAATACCCGTTATCCGCAAAATCCCCCAAGATTGTGTGGGATATGATCAGCAACGCTGCTGGCTTGCAGAAATGGCTTGCCGATGTAGTGATAGAGAATGGGGACGAGATGACTTTTACATGGGGACATCCGTGGACAGAACGCGACACGAAAGTCTCCAGAATATTAGAAGTAGAGAAATATAGTTATATCAAACTCAAATGGGACTATCAGGAGGACGACCCTGATGCCTTTTGGGAGATGCGTATTGAGCAGAGTGAGCTGACAGGTAATCTCAATCTCCTGATAACAGACTATGCTGATGCCGAGGACATTGATGACCTGAACGGCTTATGGGACTCCAACATGGAACGCCTACATCGAGTGAGCGGTTTCTTGTTATAAGGTACTTACGTTCAAAATGCCTAAATTATTTGGCATTTTGCTCACTTATTCGTACCTTTGCAGGCCGATAGTGCATAATGCCAATGTTTCGCATCAAGAGATTAGATATTTTTATTGTCAAGCAGTTCGGATTACTTTTTATCGGAACTTTTTTCATCTGCCAATTTGTGCTGATGATGCAATTCTTGTGGCGTTATGTTGATGAGTTGATTGGTAAAGGTCTCTCTTTGGAGGTCATGGCGCAGTTTTTCTGGTATATGGGACTGATGCTGATGCCTCAGGCTTTCCCCCTTGCTATTCTGTTAAGTTCCCTCATCGCCTTTGGTAACCTCGGAGAGAGTTCTGAGTTGACAGCCATCAAGTCTGCAGGTATCTCTCTATTGCAATCTATGCGCTCCCTGATTGTCATCGTCATCATCATCTCTGGCATTTCTTTCTATTTTCAGGAAGTGATTGGTCCGAAATCATATATATCTTTCCGTCAGTTGCTTATATCCATGCAGCAAAAGAGTCCTGAGGTGGAGATTCCTGAAGGTATCTTCTATGACGGTATCAGTGGTTCAAATATTTACGTACAGAAGAAAGACATGAACACGGGTATGCTTTACGGCATCATGATCTATCGTATGAATGGCGGATATGAGGATGCTGCTGTCATCCTTGCCGATTCTGGACGTATGCAAACAACAGAAGAAAAGAAACATCTGTTACTGACTCTTTATAGTGGCGAGTGGTTTGAGAATATGCGCCAACAAGACGTTGCAGGTTCTGCCAATATCCCCTATCGTCGGGAGACTTTCTCCAACAAACGTATCGTATTGGACTTTGATGGAGGTTTCAATATGGCGGAGGCAGACTGGATTACCAGTGATGCACGTTCCAAAGGTATGGGAAGAATACTTCATGACCTTGACTCCATCCGTGAGTTCAACGACTCTGTGGGACACCAGTTCTTTAAAGAGGCACAGCAGGTTGCTTTCCGCATTCCTGCAATCGAGAAGAAAGACTCCCTGAAAGCCGTTGCTGAGGTAAATAAAGGAGATATCAATTTTGACACTATTTACACCAATCTATCACCTGAAGCCAAGCAACGAGTAATGACCATCGCTGTCAATGATGCCAAAGTAGCCATTAGTGACTTACAGTTTAAGGCAGACTATTCCAAAGCATTAAACCATAACGACCGCATGCACATGATAGAGGCTATTAACAAAGTAACCCTATCACTATCTTGTTTGATATTCTTCTTCATCGGAGCCCCCTTAGGTGCTATTATACGAAAAGGAGGACTCGGTGTGCCTGTTATCATCTCTGTATTGGTGTTCATTATCTATTATATTTTGGAAAACACTGGTATGAGAATGGCTCGCGATGACATTTGGACCGTATGGTTCGGAAAACTTTTGGGAACTTGCGTACTGACACCCGTTGCCACATTCTTCACCTACAAGGCAAACAATGACTCTGTTGTTTTCAATATTGACCTGTACAAACAGATATTCCTCAACGTACTGGGACTTCGTGGAAAACGACATATCAGTAGCAAGGAAGTCATTATCGAGGATCCGATCTATCAAGCAGATTTATATCACTTGCTACGTATCGACAAAGAGATAGAGCAATACCATTCCGAGCACCAGTTATTAAGACTTCCCAACCCCATCAAGGTATTTTTCCACCCTGGTGACGATCAAACTATCCGTCGTATCAATGACGAACTGGAGGAAGTGATAGAGGACTTGTCGAACACAAGAGACAGAAGTATCCTGTCCTATCTCAACCGCTATCCTCTTGTAGCGACACATGCACATACAAGACCTTTCCGTCAAAAGTGGCTAAATATTATTACAGGATTGGTACTTCCCGTCGGTCTTTTCTTCTATTTGAGGATGTGCCGTTTCCGCTTGCGTCTGCGTAAAGACCTGACGACTATCTCTCAGACCAATCAGCTAATGGCTCAGCGAATCGTAGAGTTATACCCTTCAACGCCAACAACATTGGAAGAATTACAAAAGATGCCATTCATCATAGAACTTATAAATAATAATAAGGTATAGAACAATATATGGAGAATTTCAAACTCAATACTATTGAAGAAGCTGTCGCCGACTTCCGCGAAGGAAAGTTTGTCATTGTAGTAGATGATGAAGACCGAGAGAACGAAGGAGACCTGATCTGTGCAGCAGAGAAGATCACACCGGAGATGGTGAACTTCATGTTGAAGAATGCTCGTGGACTACTCTGTGCCCCTATCACTATCAGTCGCAGCCAAGAGTTGGACTTGCCACATCAAGTACAGGACAACACCTCTCTGCTCGGCACTCCCTTCACTGTTACTATCGACAAGATAGAAGGGTGTACCACTGGTGTCTCTGCTCACGATCGTGCCGCTACCATCAAAGCACTGGCAGACCCAACCTCAACACCAGAGACGTTCGGACGTCCTGGGCATGTTAACCCTCTCTATGCCCAAGACAATGGAGTGCTACGTAGAAGTGGACACACCGAAGCAGCCATTGACCTCTGTAAACTATCTGGGCTCTACCCTGCCGGTGCCCTGATGGAGATTATGAATGATGACGGTTCGATGGCACGAATGCCAGAATTGACAGCCTTTGCTCAGCAATACGGTCTGAAAATCATCACGATTAAAGATATGATTGCCTATCGTCTTCAGAAAGAGTCATTGATAGAGGTTGGTGAAGAAGTGGAAATGCCTACAGACTACGGACACTTCAAATTAATACCATTCCGACAAATCAGTAATGGTTTGGAGCACATGGCACTCATCAAAGGAGAATGGAAGGAAGACGAACCTATTCTGGTACGTGTTCATTCCTCTTGTATGACTGGCGATATCCTCGGGTCCAAGCGGTGCGATTGTGGCGAACAATTACACAAGGCGATGCAGGCGATAGAAAAAGAAGGCAAAGGCGTCGTCATCTATATGCAACAGGAGGGACGCGGTATTGGACTGATGAACAAGATTGCTGCCTATAAACTGCAAGAAGAAGGACTAGATACTGTAGACGCAAACGTACACCTTGGTTTCAAGCCCGACGAACGTGACTACGGCTGTGGTGCTCAGATGTTACGACACTTGGGCGTACACAAGATGCGTCTATTGACCAACAACCCCGTCAAGCGTGTTGGATTAGAGGCTTACGGATTGGAAATCGTGGAGAATGTCCCTATTGAGGTAACCCCCAATCCTTATAATTTAAGGTATCTGGAAACTAAGAAAACACGTATGGGGCATACACTTCATCTGAAATAGCATAACCATCCTGTTAGTTTTTCCGTACTTTTAGTTAAAAAATGAAATATTTCTTTCGCCGAAAAGAATAAAATGATTACTTTTGCAGGCGATTTCAAACACTAACAAACAAATATGGCACAATTATCTGACCGTTTGCAGCGACTGGCGCCCTCTGCCACGCTTGCTATGTCACAAAAAAGTTCTGAAATGAAGGCTCAGGGTATTGACGTCATCAATATGAGCGTGGGCGAACCAGATTTCAATACCCCCGATCATATAAAAGAAGCTGCCAAGAAAGCTGTCGATGACAATTACTCAAGATATTCTCCCGTTCCGGGATATGCAGATTTACGTCAAGCAATTGTCGCTAAGCTCAAAAACGAGAATCATCTTGACTATACTATTAACGAGATTCTTGTGTCTAATGGTGCCAAACAGAGTGTTTGCAATACAGTAATGGCTTTGGTTAACCCAGGTGATGAGGTGATCATCCCAGCCCCCTACTGGGTTAGTTATCCGCAAATGGTCAAACTGGCTGGTGGAAATCCCATCATTGTGGAGGCTGGTTTCGAGCAGAACTTCAAGATGACGCCAGAACAATTGGAAGCCGCCATTACTCCCAAGACACGTCTGCTCATCCTTTGTTCTCCTAGCAACCCAACGGGAAGTGTTTATAACAAAGAAGAGTTAGAGGGCTTAGCCAATGTCATCAAGCGTCACGAAGACCTTTTTGTACTCGCTGATGAAATCTATGAACACATTAATTATGTAGGGAAGCATGAGAGTATCGCCCAATTCCCTGGGATGAAAGAACGCAGTATCATCGTTAACGGTGTCAGCAAGGCATACGCTATGACCGGATGGCGTATCGGATATATCGCTGCTCCCGAATGGATTGTCAAGGGCTGTAACAAACTGCAGGGTCAATATACCAGTGGTCCATGTTCCGTCAGCCAGAAGGCAGCAGAATTCGCCTATACTTCCAGTCAGGATTGTGTAGAAGAGATGCGCAAGGCTTTTGAACGTCGCCGCAATTTGATTGTAAAACTCGCTAAAGATATTCCCGGATTAGAGGTGAACGTTCCAGAAGGGGCCTTCTATCTCTTCCCCAAATGTAGCAGTTTCTATGGAAAAAAAGATGGCGATAAAGTCATTAATAATTCCAGCGATTTGGCACTTTATATATTGGAAAAAGGACATGTGGCCACTGTGGGAGGAGACGCTTTCGGGGATCCAGACTGCTTCCGTATGAGCTATGCCACCAGTGATGAAAATATCATAGAGGCAATGCATCGTATCAAGGAAGTCTTGGCACAACTTCGATAAAAATAGGCATTAATCAAGTTAAAAGTTCTTAAATAGACGATTTCTCCGCCTATATTTGTTATCTTTGCCAAGAGATAGACGTCCCTAAAGGGCGTTGTCAACACCTAAAGCAGGCCAATTGACACTAAATCAGAAACATATAACAAACTTAATTTATTTAATAACTAAAATTTTAAACTTTCAAAATTATGGCAACTACACAAAAAGCAGCCCCCGCTAAGAAGAGCCAGGGCTTTCAGGGAGTAAAAGGAGCATTCTGGATTATCGTTGTGTGCTTCATTCTCGCAGTATTGTTCTTTAAGTATTTCCTCGGAAATAGCGATCACATTGGTCCTAACGGTGAGGTTATCGATGGTAACATGTGGGGTACTATCTACAAAGGTGGTATCGTTGTGCCCGTCATCCTGACTCTGTTGTTCACTGTCCTCGCTCTTTCTATTGAGCGTGGTTTGGCTCTCCGCACCGCTTTTGGTAAGGGTAAGCTTCCTCAGTTCGTTTCTAACATCAAGGCTGCTCTGAATGCCAACGATTTCGCTAAGGCTCAGGATCTCTGCGAAAAGCAGCGTGGTACTGTAGCTAACGTTGTTGGTGCTTCTCTCCGTGCTTACAAGGAGATGGAAAGTGTTTCTGGTATCAAGAAGGCTCAGAAGATTGCCAAGATCCAGCAGGCTCACGAAGAGGCCACTCAGCTGGAGATGCCTACTCTGACTATGAATATGCCAATCATCGCTACCATCGTTACACTGGGTACTCTGACCGCTCTGTTCGGAACCGTTGTAGGTATGATCCGTTCATTCGCTGCTCTGGCTGCTGGTGGTGGTGCTGACTCTCAGGCTCTGTCACTCGGTATTTCTGAGGCCTTGGTTAACACGGCATCAGGTATCTTGACATCTTGGGTTGCTGTTGTTGCATACAACTACTACACCAACAAGATTGATAAGTTGACATTCGCCCTCGATGAGGTTGGTTATTCAATTGCTCAGACCTACGAAGCAAACCACACAGACGAGGCTTAATTTTTGCTAACCCTTTAATATTTTATCACTATGGGTAAAGTAAAAATTAAGAAAAGCGACATCTGGATAGACATGACTCCAATGTCTGACGTGATGGTGCTTTTGCTGACCTTCTTCATGATGACGTCTACGTTTGTGAAGAATGAGCCGGTGAAGGTAAACACACCACAGTCGGCTGCGAAGATCAAGGTTCCAGAGAATAATGTTCTGAACATCACGATTAACCCTCAGGGTAAGGTGTTCATGAGCATGGACAATGTGAACTATCTGAAAGCTACGATGCTGGGAATGACCGACAAGTGGGGCGTATCCCTCACTCCAGCACAGCAACAGAGGTTCTTAGAGGAGACACAGTTCGGTGTGCCCATGGATAAGTTGGCTCAGTACCTCTCTCTTCCTCAGAGTAAGATGGCAGAGGCTCTGGCTAAAGAAGGAATTCCTACTGATTCTATTGAAAACGGAGACGGTACGAAGGGTAAGAGTGAATTCCAGATGTGGGTTGACGAGGCTGTTAATTCCGGTGATGACATGAAGATTTGTATCAAGGCAGACTCAAAGACTCCTTATAAGGTTGTCAAAACTGTTATGGCAGAACTTCGCTCTATGGATCAAAACCGTTATCAGTTAATTACATCGTTTAAAGAAACGGAGGATTAAAGAATGGCAAAACAAAAAGCAAGTAAACAGAAGAAGATGAATGTCCGCGTCGACTTCACGCCGATGGTGGATATGATGATGCTTCTTATCACATTCTTCATGCTCTGTACCTCTCTGAGTAAGCCTCAGGCGATGCAGTTGACCATGCCAAGTAACGATAAGAACGTTCAAGACCAAGATCGTAACGCCACCAAGGAGTCTCATACGATTACTTTCTATCTGGCTGGCAACGACAAAATTTACTATATCAAAGGTATTCCCAAGTACGATGATCCCACTTGTGTCAAAGAGACCACTTGGGGTAAAGAGGGAATCCGCAAGGTCTTGACAGAGCACCGCACAGAAGAGGGTATCATCCCCGTTGCACGTATCCGTATGGCAAAAATCGAACTCGACAAGAAGAAGAAAGAAACCAATATGGCGGATAGCACCTATAACAACGAGTTGTCAAAGATTCGTAATGGTGAAATCAACGGTGAGAAAATTCCTACTCTGACCATCATTATCAAACCGCTGGATACTTCCAGCTATGAGAACATGGTTACAGCTCTTGATGAAATGCAGATTTGCAGTATTGGTAAGTACGTCATTGACGAAATTAGCCCAGACGACAAGAAACTTCTTGATTCCAAGGGTATTAAGTAATGGCATTTTAATAACATAAAAGCAACTTAGAACTATGTCAAAAATAGATTTGATTGACAATGGATGGGTTGACCTTGTTTTCGAAGGAAGAAACAAGGCGTATGGTGCTTACCAGCTGCGTAAGAATACGGGCGTACGTAATGTATGGTCTATCATCATTATGATTGCCCTTGCAGCACTCATCGGAATTATCGTTGGTGTCAATGCAATTATTGAGGCTAATAGCAAGGAAGAGATCTCAGCAGAGGTAGAACTCTCACAGATTGCCAAGAAAGAGGTAAAGGTGGAGAAGAAAGCCCCTGTAAAGATTGAAGAAGCTAAGCCAGTAGAAAAGGTGAAGAGCTCTGTAAAGTTCGTTCCCCCTGTTATCAAGAAAGACTCTGAGGTGAAGCCTGAGGAGGAGTTGAAGTCACAGGATGACTTGAACAAGACCAAGACCGCCATCGGTTCTTTCGACGTAAAGGGTAACGATGACGCTACAGGTGAGGTATTGAAAGCTAAGGAAGTCATTGCACAGCCAGAACCTCCAAAGGAGGAAGAAACAAAAGTCTTCGACGTGGTTGAGCAGATGCCTTCATTCCCTGGAGGTCAGGGTGCCCTGATGTCTTGGCTTAGCAGCAATATCAAGTATCCGGTAGTAGCAGAGGAAAACGGCGTACAAGGTCGTGTTGTATGTACCTTCGTTGTTGAGCGCGATGGTTCTATCACGGACGTTAGAGTTGTTCGTGGTGTTGACCCATCACTCGACAAAGAGGCTGTACGCGTCCTCAAGCAGATGCCTCACTGGATTCCTGGTAAGCAGAACGGTTCGGCTGTACGTGTGAAGTACACCGTTCCCGTAACCTTCAGACTGCAATAAGATTTATGACAAAGAACGCATTCAACATATTTGTTGGATTAGTGATATTGCTTTTTGGCTTGTACTCCTGTAAAGGGGACAAGCCGAAAAGCAATCGTACTGATACCTATTCATCTGGAAAGATTGAGTTCGCCTCTGATGATAGTTTCTCACCTATTATTGACGAAGAGGTGGAGATGTTCAATGTTGATCATCCCAAGGCAGAGATTATTCCCATCTATACCAGTGAGCAAGATGCCGTTAAGATGTTGATGGATGAGAAGATTTTCTTGGCTATCACCTCACGCCAGTTCACTAAGAACGAATACAACACCTTAAAAAACAAGGGATACAAGTCGATGAAGTCAGCACCTATCGCTTATGACGGTCTGGCACTGATTATTCACAGGGATAATCCCGACACTTGTATCACCGTAAAAGATATTGCCCGTATCCTCAGTGGTGAGGCCAAGAAATGGAGCGATATCTATCCCGACTCTAAACAAGGAGACATCGAGGTTGTGTTTGACAACCCCAAATCGAGTACGGTGCGTTATGCGCAAGACTCTATCCTTGGCGGAAAACCTATCAACAGTCCTAATATTCAGGCTGTCAATAAGTCTGCCGAGGTGATTAATTACGTTGAGAAGACCAAGAATGCCATTGGTATCATCGGTTCTAACTGGCTCAACGATAAGCGTGACACCACCAATGTCACTTTCAAGAAGAATATCCGTGTGATGTCTGTCAGCCGCATGGAGACAGCCACGCCCTTAAATAGTTGGAAGCCCTATCAGTATTATATATATAATGATAGTTATCCTCTTATCCGAACCATCTATTGTCTGCTGAATGATTCCTATCGCGGACTGCCTTTCGGATTCTCTAACTACTTAGCATCGCCTAAAGGACAAATGATTATCTTCCATTCATCCTTGTTGCCTGCTTATGGTAATATGACGACACGTAATGTTATTGTTAAATAATTGTTTCACATTTAAACTTTAGCGAAGAATCATCATCAAATAATTGAACAATATACAAACAATTAATACATTTTGAATTATGAAAGCAATTAAATATTTATTCATGGGAATGCTGATGACAGGATTCAGCACCCAATTGATGGCACAAGACGGCAGTAAGGCCGATATTGATGCTGTAAAGAGAATCATTAGTAGCAAACCCGCAGATCTTGACAAGCAGATGAAGCCTTTCTATAAGGCTAACAAGAAAAATGCAGAAAATCTGGTTGCCTTTGGTCGTGCTTTCTTTGAGGCAAAGGATACGTTAAATGCCCGTAGCTGTGCTAACCAAGCGTTGGCTGCCTCTAAGAACAAGTTCTCACCAGCATTCGTTCTGCTTGGTGATATCGAAGCATTAAGTAGTGACAATGGTGGAACTGCAGCTGCACAATACAATCAGGCTATCTATGCTGATCCTAAGAATGCAGAGGCTTATTTCAAGTATGCCAACGTATATCGTAAGATCAGTCCATCAGAGGCTATTGCCAAGTTGGAAGAACTGCGTTCTCAGCGTCCAGATGTAGCCGTTGACGCTTTGGCTGGACGTATCTACTACAATGCTAATGACTTCGACAAGGCACTGAGCTATTATGACAAGGCTGACAGAACCAAGATGGAAGACCGCGACTTGAGCGACTATGCGATGGCAGCATACTTCAAGCAGCAGAACCAGAAGAGTCTTGACATTGCCAAATACGGTCTGACTCGTAAGCCCCGTAATGCCGCCTTCAATCGTCTTGCCTTCTTTAACAGCACTGACCTGCAGAAATATGACGATGCTCTGACATATGCAGACGCTTTGTTCAATAGATCCGACTCTGCTAAATTCTCTTATTACGACTACACTTATTATGGAAATGCCTATAATGGTGCCAAGCAGAGTGATAAGGCTATCGAGATGTATCAGAAGGCTTTGCAGATGGAGGATATGGACAATAAGGACAAACGTGCTGGTGTCATCAAACAGCTCTCTGACGCATATCTTGAGAAAGAAGACTTCCCCAATGCTATCAAGCATTATCAGGACTACCTTTCTAACATCGAAAAGCCCAGTGCTAACGATCTCGCAGGACTGGCTTCACTCCACATGCAGCATGGTTCATCACTAACTGCAACAGAACAGGCAGAGGCTTTCAAACGCGCTGATGCGGCTTACGCCGACCTCGCTGAGAAATACGAGAATGCAATGGAGTATGCTACTTTCATGCGTGCACGTGTCAATAGCCAGATGGATCCTGACCAGAGTAAAGGCCTCGCCCTTCCTTACTATCAGAAGTTAGCCGACGTCATTGGTCCAAAAGCTGAGAAGGACAATACCGATAAGGCTCGTCTGAATGAAAGCTATCGCTACTTAATCGCCTATTATCTCATCCAGAAGGACGATAAGACCACTGCCACCAGCTATGCGCAGAAACTTATCCAAATTGATCCTGAGAGCGAGATTGCCAAGCAGGTTCTTGAAATGAAATAATCATTAATAAAAGGGACGTAAGGATGCTTACGTCCCTTTTTATAAACTAAAAACCATTTACTATGAATCTTAGGAAACTATACTACCTCTTAATAGGCTGTGCATTATTCCTTACCATAGGATTGACAGCCTGTATAAATCGTAGTTCACAAGTTTCCAACAACAATACGAAAGAGAAAGATTCTATTGTTTATCAAGCCATCAATACCGACCCAAATCGAGCTTTGCTTATTGTTGACAGTCTAGAGGACCATAAACTCATCCCAGAACACAAAGCCAACTATTATCGCGGACAAATCCACTTCAAATTAGGACAAGAACTGACAGCAGAGCTTTATTATAAACGTTCACTGACAGATGATGCACTCTATCAAGAGTTTCCTGCCCTCTATTATTTCGTCTGCGACCAACTTACCACCATTCTTACGAACAAAGGCGATCAGGACGGAGCCATATCCATTGCTACAGAGGCTTATGCTAAAGTACTAGAAGATAGTACGTATGAAGGACGTCACTGGGGTGCCATTCTGCTTCATGACATCGGATACAGCCAGATGCAATTAGGTCGCCACGAAGAAGCTAAAAAGAGTTTCACGGAGGCATGGAATGTTCTTAAGAAACAAGCCAACGATAATCCTTCATTCGACAATCTCTTCACTTGGGCACGAATCACCTATAATATTATAGATGCCTATACCAGCACGGAACAATTCAAGCAGGCAGATGCATGGATTCCTCTTGGAGAAGAGGCGATAGATAGTATGATTGCCTCCAAAGAGTGCCCTGCCCGTACTGCCGAGGAATATATTGCCGGTCTCAACACCCACAAAGCCCTCGTCTATATCAAGACAGGGCGGCGCGCCGAGGCAGAAAATGCCTATCAGAAATTCCTCAAAACGAATTATTCGAAGACCAGTTCTGGACTTATCGAACATAGTGAATACCTTGAACTCGCTGAGCGTTGGGAAGAGTTTGCTAACCTAACGCCAAAGGTAGATTCTGTCATTCAATCGTGGGAAATCCCGCTATCCCTCTATTATATGAAGTCCTACCTTGTCCCCTATCTCAAAGGATACCTCAAATCCGGACGTAAAGAACAGGCACTCCAAATGGCAGAACGCATCGTCAACACCATTGACTCTGTCGATTCGTATGAACGACTGCATAATGCTGCCGAACTGGCTATCATCTATGAGACACAGGAGAAAGAGAAAAAAATTGCTGAGCAACAGTCTATGTTGGAAGATCAGCGGGCCATCGCCATCTTCGTAGCTCTCCTCCTATTGATACTCTTCTTGTCTGTCATCTCCCTGCTCCGTCTGCGTTCCTCCAAACGACTGAAAGAGAAGAACCTAGAGTTGAAACAGAAGAACGATATGTTGGTTCTGGCCAACAAGCGTGCAGAGGAGTCCTCACGGATGAAGACCGATTTCATCCAACAGATTTCCCATGAGATACGTACGCCACTGAATATCCTAAGTGGTTTCACACAGGTAATCACGACACCTAATGTGGAATTGAGCGAAACAGAAAGACATGATATCAATCAGCGTATCACAGAAAACACAGAACGTATCACAGAGCTAGTTAATAAGATGCTCGAACTCTCTGATATGCATAGTCAGAGTGTCATCGAGCGCACTGACGAGGTTACAGCCGTTCAGATAGCCGCTTTGGCATCACAAGAATCTGGTATCCAGCAAGCTAAGCATTTCTCTTTCAACTTGCATTTTGATGAAGCTAACGATAAGCCGATTAAGACCAATCTGCATTCCGCCAGTCGTGTACTGACTCTTCTACTCGATAATGCTAAGAAATTCACGAAGAAAGGAAGAGTGGATTTGGATGTTTCATATAACGAGGTAAATTCTACCATCGTCTATACCATCACAGATACCGGTATCGGAATACCGCCCTATGAATCCGAACGTATCTTCCAAGAATTCACCCAGCTCGACCAGTATTATGACGGTACAGGCATTGGATTAACGGTGGCAAGAAGCATTGCCCGTCGTTTGGGAGGAGATATTATTTTAGACACCTCTTATAATAATGGTGCCCGTTTCATCTACACCCTCCCCTATAACATATAACAAAAAAAGGCTTTCCTTTGGGAAAGCCCTATGTTCTTCTTTATTCTGCAATGCTTATGCAGGAAGACTGATAGCCTCTGACGGACAAACGTCAGCGCATGTGCCGCACTCTGTGCAGACATCAGGGTTGATTGAATACTTATCGCCCTCAGAGATTGCTCCTGCGGGGCACTCATCGATACATGTTCCACATGCGATGCAGTCATCACCAATTACGTATGCCATAATCTTTGTTATTTAAAAATGAATACTATATACTTTCTTTTTGCGATGCAAAGATAGGAATATTTTTCGATTTGTACCCAATTTTGATGAGATATTTTCATAATTTATACGCTGTCGAAATAATAAACGGGTACCTTGGCACGTTATGATTAATGTGAATAGAAAAAGATATATTCTAATCATAATATTGGTATCCTGCCTTTTTACAGGATTTGCCCAGACACGTAAAGTACAGCACAAGCCCTATATAGACTTGCGCCCTCTGCATTTTGGTATATTGGTAGGAGCCAATCTTCAGGACATCGAGTTCGAGAATGTTGGATTACAAACCATCGTTGACGAAGAGGGTCATGCCACCGAACACCTCATCGTAACTGATGCCGACAAATGGAATCCCGGTTTCTCTGTAGGAGTGTTGGCAGAGATTCGTCTGCATGAGAATTTCGCTTTGCGCTTCACTCCTGCGATGCACTTTGGTGCCAAGCATCTCACTTTCTTAGACCTGAAGGATCTTGATGAGGAAGGTCGCCCAAAGAAAGTTACCCAAGACCTCAAGAACACGTATATCGCCATGCCTGTGAACATCAAGTTTAGTGCGCCACGCTTCAACAACTATCGTCCTTATCTCACTGCCGGTATCAGTGGCTTAATCAATCTGACAAGTGCCAATGAGGACTATATCAGTTTGAAGCGCTTTGGCACCATGATTGAAGTCGGTCTCGGTTGTGACTTCTACCTACCTTTCTTCAAACTGATTCCTGAATTGAAATTCTGTTATGGTCTTAGCAATAACCTTGACACCAACCATGTTAATGAACTGCGTGATGTGAACAAACGAGCCTTTGCTGGCAGTGTCAAGAGTGTCCAGGACAAGATGATTATGCTGACCTTCTATTTTGAATGATGGTTACAGCGTGACTCTTACCTTTTTAAATTTACAACCATCTTTCCCACGAAGATAGCATGTTTTCCTTCATGGTCGACAAGCACCTGCTTGCCGTCAAGGTCAGTCTCGTATCTGTCGTCAACAAGGTATGTATGTGAATGACCACTCAATACCAAGTCGATATTACGCGAGTTATGTATTAGGTATTGGTCGTCATAGCCGCCTATCTTCCAACCGAGGTGAGAAAGACAGATCACCACATCACATTTCTTCTCTTTTTTCAGCATCGTTGCCGTTTCTAATGCCACCTTTGCAGGATCGAGGAACTTCACGCCTGGACAGTTCTTTTCCGACACCAGTCCTTCCAACTGCTGACCAACACCAAACACACCTATCTTCACACCGTTACGTTTGATAATGATATAAGGCTTCACCAATCCCTCTACAGGGGTCCCCGTAAAGTCATAGTTCGTACAGACGATGGGGAAATTGGCCATACGGAACACACGCGCCATTTCCTCCAGTCCAAAATCAAACTCATGGTTACCAACTGTTGCGGCATCATAACCCATCAGGTTCATCATTCCTACTTCTACATCCCCCTTGAACATCGTATAATAAGCAGAGCCCTGAAAGAAATCGCCCGTATCGAAAAGCAAGAGGTCCGAACATTTCTGGCGCTCTTTCCTCAACATCTCTATCCTTCGAATCGTACCTGCCCTACCCGCCTTCAGTGTATTGGGTAACTGACTACTAATCGGCAGTATCGTACTATGCATATCACCCGTATGCAGAATGACGAGTTGTTTCTGCGCCCCCATAGTGCTAAATGATAATTGACAAATGAAAAATAAAAAAACTATCATCAGCCATCTGCTTTTCATAATCTTTACTGCTCTCATTTCATTTATCATTTTTCATTTAATATTTAGGACTTCGTCCGCAACCGTTACACGTCCTTCCATCTCAGCATCCACGACCTTACCCTGACTCATCTGTTCACGGAAATACTTCATGATGATGAGGCGCGAAGTATCCTCTGTTGCCTGGGGCGAATGGATATCTCTCGACTTCTTGAATGCCACCATCTTATCAGTACCGCCCAACAGATAGTCGATAGTGACAAAACGGTAGTCTTTCTGCGGATCAATTGGTTCACCGTTCAGGATGGCACTCACCAATTGTCCGTCTTTGGTAATCACCATACGCACCGAATGGCTCACGCCCTCGCCACCAATGGAAGCCATCTGAGAGAAGAGTTCCAACACTTCTGCACCTGAAAGGGTAGCAAAAATGATTTTATTCTCAAACGGGGCGATATTAAGCACATCGCCATAGGTGACATCACCTTTCGGCAAATCGGCACGCATACCCCCCATGTTATAGACGCCAAAGACAGGCTGCTCGTTATAATCCTTCGCCGCCCACACCATAATGTCAGCAATCAAGTTTGACAACTCACTCTCGGGGCGATGGGGTTTCATATATTTTGCCGACTGCCCCACCACAGGACTCATGATACTGTCGACGATGCGTTCGTAATGAGTTAAGAAAGCCACAGCCTTTTCGTCTTGATGATAATCATAACGGGCATCCACCAAGATACGTGAACGCTCTATCGAGGCGACCTGATAGCTCGTCTTGCACGACATGATTATCATCGTCGCCACCGTCATCATCATCAACTTTCTGCCCATTGGATTATCGTTTTATTGATGCAAATATACAAAAATATTTCGAAATATTTCGCTGATTCAAGAAAAAGTTGTACCTTTGCATCCGCTTTTCGGCGTAATCGCTGGCAGGAAGTCACGAGTTGCCTGTTATGTTGCGTTGGAACGATACAACAATTTAATGATTAAAACAATGGATTTAATTAAAGTTGCTGAAGAAGCATTTGCAACCGGCAAGCAGTTCCCAGAGTTCAAGGCTGGTGATACGATTACTGTCGCTTACAAAATTATCGAGGGTTCTAAGGAGCGTATCCAGCTCTATCGTGGCGTGGTCATCAAGATCAACGGTCATGGTGAGAAAAAACGCTTCACTGTTCGCAAGATGTCTGGTACCGTTGGTGTAGAGCGTATCTTCCCCATTGAGTCTCCAAACATTGAGAGCATCGAAGTTAACAAGGTTGGTAAGGTTCGTCGCGCTAAGCTTTACTATCTGCGTAAGCTCACTGGTAAGGCCGCACGTATCAAGGAGAAGCGTCGCAACATCGGCGAGTAATTCTCTCAACCCTTAACAGCATAAAAGAGGCATCCACATTGTTGGATGCCTCTTTTTGTTAGTGCATTCTCTTAAAAAAACTTAATTTCTATGCCTATCGAAAACATCGTTCCAATAATTATCGTACATTTGCAGAAATGTGTTAATCAACATAATTAATAACTTCAAAAACTTAAACCTATGGGAAATTTTGTAGCTACTCCCCAAATGTCATTTGGAGAATCCGTAAAAACATGTTTTAAGAAGTATGTAGACTTCACAGGTAGAGCACGCCGTTCAGAGTATTGGTGGTTTGCTTTGCTAAACTACATCCTCTACATCGCTATGTATGCACTGACTTCTTGGAAGTTAGGTGTTAAGGCTGCTGTTGAGGCACAGGCTTATGAGGCTGTATTTGACGACACCAAGATGAAGGAGCTGATGGCTCAAGCAGAGTCTTGTGATGCTATCTTCTTCCCCTGCGCCATCATCCTCGGCATCCTGCTGTTAGCCCTCCTGCTCCCTTCATTGGCAGCACTCACACGTCGTATTCACGACAAGGGTAAGAGCGGTTGGTTGATCTTCCTCTTGATCATCCCAATTGTTAACTTCGTAATGGGTATCGTTTTCTTCATCTGGACAATTCTGGATGGTGACAAGGAGCCTAACAAGTACGGTCCTTCACCCAAGTATATCGAGCAATAACCATTCACTCATATAACGAAAGAGAGGCATCCACTCCTGTGTGATGCCTCTCTCTCTTTTACTTCTTATCGTCCTTCTTCACTTCGTAATTCGACTCGCCGTCATCCTCTCCGTGCAAAGCCTCCTGAAACGAGTCCCAATCCTGGAAACCAGCCAGGAGGGAGAGCCTATCGAGTGTCTTCCTATTGGGTTTCTTCAATAACTCATGCTCCACTGCTTCCAACAGTTTCCTGAGCGCATGCCTTTTCTTTTCCAACATATCGCAATACTATTTATTCATTTCTTTTTGACAGAAGAACCGTTCGAACTCATATTCGAAGTTAGGTGTCAGCACGCCCTGACCCATTGCCTCGCGAATCTCTTGCATCGTCCAGAAACGTCCGCCGTCGAGTTCATCCTTTGAGGGCTGAATCATACCATCGTAGGTTGTACGATGTACATACACCAACTCACTTTCACGCTTGCTGTTGAACACATACTTCCCCATAAACTCTGGTGTAAAGTCTGTGACACCCAACTCCTCACGCACCTCACGTTGCAGAGCCTCCTCAGGAGTCTCTCCATAGTCGATATGTCCACCCACGGCAGTATCCCACTTCCCAGGCTGGATATCCTTCCATTCAGGTCTCTTCTGTAGATACACATCACCCTGCGCATTAAACACATGCAGATGCACCACAGGGTGCAACAAGTGCGATCCGTTATGACACTCGCCCCGCGTCGCCTCACCTATCACTGTTCCCTCCTCGTCCACTATCGGGAACCTCTCTTGCTGATTATCTTTCATTGTGGTGCAAAGGTACAAATAATTGAGCAAATAACATAAATTTAACCACTACAAGATTAGTTCTTCTGATTAATCAGATTCACCACCACCTTCACCATCACGTCCTTTTCTTCTGTCTTACTCTCAGCAATCATCAGAGTAAGGGCAACGAGAGTGTTATCTGCCAAACGTTTCGAACCATCAGGGCGATAGAGGATTCCATTGTTATTAAGGAACCATAAGAATAGTGTGGCAGCAATACGCTTGTTGCCATCACTAAACGAATGATTCTTGGTGACGAGATAAAGTAACATAGCTGCCTTTTCCTCCACACTGGGATACAGTTCTTCACCTCCAAACGTTTGATGGCATAGCCTTTTACAAGGTATTGCTTTAAGACTCGATTAGCCCACTGACGGAATCGAGTAGCATTTTTACTATTAACACGATAGCCAACAGACAATATAACATCAAGATTATAATATCTTGTGCTGTACGTCTGTTTTCCTTCATTACCCATGTGTTCCAAAATGGAACATGTGCCCGCCTCATCTAATTCTTCAGAAAGATAGATATTCTTTAAATGTTTAGTTATGGCAGGACGCTTAATTCCAAATAGTTCTGCTATCTGTTTTTGAGTCAACCACACTGTGTCGTTCTCCAAACGGACATCAATCTGCGTCTGTCCGTCTTCTGTCTGATATATGACGATTTTATTCTCTTCCATTTCTATTTAATTATATTAAAGTACAAAGTTACGAAATATTATTCAACTCACCAAATGGAATTAAACATTAACAAGGAAAATCCCCTTCAATCATCGACCTAAGGGGTAAGAAATAACAATAATTTAACCATTAAACATAAACAATCCCTGAATCATACGACTCAGGGATTGTTTCTAATTGTCATTATCCAATGATGCAATATAATCATCGTAAGCGGCTAATTCATCGTCATAATCAGACATAGAATCTTCAATGCCCATGTCGTACAAATCTTCATGCTCAGCATCCCATAAATCCAATTCCTCAACGTTTTCATTCGCTTTAGTCTCATCATGCTTATGATGCTTTTTTATGTTGTGATATAAGGCTGCACCTGCTAATACTGCTGCCGTATCACCAACGACATTGGATTTATTGACCTTTGTCTTATCATTGACGTTTTTATGATGGTGCTTACTTTTCTTAGCTTTATGCGATTTGTGAGACTTAAACAAACTCTCACCATCAAAAACAATATATAAAAGGGGAACACCTACAATCAAAGGTATGAACCACCAAGGCGCTATACAAGCCACCATGGCAATTATCAACAGGCAAACCAAACACCAAAGAATACATCCAATATCCATAACTACCTCCTATTTTTAAATTTTACACCTGCAAAATAAAAGCGGAGGTGTCCCAAAAGTCGGTACACCTCCAATATTTTAACTTTCTTTTAGGAAATAAGTTATTCTTCTGCTGCCTCACAAGGGGACTGATTCCTGCTGATGCGATTACCCGTACTCTTCCCCCTGTAATCCATCGTCAACGGTCGTAAACAGCAGAAATAAAACAATTAGTGCTCGCATTCCTGCGGGCACTAACTACTTTATGATTTCAGGTTCCATCTATTGAACCGTCACACATTCATTTGTCAGATACTTTATTTGTACTGACATTGCTGGAGGGCACGGAGCAACTCTACATTAAAATTGATATAGCCGTCATAATTTTCAACCTTGCGCCAAGCTACACGGTAGGCCGTTGCATTCTCTTCGAACAGCAGGTCGTAGTCCGACATCCAGAAGTCAAAGCCGTTCTCTTTAAGCATGCCATAGGTATCGAGACAGTATCTAATCATCGACTCCTGCGTGCAGCCGCGGTTATAAGTCTGATTTTCTACCTCCACTCCACAATCTGCTGCAAAATTCTTAATGGCTGCACCCCAAGCCTGAATGGTCTCTTTATCACTTTTTCGCCAGATAACATCCGAAGTAAATGTTACGTCATTATTAATTGTAATATGTCTTCCTTCTTCACTATCATACAAGTTGGGACAAATCATCACTCTTGATGTCTTTTTGGGTCCCCAGAACGATTCCTCGTAACCATGCTGTATATCATAATCGGTCGCTTTATACCAGCGTTCTACTTGATACGATTCAGGCAGATAGACATCAATGCCACTCCATGTTACTGCACAATCGGCAGTACACTCGAATGTCAAAACATTGTATGTCTTATCTAATGTTACAGAAATCTTCTTCTCGCTTTCAGCATACGGAAGGAAACCTGAATACATAGGGGTTCCTCTGTAACTGGTATTATACTCTTTGTCTCCATTTTCAAGAGCAATCTCCTCCAGTTGCTGTCCATCGGCCATTATTCTCATGGTGCCTCCTGATGAAGGTGTATGTGTGCGCTTAATATACATATCGATCTTTGTACCAGCAGGCAGACAGCCATCGAGTTTTATTGGGGCATCACCTCTGAATTCGATATTTGCTCCATATAGTGTCAGCGGATACTCCTGTATGAATGTGGAGTGAGTTGCCATATCAATATTTATACCAGGAGTTAACATGGTGAACACATATACTTCTTCGGAAAAATTACGCATAATCTTAACGTTGTCGTATTTTTCATTAATCGTCTGATAATAGTACCTTGCATCCCCACCTATTATTGCATCTGCATTATTAAGACCTGTATATGAGTAATAAATAAAACGACTGGGGTCAACCTCTCGTATCTGGTCCATCAGCTTACACATATATTTGGCTAACTTTTCTGCTGTAGCTTTCGATGGCTCATACTTGCCATTCACAGGTGTAAAGATCAAATATTCACTTGGGATATCCTTATAACGTTCGGAAAGCATCTTCCACATCCTACATCCTATCTCGCACTTGGTGAGATCATATGAGAAGTCCTCGATATATGGGGCAAATTTATCATTTGGATCGAAACTGATTCCTGCGCCAGGAAGATTATCTGCTGAAATTCTGAGCGTGATATGATTCTCAACGCATGCTGCCACCAGCTTGTCGAGCATCTTCAGATTGGTCAGGTTGGCTTTCGTTCCTTCCGAATCAATTAGTGCAAATGTCGGGAACATGTAGGCTATGCTGTTAAAGCCCCATCTGGCAGCATTGTAGGCATGTTGCGTGTAATTGCTGATCTTCGTGGGGTCAGTTCCTGTCATCGTCTCTGCCAACTGTATGCCAGAGAGTTTATGCAGATCGCTGAGTTTCTTAACGGTCGATTTTTTAGCCACAGCCAGAATGTCATCAGAGATGATAGTTGGGTCCGGGGTGGTAGCCGACTGATCGTCTATAGCAAGATAAACGTCTTCTACTGTCCCCTCAACAACATCAGACAGACGTGTTACAGCACGCACGGCATCTTCCCAATAGAACTTGCCGTTCCAATTAAAGTCATTGGTCTCGCTATCCAGTTCTAACACGAGCTTTCCCGAATACGGTGATATGTAACCGCCGTTCCAGAACCACGAAGCCATCAGCTCGCCCCATTCCCTCCAGAACATATCACCAATAACCTCTGGCACATCTTGCCAATGTGGCAAGAAACGGCTTATTTCCGGATTGTCACTACCGTCCCAGAAATGTTCAGGCATTTCCCAGCTCCCCCTATTATTAATTTCAGCGCCAATACATCTAGCCACAACATATGCCATGCCTGTGGCAACGCCCCTTGTTATCGGTGCATCATAATCAGAAAAACGACTATCGAAGAAATTCAAGGAATCAGGCTGTAGCCGCTCAACGATAGGACGAAGGAGAGTTCTAAACTCTTGGGAAGTTATCTGCTTCTTGCGGTCGTAGGAATAATACTTTGAATCGAGGTATCCCTGTGTGAAAGCACGTTCATAGTCATCGCTATTGTTCCAATCCTTATTATATATGTTGGCAATATTCTTTACATCGACATCGTTTATGGTATACGAAGCCCCATTTTGCTCTATTGATAGCTTTTCCAAAATTGAGCGTACTATTGTGCCGTCTTTCTTTACTATCACAAACGTGGCAAAAGCTGTAGCAGTGACAAACAAAACTGCTAGCAGACTTATTATCTTCTTTCTCATAACCGTTTACTTTTTGATGAACTTAATACTGGTGTCGCCCACCTTCAGGATATAGGTGCCTGACTGCAGCGTTGACACGTTGATAATGTTCTGACCGTCCGTCAACGTCTGAGAGACATAGACAATGCCAGAGAGTGAGAGTATTAGCATGGTTGTACCTGCCTTGGCATTACTGATGATTATTTGTTCATTGACAATCTGCGAGAACATGGATTCGCCCGTCTTCACGGTCTTGACAGCTGAGCCCTCACGCTCATCCAACGAGATACTTGATACACCGCTGATGGTCGTACCGTCTGTGCATACAATGTCAAAAGTCTCTGTGGAAGCAGCCAACAAATAACTGACCTTTGAGAGCTCTACAGCCTCACCCTTGTCTGTTACAAGGTGCCAAACTTTTTCCTGTGCCTGTGCAATTAATGTGCAAAGCATAATCATTAGGATAGTTAGTAATTTCCTCTTCATATTCTTGTAGTTTCTTAGTTATATATAGTTTGATTACAAATATAAAAATATTAATTGAAATTACCAAGCTTTTCGATAAAAATATTCAATAATCAGCTACACTTCTAAGACAATTATACACTATCCTCCAAATATACAAGCAATAAGGTGTATTAAGTGTCGAATAGACACGAAACCTATTTTATTTATTTGCCCGCAAATATTCCCACGTTGGGAATAAATTGTTCCCACGTTGGGAATGAAACTTTCCCACGCTGGGAATAAATCGTTTGCCTTAGGCGATTCAAAAACCTATATGTTTAGCCCTCGTAAGTATAGTATTAAACACGAAAAAGTACTATACTAAGCACTCGTGAGTCATATACTTTGTGCGAAGAATCATAGCATTAGAATAAAAAGTATATTGAATTCGCACTGAAAGTAGTATACTTTTGAGGTGAATGTAGCCTTTATTCATCCCGGTTTTCCTACAAAAGTTTTAAAACCAATAAAACCACATATATAAAAGGATGCGAAATCGTATCAAAAAAACGGATTTTTGTGAGATACCCATAACTTTTAACAGTAATAATGTGAGCTTTTGTTAATAAGAAAGGTAATTGCAATGAGATTACAAATAAAAAATGTTAATCACTTGGGAATGCAATACTTTATTGTTATCTTTGTAGCTAGAAATGGTAAGAATATCTTTTACATAACTACAATATATTATTAACATAACTTACTAACAAACAAAAATTATGAAGAAACTATTACTTTTTGTAACCGCCCTACTGGGTGGGGTATTATCGAGTAGTGCGCAAGTATTATGGGAGTCTGATTCCAATGAAGGTACTTTATTAACTTGGGGAAGTGCTACAGCAACATGTTACGATGTTCATTTAGCTGCTGGAGACATTATTAAGGTAACTGCGAAAAGCGTTGACACAACAATTGATCCCTATCCACAGGCTGCTCTTGCAACTT
>JAFZIZ010000026.1 GCA_017554145.1 Prevotella sp. | reverse complement strand
TTGTGTGCAAGTTGTCAAACCCCATATCAGGTGGTTATTGCAGCGGGGTCCCACCTCTTCCCATTCCGAACAGAGAAGTTAAGCCCGCCTGCGCCGATGGTACTGCAATGCAATGCGGGAGAGTAGGAGGCCGCCGTCTTTTTAAGAAAAGCCCAGAGGATACAATATCTTCGGGGCTTTTTCGTTTATTATATTGTATGCAGTGGACTGACAGAATACGCCAAACAAAGATTTTCCTCGTGATTGCAGCAATTGTGATTGCTGTGGTATCACTGCTTGTGTCACATTTCCTGGTGCGGGATCTTTCCAAGGAGGAGCGGCACAAAATGGAGACTTGGGCAGAGGCATTGAATGTCCTGAACAATGCAGATGAGAACACTGATATGTCATTGGTGCTGAATGTTATACAGAGTAATAATACGATTCCCGTCATTGTGATGGATGCCGATGGCAATGTGACAGATTATCGCAATATCGATATGGATGCCAAAACTGCAGCTGATTCGGATGCCTATGTTCAGCAATATGGGAAACGGATGTATCATGACGGTAATTATATAAAGATCCATTTGGGCGATTCTGTTGATACCAAAGACTATCAATTAGTTTGTTATGATGAGTCGACGATGATAAAGCGTCTGGCTCAATATCCCTATTGGCAGTTGGGTATCGTGATGATCTTTGTGGTGGTGGCTATCTTTGCATTATTGGCATCGAAGCGGGCGGAGCAGAATAAAGTCTGGGTGGGACTTTCCAAAGAAACAGCCCATCAACTGGGAACGCCAATCTCGAGTCTGATGGCATGGGTTGAGATTCTCAAAGAGAATTATCCTGAGGATAAGCTGATACCGGAGATGGATAAGGATGTGAAGCGACTGGAGTTGATTGCTG
Source organism: Prevotella sp. (assembly GCA_017554145.1). Classification (GTDB taxonomy): domain Bacteria; phylum Bacteroidota; class Bacteroidia; order Bacteroidales; family Bacteroidaceae; genus Prevotella. The sequence goes on along the minus strand of JAFZIZ010000026.1, from coordinate 21,514 downwards.
AACGTTTTTCGAAGATAGGTTCGCTGCCAGAGCCTGTGGAAGCTTCTATGAATGATGCGCTTTCGCATGTGGTGGACTATATGAATCTTCGTACATCGAAGAAGGTGGAAATCGTCAGGCATCTTCCTGAAGAGGAAGTTATCGTTAAGATGAACCCGCAACTATTTGAGTGGGTGATAGAGAATCTTTGTAAGAATGCGGTTGATGCTATGGAGGGAAGCGGAAAAATTGATCTGACCCTGACAGACGAGGATGGTCGTGTGGTGATAGAGGTAAAAGATAATGGAAAGGGTATCAGGAAGAAGGATATCAAGAATGTATTTACACCAGGTTTTACCACGAAAAAGCGTGGATGGGGTCTTGGACTTTCCCTGGCTAAGCGAATTGTCGAGGAATATCATCGAGGTCGTATCTTCGTGAAGGAATCGGAGGTAGGCGTCGGAACAACATTCAGAATAGAATTGGAAAAAGAGAAAAAAACTGCACAGAAGAGTTGAAAGTGTGCGGTTATCAGAGTCGTTGGAGAATGAATTGCAGTGAAAAACATAAAAAAAGCAAATAAGTGTTTCGTATCTGAGAAAATATTTGTAACTTTGCACTCCAAATAACGAGTAAATGTGTAGTTTAGAGCAGTTTAAGATAGATTTGAAAAACCAGAAAGACGAGGTGAGAGCCTTGAACTATGATTTGGATAATCTGTTCTTTGCCGCCCTTGACGGCTCGGAAGTGAAGCAGGGGTCTTTGCACGTGTCGGTATCTATACGCAAGATAACCGGCTTTTTTGAACTCCTTTTCCATACCGAGGGCACAGTGACCGTAACTTGTGACCGTTGTCTTGACGATATGTCGCAGCCTATTGAGACCGATAATCGTCTTGTTGTGAAACTTGGTGCGGCCTACTCCGAGGAAGATGATGTCATTACAGTGTCAGAGGACGAAGGAATACTCGACACGTCTTGGCTCATCTATGAATTTATTGTGCTGGCTATACCCATCAAGCATGTGCATGCACCTGGCAAGTGCAACCCTGCGATGAGCAAAGTTCTGGAAGAACTCTCAGCTGACCGAAGCAGCGATGAGGCGTCCAACCAGCCGATAGATCCCCGATGGAGTGCTTTGGAGAAATTAAAAAAATAACAATTAAAATTTAAGAATTAATATGGCACATCCTAAAAGAAGACAATCAAGTACTCGTCAGGCCAAGCGTCGTACTCACGACAAGGCAGTAGCACCCACATTGGCAGTATGCCCCAACTGCGGCGCTTACTATGTATATCACACAGTATGCCCCACTTGTGGTTACTATCGTGGTAAGGTGGCTATTAAGATGGAAGACGAGGTCGCTGAATAATGAGTAATAAGATAAGCGCGATAATCACGGGTGTTGGTGGCTATATACCCGACTATGTCCTCACCAATGAGGAATTGTCGAGGATGGTGGACACTAGCGATGAGTGGATTATGACGCGTGTTGGCATCAAGGAGCGCCGTATCCTGACAGAAGAGGGACTCGGCACTTCTTATATGGCCCGCAAGGCAGCCAAGCAGTTGATGCAGAAGACCGGCGCTGATCCGGACAGTATTGATGCCATCGTCGTAGCCACTTCGACCGCTGATTATAAATTCCCATCAACAGCAAGCATTGTGCTTGGTAAGCTTGGATTGAAGAATGCCTTTGCATTCGATTTCTGGGGTGCTTGCTGTGGATTCCTCTTTTCGCTCGATGTGGCAGCATCGATGGTAAAGAGTGGAAGGTGCAAGAAAATAATCGTTATCGGTGCTGATAAGATGTCATCGATTGTTGATTATAAAGATCGCCAGACCTGTCCACTTTTTGGTGATGGTGCAGCAGCAGTGCTTCTCGAAGCATCGGAAGAAGAGAATATCGGTGTGATGGACTCTTATTTGCATGCTGACGGCAAGGGTCTTCCGTTCTTGCATATGAAGGCTGGTGGGTCAGTCTGTCCTCCATCTCATTTCACGATTGACCATCGTCTGCACTACCTCTATCAGGAGGGTCGCACCGTGTTCCGTTATGCTGTTACCAATATGAGCGATGATTGTGCCTTGATTGCTGAGCGCAATGGATTGAATAAGGATAATATCCAATGGATTGTTCCTCATCAGGCTAATATGCGTATCATTGAGGCAGTGGCAAAGCGTTTGGATCTTTCCATGGATCAGGTGATGGTAAATATTGAGCATTTGGGTAATACCAGTGCTGCTACCATTCCACTTGCTTTGTGGGAGAATGAATCGAAGTTAAGGAAAGGTGATAATATGATTTTCACCGCTTTTGGTGCCGGATTTGTCCACGGGGCATCCTATTACAAGTGGGCATACGACGGCGCCCAATAAACTTTAAAGATAACTATACGAGAAAACGCATCCTTTTTGAAAGATGCGTTTTTTTGTCTAAACAGAGTATATGCATAAGGCTGGATTCGTAAATATCGTGGGAAATCCTAATGTTGGCAAGTCGACACTGATGAACCAACTTGTGGGAGAGCGTATCAGTATTGCAACGTTTAAAGCGCAGACCACGCGTCATCGTATAATGGGTATTGTCAATACCGATGACATGCAGATTGTGTTCTCAGACACCCCAGGTGTGCTGAAACCCAATTATAAGTTGCAGGAGTCGATGCTGGCTTTTTCAGAGTCAGCGTTGCAGGATGCCGATGTGTTGCTGTATGTGACTGATGTAGTGGAGAATCCAGAGAAGAATATGGATTTTCTTGGGAAGGTCCAGAAGATGAAAACGCCCGTTATCCTGCTTATTAACAAGATTGATGAGCTTGGCTCTCAGAGTAATCAGAATACTCAGAGTTCTCAGGGCTTACTTGGCGACATCGTCGCTAAGTGGCATACGTTGTTGCCCAATGCAGAGATCCTCCCGATTTCAGCGAAGAATAAATTCGGTATTGACATGTTGCTGAAGCGAATTCAGGAGTTGCTGCCTGAGAGTCCAGCTTATTTTGACAAAGATCAGCTGACGGATAAGCCTGCCCGTTTCTTTGTCTCAGAAATCATCCGTGAGAAGATACTTCTCTATTACGATAAGGAGATTCCTTATTCTGTCGAGGTTCGGGTGGAGCGTTTTAAGGAGGATGAGAAGCATATCCATATCAATGCGCTGATCTATGTGGAGCGTGACAGCCAGAAAGGCATCATCATCGGCCATCAAGGTGTGGCACTCAAGAAGGTGAGCACAGAGGCGCGTAAATCTTTGGAAAAGTTCTTTGGTAAGCCGATCTTTCTCGAGATCTTCGTGAAGGTGGATAAGGATTGGCGTTCGTCAGAGCGGGAACTGAATAGTTTTGGTTATAATCCGGAGTAGTTGATTAGAAATAAGTTAATATGGGAAATTTAGTAGCAATTGTAGGACGTCCCAATGTGGGTAAGTCGACGCTTTTCAATAGGCTCACGAAAAGTCGTCAGGCTATTGTCAGCGATGAAGCTGGTACCACGCGTGACCGCCAATACGGCAAATGTGACTGGAATGGTCGAGAGTTCTCTGTCGTCGATACAGGCGGCTGGGTCGTCAATTCTGATGATATATTCGAGGAGGAGATTCGTAAGCAGGTGATCATTGCAACCGAAGAAGCTGATTTGGTGCTTTTTGTCTGCGATATCAAAAATGGTGTGACAGACTGGGATATGGACGTAGCTCAGATTCTGCGTCGTGCCAAGTTGCCTGTTCTCCTGGTGGCTAATAAGGCTGATGACAACAAGCATCTTTATGACCAGTATGAGTTCTATAATCTTGGTCTTGGTGATCCTTACTGCATCAGTGCTGCTACGGGCAGTGGCACGGGTGATTTGCTCGACAAGGTGCTGGAGATGTTGCCAGAAAAGAGTGCTGACCAGCTTGAGGAGGGTATCCCCCGTTTCGCTGTGGTGGGACGCCCGAATGCAGGAAAGTCAAGCCTTATCAATGCGTTTATCGGTGAAGAGCGCAATATCGTCACAGAGATAGCAGGTACAACGCGTGATTCTATCTATACCCGTTATGATAAGTTCGGATTCGACTTTTATCTCGTAGATACCGCTGGTATTCGTCGTAAAAATAAGGTGACGGAGGATCTGGAGTTCTATAGCGTAATGCGTTCCATTCGTGCTATTGAGAATTCAGATGTCTGCATCCTGATGATTGATGCCACTCGAGGCATTGAGTCTCAGGATATGAATATCTTCCAGTTGATTCAGAAGAATAACAAGAGTCTGGTGGTGGTGGTCAATAAATGGGATCTTGTAGAGGATAAGTCCCAGGTGGTCATCGATACCTTTGAGAATGCCATCCGTAAGCGTATGGCTCCGTTTGTAGATTTCCCCATTATCTTTGCCTCGGCACTGACCAAACAGCGTATCTTCAAGGTACTTGAGACGGCCAAGCAGGTTTATCTGAACCGTAAGGCGCGCATCGGTACAACGAAGCTCAACGAGGTGATGCTACCATTGATTGAGGCCTTCCCGCCCCCCTCTATCAAGGGAAAGTATATCAAGATTAAATATGTGTCGCAGGTCCCTGATACGCAGATACCGACGTTTGTGTTCTATGCCAACCTGCCTCAGTATGTAAAGGAACCTTATAAGCGGTTTTTAGAGAATAAGATTCGTGAGAACTGGACATTGACAGGCTCACCCATAAATGTGTTTATCCGCCAGAAGTAACATGAAATATCTTCCCGCCTTTTTATTAGCAATGCTATTTTGTATAGCTTGTGCTAATCCCTCGCCAGAGGAATTGGCATCCATTGCTGCGAAGGGCTATTATACGCACTTGGTGAATGGTGAATATGAGGCTTTCTTGGAGGGGAAGGCTGGGGCGGATAGTCTGCCAGATGGTTATCGGGAACAATTGTTGACGAGTTACCGCCAGTTTATGGCACTGCAGAACCTGGATCATCATGGGATTCTCGACATTCGTATATCCAATGCAGTAACAGATACCGCGTTGAATTATACGAATGTGTTTCTTGTTTTGTGCTTTGGTGATTCTGTGAATGAGGAAATCGTTGTGCCGATGGTAGAACAGAATGGTAGTTGGAGAATGAAGTAATAAGGATATGAGAACGATAGTTTTATCAGTATTTGCAATGATTTGCGGCCTGTCTGTATCAGCACAGGGTTCGTTAAAGGAGACATCCGATAATCTTCATATGTTTAATCACCTGGATGCCTCTGTCACTTTGGGTACGACGGGTATAGGCTTCGATGTGGCTACTCCTGTTGGCAACTATGTCCAGTTGCGAGCAGGCTATTCCTTTATGCCTTCATTCCACAAGAGTATGTTTTTTAATGTGCAGGTTGGCGAAAAGCCTGAGAATAAGTATGACGCGAACGGGAATCGTGTGGTGACCAAGTTAGACAAGATGACCGATGTTTTGAGACAGATGACTGGTTATCAGGTGGATGATCAGGTTGAGATGATAGGTGTGCCAACTTATAATAATCTCAAGGTCTTGGTGGATGTCTTTCCATTCAAACAGGATAAACGTTGGCATGTGACAGCTGGTTTCTTCCTTGGTCCGTCAAAGATTGCAAAATCCTATAATGCTACAGAGGCGATGCCAACGCTGATGGCTGTAAGCATCTATAATACCATGCGGGATAAGACCCTGGCGTCCTATGATTCCTATATGTCTGGAGAGACGTTTGTTCCAGAGCCAATTTTTTCATACCAATTTTCTAATGGTTTTATTTACGAAATAGGTGGACCACGCCTTATAGAGTCTTTAGCTGCTCGCTTCAATAATTATGGACGAATGGGTATGCATGTTGGTGACTACGATGACGGGACCCCATATCTGATGGAACCAGGAAATGACGGGATGGTTAGGGCTAATGTGAAAGTAAATGCCTTTAAACCTTATCTTGGTGCTGGTTATGGAGGAAGATTGCTCAAGAATAATGATAAGTTTCATATCGCTGTCGACTTAGGTGCTATGTTTTGGGGAGGTAGTCCTCATATTGTGACACATGATGGCACTAATCTGACACGTGATGTTGACAATATCAGTGGAAAGGTTGGTAGTTATGTACGTTTGGCCAAACAATTTCAGGTCTTTCCTGTACTTGATGTCCGTCTTATCTATAGTGTTTTCTGATTTTCCCAATAAGACGTACCGCTTATATAATAAGAGCCTCTTTAGAAAGAAAAAGAGGCTCTTATCTTAACTCAACAATATCTTATCTTGATTATTTGATGACTTGTTTCTTGCCTTCGATAATATAGACACCATTGGGCAAGCCATCTGAATTGTTGTCTTCTTTCACTTTTACACCTGTCAACGTATAAATGCCAGTCTTAACCTGCTCGTCTGCAGCGACTTTGCTGATGCTAACAGCCACTGCATACTCATCTGGCAGAAGCAGTTTGATGCCGGCGGCTGTTTTAGTGTTATCTGCAGCATTGATAGTCAGGTATGCCTTGTTGGCAGGGATGTACTTCTCTTTATTACCATTCTTTGTAACAACTCTCAATGCGTTGTCGTTATCAGCAACAAAAGCTAATTGCCCATTTACAGACCCAAGTACTCGCATGGTGCTCTTTGCATATTCAAGTGCATTCTTCAATTTCGGATCTTCATTGCCCTCTGGAATATAGCAGAATACATTTCCCTTCAGTTTGTTGCCAGAGATGGAACTCGGACTGTCGTTTAACAGCATTACTTTATTCTCGGATACATCGCTTGAAGAGCATTCTATGATAACAGGCGTCGAAGCGGGTATTTTCCTGTCTGTGATCTCTTTCAACTCTGCAACAGGTGTTCCACTGTAGTTATACTGATCGATATAGAATGCTTTCATGCTTTCTGGAATCTGGAATGCAAAAGTGGTATAGATAGTCGTGTAGTATTTGTCACCGATTTGTATTCCTTCACTTGGCTTTACTCCGAAATATTCTTTATCATTATCAATTTTCTTGAGTGTCCAATAGATATAGTTTTTTTCATCCGTTTCTAGACCTTTGTTGATCCATGATGATGTAGCTACACCACAGGTACTTTTCCTCGTAGTGGGATAATCAAAACCATAGTCTAACAAATATATAGGATAGCCCGAGACGTACGTATATAACTCTCCCTTACCGCCCCTTAGGAGTTTGATGTCGCCTTGGCCTAAATTGTTTAATAGCTTTTGAGTGTTCATTCCTTGAGCTTCAAGGGTAAGTCCATCGTTATCGCCTGTAATATATAATATTGTACCAGCGTCGCTGTCTTTATCTTTTGCCCTAATTAATTGTAGTGCTTCAACAGCTGTATTTACTGATACTCCACTGGAATAGTTGATATTTTTACTCTCATCACTAACCTTAGTATTTTGAATAGAAATATATCTGCCTGCAGCTCCCCGGTTCATTATTCTGTAAAAACCTGAATATTGTGCATATAGCGGGAATGCCATTATAGCAATTATACTTGTAAGTAATACTCTTTTCATGTTCTTTCATTTAAAAAGCCCAACCCTACGAACTTCCTCTTTCGATTCCGCCGCCGGGTTGGGCATTGTTATTGATTCTTATTCAGATTACTCGGCAATACAAATGCTTACACGGTTCATATCGTTCTCAGCGAACGGCTGAACGCGGGCACCCTTGCTGTCGTAAGAGATGCGGTCAGCAGCAATAAAGTACTGCTCCTTGAGAGCCTTCACAACGGCGTCAGCACGCTGAGCAGCAAGACGGTCGTTGATTCTGTCATTACCAGTACCGGCATCAGCATAACCTGTTACAACAACCTTTGCATTGGGGTATTTGTTCAGGTAGTCTGCGATATCCTTAACCTTGCCAGCCTCTGAGTCCTGAATCTTGAAAGAATTAATCTTGAAGAATACATCACGACGAATAGGCTCGATAACGGGTGCTGCAACAGGAGCGGGAACTTCCACAACCTTCTCAACAACCTTCTCTACATAGCGGATTTCGGGCTCTGGCGCAGGAATAACGCGGGTGGTATAGGTCGGACCCAAGTTGATCTTTATACCAGCGAGGGCATTGAAATACCAATCCCAGTTATCAGCGTTCTTAGAGTTGTACTTGTCGCTAAGGGTGTTAGCATTCAGTTCAATACCGAAGCTGATTGCATCACTCAGTTTGAAGTCTGCTGTGATACCACCCTGTGCAAACGGACGAATCTTTGTTCCATCCCAGAGATATTCTAATGAATTCACGCCTTGCTTTTCGCCCATGGCTTTCTGGGCATCAGCTGCCTTATCATTGCTGAAGCCTATATTAGCACCACCACCAAGGAACAAACCGAAGTTGAAAACACGGTTGGGGTTATAGCCACAGAGTGCATTTGAGAGATTAATTGTCAAGTCAAGTGACGGAGCAACATATTTCCAGTCCCAAAGATATTTTTGTCCGTTTATCTCAGAACCAGCCTTGCTTTGCCATGCATTCACGGCAAGACGAAGACCAAATACTGGGCTGAGCTGACGACCGATAGCAGCCTGAACATTGTATGAATTCAAATCGCCGAAATCAACCTCACCCAGTGTGTGCTGAAGTCCTAATGGCTGTATCTGTACATACCAGTGAGGATTGAAAACGTATTCCGTCTTAGGCTGCTGATCCTGTGCGGATACTGAGAGGAATCCCAGTGCCAACAGGCAAGACAATATTGTTTTCTTCATTTTCATATTCTTTGTCGTTTATGAATTCTACTTTTTCTTGTTACCTTTAATATAATAGGTCAAAGTTCTGGAATTTCCCTCGTAATCAAGGGCTGAATACTGGATTTCATATGTCTTGCCAGCCTCAACAGTGAATGGAATCTGGTTTACACTTCCGGGAATAACCTTACCCAGCAGACCTGCATTAACAGGGTCATCAGCCTTAACGGGATTTCCATCAACACTTGTAACAACTACATACTTCTTGAATGCAGGAGCAAAGAGTTCTACAGTCCAAGATGATGGAATAAGTGTAATCTCACCTGGGTCATAGCTTGTGTAATTAAGCATAATGCCAGGACGTGAAATTTCGTTATTAGCCTCAATGAACATCGTGGGTTGGAGTGCCCAATTGATATTGTTCAGCCACTTATTTGTCTCTTTGTTAAATACCTTCAACCAATTCCAAATCTTTGTACGAGTACTTTGATCCTTTGTTGCTCTATTAACAATATAGGTTTCAAGTCTTTCAAGTTCAGAAATGGGGGTGTCATTTATCTGACCCTCGTCAACAAGATCAAATGCATATGTCAACGGCTTAAGTGCGATGGCTGCAATGTTAGCAGGAGAATAGGTATAGTAACCTTCACCCCAAGCAGCTTGTAGACGATATGCTGGAATGTCATTTCCTGCAACCAAATTGGTGAGAGTTTGTAACATATCAGCGATGTCTTCTTTACCACGATTTTTCAATAAATCAATAATCTGATCTTTGAAAGCTTGCATATCTGTTGGTTCCCATGTGAAGAAAGCCTTGGCAATCTTTCCTTGAGGAATTGTGGCATAAGTCTCATAGAATGCGTTGTCACCACGAGTGATATACTTGAGTTCTTTTTCAGACTCTACCAAAGGAGTCAGCTCGACAGGAGCCTCATTTCCAGTGGTGGTCACGAGCTTCAAGGTCTTACCTGTGAAATCAACAGAACTGGGGTTCACAGTTACATAAAGTTTACCTGCGTTACCTGTACCCTCAATCATATAATCACCCTTCCAAACGAGTGGCTCTTCAGCTCCTTTCGGGAAGTAGATGTCGCGTTTTGCCTGCTCACCGAAGAATGCAATCAGAACGTTAGAGTTTACACCGAACGGGGTGTTGAATTCGAACATTGGGTTCACAACCTGATCAACACTGAGACTGGTTACCTCTGTCATATAAATGGCGGTCAGATCGACATCTGTTGTTTCAATCGTTTCCTCGATAATTTTGATAATCTCTTCCTTAGTGATCTGTTCAGGAATGTCGCTCTTCTTTGCATAGTCATTCAAGGCAGCCTTAATGAGTGCATTAACCTGAGCCTCTGTCAGACCTTCAGAACCAGGATTAATCTTAGCAATAGCATCATCGATGAGTTTCTGAATCTGTTCCTGTGTCAGACCTGGCTCAGGGATTTCGCTCTTCTTTGCATAATCTTCCAAAGCCTTCTTGATGAGATTCTCAACTTCTGCCTGACTCAGACCAGCCTCAGGGATTTCGCTCTTCTTCGCATATTCACCAAGTGCTGCAATAATAAGTGCGTTTACCTGATCCTCTGTCAAACCACCACCGGGAAGATCACCAATCTTAACATAGCCTTTCAGTGCTTCGGCGATAGCGGTCTCTACCTGTGCCTTTGTGTAATAATCGGCCAATAATGCAAGAACCTTACTATCAAGTTCAGATGTCTTCACAAATCCGTTAACATCTGGAATCATGTTCTTGACAGCAGTAATAGCATCATTAAGAGCTTGTAGCTTGCTGTCAATTTCAGCCTTGGTGTAGTACTTGCCCTCGCAATCGCAACTCTTGATTTTGCTGACGAGATCCTGCAAATCAGCAAACTTCTTCTCAAGTGCGGCATACTTTGCATCCAACTCCGTTTTCACATCGGAATCTGTGTCCTTACAAGAAACAAATGCACTCGTAGTAGCAAACATTATTGCCACTAAGAGAATACCATTAACAATTTTCTTTTTCATTGATTTTTAAATTATAATTAGACATATATATATGATTTCACTACATAAATCGCTGCAAATGTAGGCATTTTATTTCAAACTGCCAAGAAAAGTTTAAGTTTTTTTTTGATTTTTATCGATTTTCTTCTAATTTTCTGCCATATTTGTACTAAAAGTGCGCCTGACAGGACTCGAACCTGCACGTCATAAACACTAGATCCTAAGTCTAGCGCGTCTACCAATTCCGCCACAGGCGCCTTCCGTATGTGTTTTTTTGATGGAAAGTGGGTGCAAAGTTAAGCATTTTTATTGACTCTGCCAAATGTTTATGCTAAAAATAGCCCAACTATCCATTTCGCGCGTGTACATTAATTATATTTGAATATCATTCGTCATCGAAAAGCCGTAGCTGGCCAGTCATTTCGTCACGTATCTGTTGTTCACTTTTTCCTTCATCAGGACCGATGTCTTCTTCAGAGTCGTCTTCATCCTCAGGATTATCCGGTTCTTTAGGTTTTTCTGGGAAACGTACGGGTGCCATTTCCTCGATGCTTTCAATCTGATAAGTGCTGAGACGCTTGCCTTTGGCCTTAAAGCCTTTGATGGCTATAAACTGTTCTGCATCGATTTCTTCTGTTCCTCTGAATTCGTCAACGCCACCATAAGTGACCTTGATGAGCGGATATGTGGTGTCCGTCAGTAGGATGAGTTTCGAGGCTGGATTATCGCTGAGCCAGTTCTGTTTTTTCTTTGAAGCATCCATCTGGAATCGTTTCAGATAGGGATACCCCTGATTGTCAGCATCGAAAAGAATGGCCGTCCAGACTTTATCTACATCATATTTCTCAATGCGCAGGATGTTGGACTCAAAGTGGTTGTTCAAATCGAAGCTAGTCAGATAGAAATCACCATTATCGAGAATCACCAATATCTGATCTTCGTCGTAGAATTCACCAAGCAGCCGTCCGTGGTCATCGTAGTTCAAACGGTTCACATCGGGGTCATACCATACTTTGCGCCCACCAAGGGTAGAGTGTCCGTGACTCTTCAGGCCGATGCGATGTACGGGGTTCTTTGTCAGTAGGTTCCCCTTTGAAGCACGTCCCTTGATCATTATTTCAGAGAAATCCTGATCGATGAAAATCTTCTTCAGTTTGGGGTTGGGATCGAGGGTCACTTTGATAATTTCCGCCTCACCATTGGGATTGGCCGTGAAATACATCACCTTAGAGCCTGGTGTACCTTGTGTCAGGTCGTATTCCTTGTCGCGGGTCATGCTGGTCACATTGAAACGTTTCATAAAGTACCAGCCTTTCTTTCCGTCGCGATAAACGACATTATAGGTGGTACGCGAATCATTTTTTTTGAAGACAGCCACGTGAAGGATATTCTTGCCTACGAATACCTTGTCGGCCACACGGATTACCTTATATTTACCATCCTTGTAGAAGATGATAATATCGTCGATGTCGGAACAGTTACAAACAAACTCATCCTTCTTCAGACCCATGCCGATAAAGCCGTCGGTACGGTTAATATAGAGCTTCTGGTTGGCTTCGGCCACCTTGGTTGCCTCGATGGTGTCGAAGTTACGGATTTCTGTCAGGCGCGGGTGGTCTTTGCCGTATTTGTCCTTGAGGAACTGGAACCAACTGGCCGTCACTTCTATGAGGTTTGCTAAATCCCGGTCTATCTCCTCGATTTCGGCCTTGATACGGGCCATAAGTTCATCTGCCTTATCTTTATTGAATTTCAGGATGCGTTGCATCTTGATTTCCAACAATTTGAGAATATCATCCTTCGTAACCTCCCGTATAAGACTAGGGTAATATGGAGTCAGACGATCGTCAATATGCTCACAAACAGCATCAACAGTCGGAGCCTGTTCGAATTTTTTGTCCTTATAGATGCGTTCCTCGATAAATATCTTTTCGAGAGAATAGAAGTGTAGTTGTTCTAACAATTCGTTCTTGCGGATCTCAAGTTCTTGGCGTATGAGGTCCTTGGTGCGCTCGACACTGTGTTTAAGGACATCAGAAATCGTAAGAAACTGTGGTTTCTGATCAGCAATGACACAGCAGTTGGGTGAGATGTTAATCTCACAATCCGTAAAGGCATAAAGGGCATCGAGAGTTTTATCACTCGACACACCTGGCATCAGGTGGATTTGAATTTCAACTTGTGCCGATGTGAGGTCGTCGACACGCTTAGCCTTGATCTTTCCTTTTTCAATAGCCTTAGTGATACTCTCGATGAGGGTACCGACGGTCTTGGAGTAGGGTAGTTCGCGGATGACGAGGGTCTTCTGGTCAAGTTTCTCAATCTTTGCACGTACCTTCAGCACACCCCCTCGCTGACCATCGTTGTATTTCGAAACATCGATGCTGCCGCCAGTCTGGAAGTCGGGGAAGAGGTGGAACTCCTGCTCGTGCAGGTAAAGGATGGCTGCATCGCAGATTTCGCAGAAGTTATGGGGCAGGATTTTCGAAGATAGTCCCACGGCGATGCCTTCTGCACCTTGTGCAAGCAGCAACGGATACTTCACGGGCAACGATATCGGTTCCTTGTTTCGTCCGTCATAGGAAAGCTGCCATTCTGTGGTCTTGGGATTAAACACGGTGTCGAGGGCAAACTTCGAGAGTCGAGCCTCAATATATCGTGGGGCTGCGGCCTTATCGCCTGTCAAGATGTTACCCCAGTTTCCTTGCGTGTCTACGAGCAGATCTTTCTGGCCTAACTGTACGAGGGCGTCACCGATGGAGGCATCGCCATGGGGGTGAAACTGCATGGTGTGCCCCACAATGTTCGCCACTTTATTATACCTGCCATCGTCCATGCGTTTCATAGAGTGCATGATGCGTCGCTGTACGGGTTTGAAACCATCTTCGATATTGGGTACGGCACGCTCCAGGATTACATACGAGGCGTAATCCAGGAACCAATTCTGGTACATACCAGACAAATGGTGTACCGCTGCAGCATCGAAACGGTTTACGGGTTTATAGTCGGAATGGCCTTCTGTGCCTCCTTCTGATTCCTGTTCTTCGAGGATATCATCGTCCTTTATTTCGTCATCCATAATTTGTTTGGTCTTCAGTTTGCTTGCAAAAGTACGAAAAAAAACTGAGAATGCGGTCATTTTTGGATTTTTTTTGTACCTTTGCACCCGTAATTTATAAATAAGGTGGAAACAAAACGCAATACATCAATGACAGCAAATGAGATTCGTGACTCATTTAAGAAGTTTTTTGAGTCGAAGCAGCACGCTATCGTACCGTCAGCTCCTATGGTGATTAAGGATGATCCCACGCTGATGTTTACGAATGCAGGTATGAACCAGTGGAAGGACATTATCCTCGGTACTCGCGACCCGGAGCCGCGTCGTCGTGCTGATACCCAGAAGTGTCTCCGCGTCTCAGGCAAGCACAACGATTTGGAGGAAGTCGGTCACGATACCTATCACCACACCATGTTCGAGATGCTTGGTAACTGGAGTTTCGGTGACTATTTCAAAGAGGGTGCCATCGACATGGCTTGGGAATATCTGGTAGATGTGCTGAAACTGAATCCCGAAGATCTCTATGTGACGGTCTTTGAAGGCTCGCCTGAGGAGAATATCCCCCGCGATGATGAAGCTGCGGAATATTGGGCTAAGCATGTGCCAGAAGACCATATTATTAATGGTAACAAGCATGATAATTTCTGGGAGATGGGCGATACAGGTCCCTGTGGACCTTGTTCAGAGATTCATGTTGATTCTCGTACACCTGAGCAGCGCAAGGCCTCGGGTAAGAGTGGCCGTGAACTTGTAAACCAGGACGATCCCCAGGTAATTGAGATTTGGAATCTAGTGTTTATGCAATTTAACCGTAAGGCTGACGGTTCATTGGAGAAGCTTTCCATGAATGTAATCGATACGGGTATGGGTTTCGAACGCCTCGTCCGTATGCTGCAAGGTAAGCACTCCAACTATGATACAGACGTTTTTCAGCCAATCATTAAGGCTGAGCAGGAGTTGACAGGACTGAAATATGTAACTTTTGAGGAAGAGCAGGAAACTCCCATCACAAAACAGCAGGATGATATCAATGTGGCTATGCGTGTTTGTGCCGACCACCTTCGTGCAGTGTCGTTCTCGATTGCAGATGGACAGTTGCCTTCCAATGCAAAAGCTGGCTATGTCATCCGCCGTATCCTTCGCCGTGCCGTTCGCTACGCTTATACATTCCTTGGTCAGAAAGAGGCTTTCCTCTATAAATTGGTGCCGACACTTGTCTATGAGATGGGTGATGCCTTCCCGGAATTGAAGGCTCAGCAGCAGTTGATTTCAAAGGTAATGAAGGAAGAGGAAGACTCGTTCCTGCGTACATTGGATAAAGGTATTTCCTTGCTTGACAAGGCTATGGAGCAGTTGAAAGCAGAAGGTAAGAGCAAACTTGATGGCGTTCAGGCCTTCCGTCTCTTCGATACCTATGGTTTCCCACTTGATTTGACAGAGTTGATTTGTCGTGAGAATGGTTTCACGGTCAATGAAGAGCAGTTCAATGTAGAAATGCAGAAGCAGAAGGAGCGTGCCCGCAATGCCGCTGCTGTAGAGAATTCCGACTGGACGGAATTGACTGCTGGTGAGCAGCAGTTTGTGGGTTATGACTATACGGAATACGAGTGTCATATCCTGAGATATCGTAAGGTGACGCAAAAAAAGAACGAGTTCTATGAGCTTGTGCTTGATTTCACCCCGTTCTATGGTGAGATGGGTGGACAGGTCGGTGATTGTGGTGTCATTTGCAACGAAGCCGAGACCATCGACATCATTGACGCCAAGCGCGAGAACAACCAGACCGTGCATATCGTGAAGCAGCTACCCAAGGATCCTACGGCTCAGTTCATGGCTTGTGTGGATACTGACAAACGCAATGCCTCTGCCGCCAATCATACTGCTACCCATCTGCTCGATTATGCCCTGAAACAGGTTTTAGGTGATCACGTAGAACAGAAGGGTTCGTTTGTAAGTCCCGACACTTTACGTTTCGACTTTTCTCACTTTGAGAAAGTAAGTGATGAGCAGATTCGTGAGGTGGAGCGTATGGTGAATGATATGATCCGTCAGGACATCCACATTGATGAGCACCGCGACGTGCCTTTCGATGAGGCTAAGAAACTCGGTGCCATTGCCCTCTTTGGTGAAAAATATGGCGATAAGGTGCGTGTGGTTCGTTTCGGTCCTTCGTGCGAGTTCTGTGGTGGTATCCATGCTTCATCAACAGGTCGTATTGGCTTCTTCAAGATTCTCTCTGAGAGTAGTGTGGCCGCAGGTATCCGTCGTATCGAGGCCAAGACTGGTAAGGAATGTGAGGAGTTGTTGTATCAGACAGAGGACATGTTGCGTGCAGTAAAGGCTTTCTTCAACAATGCTAAGGACCTACAAGGTGTGATTAAGAAATATGTCGATGAGCATGACGCCATGAAGAAGGAGATTGAGTCATTCCAAGCTCAGGCTGTGGAACGTGCTGCTAAGCAGCTTGTTGAGAAAGCTCGTGAGGTAGGTGGCGTGAAGGTTGTTACCGCTGTGCTACCCATGAATCCGGCTGCAGCCAAAGACTTGGCCTTTAAGATCCGTGCTGCCGTAGAAGGCTCTCTGCTCTGTGTTTTAGGTACTCATGATAACAATAAGCCCCAACTCTCAATCATGATGAGTGACGATATGGTCAGTGATCATGGCCTGAATGCCGGTCAAATGGTACGTGAGGCTGCCAAACTCATTCAAGGTGGCGGAGGCGGACAACCCCATTTCGCTCAGGCTGGTGGAAAGAATGCCGATGGACTCTCTGCTGCTGTTGATAAGGTGGTGGAATTGGCAAACCTTTAAGGGAAGAAATGATCAAAAGATAAACGTATGGCACTGAATCTGAACAAAAACCTCAAATTGTATTACTCCATCAGCGAAGTGGCACAGATGTTCGGGCTGAATGAGAGTACGCTCCGTTATTGGGAGCAGGAGTTTCCTTCGTTGAGACCGAAAGTGAGTGGACCCGCAAAGGTACGCCAGTATCAGGAGAAAGATATTGAACAGATTCGCGTAATCCACAATCTGGTAAAAGTGCGTGGTTTTAAGTTGGCTGCGGCTAAGAAAATTCTGAATCAGAACCGCAAGGGAGCTGATAAGAAGGCAGATGTACTTGAAGCGCTTATTGGTGTGCGTTCTGAGTTGCAGGCCTTAAAAAAGCAACTGGACTATCTTCAGTAGTTCAGTTGCTTTTTTATTAAGGCATCGGGTTCCAATTGTCTTGACGGACGAAGACCTTGGCTGGCGTTATCTGTAAAGCCTCTTTCTTGGTTAACTGACGGCTCCAGGCTACACGTTGCTGGGGCTGGGCACCGGCTCCATGATTGTTATATTCCATATATCGGGCTGTATTCTCGCGTTGTTTTTCCCAGTGGTGCCAGCCTTCTGGGCGGATATGTGCGCCTAAATCACAGTTCATAAAGAGCGAATAGCCATAGTCGCGCCAGGGACGTCCAAGATACACCTTGTCAACATCAGCTTTTGCGATGAGTCGACAATTGTTGAAGATATAGCCATAGGTCGCATCGGCAGGCGTGGAGGCTGCGGTGATGTAACTGTTGACGAGACTCTCGATGGTGCAATCCTCAAACCAGGCTGTCGAGGGGCCGAAAATGAAGTCGGTGGTACCGCAGATATAACAGTCTTTGAAAAAAAGACGTGTATAAGGCATACCCGTATATATAGTATCTTGGTGCCCGATAAACCGGCAGTTGATGAATACCAGACGATCGCCTTCTGTATGGAGGGCAACGGCCTGCCCGAGACGGGCAGAGTTGTTCTCGATGGTAAGGTTCTTCAGCGTGATGTCGTTGGCTTCAATCTTGAGGGTATAGGTGCGGAAAGTGCCCATCGCTTGTTTACGGGGCGAAGCTGTCCCTAAGACAATCTTCACATTGGCATGGTCATCGTAGGTGATGACAGTTTCATTCACATCCTCGCCACAGAATTCTATGTTCTGAAGCCACTGAGGGATGATGAGTTTCTCCTTATACGTACCTTTCTTTATATAGATAACCTTGTGGTAGTCCATGAAAGCGCGGCATACTTCGATGGCCTCGTCAACAGTACGGAACTCTCCTGTACCATCGCGGGCCACAACGATGGTGTCTGGGTTGTCATAACTCTTAGCTGCCTGTGCAACGATTGACAGACTCAAGGCGATTAGTAGAAGTAGTTTATTCATATCCGAGTCACATGATTTGTGAGATTTCCTTCAGGTCTTGCACGCTTCTGAGATTGTTAATGATGGTTTTCACGTCATCGCGGTCATGCACGCGCAATTCAATGCTACCATCGAAAATACCTTCCTCACAGGTGATGTTCACCGTATGTATATTCACGTTCATTTGTGCAGATATAATCTGTGTTACCTCATTAAGCAGACCTACACGGTCGATACCTCCTAGACGGATGGTCGCATCAAAATAGAGCGTCTTATGCATGTCCCACTTGATGTCGAGGATTCGGTTGCCGAAACTGGTTTTCAATTTAGCAGCCACAGGACAGTTTCGTCTGTGAATTTCTATCTGGTTCTTGTTGTCGATATAACCGAGGGCATCATCGCCTGGGATGGGGTGACAACAACCAGGGAATTTATATTGACTGATGTTCTCTTCTGTAATGAAGATTGGCTTTTTTCGATTAAACTTATCAGGCACTACGAACAATTCTTGACGATTCTCATCTTCCTTTTTCTTGGTGCTACCGCCGATAAAGGGGACATACTTTCTCCAACCGCCTCTTTCTTCTTTTTTATTTTTACCATTCAGCTCATCCAAGTCTTTCTCGCCCAGCAATACCTTCTTCTCACCCAAGGCGATGAGGAAATCATTGCGTTTCCTGATATCGTGAAACTCTGCCAGACGATCGGCCACGGCCGACGTGTATTCTTGTTGGTTTTTCTTTAGAAACTCCATCAGGATTTCTTCACCTTTTTTCTGCACCTCGCGGTTGTTTCGACGCACGATGGCTTGGATCTTTGCTTTGGCTTTGGCTGTGGATGCGAAGTTGATCCAGGCAGGACTGACATGCTGTGATTTCGAGGTGAGAATCTCCACCTGGTCACCGCTTTGTAGCTTATGCGACAGCGGTACTAGCTTATGGTTGACTTTGGCACCGATACAATGACTACCTAAGAAAGTATGGATAGAGAAGGCAAAGTCAAGGGCTGTACAGCCTGTGGGCATCGTCTTAATTTCACCTTTCGGGGTGAAGACGAAAATCTCGCTGGCAAAAAGGTTCAGCTTGATGGTGTCGAGGAAATCCATAGCGTCGGGCTGTGGGTCATCGAGAATCTCCTTGATAGTACGCAGCCAGTCGTTCAGTTCGGCCTCGTCCTCCGTATATTCCTCGTCTTCCAATCCATCCTTGTATTTCCAGTGGGCAGCAAATCCTTGTTCAGCCACCTCGTCCATGCGGTCGGAGCGTATTTGTACCTCTATCCACTGACCTGTCTTCGACATCAGGGTAACGTGCAAGGCCTGATAGCCGTTGGCCTTTGGATGACTTAGCCAATCTCGCATACGGTCAGGATGCGACTTGTAGATACGGGAGATAGCCACGTAAATATTGAAGCACTCGTTGACTTCCTCTTCTCTGACGCGAGGTGTGAAGATGATGCGCAGTGCAAGGATGTCGTAGATCTCCTCAAAAGTTACGTGTTTGTTCTGCATCTTGTTCCAGATGGAGTAGGGGGTTTTTACACGTTGTTTAAGTTCGTATTGGATGTGCATGCCGTCGAGAGCTGCACGAATGGGTTTGGTGAACTCGTCAAACAATTTCTCACGTTGTTTTTGAGTGGTTTCCAACTTTTTTGAGATGCTGGCATACTCATCGGGATGCTCGAACTTGAAACTCAGGTTCTCAAGTTCCGATTTTACCTTGTTAAGACCCAAACGGTTGGCCAACGGGGCATAGATATATAGGGTCTCACCTGCAATTTTGTATTGTTTGTTGGCGGGCTGCGACTCCAAAGTTCGCATATTATGCAGACGGTCACATATCTTAATCAAGATTACACGGATATCATCGCTCATCGTGAGCAACAGTTTCTTGAAATTCTCGGCCTGTGCTGAGGCCTGCTCTCCGAAGATTCCACCGCTGATTTTTGTCAGACCGTCAACAATCTGTGCAATTTTCGTACCGAAGATATTCTCGATGTCCTCTACAGTGTAGTCGGTATCTTCAACGACATCATGCAACAATGCCGAACAGATACTTGTAGAGCCGAGTCCCACTTCCTTACAGGCGATGAGGGCAACGGCAATAGGATGCATGATATAGGGTTCGCCAGACAGACGCCGAACCCCTTTGTGTGCTTGTCGCGCAAAGTTGAAAGCCTTTGTGACGAGGTCCACCTTCTTGCGATGGCGGGATGACAGGTAGCTGTCTAGCAGCTCCTGAAACGCATTGTTTACCAGTTTTTCATCGAGTTCTTCCTGAGGAATCTTGTCTTCGTCCATACTTGTTTACCTCCTTCTACGTGATTTCTTGGCAGTGGTCTTTTTCTTAACAGGTGCCTTCTTTTTTGAAACCGTCTTTTTCTTGGCGGTTGTTTTCTTAGTAGTCGTCTTGCGGGCTGTTGTGCGTTTGTTCCTGGTCACGCGGCTATTTCGCTTTGCCCGACTATTCTTGCGAGTCACCTTCTTGGTGGTCTTACGGGTGTAGGTAGGTACATCATCGTTGATGGTCACCTCCAGTCGCTTGTTGAGTAGTTCATCGGTCCGATAGTTGTAGATAGAATCCTCATTGTCAATAAACCGTCCGGTATCAGCCAGTGGCAGACGGATGACCGAGGGCTTAGTGAGTCCAGGTACGACATCGCGACGATATTCGGGATTAAGAGAACGCAACATGTCGATGTCGAGTCCTAGCACAGCGGCCACCTGTTCCAGATGGACATTACGCCTGACGACGACGGTATCAGTCTGCGCAGGCAAACGCGTGGTCATCGGACAGATATTGTGGTCGCAATAATAGGTCATAATATAGTTGGCTGCAATAAATGCGGGCACGTAACCACGCGTCTCAGCAGGCAAATAGGGGTAGATATGCCAATAGTCCTTGTCAGCAGAAGTGAGCACGTCACCCTCTTGGGTCTTGCCCTTAGCAGCACGGGCTCTACGGATAGCCTTGTTGATATTCTCTGGACCGCAGTTGTAGGCTGCAATTACTAGGTTCCAGTCGCCGAATATTTTGTACAGGGCTTTCAGATAACGGGCGGCAGCATACGATGACTTCACGGGGTCGCGACGCTCGTCAACGAGGGAATTCAGTTCTAGACCATACTGCTTGCCGGTAGCGGGCATAAACTGCCACAACCCCGTTGCTCCCACTCTCGACACAGCCTTCGGGTTCAGCGCAGACTCGATGATAGGAAGATATTTCAGCTCCAAGGGTAGTTGATAGGCCTCGAGGGCCTCCTCAAAGACTGGCATATAGAAGTTCATGGCGCCTAGCATATAGCTGACAGAATATCGCAGACGACCTGTATAGCGGTCGATGAATTTCTGTACTACATCATTGTAGGCCAGTTCCATTACCGAGGGTATCCTACTGAGCCGCTCGATATAGACCTCACGAGGATAAATGGGGTTGACATCCTTCATCTCACAGTCGTTGGTACCCGTGAGATAGGTTTTCGACATATAGAGGTTCAGCAAACTGTCGAGGTCGTAGGTCATGGCCTCGGGGAATTCGATAAGTTCCTCATTGCCCTGCTTGTCGGTGACGGTAATTTCGTCTTCTCCGAGGGTGTTAGGCACATCGTCATCTTCCTCGAAGTCGCCATCTTCCTCCTCGTCATCATTAAATTGCACTCCGCATGATATTGCA
>JAFZIZ010000011.1 GCA_017554145.1 Prevotella sp. | reverse complement strand
TATTCTGATAGACACCAGACTATATCCCTGCTTCGTGATGATAGAGAAAAACAAAGACTGGCAGGAAGAGACCAAAGAAGTGAGAGATACACTGGAACAGGTAATCAACGACGATGCTGACCAATATAACTGGCATGTTAATCTGAAGGAATACAAAGCAGACGCGACTCAGAATCTGGAGGAGTTTGTCAGTGCGTTGTCGTATTTAAAAGAAAAGGAAGATAAGCATGAAAAACAACATAGTAACGTACATATAGGACAGATTGGACAACTGATACTGAGGGTGAATGGGGACAACCACTATCATGAAGAATGGAAGGATGGAAAAACTGAAAAATTGAAGGAGGAAGTAGACGCAAGTCAGCCTGACTTGCAGACGATGGTGAAGAGCGTGAACAGTGTTCGCGATTATTTCTGGAGCGACAGTTCGTTGGCAGTCATCTTCTGTGTCTGTCGTGACTATTACGGGTATGCCAATAGTATGAGCCAGTTTGAGCGTGATTTCCAATGCTCGGAGGGGCTACTGTCGAACGCTTTCAGAAACAACCCCTATATGCGCCTGAATGTCAGTAAATGGGAACAAAATGGAGTCAAGGCTCGTGTGATGCGACTGGTGTATGCCTATAAAGAAGCGGTGGGAACCTCGTAACTTACAAAAACCTACAGAAAAACCTACAGAACCTACAGAAAAACCTACAGAGGTGCATGTCGTTGTTTCATGCACCTTTTTTTTTGTATTTACCTTTGCCGTCGCAATCAAGAAGCAAAGGCTTTAAGATGCACAAGTAACATTATTTATTAACCCGAGTGAAGTGAGCTGAAGGAATCTCATGAGATAAGCTGGCCAGCGTTTCAGATGCTTCTTCCTCACAAAAACTCGAAAAAATGCAAAAGTACATTCAAATTAATGAAGAGACATTGAAAGCCCTTGTATCGGGCAAGTGCGTAGAAGGTTCACTGCATCGTGACCAGTGGACGGGTGAGATAACTTTCAAGCCGTATAACCGTCTGTCAAGAAACCATAAATCCCAAGACGTGATGCTGTATCGCAGTACCAACGGATGGCTGAAGGAGAGTCGCCAGCGTCGTAAGATGTGGATTAGCGTTCCCAAGAACATAGGTATGTGCAGGGATGCCGTCGCCCTGTTGGCTGAGAGTCGTGAGATGGCGGAGTTCCTGCATGAGCGTGGTGAAGAAATGGAAGGAGGTCTGGTATGATATCACTCATCGCTATGAACGGAAAGTGCTGCCCCAACAAGGGGGCAGCCTTCCAACAGGAACTGTCAGTATATGACATGCTGATCAAAGAGAACTGGCTCAAGGAATTGGTAGAACGTATCCGCAAAGGTGATGACGAAGCCAAAAAGAAACTGCCTTTCCGTTGTCCTCACTATACCGAGTTTAAGGACAACAAACGTCAGCAGAAATGTATCATCCCCGAGGCTTTCACCTTCCAGACGTGTATTGACATCGATGATGCCTCTCAGGTAGAGGGTGCCATCAAGGCAGCCCAAGAGTTGAACAAGCAGGAAGGTATCTGGAAAGGTATGCTGCTACACATGGACTACTCAGCCCGAAAGAAACTGCATATCGATGTGAGAATGCCAGTAGGTATGACGATTGAGGAAACTCAACGTGCATATTGTGAGGCTATTGGTGTTCCCTTCGATGAGAGTTGCATCACCCCTGAGAGATTTATTTATATCACGGATTTAGGCTCAGAGATCTATCGCTCTGAAAAGTGGTATCAGGTACTTTCAGAAGAGGAACTGAAAATCAGACATGAAGCGTTCCTCAATCGTGGTCTCACGATTGATGGAAGAATTGAAAAATGGAAAAATGGAAGAATTGAAAAATTGAAGAATGGAAGGGTTGAAGAATTCTTTGACCTAAAGGATCAAAGCGACAAAGTCGAGCGGAAGAATGGAAGAATGGAAGAATTGAAGTTCCGAGAGATTCCTTATTCCGAGATTATCAAGGAGTATTGGAATAGGAACGGGGGAATGCCAGCAGAAGGCGAAAGGAACGTGAAACTGCATAAACTGGCTGTGAATCTGCGTTCTATCTGCGACAACAAGCGAGAAACGCTATTGGCAGTAATGCCCCGACTGGGACTGTCAGAACAGGAATTGACAAGCATCGTGGACTCTGCCTGCAAAGAGACGCCCAAAGGCTTCTCAAAGGAAATCCAATCGATAGTGAACGACCTCACAGAGCCAACGGCTAATAGCCAAGAGCCAACAGCCGAACCCGAGTTGCCTCCTGAAATGCCGAAGAAACTGCCTAAACTAATTGCGCTCTTGGTGTCGAAGACTCCAGATGTCTATAAACCTGCGGTGGCTCATGCTGTCTTTCCTGCCTTGGCTGCTCATTTCTTCAAAGTGTCTTTCCGCTATATCGACAATGTTCGCCACGAGGCAACCTTGATGAACGTCTTGATGGCAGGCACAGGTGCCGGTAAGGATTGTATATCCCAACCTATCAACTACATCATGGCTGATATACGCAGAAGGGATGAAGAGAACTTAGAGCGTGAACGTCAGTGGAAACAAGAGGTCAGTTCAAAGGGTGCCAACAAAGACAAACGGCAACGTCCTGAAGGGCTTATCATCCAAGAGGTTGACCCTGACATGACAAACCCAGCCTTCGTGATGCGTATGGCAGAGGCAGACGGTCATTTCCTCTATACGAAGATGAATGAGATTGACCAGTTCGATGCGCTGAAAGGCTCAGGTAAAGGTGGTCAGCAGTTTCAAATCATGTGCCTTGCCTTTGACCCTGGCAACAGATACGGTCAGACTCGCGTAGGTACGCAATCAGTAACCGAGAAGGTATGCATCCGTTTCAATTGGAATGCAGCAACGACGATTCTCAAAGGACAACGATACTTCCGTAATGTCCTTACCGATGGACCTATCAGCCGTATCAACTTCTGTACGATTCCCGAAAGGGAAATCGGAGCCGAAATGCCTGTCTATGGCACATACGATGCAGCCTTTGAAGAAGAACTTCGTCCCTACATTGAAAGACTGGTCAAGGCAACTGGTGAAATCGAATGTCCGCAGGCTTTTGCACTGGCAAAAAAGATGGTGGAAGAGAACGCAGAGTTTTCAAGGTTGAGCCAATCGCGAGTATATGAAAACCTATCTTTCCGTGCCAACGTCATTGCATGGCTCAAAGGTTGTCTGCTCTATGTGGCTAACGACTATAAATGGGACAGAGCCATCGAGGACTTCGTTAGATGGTCGTTGAAATACGATCTCTGGTGTAAGATGCAGTTCTTTGGGGAAGCCATTGAAAAGGCTGACTATACAGAAGTGAAGCCGAAGCCTGGTCCTCAGAATCTATTAGACCTTTTGCCTGATGAATTCACCATACAAGATGCGATTAACATCAGAAGACGGCAGGGTAAAGACTCGAAAGGGGCAAAACACATGATTGACATGTGGAAATCCAGAGGGTATGTATCACAAATCACAAATCACAATTACACAAAAGTAAAAAAGTAAACCATCATGGAACTTATATTAGAAAGAATAGAAAAAACCGAGAAATTCACATTGGGTCGTCTGAGTGTCATGCAGCGAGTGGACGATGAGTTTCTGGCTGGAGAAGTAAAGAAGTACTTCTGCGACACGATCGAGCCGAAATACGTTAAGATGGGCTATGGCACCAAACGCTGGAGAAAGAAACGAGCCATCCCATCAGGGCGATACCCAATGGTGATTACCTACGACAAGCGTCGTGATAAGTGGCTGCCACAACTACTGAAGGTACGTTGCTACAAAACGGTACGAATCTATGTCGGTAAGAAGGTGACTAGTTTCAGACATGGGATGATTATCGGTCAATACTACCAGAAAGGGCGCATCGTGAATAGTCCCACCACTGTATTCAACCTGAAGAAACTTATCGTGGAAGCGAAGAGACAGGGAGAAGGAGTATTTATAACGGTTAAAGGTTAACGGTTAAAGGTTAACGGTTAAAGGTTATAGAATTAATTATCAATTTTCAATTATGAACAAACAAGCAAGAGGAATGCGGAACAAGAATCCGCTAAACATAGTAAAGAACGCGAATATCAGTTGGCAGGGTGAAATCAAACCCAGTACGGACAAGAACTTCGCACAGTTTGAAACACTGGCGTATGGATGCCGTGCAGCTTTAAAACTGCTACGCACCTACTACGAGAAGCACAAGTGCCAAACTATCAGCCGCATCATCCGCAGATGGGCGCCTGAGACAGAGAATAATGTGCAGGCTTATATCAAGAATGTCAGTCGGATGACAGGGATTGAGCCAACAACACCACTTCCACCGATGAAGGAAGAAACAAAACTGGTATGGTGTGACCTCGTTCTCGCTATGGCTACCGTTGAATGCGGCTTAGACACCAAAAGCAAAGAGATTCTGGCAACACATATCGATATCGGTTGGAAGTTGCTGAATCCGTAAAATTAAGGAGCCTTCGGGCTCCTTTTTTTATTTGGCTAATGTCAGGAAACCGTCTTCTTGACGGATGTATTTATACTGTTTCGGGTATAATTTTAAAAGAATTATTGAAATTTATACCCGTTTGGGTATATTATTGTCAAAAAAACAAGAAAAGTTTGGCAGTTTCAATTATTATACTTACTTTTGTGAACTAAAAATACGAAACTTTAGAATTATGGGTTCACAAATTAACCTATTACAAACCGTCTTGAATAGCCCGAGAACTGTATTTACAATACAGTCTCTGGTCATGCTGTCGGGTATTGATGATAGTAAAAAGATTACGAAGTCCTTACACTATTATACTAACGATGGTAAAATTCTGAATCCAAGAAGGGGAATCTATACTAAATTGAAATACGAGATGCAAGAGATGGCATGTAGTTTGTTCCGTCCATCGTATATCTCACTAGAATATGTCTTACAGCGTGCTGGAGTCGTCTTTCAGTGGGATGACACTATTACCTGTGTCAGTTACTTAAGTAGGACTGTCGAGGTGAATGACAAGCTATACCAGTATCGCAAGATCAATCCTGAACTATGGATAGGGATGGAAGGTATTGAACAGCGTGACAATATTGCTATTGCCATACCAGAGCGAGCTTTTTTGGATATGATGTATCTCAGTGCGGGCAACTGTTATTTCGATAACCTGCGTCCTCTTTCCATAAGGCGTATACGTGAGTTGCTGCCTCTTTACCGTTCGGAAAAGCTCAACGAACGCGTCGCAAAACTATTGAACATTAAACTCTGAATAAACGATGGACAAGCAAAAGCACAAATTATATATGGCTCAGATACTGAACCTGATTTACAAGGACAAGGATCTATGCAACATATTAGGTTTCAAGGGAGGTACGGCTTTGATGTTCTTTCATAATCTGCCGAGGTTCTCTACCGATCTTGACTTTAATCTCTTAGACGAGAGTAAGCAAGATGTGGTATATAATAAGATACGCCAAATACTGTTGCGATTTGGTACCATCGACGATGAAGCCAAGAAACTCAATGGACCAATCTTAGTGCTTAATTACGGTAAGGGTGAAAGGATGCTGAAAGTGGAAATCTCCAACCGTCAATACGACAACCATTATGAGACAAGAAACTTGGCAGGAACCGACATTAGGGTTCTTACCGTGCCGGATATGTTTGCTCATAAACTATGTGCAATGGGTGAAAGGCTCTCTCCGCGTGATGTCTTCGATGTATGGTTCTTTTTACAACAGATGCATGCCAGCATTAATGAGAATATCATCAAGGAACGGACGGGCAAGACCGTTGCAGAATATGCGGAATGGTGTGCTAAACGGGTGCGTGAAGCAAGTCCTAAATTATTAATGCAAGGACTTGGTGAGGTTATTGATGATACACGAACCAAGAACTTTGTAAAGACGAAATTAATAGAAGAAACAGCTCAAGCTCTATTGTTATTTGCTACATTCCCACAAATCCTTGAGTAAAAAGGCAAAAATTATGGGAGTGTCAGGAAACCGTCTTCTTGATGGATGTGTTCTTCTTGTAGTAGAGAGGTGAGGGCAGCGTCTAATTCTTCTTTGGGCAGTTGGAGGCGCAGGAGTTCCGTGATATGGTGGCGCTGATGGTCGGACAGTAGGGCGAGGATATGCTGTTGGGCATCCTTGATGTCTGTTGTTCCTATGCTCTGGCAGACATCACACTGTCCGCAGTCCTTGGTATCGGTCTCGCCAAAGTACTCCAGCAGTTGACGACTGCGACACTTGTCGTTGCTCTTGGCATAACGGAGCATCGACTCGATGCGCTGACGGTATTGCTCACGACGGTCTTCATAGACAGCAAGGGGCAGGGCAAGGCGTTCACCATCTTCACGACGCTGCATATAACGGATATAGGGTACTTGCTTGCGAGGGATGAAATGGATGACGTGTTTGTCGGAGAGGAGTTTGAGTATCTGGTAGATCTCGTGTGACTTCATGCCACACTGTTGGGCAATGAGACTCTCGTCGATGAAGCCGTAGTCGGCAAACAGTCCTCCGTAGGTGCGCAACAGGGCGACGATGACTTTCTCTTCGTTGGGGGAGTCGCCACGCAGGCGATAGAGGTCGTCACGACTGACGAGGAACTTGACTCGTGCCTGATTGTCTTGTTCTTCGGTATATTCGAGATAGCCTGCACGTTGCAGGATCTGCAGTGACGAGTGTACCTGGATGGGGAAGTGGTTGAACTTATGACAGAAGTCGTCGATATTGAACTCTCGCGACACGCCATAGCCGTCGCCTGTGGCTATCTGATAGTAGTAGGCGAGGTGGTCGTACACCTTACGGATATAGTCTTTATCAGGATAGGTGTCGCTGATACGCTTGTGAAGGCGTGGCTCGTCGGCATTATTATATAAAAGGATTGCGCGCGCGGGAAGTCCGTCACGTCCTGCACGACCAGCCTCTTGGAAGTAGGCTTCGATAGAGTCGGGAAGGTCGTAATGCACCACGATACGTACGTCGGCTTTGTCGATACCCATTCCGAAGGCGTTGGTGGCTACCATGATACGCACACGGTCGTGTTGCCAGTCGCGCTGTCGACGGTCTTTGTCGGCATGTTCCAGTCCTGCATGATAGAAGGTTGCCGAGAGTCCTGCCTCTGTCAGATGTTCGGCTATCTCACGGGCATGACGGCGACTGCGCACATAGACGATGGCAGAGCCTTTCTCTCCGTCCAAGAGACGGATGAGTTCCGTGTATTTATCAGTAGCATGGTTGACGAGGTAGGTGAGGTTCTTGCGCTCGAAGGACATCTTGGACACGGTGAAACCGTGTCCTGCGGACAACTTCTCGCAGATATCTTCCACTACTTTGGGGGTGGCGGTGGCTGTGAGGGCAAGGACGGGGACATCGGGACAGAGGCGACGGATGTCGGCTATCTGGAGATAACTGGGACGGAAGTCGTAGCCCCACTGTGAGATACAGTGCGCCTCGTCGACAGTGATGAAACTCACTTGCATGTGACGCAGTTTCGTCTGGAAGAGGCTGCTGCCCAGTCGTTCGGGTGAGACATACAGGAACTTGGTGTTGCCTAAGATACAGTTTTCCAGTACGCGCAGGATATCATCGTGCTTCATACCACTATAGACGGCGGCAGCCATGATGCCTCGCTGGCGCAGGTGATGCACCTGGTCTTTCATCAAAGCAATCAAAGGGGTGATGACGATACAGACACCCTCTTGGGCAAGGGCTGGCACTTGGAACGTGACGGACTTGCCGCCACCTGTAGGCATCAGTCCCAGCGTATCGTGACCAGCACCTATCGACTCGATGATCTCCCGTTGTACACCACGGAAGTCATCGTAGCCAAAATACTTCTTTAGTAAATGAGAAAATTCCTCATTCCTCATTTCTCATTTCTCATTTGCCGAAGGCATAATGTCTTCTATCTGTAACTGAACTTCACCACGCTTGTAGGTGTTCTCCTCGATGGTGTAGACGATGTCAAACGAGTGTTTCGACTTGATATAGTGCGCCTCGGCACTCTGTCCGAAGGCGATACCATTCATCACCATTGCTGATTTCGAGTCGACGAGTTCCAGTTTGATATGCTCCTGATGGCGTCCGACGACCTTTGATGTTCCGTAGTCGAAGACGTTACGCGTCAGGAATAACGGTTTTGGATTGCTGGGTCCATGAGGTGCCAGACGGCGCAGGTCGTTCATCAGTCGGCGAGAGATATCCTTGAAATCTACCTCCATGTCGATGTCCAATGCAGCCATCGTTTGCTCGGGTAGGATATGATGACTGACATACTCTTGGAAGCGACGACGGAACTCAGGAATATTCTCCTGACGCAATGTCAGTCCGACAGCATAGGTATGTCCTCCGAAGTTCTCCAACAGGTCGCGACACGACTTGATGGCGTCGTAGACATCGAAGCCTGCCACAGAACGGGCGGAGCCGGAAGCGATGCCGTCAATAATGGTGAGTACGACGGTAGGACGGAAATACATTTCTGTCAAGCGTGAGGCAACGATGCCTACCACTCCTTTCTTCCATCCCTCGTCGTAGAGCACGATAGCCTGCATGTGGCGCTGACTTTCCAGACGTGCCACAATCTCGTTTGCCTCCTTGGTCATCTCCTTGTCGACATCCTTACGCTGCTCGTTATACTCGTTGATGCGGTTCGCCTCAGTGAGTGCTTTCTGCAAGTCACGCTCCACCAACAGTTCTACGGCTTCCTTACCGTTCTGCATGCGTCCGCTGGCATTGATACGAGGACCGATCTTGAAGACGATATCGCTCATGGTCAGTTCACGACCTGTCAGTCCGCAGATCTCAATGATTGCCTTCAGACCGATAGACGGGCTCTGGTTCAGTTGTTTCAGACCATGGAAGGCGAGGATGCGGTTCTCACTTGTTACTGACACGAGGTCAGCAGCAATGCTGACGGCACAGAGGTCGAGTAGGGGAATCAACCGAGCAAAGGGGATACCGTTGTTCTTGGCAAACGCCTGCATCAGTTTGAAGCCCACACCACATCCGCAGAGGTCTTTGAAAGGATAGGTAGAGTCTTCGCGTTTGGGATTCAGGATAGCGACAGCAGGCGGCATCACCTCGTCGGGGACGTGGTGGTCGCAGATAATGAAGTCGATGCCCTGCTCTTTCGCATAGGATATTTCGTCTACGGCCTTGATGCCGCAGTCGAGTACGATAATCAGTTTTACACCAGTTTCCTTTGCATAGTCTATTCCCTTGATGCTGACACCATATCCCTCCTCTTCACGGTTGGGGATATAGTATTCGATATTGGAATAGAACTGCTGTAGAAACTTGTACACCAGTGCCACCGCAGTACACCCGTCGACGTCGTAGTCGCCATACACCATGATACGCTCTTTGCGTCCCATCGCATCATTCAGTCGGTCTACGGCTATGTCCATATCGTTCATCAGGAAGGGATCGATGAGTTCGTTCATCATCGGCCTGAAGAACCGCTTGGCTGCCGATTCCGTCTTGATGCCGCGTGCTATGAGTAGTTCGGCGACGATCGGACTCATGCCGATCTTCTCCGCCAACTCTTTAGCAGCCTGTTGTCTCTCGGGTGTAGGTGGTTCGTAATTCCATTGATAGTGCATTTACGTAACCAGTTAAAGTGTAACCTACAGTCCGAGTTTCTTACGGATATCCTTTGGAATGGCGTTCTTGTTGACAGTGAAGTCCATCGTGTTGGCAGCGATGAAGGCCTTGGTCATATACCAGATACCTTTATAGTCGCCAGCCTCGCCCCATGAGTTCTTCACCATATAATACTCCTTGCCGTTCTGGTCCTTGGCGATACCATAGATATGCATACCATGGTCGTCAGTGAGTTCCCAACCGTCGTAACGCTCCTGGCGCAACTCCTGTGTGGGGACAATCTCAGGAACAGTACATCCGAGTGAGTCGATGATGTCGCGCTTCTTGGCAGCAGACAGTTTCAGCCAGCGTGCCATATCCGAGCCTTGCATGCTCCCTGCTTTCTTCTCGTCGATGGCATAGGCAAGACCGTTGCGAGTGAATCCGTCTTCACTGACGTCGCCACCCCAGGCAACAGTATAGCCGTTCATGACAGCATAATCGATAATCTGCATCATCTCGTCCATTGGGAGATTGTAGGACAGTGGGTTGCGCCAGTTGTCCTGAACCTCTACGGCAAAGGCGGTGTAGAAAGGATGGTGGGTATAACTGGTAATACTTACGTAGTCATTGAAATCGAGACCAAGGCTCTGGGCAAAGGTCTTCGGCGTATAGGTCTTACCCTCGTAGGTGAACGTCTCAGGGCATTTGCCGAGATAGGCATCAAGGATACCCTGCAAACCTACCTTCCACTGAGGAGAGAGTTTGCTGGCTTTGTTCTTCGCTACAGCCTCTACATAGGGCTCCAGCAGTGAGAAGAACTCATTGAAGTTGTTCAGTGAGTCGCCATAGAG
This sequence comes from Prevotella sp., assembly GCA_017554145.1. Classification (GTDB taxonomy): domain Bacteria; phylum Bacteroidota; class Bacteroidia; order Bacteroidales; family Bacteroidaceae; genus Prevotella. Next base: position 104,001 of record JAFZIZ010000011.1, on the reverse strand, counting down.
AGAGCCAGGGAAAGGCATTGCCTCGATGGGGCAGATACCATAGTTCTGCAACACGTAGTGCACGTCGTAGGCAGAGCCGCCCTGTGAGAACTGGCAGTCGCCATGCAGACGTACTACCTGGATGGCACGATCCATGTAGTTCTTGTTCTCTATGAAACTCTCACAGAGGTTGTAGGTCTTACCTGTCTTCTTCAGGATCTCCGACTCGAAGAAGGAGGTAGTAGAGTAAGCCCAGCACGTACCACTTCGGTTTTGGTCTTTGATGCTGGTGATGGGGTTCTCCTTTATCACGGTGAACACCGGCTTGTTTTTGTTGACGGAGTCTTTCTTTTCCTCCGCCTGTGCTCCTACGGCAAAGCATGCGAGTAGGGCCAAAGTCATTAATTTTCTCATTGTTGTTTTTATTTATTGTTATTCATATATTCTTCCAATTCCGCAGGATGATAAGGGATGCGCTTGCTGCCGAGGAAACGGCAACCGTCTTTCGTAATCAGCACATCATCCTCAATGCGGATGCCGCCGAAGTCCTTATAGGTCTCCAGCATATCGAAGTTCAGGAACTCCTTACAATGTCCTGATGCCTTCCACTCGTCGATAAGGGCAGGGATGAAATAGATACCAGGCTCATCGGTAACGACAAAGCCTTCTTCCAGTCGGCGACCCATGCGCAGACAGTTGGTACCAAACTGTTCCAGATTAGGACGTGTCTCGTCATCGAAACCTACGTAAATCTGTCCGAGTCCTTCCATATCGTGAACATCCATACCAATCATGTGTCCCAATCCGTGAGGCAGGAACATCGCATGGGCTCCAGCACGGACGGCCTCGTCGGTATCGCCTTTCATGAGTCCGAGTTCCTTCAGGCGCTCCGTCATCATGCGGCATACGGCAAAATGCACGTCCATATATTTCACACCAGGTTTGGCTACTTCCAGTACATAGTCGTGACAAGCCTCTACGATCGAGTATATCTCCAGTTGGCGCTGGGTAAACTTCCCGTTGACTGGCATCGTACGAGTGTGGTCGGAACAATAGTCTTCGAGTTCACAACCAGCGTCACAGAGCACGAGCCTGCCATCCTCCAACTTTGCATCCGACGGATTGCCGTGCATGATCTCACCATGTTGTGAGAAGATAGTGGCAAAACTGGTACCGCTGGAAAGACTGCGGGCAATACCATCCACCTGTCCGCCAATGAAGCGCTCCGTGATACCAGGCTTAATCAGCAACTGGGCAGTGGTATGCATCACATAACCCACATCACAGGCACTATCCATGATAGCGATTTCCTGAGGCTCCTTCGTGGCACGCATCTTCACGACAGCCTTGATCAATGGCAGTGAGGCAGCGTCCTTCTGTTTTGAAGGATGGATGCCCAACAGGTCCATGATCTGTATCATCGTATCGTGGCGATAGGGGGGAAGGAAGTGGATGTTCTTAGAGGTGAGAGGTGAGAGGTGAGAGATTTCATCGGGGCTGTCTTACTGATACCTACCTCGGCAGCGAGGTCGCTGACCGTTGGTGTAAAGCCCATCCAAACGATGTCCTCTACGTCAATATCATCACCAAAGAGCCACTCTTCGTCGTTGTCAACATCAATCACACCCACCAGTCCATCACGGTGTTGTCCGAAATAATAGAGGAAAGAAGAATCCTGACGCATGGGCGCATAACTGTTGGCAGGATAGTTGCAAGGTGCTTCGTTATTACCGAAGAGTACGATAACGCCTTCTCCCACCAGTTTCTTCAGTTCTGCCCGTCGCCGGATATATGTATTCTTGTCAAACATGTATCAAAATTCAGTAATAATATCTATTTAATTTGCAAAGATACACATTATTTATCGAATAGCATCAACTTTGCATCATAAAAAGCATTAAAATGCTTATATCTATTTTTCTGAATCTTGCAAAAGGTCGGGACGGAGGCGACGCGTACGCTCTAATGCCTGTTCCAGTTCCCACTCCTTAATCTTCGCCTCGTTGCCACTCAGCAGGATGTCAGGAACCTTCCACCCTTTATAGTCGGCAGGACGGGTATAGATAGGGGCAGCAAGCAAATCATCCTGGAAACAATCAGAGAGGGCACTCTGCTCATCACCAATCACGCCAGGTACTACACGGACGATGGCATCTGCAATCATGGCGGCTACGAGTTCACCACCAGTCAGTACAAAGTCGCCGATTGATATCTCCTTGGTAATCAGATGGTCACGCACTCTTTGATCAATCCCTTTATAGTGTCCTGCGAGGATGATGAGATTACCCTTCAACGAGAGTTCATTCGCCATGTGTTGGTCGAAGCGTTCTCCATCGGGTGACGTATAAATCACTTCGTCGTAGTCACGTTCTGCCTTCAAGGCGGTGATACAACGGTCGATTGGTTCACATTGCATCACCATACCAGCCGAACCACCATAGGGGTAGTCATCCACGCGACGCCATTTGTCGAGCGTATAGTCACGAAGGTTATGCAGTCGTATCTCTGCCAGTCCTTTCTTCTCGGCACGAGCCAGTATACTTTCATGTACGAAGCCCTCTATCATTTCAGGCAGTACGGTAATGATGTCGATTCTCATATCTCGTAAAACGTTTTGATTTTCTGAATATATTGTTCACCTGTCTGTCGTCCTAACTCATAGACGTGGTGCATCTTGTCGGGGTTGTGGGAGATATGCCCGATAGGGATTTTTCCCTCAGGACGAATCACAAGGCAGCGTCCTTCGGCTTCCGCCCTTGCCACATAGTCCAGTTGCCGATTATACATGACATGTCGCTCTTCCAATGCCTTTACCATCAGGGGATATTTTCTGAGGGCGATACGTATGACGGGCATCAGTTTGTTGGGCGATTTCTGAAAACCAGCAGGCTGGGTGAGGATGACGATATTACGTTCATAGCCTTCTTTCTCGAAGTACTCCAAGGGTATCGAGTCGGCAACACCTCCGTCAAGCAGTTTCCTTCCTTGTACCTCTACGATTTTCGAGACAACAGGCATTGAGGCAGAGGCACGCAACCATTCCAACTCGTCGTAATTGACCTGTTGCATGTCGTGGTATACAGCCTTGCCTGTTTCCACATCCGTACAGACGAAAGTAAACTGCATGGGGTTCTGTTCGAAAGTCTTGATGTCGAAAATGTCGTACTCGTAGGGTACCACATGATAACCGAACTTGGCATTGAAATAGTCGCCCGTCTTCAACAGGGAACGCACACCACTATAGCGAGGATCTATGGCGAAACGGGCATTATAACGGATGGCGCGTCCTATCTGTCGAGACTTCATATTGCAGCCGAAAGCTGCTCCAGCAGATACGCCGATGAGTCCGTCAGGCTCGATGTGATGTTCCATCATCACATCAATAATACCTGCCGTCCATAGTCCACGCATGGCACCACCTTCCAATACCAGTCCTTTTTTCATGCTGCGAAGGTACGAAAAAATTTGCAATTCTCAAAATAATGCCGTATATTTGCAGGGCATTTACAAAAGACAATATGAATTATACAGTAATTGGTACGGGAGCCATTGGCGGTTTTTACGGCGGAAGGCTCATGAAGGCAGGACGTAAGGTGCGCTTCCTGTTGCACTCGGATTATGAATATGTACGAGATAACGGTTTACAGATAGACTCCTGTGATGGTGACTTCCATCTGGATGGAGTAGAGGCATATAATGATACCAGGCAGATGCCGAAGGCAGATGTGGTGCTGGTAGGTTTGAAGTCCATCAACAACCATCTGTTGAAGGATATGCTGACACCTGTCATCGATACCCAGACAACGGTAGTGTTGATCCAGAACGGTATTGGTTTGGAAGAGGATCTACAGGCACAGTTTCCTGATTTGCAGATTGTGGCAGGATTGGCGTTTATCTGTTCTGGTAAGGTAGGTCCTGGACATATCTCTCACCAGTGTTACGGCTCTATCAATTTAGGCAACTACTCTTGTCCCGAAGCGCGTTTCCACCAGATACTCACAGACTTCCAGGAGGCTGGTATTGAGGCAGCAGAGGTTCCTTATTTAGAGGCACGATGGAGGAAGGCAGTATGGAATATGCCGTTCAACGGAATGACGGTGGCATTGAATACCTCTACGGACAAGTTGCTGAAGAACCTGTCTACCCGTCAGTTGATCTACGAACAGATGATGGAGGTGATTGGGGCTGCCAATGCATTGGGTATCTCTGCGCTGACCAGTGAGTTTGCGGATAAGATGATGGCGATGACGGATGCGATGGTACCCTATAGTCCTTCAATGAAACTCGACTTCGATTTCCATCGTCCGATGGAGATACCTTATCTCTATACCCGTCCTATCGCAGAGGCAAAAAAAGTCGGCTTCGATATGCCGAAACTGGCAATGCTCGAAGCCGAATTGATATTCATTCAAAGCCAATGGCTAACAGCCAAAGGCTAAATGCTAACTTGCTGACTCAAATTCTTTCAAGAAGCGGACATCATTTTCTGAGAACATACGGAGGTCGCTAACCTGATATTTCAGGTTGGTGATACGCTCTACGCCCATACCGAAGGCATAACCGCTATATACCTTAGAGTCGATGCCACAGAGTTCAAGGACGTTGGGGTCTACCATACCACAGCCCAGAATCTCTACCCAACCGGTATGCTTGCAGAAACCACAACCCTCGCCACCACAGATGAAGCAAGAGATATCCATCTCTGCACTGGGTTCTGTGAAGGGGAAGTATGAGGGACGCAAACGGATATCGGTATCTGGTCCGAACATCTCACGGGCAAATGACAGCAGTACTTGCTTGAGGTCGGTGAATGATACGTTCTTGTCAATATAGAGTCCTTCTACCTGATGGAAGAAGCAATGGGCACGGGCAGTAATAGCCTCGTTACGATAGACACGTCCTGGACAGATGACACGGATGGGAGCAGTGAGTTTACCATTCTCATCGTGCATGTGTTCCATCACACGAGCCTGAACACTGGATGTGTGGGAGCGCAACAGGATATTCTTTGTCACATCGTTGGGATGCTGACTGACGAAGAAGGTATCCTGCATATCACGGGCAGGATGATCGGCAGCAAAGTTCATCTTCGTGAACACATGCAGGTCGTCTTCTACTTCAGGACCGTCGGCCAATACAAAACCCATACGTGAGAAGATATCGATAATCTCGTTGGTAACGATGGTCAACGGATGGCGGGTGCCTAACTGAATAGGATAGGGAGTACGAGTCAGGTCGATAGCCTCACCATCACTCTCCTGTGACTGACAGTCTTCGCGCAGTTGGTTGATGCGCTCTGTAGCCAGTGTCTTCAGTTCGTTGATCTTCATTCCGACCGTCTTCTTCTGGTCGGCAGCCACATTGCGGAAGTCATTCATCAATGCGGTAATCTCGCCCTTCTTACTGAGGTATTTCAGTCGGAGTTGCTCTACTTCTTCTGCATTCTTGGCACTTAATGTCTGTACCTCTTTCAGCAGTTCGTCTATCTTATCAAGTAACATATTTTTACTATTTGACAATTTACAATTTGACGATTTACAAAATTTGCGTGCAAAGGTACAAAAAAATTATCAATTATCAATTGTCAATTCTCAATTATTTTGTACCTTTGCATCAAATTTGAGAGTAGTGGTTCACAGATAAGTGGAGAATGAAACGTTTTTGGTTTGTTTTTTCTGTGGTAGTACTGTTGTTTTCCGCCTGTCAAGGTAATAAGACGGGAAGCAGCGAGGTAGAGGAGACTGCCGATTCGACACAACAGGCAGATACTGTTGCCGCATCGCTTGAGGAGGAGATAGCAGAGGATGCTTCAGTACCCAAGGCAGCAGATGAACTGTTCGACGATTTCATTTTCAATTTTGCCGCTAATCGCACCCTGCAATCCTCTCGTATCAAGTTCCCTTTGCTCGTTAAGCGTGGCGATGAAGTCAGTTACCTCAAGAAAGGAGAGTGGCAGATGGAGTATTTCTTCATGAAGCAAGACTTCTACACCTTGTTGTTTGATAGCGAGAAGGAAATGGAGGCAGTGAAGGAAACCAATATCGAGCATGCGGTGGTGGAGAAGATCTATCTGCATGGGAAGACTGTCAAACAGTATATCTTCGATCGCGTCAATGGTTTATGGATGTTACAACAGGTTGTCCACATGCCTTTGAGCGAATCACGCAATGCCTCTTTCCTGGAGTTCTACGAGCAGTTTGCCGCCAGTCCTGAGTATCAGTCGAAACACCTGATGGACAACGTGAAATTTGTTGGTCCCGACCCTGATGACGACTTCAGTCAGATGGAAGGAGTGATAACCCCTGATACGTGGGAGGCTTTTGCGCCAGAACTTCCTTCTGGAATGATATATAATATCGTGTATGGAGCACCTCAGAAAGAGACAGGAAGGAAGGTCTTCGTGCTGCGTGGTATTGCCAACGGTATGGAGATAGAACTGACCTTCAAGCACGATGGTGGGAAGTGGAAACTGGAGAAACTGGTGACTTGACGATGAAGGATCTCAGCAATTACTCTCTCTTACAGCATAATACCTTCGGCATTGACGCTAAATGTCGTCGCTTCTTGGAATATGCGTCGATAGAAGAGGCACAGCAGGTGGCTGCTATCTTACGTGAGTCATCTCTTCCATATATAATAATAGGTGGGGGTAGTAATCTCTTATTGACGCAGGACTTTGATGGAATCGTAGTACATTCTGCCATTAAGGATTGTCAAAGGTCAAAGGTCGAAGGTCAACTCATCTGCGGTAGCGGAGAAATATGGGATGATGTGGTTGACTATGCCGTTCAGCATCAACTCTACGGAGCGGAGAACCTTTCCTTGATACCTGGTGATGTAGGAGCAAGTGCCGTACAGAATATCGGAGCGTATGGGGTGGAGGTGAAAGACCTTATCACGGAGATAGAGGCTGTAGAGATTGCTACAGGTGATATCCGCATCTTCCAGAACGAGGAGTGCGAATATGCTTATCGCCAGAGTCGTTTCAAAGGGGAGTGGAAGAATCAATATCTCATCACCCATGTCACCTATCAGATGCAGACTGTTTTCCAACCTCACCTCGACTATGGGAATATCCGTGCAGAACTGGAGCGAAAGGGGATTGTGAATCTTTCTGCCTCACAACTGCGACAGGTTATCATTGATATCCGTAATGCCAAACTTCCTGACCCGAAAGTGATGGGTAATGCAGGTAGTTTCTTCATGAATCCTATCGTCACGAAGGAGAAATACGAACAACTCGCTGCACAATATGAGGGAATGCCTCATTATACTGTAGATGCGGCACATGAGAAGATTCCTGCTGGTTGGATGATTGACCAATGCGGATGGAAAGGTAAGTCGATGGGACGAGCCGGTGTTCACGACAAGCAGGCATTGGTATTGGTGAATCGTGGTGGTGCTACAGGTAAGGAGATAGTTGCTTTGTGTGAGGCTATCCAGCGTGACGTCAAAGAGAAGTTTGGTATAGAGATACACCCAGAAGTGAATATTATATGAGACTGACTTTCTTAGGAACGGGAACATCGTGTGGCGTACCGACGATTGGTTGCCAGTGCTATACCTGTACAAGTACGGATCCGCACGACAAACGATTGCGTTGTTCTGTGTTGATAGAGACGGAGACCACCCGTATCCTGATTGACTGTGGTCCTGATTTCCGTCAGCAAATCATGCCACAGCCCTTCCGTAAGATTGACGGAATACTGATTACTCATGCCCATTACGACCACATGGGAGGGATGGATGATGTCCGTCCTTATTGTCAGTTTGGTGAGATCAATGTCTATGCCGACCCGAAAGCCTGTAAGGGATTGCTGCAGATGTTGCCGTATTGTTTTGCAGAAAATCGCTATCCTGGGGTTCCTGCCATCCAGTTACATGAGATTCATAAACACGAGCCCCTGACTATCGGAGATATGGAAATCATGCCGATAGAGGTGATGCACCATAACCTGCCTATCCTCGGTTATCGCATACATTCCACACTCCACACTCCACATTCCTCATTTGCCTATATCACGGATATGAAGACGATTGATGATGGAGAACTGGATTATCTGCAAGGTGTGGATACCTTAATCGTCAATGCCCTGCGTCAAAAGCCCCATCACTCCCATCAGACGTTGGATGAGGCGGTAGACTTTGCCCGACTGATAGGAGCCCGTCAGACGTGGTTGATCCATTCCAGTCATGATATTGGTCGTCACGCAGAAGTCAATGCCTCATTGCCCTCTGATATTCAGATGGCGTATGATGGACAAGTCATTGAGATAAAATAGGATAGGGGACTATTTCTTCTTTTTTTTCTTCTTCCCGAGTCCGAAAAGACTTCCATAGTTCTTGACGAGTTTCCTGACGACCAAGAAAGCATCAATAGCCGTAATACTCTTCGTAATCAGTCCACCTACAAACTCAGCCTTGGTAGAAGACTCCCGAGGGGCAAACAACTGGTGCCACTTGGTGGTGAACTGTTCGTTGTCGCCATTGAGTTCTTCCAACAACTGGTCTTTACGCTCACGAATCTCATCGAGCGTGGTGTAAGTGTCGGGTTTGGGCTTCTGTACTGGCAGCATACGGCATTATTGGTTTAATAAAAGATTGGCGAGGAAACGAACCAACGGCTTCTCAATCCATTTCTTACGGAAGATGAAGATAACTATCATCAACAGCAGATGAATACCACCTACCACGAGGAAGGCAAGAGCCGTCCCCGTGTAGGAGGCAAGCCAGAATGCGATAGCAAACGAGAAATACGTCACCACTGCCACAATCACTAAGATGAATACGATGGCAAGGGCGAAAAACGTCAACAGTCGAACTACCTTATCAATCACATCCAGCTTCAGATATTCCTTCTGAAGTCCCAGATAGTGCTTGATGATTTCCACCAATTGCGCTATGGTTTCTACGTTTTGGTCGCTCGATAACATGAGATTAATCTACTTCAGGGGCTGCGTCAGCGATATCGTCAACGAGGTCGCTTACTTCTTTGCGGCTCAGTTTGATGTTATGCTTCTTCATGAAATCGTCTACAGCATCCGTAATTTTCGTACGGGTGTCCTCTCCCTTCTCAGGAGCCAGCAATAAACCAATCACTGCACCGGCAATAGCACCGCCGAAGAATGCGCCTAAAAAACCTAAACTTCTCATAATTGTATTGTTTTTGAGTTAATAATATACTTGAATCTATGTGCAAATATATGGAAAGTTTTTGAAATTAGCATCAAAACAACATACTTTTTTTGTTAAAAACGTTAGTTTTTTCTCATTTAACAAACTTTATGCACGTTTTTTCGCTCCATTTGCGCGATATTTTGTAATTTCGCAGGTGATATTTTGAAACAAGTTTAATTTAAAAATAAGGAAATAGAAAAATGAAGAAGTACATCGTATTTTGCGCAGGTATTTGCGTGGCAATGGCTTTTACAAGTTGTAAATCAAGTGAGAGTGCCTACAAGCAGGCTTATTTGAAAGCTAAACAGCAGGAGGAGATTCAGCAGCAGCAACAACAGCAGCAACAGCAGCCTGTTGTTCAGACAGAACAAGTGGAGACCAATGTTGTTGTTCCTTTGGAGGAGAAACCTGCTACTCAGACTCAGGTTGTTGACAATACGGACAATGTGAAGGTTACTCAAGAGAAGGTTTCTTTGGTTAACGGTAGTGGTCTGAAGAACTTTAGCGTAGTAGTAGGTTCGTTCTCTCTGGAAGCAAACGCTCTTGGTTTGCAGGAGCAGTTGAAGAGTGCTGGTTATGATGCACAGGTTGTTGTCAACAACAATACGACTCCCGTCATGTATCGTGTGATTGCTACGACCTTCGATAGTAAGGAGGATGCAGCTTCCAGTCGTAATGATTTGCAGTCGAAATACGCTGGTGCTTGGTTGCTCTATAACGCCCAGTAAAGGCTGAGATACGAGCGTGGCACGAATATTATCGATCGATTACGGTAAGAAACGTACAGGTTTGGCAGTCACCGACCCCTTGCAGATTATCGCAGGTGGGTTGGCGACTGTCTCTACATCAGAGCTCTTCGAATATCTGCATGCCTATGTTGGTCGTGAGGAAGTGGAGCGTATTGTGATAGGTGAACCCCGCCAACCCAATGGACAACCCAGTGAGAACCTTCAGCGCGTGCAACAGTTTGTGAACCGTTGGCGTAAGGCGATGCCGCAGATTCCCATTGAGTATTACGACGAGCGTTTTACGTCTGTCATAGCCCATCAGGCAATGATTGACGGAGGCTTGAAGAAGAAAGCCCGTCAGGACAAGGCTCTCGTCGATGAAATCTCTGCCACGATTATTCTCGAAGACTATCTCCGCTCCAAAAAATAATTATTATCTCTTATCTCTTAATTCTTAACTAAAAAGTGGTATTACCAATATATATATATGGACATCCCGTGCTCCGCAAGGTAGCCGAGGATATTCCTGCCGACTATCCTGGTTTGCAGCAGTTGATTGCAGACATGTGGGAGACGCTGGCGGAGAGTGAGGGTATCGGATTGGCTGCCCCTCAGATTGGCAAGTCCATCCGTGTCGTTGTTATCGACTTGGATGTGCTTAGTGAAGATATGCCTGAGTATAAGGGCTTCCGTCATGTGTATATCAATCCTCATATTGTCGAGTACGACGATACTGAGACGGAATCGATGGAAGAGGGATGCCTGTCGCTTCCCGCTATCCACGAGAAGGTGGTTCGTTCCACGCGTATTCGTGTGCAGTGGTTGGATGAGGAGATGAAACCTCACGATGAATGGGTGGAGGGCTACCTCACTCGTGTCATGCAGCATGAGTTCGACCATCTGGAAGGAAAGGTCTTTGTCGACCGTGTTTCCCCACTTCGTAAGCAACTTATCAAGAGTAAGTTACGCGCACTCACTCAAGGACGTTACCGTTGTGGTTACAAGACCAAAAGGTAATGAAGAAACTACTGTTGTTTGCCTTGCTTCAATTGTCAATTGTCAATTGTCAATTGTCAATTTGTAGAGCCCAGTTCAAGACCGATCGCTTGGTGATGATAGGGCGCTCTGCGCTTTATTATGAGGATTACGTTCTTTCCATCCAGTATTTCAATCAGGCGATCTCTGCCAAGCCTTATCTCTATGAACCGTGGTTCTATCGGGGCGTGGCGAAATTCTATCTTGACGATTTTGCTGGGGCGGAGGCCGACTGCTCGGAGGCTATCAAGCGCAACCCCTACGTCGTCAATATGTATGAGTTGCGAGGACTCTGTCGTATCCGCCAGAAAAATTTCTCTGGTGCTATCAAAGACTATAACCAGGCATTGCGTTACGACCCAGAGAACCAGAGTCTTTGGCACAACCGTGTGCTCTGTCATATCAACGATAAAGACTATGATACAGCACTTCTTCAACTGGATACCATTATCACTCGTTGGAGTAAGCATGCCCCTGCCTATGCCATGCAGGCGGAGGTGTATATGCAGCAGAAAGACACTACCAAGGCAATTGCTGCGTTGGAAAAGAGCCTGGAGGTAGACCCCTACGACGGTAGTCTGTGGAGTCAGCGTGCTATCATTAGCCTGTCGCGTGAGGAATGGAAGGAGAGTGAGGGATATCTTGATAAGGCCATACACCTTCAACCCAAACAGACGGTTAACTATATCAACCGTGCTGTGGCTCGTTTCAACCAGAACAACCTGCGAGGCACGATGGCCGATTATGATATAGCACTCGACCTCGACCCGAATAACTTCCTTGCACATTATAACCGAGGTTTGTTGCGTGCACAGGTGGGCGACGACAACCGTGCCATCCTTGACTTCGACTTCGTGCTGAACCTCGAACCCGAGAACCTGATGGCTCTCTTCAATCGCGCTTTGTTGTTGGAGAATACAGGTAATCTTCGTGGTGCCATTCGCGACTATTCGAAGGTTATCGAGGAGTTTCCCAACTTCTGGTTCGGTTTGCAGCATCGTGCCTCCTGTTATCGTCGTTTGGGGATGGCAAAACAGGCAGAGATGGATGAGTTCCGTATCCTGAAGGCACAGATGGACAAGCGCTATGGTGGTAAGCAACCTCGTCTGTCGCAGAAGCAGATGCGTAAGCGCAGCGACCTCGATATTGAGAAATACAACCAGTTGGCTGTGGCGGATGAACAGGAGGTGGAACACGAATACCAGAGCGATTACAGGGGTAGGGTACAGAACCGTAGGGTGACCATCGACTATCTGCCGATGTTTGTACTGTCGATGGAACATGAGCAGAACCAGGTGAAACAGTATATTGCCTATGACAAACAAGTGGAGGCGTATAATACCTCTGAGGGCAAACAGTACCCGTTATATATCATCAACAGCAATCCTGCGATGGACGAGAAGGATACCAAGCGCTATTTCTCTTATATCGACAGCCTGTCAGGACAAATCGATCGTGAGCGTGATATCCGTCGTTCTGCCTCGTTGTTGATGAGGCGTGCCGTTGCCTATAGCGTCATTCAGAACTTCGACGCTGCCATCGAAGACCTGTCTACCTACCTGCAAATCGATTCCACTTCGTCACTGGCTTATTGGCAACGTGCCGTCTGCCAGTCGAAACTCAATGATTTCAATGCCTCGCAGGGTACGGATATCCGGATGAAGACTGCCAATGTGCTCTCTGACCTCACCGAGGCGATACGCTATAATGAGAGTGCCTATCTCTATTATAATCGTGGTAATGTGTACGTGCAGCGTAATGACTATACCCATGCCATCGAGGATTATACTCGTGCTATCCAACTTGACGGACATCTGGCAGAGGCATATTACAACCGTGGACTTGCCCGTATTGCCAACAAACAACAGGCAGAAGGTATCAGCGACCTCTCGAAAGCCGGAGAACTGGGACTCTATACTGCCTATAGTATTATTAAACGATATCAGAAATGACCATGCGCAAACTATTCTTTTTCCTGATGATGATGCCCCTGTGCTGTGTGGCACAGACCAGATATTGTGCCAGTTGGCAGGACTTCCTCAGCGACCAATGGCAAGAGGTAAAGGGCAGGGTGGAGTTGAAACCTTCCTCCAAGCAAGACCGTTTGGCACTTGAGGTAAGTGCTTCCGACAAGAAGACTGCCAGCCTGTTACGCAAAAGCGCCAGCGTCGTGGAGTATGTCGACTCGCTCTATCTCAACCTCCGTCCCTTCAATACGTTTGGCGACGTCTATGTCCGTGCGTGGCGTTTGGGTGATAAGGTGTTGTTTGCCCGTCAGGACATTGCCCCTTCCCGTTTCAGTATCGCCAACGGCGACAGCGGTATTCCTTTTACCAAGAAGTCGTTTGGCAGTCTCTCGAAGTTAGAAAACCTCGTCTGCTATCTCGCTGCATGGGATCCACAGCGTGAGGAACTCCGCATCGCCCGTGTCACTTCCGAGGTCGTTGCCCAGCTTCTTGCCAACCATTCCCAGCAACTCGCTCAATATCAGCAACTCGACCGCAAGCGCCAGGAAGCCGCCGATGTCGTCATCACCACGCTTCAGCAAGCAGGCATCATCCGTTGAGACAACACATTTTTGTTTCTGTGCGAAAAGTATATATATTGAGAGGCTTGCCAATTGGCAAGCCTCTCTTATTGGGGTTATTGGTGTTGTTCGCGTAATAGGTCGTTAACAGTCTTCACAGGATTGAAAGTGCCGAGAGGAACCTCAACGAAGATGGTTGACCAGTTGCTCATTGCACCGTTCCAAAGTCCTGGTAACTCCAGTGCCTGCAACTCCTTGCCATTCTTCGACTTCTGGGAAATAAAGCCTGTAGTTGGGTCGACATACTTAGGAAGGTCGAAAGCATTGCCCTTGTAGTCCTTCACAGCGCAGACAAGGTCAACTGGATTGAAATGAGTGCCTTTGGTGAACATCTCCATATATTCCTTGTTTGACTTGTCAATCTGTGAAGACTCGAGAATCTGCAAGCTAACGGTACCGTCCTGATTATAGGTAAGGAACGGACCACCACCAGGCTCTCCGACATTCTTCACGACACCGCAGACACGCATTGGACGGTTGAGTTTCTCACGCAGATAGATGACCAGTTCGGCATCTTCCAGTTCCTTGATATCGTGCTTACGGCAGCAGAGGTCTTGTTGTACGAAGCGGATGATCTCCTCAATCTGCTCGTGGGTGTACTTACCTGTATCCAAGAGACGCAGATAGTCGAAGGCTTTCTGCTGGAGCGTAACGAGTACACCTGCGATAATCTGTTTCCACTCTACAGTCTCGGGCTTCAGACGATCAGGCACTACATTATCGATATTCTTCACGAAGATAACATCGGCAGCTATCTCGTTCAGGTTTTCAATCAGTGCACCATGTCCTCCTGGACGGAAGAGTAGGGAACCGTCGCTATTGCGGAATGGTGTTCCGTCGGGATTAGCGGCAACAGTATCGGTAGAAGGCTTCTGTTCAGAGAAGGTGATATCGTACTGGATACCATATTTCTTCGCATAAAGGTCTGCCTTCTGGGCAACCTTCTGTTTGAAGAGTTCCATGTGCTCGTGAGAGACAGTGAAGTGGACATGAGCCTCACCATTGCTGGCAGCATAGAGGGCTCCCTCCACCAAATGCTCTTCCATCGGCGTGCGAGGCCCTTCGGCGTAGTTGTGGAAGAGGAGGAGTCCCTTGGGTAATTGTCCGTAGTTCAGTCCTTCTGCCTTCAACATATTGGCTGCTACTGCCTTGTAGTTGCCTTCGCTGATGAGTGCCTTAATACCCTTACCTTCATTCTTCTGACAGGCAGCATCCAATTCGTTGTAGAAAGCAAACTTCTCGATGTTGTCGAAATACTTCTTTTCAAAGTCAGTAGTAGGCACGTCGTAGTCAGCATCGACAAAGGCAAACATATCCTTGAACATGCGACTGGCAGCACCAGAGGCAGGAACGAACTTCACCACACGCTTGCCGGCAGCCTTATATTGCAGCCAAGCTTCCACATATTTCTTACGATCGTCCTCATTAGGAGCCATGATGCCACGCTCGATGCTGGCGGCTGCTTCCAACTTCAAGAATGGGAAACCTGTTTTAAACTGTCCGAGCTGATGCTCAATCTGTGCTTCACTAATGCCCTTTTGGGCGAGTTGCTTTAGGTCTTGTTGTGATAACATAATGCAATTGTTTTTTATTAGATTCTATTTTGCAAAGATAAGGAAAATCATTGACTGTGCCAAAAGATTAGGTGAAAACTTTTGCATTTCGCTCACTTATTCGTACCTTTGTCCCACAAATGAAGCAAAACAAGCATGACAGATAAATTCGAATTTACATCACAGGAAAGGGAAGAGGCTCTTGCATTGCATAGTCAGATACGTCAAGAAGTATTGTCGTCGCTTGTCGAAGGCGATGAAGAGAAAATGCGTAAGTATCTGAGCAGTTATATCGAGCAGAGCCAGATACACCGTGATGTGTTTGGACTGAATCCCATTCTGTTGGCTTTTCAAACGGCGGCACTGGTGGTGGAGGAGATAGGACTGAAGCGCGATGCAGTGCTTGCCATCCTGCTACATCCCAGTATCGAAGACGGTCATCTTACTATTGAGGAGGTGAAGAATGAGTTCGGTGAGTCGGTGGCTCGTATCTTGCGTGGTCTACAGCGCATTCAGGAACTCTACAAGAAGAATCCTGTGGTGGAGACGGAAAACTTCCGCAACCTGCTACTTTCGTTTGCCGAGGATATGCGCGTCATCCTGATTATGATTGCCGACCGTGTGAACTTGATGCGCCAGATTCGTGATACAGAGAATGCAGAGGCCAAGAAGGAGGTAAGTATCGAGGCTGCCTATCTCTATGCGCCGTTGGCTCATAAGTTAGGTCTCTATAAGATGAAGTCGGAACTCGAAGACCTCTCACTGAAATACTTGGAGCATGATGCCTATTATCATATCCGTGAGAAACTGAGCGAGACGAAGAAGAGCCGTGATGCCTATATCGAGCGTTTCATCCAGCCTGTCAGTGAACATCTTCAGGCAGCAGGTCTGAAGTTCCATATCAAAGGACGCACGAAGTCTATCCATTCCATCTGGCAAAAGATGAAGAAGCAGAAATGTCCGTTTGAGGGTGTCTACGACCTCTTTGCTATCCGTATTATCATTGATGCGCCGATAGAGAAGGAGAAGATGCACTGTTGGCAGGCGTTTGCCATCGTCACTTCGATGTACCAACCTAACCCTAAGCGCTTGCGCGACTGGTTGAGTGTGCCGAAGTCTAACGGTTATGAGAGTCTTCACATCACCGTATTAGGTCCCGAACAGAAATGGGTAGAGGTGCAGATTCGTACGGAACGCATGGACGAGATTGCCGAACGTGGTGTGGCTGCCCATTGGCGCTATAAAGGTGTGAAGGGTGAGACGGGACTTGACGAGTGGCTCACGAATATCCGTTCGATGCTAGAGACCTCCGACGGATTGGAGGCGATGGACCAGTTTAAGATGGACCTCTATGAAGACGAGGTGTTTGTCTTTACGCCCAAGGGTGATCTCTATAAGTTTCCGAAGGGTGCCACCGTGCTCGACTTCGCCTACCATATCCATTCTAAGATAGGTAATGCATGTACTGGTGCCCGTATTAATAATAAGGTGGTGCCATTGCGTCAACCGCTACAGAGTGGTGATCAGGTGGAGATCATGACTTCCTCCAACCAAAAACCACGACAGGAGTGGTTAAACATTGTGAAGACTTCGCGTGCCAAGTCGAAAATCCGTCTGGCATTGAAGGAGACACAGGTGAAGGAAGGTCTCTTTGCCAAAGAGATGCTGGAACGTAAGTTCCGCAACCGAAAGGTGGAAATGGAGGAGGCTGCTATGCAGCACCTCGTGAAAAAACTCGGTTTCAAAGAGACCAGTGATTTCTATCGTCAGTTGGCAGACGGTACGCTTGACGTCAATGAGGTCATCGACAAATATATTGAGATACAGCAGGGTGAACAGCCCATCACAGGCAACAATGTAGCCCAGACGGCAGCAGATTTCGTCTTGGACGACTCTCACCTCTCACCTCTCACCACTCACCTTACAGACGATGTTCTTGTCATCGACCAAGGTATGAAGGGCGTTGACTATCAGTTGGCACGTTGCTGTCAACCCATTTATGGAGATAAAGTCTTCGGCTTCGTTACCGTTAGCGGTGGCATTAAGATTCATCGCGAAGACTGTCCTAACGCCCCTGAACTTAAGAAGCGTTTCGGTTATCGCATCGTCAAGGCGAAGTGGAGTGGGAAAGGGTCCTCTCAGTATGCCATCACCCTTCATGTCATCGGTACGGATGACATTGGTATTGTCAATAATCTTACGAGCATCATCTCCAAAGACGAGCGCCTCGTCTTGCGTAGCATCAATATCGATTCGCACGACGGACTCTTCAGCGGCAATCTCACTATTATGATTGACGACAATACTCGTTTGGAATCTCTTATCAAGAAGTTACGCACCGTCAAGGGTGTGAAGCAGGTGAGCAGAATCTGATACTTAGTTTTCCTTGTATGCTATGACACGGGTCAAATCCATGTCGAGGTAATAGGTGTCGTTATATTCCTGGTCCTCGATACGGTAGGTGACACGGGTAACGATGAGTTTCTTGAAAGGCTGGTCTGGCGCATACTTCACATCAGGACGATAACGCTGGGCGCGACGAGCCTGATGGCGAAGACTGATGATAACGGAGTCGTTGACAAACGTGGTAGAGTCGATATCCGTAAAGCGAATCGCTGACGGCTTCATCTCCTCTCGCATATTCTGCTCCATGAAGTTCTCTACCAGGTCTTCGGCATCATACTGCGGTCCGCACGAGGCGAACAGCAGTATGGTGACACACATTATTATAATATATAGATACTGTTTCATGACTGATGAGGTATGTTTTTGAGGGTGAGCAAGAGATGATCCCATACCATCTGAACGGTAGGAATGAGCAGACGCTCATCAGGGGTATGCACATCACGAAGGGTAGGACCCATACTGATCATATCCAGATTTGGATAACGCTCTGCGAACAAGCCACACTCCAGTCCTGCATGGATACCCTTGATAATCGGGTCTTTCTGGAACAATTTGTGGTAGGTGTACTTTACGATACTCTGTAATTCACTGTTCGTGCGCATCTTCCAGGCAGGATAACCCTCAGAGAAGGTTACTTTCGCACCAGCCAATTTGAAAGTGGCGGCAACGGTATTACACATGTTGTCCAGATTCGACATGACATTCGATCGCTGAGAGGTCATGATATCAATCGTCGATTCATTCGTCTCCACACGAGCCAGATTACTGGAAGTCTCTGTCATACCTCCTAATGCCTCGTCTTGACAAACAGCATAGACGCCATTGTCAACAGCCTGAAGGGCATAGACGAAACGACGAGCCGTATCGTCGTCGATGATGGGCTCTGGGTCATAACTGCGCATGCGCCAAACCATCATTGGGTCGTTGACCAAGAACTCCTCGTTAACCTGGGCAGAGAAGATGTTCCAGTCGACACGAATGTTTTCTTTGATGGCATCAGGGACTGCCAGAACGAAATAGCCGCCACGAGGGATGGCATTATGCAGGCTACCACCATGAAGACGTACCAAATGGACACCCTCATAACGCTCCATCTCCTGATAGACAAAGCGGGCGATGATTTTCAGGCCATTGGCGCGTTTCTTGTTGATGTCATCACCAGAGTGCCCTCCGACGAGGCCCTTGACAGAACCCTTGATGAAGAAATAACCCTCAGGGGCGGGCTGACGCTGCATCTCAAATTGGGCTGTGGTGGTACGACCACCAGCACAGGATACAAAAATCTCACCCTCGTCCTCGGAGTCAAGGTTGATCAGGAAGTCGCCATTCATAAAACCGGCTTTCATACCCTCGGCACCCGTCAGTCCTGTCTCCTCATCGCGCGTGAAAACACACTCGATAGGACCATGCTCGATATCGTTGCTGTCAAGGATTGCCAGTTCCATAGCGATGCCGATACCGTCATCAGCACCAAGTGTGGTTCCTTTGGCACGCAGCCATTCGCCATCTATATAAGTGGTGATACCTTCCTTGTCGAAATCAATCTTCACGTCAGGCAGACAGTCGCATACCATGTCCATGTGGCTCTGTAGGATGACAGTCTTGCAGTCTTCATAGCCAGGAGTGGCCCCTTTACGAATCACCACATTACCCACTTCATCGACTTTCGTCTCCAGTCCGCGGCTCTCACCGAAGTTTTTCAGATATTCAATCATCTTCTCTTCACGCTTAGAAGGGCGTGGGATTTCGTTAATCTTCGCAAAATGTTGGAAGACAACGGCAGGTTTTAACTCACTTTTATTCATAATTAATATTTATTTTAATGTTTAATATTCAATGTTTAATCTTTTATTATTATCTTTGCACCCGCAAAAATAATCATTTATGATGGAAATACTGCTAATTAGCACGTTAATAATTGCTATAGGGATGGCTTTTTTCTTGGTGAAAGTCTTTTTTCGCAAGAACGGTACCTTCTCGTCGCAGCATATTCACGACAGTAAGGCAATGCGTGAGAGAGGTATCCACTGCGTCATGGACCAAGACCGGGAGATGCGCCGCAAGAGCAGATTTGCCGTCAAAGAGAGAGCGTAAGATAGAAATAACATAATAACGAATAAAACAGTAAAAATGAAAAAGTACATTTTTGGCACTATGGCTGTTGCCGCCATCGTAGCACTCGCTTCATGTAACAATGCAAGTCCTAAGATGGACGACCAACCCGCAGATGCAGACTCGCTTGGCGGAACAGGACTGAAAATCGCTTACGTGGAGGTTGACTCCTTGATGACACAGTATGAGTTCTGCAAGGACTTCACACTCGTTCTCCAGAAGAAGAGCAACAATGCCCGTAATACACTAAACCAAAAAGGACAGCAGTTGCAGAACGCCATGAACAATTTCCAGCAGAAACTGAACAACAATGGTTTCACCAGTCGTGAGCAGGCTGAGAGCCAGCAGGCTGCCATCCAGCGTCAGCAGAATGACTTGCAGCAGTTGCAGGTTCGTCTGGAGAATGAACTCGCCAATGAGACCTCTACCTATAACGAGGGTCTTCGTGACAGTCTTCAGCATTTCCTTGCCAAATATAATAAGGATAAGAAGTACGACCTGATTCTCACCAAGCAGGGTGATAACATTCTTTACGCTGCTAAGCGTTTCGATATCACTGCTGATGTCATCAATGGTCTGAACAAGGCTTATAAGTCTACTTTCAATAAGACTGAAGAGAAGAAAGAAGAGAAAAAATAAGCGTGGATATACAGAAGATTCTCGCCAAACTACGCATCACCGAACTTAACGAGATGCAGCAACACGCCGCCGAAGCGATATTATGCTCCGACGGTGATGTTGTTTTACTATCACCTACTGGAACGGGAAAGACACTGGCGTATCTGTTGCCATTGCTGCAACGGTTAGATGCCTCGTCTGACGAGGTGCAGGCTTTGGTGGTAGTACCAGGCAGGGAACTCGCCTTGCAGACAGACACCGTGCTTCGTGATATGGGTTCTGGTTTCCGTTCAGTCAGTTGCTATGGCGGTCGTGCTGCCATGGACGAGCATCGTAAGTTGAAGGAGGTGAAGCCGCAGATTATCTTCGGAACCCCTGGACGACTGAATGACCATCTCGACAAGGAGAATATCTCACGCTATGGCATTCACTGGCTCGTCATCGATGAGTTTGACAAGTGTCTCGAAATGGGATTCCATGCTGAAATGCAGAAACTCATTAAGAGTCTGCCAGGCTTGAAGCGCCGTATCCTGTTGTCGGCCACTAATGCCGAACAGATTCCGCAGTTTGTGAATATGGCGAAGAAGGGGACGGTAGTCGACTTTCTGCCAGAAGACGAGCAGACGTCGGAAAGGGTAACGCTTTATGAGGTGAAGAGTCCCACGAAGGACAAACTCGACACGTTGCGTCAGTTATTGTTGGATATGGGTGATGAGAGTAGCATTGTCTTCCTGAACTATCGCGACTCGGTGGAGCGGGTAAACCGTTATCTCTCGGAACAGGGATTCACCACCAGTTTCTTTCACGGAGGATTGGAACAGAAACAACGCGAGGATGCGCTCTATAAGTTCTCTAATGGTTCTGCCAATGTGATGATAAGTACGGATCTTGCTTCGCGAGGATTGGATATCCCTGATATTGCCAATATCATCCACTATCACATGCCGGAGAGTGAGGAAGGCTATATCCATCGAGTGGGTCGTACCGCCCGTTGGGACAAACAGGGAAAAGCATTTTTCATCACAGGTCCTGAGGAACAGATTCCTGAGTATGTGGAAGGAGAAGTAGAACCCTATACGCCAACAGCTAAAAGCCAAGAGCCAAAGGCTCCAAAAAATGCAACCCTCTACATCGGTAAGGGCAAGAAGGACAAGGTGAGCAAGGGCGATATTGTGGGATTCCTCTGTAAGAAGGGCGGCTTGGAGTCATCAGAGATTGGACGAATCGATGTGAACAACCGCTATTCGTATGTTGCCGTCAAGCGTGAAAAACTCCAGCAAGTGTTACGTCAGACACAGGGAGAAAAGATCAAGGGAATCAAGACAATAATAGAGCCTGTGAGATAGATATTGCAAGGCAGACTTGGCAAAACGTAAGAAAATCGTCTAAAATGCTTAATTTTTGCTCAAATATTTGTCCAATTCAAATAAAAAGTGTAATTTCGCATCGTTTTAGCAAAAACAGATAAAAGATAAAGTATAACAAATAATTAAATTCACAATCAAAATGAAGAAGTACAACTTTAACGCAGGTCCCTCAATGCTTCCTCGCGAAGTGATCGAGAAGACTGCTCAGCAGTGTTTAGACTTCAACGGTTCTGGTCTCTCTTTGATGGAGATCAGCCATCGTGCCAAGGATTTTCAGCCCGTCGTTGACGAGGCAGTAGCTCTCGTAAAAGAGTTGCTGCAGGTTCCTGAGGGCTACTCAGTCATTTTCCTCGGTGGTGGTGCAAGCCTCGAGTTCTGCATGATTCCTTTCAACTTCCTGATTAAGAAGGCTGCTTACCTGAACACAGGTGTTTGGGCTAAGAAGGCTATGAAGGAGGCAAAATTGTTTGGTGAGGTCGTAGAGGTGGCTTCTTCCGCAGATGCCAACTATACCTTCATCCCCAAAGGATGGACTGTTCCTGCTGATGCAGACTACCTGCATATCACAACCAACAACACGATCTACGGTACAGAGATCCGCAAGGACCTCGACGTCAATGTTCCTCTGATTGCCGATATGTCATCTGATATCTTCAGCCGTCCTATCGACGTGAAGAAGTACGATGCTATTTATGCTGGTGCTCAGAAGAACCTGGCTATGGCTGGCGTGACCATCATCATCCTGAAGGACGAGAAACTGGGTAAGGCTCCTCGTGAGATTCCTACCATGCTCGACTATCGTACACACGTGGACAAGGGTTCTATGTTCAATACTCCTCCTGTAGTTCCTATCTACAGCGCTCTTGAGACGCTTCGTTGGATCAAGAAGAACGGTGGTGTTGAGGCTATGGATAAGCTGGCTCAGCAGCGTGCAGAGATTGTCTATGGTGAGATCGACCGCAACAAGATGTTCAAGGGTACTGCCGTTGAGGAAGACCGTTCACTGATGAACATCTGCTTCGTGATGGCTGATGAGTACAAGGAGTTGGAGAAAGACTTCCTCGACTTCGCTGTATCAAAGGGTATGGTTGGCGTGAAGGGTCACCGCTCAGTAGGTGGTTTCCGTGCTTCTTGCTACAATGCTCAGACCATCGAAGGCTGCAATGCTCTCGTTGCCTGCATGAAGGAGTTTGAGGCACAGCACTAATTAAGAATTAAGAGTTAAGAATTAAGAGTTATGAAGATTCTTGTAGCTACAGAAAAACCTTTTGCAAGTGCTGCAGTAGAAGGCATTCGCAAAGAAGTTGAAGCAGCCGGCAATGAGCTGGCCCTGCTGGAGAAATATACAGAGAAGGCTCAGTTGCTGGACGCTGTAAAGGATGCTGATGCACTCATTATCCGTTCGGATAAGGTAGATGCTGAGGTTCTGGACGCAGCCAAGCAGTTGAAGATTGTGGTTCGCGCAGGTGCTGGTTACGATAATATCGACCTCGCCGCTGCTACTGCTCACAATGTGGTAGCCGAGAACACTCCTGGTCAGAATGCCAATGCCGTAGCCGAGTTGGTATTCGGTCTGCTCGTCATGGCAGTTCGCGGATTCTACAACGGTAAGAGCGGTTCTGAGTTGCTGGGTAAGAAACTCGGTATCCTCGCTTTCGGTAATGTAGGTCGCAATGTGGCTCGCATCGCCAAGGGCTTTGGTATGGATGTTTATGCTTACGATGCATTCTGCCCTGCAGAGGTTATCGAGAAGGCTGGTGTTCATGCCGTTGCCAATCAGGATGCACTCTTCGAGCAGTGCGACGTTGTTTCCCTGCATATCCCCGCTACTCCTGAGACCAAGCAGAGCATCAACTACGCTTTGGTTGGTAAGATGAAGAAGGGTGGTATCTTGGTGAACACCGCTCGTAAGGAAGTCGTTGACGAGGCTGGTCTCATCAAGTTGATGGCTGAGCGTGAGGACTTGAAGTTCGTGACTGACATCATGCCCGATGCTAACGACGAGTTCGCTAAGTTCGAAGGTCGTTACTTCTCAACACCTAAGAAGATGGGTGCTCAGACAGCTGAGGCCAACATCAATGCTGGTATCGCCGCTGCTAAGCAGATTAACGCCTTCTTCAAGGATGGTGACACGAAGTTCCAGGTGAACAAGTAAACTGAAAGACAAAGAATAAAGAGTAGGGTGGGTGTCAGTTTTGACATCCGCCCTTCTTTATTTACAGATTCTTATACTCTTTCGCTGTATCGAAGCAGGGACAGGTAGAGTTTAAAGATTTGGGGTTACACGTGAGAATTTCCTAGTACACGTGGGAGTATTTCCTAGTACACGTAGGAGAAATTACTAGTACACGTACCCGTAAATTTATCCTCGAAGACAATGCAAAGGTTCAAGATTTATCCACATGTCAAAATCTTATTACGAATAAAATACAAAAAAGGAAGTCCGAAGGGACGATAGTAAAGGTTAAAGAGGAGTGAGGAAAAGGTAAAAAGGTAAAGAAGAGGGATGAAAGGCGTAAAATGGTGCAGAGTTTTGGCAGATTCAGATATTTTTCGTAATTTCGTCCCCCAATGGAAGATACTTATCTTGAGTTCTTACGATATTGTATCGATGATACGTTAAAACTTCCAGTGAGTGTCAAGGACATTGACTGGATGGATCTGATGGACTGGGCAGAATGTCAGGCTATTGTCGGCGTTTTTTATCAAGGCATTGAAAGAGGATGCAAGGAGCAAAATAATCAGGAGAAACTGAAGATTCCTTTTGATGATCTCGCAGAGTGGATAGGCTATGCTTATGATATCAAAGAACAGAATAAACTGGTGAATAAGCGGTGCGTAGAGATTACGTCTGCATTCCAGAAGGATGGATTAGAGACGTGTATCCTGAAAGGCCAAGGCAATGCTGCGTTGTACCCTAATCCACTGTTGCGTACTTCTGGCGACATTGACCTGTTTGTGACAAATAAGCCCGTCAAGGAGATCACCAGATACGTCAGGGGCAAGAATCCTGAAGGCAAGGCGTGCTATCATCATGTACATTATGGTGATTACAAAGATGTTGAGGTGGAGGTTCATTATCGGCCCTCGTTTGCAAATAATCTTATAATGAATCGACGACTGCAAAGGTGGTTCAAGGGTCACGGTGAAAGGTGCATGATTGATTTACCGGAGGGGGCAGGAAGTATTCCTGTACCAACAAGGGAGTTCAACGTAGTATTCCAGTTGAGCCATATCTACCGACATGTGATTCAGAAAGGCATTGGTCTGAGGCAGATGATAGACTACTATTATCTTCTGCGTTCCGCTAATGATAAATGGAGAATGGAGGATGGAGAATTGAAAAATACACTAAAGCATTTGAAGCTGTATAACTTTGCCAGAGCGGTAATGTGGGTATTGAAAGAGGTGCTTGGCATGGAGGAGAAGTATCTGATAGCTCCTGTGGATGAAAGAAAAGGAAGGCTCCTGCTTGAAGAAATCATGGAAGGAGGAAACTTTGGAAAAAGGCATAAATCTAATGCCAAATGGTTTAATGCTGATACTACCATTGGCAGAAATATTCTCCGTCTGAAACGTGATATCAGGCTATTCCGCTACTTTCCCTCGGAATGCCTCTGGGAACCCATCTTCCGTCTCTGGCACTTCGGCTGGAGAAAGGTTCATACATATTAAATCTCCTTAGAGAGATTGGCTGTCCCAATCATCGTAGCGACGAGAATTAATTGCCACCACTTTCTTCTGGATCTTGATTTGGATCAGGATCACTAGTACAAATCACTCTTCTCTGTCCTACTTTGACCGCGTAAAAGGCGGGCTTCTGATATTCTTTCTTTTTCATCTTTTTTACTTTATTACTTTTTTACCTTTATATATATAGATACCCTTGCGAGTTGGTTTGCCACTGAGTTGACGACCTTGCAGGTCGAAATAGCGATGGGTACCGTCATTGTTGATGACATGCAGGATACCATCTCCATCGTCGGGGATATCCGTGTCGCCATCGAAACTGTCTGCAGGAAAATCGACGATAGGAGCTTCATCGCCGGCAATGAATTCCTGATATAGCGGCTTGTAAACATTATTACCCAAGAACTCCTTGGCGCAGAACATAGAGCGGAAGGCGCCCCACCAAGCCCAAGGCGTGTCAGGACGTATACGTTTGAAGAAGCCGTCAGATTGCAGGCTATAGGCAAACATGGCGGCAGCATCGGCACTCTCTATCTTTGTGAATGTTCCACGCCACATGCCTTTGAATGTATCTTCGTCATTATCATAGACCTTTAGACCTTCATCTGGCTGACTGGTGAGTGTGACGCGATGAGCATTGAGACTGATCTCTCCCTCATTGACCACGACCAAATAGGCATGACCAGCCTTCAACACACCACCGTGCATGCTATTGGAGAAGATGAACTCCTTGTTGTCTTTGATGAAATAGAGCTGATACACATCGGCCTTTCCTTGAACCCAATTCTTGATGACGTCCAGGTCGTAGGGCAGACAGATCGTATAGGCACGGCTGCTATAGGTGCCGTCGCCATTGTCGGTAGCACGGAGCACGCGGTCGTAGGTGAGGTTGACAATCTTTCCGTCGTATTTTGCAAACGCCTCACTATTGTCGCCTGTGTCGAGGAGTGTCACGGCGGGTGATGCCGTGAAGTAACCCGTCTCGGGATTCGCCATGCTGCCGTCGAGCGTGGTTTCAGAATACTCATATTTCACGGCACCTTCCAAGCGTTCGCATTTGCCAAACATATTGACAGAATTTTCGACGCCCTCCCATGAGTTATCACACCAGAGGGTACGGAGTTGCTCGCAATACATAAACATGGTGGTCATGTTCGTCAGTTTGTCGATGTTGAAATTGTTGAGGTCGAGTTCCGTCAGTGCCTTACACCCAGAGAACATGCCTTGCATCGTTTCAACATTGAACGTCTTGAGCCCAGTCACGTCGAGTGTAGTGAGGTGCTCACACCCAGCGAACATTTCTTCCATCGTAGTGACAACAGCCGTATTGAAGTGACTCACGTCGAGTGTGGTAAGGTTGGTGCAATTCTGGAACATCTCCGACATATCCGTCACAAAGTGGGTATTGAAGTGGCTGACGTCGAGCACGGCCTGTTGGCAATTGGTAAACATGCCCTTCATGCTGGTGGCACGGCTGGTGTTCAGGTTTTCCAAGCCCTCAATGGTTTGAATGCCTTGATCGGCACGCAGTCCTTGGGCAAACCAGTAACTGCAACTGGTAGGACGGGCCATGAGGAACGAGGGTTCGATGACCACTTTCTTAAAATCATAATCATACCATTCGGGCTGTCCGTCGCCCGTATTGGTGGCATCGTAAACGGTAGAGCCGTCGGGTGCCGTATCACTGCCTTGGAAAGTAAGGGTGCCATCACCTGACTTGACTGCCACATAGTAAGGATAGTCTCTCCACAGATAGCCATCAGGTCCGGCGTTGGCATATTCATGGGACGTCTGGTCGGGATTATACGTTTTGCCATATTGTCCGACAATACTGGTGCATCCCTTGAACATCTCTATCGGCTTGGCGGGCGTTCCCGTGTCCCAGTCCTTGCCAATGATAATCTTCTTCAGGCTGGTACAGCCTTCAAACATGCCAAGCATATAAGAAACTTGATGCGTATCGAAGTGGCTGAGGTCAAGCTTAGTGAGCGACTCACACCCACCGAACAACTTGAACATCGATTCCACCTCCGAAGTATTGAGGTATTCCAGTCCTGCGATAGTGTTCAGTTTATGGAAACCATAGAACCATCCTTCCATGATTCTGGGACGTGCATTGTTGAAGGAAGGGTCGAACTCAACCATTGTGACTTGCTCTGCAAAGGGACTCCATAGCAGATGCCCAAAGTAATCATCATTCGTATTGTTGTAGGCACGGTCGACAAACCACCACGGCATTCCTTCTGCCTCGGCGGTCAGGGGCAGTCCCTTGCGGAAGGTCAGCGTATCGTTCACGAGTTCGGCACGATAGCCCATACCCGTGGTAAACTCCACGAATTTATCGGTTCCTGTACTGGTAAAATAGGAACGGAAGGGGAGCAGTGTCGAAGGATTGGTATAAGACCACAGGTCATCGTCGTCCAGACAGAAGTAGTTGAGTCCGTTTTCCGCCTGCGCCTCTTTGGTACCAATCATGGCGTATGGACTGCCGGCCGGTTTGAAGTCTGAATCGGCGGTCTTCGGTTTGAAGACGACTTGGGCATCGGTGCCCAGGGGTAAGGATTCCTGCGCTACCGTCACGAGACAAGGCCGCCATGCCTCAATCGTCTGGCTCTCTGTCATGGTGACGAACTGCAAGCCGTCGCGCTCTTGAATGCTGGCAGGATAGAACACATGCGAAGGACCATTCAACTGGAGGCTGTAGGGCAGGCAGACACTATAGCCCTTGGGTTCGTAGGCTGTTTCTGCATCAATAATGATTTCGTCGCCGATATAGTCAAGACTTCCTTGGGCGGTAATGGTGACTTCACCGTCCTTGTCGACATCAACGAGTTGTGCCTTCTCAACGGCAATAGCACTGGCAGGAGCAGTGAGCGTACGGTCGTAGATGACACCGTTGCTGCAAGTGATGGTGGCAGTGCCAATGGGCAGTGCACCGAAACCAGTGGTGAAGTTATCGTCTATCCATACTTTCGAGGTCTCATATTCCTTGCTGGTGTAGCCATTGGCACTCAGGTTGAGGAAATCCTTCGGCTGGGCGGTGCGCGAGAAGAGACGGTTCACGGGGATGTCGTCGGCAGAAGTGGCGTTGAAGCAGTAGGTGGCTTTGTTCACTTCCACTGGGAAGTAACTGCCATAGATGTCGGGCAAGGGGTACTGACCCTCGGCGTAAGTCCACTGCCTGCCGAGGATGCCAGCCATGAGGAGCGTCTTCATGTCGTTCTCGTCCAGTGTGAGTTGTTTCGGCGAGCCGTCGGTATCGATGATGTCGATTTTATGGCCGGCAATGGCTACATCGCTGTCATAAACCATAAAGTCGGGAATGGTGTAGTCCTTGAAGACATTTTTCGTGGCATAGCTGCTGTGCATCTGGAACTGTTCACCGTCGGAGCACTGGGCCACGAAGGGACGTGCCACCTCAAGGAAATCACGGAAGGGTGAGGTATACACGTCGGGGAACTCTGTAAAGTCGATTGTCACGCCGTAGTTGCCAATGACGGCACAGTGCCAGGCATTGCCGCTGGCAGCCAGCCCCACCAAAGCCCCCGCCTTGACGCCGAGTTGCGGATAGGGTTTCATGTCGATGTCCTTCACCACGCAGTCGGTGATGTTCGTGCCGGGCGTGATGCTGTGGCCTATCAGCGCTCCCATGTATTGTCCGCCCGCCACGATGCAGTTCTCCACCCACACGTTGCTCAACATGAAACGGCCCGACTCGCCGACGACGATGGCACTGTAGCCCGTCGGCGTGTGGTTCATGCTTTTGCAGTTGCGGAAGGTGACGTTCTCAATAAGACCGCCACCATAGTGTGCGATGAAGGCGGGGCAGTCGGTGCTGTTCACGGTGAGACCCGTAATGGTGTGGCCCTGTCCGTCGAAATGGGCGATAAAGGGTTCCTCCTCGCTCACTCCCATGCCGTGGCTCCACGTCACTCCTGTCATGTCGATGTCGTTGGCAAGCACCACGTCACTGATATACGCCATGGCGTTGCCCAGTTGGCTGCGGTCGCGCAGCAGCGTAAGGTCGGCAGCATCGTAGACATAGTACGTTCCCTGTCCGAACTTCACGTTGGGGAAGAACTTCCATCCGTCGGCCTGCGCATAGTTTTCCTTGTTGGTCACGAAGAGTTGCTTGTCGTAGCTGTACATCAAATCGTCGCCCGTGATAGGACGGAACACGTCGAGGTCCTCCCACTGGGCAGGCTCGTCGGCCAGGCATGTCACCGTCTTCAAGGCATCGTAGCAGCTGGCGAAGGCGCCGGCGCCGATGGTCTGTAGACTGGTCGGCAGCGTGATGTTCTGAATGCTGCTGCAGCCAATGAAGGCATACTCCTCTATTTTCTCGGTGTTCTCCTGGATGTTGACCCCAGTAATCCCATTACACAAACGGAATGCCAACCGCGACACTTCCACTACCTTGTAGGTTATGCCATCAATTGTCACCTCGCCAGGGATGGTGAGCAGTCCGTTACTCTCGTACTGTGAAACGCAGGCATTACGTCCGTTACCCACAGCAACGGTGTTGTCAGAAAGTTTGAGGAATTCGGCTGTGACTACCTTGTCGCCTATTCTCAGCGTACCTTTCATGATCTGTGCACTCGCTGTCAGGCTCAGCATCAGAACTGTGATGATGGAAAATAAATATTTTTTCATTGCCGTTCAAGTTTTAAGGGTTCTACCATTCCGTTATACTTCCTTTCTGTTGGTTCTTCCAGTCCAAATCACACAGTTGTTTCTTCGCCCTGAATAACTGTATAGAAAATTTGAGAATGACGTCGCTTAACTCGCCTTGGAAGAAGTCTGTACCTGCGTTGTTATGGTTATCTATGTTCGAGGTATGCAATACAGACCAGGCCCCAAAACTGTTTTTGGCACTGGTGGCATTCACGAAGGGTACTACAGGATCCAATTTCGAATGATATAGCAGGATGGTATGCTGGGGCGTCCAACCCTTGGTCATGTCGTTACTGGCAAGTGCAAAGTGAAGGTCTTCCATCACGCCACGCTTAGTAGGCAAAGGAATACCGGCGGCATCAGTGAAGGTCGACTTGTTCTGGTCATAGATGTTCTTGAAATATTCGTAGCAGGCATCGTTCATCACGTCGCGCAGCATGACTTTGCCACCATGTGCTGCTTTCAGACCATCGTCTATGTCAGTTGTCGTCTTCTTCTTACTTGCTATCCAGTCCATGACACCTGTCTCCAGAAACTTGGGACGAAAATATTCCGACGCCTTATGTCGGGTCATGAAAGGATTGGTGTCCAGCATGCCTTTCACGATGAGTGGCAACACCACAGGCATATTCATGGACTTATCTGCTAAGTCGTTCTCCATGTAGTACATCAGTGTCGCCATGGGGTCGTAAGGGCCGTCGCCACAGAGCGAGCCCACAAAGTGGAGTTCGTTTACCAATCCGTTTTGCTCGATGAAACGGTGGGTAGCAAGAGCCACGGAGCCTCCTTGTGAGTAGCCGCAACTAATCGTGCGGAAGTCGTCACGGATGGAATGGCGGATGTCCTCCAACCCTGCGTCGTTCTTATACAGGGCGATACCATAGCGTGTTCCATCAACTACCTGCCGTGCCGTCAGTTCTTGATACAAATACGGATGCGCCCTATCTTTCGTTGAGCCATATCCTTCGTAGTCGGGTATAATGACCAGATTGTTATTATAGGCATCTTCGCCCGACTTCACCTCGGCAGCGATACCCACACCGACCCACACAGGAAAAACAATCAAAGAAGCTGGGGTTAATGCAGATATAGCACCCGCAACGGAATTGGAAGCCCATCCCAGTTTTACCTTCTTGCCTGCCGCCATTGACATCAATGCCCCCCAGTCGCTAGTGTCAAAATTTTTGGTTTGGGCAGAAGGACGTTCGCTGTCGGATGCGATAGTGACATGCGTACCGATGACCACGTCTTGCACCTGATCAGCAGATTTTGTGGGACATGCGGCAATACCCGAGAGTGTCACTGGTTTTCCGTTGGCATCTATCGAGGGATATTCATACGTAAAAACATTGTAATGGAATTCGCACAACCAGTCTTCCCTGAAAGTTCCTTTCTGTTCGATGGGTGACACTCGGCGAGAAGTTCTTTGGGACATTACCTGCGCACGAAACCTCTCCTTGATGGCATCAGCCTGAGCACGGTGTCGTTCTGCCTGCATTTCCAAATCACCATCGGACTTCCAGAGGATATACGACTCCGCTGTCACCATTGTATCCATCTTATGGCTTTGCTCGTTCTCGACCTTCCATAGCATCATATCCGATGCCATCACACCGATATTTGTGATACGGGCATCACTCGCTTTTACGGTCTTGGGAATATTGTTAAAACCTCCTGTCTGTGCTGTCATACTTGCTGCACCCAAGGTGAGCAGTACCGACATGATAATTGTTTTCGGATTCATATTGTTTGTGTTAGGTTTTTATATTCGGGACAAAGATACAAATAAGTAAGCGAAAAACCAAATTTATTTGCAAAAAAGGAGCCCGAAGGCTCCCAATTCGTTAGACCTTTCGTGGTGTCTCGAGGTCTAAATATTTCTTATTTGGCAATATACTTTTTGCCGTTTTGGATGTAGATGCCACGTTGGGGCTTTACAATTCTCCGTCCTTGCAGGTCGAAGATAGGAGTGTCGGACGAAGGTTTGTAGATAAGCGGACTGACACCAGAATAGCCTCCTTCACCATAGTAGCCTTTGATGATGGCGTCCTTCAAGTCTGGTTGGTTAAACTCAGGGACGCTGCGGTGAGCGCCGTCTGATAGTCCCATCCAGTAGATGGTAGCAATATCGTTAATCTTACACTGCTTGACAAAGTATTCTGCGAATTTGAGCATGAGTGCACGACGAGCGTCATAGTCCGTAACTTTAGCATCGACATTGCTA
The DNA here is from genome assembly GCA_017554145.1 of Prevotella sp. Taxonomy (GTDB): domain Bacteria; phylum Bacteroidota; class Bacteroidia; order Bacteroidales; family Bacteroidaceae; genus Prevotella. The sequence continues at coordinate 71,851 of JAFZIZ010000011.1, read as the reverse complement.
GTACCCCATTCGCCAACAATCACTGGTGCCCCTTTGGAAACGAGATATGTCTTCCATGCGTCTATCATATCGTCAATCTCATCCTGAATGCTCTTGAGCGTGCGGTTTGTCACTTTGTCGTCTTTTACCAGTGAGGGGTAGGTGTGTACCTGGAAGATGATATGTCCAACACCTGCTGCATCGGTAGGACACTTCATCTCCTTCAAAGGATCTTTCAAATGAGAATTCCACGTACCACCACCACTGCATGAGCCATACGTGTTGACGATAAGGTTGCGCTGAGCATTATTGCCGCCTGTAGCGCGGACAGCATTGACAAAACTCTGTGCGTAACTGTTGATGGCATTGTAGGCGGAAGTCGCTACCTTGGTGTTATAGCGGGCAGAAGTACCAAAGGATGCAAAGCACCAAGAGTCGTATGGATCGAGCATCTCGTTATAGGCTTCGAAGAGCAGGTGCTCGTCATAGTCTTTGAACTCTTCGGCAATCTGTGTCCATACTGCCTCGAAACGGTCTTTCTCTTTCGCGTAGTCTTCCTCGCTGGCTATCAGCCAAGCCGTATTGGCTGCGCCTGTGTCGTGATGGATATTGATGATGCAATACATGCCTTGGCTGATGACGTAGTCAACGATTTCGTGAACACGCTTCATCCAAGCTGCCTGTATCTTCGTGCCGATGTCGTTTTTCTCCTTGTCCCACTTCAGAGATGTAATATTCGCCTCCATGTGCGGATACCATGTCACTGGTACACGGATAGTATTGAATCCAGCATCCTTGAACATCTTAATGAGTTCTGGTTTGGTAATGGGTTGTCCCCATGCTTTCTCGTAGTCAGAGGGTTTTCTACTAGTATTATAGGCCTCTATCCACATATTATTCACATCACCAGAATTTGAATCCAAGGTGTTTCCCAGATTCCATCCAACCTTCATATTTTTTACAGCCTGTGTCGCCGTTTCGAAACTTTGTGCATGGAATGAAAGGGTCGTCATCAACATGCTAGTTATCAATACTATTATTTTCTTCATATTGGTTTTAGTATAGTTTCATGCTGCAAATATACGGAATTATTTTGAAGATTCAGAACTTTTCCGTAATTTTGCACCTATAATTAATATATATTATCAAGAATTATTATGGCAATAGTAAAACCGTTTAAAGGAATACGTCCACCGAAAGCATTGGTGGAGCAGGTAGAGAGCCGTCCTTACGATGTGCTTGACAGTGAAGAGGCACGCGCCGAGGCTGGCGACAACGAGAAGAGTCTGTATCATATCATCAAACCCGAGATTGATTTCCCAGTAGGTACTTCGGAGTATGATCCGAAAGTCTATGAGAAGGCTGCCGAGAACTTCCAGAAGTTCCAGGACAAGGGTTGGCTGGTACAGGACGACAAGGAGCAGTATTACATCTATGCGCAGACAATGAACGGTAAGACACAGTATGGTCTGGTGGTATGTGCTCATTGCGACGACTATGCGAAGGGTAATATCAAGAAGCATGAACTGACGCGTCGTGATAAGGAGGAAGACCGCATGAAGCATGTGCGTGTGAACAATGCCAACATCGAACCGGTGTTCTTCGCCTATCCCGATAACGCAGTACTCAACGAGCTGATTATGCGCTATGCCGCTACAGAGCCTGAGTATGACTTCATTGCACCTATTGACGGTTTCCGTCATCAGTTCTGGATTATCAGTGATGAGGCAGACATGCAGACTATTACCGATGAGTTTGCCAAGATGCCAAGCCTGTATATCGCTGACGGACATCATCGCTCTGCCGCTGCAGCTTTGGTAGGTGCCGAGAAACAGAAGCAGAATCCCAACCATACTGGTACGGAGGAATATAACTACTTCATGGCGGTATGCTTCCAAGCCAGTCAGTTGACGATCCTTGACTACAACCGTGTGGTGAAAGACCTCAACGGTATGTCTTCAGAAGAGTTCCTTGCTGCCCTGCAGGTGAACTTCATCGTGGAAGACAAGGGTACGGAAATATATAAGCCACAGCAGTTGCATGAGTTCTCGCTCTATCTCGATCAGCACTGGTATTCGTTGAAAGCCAAAGAGGGAACCTACGACAATACCGATCCTATTGGTGTATTGGATGTGGATATCTCCAGCCGTCTGATTCTTGACGAGATTCTGAATATCGGTGATTTGCGTTCTTCTAAGCGTATCGATTTCGTAGGTGGACTGCGTGGATTGGGTGAATTGAAGCGTCGTGTAGATTCTGGTGAGATGCGTGCAGCATTGGCACTCTATCCTGTGACGATGCAGCAGATTATGGATATCGCCGACAGCGGTAAGATCATGCCGCCGAAGGCTACATGGTTTGAGCCGAAACTGCGTAGCGGCTTGGTGATTCACAAACTCTCCTAATGACTGACGAGTATAAAACCATAGCAACCACAAGCGAGGGATATTACACGGAGAAACGTAGTAAGTTCCTCGCTTTTGCACATCCCGTTGAGACTGTCGACGTGGTAAGGGAGTTGCTTGCCGACTATCGGAAGAAGTACTATGATGCGCGCCACGTATGCTATGCCTATATGTTAGGAGCGGGTAGGGAAGAGTTCCGTGCCAATGATGATGGTGAACCGTCAAGTACAGCAGGCAAACCAATATTAGGACAGATTAACTCCAACGAACTGACCAACATCCTCATCGTGGTGGTGCGTTACTATGGTGGGGTGAATCTCGGAACGAGTGGACTGATTGTCGCCTATCGGGAAGCTGCCGCCGATGCGATTGCCCACGCTACCATTGAGACACGACAGGTAGAAGAGATTGTCACCTATTCGTTTGCCTATCCACAGATGAACGATGTGATGCGTATCGTCAAGGAGATGAATCCTCGCATTCTGTCGCAGACCTACGATAATACGTGTGAGATTCGTCTCTCTATCCGTAAGAGCGAGGCAGAGCAACTGCGTAACCGTCTCAGTAAACTACTCTGATTTCTCTAAGATAAATTTGGCAGTTCTCTGAAAAAGTATTATCTTTGCATCCGATTCCTGGAAGAAATCCAATCGGAAGGTTGGCAGAGTGAACGATCGCGCTGGACTCGAAATCCGGTATACCCTTTTAGGGTATCGGGGGTTTGAATCCCTCACCTTCCGCCAAAAAGAAAGGCATCCATTGATTTGGATGCCTTTCTTTATTTTCTGATTCTTTGTTCTTAACGAATCTTCTGTACCTTGTTACCTGTCTTCAGGATATATGAACCATTGCCAAATCCGAGTGGAATGAGCACCTGATTGTCATTAGCCTTACCCTGATAGATGGTACGTCCAGCCATATCGTAGAGGCTGATGTTAGTGCCACGCTCGATGTTCGAGAGAATGAGCTGTGTACCAACGATGCGCCAAGAACCCTGCTTCTTCGTATTCAGATTCTTGATACCCATGCTCTCATCAAGACCATTGGACAGCCGGATATTCACCTCCTTGCAGTCATCGGGTATGCTGAAATTATAGGTAGTTTCCTCAATAAACTTGCATGTAGTAGAACCGCTCTTTGGTGTGGTAGCGATGGTCCAACCATTAAAGTCGGCATCAGCTTCCTCGGTAGCCACCCAGTCGAGGGTGATGTTCTGACCTGCAAAGAACTTACCACCGAAGGTTCCCTCGCTAAGTTTGATACCGTTCACCTTAACCTCAACGTCTTCAAGGTCTGTGAGACCCTTGTTGATTGTTACGGGAATAGCATCACCAAGATGATATTGTTTTTTTAAGAACTGAAGGATGTATTCTGTACGAGGAAGGTAAGTGGTTGAGCCACTCCAGCCTTGCTCGGTATAGCCGGCGAGCCATTTCTTGGCATTTTCGAACTTGTTGAGAATGTCTGCACGGTTGTCGGTTGGACCCCACCAGCCACCACCGCCGTTGTACTTATCGCGATGGGCAACAAACTCCTCCAACGCTTCATCCAAAATAGCATCCATAACAGCACCCGTTCCTTCTGCATTCATGAAGTCACCCATGAAGATACAGCACTTGTCAATGAACATCTGTCGAATATCTGGGTTTTCCAGCATATTCTTGAGCAGACGGGTTGCAGGTTCTGTCCAAGCCCAGTTATCACCTGGATGGTTTTGGGGATTATAAAGGATGTCGATTGTGTTCAAGTCGGGCTTCCTGCCGTAGAGCCCCAATCCGAAGTCTGTATCTTTGACAATCACACGCCAGATCATGGGCAGATTAGATTTGTCATCATTGGGACGCCAGAAGACGGTATTGTTGCCTGGCCAGTCGACATTGCCGTAGAAGAGATTCATGACTACCACGTTCAAGTATTCGTTGACATCCAGATACTGCTCATATTCTTCTAAGCTATGACCCTCCTCACTATAGAAGGCCTTGAAAGCTTCGTAGAAGTCAGCAGTACCTTCCTTCAACTCCTCTTCGAACATATCTTTGCCATTGATTTGTTCGTGTCCAATCTCAACCATATCGAGGTCCTCAAGACCATCGTAGTTGCTGTAGATATTGTCCTCATTACTGCGCTCACGGATATTGAGCATACCCATATACTCACCGTTAATATAGAGGACAGCCGAATGACCTGCCTGCCAGTCGAGGTCTTCTACATGACTTGCCATCGTACGCTGGATGATGAGATCACGGAAGTACATGTCGTCGAAGTCGTTACCTCCATCGCGAAGTGAGAATGACTTAAATTCTGTAATACCAGGCTTCTGGTCAGGGAAGAATTCATATTGGAAACGCTTGTGGTCGGGGTCAAAGCGCTTGTTGGCATAGAAAACCATTGATTTGAGGGGATTTGCACGCGATGCACCACCTTGGATACGAGTTTCGCCAGGTTGGTTAAAGGCGCTCTCCTTGTCTTCTGCAGGGAAGAACTCCACGTTGACAGGACGACGCCAGTCGTGCAACTTCTTATCTTCCTTGCTGTTGTTGTTAGCGAAAAGCCCCAGTTCTTTACTGTTCAGATACTTGTCGTTGGTCTGAACGGAGAAGATGGGAATTGTCATCTTTCTCGGATGGAAGATATATGACTGGGCAGTGCTCAATGGTGAGAGCCAACCGTCGCAGAATACCTTGGCGCGAATTACCGTCGTCTTGTTGATATTGATGGCTGCCTCATATTTTGTGCTTTGGGCTGTCGGCTCGCTACCATCGGTGGTGTAGGTGATATAGGCATCTTTAGGAGCACCTTCAGGCAGACTCAGTTCGAGGTTGAAGGCTGTATTATTAGAAGAAACACGTCCTAACTCGCTGAATACAGGAGCACCTAAAATATGTTTTGCATCGCAAATCTCACCTGTGTTTTTCTTACCTGGTGTTGGTGTTAATTGATAACCCCACTCGGCAGAACCATCGGTCATACGACCAAAGGCTACATCGGGAGCTGGCATCTTGGCCAAAGGTTCGTATTCTTGTTTTTTCTCATTATATATATAGGGGAGACTATCAACAGGCTCTTCATCTTTACCCTTGAAAAGGTAAATGGTACATCCCTTGCCTGACTCCAGACGGAAGTCGGGATGGAGGCGATTGTCCTCTTTGCCTTCCTTGTCACAATAAATCAAGGCATAGCCTCCAGCCTCTACGGTCTGGTCGGGCAACTGCCAAGCTTTCTTTAACTTGTTCTTGTTGCAGATTTTGTAATCTTTGAGGTTGACGGTTTCTTCGCCGCTGTTGTAGAGTTCTACCCATGAATCAGGGAACTCATTCAAGTCATCCAGAATGCATTCCACATTCGACTGCATGATCTCGTTGATTACCAATTGGGCGTTGGCCGTCAGACTGCCTGCTACCATCATTCCAATGGTAAGGATTGTTGTTTTCAGTTTCATTTTTAGAGAGTTTATTGTTTTCTGTTTGTTAGCTTTTATGTTTACGGCGTGCAAAGTTACACACTTTATATGATACAACCAAATATTTTCACATTGTTTCTCATTTCAGTTTCATCAAAGAAAAACAAGCCCGTAAATTTGCATATTTGTAGACTTCTTTGTACCTTCGCATCCGAAATGAGATATAATCCATATAATCAACAAGGAGAATACGACCATCTTGTGGTCACGAAAGAACAGCCACTGTTGGAGTTCCTTTTGGAGAACGTACACCAGAGTCGCAATAAGATTAAGTTGACTTTGCAGGGACGTGGTATCCGCGTGAATGGCAAGACGGTGAGTCAGTTTGATTTCCCTTTGCAGCCGGGGATGAAGGTTGCCGTGAGTAAAACGAAGCGCAATCAGACGCAGTTCAAGAGTCGTTGGCTGAAAATCGTGTATGAAGACCGCTGGTTGATTGTGGTGGAGAAGCAGGCAGGTATTCTTTCCATAGCGGCAGGGCATGCATCACTGAATGTGAAGACAGTGTTGGATGACTATTTCAAGAAGTCACGCCAGAAATGTACGGCGCATGTGGTACACCGTTTGGACCGTGACACTTCGGGGTTGATGGTATATGCGAAGGATATGGATACCGAACAGACATTGGAATATTATTGGCATGATATCGTGTATGATCGTCGCTATGTGGCAGTGCTTAGCGGTGAGATGGAGGAGAACGAGGGCACGATTGCCAATTGGTTGAAGGATAATAAGGCGTATGTCACCTACTCATCACCAGTAGATAATGGAGGAAAATATGCCGTGACACATTTCCATGTACTCGACCGCACGACGGATCATTCGTTGGTGGAGTTCAAATTGGAGACGGGACGCAAGAACCAGATTCGTGTACATGCTGCCGACATGGGGCATCCTGTCTGTGGGGATACGAAATATGGGAATGGTGACGACCCGTTGCACCGCCTTTGTCTACATGCCTTTCTGTTATGTATGGAACATCCCGTGACGCATGAACGCATGGAGTTTGAGACCCCCATACCTGTAGCATTCAGGCAATTGTTTAAATAATAAAGGAGTTAGGTTGAATGGAGAATATTACATACTATATCGCATTGCTATTGATGATTGTCATCGGCTTCTTTGTAGTGAAGAAGGTTGCCAGTTGTCTGCTGAAGAGTATCTTCACCATCATATTGATCATCATCATGGCAGCTATCTGGTATTTCTTCCTCAGAGAAGGAGCAACCCCACCGACACTGTAAGTCCGTAGATAAGGATGTTACGTGCAGTCTCACCTAAACACTCGTTGAGTTGTCTGCCCTGATGGATACGACGCATCTTCAGCCACGTAAACACGTGTAGCAACAGATAGAGGAAAGGCAGGATGAAGGCAAGGATATGTGCATTCATCCAGAATACGATACCAAAGGCGCATGCTACTATTCCAATACCTAAGTAGAGCCATTCCGTTGCTAGTTCTCCGATATGGACCACGAGTGTCATCTTCCCGTCACGACGATCATTATCTCGGTCTCTGTAGTTATTGACAATCAACAAAGCATCAATCACCAAGCCACAGGCGACGGAGGCGGTGAAGACTTGGAAGGTGACGGTATGGAGTTGTACATAATAGGTAATACAGACGGGTACAATACCGAAAAACAAGAGTACCAGCACGTCACCCAAGCCGAGATAGGAGAGGTGAGTGGTGTAGAGAAAGCAGAAAACGACACAGAACAGTCCGACGAGAATCATCTCCAGTCCACCATAATATATTAAAGGAAGACCAATGATACAGGCTGCACAGGTAGTGCCTGCTATCGCCTTCTTCATGGCATCAGTAGTCACCCAACCTTGAGTACAGGCACGCAACGGACCTAAACGGGTGGCAGCATCATCATTGCCACGGGCATAATCGAAGAAGTCGTTGATGAAGTTGGCATCTATCTGCATCACCAATGCGAAGAGCATACACAGGGCGGCTGCCGTCCAACTAAACACATCCCCGTATTCGAGCGAGTCGGTATAGGCGAGTGCTAGTCCGATAAGTACGGGTACTGCTGCACCTGACAGGGTCTTGGGACGCGCTGCCAATATCCATGCACGGAGGGAGTTCTGCTTGATTGTTGTATCGTTCATCTTGTTTTTTACTTAATTCTTCTTGCAAAAGTAAGGAATAATGTGTATATTTGCAAAAATTTTCACCACTTTCTATGATTAATAATACTGCCAGCCTTGATTTGGTTGAGTTTGTGGAGACGAAAATTCTGCCTCAATATGCGGAATTTGACAAGGCGCATAACCTCGGTCACGTGACACGTGTCATACGTCGTTCGTTGGATTTAGCGAAGCAGACGGGTGCCGATATTAATATGGTGTATGTCGTTGCTGCCTATCATGACCTCGGACTCAGCGGACCACGTGCTATCCATCATGTGACCAGCGGTAAGATACTGATGCAGGACGCAAGATTGAAACGCTGGTTCTCACAAGACCAACTGAAAGTGATGAAGGAGGCAGTAGAGGATCATCGTGCCTCTGCATCGCATACGCCACGCAGTATCTATGGGAAGATTGTGGCGGAGGCAGACCGTGACCTCGACCCAGAGACCGTCATTCGTCGTACCATCCAGTTTGGACTCGCCAATTATCCCGACTTCGATCAGGAAGGACATTGGCGTCGTTTCTGCAAGCACATGGACGAGAAATATTCCGTAAACGGGTATATTCGCTTGTGGATACAAGGGTCAGAGAATGAACGTAACCTGAACGCGTTACGATCACTGATTACTAATCCTCAAAAGATGCGTGAAGTTTTCGATAGGATATTCCAAGAAGAACATCAATTGTAGAAATTCCAAGAGACACCGAAACGCAGTACGTTGCCATTAACAGGATAATGTGGAGTGAGGAACATCATTTTATTGCCCGACGCATTATTCACATGACTCATCATCACAAAGAAACGGGCACGCTTCAGATGGAAGTTGGCATAGACATCTATGAAGGGATAATTGCCTAACTCCACACGGCTGTCGGGATTCTTCTGCACGGCAAACTGCGCTAACTGTGGAACATAGTCGGGTGCATAGTACTTGGTAAAGAAGGTCATATCACCACCCAGTTCCACGCTGAGCACTCTGGAAATCTTGAATTTCAGATAGAGGTTCGTGAAGATATTCAGTGCAGGAACTGGCAATACATCCTGATTGCTGGAGTTCTGGTAGGTGATGACGTTCTCCCAGTTCAGGATACCTAGACGGAAATCCTGACGCAACTGTGCCGTTAATAGGTTGATATTACCGCTCTCTTGATAGACACCGGCAGTTAATCCCGTACGGCCACTGGTCGTGATGACATCCTGCGGCGTAACAGTATAGTTCATACCGAAATATGTGTAGTTCTGTATTTCCTCAACGGCCACACGCAACTTAGTGTGTGTTTTGTCGTAGGAGAAAAGTCCCTCAATGCGTGTGCGCGTCTCTTTGCTTAGGTCGCTGATATCCCACCAGAGATGCTTGGAATGGTATTGTGATTGGAAGAATACAGGATGTTTGCGGAGGAAGTTCGCCTTCGCTGCCATTCGAACGGTATCGCCGAACAACGGGAAGTTAACATCGGTGCTGAAATTAATGTTCAGACTACCGGCATCTGGTCCAACAACCCATGCCTCGAGTCCGAGATTATAATGTAGTGTGCGCCCTTGTGTCTTCGCCAACTGTCCGCCCACACTGACATGTCCTTCAGTCCATCGGTTCATGAAGTATGCTTCAGAACCTTCCATTAAGTCGGGCATCTCAAAGCGGCGATACTCATGACTGATAAAGGCTTTCAGACCAGCCTTAGCATATTTGTTAAATCCTTCCAGCAAGGCAATGGCAAACGTATTCTTTATCGACAGATGTTTGGTCTTGTCGTAGATGGAGTCGTTGCCGTATTTCCCTTCGTCGTTATAGTTATAATATGTATTCAAATAGTAGTCATCAGGCGTATTATAGGCTTGATAGATACGGCTATGACTATTGATGTCAAGGGTATGGATGAAACTCGTAACAGGTACATATTCGCGTTTCATGGTCGCATCGATAGAGTCTTGTCGCTGTTGGGCTGCAATCAAACTGTCCATCTCCTGCTGAGAGTCTACCAGAATGCGAGTGGAATCCGTTACCACGGGTTTCTTTCCGTCAGCAGGAAGATCACCGGCAATACGTGCATTATCAGGGCGTCCTAACGTAACGTTGTTGCTATTGCCTTTCCTGTTGCCTTTGCGATTAGCGTCCTGATTCATATCTCTCTCCTCATGGTCGCGTTTCTCTTTCGCCGATGCTGCAGCAAACTGACGGGCTTTGATTTCGTCCTCCGTCATTTTTACCTTGCGGTAGAAACCGATATTATAGCGATGGGTTAGGAATAAGTGAATGGAATTGTTACGGTTCCAGTTCTGACTGAGTTCAGTGGGAATCTCTTCTTCGCTATAATCATCGTCGAAACTCTCGGGATGGGTGATATAGTTGTCATTGCTGATACCCCCGTTCTCTGATGCCTTTCGGTGATAGGTGGAGAAAAGTGTATGCATCTGGTAGCGGTCACCTATATAAGAACCAAACAAAGAGGCACGGAAGTGGGAGATGTTCTGATTCTGATAATAGCCTCGGGCATAATAATAATCGAGGTCGAATCCGAAACCTAACCGTTTGTTTGCATTGACAGCAAACTTGGCATCGATATGATCCTCACCATTCTGCTTGTTGCCGCAGTTATCGTAAGAGATATTTGTATATGGCGACAACGTGTTGACAAACAGAAACTGGTCAGGTTCTTTTGTCGTATAGTCGTAAAGTTGTGTAAAGAAGAATTCGTTGATAAGCGGACGGTCAATAGCGATGCGGTTCAGTCGGGGGGTATAGTTATTGCCGATAGAGTTATATTCGCCAAAGACACCCGTATTGAAGATGGTGTTCTGATAAAGGTGAGGCATCGTGTCCACTTCAGCAGGAATAACATCTCCAAACTTGCGGTCAACGGTCCATACGTGGACACCTCGTGGAATCTCCTTGTTTTCTACAGAGTCCCGTCTGTTGGGATTGAAATTTCCGCCACGTTCATCGCGCTGAGTAATCATTCCATCCTCGTTGATTTCATTATAGACCTGTCCCTGCATAGCAGAAACCATGCCTGTCAGGACTATCAGGAGTATGGATAGTTTTCTTTTCAATGCTTATCCTCTAATTTGAGCAGACGTATGACAACCTCAATAAACTTGAAAGCCATAGCCACAATGATAACAATGGTACCTGTATCAGTGTTTCCTTTATAATAAAGGTACATGCCTATCAGCGCACCAATGATAAAGATGGTGTTGAGAATGTTGCGAAGAAGTCTCATTTCAGCAAGTTCTCTAAATTCTTGAAAATTTCGTCTTTGCGGTCTATGGTCTTGCGACGGAATTTACCTGTGATAGGTATCAGTTTTGTCTTCTTCTTATTCAGTGCTTCCTTATCAGTAATCCACTCCTCTGCTTTCAAGTGCTGAGGCTTGCGGAATTCATCATACAGATACCTGATGTGTGCCATCTCTACTGATACTTTACCGTTTTGGCATACAGCTTTCAAAGTGTAGTAAAAGCGTGTGCGGTCTAAAGAGATTATATTGCTTTTGAACTGCATCCATTCCTCGTAAGAAGCACCGAGCTCGTAGGTTGTTGTATCGGCTATAACAATTCTACTGTTGATTTGGTTTTCTTCTTTGGTGATGTCTTGAAAATACTTGCCAATGATATTGTATATCTGAAAAGCAGTCTTGTTTGGAGCCTCAAAGGTCTTTGTAAATACCACCTTTCCATCAACGAGAGGAATGGCACCGTCTAAATATTTCTGATTGGGATTGACGTCCACTTCTTCCTTTACAGTATTGTTTTCCCATGTGTTCTGGGCATAACTCATCATCGGCATGCTGATCATGAGCATCATCCATAGATATTTTCTAGCCATCTTATGTAGTTTTGATTATATTGCCTGCAAAAGTACGAATTATCGGGGGAATCACCTAATAAATTATGATAATTTATTTTAATTCGAGTTCTTTCTGTAATCGAATGATCTCATCACGGTATTGGGCGGCTTGTAGGAAATCGAGTTTTTTGGCAGCTTCTTTCATCAGACGGGTTGTCTCAGCAATACTCTTCTCCAATTGAGGACGAGTCATCTGTTGTATGATAGGATCAGCAGCAAAGGCACCATGTTCCATTGGACTCATATAGACGCTCTGTGCCCGTTTGTCGTTCTCCTCTTCTCCTGTTAGTTGTCGCAAGTTACTTTGTTTAATAGCTTTCTCTATTTGTTTGGGAGTAATACCATGTTCTTCATTGTATCGCATCTGTTTTATGCGTCGGCGGGTGGTCTCGTCGATGGTGAGTTGCATGGAAGCAGTGATGTTGTCAGCGTACATAATGACTTTACCGTTAACATTTCGTGCGGCACGTCCTGCTGTCTGTGTCAGTGAACGGTGGGAACGAAGGAATCCCTCTTTGTCGGCATCGAGAATGACAACCAGTGATACTTCTGGTAAGTCAAGTCCCTCGCGTAACAGGTTGACACCGACCAAGACATCATAAGTGCCGTTGCGCAGATTCTCCAGAATCTTCACACGGTCGAGTGTAGTAACCTCACTGTGGATATAAGCAGTTTGGATACCATTGTTCAGTAGGTATTCACTAAGTTCCTCAGCCAAACGTTTGGTGAGAGTAGTGACGAGTACGCGCTCTTTTCGATGAACGCGAGTCTCTATCTCGTCCATCAAGTCATCTATTTGATTTTCCGTTGGGCGCACTTCAATTTCTGGGTCAAGCAATCCTGTTGGACGAATCAATTGCTCAACAACAACTCCTTCTGCTTCGTTGAGTTCATAGTCAGCAGGTGTGGCACTGACGTATATCACCTGATTCGTCATTTCTGAGAATTCTTCAAAGGTCAAAGGACGATTATCGAAGGCAGCTGGCAGACGGAATCCGAACTCTACCAAGTTGGTCTTACGGGCGCGGTCGCCACCATACATACCTCCAATCTGTGGTACACTGACATGACTTTCGTCAATCATCATCAGATAATCTTCAGGGAAGAAATCGAGTAGGCAATAAGGGCGTTCTCCTGCCTGCCTTCCGTCAAAATAACGAGAATAGTTCTCAATACCAGAACAATGTCCCAGTTCCTTGATCATCTCCATGTCGTACTCCACACGCTCTTTGATGCGTTGTGCCTTGATTTCGTCACCTGTTTCCTCAAAGAAAGCAATTTGTTTCACCAAGTCGTCTTGTATCTGTCGGATAGCGATATCAGTCTGTTCTTGTGAGGTCATAAATAGGTTGGCAGGGTAGAGTTTATACTCCTCGAAACTCGCCATGCGCATCATGGTCTCATTGTCCAGTTCCTCAATGAAGTCTATTTCGTCATCCCAGAAGGTGATACGTAAAATCGCCTCATTATATGCCATGGCAATATCAACGGTGTCGCCCTTCACGCGGAAGCATCCTCGTTTCAGTTCGAGGTCATTTCGAACATAGAGTGCTGCTACCAATTTTCTTAACAAGATATTACGATCAAGAATCTGTCCTTTGTGTATCTCGATGACATTCTCGTGCAATGCTACAGGACTCCCCATACCATAAATACAACTAACAGAAGATACAACAATTACATCTTTTCTTCCTGATAGTAATGCACTTACGGCACGGAGACGAAGTCTGTCAATTTCTTCATTAATGGCAAGGTCTTTTTCAATATAAGTGTCTGTCAAAGGAAGATAAGCCTCTGGCTGATAATAATCATAATAACTGACATAATATTCGACGGCGTTGTTGGGAAAGAAACCTTTCATCTCCTCATACAACTGTGCTGCCAGTGTCTTGTTATGAGAAAGAATCAATGTTGGTTTGTTAACATTGGCTATGACGTTTGCCATTGTAAAAGTTTTTCCAGAACCGGTCACACCTAAGAGCACCTGGGCTTTATCGCCTCGGTTGATTCCGTCAGTCAGTTGCCTAATGGCTTCAGGCTGGTCACCTGTCGGTTTGTATTGGGATGTCAGTTGGAAGTTCATCAAGATGCTGCAAATTTACACATTTTCTTCGTAACAAACGTTATAATCTAACGTTAATTGCTAAAAATCGTTCGTTTTCCTTTGGAATTAGGAGAAAAATAACTAATTTTGCACGTCAAATTTGATATAAGATGAAGAAAAAGACAATCATCATGCTCTGTGTGACGGCTTTGTTGAGCAGTTGTACATCAGAGTATAGTCGGGTTTATAAGTCTACGGATAACGATTATAAATACGAATATGCCAAGCAGTGTTTTGCGATGGGGGAGTTTCAGCATGCCAGTACATTGCTTCAAGATTTAGTCATGCTCCGTAAGGGAAGAGATACAGGACAGGAAAGTCTGTATCTGTTGGCTATGTCTCAATTTTGCAATAGAGACTACGAGTCTGCAAGTGCTACCTTCAAAAAGTATTATACCAGTTATCCTAAAGGATATTTTGCAGAACAGGCATCTTTTTATGTAGGGCAGTCTCTATATCAGGGTGCACCAGAGCCTCGTTTGGATCAGACTCCAACAATAGGGGCAATCAACGCATATCAGCAGTTCCTTGATCTCTTTCCAGATTCAGAGTTAAGACCTGTTGCTCAGCAGCGATTGTTTGATTTGCAGGATAATCTGGTTCAGAAAGAATATTTGTCAGCAGAACTATATTATAACCTTGGAGGCTATTTTGGAAACATCAATTCCAATACAGAAAGTAACTACGAAGCATGTATTATCACGGCTCAGAATGCTCTGAAGAATTATCCGTATTCTAGAATGCGTGAGAAGTTCTCTGTATTAATCATGAAAAGTAAGTTCTATCTTGCAGAGAATAGTTCTGAGGAAAGAAAGCTCGAGCGCTACCGTGACGCAGAGGACGAATGCTATGGATTCTTGAATGAGTATCCAGAGTCTAAGGAGTGTACAACGGCAGAGAAATTTATTGTCAAGTGTAAAAAAGTAACAAAAGATTAATATAATGGATTACAAGAAGTCAAAAGCACCAGTAAACACAGTTACCCGTAACATCATGGATCTTTGTGAGGATACAGGTAATATTTATGAAAGCGTATCAATCATTTCTAAACGTGCCAATCAGATTAGTGTTCAGATTAAAGAAGACTTGAGCAAGAAGTTGGCAGAGTTTGCTTCTTATAATGATTCTTTAGAAGAAGTGTTCGAGAACCGTGAGCAGATAGAGATTTCCCGTTATTACGAGAAGCTTCCCAAACCCTCTCTGTTGGCTACAGAGGAGTTTGTAGAGAATCAGATCTATTGGCGTGATCCTGCTCAGGAGCAGGCAGTAGCACAAGACGAGCGCTTGTAAATTATGATACAACGTAAACAATCAGTCTTTTTATTTCTTGCTGCTGTTTTCGGTATCTTAGCTTTGTGTATGCAGTTAGCAACTGTAACAGCAGAAGGCTTGACAGTATATCGGGTATTCAGTTTGTGGGCAATAGGACAATCTGGGGCGTGCTCTTTTGAGCCATGTCCTCTTTTTGCATTAATGCTTATTTCAACGACTTTGAGTGTGTTTACCATATTTTTATATAAGCGTCGTCCGTTTCAGGCGCGTTTGTGTATGGTGAATATCCTGATAGGATTATTATGGTATATCGCCTTGGTTGTTGTCAGCAAGCAGATAGCTCCTGATGCGCTTAATTTCCACGTAGAGATTGCTGCTGCTTTTCCTGCAGTTTCGATTATTCTCAATTTTATGGCTCGCAAGGGGATTCTTGCTGATGAAAAATTAGTAAGGGCTGCAGACAGAATCCGATAGAATAGTATGATCAAATAAAGAAGGGATGTCCGAATAGGGCATCCCTTCTTTATTTGATTTGTCTTTATTATTTTTGTGACTTCAGTGCTGCGATTGATTCTTTCAATGCGGCAATCTTCTCTTCTGAGTCGCTTTGTTTCTTGCGTTCTAAAGCAACCACCTGCTCTGGTGCATTGGCTACGAAACGCTCATTGCTGAGTTTCTTCTTGACGCCTGCCAGGAAACCTTCGAGATGCTGCAGCTGAGCCTCCATCTTCTGGATCTCTGCATCTACGTCAATCATGTCGCCAACAGGTACTGCAAACTCGTCGGTGCCTACCATGAAGGCTGATGCGGTGGCATCCTTCTCGGCTACAACGTTGATAGCACTCAGATTCGCCATCTTAGAGATGACAGCATTAAACTCGGTGTAGTTGTTCTGGCCAACCACCTGCAACTCCAACTGCTCTTTAGGCGCGATATTTTTCTGGTTGCGAACCATGCGGACGCCTGATACAATTTGCTTCACTTGTTCGATATCATTAGCCAGTTTGTCGTCAGCCTTAGTAGGAGCAGGCAACTCCAGTTTGTCGCGCATAATACTTTCGCCTTCTTTGCGATCATAGAGGTGCTGCCACAGTTCCTCCGTGATGAATGGCATGAACGGATGTAGCATCTTCAGTAGAATCTCGAAGAATTCGAGGGTCTTGTCGAAGGTTTGTTTATCAATAGGTTGAGGCTCGCCATTGATATAGGCGGGCTTTACCATCTCGAGATACCAGCTTGAGAACTCGTCCCAGAACAGCTTATAGACAGCCATCAGTGCTTCAGAGATACGATATTTCTTGAAGAGATCGTCAACCTCGGCATTGGTCTGGCGCAGTTTAGCCTCAAACCATGCGGTAGCAATCTTACCAGCCTCAGACTGTTCAATATCTGCAACCTTCCAGCCTTTAACCAAGCGGAAGGCATTCCAAATCTTATTGTTGAAGTTACGCCCCTGCTCACAAAGTGCCTCGTCGAAGAGGATGTCGTTACCGGCAGGTGCACTGAGCATCATACCCATACGTACGCCATCAGCACCAAACTTCTCAATCAATTCAATAGGATCGGGGCTGTTTCCCAAAGACTTTGACATCTTACGACCCAGTTTGTCGCGGACAATACCTGTGAAGTAGACGTTTTTGAAGGGGAAGGTGCCCATATACTCCTCACCAGCCATAATCATACGGGCTACCCAGAAGAAGATGATATCGGGAGCCGTAACCAAATCGGAAGTGGGGTAGTAGTATTTAATTTCCTCGTTGCCAGGGTTGTTGATGCCGTCGAAGAGTGATACAGGCCACAGCCATGATGAGAACCATGTATCGAGGGCATCCTCGTCCTGACGTAGGTCGGCATCCGTAACCTTTGGATCCTTTTGCTGAGCCAGTTTTAAGGCCTCCTCGCGTGTCTCGGCTACGACATAATCGTCATTTTCGTTGTAATAATAGGCAGGAATACGATGTCCCCACCAAAGCTGACGTGAGATACACCAGTCCTGAATATTCTCCAACCAGTTCTTATAGGTGTTCTTGTACTTCTCGGGATAGAACTTCATTTCACCGTTCATGACTGGTGGCAGAGCAATATCAGCAAAGTGTTGCATCTTGAGGAACCACTGCAGTGAGAGACGTGGCTCAATCGCTGTATCAGGGTTACGCTCAGAGTAGCCTACCTTATTAATATAGTCCTCAATGCGTTCCATGAGTCCTGCTTCCTGCAGGTCCATGCTGATCTGCTTACGGCAGTCCATACGGTCCATACCTACGTAGATAGGACTCTGCTCGCTGATGGTACCATCGGGATTAAAGATGTCAATGGTCTCAAGGTTGTGAGTTTTACCCAACATATAGTCGTTAGTATCGTGAGCAGGGGTCACCTTCAAACAACCTGTGCCAAACTCGATGTCAACATAACGGTCCTCAATGACAGGAATAACACGATTCACCAAAGGAACGATTACTTTGCGCCCCTTCAACCACTGGTTCTTAGGGTCTTTGGGATTGATGCACATCGCAGTATCACCCATGATGGTTTCAGGACGAGTGGTAGCTACTACAGCATAATAGCCCTTCTCGTCTTTGTGAATGATATTGCCCTCTTTTTTTAGAGACCCTAGATTATCTAGTTTTTCTAGACTGTCTACATAATATTTCAGATGGAACAGATGACTCTGCTCCTCTTTATAGATAACCTCCTCAGTTGAAAGAGCTGTCAGCGCCTTGGGGTCCCAGTTTACCATACGTAAACCGCGATAGATAAGTCCCTTGTTATAGAGGTCTACAAATACCTTGATAACACTCTTCGAGCGAGTCTCGTCCATAGTGAATGCTGTACGATCCCAATCACAGCTGGCACCCAGGCGGCGCAACTGCTTCAGGATGATGCCGCCATGCTCGTGTGTCCAGTCCCAGGCATGCTCAAGGAATTGCTCGCGGGTGAGGTCATGTTTCTTTATGCCCTCATTGGCGAGTTTTTTCACAACCTTAGCCTCAGTAGCGATAGATGCGTGGTCTGTACCAGGTACCCAGCAGGCGTTCTTGCCCTCCATACGTGCTCTACGTACCAGGATATCCTGAATCGTGTTATTCAGCATGTGACCCATGTGCAGCACACCAGTAACGTTTGGCGGTGGGATCACAATAGTGTAGGGTTGACGTCCATCAGGTTTGCTGGCGAATAGTTTGTTATCCAGCCAGTACTGATACCATTTCGATTCGACCTCTTTTGGGTCATATTTGCTCGCTAATTCCATACTTTTTTATTAATGACGTGCAAAGGTACAAAATAAATGTGAATTAAGAATTAAGAATTAAGAATTTTTTAGTACCTTTGCATTTACGATGGAACAGATGCATACCAAAGAAGAGAAAATGGCAGCCTTTGGACGGCTGCTTGATGTGATGGATCGTTTACGCGTTGAATGTCCTTGGGATCGCAAGCAGACGAATGACTCTTTGCGTCCTAACACGATAGAAGAGGCGTATGAACTGAGCGATGCATTGATGAAGGACGACTCACATGAAATATGCAAGGAGTTAGGCGATGTGCTGCTTCATATCGTGTTCTACAGTCGCATAGGAGAAGAGAAGAAACTTTATGATATAGCTGATGTTTGTAATAAGCTGTGCGACAAGATGATATTCCGCCATCCGCATGTCTATGGAGAGACTGTTGCCAAGAGTGCGGAAGAGGTACTTGATAATTGGGAACAGATTAAGCAGAAAGAGAAAGACGGCAATAAATCTGTATTAGGGGGCGTACCCGTTTCCCTTCCTTCCATGATTAAGGCTTATCGTATACAAGACAAAGCCCGTCATGTCGGATTCGACTGGGAAGACAAACAGGATGTATGGGCAAAGGTGCGTGAAGAATTGGGCGAGTTGGAAACAGAGTTAAAGCGTGAGGACAAGCAACGCTCAGAGCAAGAATTGGGCGACTTCCTCTTTTCTGTTATTAATGCCGCTCGTCTTTATCATCTGAATCCGGATAATGCGTTGGAAGAGACGAATCAAAAGTTCATCCGCCGATTTAATTATATAGAGCAACATAGTATCAAAATTGGGAAACCTTTGACGGAGATGACACTTGAGGAGATGGATACGCTTTGGAATGAGGCAAAAAGAAATGAAAATCAATAAATAAAGACTGATATGAAAAAGATTTCAATTGTACTAACAATGATTGTCTGTATTGTAATGGCAATGAGTAGTTGTGGTGGTAAGACACAGCAGGTTCCTTTTGATAATGGTGACTCTACTGACCTAAGTGCTTTGCAAGATCCCACGATCTATGGCACATGTGGAGATGATACGGCTGAGAATACCTTGCAAATCATCTCAGATATGGGTGATACGATCCAGATAGATATCACCTATGCCCGTGATAATAATCAGGTATTTGGTAAACTTCAGGCAGGCGATCGTTTGGCTGTTGTTCCCAACCAGAAGAAGACAGAAGCACTGATTGTTATTAATCAATCTGCTTTGTTAGGCAACTGGGTAATGCCTAATCCTCTTGACGGTAGTGATGAGGTAGGTTTCCGTATCAAGGAAGGTGGTATCGTAGAAGGTATCGAACAGAGCAGTCTTACCTACAAGACATGGCGATTGGTTCGTGGTAAGTTGGAACTGGTGTCTATTCGTGAAGGTGGTGGCGAGGAAGAAGAGACAAATATTTATGACCTTGTCTCTTTAAGTGCTGACTCTCTGATTATGAAGGATAGTGAGGATACCTACGAATATGGACGTCAGCAGTTGAAGAAGCCAGATTCTGATATCAAGTTGGAAGAGGCTTCTGCCGACGACTATAAGATTTGATGCTTGAGTAATAATCTTGGAGCCGTTTAGGATTCATATATTAGGATGTGGGAGTGCGCTACCCACACTTCACCATCATGCTTCGTCCCAGGTTGTAGAGATACGAGGGAAGCAGTTTATGGTGGATTGTGGGGAGGGCACCCAAATGCAGTTGCGTCGCTCTCGTATCCGTTTCACAAAACTTTCTGCCGTCTTTATCTCTCATCTGCATGGTGACCATTGTTTCGGGTTGATAGGGATGATCAGTACGTTTGGTTTATTAGGACGTACTGCTAAACTCACTGTTTATGCGCCGGCGGAACTGGAACCGATGCTTCAGGAGCAGATTAGGATGTTTTGTAGGGGCTTGGAGTATGAGGTGGTATTTCATTCGATAGACACTACCCGTCAACAGGTGATTTACGAGGACCATAGTCTGACCGTAGAGACGATTCCCTTAGAGCATCGGATGCCGTGTTGTGGCTTTCTTTTCAGGGAGAAACCCACTCAACCGCATATCAAGCGTGACATGATAGATTTCTATCATATTCCCATCAGTCAGATCAATAATATCAAGGCGGGTGCTGATTGGACGACAGAAGAAGGAGAGTATATTCCGAATAGCCGACTCGTAGGGCCTGCCGACCCTCCTCGCAGTTATGCCTATTGTAGTGATACCCGATATATGCCAACGTTGTATGAGTCGTTAAGGGGAGTAACCGCCTTATACCATGAAAGTACTTATGCTGATGACAATCTTCAACGGGCAGAAAAGTACTGCCATTCAACAGCCCGACAGGCGGCAATGGTAGCACGAGATGCTGGCGCGGGACTCTTGATTTTAGGACATTATTCTTCCCGTTATGAGGATGAGGATGTACTCTTAAAAGAGGCAAAAGAAGTGTTCGAGAACACCCGTTTAAGTGACGAACAGATGATTTTTGACCTCTAAACTGCATTTTTTTCTCAGATTATTTGGTAGTTTCAAATAAATTGTTTACTTTTGCCTTCGTAATATGTATATTTTATGAAGAAACATTTACTTGGATTGACACTGATGGCAGCCATGCTGTTCATGATTCCTGCAAGCGTTCAGGCTTCGCAGGTCGAGGTTGTTGGTGTTGAGCAGGATGATGATACAAAGAATGATATACAGATTACTGTCAATAAGTCAGTAGTTCGCGTAACAGGTGCAGAAGGTGAGGTGATGGAGGTTATTTCTCTCACTGGCCGTCATGTGATGTCTGTACGTATAGAGAGTCCGGCTCAGAAAGTAGAACTTACAAACATTCCTAAAGGGTGTTATATAATCAAGGTAGGAAAGGTTGTCAGAAAGATAGTTATCTGACGAATCTTTTAGTTCTGTTGGCTTTTATCATTACAGGATGTAGTAGTGAAGCGTTTCAACAGAAGAAGGACATAACAATGGAGGCGTTTTCATCTTTGAAGACGCCTGTTTTTGAATTGAGTCCCAATGAAGTCCAGACAGCCATCAGTAAAATGGGGAATGTTGGTCGCGACTCTTTGTCACCCGATAGTCGTGCCGCCTTGTATTATCGTCAGGGTCATGGTCTCTTGTGGGTAGATCGCCAGGGTATTAATCCTATGGCAGACACGTTAGTTCAGTGTCTGCATCAACTGAGTAGTATTGGTTTGTCAGAGACCTACTTCAAGGTAAAAGAGATAGAGGAGGATTTGCAGCGTTATCACGCATTGGATTTTGACCAGCAACATTCTGCTGACGATGTGACAGCCCGTTTGGAGTATAATCTCACGCGTGCCTATCTGCAATATGCGGCAGGTCAGCGTTATGGTTTTGTGAATCCCAGAGCGGCGATAGGAGGTATGTATGATGTAGCTATTGAGCGTCCTAATGAAGCCTTCTATCAATCAGCTTTCAGTAAGGTATTGACGGATAGTGTAGGCGAGTTCTTGAGAGCAGCAGAACCGCAGACTTCCATGTATAGTCAGCTTAAGCGACAGCTTGTTGATTCCACCTCTGATGCGAGTCGTCGTCGGATATTAATCAATATGGAGCGTTGTCGTTGGCGTGATAAGAAACCTATGCCGTCTACGGGCAAGCGCATTGTAGTGAATATCCCAGCCTTTATGCTTTATGCCTACGACACTAACTCTTCGACGGAGATGCGCATCGGTTGCGGAAAAGTAGCCACCAAGACCCCTTTGTTGAGCAGTGCGATAGAATATATGCAGGTGAACCCTGAATGGAGTATTCCTCAGAGTATCGTGGACAATGACGTGCTTCACCATGCTGGTGACAGTGGCTATTTCGCTCGTCATCGCTATTATATTGCAGAGCGTGCCACAGGAAAGAAAGTAGCCGTCGGCAGTGTTTCCAGTTCGATGCTTGCCAGTGGCAAGTATCGTGTGGCGCAGGATGGTGGTCGTGGTAATTCATTGGGACGTATCGTTTTCCGTTTCAAGAACAATTTCTCAGTCTATTTGCATGATACCTCCACTCCTGGCTTCTTCCAGAACGCATGGCGTGGCGTTTCTCACGGCTGTGTCCGTGTGCAGCGTCCTTTCGACCTCGCATGTTTCCTCTTAGGCAATACTGTTGATGAGTGGACGCTCGACAAGATACGTATCTCAATGGATATCCCACCTGTGACGGAACAGGGTAGTGAGTATGTGCGTACGCACCGTCCTGCTGAGAATGAAAACGGGAGGAAACTTCCTTACCGACTGGTCAGCACTCTGCAGGTAACTCCTCACGTACCTCTTTATATTACATATTATACACTTTATCCGGATTTGTCGGGCCGCATTCAGTCATATCCTGATGTTTATGGTTACGACCAGACTATCTGGAGTCACTTAAAGAAATTTATCTGATGGCATCTTCTGACGAGAAGCAATTGATGGAGATGCTCTCTAATCCTGCCACTCAGCGTAAGGCTTTTGAGCTCGTGGTACGCCAGTATAGTGAACAACTGTATTGGCAGGTACGTCGTATCGTATTGACCCACGAGGATGCCAACGATGTGATGCAGAATGTGATGCTGAAGGCATGGACCAATCTCGACTCCTTCCGTCAGGCATCCAAACTCTCTACGTGGCTCTATCGTATTGCCATCAACGAGAGTCTCGATTTTGTGCGTCATCAGAAGACAACTTCTATGATGAGTGCCGACGATGATGCAGGTATTGCCAACACGCTGATGGCGGACGAATATTTCGATGGCGACGAGACGGAAGCGCAGTTGCAGGAAGCCATCGCCCAGTTGCCCGATGTACAGCGTACGGTGTTCAATCTCCGTTATTACGATAACATGAAATACGGTGAGATGAGCAAGGTCCTCAACACCTCCGAAGGTGCCTTGAAAGCATCGTATCATATTGCTGTTAAGAAGATTTCAGACTTTTTTAAGCAACGCGATTAAACTATTTTACTACTAAAACGTCAAAACAACAAACAAGATGGATATGAACGAAGAAAAGTATCTCAATGAACGGATGTCGAAGCAGAATCCCTTCAGGGTTCCTGAGGGATACTTTGACGATTTTGCCACTCAGGTGATGGCGAAGTTACCCGAGCGTGAGTCCCAGCCCGTAGTTGCTAAGCGCGTGTCCTTCCTCCGTCCTTGGATGGCGGTTGCAGCAAGTCTCGTGGTTGCCATCTTTAGTGTAGCTGTCTATTTCACCCATGTGGGAGGTCAGCAGGAGCAGCCCCAACAGGCATCTGCTACAGTCTCTGATGCCTATATGGATGCCGCAGCCGATTATGCGATGATCGACAATGCGGAGATATATGCCTATTTTGTAGAGAATTAAAAAATCCAACACAATATGAAGAAAACGATAGCTTTATTTATTTGTCTTTTGGTGGCAACGGTGACAATGGCACAGCCAAACCAGAAGTTTTCTCCTGAGAAGTTTCAGGCGAACTTGGAGGCATATATCACCAAAGAGGCTAAACTGACGGATGAAGAGGCTAAAAGGTTCTTCCCCTTGTATCGTGAGATGCACCAAAAGCAGCGTGGTATCTATTCCCGCATGCAAAAAGTGGGAATAGGAAAGCCTGCAGACGAGAAGAAGTGTGCAGCCGCTATTCAAGAGCGCGACAAGCTCGACATCGAGTTACGCCAGTTGGCACAGAGTTATCATAAGAAGATGTTGCAGGTCATTCCCGCCTCAAAACTCTATGATGTCATCAATGCAGAGAATGGTTTCCATCGTCAGATGATGAAAGGCTGGCAGATGCCGCGCAGCGGTTGGCAGGCACCTCCTAGAGGTGGTTGGCATCGACAGCAACAGCCGCAGAAGGGCAAATAGTCTTAAGGTCGCATTTCTCGCAATGAGGCTTCCGTGACGTACAGACATACCGTCCGTGAAGTAACAGCCAATGATGAGCCCGTGGAATATCTTCCGCGGGTATATTTTTTACCAATGTCAGTTCTACCTTATACGGCGTATCGTCCTTCGGTGATACCAGTCCTAAGCGATGACTCACGCGAAACACGTGCGTATCTACTGCCATTGTCGACTTGCCAAAGGCAACGCTCTGAATCACATTTGCCGTCTTTCTCCCTACACCAGGCAGGTCAAGCAAGGCATTCATATCCGCAGGCACCTCACCGTTGTGCCGTTCCACCAGCATTCTTGCCATCTTCACCAGATGCTCAGCCTTTGCGTTAGGGTAGGACACGCTGCTGATATACTCCAGCACATCCTCCGCTTCCGCCTTTGCCATCGCCTTCGCATCAGGATAATGACGGAACAATTCTGGTGTTACCTGGTTAATACGCTTGTCCGTACATTGTGCACTCAGTATCACTGCCACCAGTAACTGAAACACGCTGCCGAACTCCAATTCCGTCTGTACCTCAGGCATCTGCTCCCTGAAATACCTCAGAATAAAGTCATATCGTTCCTTTCTCGTCATACTTTTAGTTGTTTGAGGACAAAATTAGGAATAAAACGAGAATCTACCAAATGATTTAGCATTTTTTCCTCCTTTTCGGAGTAGAACTTTTTTCTCCGAAGAGGAAAAAATTTTCCTCTTCGGTCTAGGAAAAACGCTTTAGAAAAGTATATAGTTTACGAGTGCTAAGTATACAGTTTATGCCTCGTAAGTATAGTACTTTTATCTGCTTAATATATAGTTTATAAATAATACAGATAAACAGTAAATACACTAAAATATAGAAAAAGTCCCCTGCGTACGTATATGCGCACGTACGCAGGAAGCTTTTCTTAGAAAATTACTGTATTTACTGTATCTGTATTGATTATCCTGGATAAGCAAGTGCAAAGATGCAAAATTATAAAGGGGATTGCAAGTTTTTTTTCATTATTTTAAAATATCCTCAAAAGAGTATTATTTCCAAAGTTTTTCGTATCTTTGCAATATATATTAGAACAAACCGTATGGACGAATATGTTAATTTACTCTACATTGATAATATTTTATATAAAATGTATGTGAATATAAATGAAAAGTATTATCTTTGTAACCGAAAGTAATTTAATGTATTACAATTATGCCTACAACAACAATTAGAAAACCTGCGTCATTTCGTCTAAGAGCCGATTTGTTAGAAAGGCTGAGACGGAATGCAATTAGGGAAAACAGAACACTCAACAATTATGTGGAGAGTGTGCTGCTTGATTACATCTTTAATGAACCTAACGAAACTACAAAGGCAGCAATACAGGAAGCCATGTCGGGTCATAACTCTAACAAAGTCTACAGCAAGGTAGATGATATGTATAATGACATTCTAAACGAAGAATGAAAAAGTTACATCCAACCACCCAGTTCAAAAAAGATTTAAAACGATACAAGAACAACCCTCAAAAGTTGGAATACTTGCGAGAAGTACTCAATATGCTTCAGAAAGAACAGTCCATTCCGGAGGATTATTTCCCACACCCTCTTTATGGAAACTACAAAGGTTGTATAGAATGTCATATCAATGGAGACTTTCTATTGATATGGATTGACAAAAACACAAATGTCATTGAACTTGTAAGGCTTGGTAGTCATAGTGAACTGTTCAAATAGACTACTTCATCTTCGTCAGCAAATAACAAACTCTAAAACCAACAAGATGATGAGAACAAGAAAGAATCAATGGATGCTCGTAGCTATCCTAACTTATTGTGTATGTGTATTCACAGCGTGTTCAAACGACAATGGTGACAATCCCGTTGAGCATGAGTACTGCATTACCGTTCAGCATCTGGTGAATGCGCTTGATGCGAATCCACAGACCAAGCAGTTGGTAGAGAAGTCGATAGCAAAAGCGAAGGAAATCAACCCTAGCCGTGTGACAAATCCTGCACAGTCGCTGACGGAGTTCTACGACTTCCTTGACTGGTCGCTTACCCGCATGCCATGGGATTTCTTTCCCGAGAACCTTTTTCATGGTTTTGCTGAGAAGACCGACCAGAGCATCCTCTATCCATATTGGTTGATAGACCAGCCTCTGGAAGAGTTGGAAGGTAAGGGCCTTTTCTTCCCATCTGTCGAATACGTGTCGCCTGTCAAGGAGTGGCTTATCAAGTATTGTCAGGCATGGGCAGTATTCCTTGACTCTAAAGAATCGTGGAACGACACTTACTATGAGATGATTCGCTCTGAAGAGAAATTCGGTCTAGACAAAGGATGGTATGAGGACAAGAGCAATTGGCATAGTTTCAACGATTTCTTCTGTCGCAAATTGGCTGATGCCAGTGCACGCCCCATAGCCTCACCTGAGGATGCAACGGTGGTATGTGCACCTGCCGATGCATTGCCGCAGGGAGTCTGGGATATATCGGCCGACGGTCGTTTCTATGCAGATCCCATCATGTCGGAGGAAGGTGTTACGCTAAAATCGGAGACCTTTGTATCAGTAGAGCAGTTGTTAGGCCCTGAGGGTGCAGCCTATGCACCTCTGTTCCATGAGGGCACACTAACGCATACCTATCTCAACTACGACGACTACCATCGTTATCACTTCCCAGTGGCAGGCACCGTCAAAGCGGTATATATCGTTCCTCACGATGACTCCGTGGGTGGTGTGGTCTATTGGAGCGACAAGTTGCAGCGCTATGTACTGGAGAGCAACAGTTTGTCGTGGCAGGCCTACGAGACGCGTGGCTGTGTCATCATCGAGACTGAGGGCTCCGGGCTTGTGGCAGTACTTCCAATCGGTATGGGACAGGTGTCGTCTGTCAATTGGGAACCAGAGGTGAAAGTTGGCTATAAGGCAGCCAAGGGTGCTCCTCTTGGATACTTCCTCTTTGGTGGCAGCGACTGTGTACTGCTATTTCAGAAGTCAGCCTCCTTCAAACTCACAGCCCCCAAGGGTGGTGAGGGATCCTATTCTAATGGCTATGCCCACATCTATCAGGGCGAACAGCTTGGAACTATCAACTAGTTTATAGAACCTTCGTATTCAAATGAAGATAACAAAGAATAAATTTATACTGGGTTTTGCCATTGTAGTAGTGATACTTGCTATTGTGAGGGCGATATTTCCAGGGGTAAACGGGGAACCGGGGACAGTTGAGAATGAACTGTTGACAATTAACAGCGAAGAGCTAATAGCGAATAGCCAACAGCCGATATTCAATGGCAAGAAGCACCGTATCCGTGGTGTCCGCAATTATAAGGAGTCATTTCCTGATAGTCAGGCGGTACAGATTGTGACTGCTGAGGAGTGGGGCGTGACTCCCGTAAGGAATCGTGAGGATGCAGAGGCGCGTAAGAAGGAACTGGTGTATGTGGGTGCCAATCCGTATTACCATATTGATCCACTGTATAGCAGCATTCCTTATCTGGTACCTCGTGCTGCCATTCTCTTGCAGGATATCGGACAGGCGTTTTATGATAGTCTCTATGTGAAGGGTGTTCCCATGAACCAGATTATCGTGACGAGTGTGCTGCGTACAGAAGAAGATGTAGAAAGACTGCGCCGAAGAAACGGCAATGCGACGGAACGCAGTTGTCATCTCTTCGGCACAACTTTTGATATCTGCTATAATCGCTATCACCCTGTGGAACAGGAAGTTCGCAATGATACGCTCAAGTGGGTGTTATGCGAGGTCCTGCGTGATATGCGTGAGCAGGATCGTTGTTATATTAAATACGAGGTGAAGCAGGGTTGCTTCCACATGACCGTTCGTTAACGGCTCATCATATAACGCTTGAAGTCCTGGAAGTCTTTCGTCATCTCAACACTCTGTTTCTGTCCCTTCATGAAAGCTGCAAGGCGTTCAGGTATCTCCACATCAATACCGAGAATGTCATCCACTTTCTCTTTGAACTTAGCAGGATGGGCGGTCTCGCAGAACACACCGACCTCTCCGTCTTTCAGTCCTTCTTTCAGGGCGCGATAACCACAGGCGCCATGTGGATCGAGGATATATCCCGTATCCTGATGACACTGACGCATCGTCTCGCGAATCTGGTCGTCGCTATAAGTGGCACCACTGATGAGGGCGCTAATACGCTCATGACTCTTACCATAGAGGTCGTAGATACGAGCGAAGTTAGAGGGATCGCCTACATCCATCGCATTGGCTAATGTCGGTATGGTTGGCTTGGGCTCATACTTACCTGTCTGCAGATATTTATAGAAGATATCGTTGGCATTGTTGGCAGCGATGAAGCGCTTGACAGGCAATCCCATCTCATGTCCGAAGAGGGCAGCACAAATATTACCAAAGTTACCGCTGGGTACGCACATCACAATGTTAGAGGTGAGAGGTGAGAGGTGAGTGGTGAGAGACTTCATGCGGGCATAGGCATTGAAATAGTAAAATGCCTGAGGAAGGAAACGTGCCACGTTGATGCTGTTGGCAGAGGTGAGTTTCATGTGAGCATTGAGTTCTGCATCCATGAAGGCATTCTTTACGAGTGCCTGACAGTCGTCGAACACGCCATCAACCTCGATGGCTGTGATATTCTTGCCTAAGGTAGTAAATTGGCACTCCTGAATGGGGCTCACTTTACCTTTTGGATAGAGTACATATACATGGATGCCATCAACACCGAGGAAGCCGTTGGCAACTGCCGAACCAGTATCGCCACTGGTGGCAACAAGCACATTAACCAAATTATTCTGAGTATTCTGATTACTCCGAATAAAATATTGCAGCAAACGGGCCATGAATCTCGCACCTACATCCTTGAAGGCAAGGGTTGGACCATGGAAGAGTTCCAGCGAGTAGATGTTATCCTCGACTTTTACCACAGGACAGTCAAAAGCCAGAGTGTCGTAGACAATTTTCTTTAATGCCTCTGCCTCTACGTCCTCGCCAAAGAAGGCATCAGCGACCGTATAGGCTATCTCTTGGAAACTCTTGGTCTCGATGGTGTCGAAGAACTCCTTCGGTAATTGCTTGATATGTTCAGGCATATAGAGTCCACGGTCTTCAGCAAGACCTTTGACTACTGCTTTATGCAGGTCGGCGATGGGGGCCTGATTATTCGTACTATAGTACTTCATACTTACGTAATTTAAAAAATTGATAATGTAACAATTATATAATTATTGCATTTTTTCATTCTTACATTTTTCATTGGCCTATGGCCATGAGGGCTTGCATAAACTCATTGAGTCTTAATAATCCGTAACTACCACAGACACAACTCTCCTCGTCGTAGTGCTGCACATCGTCGGCTTCAATGCCTTTGTGCCAGATGATAAATGGTACGGGTTCATTGACGTGGATACGCAGTTCTACGGGAGTAGGATGGTCGGGCAGAATAGCAACACAGACATCCTCCTGCATCTCATCGATAGCTTCCAAGATGGGTTTGATGAGTCGCTTGTCGAGATAATCGATGGCTTTCAGTTTCTGTTCCAAATCGCCATCGTGTCCTGCCTCATCGGTAGCCTCGACATGTACGAAGACGAAATCATCGGTCTTCAACGCATCGATGGCCGCCTGAGCCTTTCCCTCATAGTTGGTATTGGCCAATCCTGTGGCACCTTCCACTTCAATGATACGCAGACCTGCATAATGTCCGATGCCACGAATAAGGTCGACAGCAGAAATCACAGCACCGCTCTTAATTTGTGGATATTGTGCCTGCAAGGGCTGCATCGAAGGACGATAGCCACCACTCCAAGGCCAGATACTATTGGCCTGACGCTCACCACGCTGGGCTTTGGCGATATTATAGGGGTGTTTGGCCAGAAGTTCTTGTGACTTGATGATAAGGTCGTTAATGAGATTGGCTGTATCTTGAGCAGCGATATAATCGCTGCCTACAAGACCGTTCTCAGGTTTTATCAACAACGGGCGCCACTCTTCATTAGGATGATCGTGGGGTGGTGCGCAGACGATGTGCTTTGAGCCACCTTTAATCACTAACAGATGACGATACTGGATACCTGTAATGAATTTCACGCGGTCGTTGCCTAAGTGCTCATTCAGATATTGAATCAGTACATCGGCATCTTTTGTCTCTAAATTACCACCGTTATGTGTGATAATCTTTCCGTCCTCAATAGTGATGATATTACAGCGGATAGCGAAATCATCGTCAGCCATCTCGTAGCCGATGCTGGCAGCCTCCAAAGGACCACGTCCCTCATAAACTTTATTCAAGTCATAGCCGAGGATAGCGGTATTGGCAACTTCACTTCCTGGAGGAAATCCTTCAGGAACAGTAATGAGACGACCACATCGGCCTTCTCTTGCCAACTTCTCCATATATTCAGGACGGGCATATTGCAGCAAAGTCTTACCACCCAGGCGTTCTACCTTGTGGTCGGCCATACCGTCGCCTAATATGATAATGTGCTTCATGACACATTAAATATTGGCGATAGACATGATGTTTGCAAATACACCTGCTGCAGTAACGGCTGCACCGGCACCATAACCCTGAATAAGCATCGGATACTCCTTATAACGCTCAGTGGTGAGCAGCACGATATTGTTAGAACCCTCCAATGGATAGAACGGATGGTCGGAAGGAACTTCCTTCAAGGCAACACTCGTCTTACCGTTCTCCATCGTAGCCACGAAGCGCCAACGCTTACCTTCTGCTTCCAATACCTTACGGCGCGCCTCAAAGTCGGCATCGAGTTCCGGCAGACGTTTCCAGAAGTCGTCAAGACTTCCTTCAAAGTAACTGTCGGGTACGAAGAGGTGCTTCTCTACATCGTCTTGTTCTACCTTGTAACCAGCCTCACGGGTCAGGATGACCAGTTTGCGGATGACATCCGTACCACTGAGGTCGATGCGTGGGTCAGGCTCTGAGTAACGCTGTTCCTTGGCACGACGAACGGTCTCAGAGAAGGGCACATCAGCTGCTATCTCGTTGAAGATGAAGTTCAGCGTACCACTCAGGATAGCCTCAATCTTCAAGATCTTATCACCTGAATTACACAGGTCATTGATAGTACCGATAATCGGCAGACCAGCACCTACGTTTGTTTCATAGCGGAACCACACACCACGGTCGCGGGCTGTCTGACGGAGTTTGATATAGCTGTCGTAGTCGCTTGAAGCCGCAATCTTATTGGCTGCAACTACGGATATGTTATGCTCTAAGAATGTCTGATAGAGGCTTGCAATCTGCTTACTTGCCGTACAGTCGACGAAGACAGAGTTAAAGATATTCATCTTTATGATTTCGTCGCGCATATGTTCTGTATTGGCGGCAAAACCTGCACGCAGAATCTTCTCGTAGTTGTCAAGGTCGATACCGTCACGGTCTAGCACGAAGTTGTCGACGTCAGAAATACCGACAACATTCAACTTCAGGCGACGCGACTGCATCAGGAATTGCTGCTGCGTACGGATCTGTTCGAGCAACATACCACCTACCGTTCCGATACCACAGATAAAGAGGTTCAGCACCTTGTATTCTGATAGGAAGAACGAGTCGTGCAGTACGTTGAGTGACTTGCGCAGGAACTTACCATCTACGACGAATGAGATATTCGTCTCAGAGGCACCCTGAGCACAAGCAATCACACTGATACCTGAACGTCCTAATGTGCCGAACAGTTTACCTGCGATACCTGGTGTCTGTTTCATGTTCTCACCCACGATAGCAATGGTAGCAAGACCACTCTCCACGAGCATCGGATACATAGCACCTGTCTCAATCTCTTTGGCGAACTCTGCATTCAATACTTCGGCGGCAGCTGCAGCATCCTCGTCGCGCACACCAATAGAGGTGGAGTTTTCAGAAGAAGCCTGTGATACCATGAAGACGGAGATACCCTGATTGGCCAATGTGGTGAAAATACGGCGGTTCACACCTATCACACCCACCATTGAGAGACCCGTTACTGTAATCAGTGAAGTACCCTTGATGCTTGAGATACCCTTGATAGGCTTCTGGTCATCATCGATTTGGGCTTTGATGAGTGTTCCAGGATGTTCGGGGTTGAAAGTATTTTTGACTTTAATAGGAATATTCTTGACACAAACGGGATAGATTGTCGGGGGATAGATTACCTTCGCACCGAAGTTACAGAGTTCCATCGCCTCTACGTATGAGAGTTCGTTGATGGTATAGGCACTCTTGATGACCTTCGGATCTGCGGTCATGAAGCCGTCTACATCGGTCCAGATCTCCAGCACTTCAGCATTCAGCACAGCAGCGATGATAGCAGCGGTATAGTCGGAACCGCCACGACCGAGGTTAGTCGTTTCGTGAGAGTCTCTGTCTCTGGCAATAAAGCCAGGCACTACGTACACATTCTTTTCGCTGATGTCTTTGAAAGCTTCTTTCACTAACTCTGTGGTCAGGTCGGCATCAATTACGTGCATACCCTGTTTGTCCCATGTACGGATGAAATCACGAGAATTCATACGAACACCATTCTTTACCATAGCAGCCACGATGTGAGACGACAGACGCTCACCATAGCTGACGATGGTGTCGGCAGTCTTCTCACTCAAATCATGAATGAGGTACACACCATAATAGATACTCTTCAACTGGTCGAAGAGTTGGTCTACGTTATTGAATAAGTCTACACGCTTTTTGTCATCAGTGATGATGGTGTCAATCAGTTGGTGGTGACGCTTGACCATCGCGTCAAATTCCTCGCGATAATGCTCGTCGCCCTGTTTTGCCATCTGTGACGTCGCGATCAGTTTATCCGTGATGCCGTCCAGTGCGCTGACTACTACTACGACAGGTTGCGTCCGAGCCTCTGTCTCCACAATTTTCTTCAAGCTTAAAATGCTTTTCGCGGAACCTACGGACGTTCCGCCGAATTTTAGTACTTTCATATTTCTATGCAATTTATCTTACCCGTCGGTACCCCTCAACAAGTGGGGCTTCCTCCAACAGCGCGACAAAGGTACGTAAAAAAAATGGACTGACCAAACAGTCAGTCCATTTTTTATGTGTATAAGTATCGTTTGATGCTTCGCTTAGGTGTTTTTGCAAACTCATCCTTACGGATTTCTATCTCTGTGATTTTCTCATAGGCAGGCAACTGCTCATTCAGTTGAATACGGTTTTGTTCCATGATACCTATGATGTCCTTTTCGTTAAAATTCATATTCTTGGCTTCGTCGTAGTCGGGATAGACCAGTCCTATAAGTTTATTGTCACGTTGCACGACCACACTTTCCACCACCATTGTCATAGAGTTCAGCTTGTCTTCAATTTCCTCTGGATAGATATTCTGTCCGTTAGGACCTAACAGCATGTTCTTTGAGCGTCCGTTGATATACACATTACCACCATAGTCCATCGTACCGAGGTCGCCTGTATGATACCAACCGTCTTTGTCAAGTGTCTCGTTGGTAGCCTCCTCGTTCTTATAATAACCTAACATCACGTTGAGTCCTTTTGTAAGAATCTCACCGGGCTTATTGGCTGGGTCGATAGAGTTGATTTTTACCTGCATGTGATAGGCAGCCCGTCCGCATGAGCCTTGTGCGAAGGTATTCCAGTCACGATAGCAGATAATTGGTGCACACTCTGTAGCACCGTAACCCACTGTATAGGGGAATTCTATCTTTCTCAGGAATGCCTCTACCTCTTGGTTGAAGGCAGCACCACCAATGATGACCTCATAGAGTTCGCCACCGAAGGCTTTCAGCACTTCCTGACAGATGCGCTCCTTCACCTTCTTCGAGATGACAGGCATTGAGAGTAGCAGGCGCATACGGTTGTTCTGTATCTTCGGGAATACCTTCTTACGAATGATCTTCTCGATGACCAGTGGTACGGCAATGATGATTTTCGGTTTAATCTCTGCAAAGGCTTGAGCAATGATAGCAGGTGAAGGGATACGGTTCAGGTAATACACATGACAACCATGCAAGAATTCGAAAATAAATTCGAAGGCCATACCGTACATGTGAGCCATCGGCAGGATGGAAATGACGCGGTCACCCGATTGGATAATCTTGCCTAATTCATAATTGGCGAAATCGTAGTTCGACCACAAGGCACGATAGGGCACCATCACACCCTTCGAGAAACCAGTAGTTCCTGAGGTGTAGTTAATGAGTGCCAACTCTTCGCCGCTCTCCTCTATATAATAATGTACGTGTTCCTTACGGAAATATTTGGGGTATTTCTTACCATACAACTCGTTCAGGTGCTCACGGGCATACGTCAGTTTATCAGTTCGTGAGAGCATCAGCGAGTAGTCGGGATTGTTGATGATACCTTCGAGATTAGGCATCTGTACAGGATCGATCTGCGTGGCTACATGGTCGCCCACGAAGAGTAACTTGGCATCTGAGTGGTTGACGATATTGTGGATTTGGTCTGCCATGAACTCATGGAGAATAGGAACGGCAACGGCTCCATAGGTGAGGGTGGCGAGGAAAGCCACTGCCCATTGGCTGGAGTTTCGTCCGCAGAGAGCAATTTTATCGCCCCTTTTTACACCGCAGTTCTCGAAGAGAATATGTAACTTCTCTATCTTACGAGCCACATCATGATATTGTAGGGTAGCTCCTTTGTAGTCTGTCAGTGCATCGAAATCCCAATGGTCGATGATGCTCTGCTGGATGATCTGGTTAAAACTGGGTACGTTTTCCATATCTTTCTATTTATATAAGTAGCGTTTAATACTCTTTTTAGGTGTCTTCTCAAATTCTTCCTTGCGCACTTCAATAGCCTGTATGCGACTATAGGGAGGAAGTACGTCATTGAGTTGCTGACGGTTCTGCTCCATGATATTCAGCAGGTCGGTGCTCGTGAAGCCCATCTCTTTCACTTCGTCCATGTCAGGGTAGACCAGTGCCACGAGGTTATCGCCACGTTGCACCACAATACACTCGCTGACCATCGTCATCGAACTGAGCTTGTCTTCTATCTCTTCAGGATATACATTCTGTCCATTGGCCCCCAGTAACATATTTTTCGAGCGTCCGCGGATGAAAATATGCCCGTCTGCAGACATTGTGCCGAGGTCTCCTGTGTGATACCATCCATCCTTGTCAAGCGCCTTATTGGTAGCCTCCTCATTTTTGTAGTAACCCAGCATCACGTTCGTACCACGTGTCACGATCTCGCCAGCTATATGCTGAGGGTCAGGCGAGAGGATCTTCACCTCCATATGGTTTACAGGCGTTCCACACGAGCCTGATACAAAATCATGGTAATCGCTGTAACTAATCAACGGAGCGCATTCAGTTGTACCATAACCCGTTGTGATGGGGAAGTCGATGTCTCTCAAAAAATGTTCTATCTCTTGGTTCAGCGGTGCACCACCCACAATCACCTCGTATGCCTCACCACCAAATGCGGCATATACCTCCTGACAGATGCGCTCCTTTACCTTCTTTGATACTACAGGCATCTGCAACAGTATCTTGATAGCATTGCTCTGAATCTTCGGGAACACACGTTTGCGGATAATCTTCTCGATAATCAGAGGAACGGCAACTACCAAACTGGGTTTCACCGTCTTGAAAGCCTCTGCGATGATGGCGGGCGATGGCAGACGGGTGAGGAAGAACAGATGATAGCCTGAACAGAAAGGGAAAAGGAATTCAATTGCCTGTCCGTACATGTGTGCCATCGGCAGGATACTCAGCATCTTACTGTACTTTGGCAGGAGCGGACCCAATTGGGTGATACAGAAATCTACATTGCCCCACAACGAACGGTAGGGTAGCATTACGCCTTTTGAGAAACCTGTTGTTCCACTGGTATAGTTCAGCATACACAATTCCTCTGGCTCGTCCACGTGCCAATGAATATCGGTGGCACGGAAGGCTCTGGGGTATTTCTCGCCAAACAATTGGTTCAGGTGCTCACGTGCATTCATTAGTTGTTCGTTGTGGCAGGTGTGAAGCGAGAAGTCTGGCAGATTAAGGATACCTTCCAAATGAGGCATTTCTTTTGGGTCGATGATATTCACCACATAGTCGCCCACAAATAGCAGTTTCGATTCCGAATGGTTGACGATATTGTGAATTTGCTCGGCATTAAATTCATGAAGTATTGGTACGACTACGGCGCCATAGGTCAGTGTGGCGAGGAAAACCACTGCCCAGTGAGCAGAGTTTCGTCCACAGACGGCCACGCGGTCACCTTTCTCTATGCCTGCGGCCTTCATCATGATATGCAACTTCTCTATCTTGCGGGCCACGTCGTGATATTGCAACGTAGAACCCTTATAGTCAGTCAGCGCGTCAAGTAGCCAGTTGTCCTTAATTGATTGAACGATTAAGGAATTAAAACTTGGTATGTCGTTCATTGCACAAATTTCAAAATTTTGTGCAAAGGTAATACCTTTTCTGCACATTTGCAAAAAAAATGTGCAGTTTTTTATGTTTAAATGAAAAAAATATTTTTACTCCATTATTCCGTAATGCCGATCCGCTGAAGAAAACTGCCAATTCGCTGAAAGAATCCCCCTGACGTTTAAACTTTTAGCGGTTTTGTATCGTCATAATGATGTCAGTAAGACAAACGAACATAAATCACTAAACAAAACAGACAAAAATGAAAAAGATTATTTTGACAATGGTTGCCCTCCTCTCAATGACAACGATGATGGCACAGAATGATGAACAGAGTGAGCGTAAGGCTCCGAAACAGTTGACTCCCGAAGAGATGACGGAAAAGATGACGAAGGATCTCTCTTTGACTGACGAGCAGAAGACGAAGGTTCTCGCATTGAACAAAGAGTATCAGGATATTCATAAAGCTCATCGCGGTCCTCGTATGGGTGGTCCTCGTTCTGAGGGTAAGAAAGCCGATGGAGAGACAGGTGCTACCGAGCAGAAACAGCGCCCTGAGCGTCCGCAGTTCACTGAAGAGCAGCGTGCCGAGATGCAGAAGCAGATGGAGCGTCGCCGTGAGTTTGATACGAAGTTGAAGGAAATCCTCAATGCTAACCAGTATGAGAAGTACCAGAAGCAGCATAGTCACGGACGTCGTGGCCCTGGTGGTCCTCGCGGTCCTCACATGGGTGGCCCCAGAATGATGTAAGATGGATGGAGAATTAAAAGAAGAAGTCCCTGTAAGCATTGCATTTACAGGGACTTCTTCTTGGGTTGACCAGCAATTTTATTATTTTTTTTGAATTATTCATTGTTATTCCAAATACTTTCTTTATCTTTGCAGAAAGTAAAGATACTAAAGCTAAAACTATGTAGTATATGAAAAAGGGTTTATTACTTGTTGTCATCTGCCTGATGGCAGGAACAACGTTCAGTTATGCACAGCTGACCAATGAACAAATCAAGGAACGTAAAGAACTCAAGAAAGCCTCGAAGAAAGAACTGAGTGAGAAGGCTACAAAGACTTCCCGTAAGGAGGCCAAGAAGTTGGCCAAGGAGGGATGGAAAGTTGCTCCTGGGGCTTTGCCCATGGAGAAACAATTAGACCGCTCGTATCTCATGCAGTTGGAATATGATGATGACATGTTCCAAAAATATATTGTTGGTGATGCTATGAGTTTTGGCAGTGTTTATGATGCTGCAAAGTTGCAGGCCACAGAACTTGCCAAGCAGAATCTTGCAGGACAGATACAGACGGAGATAACGGCACTTATTGAGAATACGGTAGTCAACGAACAGATTGGCAAGGATACAGCAAACTCCCTTTCTAAGTCAATTATGGCCAACAAGAATCTGATTGTCCAAAGCATCGGTCGCACGATACCTCTCTTGGAAATCTACCGTGAGAAACCTACTGGTTATGAGGTGCGTGTCTGCATTGCTTACAATAGTAAGATGGCAAAGGCTGCTGCCAAGAAGGCCGCTGCAGATGAGTTGGCAAAGCAAGGTGAAGAAGTGCAGAAGAAACTGGATGATATCCTTGGTTGGTAATGCGAAAAACGATTATCATCATACTTACGTTTCTCTCTCTCCCTGTCATTGCACAGAAAGTAAAAACGGTGGAGGGAGAGTACACCTATCACGCTCCTGAGAACGTGACAGTGGAACAGGCGCGTCGAACGGCTTTGGATCGTGCAAGGATCCAGGCCATCGCCGACGAGTTTGGTACCATTGTACAACAGCAGAATACCACACGCATCCAAAACGAGGGTGGGGAGTCGAAGACCGACTTCTTTAGTATCGGTGGTAGTGACGTGAAAGGAGAGTGGATAGAGGATATTGACAAGCCTGAATACGCCATCAGCTACGATCAGAATATGCTTGTGGTCACATGCAGGGTAAAGGGTAAGGCGCGTGAGATTGTCACAGCGCAGATTGACTTTCTGGCTCGTG
Organism: Prevotella sp.; assembly: GCA_017554145.1. Lineage (GTDB taxonomy): Bacteria > Bacteroidota > Bacteroidia > Bacteroidales > Bacteroidaceae > Prevotella. The sequence goes on along the minus strand of JAFZIZ010000011.1, from coordinate 33,206 downwards.
TGCTTCGTAATGGTACAGACGATAAGTTTGAGGATGACGACTTCAAGAACGGCGACGATCTTTATCTCTCGTTCCGTTCTCCTGTCAACGGCTATCTGGCCGTTTATCTCATCGATGCAGACGATAATGCCTACTGCCTGCTACCGTATCGCTCGCAGACGGATGGTATCTATCCCATCGAGGCCAACCGTCGCTACCTGTTCTTCCATATCAAGGAAGCTCCCCAGCAGGAGCGTGCCTTTGTCGATGAGTATGTGATGACGTGTGAGCGTTCTCCTGAGCACAACCAGATCTATGTTGTCTTCTCGCCTAATCAGTTTGTCAAGGCTGCTGACAATACGTCTGATGACCGTCTGCCTCGCGAACTCTCGTACGAGGACTTCCAGAAGTGGCTTGCCAAATGTCGTAAGCACGACAAGGACATGAACCTGCGTCGCTTCCCCATCACTATCAAGAAATAATAATCAAATAAGACTTAAAACTGAAAACGCTGTTCCGACATATCATCATTACGATGCTGGCGTTTGTGTTGGTTATCACATTCGCCCTTATCGCCTTTAACCTTCCATTTATGAGTCCTGTGGCGGAGGCTATCAAGGAGTTTGAGATGACGGATGTCTATTGTCAGATTCTGCAGGATACGGACGATGGTGAGGAGGTGAGTGATGTGGTGACGATTGTCGATATGTCGGAGCTGTATAGTAGGAGGGAACTGGCAAAGGGTATACAGGACATCGAGGCGCAGCATCCGAAAGTGGTAGGTGTCGATGTGGTGTTCGAAGGACTGAAAGAAGACTCCATTGGCGACGAGATGTTGGCAGAGGTCGCTTTGTCGAACGATAATATCGTTTTCTCTTATAAACTATTAGATTATGTCAACGACTCGATAGGTCATGAGACGACTGTCCACTCTTTCTTTGCTGATGAGGAAGGAGCGGTAAAGGAAGGTTTTACCAATATGCCACGTAACCTGTATGGAGGCATCAAGCGTAATCTGAGCTTAGGTGGCAAAGCCGAGGGAAAGCTTGTCCCATCCTTTATCACGATGGTTTCCAACCTCTATGCAGGAAAAGAGACGGGTAGGGTGGTAGAAGATGATGTGAGCATCAACTTCATTCCTCGTCATTATCGGGTGGTGCATCCTGATTTTATCGCCCTTCATCCGGAATATATCAAAGACAAGTTGGTGCTCTTTGGTGCGATGAAAGACGAGTACGACATGCACTATACGCCGCTGGGTAAGATGGCAGGCGTGGAGCTGTTGGCCTATTCGATAGAGACTCTGTTGGAGCAGAGTGAAATCAAGAAGCCCAGCGGATGGGTGACAGTTATTGTTACCTTCTTGTTGGTCTTGCTTACGCAGGTGATGTTATCATCGTTCAGAGCCCAAGCCAAGAAACTCAAGAACAGAGCCCTGCGTTTCCTGATGTCTACCTCTCTTATCAGTGGCTACCTGATGTTCTTCTGGATAGCGATATGGATGTGGGTGGCCTTTATGGTCTTCTATTTATATGATATCGCATTCGATATGGGTTGGGCATTGTCGGCAATGGCTTTCCTGGTATTGGCACAAAATATTTATAATGAGTTTAAGGACGCAATCAATTCGCAGAAAAATGGCAAATAGATGGTTTATCGTGCTGTTGGCACTGTTGCTGACAGGTGTGAGCATGGATGCTCAGACGCAGCAGAAAAAGAAGTCGGCGACAAAGGCATCGAAGCAGTATGCCAAGTATGTCAAAGACAAGGCACAGGGCAAGGAGAAGACTGCCCAGAAGCGTTCGAGCGATCCTGCTACGGTGACTCGTGAGAAGGACTCCGTCTCCGTCGCTGTCGAAGCTCCGCAAGACCCGATGCGTGCTGCCTATGAGTCGTTTAAGCAGCAGGCCACGACTGACTATGAGAACTTCCGCGATAAGGCGAATCAGGAGTATGCTGAATTCCTGAAACGGGCTTGGAGCGAGTTCAAGGCGATGCCTGGTGTCCCACGTCCTGTAGAGAAAGAGAAACCACCTGTTGTCATTAAGGAGGAAGATCGTCAGAAACCTGTAGAGAACAAGCCGTTGCCAATAGAAGAGGAAGTTGTGCAGTTGCCTGCTCTTAAACCGCAACCTGTGCCTGTGGCTCCTATCAGGGAGCAGCCTGTGGTGGTAGAGGAGGCTGGTGTCACCTTCTCCGTCTATGGTACCAAGATGACGATTCGTTTTACTGATGCCCAGCGTTTCAAACTGACTGATTGTAGTGAGGCTTCTGTCTCGGATGCCTGGAAGAAACTGTCGGGCAAAGACTATAATAATACCATCAGAGATTGTCTCGCATTGCGTATCACCAAACAACTGGGCGACTGGGCTTATCTGCAGATGCTTGATAAGTTCGCGAAGGCTTGTCTGGGAGAAAGCAACGAGGCAACGCTGTTGACGGCCTATATCTATTGTCAGTCGGGCTATCAGGTACGTCTCGGCACTACCCAAGGCAAACTCTACCTGCTCTATGCTACGGAGCATGTAGTGTTCAACCAGTATTATTTCACTATCGGCAGCGATCGCTATTATGTGTTCAATAGCGAAGAGTTCAGCATGAAGATCTGTGATGTCGCCTTCCCCAAGGAGCAGCAGATGTCACTCTATATCCCCAAGGAACAGTTGTTCGACTACGACTCCTCTGAGGTGCGTCATCTGAAGTCGAGCCGTTATCCGGATATGGATGTCACATCGTGTGTGAATAAGAACTTGATAGCTTTCTGCAACGATTATCCTTCGTCATGCATCTGGGACAATATGCTGACCCGTTGGGCGATGCTTGCCAATATGCCGATGGAGAAGGGTGTGCAAGAGAAGCTGTATCCGCAGCTGCGTGAGAAACTCAAGGGACTCACAGAGAAGGATGCCATAGAGCGACTGCTGAACTGGGTACAGACGGCCTTCGTCTATGAGTTTGATGAAAAGGTATGGGGTTACGACCGTCCTTTCTTCGCGGAAGAATCGCTCTACTATCCCTATTGCGACTGTGAAGACCGATCCGTGCTACTCTCCCGTTTGGTTCGTGACCTGTTAGGGTTGAAGTGTCTCCTGATCTATTATCCTGGTCATCTGGCAATGGCTGTCGGCTTTACGGAGGATGTGAAGGGCGATTATATCATGCTCGACGGCAAGAAATACGTCGTTTGCGACCCCACGTATATCAATGCCTCCGTAGGAATGACGATGCCGAATATGGATAATGCAACGGCCAAAGTCATCTTGGTGGAGTGACTCGAAGTAACGGGTATATCTTTTATTTCAGTTTCATGTCTTTCCAACTGTCTTGTAGGGCAGTGGCTACATTGATGGTGGGAGTTTGTGACTTGCGATTCACGACTACTGACTGCTGTTGTACCTTGGTTGTGATATAATCGCTTAATTCACCTAACGTACAGTTGCCCTTGCTCTCACGTAGTTTCTTCAGGAGGAAATAGGTGAACATGCCATGACCCTTCTCTTGATAAGGGAATGCCGTCCCAATACGGCATATCTCTGTGAGAAAAACGGCATTTCTCCTCTTCGGAGGAGATTTTACTGCTCTTCGGAGGAAAAAGTTCTCCTCTTCGGAGGAGTCTTTTTTTAACACTTTCATGTTTATTCTACAAAAGATTTGGAAGTATAAGAAATAATATATATCTTTGCAAAAGATTACTAATTGAAAACAATGAAGACGATGAGGAGGGTAATCATGTTGACAGCGCTGTTGACTGTTTCATTGGTGACGATGGCACAGGATGTCAACTGGGACAGTGTGTATCGTTCGAATCTCACGGATAAGGAGCGGGTGTTGATTGAAAAGCAGGAACAGTTGCAGCAGCGTGCCCTTCAGGCAGCCAGACGTTTCATGAACAAACTCTACATGAAGGCTAACGTGGTCGACAACCGTTACCTGTTCTTTAGCATCAAGGAAGCATCCCAGGAGGAGCGTCCTTTTGTGGATGAGTACAATATGACGTGTGAGCGCTCGACGGAGCATAACGAGTGAACTCTTGCCTCGCGAACTCTCTTACGACGACTTCCAAAAGTGGCTTGCCAAATGTCGTAAGCACGACAAAGAAAAGAACCTGCGTCGTATCCCCATAACTATTAAGAAATAATTTTCAATAATAATTCACTAAAACCCTATGATTATGAAAAAAGTATTATTCCTATTTGTTACTCTCTGTCTGATGACAATGGATGCATCAGCCAGTGGAATCAAGACCGACTATCGAAACGCATTGATTTTTGCCTATTCGCAGGCTAATAGCGTCTATGAAGACGATAATATCAAGTTGGAATTTTATGATGAACAGTTGTGGGCTACCAACAAGACGAAAAAGACTATTTTTATCGACTTAGCTCAGTGTTTCGCTTTTCACAATGGATCATCGACTCCTTTATTTGATTCTTCAGAGAAAAAACAAGGTGACAAAAAGGCATCGAAAAAGGGTGTAAGCTCCAAAGATGATGTGTATATTACGATTGCTCCTAATATAGGAACTAAACAAAATGAGACTTATATATGTAATATGTCTATGCATATTTATGGAACTTATACTACTTCGGAGTCTCCTTCTGGTGATTTTACGGACTATGATAAGCGATTGTTGGAAATCGTTGATGAATTACAAGAAGAATCAAAAACCCAAGATGTTAAGGGTAAAAATTACGTTGGTTCAGTGTCTCGTCATCTGACAGAGGACGAGAGTATCAACAACATCGGAGCTTCTATTGCCTATGCTTTCAATAAGAATGCAGAAGAATGGACTAATGTGGCATTATCTACTTGGGTGAGTGACGTCATTTTTGCTCCGTATTATGTGGAGATGCCGACCGACTTGAAGAAAAAAGACAAGCGTGGATTTGGTGTCAAGGAAACGGCACCTGCAGTTATACATGTCAGGGCTAATAGTCCCTTTGAATTTGATGAGGACAAATCTCCTATCATCGTCTGTGACTGGGAAGGCAATTATAAGAAAGGAACTTTTACATTAGGTAGTACATGGATTTCCAAAAAGAAAGGCCCTTCCGTCCTAGCCGTTATTGGGGCTGTATTTACATATGGTGCTACCTTATCAGGTTCATTAAAAGAGACTTCATATAAGAAGATTATCCACTTTGATGGCATTACCACTAACTGGGGGAAACTCTCATATGTTTCAGACATCATGAAGACAAAACAAGATGGAGAAGATGATTCCAACGAATAAAACGATATGATGCGAACATTATTTTCAATAATCCTCTTGCTGGTAAGTTTCTATGCTATCGCCATAGATATTGATAAAAAAACGTTGGTAGCCTTGGAGTATATCCGAATGGGATATATGCAATACGGTTTTGAGGAACTAAAAAAAGCTGCAGCTACTAATGAATTGGCTGCCCAATTCTATATTGCCGTTTGCTATAAATATGGTATCGGCGTAGATAAGAGTGAGACGGACGCTTTTAAGATGTATCGCAAAGCTGCGGAAAGGGGGCTTCCGGATGCTATGTTTCATTTTGCCTCTTTTTACAAAGAAGGTATAGTTGTCTCACAGGATGCTATTCGTGAGAAGGAATGGCTGCAACGCTTCAACCAAAAAGGAGGGGCATTCCTGTTGCCTGACATTATTCCAATCTATAATGAGGGGTTACAACATCAAGAGAACTATGCCCTTAATCCGAATAATCCCAGTGGACAATCATCTGGTCTAACAGCTCAGGAAAAAGGTGTTCAAACTCCTGTTTTGGTTCAAGCCAAGCCCATCACGATCATCACTCCGAAATCTCAGCCTGCCAGTCAACCTTTAGCTCCTGTGAAGAAATCGGATGTTGACATGAATATTCCTGTGGGCAAGCAGACACGTTTGCAAACCTTTGCTCTTATCATTGCAAACGAGAACTATATGGAAGTTGCCAATGTCCCGAATGCGCTGAATGACGGAAAGGTGTTTGCCGAGTATTGTCAGAAGACGTTAGGATTGCCGCAAAGCAATGTCAGATATGTTACCGATGCCACATTGAACAAGATGAGGCGTCAGTTGAGTTGGATTACGCAGGTGATGCAGGCGTATAAGGGTGAGGCAAATATCATCTTCTATTATGCGGGACATGGAATACCTGACGAGAGTAGCAAATCTGCTTATCTTCTTCCCGTCGACGGCTATGGCTCTGATGTTTCTACGGGTTATAGTCTGGATAAGATATATGAGGAACTTACCAGTAAAAAGGCAAAGTCTGTCGTTGTATTGCTTGATGCCTGTTTCAGTGGTGCCAATCGCGATGGTGAGATGCTTGCCTCTGCACGTGGAGTCGCCATCAAGGCTAAGCAGAATACCCCTCAAGGAAATTTGGTAGTACTTTCGGCTGCACAAGGCGACGAGACGGCATATCCTTATAAAGAGAAAGGTCATGGCATGTTCACTTATTATCTACTGAAGAAGTTGAAAGATACTAAAGGTGATGTGACTTTCGGAGAACTGGCAGATTATGTGACATCAGAGGTAATGAAGCAGAGTGTTGTCGTCAATGGTAAGATGCAGACGCCTTTAGTCTCTCCGTCCAACGAAGTAAAAGACTGGAAGAATTGGAAATTTAAATAAAAGATACGAAGTCCCTACGCTCACAAAGTGCAGGGATTTCTTCTTACCATTCCCGAACTTCGTTCGCCCATTCCCGCTGACGCGCCTACCCGTAGCCTTTCTCACTTCTTGTTTTTAATGAATTTCTGACTCATAGTTGTTTAGTTTAAGGGTTAACAAATGTGGCTATTGGCCGTTAGCAGTTAGCCTGTTCCTCATGTCTCTCGATTGACAGTGCAATTGTGGTGCAAGGTGAATGCAGAACTGATCTCGCTCGAGCTATGCTGAGCCGCAGCCCACAATCGCCGTTACATCTTCATTGCAACGGCAAAATTACTAATTATACAGGCACGAAACAAGAGATTGCAAGACTTGTCCGTGTTTTATTTCAATTGTTAAAAATGCAAGTCGCATATTATCAGTAACTTAGACTAATTTCATCTGCTCTTAGCGAGTTCTTAGCGTTAAACTAACTATAGGAATACACTGTAAAATGCATCCTGCCATTCTTGCATTCTGCCATTTCATCAACCGATATTGCTGCCACAAATGAGATGAACATATAAAATAGTATATATATATATTATCTATTAATTATTATATATTATAATATATAATAATTTTAATAAGAGAAATTTCGGCACGAAAACTAACATGGAAAAATCCAAATGAAAGAATGCAAGGATGCAAGGATGCAAGAATACTCAATACCTGCTAGCGCCCTGTAAATATAGCCTATTTCTGACACTAGCACCTTCTATCTCTTATCCTAATATCTGTTATGGGGGTATTCCAGTATCTCCGATGGAGGTATAACAGATATTGGAACGAGGGGTGCAAGATACTGGAGTGAGACATAGGAGGCATTGTAGTCGTTAAGCGTGATATCGGTTGGAAATTGTTGAATCCGTGAAAAAAAGGAGCCCAAAGTGGTTCCTTTTAATTTTTTTCTTTATCTTTGTCCCAAAATCTGATAACGTATGAGGACAAGGCTATTATTAATGACGGTACTGTTGACTGTTTCATTGGCGGCGATGGCACAGGATGTCAACTGGGACAGTGTGTATCGTTCGAATCTCACGGATAAGGAACTGGCGCTGCTTGAAAAACAGGAGCAGTTGCAGCAGCAACTGGCTGAGCAGGAAGAGCAACGACAACAGAAATGGACGATAGCCTTTGCCGTGTGTGCCTTCATCTCGCTCACCACCACTGTTTTTATTTTCAAAGAGGTATTTAAGCACCATACCCCAGAGACACCACTGAGTCGCACTATTCAGGCGAGCATCGTTTGTATCTGTGGCGGTCTTGTCATCTTCCTTTTGAACCTCGGTTGGTTTTATTTCTCTTTCGAGGCAGACAATAAGATGCGCTATCTCATCCTCTATGCTATTATCATCCTTTTGGGCATCGCCCTCTGGATATATACCAAGAATCTGAAAAAAGAAAATACTGACAACGTATGAAAACAAGGCTTTTCTTGATAATTGCGCTATGGGCTGTGACATTGATGGCGATGGCGCAGGAAATGGAACCCAAACCGAAATATCCTCCTGTCAATCAAGAGGTTTATGATCAGTATATCGAGGCGGCAAGAAAGGGCAATCTGGATGCACAGCTCAAGATAATGGACGTTACGGATGCGAAAGATATTGATTATGGGTTTTACTGGATGCGTAAAGTAGCAGAACAAGGGCATGACTGGTATCTTCGTCTATTGCTTGCAATACATAGTGGTTTCGCGAAAGACTATATCCAATATGCTAACAAACAGGAACTGCAATACTGGTTGGACAAAAGTACAAAATTGATTGAAGAAGGCAAGGGTAGTGTTAAGTTAGCCGTCCAGTTGATTCAAATATATTTCTCGGGAATCAATGTACCTGCAGACGAAAAGAAAGCGTTGTCGCTTATACGCAAAGTGATGGAACAACCTCATCCTGATGAAATAGAAGATCTTGCCATTATAGAAGGCCTGCTAGGTTGCTATTATATGAACGGATATTGTGACGTAGAGCAGGACGATGACCAGGCTTTTTACTGGTTAAGTAAGAGTGTAGAGCATGAGGGGAAAGGTGAGTTAAACGGACCCACACATCATTTTTTAGGGTTGTGCTATTACAATGGACAAGGTACTAAGACAGACTATGACAAAGCTGTCTATTGGCTAGAGAAAGCATCGAAAGAAAATGATATAAAGCTTTCAGGACCTTGGTTAGAAAGGGCTAAGAAGAAACAGCAAGAGGCTCTTTTAGCCAGTCAACAGAAGGTTGCACCTGTAGAGGAAAAGTTGCCCGTAATGCCTATAAAGGATGTGACGAATGTTGATGAAAATATCCCACAAGTATCACAGCAGGCTAGCACCACCTATGCTGTCATCATTGGCAACGAGCAGTACGAGAATGAGGCAGCGGTACCCTTTGCAGAACATGATGCCCAAGTGTTTGCAGAATATGTGAAGAAGACATTGGGTGTTCCAGAGAAAAACATACGCCTCATTGCCAATGCAGGACTGAACAGGATTCGAGGTGCCGTACGCTGGTTGAAGGAGGCGATGGATGCAACAGGCGGACAAGGGAAGGTGATTGTCTACTATGCGGGTCACGGAATCCCAGACGAAGCTAATAAAAATGCTTATCTGTTGCCTGTGGACGGCATTGGCAGTGATGTGGAGTCGGCTTATTCGCTGACTCGTCTATACAAGGAACTGGGTGCATTGCCAGCAGAACGTATCACCGTATTTTTGGATGCCTGTTTCAGCGGAGCCAAACGAGAAGGCGACATGATGGCGTCTGCTCGTGGTGTGGCTATTAAGGTTAAGGAGGAGGCTCCACAAGGCAAGATGATTGTCTTTACAGCTGCTCAGGGTGACGAAACAGCCTATCCTTATACGGCTCAAAAGCATGGTATGTTTACTTATTATCTTTTGAAGAAGTTGCAAGAGACGAAAGGCAATACGACTTTGGGAGAGCTTGGTGACTATCTGACAGCAGAAGTAAAACGTCAGTCGTTTGTAGAAAACAATAAAGTGCAGACGCCATCGATTGTTCCTTCTTCTGGCATGCAGGACAAGTGGCGTGATTTGATGATTAAATAAGAGTTGGTATGAAACAAAATAGATACATATTTCTGTTTGCAGTCCTCCTTGTAGCACTGGTTTCACCGTATGCCTATGCCCAAAATACAGAGGCCGTCAAACTGTACCAAAAGGGAAAGAACTATGAGAAAGGAACGGGGGTTGACAAGAATCCCGAAATGGCAATCAAACTGTATCTTCAGGCAGCAGAAATGGGACTCGACTCTGCCCAAAACAAGGTAGGATATTGTTACGAGAAAGGTATCGGAGTCTACCAAGACGAGGTGAAGGCTATAGAGTGGTATCGCAAGGCTGCAGATCAAGGTTATGCCCCCGCCCAATGTAATATGGGGAGAAGCTATAAAATGGGATGGGGAGGAACTATTGATGAGAAGACGGCAGTAGAATGGTTTCAGAAGGCTGCGTCGCAGGACTATGTCGATGGAATTATGCAGTTAGCAGTTTGCTATTACTCAGGAAGTGGTGTGCCTCAAGACTATCAAAAAGCAAAGGAATTATATGAAAAAGTGCTGGAGAAAAATCCTGATTCTAAAAATGCCAAAACCTCTCTGCAACGCATCAATAAAAAGCTGGAGGAACAGAAGCAGTCGATGGCGGCAACAACAACGAATGTCGATGTAGGCATCCCTGTGGCTGCTCAGTACGATATGAATACCTTTGCCGTGATTATCGGCAACGAGAAGTATGCGGAAGATGATGCCGTGCTCTATGCGGAGAACGATGCGAAAATCTTCAAGGAGTATGTTCAGAGAACCTTTGGGGTACCAGAGAATCAGATTAACTATGTCACCAATGCAGGACTGAACAAGATACGGACGTCAGTACGATGGTTGGCAAAGGCAATGGAGGTCACTGGCGGAAAGGGTAGGGCTATTTTCTATTTCGCAGGTCACGGTATTCCTGATGAGGCGAGTAAGACAGCCTATCTGTTGCCTGTCGACGGTTATAGTAACGATATAGAGTCAGCCTATCCTTTGGAACGCTTGTATCAGGAATTGGGAAGCATCCCTGCCGAGCGCATCACAGTGTTCCTCGATGCTTGTTTCAATGGTGCTAAGCGTGAAGGGAAGATGCTTGCCTCCGCGCGTGGTGTCGCCATTAAGGTGAAGCCTACAGCGCCCCAGGGTCATATCATCGTCTTCTCTGCCTCTCAGAATGACGAGACGGCATACGCCTATCAAAATCAGAAACATGGTATGTTCACCTACTACCTGCTGAAGAAGTTGCAGGAAACGAAGGGGGATACCACTTTAGGAGAACTTAGTGACTATCTGACAACGGAAGTGAAGCGTCAGGCGTTTGCAGATTATGACAAAAAACAAACGCCAACGGTGATACCCTCACAGACGATGATAGATAGTTGGAAAGACATGAAACTGAGATAAGATCTCGTAATATATGATGAGTCCCTGCTGGCAATGACACTGGCAGGGACTCATTGTGTTGGGTTTGATTTATTGTATTCGTTTCCCGTTAGGGAAAGAACCGGTAATGGCATAGGAATAGTCTTGGTAACCAGATTCCGGTGGATAATGTATAGATTCAGTGCCGTTCAATTCGCCAGTACATGTATTTGTACCCGTCCGGATAAGCTTGAAGGTTAGGTTGTCTGTAGTGACATCACCATGATTACTGTAGATCTTGAAAGTCATATTGACCTCTATGTTTCCATCACTGTTAACCGTATAACTGTATGTGGCATTGGGAGGAGTCTCGCCGTCCAGATAAACTTTGATACTCCCCTTGCCAAGACCGGTGAAGTCGAAGTGCACCGTTAATGGGTCTGTCTCACCTTCTGAAGTGACAGTGCCGTTTAGCTCCCATTTCGTTCCTGCCCATGTGGTGATGTCGCCCTCACCGCCACCACTGCCTTGCTGCGCGACACCTATTGAACGGGTGGCCTTTTCCTGATAGTAGTTGGTGGCCTGTAGCTCTATCTTTCCATTGCGTCCGTTCTCCGAACTGGATGCCTTGACGGAGAGGCTGTTTCCGCTTACGCTACAAGTGCACCACTCGGGAGCGGAGACAATGCTCCATGATGTGCCGTAACCTAACTTGAAATCGATGGTCTTCTGTCCCCCGTCTTCTTCAAAATCGATACTGGTGGCTGAGGGCTCGAATACCATACCTCGGGTCACTACACTTTGTTGAGGACTGTAGAATGTCTTGCTTGATGCGGTTGGTATGTAGAAGGCCGATACAATATAGTCGGTAGCAGGTTCTAACCCTGTAATTGTAGCAGGAGCAAGGGTGTTGCCATTTAATGTGGTCGACACCTTCTGACTCTTTGTTTCGTTCTTACAATTGAATCCGACATCACTATAGGAGAGGTAGGTGCTCTCTGTGATATTTATGGTTCCTGAGAGTTGAATACTCTGCTCCGTAATGTTGTCTGCCGTTACTGTCAGCGTCACTCCTTCGTTCTTTCCAGAATTACCGATGTTGCTGTTGACGACACCTGAGACCTTATCCAACGTATTACTGATATGGGACTTCTGTTCTTCACCCTTTCCGATGTAATCACCTAAGAGTGATGGATTCGCAATAAGATTTGCTGCCTCTTCGTCGGTGATGTCTCTATGGGACATCTTATAAACCCACAGTGCATAGTCAAGGTCGTCCTCTGACACTGGAACATACCGCAGCATATAGGATTTTACTGCATCCAGAATATCGTCGGTGAGTGCTGACTCCAGATTGTTGCTGACTAACTGGGAGAGAACTTCATTGCGGTTGGCTATCTCTTCGTCGGAGGACAGTATGTACTCCATAGAGGGTATTACCAAGGAATTGTAACGTTTTATCAGTTTTCTACCTCCTTCGGTAATGTCTCCAAGTCCCAGGCCTTTCGTAATTTGTCCAATCTCCTCCAGTTTTCCGTTTTTCTCGCCCAAGACGTCGCCCAGATTATGGGCAAAATCCAAAAACTGGCGTTTGATAGCCTCTTCTATGGCTCCTCTCCTTGAAGCGGCACTTGGCGTGAAGATGGACTTTCCGAAGGAAACGGTAGCATTCTCAAGAATCTCAATTTCCCGTGTTTCCCAGTTCACATGACAAACCGAGATAGAGGAGTAGTTATCGTGGTCGCCGACAACCAATGCGTCCTGAGGGAAGTCAGTGTTGCTGTAGGGATTATGCTTCATGATGAAGATATTGTGTTGAGAGACGAGCATCGTCGCATCATGACTGCTGCTCTCGTCAGCATAGTTGATCATCATCAGTTCAGGATGCTTGGGGTCACTGATTTCAGCCAGTATCTGCCTTCCGGCAACACCGACAAAGCGAGCATAAACGTCTTTGCCGACTTGCTCTCCTTGTTGCAGATAGACGTTTAATTCCAAAGGAGCAGGCTCATCGTTTCCGCCTCCGCCTTGGCCTCCGCCTCCTGGGTCGTTTCCACCTTTGCCTCCACCTGACGTGTCGTCACCTCCGCAAGCAGCAAATGCCAAGACCGTCATGAGCAGGGTGATCAAATAAATACCGTACTTTTTCATAACTATGGGATTTTAATTATACTTATCGGTTGCAAATATAAGGTTTTCTTTGAAATAATCTATACTTTCCTATGGAAATTTTACAAATAAAATTGCGTTTTCGTTCGGATTTCTCGAAAAATTGCACTACCTTTGACTTCGTCGAAAGTACTCTCGCATTCCCGAACTTCGTTCGCCTACCCGTAGCCTTTCGAGAAAATACTCAAATAATTTGGTATTTTACTCACTTATTCGTACCTTTGCATCCGATTTCAGAAATAACACATCATTGCAATGAATATATCTTATAAATGGTTGAAAGAGTACGTGGATTTCGACCTCACCCCACAAGAGGTGTGTGATGCCTTGACATCAACAGGCTTGGAAGTCGACGCACTCGAAGAAGTACAGAGTATCAAAGGAGGACTGAAAGGTCTGTACGTCGGCAAGGTGCTGACCTGTGAGATGCACCCGAGCTCAGACCACCTGCACGTGACGACTGTTGACTTGGGCAAGGGCGAGCCTTCACAGATTGTATGTGGTGCCCCCAATGTAGCCGCTGGTCAGAAGGTAATCGTAGCAGACTTGGGTTGTGTACTGTATGACGGTGACCAGGAGTTTCAGATTAAGAAGTCGAAACTGCGTGGCGTAGAGTCTAACGGTATGATTTGTGCCGAAGACGAGATTGGTATCGGCACCAGTCACGATGGTATCATCGTACTGCCTGAGGATGCTGTAGTAGGTACCCCTGCCGCAGAATACTATCATTTAGAAAGCGACTGGCTTATCGAGGTGGATATCACGGCTAACCGTGCAGACGCACTAAGTCACTGGGGTGTTGCCCGCGATTTGTATGCATGGTTGAAGCAGAATGGCTACAAGACAGCCACGCACAAACCCAGTGTATCAACATTCAGTGTTGATAATCACGATCTGCCTATTGAGGTGAAGATTGAGAATACGGAGGCTTGTAAGCGTTATGCCTGTGTCAGTGTGACGGATTGTGAAGTGAAGGAGAGTCCTGAGTGGTTGAAGAATAAGTTGACGACTATCGGACTGCGTCCTATCAATAATATCGTGGATATCACGAACTACGTGATGATGGCACTCGGACAACCACTGCACTGTTTTGATGCAGATATGGTGACGGGTCACAAGATCGTGGTGAAGACGATGCCTGAGGGTACACCTTTCCAGACACTCGACGGTGTAGAGCATAAACTCTCAGACCATGATCTGGCTATCTGTAATGCTGAGGAGCCGATGTGTATTGCTGGTGTCTTTGGTGGAAAAGGTAGTGGTACCTACGAGACAACGAAGAACGTGGTACTGGAGAGTGCTTATTTCCATCCCACATGGATTCGTAAGTCGGCACGTCGTCATGGTTTGAGCACCGATGCCTCGTTCCGTTTCGAGCGTGGTGTAGATCCCAATGGCACTATCGAGGCACTGAAATATGCTGCCATTCTCTGTAAGGAGTTGGCAGGTGGTAAGGTGTCGATGGAGATTGTGGATGAGTATCCTGAGAAGATAGAAGACCCCATCGTCGATCTGAAATACGACTATGTGAATACGCTCATCGGAAAGGAGATTGACGCAGAGACTATCAAGTCTATCTGTCAGTCGCTGGAGATGGAGATACAGCAGGAGAACGCTGAGGGTCTTATCCTGAAAGTACCTGCCTATCGTGTAGACGTACAGCGTCCTTGTGACGTGGTAGAGGATATCCTGCGTATCTATGGATATAATAATGTGGAGATTCCCACTCAGTTGAAGAGCTCGCTCGTCATCAAGGGTGAGGAGGACCAGAAGCATAAACTCGCCAACCTCGTCAGTGAGCAGTTGGTTGGTGCTGGCTTCAATGAAATATTGAACAACTCGTTAAGTAAGTCGTCGTACTATGGCGACAAACAAGACGGGCTCGTGAAGATCATGAACCCCCTCAGCAGTGATTTGAACGTGATGCGTCAGACATTGCTCTATGGCGGTTTGGAGAGTATTGAGCACAATGCGAAGCGCAAGAACGGCAATTGTCGCTTCTTCGAGTTCGGTAATGTGTATTTCTTCTCACCAGAGAAACAGAACGACGAGAATCCCATGCAGGCATACAAAGAAGAGTATCACCTCGGCTTGTGGCTGACGGGTAAGCGTGTAGAAGGCTCATGGGCTCATGCTAACGAGGATAGCTCGTATGCAGAGTTGAGTGCTTATGTAGAGAATATCCTTGCCCGTATCGGTGTGCAGCAAGGTATGCTGGTACGTAAGAAGTCGCAGAACGATATCTTCTCTGCTGGTATGACGATCGAGAACCGTGGTGGTAAGCAACTCATCGAGATGGGTATCCTTTCGAAGAAGGTGCAGAAGACTGCCGATATCGATACGACCGTTTATTTCTGTGAGATGAACTGGACGGCACTGATGAAACTGATTCGCAACCAGAAGGTGCTATATACGGAGATTGCCAAGTATCCTGCTGTCAGTCGTGACCTTGCTCTGCTCATCGACCAGAATGTGGAGTTTGCACAGATTGAAGAGATTGCCCGTCAGACGGAGAAGAAACTACTGAAGAAAGTAGAACTCTTCGATGTCTATGAGGGTAAGAACCTGCCTGCCGGCAAGAAGTCGTATGCTGTCAACTTCATCCTGCAAGATGCAGAGAAGACGATGGGTGACAAACAGATTGAGGCGATTATGAATAAACTCATCGCCAACCTCAAGCAGAAACTCGGTGCCGAGTTGCGCTAAAAGCGTAATAACGTGATAACGATATAATGTAATAATGAAAAAATAAATACAATGGGAAGAGCATTTGAATATCGCAAAGCAGCGAAACTGAAGAGATGGGGCCACATGGCAAAGACGTTTACCAAGATTGGTAAGCAGATTGCTATCGCCGTGAAGGCTGGTGGTCCAGAGCCCGACATGAACCCCGCATTGCGCGCTATCATTGCCAACGCAAAGCGTGAGAACATGCCGAAGGACAATATCGAGCGTGCCATCAAGAACGCGATGGGTAAGGATCAGAGCGACTATAAGGAAGTGACCTATGAGGGATATGGTCCTCACGGTGTTGCTATCTTCGTAGATACGCTGACTGACAATACTACCCGTACCGTGGGTGATGTCCGCTCAGTGTTTAACAAGTTCAATGGTAATCTGGGTACACAGGGCAGTCTGTCGTTCCTGTTCGACCACAAGGCAGTGTTCACCTTCAAGAAGAAGGACGGTCTGGACATGGACGAACTGATTCTCGACTTGATTGACTACGGTGTAGAGGACGAGTTCGACGAGGACGAGGAGGAGAACAGCATCACCATTTATGGTGACCCACAGTCATTCGGTGCCATCCAGAAACATCTGGAGGAGAACGGCTTCGAGGTTACTGGTGCTGAGTTCACGCGTATCCCCAACGACCTGAAGGACGTTACGCCTGAGGAGCGTGAGACCATCGATAAGATGGTGGAGAAGCTCGAGGACTTCGATGATGTACAGACGGTGTACACCAACATGAAGCCAGAGGCTATTGAAGAATAACCATCTTACTGATAATCAGATTGACGGAACGTGGCTTCATATAGTCGCGTTCCTTTTTGTTTGGTGGAGTAGTAGATATATTGGAAGTTGTAGCCGGCATCCCGATAGGGCTTCATACTGGTAGCGTTCTTCAGATTCCGAAGCAGTTGTTCTTTGGGATTGTTCCTATTGATGACGGCAGTATCGTCAATCACACCGCTGACGGTATAAGAGTAGGTCAGCGTATGAGTGGCTATATCGAAACTCATACTGTCAATCGTGACATCCTTGGTAAGAGGTGCAGGACAGTTTTTCTTAGAATATTCCTTTGCCTCACGGGCACAGCGTTCTTCCAACGTCTCTTGGCAGGCAGTCATCAGGAGCATGCCTACGAATATCCATACTAACTTTTTCATATTCTCATGTCTTGTGGGGCTATCCAACGATAAAGATTACAGCCTACGAAATTACCTAATACTTCAGCGATATAGACGACACCAACCATCGGTTGGGCTAACTGTTCCCAAGGTGCCGTAAGGAAATAGAATGCATCGGCGATGCTATGGGCAAAACCACAGAGGATGAAGACGGGGACACCTAATACCAAAGGCAACATCTTCCCTTTGCGGGCAAACTCTACGGCAGTAGTCATGATGAATCCGCAACCGATGGCAAGCAAAAAACACGCCCATGCCCCCTTATCGAGCCTGCCTGCAAGGATGGCACCAGCCTTCTCTACACAGTCTGGTTGGACATAACGTATCATCAGGGCAGACAACAGACAGCCTACGATATTACCAATCAGTACGATGAGGAGCATGCCCCAGTCACCATGACGGCGGATAAAGCCTGCTGTACCCGTATAGAGTTTCAGTCCGTAATAGACGACAGTGGTCAGTCCGAAGGCAAAGAGTACGGCACCAGCCACACCGCCTACACGTAGGTTAACAGTGCCACCAATGGCGATACAGATGCCTGCGAGGATGGCTAAAGGAAAATGGGTTCTAAAGGTTTCTTTCATATTCGGTTTTTATAATTTCTGCAAAATTACTAAAATAAAATCGGATAGAAAGGCAAGTATCTCATTTTTTTTTCGTATTTTTGCACAAAATTGTACATATACGAACTGATGGAACATATCAGAAACTTCTGTATCATTGCACATATCGACCACGGAAAGTCGACGCTTGCTGACCGTATGCTTGAATTCACCAAGACGATTCAGGTAACGGAAGGGCAGATGTTGGACGATATGGATCTGGAGAAGGAACGTGGCATCACGATTAAGAGTCATGCCATCCAGATGGAGTATATGTACAAGGGCGAGAAGTATATCCTGAACTTGATTGATACGCCGGGACACGTTGACTTCTCATACGAGGTGTCTCGTTCTATAGCCGCTTGTGAGGGCGCCTTGCTTGTCGTGGATGCCACACAGGGAGTACAGGCACAGACGATATCGAACCTCTATCTTGCCATCGACCATAATCTGGAGATTATCCCCGTCATCAATAAGATTGACATGCCGAGTGCGATGCCTGATGAGGTGGAAGATGAGATCGTCGACCTGATAGGATGTGACCCTGAGGACATTATCCGTGCCAGTGGTAAGACGGGCGAGGGTGTGGAACATATTCTCGATGCCGTAGTGGAGCGTATTCCTCATCCTGTAGGCGATGAGAAAGCACCCTTGCAGGCACTGATCTTCGACTCGGTATTCAACTCGTTCCGTGGCATCATTGCCTACTTTAAGATTGTGAACGGCACCATCCGCAAGGGCGAGAAGGTGAAGTTCTTCAATACGGGTATGGAATATGATGCCGACGAGGTAGGCGTACTGAAGATGGATATGATTCCCCGTCAGGAACTAAAGACGGGTGATGTGGGCTATATCATCAGCGGTATCAAGGACTCGAAGGAGGTGAAGGTGGGCGATACCATCACCAGTGTGGCTAAGCCTTGTAACAAAGCCATCGAGGGTTTCCAGGAAGTGAAGCCGATGGTGTTCGCAGGTGTCTATCCTATTGATCCTACTGACTACGAGAACCTGCGTGCCTCTTTAGAGAAGTTACAGTTGAATGATGCCTCACTGACGTTTGTTCCTGAGACGTCTGTGGCTTTGGGCTTCGGTTTCCGTTGCGGATTCCTCGGACTGTTGCATATGGAGATTGTGCAGGAGCGCCTCGACCGTGAGTTTGATATGGACGTGATTACCACTGTGCCCAACGTTACCTATATGTGTTATACTAAGCAGGGGGAGGTGAAGGAAGTGCATAATCCTTCGGGATTGCCTGACCCGACACTCATCGACCATATCGAGGAACCGTATATCAAGGCAAGTATCATTACGGCAGCCGACTATATCGGACCTATCATGACACTGTGTTTGGACAAGCGTGGTGAGTTGATTGACCAGCAGTATGTCAGTGGTAACCGTGTGGAATTGCGCTTCATGCTGCCGTTGGGCGAGATCGTGATTGACTTCTACGACAAGTTAAAGTCTATCTCTAAGGGCTATGCGTCGTTCGATTATCACGTCGACTGCTTCCGCCCCTCTAAGTTGGCGAAGTTGGATATCCTGCTCAATGGTGAGTCGGTGGATGCCCTCTCTACACTGACGCATCAGGACAATGCCGTGACGTTTGGTCGTCGGATGTGTGAGAAACTGAAGGAACTGATACCGAGACAGCAGTTCGATATCGCTATTCAGGCTGCCATCGGTGCTAAGATTATCGCCCGTGAGACGGTGAAACAGGTACGCAAGGACGTGACTGCCAAGTGTTATGGTGGTGACGTAAGCCGTAAGCGTAAACTCCTCGAGAAGCAGAAACGCGGAAAGAAACGCATGAAGCAGATCGGTAATGTGGAAGTGCCCCAGAAAGCCTTCCTCGCTGTATTGAAGTTAGACTAAGACAACATAGACAAAACAAACTGAAAATCCATCAAGACAATGACAACAATCGGACTGACACCAAGAGATGTTGCACGTGAACTGGCAAGACGTTACAGCACGATGACACACGACGAACTCGACGTGCTGGAGAGTATTCTCGTACCCATGAAATTCCAGAAGGGTGAGTTTATCATCAAGGAAGGGGAGGTATGTAAGAATATCTATTGGGTAGTGAAAGGACTGGTGCGCCAGTTCTACTACAAGAACGGCAAGGACCTCACAGAGTATATGGCTACGGAGAATACTATCTGCATGTGTATTGAGAGCCTCTTCAGAGAGAAACCCACCAACTTGCAGATTGTGGCTTTGGAGCCTACGATCATCTATGCCCTTCCCAAAGTGGCGTTAGAGCAGGAGGCTATCAAGAATGTGAACATCCAGATGCTCTATCGTAAGATTCTGGAAGAGTCGTTGATCTTCTCGCAGATTCATGCCGATATGCTTCGTTTCGAGTCAGCACAGGACCGTTATGCCAAGTTAGTCAAACGTAATCCTCAGTTGGTTTTGCGTGCCCCGCTGGTGTATATCGCCAGTTATCTACAAATGACACCCGAGACGCTCAGCCGCGTTCGCACCTCTGCGTTGTTGGAGGATAAGGAGTAGGGCATAAAGAAAGGATATACAATGGAATAACTATAAAGCCTGAGCACTCGCTCAGGCTTTATATTGATCTTACAGGAAGGTTTAGAAATTGAATCTCAGTTCGTTGTTTCCTTGTTTCTTGGTTGTTTTCTTCTGTTTTGCCTTCTTAGATTTGGTTGGGCTTGTCATTCTCTGATTGTGATTGTCGTACTGTGATTTGAATTTGCGATACTGGGCGGCTGTCATGGTGAGAAAGAAACCAGAACCAGCAATACTGTTCTCGCTTAATTCACGATGCAGACCGATCTTCTTGTGCGCCTCATCAATCTGTGCATTGGTAGCAAGTGATACTACATGCTCTCCGAAATAGTTGTTGATGCAGTTCACCATCTTTTGCTTTTTGCCATCGCTGACGATAGCAGCATTTGTCACACTCGTATTGGGGCCGTGAGCCTTCTCTCCAGTAGCAGCCCAATAGTCGTAATAGGTAATCGGCTCACGTGTGATAGCAAACTTGTTGTTAACCAACGTGGCACGTGCAAAAAGGTTAAGCATCGCGTCTTCTTGTTGTTGCTTACTCAGTTTCTGCGCATTCGCTGTCAGTGCCACTACCAGCAGCACTGCAGTCATCATCATCCTCGAAATTGTCTTCATAATCTAATATTTTTAGTTAGTATTTATAGTTACTGGTTGCAAATATACAAAAAAGAGAGCAGAAAACCAAGAATTTCTTGAGTTTTCTCGAACGAGAGAACGATAAGTACACCTCGAAATAACAACAATCCCTTGCAAATAATATTTGCAAGGGATTGTTTGTAGTCGATAGGGGAATCGAACCCCTATGCCAAGATTGAGAATCTTGTATCCTAACCATTAGATGAATCGACCGAGTAGCGAGAGTCATCAAATATATTTGAATGACCGAGTCGCGAGGGTGATGGACATTAATGTCAATCGACCATTATATTTGTTTGTTTTGACATCCCAGCGGAAGCTGGGGGATTCGAACCCCCGGTACGGTAACCCGCACGGCAGTTTAGCAAACTGCTGGTTTCAGCCACTCACCCAAACTTCCTAACCGGTGGTTCTTGTCAAAACCTTGGCGTTTTCTCTCAAACGCGGTGCAAAGGTAATGCTTTTATTTCACTCCTGCAAATTTTTCCGAGACTTTTTTCTTTTCTCTTGTTATTTATCAGAAGGAGCGGTAGACGGGACTCGAACCCGCGACCCTCGGCTTGGGAAGCCAATGCTCTACCAACTGAGCCACTACCGCAAAAAGAAAGAGCCAGACAGTTCTGACTCTCTTTTACCTTTAAGAGCCGATAGCCGGACTCGAACCGGCGACCTACGCATTACGAATGCGTTGCTCTACCAACTGAGCCATATCGGCAACTATAAAAGATCTCATTGCTCGAAAGCGACTGCAAAGACAATGCAAGTCGAATGCAGAGAGTTTACTCTATGCTGAGACGCAGCCTGTTTTCGCAAAACTTTTGCAAAGGTAATATAAAAAATCGGTTCGACAAAATTTTTATCTAACAAAGTTTTTCACGCAGGAATTTTCCTGTGATACTCTCTTCGCAGGCGGCAATCTCTTTTGGTGTTCCGCAAGCAACGAGGTTACCACCACGGTCTCCACCGTCTGGACCTAAGTCGATAACATAGTCGGCACACTTGATGACTTCCATATTATGTTCAATCACTATGATGGTATGTCCGCGCTCAATCAGTGCATCGAAAGACTTGAGCAGTCGTTGGATGTCATGGAAGTGCAATCCTGTTGTCGGCTCGTCAAATATAAATAAGGTGGGGTCCTGTCGCTCCTGTCCGATGAAGTATGCGAGTTTGACACGTTGGTTCTCACCACCAGAGAGTGTTGATGAGTTCTGCCCGAGTTTGATATAACCGAGTCCTACATCTTCCAGTGTTTGCAAGCGGGAAACGATGGCCTTCTGTCCTTCAAAGAACTGAATGGCTTCAGAGATGGTCATGTTCAGCACGTCGTCAATATTCTTTCCTTTATATCTCACATCGAGGATATCGTGTTTGAAACGATGTCCATGACATGCCTCGCATTCAAGGACCAGGTCTGCCATAAACTGCATCTCTACCGTAATAACACCAGCACCCTTACATTCGTCACAACGACCGCCGTCTGCGTTGAAAGAGAAATATTGGGAAGTGAAGCCTAATTGCTTTGCCAATGGCTGATCGGCAAACAAGTCGCGGATGGCATCATACGCCTTGACATAGGTGGCAGGGTTCGAGCGTGTGGACTTACCAATGGGGTTCTGGTCGACGAACTCGATATGTTTGATGGCTTCATAATCGCCTCCCATTCCCATATATTCACCTGGGGCATCGTAGACTTCGCCAAGCAATCGCTTGAGGGCAGGGTAGAGGATACCTTTGATGAGGCTTGACTTACCGCTGCCACTGACACCAGTAACTACTGTCATCACATTCAAGGGGATTGATACATCGATGCCTCGCAGGTTGTTCATGCGGGCTCCTTTGATGTCTATCTTCCTGTTCCATGGTCGATGACTCTTGGGAACGGGTATCTCTTCTTGGTGCAAGAGGTATTTTACGGTGTAACTCTTGGGAAACTTCTTTAATGCTTTCTCAGTGATGTCGGCTGCATTGCCTTCGAAGACAATCTCGCCGCCCAATCGTCCTGCATCAGGACCCACGTCTATCAGATAGTCGGCAGCACGCATCATCTCTTCATCGTGTTCTACTACGACAACGGTATTACCTAAAGCCTGCAGTTCTTTCAAAACTTTGATGAGACGGTCGGTATCACGACTATGTAGTCCGATGCTGGGTTCATCTAATATATATAAGGATCCCACGAGCGAGGAACCTAACGACGTGGTGAGGTTGATGCGCTGACTCTCACCTCCGCTAAGGGAATTAGACATGCGGTTGAGTGTCAGGTAACCGAGTCCTACATCTAATAGGTATTGCAATCGTGAGTTAATTTCAGTAAGCAACCGCTTACCAATTTCCTGTTCCTGTTCTGTCAGTTGCAGTTGGTCGAACCACTGTTTCAGTCGGACAACAGGCATCTGTACCAAGTCGCTGATGCTTCGTCCGCCAATCTTCACATAATCGGCTTCGGGCTTCAGTCGTGTACCATGACATTTCGGACAGGTCGTCTTACCCCGATAGCGTGCAAGCATCACGCGGTATTGTATCTTATATTGGTTCTCCCTCAGCATCTGGAAGAAGGAATCAATAGATACTTGGTCGTACTTGTCGCGGTTCTTGTCTGAAGGCAACCCGTGCCACAGCATGTCTTTCTGTTTCTGTGTCAGGTTATAGTAAGGTTCGAAGATTGGAAAATCGTCTTTAACTGCACGTCGACAGAACTCTTCTTTCCACATCTTCATCTTCTCACCATGCCAGCAAACGACACAGCCATCATAGACCGATAACGTCGTGTTGGGGATTACCAGATGTTCATCTATGCCAATAATCTTCCCAAAGCCCTGACATTCCGGGCAGGCACCAACGGGCGAGTTAAAGGAGAAGAGATTGTCTGATGGTTCCTCAAACTTCATGCCGTCAGCCTCAAACCTCATCGAGAAGTCGTAACTGATCATCGAAGGCAGGAACATCAGGCGACATTCGCCGTTACCTTCATAGAAAGCAGTCTCGGCAGAGTCTACCAGACGAGAGACAGCATCCTTCGCATCATCAACGGTCAGGCGGTCGATAACAAGGAAGGGGTTGCTGTTGGCTATTGGCTTTTGGCTGTTAGCAAGGAAATCATCTATCCTGATGAAGTCGCTGTTGACAAACATACGAGCGTAACCATTAAGCACATACATCTTCAATTGTTGCTCAAGTGTTCGTCCTTCAGGGATGACGACAGGTGCCATCACCACAAACTTTGTTCCTGGGGTATATTGCTTGGTGCAGTCAATGATGTCTTCCGTTGAATGCTTTTTTACCTCCTGTCCGCTGATAGGCGAATAGGTACGGCCGATACGCGCATAGAGTAAACGAAGATACTCATAGATCTCAGTAGTTGTGCCAACAGTAGAGCGGGGGTTGCGTGAGATGACTCTTTGCTCGATGGCGATGGCTGGAGGAATTCCTTTAATAAAATCGCACTCTGGCTTATTCATACGCCCCAAGAACTGGCGGGCATAGGAAGACAGACTTTCCACATAACGACGTTGTCCTTCGGCATAGAGTGTATCAAAGGCAAGCGATGATTTGCCGCTTCCACTCACACCAGCCACAACCACCAATTTGTCGCGTGGAATCTTCACACTGACATTCTTCAGGTTGTTGACCCGTGCACCTTTGATCTCTATGTAGTCGCTCATGCTGCTAGTTTGATATAATTGCCTTAGAGGATGGTCTGAACGGCCTCTATCATCCCTTTCTCTTGGATGAGGTCGAGGAACAGTTTCACCATTGCATTCAGTCCGGGAATCTTGTTCAGATTCTCTCCCCAAATGAACTCAGCACCTAGAACGCCGTCAGCCACATGCTGAGTATCACCCGTTGCCCAGAGTTCCTTTAAGAGTTCTATAATCTTCGGGTCGTCATTCGGTGTGATCTCTACGCCGTCAGCACGTTTACCCCCCTTATAATAGGTAATGATAGCAGCGAGACCGAATACTAATCCCATAGGCAGTTCACCTTTACGCTCCAAGTATGTTTTCAGTCCTGGAAGGTCTCGTGTCTGGAATTTGGGGAATGAGTTAAGCATGATACTTGTTACCTGATGGTCTACATACGGATTGTCAAAACGTTCCAGTACATCATAGGCGAATTTCTCTAATTCCTCAATAGGCAGGTCGAGTGTCTGCATCAGTTCGTCGAACTGTACTTTATGGATATATTTGCCGACAATCTCATCATTGCAGGCATCGCGAACGATATCGATACCACTGAGGAACGCTACAGGTGAGAGCACGGTGTGCGGACCGTTGAGCAGCGTCACCTTGCGTTTGTGGTAAGGCTCTTCTGAAGGAACGAACAATACGTGCAGTCCTGCTTTGTTGGCAGGAAACTCCTTGGCTACTTCTATTGGGGCTTCAATTACCCAGAGATGGAAGTTTTCTGCCTGTACTACCATGTTGTCACGATAGCATATTCTTTCTTGAATCTCTTTGATCTCGTTACGTGGGAAACCAGGAACGATACGGTCGACAAGGGTAGCATAGACACCGCATGCCTCATCAAACCATTGTTTGAAGTTATCGCCTAACTGCCATAACTCGATATATTTATAGATACAGTCTTTCAGTACGTGCCCATTCAGGAAGATTAGTTCACAAGGGAAGATAATCAGTCCTTTTGTAAGGTCGCCGTTGAACACCTGCCAGCGCCGATAGAGCAATTGTACCAGTTTTCCAGGATATGAACTGGCAGGTTTGTCATCGAGTTTGCAGGAAGGGTCGAAGGCAATACCGGCTTCTGTCGTGTTGGAAATCACGAAACGCACATCTGGAAGTTCTGCCAATGCCATATAAGCCTCGTTCTGGGTATATGGGTTCAGGGCACGACTGATTACGTCGATACGCTCTATGGTGTTGACTGCTTTCCCGTTTTCCCGGCCTTGTAGGTTGACATGGTAGAGTCCGTCTTGGGCGTTGAGCCAGTCAATCATTCCGTGTTCGATAGGTTGTACAACGACAACACTACCATTGAAGTCTGTCTTTTGATTCATATTCCAGATAATCCAGTCAACGAAAGCGCGAAGGAAATTCCCTTCACCAAACTGAATCACTTTCTCTGGCATAACACTCTTAGGAGCAAATTGCTTATTTAATGGTTTCATCTTTCTTTTTATATGAAATAGTTCATTTTATGTCGTGCAAAGGTAATTGTTTTTTTTCTTTCAACCAAAATATGGTTAAAAATTTGCATGACTCAATTTTTTGTATTATCTTTGCAGGACTATTGAAATTCAATTTAATATTTAATAATAATACATTTCTAACGTATGAGCCAAAAAAGAGTTTATCTCTTCGGTAATGGTAAAGCCGAAGGTAATGCAAAAATGCGTGAGGAACTGGGTGGTAAGGGTGCTAACCTTGCCGAGATGAACCTGATTGGGGTTCCCGTTCCTCCAGGTTTCACAATCACAACAGACTGTTGTAACGAGTACTATCAGGTTGGTCAGCAGAAGATTATGGAGTTGCTGAACGACGACGTGATGGCAGCCGTAAAGCACATTGAGGTGCTGATGAACTCGAAGTTCGGCGACAAGGAGAATCCACTGCTCGTTTCCGTTCGTTCTGGTGCCCGTGCTTCTATGCCTGGTATGATGGATACCATCCTGAACCTTGGTTTGAACGATGAGGTGGCCGAGGGTATGGTGAAGAAGACCAACAATCCTCACTTCGTTTACGACTCTTATCGTCGTTTCGTACAGATGTACGGTGACGTGGTGCTCGAGATGAAACCCGTCAACAAGACCGATATCGATCCATTTGAGGAAATTATCGAGGGTGTAAAGAAGGAGAGTGGTGTTGTTCTTGACAAGGATCTCTCTGTCGACGACCTGAAGAAGTTGGTAAAACTGTTCAAGGCAGCCATCAAGGAGCGCACTGGTAAGGAGTTCCCCGATGATCCTATCGAACAGCTCTGGGGCGCTATCTGCGCTGTGTTCCGTTCTTGGATGAACGAGCGCGCTATCCTCTATCGTAAGATGGAAGGTATTCCTGACGAGTGGGGTACAGCCGTATCAGTAATGGCTATGGTATTCGGTAACATGGGCGATACCTCTGCTACTGGTGTATGCTTCAGTCGTGATGCTGCCAATGGTGAGAACTTGTTCAATGGTGAGTATCTAGTGAATGCTCAGGGTGAGGACGTTGTGGCTGGTATCCGTACCCCACAGCAGATTACAAAGATTGGTTCTCAGCGCTGGGCTGAGCGCGCTGGTATCTCTGAAGAAGAGCGCGTAGCCAAGTATCCTTCTATGGAAGAGGCCATGCCTGAGATTTATGCTGAACTGAATGGTATTCAGGACAAACTGGAGCACCACTATCATGATATGCAGGATATGGAGTTCACCGTTCAGGAAGGTAAACTCTGGTTCTTGCAGACACGTAACGGTAAGCGCACAGGTGCTGCTATGGTGAAGATTGCTATCGACCTGCTTCACGAGGGTATGATTGACGAGAAGACTGCTATCATGCGTTGCGAGCCTCAGAAACTCGACGAACTGTTGCACCCCATCTTCGATAAGAAGGCTTTGGCATCTGCCAAGGTTATTGCCCAGGGTCTGCCTGCTTCTCCTGGTGCTGCTTGTGGTCAGATTGTATTCCACGCTGACGACGCTAAGGAGTGGCACGAGAATGGTCATAAGGTAGTTCTGGTTCGTATCGAGACCTCTCCTGAGGATCTGGCTGGTATGGCCGCTGCCGAGGGTATCCTGACTGCTCGTGGTGGTATGACCTCTCACGCTGCCGTTGTGGCTCGTGGTATGGGTAAGTGCTGCGTATCGGGTGTAGGTGCTCTGAACGTAAGCTATAAGGATAAGACTGTCGAGATCGACGGTGTAACATATAAGGAGGGTGACTACATCTCTCTGAATGGTACCACAGGTCAGGTTTATGCAGGTGAGGTTCCTACCAAGGCTGCTGAACTGAGTGGTGACTTCAAGGAGTTGATGGACCTCTGCGACAAGTACACCAAGTTGCAAGTTCGTACCAATGCTGATACTCCACACGATGCACAGGTGGCTCGCGCTTTCGGTGCCAAGGGTATCGGTCTGACACGTACTGAGCACATGTTCTTCGAAGATCAGAAGATTGTTGCTATGCGTGAGATGATTCTCGCTGACAGCGTTGCAGGTCGTGAAAAGGCTCTTGCTAAGTTGCTGCCTTATCAGAAGGCTGACTTCAAGGGCATCCTCGAGGCTATGGACGGTCTGCCCGTGAACATCCGTCTGCTCGATCCTCCTCTTCATGAGTTCGTTCCCCACGATCTGGCTGGTCAGGAGACGATGGCTAAGGAGATGGGCGTAAGTTTGGAGGAAATCAAGCGTCGTGTTGACTCACTCGCTGAGAACAACCCAATGCTCGGACACCGTGGTTGCCGTCTGGGTATCACCTTCCCCGAGATTACCGCTATGCAGACTAAGGCTATCCTCTCTGCTGCTTGCGAACTGAAGAAGGAGGGTAAGAACCCGATGCCAGAGATTATGGTTCCTCTGATTGGTACTATCAATGAGCTCAAGCAGCAGAAGGAGATTATCCAGTATGCTGCTAAGGAAACATTCCAGGAGTACGGTCTTGAAGTTGAGTTCGAGATTGGTACGATGATTGAGATTCCACGTGCTGCCCTGACAGCCGACCTGATTGCTTCAGAGGCTCAGTACTTCTCATTCGGTACGAACGACCTGACTCAGATGACCTTCGGTTACAGCCGCGACGATATCGCTTCGTTCCTGCCTGTATACCTCGACAAGAAGATTCTGAAGGTTGACCCATTCCAGGTTCTCGACCAGACAGGTGTTGGTCGTCTCATCAAGTTCGCTGTGAAGGAAGGTCGTGAGGTACGTCCTGAACTCCGCTGTGGTATTTGTGGTGAGCATGGTGGTGAGCCCAGTTCAGTTAAGTTCTGTGCCAAGGTTGGCATGAACTACGCTTCTTGCTCGCCATTCCGTGTGCCCATCGCACGTCTGGCTGCCGCACAGGGCGCTCTGGAGGAATAAGACAAGGTGAAATGATACTTTAGTTAATTGGGGTAAGTCTTTTATAATTAAAGATTTATCCCAATTTTGTTTGTTTTTCCAATTATACAAAAATAGGCAAAAACGTGCAGAAAATCAACATTTGTTTAACACATTCTGCACGTGTTTTACGCAAAATGTGCTTGTCTATTCCGTGTGCCAATAGGTAAAAGAATACTGCCGTTTATCTGTTTTTGTTATTATATATTATAAGGTTTAACTTTAATAAAACAGATTTATGGCATTTTTCAAAGCAAAGGTATTACGTCAAAGAAAGGACGGAATGTATGTGGTATACATACGAGTTACACAAAACCGCAAAAGTCGATACATCAGGACTTCATGGATTGTTGATGACATGGGACTGAGCAAGGACAAACAAGATGTAATTGATCCTTTTGTAGCGGAACAGACTTCCAAAGTTATTGCTAGATACTACAACATCCTGAATAGAATTGACACGCAGAACTGGACGGTTAAGGAAATTGTGGACTATATTCAGAAAGGGAAAGATGGTATATCGTTCTCAATGTACGCTCGTAAGCATATAGAGAAGATGAAAGCTAGAGGCCAGGAAAGGACTTCACGTGATTACAAGTGGGCACTTTATAGTTTGGAGAAATTTGCAGGTGGTGATGAAATCATGTTCTCACAGTTGACTTACTCATTCCTTTCCCGATGGATAGACTCTCTTTCCCAGACGGCAAGGTCTAAAAACAAATACCCAATCAACATCAGACAGATTCACAAAACTGCTATGTTGGAATACAACGATGAAGAAAGAGGTATTCAGTTAATCACAAACCCTTGGCCCAAGATTACAATCCCCAAGGAAGATACACCAAACAAGAGAGCAATAAGCCCCAATATGCTTCGCAGGTTCTTCGCCGTTGTTCCCGACTTCAGTAGATTTACGCATCCTCTTCAGGAACTTGGGCAGGATGTTGCGCTGATAAGTTTCTGCATGTGTGGTATCAATAGCATTGATTTATTCTTTGCGAAGAAGAGTCAGTATCACAATGGCATCTTCCACTATAACAGAAGAAAAACAAGTAAATCCCGTTCAGATAATGCATACTTTGAGATAAGGGTGCCACAATTTATAAAGCCCACATTCGAGAAGTACTTGTCCAAAGATATGGAATCTCCTTGGCTGTTTGACTTTCAAGACCGTCTAAGCACATCAGACTCATTCAATGCCAATGTAAATGCAGGCATCAGCCAAATCTGTAAGAAAGTCTCGCCAGACTTCCATGCCAGCCTGTATTCCTTCCGTCATTCATGGGCAACGATAGCACAGAACGGATGCGGTGCGTCCCTTGGTGACATTGACTTTGCACTCAACCACTCTACATACAAGATGGCAAGAGTATATACCAAGATAGATTACTCTCCGGCATGGGAATTAAACGAAAAAGTTATTGACTATATTTTCTTTAGTAACGAGGATATAACCAAACGCGAAGATTCCGGTAAATCCTTTGAGAGGATGTCGAAGTATAATCTTATCCGCGGAGAGGCGTTCATCAGCGGTGAATGCATATTTGTAATTGAGGACTCTGGATTTACAAACGTCGAACAGGTTACAACGTCACTCCTTTCGTCTTTGTCTGAGAATATAGAACGTCCAACCAAGGTTCAGATAAGGATTACGAATCTCGACAAGAAGCAGGTTCGGTTGTATCAGAGATTATTGGAGTGATAAGAGAATTATTGGTGTATATACAAAGATGCATTTTTTTTAATTGCTTACTTTATTGAAATGACATAAAGTTATTTCATCCTTTTTAGAGTAAAAATATTAGTTTGTTGAAAAATTATGTTAATCATTCGCAAATTTACGAACAAATGTTTGCGTATTCGAATTATTGTTCGTAACTTTGCGAACAAATTCAGACATTTCAGTATGGAGAACAAGAAAGTATATACAGAGAAACAGGAGCGGATAGCCCGATTTGCCAAAGCTTTGGGACATCCTGCACGTATTGCTATTATGCAGTTTCTCGCGAAGCAGGAACAATGCTATTTTGGTGACATACACGAAGAACTGCCCATTGCCAAAGCTACAGTCTCACAACATCTGACGGAATTGAAAGATGCTGGGCTGATACAAGGAACCATAGAAATACCTAAGGTGAAGTATTGTATCAACCGTGACAATTGGATGTTGGCCAAGATGCTCTTTCAAGAGTTCTTCAACCAGGAAATGGCGAAATCAGATTGCGGTTGCAATAAGTAATCCTATAATACATAAGTGAAGTAGTATCAAATAATATCATTATAGGGGATTATTGTATATTATATGTTCGTAGTTCTACAAACAACAAACAATAAATGTAGCTTAAAATGAAAAGAACATTAGTTTTAATGATGGTCAGCCTCATATTGCTGGCCTGTGGTGAGAAATCGAACGCCGTGACCGTTAAGGAACAGTCGGGACAAGTGAGGGATTTCGTGGAAGTACTCTATTTCCACGGCAAGCAGCGTTGCGTGACGTGCCGATCCATCGAGCAGAACACGAAAGAACTGGTGGAGTCTAAGTTCCAAAGGCAAATGAAGGAAGGAAAAGTTGTCTATCGCGTGATAGACATCTCAAAGAAGGAGAATGCCCGGATAGCGGAGAAATACGAGGTAACGTGGTCGTCGTTATTCCTTGTTCAGCACAAAAGTGGCAAGGAGAAGGCTGAGAACCTGACGGAGTTTGCCTTCGGACATTCACGCACTCAGCCAGAAGTTTTCAAGAAAGGCTTAGCAGAGAAGGTCAATCAAGCATTGAAGTAAGGCTATGGAATGGTTACAGGCATTGCTCGACAATAGTTCGACACCCGTGCTGACAGCATTCATATTAGGTCTGCTGACGGCTATATCGCCCTGTCCGCTGGCAACAAATATCGCCGCCATCGGCTATATCGGCAAGGATATGGAAAGCCGCCGCCATGTGTTCCTAAACGGATTGCTCTATACAGCAGGACGCATAGTAGCATATACAGTTTTGGGCCTTTTGCTGATACTGATTATCCGACAGGGCGCATCCATGTTCGGCATTCAGAAATTCATTGGTACATGGGGAGAGATGTTGCTTGGCCCTGCGTTGATTCTAATAGGGTTGCTAATGCTTTTTTGCGATAAACTTAACCTTCCTCAGTTTGGTTTCAACGGCAGCCATGCCGATGGCTTGAAACGGCGTGGCGGCTGGGGAGCATTCCTTTTGGGCGTGTTGTTTGCCATGGCCTTCTGTCCTACGAGCGGCATGTTCTATTTCGGAATGCTCATCCCCATGTCAGCGACAGCCACGATGGGCTACCTGCTGCCAGCGGTCTTTGCCATTGCCACCGCCTTGCCCGTGCTTGTTGTCGCTTGGCTGTTGGCTTTCAGCATGCAGAAGGTAGGCAAATTCTACGGCTGGCTGAAAGGCATTGAACGGTGGGCAACTATCATCGTAGGTGTGTTGTTCATTCTGATAGGATTATACGAATGTTACATCATTTATTTATAACAAATTAAAGATCAAGAATTATGGAAATCAAGGTTTTGGGCTCAGGGTGTAGCCGTTGCAAGAAGGCACTCGAAGTAGTAAACAAGGTAGTTAGCGAAAGTGGCATTGATGCCAACGTAGAGTATGTTACTGACATCATGCGTGTGATGGAGTATAACGTCATGGGCACTCCTGCTGTTGTCGTTGACGGCGAAGTGAAAATCAAGGGCAGCGTGCCGACGGAGGCTGATGTCAGAAAGGCACTTGGCTTATGATACAGCAAATGGCCGACTGGCTTACTTATGGATTGCTGGGACTCGATGCCACATCGGGTCTCGGCTCTGCCCTCAACTTCTTCATCTATGACTCGGTGAAGATACTGCTGCTGCTCTTTGTCATCAGCGCGTTGATGGGAGTGGTTAATGCCTATTTCCCCATTGAGCGGCTGCGCAACTATCTCATGACGCATCGGCTCTATGGACTGCAATACCTGTTGGCCTCTGTCTTCGGAGCCATTACCCCGTTCTGCTCCTGTTCGTCAATCCCCTTGTTCATCGGCTTTGTCAAAGGCGGCATACCGCTGGGTGTAACTTTCGCCTTCCTCATTACCTCACCGTTGGTCAACGAAGTAGCCGTAGCCATGTTTCTCGGCTCGTTCGGCGTGAAGGTCACAGCCATCTATGTCGTTAGCGGCATCCTGCTTGGTATGATTGGCGGCTTCCTTTTAGGAAGAATGCAGCTTGAACCGCTATTAAGTGACTGGGTGAAACAAATTCAGATGCAGTCCACACAGCAGACAGAGGCATGGGAGGCAGAGCATGTCAGCTTCGCAGATCGTCTGCCC
>JAFZIZ010000019.1 GCA_017554145.1 Prevotella sp. | reverse complement strand
TATCATATCGAAATCGTCTAGCCTGAAGTATAACATGAGTACGACAAAGAAACTGCTGACAACGATTCCATCATGACAGGTAACAGTTGGTTTGAATATAGCAAGGGCGTCAACGGTGACGGCGAGGTCAACATCGCCGACATCAATGCTTTGCTTGGCCGTATCTTTGACGAAAACTGACCACAACAGATAACAATTTTACAGCCCGTTATCGGAGGAAACTCTTCAAAAAACTAGAAAATATGAAAAAAAGTCTATTGATCATAGCGGTACTGACATTGTTGATGCCCTGTGTGGTAGGGGCACAATCGCCACTCGAATTCATCAGTGACGCCGACAGAGCCGATATTGAACGTGCAGTCTATCTGATGGACAATGACAGCGCGGAGCAAGCTGTGACCATCCTGGACAGGCTCTGCAAGAAGTACTCAGACAATTATGCCATCCAGTATGAGCGGCTTTATGCCGTCTACAAGGCAGGCGATTACAAGCGAGTGGTGAAGGATGGCAAAGCTCTCTTGTCCAACCCCGATGTAGAGCCACAATGTTACCAGATGGTGGGCAATGCCTTGGATGTGATAGGCAAGACGGATGATGCAGTGAAAATGTATGACAAGGGGCTTGAAAAGTTCCCTGAATCAGGTATCCTGCGTCTTGAAAAGGGGAACATCCACTATATGCACAAGCGGTATAATGAAGCGCTGACCGAATACACCCGGGGCATCGAAGCCGAACCCTCTTTTCCGTCCAACTACTATCGGGCGGCACTTCTTTATGCAGGCAGTACCGAACCGCTGTGGGCCATCATGTATGCCGAGGTAGTGCGAAACCTCATCCCCCAATCCGACCGTGCCGTTGAGATGAGCGAACTCATGAGTGGACTGTACCGCGAGAACATCAAGTGGAGCAGTGACACATCGGTTAATGTGACCCTGACACAAAACCATACCGTGACAATGGATAAAGACACCAGCAATATCGTCGTGCCTTTTGATCTGGCTTATGAACTTGCAGTGACAGCCAATGTGCCGCAAATCGGCAAATTTGACCGGATGAGCATTCGGCAAATGGCTGACCTCAGGCGCTATGCCATCGAATTTCTCGATTCGATCATGCCTGGTTACTACGACGTATCACTCATTGATTTCCACAGGAGGCTCATCAAGTCGGACAACTGGCTGGCCTACAACATGTGGCTGCTGCACGAAGGCAATGAAGATGAATTCAGCGAATGGTATGAAACCGATGAGGGCAGAGGGCAGATGGAACGGTTCATTAACTGGTGCAATGCCAATCGATTTGTGCCAACATCGGATGCCCCGACTGTGGCAACCCGCACTTACAAGAAAAACAAGCTGAGCATTCCTCCCATCGACGAGGTTGAGACCGCCGACGGCTGCAAACGCCACAACGACGATGCCCTGAGAATAGCCAAATGGATAATCCACGATAATGAGGACGGAATTGGATATACAACCAAAACTGCTTTCCAATTTCTATTTATGTGGATGACCAATACACCTGATTTCAAGTTTGATGTCATCGGCAGTGACTTGCTTAATGAAGGTGGTGCTGAATTGACGATGGTTTATCTGGCCGCCATGATAGAGCATGGCATGGAGTTTAATGTCAATCAGACCGATGAGGCGATGTACTGCACGGTAATGCTGCAGGTAGTGGACTACTATAAGCGCCACAAGGACCGCATCGGCAGCAACGAGGTGCTGGAGAAATATGCATCCATGAGCGGCAGCAACTTGCGTGAGTCCTTCGCCAATCTATACAAGAACCGAGGCCAGTAGCGCTTAAGGTCTATACGACAAGGGACAAACCCAATGTTACAATAAAACCACAATATCAGTAAACATGATGAGAACACAATCCCAATATGTCATCTCCCAACCGCTCAGATGCTGGTTGCTGTCGCTGGTCTTGCTGTCAGGCTGTTGCTTGGCCTCGTTGGCCCAAGACATGGTAACCGATTATCTCCAAGTTGGAAAAACGCTCAAGTTTCAAGGCAAGAAGTTTGAGCTCAAGTGGTGTCAACATCCCATTGAGGCTTATTATCTTCAGGAATGGCTGCCCAAAGGGGAGACGTTTGACAATTATGAGCAGATGTTGACAGTCTCGCTGGCCTTCACTGAGGTATTAACAGTTCGTGATGCTGTTGAAGCCAAGGTCCAGGAACTTGAAGAGCGCAAAAAGTCAGACAAATGCTGCAATTATCTCGTCTATGAGAGAGACGGAGAGTATGTCCTTGATTTCTTGGTAAGCGATGGGGCGGACGGCAAGCTGAATTGTGTAGAGGTTGACATCCATCACTACAAACCGGTAACCATCAATGGCAAGAAAGCAGTACAGCTCAATTTCTATTCTCGCAGGGCATACGGTGACGACATCATCCCCTTCATGGAATCCCTCAAGGATAAAAAAGATGACTGGATCACCGAACTGACACAGATGAAAATCGTCTGTAAAATGAAATAGCATCACAATTATGATGGAAGTAAACAACACTGCGCTATGAAACAGATTCTTTTATCATTCATCATCGTTGGTTGCTGTTCTGGATATCTTTCGGCCCAAGATGCGTTGAATAGCAAGCAACTAGTTATGCTAACTGGTACAGTCGTGGACGCTGCTGATGGTCAGCCGATTATTGCTGCGACGATTTGGCATAAGCAATCCAATGGGCGATATTCGGCTGTCGCCGCAACGGATTATGACGGGCGATTTGAATTGAATTTCCTCCCCGAAGACACTCTGATGGTGAAACAGATTGGCTACAAAACACAGAAGCTGCTGCCATCAGGTGACTCAATTTTAGTCAGACTGGAAATATCGGATTCAACAGTATTCTGCTGCCCAGACATTATTATGTATCCAGTCTCAGGAGTCGTGCTTGACGAAAATAATGAGCCCTTAATTGGCGCAACCATAACAATAAAGGATGCAAATAGAGGAGTCGCTACAGATATTAATGGCGAATTCAAAATATCCGCTCAAAAAGGGGATGTACTTGAGGTCAGCTATATTGGTTACTTAAAGCAAACGAAGAAAGTCTCGATTAAGAAACCAATGAAAATCAAGTTAAAGCCAAGCCCAAACGTGATTATCTGCCAATAGCGAAGAATGAGAACGATACTATTCATTATCAATGCGTTGATTTTTGCCTTTTCTTGCATCTCGTGTCATTACAAGATGTCTGAAGGTGGGGCTGTAGTACCGCACACCGAAGTAATCAAGAATCAGCATTATTATGATTCAATAATGGATGCCTTCCTGAATAGAATTGACGGCCAGAAAGAGCTTTCAAACCGAGATATAGCTGATATCTGCGACTTCTCTCTTCATAACCATGATGAGTGCCTTAGCGAAACGGTTGGATATGAATTGTTTCATCTTCTTAGAAATAATCCTACAATCAACCGAGGATTCAAATCTTACGTGGATGCTCATCATTCGGAGAAATGCGACATACTCAATGCATTAATCGCTTTGATGTCTATTGACATATTGGAGAACAACTATGAGTCTTTTGAATCATTTGTCAAAGAGTTCCTATTGTTTGAAGCCGAAGAATACGCAGCAAAGACTTTTGCTGAGGTCAAAGAAAATGAGCTTATGGAAACAAATCAATCCACCAATTAGTGCCCGATTGACTATATGTCGCTAACTTTGCCGTTAAAAAATTCTCATATGATGAACAATTAGAATGCCTGATTAACCTGAAATAATAGTATCAAATAATTGTTGAACAATTAATTACAAACAATATGGAACTGAGTGTAGTTATAGCAATTATAGTGATGGTCGTTTTCGTTTACTTATACATTAATAAGAGACGAAAGGAGCGGCAGATGGGTAATGATTTGGAGAGTCTTATCGATGCGAACGATTGGCAAGGTGTGTGCCACATATTGACGAAACAACTAATCCTATGGGGTGTCGCTTTGCTGGCAATCATTATCGTCTTGGTATTGTCCTTTTTCTATGAAGACAAGTTTCGTTATTCCTCACTTGTGGTATTAGCATTGGTTGCCTGGCGATTTATCTTGTTAGTAAGGCTTTACTATTTATCAAGGCATAATGCAAAAGTGTTGCAAATAATCAATGAAAGCCCGGCATTCAATGAGGAGCTTATGGCCAAAGCCGAGGCTCTGCTCAGGAATTATAATACCTGTCGCATCAGTGCCGATGCCACACCGCAATCCATCATGCAGACATGGCTGGATGCTTATGAAAGAGGGAGATTAGAGGGATTCCACCCTGTGTTGTTGGAGATTGATGATAATCTTGTTGATAGTCTTGAGGAGATCATGAACGATGCCGACGGGTTTGATCAACGAAAAAATATGCTTCTCAACGATCCCACAATAGATGCAAAGGAATTTTTGCGGCTGGAATTGGAAGACCTGAAGGAAAGCTATGTATCTGATGGTGGATTGGAGGAGTGGGAGAAGTATGTTGTTGGGGTTGATTTGCAATTTGAAGCCTTGCATAATTTCAATTTTAGTTGTGACAACATCCTGCTCGTCGAGGTTCCTGTCCAACAGCCATGGCAGATATTTGCCCACATCCCGTTCGGCGGATGGAATAGTTGCCCCGAAGATGCAGAACACATGGCAGTAGCCAAATACTGGCACGAAAAATATGATGCCGTGGTGGCTCACATCTCGTCGGACACCTTAGAATACTATGTGCCACAACCTGTTTCTGGCGATAGCATGTCGCTTGCCGAAGAACAGATGGGCTACTGCCCTGATCTCCT
>JAFZIZ010000010.1 GCA_017554145.1 Prevotella sp. | reverse complement strand
GAGTGGACTGACTTGAAATATATGAATATGTCTGCTGCTGGTAATTATTATTATGAGATTACTGCTGATATGTTAGAAAAAATCAATTCTCATAATAGCATCTTCTTTAAAGGCACTGCCGTATATATCTCAAAAGTGGAGTTAATGAAAAACGTTCCTATCACTATTAGCGAATATGAATGGGCAACATTTGTATGTGAATATGCTCTTGACTTCACAGAATCAGATGGCTTATTGGCTTACATCGTAACTGGTCACGAAGGAACAGCCCTCACAAAAACGCAAATAACAGGAACAGTTCCTGCAAACACCCCACTGCTGCTGAATGCCGCTGAAGGCATCTACAATATTCCTGCCGCTGCCAGCAGCACTACAGACGTTAGTGCTAACTTACTGAAGGCAGGCGATGGCAGTGCCATTAGTACAACATCAGGCAAAACAAGATATGTATTGGGCGTTACTAGCGGTGTGGCTCAGTTCCAGAAGATTAATACCACTGCTGCTACAGTACCTGTTGGCAAGGCATACTTGCAATTCAACGAAGTAATTGAAGCCCGTGGCTTCGGTTTGGGCGATGATGATGCGACAGCCATCAAGAACATGAAGGTAGGTAAGGAGGATAATGTTTACTATGACTTACAAGGTCGTCGTGTGCTCTATCCGAATAAGGGACTCTACATCGTGAATGGAAAGAAAGTTATCTTGAAATAGAATTGAAAGGTTAATAAATTAAAAAAATGAAGTTATGAAAAAGAAATATATGAATCCCACAACGGAAGTGATTAAGATAGAGCCTCACAAGATTATGGCTGGTTCACCAGGACTTAACGGAGGTGAGTACCCTGGTGGCATAATTCTCAGTCGTGAAAATGATTTCTTATTCGAAGAGTGAACGTCCTAATATTTATTTCTCCCCTGATGCTAAGCATTGGGGGAGAATTTCTTATTTATAAAATAGGAAATACTTGCATAATTCATCACTTATTCGTACCTTTGCAGCATAAAACTAAAAACAGAATGAAAGAACTACAGTTGAAGTACGGATGTAATCCGAATCAGAAGCCTTCACGCATCTTCATGACGGAAGGCGAGTTACCTATCGAAGTGATTAACGGTCGCCCAGGATATATCAATTTCCTCGACGCTTTCAATGCCTGGCAACTGGTGAAGGAACTGAAGGCTGCCACTGGTCTGCCTGCTGCTGCCTCGTTTAAGCACGTATCACCTGCTGGTGCTGCCGTCGGTCTGCCCCTGAGCGACACGCTGAAGAAGATATACTTTGTAGACGACGTGAAGGGATTGGACGAGAGTCCTATTGCCTGTGCATACGCTCGTGCCCGTGGTGCTGACCGTATGTCGTCGTATGGTGACTTCGTTGCCCTGAGTGATACCTGCGATGCTACGACGGCATTGTTGTTAAAGCGTGAGGTGAGCGACGGTGTGATTGCTCCCGACTTCACTGCTGAGGCTATCGAGATACTGAAAGACAAGCGCAAGGGTACGTATAATGTCATCAAGATTGATCCGAACTATCAGCCTGAGCCCGTAGAGCGTAAGCAAGTGTTCGGCATCACCTTCGAACAAGGACGTAACGAAATCAAACTCGACGACCCTGCCCTCTTCGAGAATATCCCCACACAGAACAAGACATTTACAGAGGAAGCCAAGCGTGATTTGATTATTGCGCTGATTACTTTGAAATATACCCAGTCGAACAGTGTATGCTATGTGAAGGACGGACAGGCTATCGGTATCGGTGCTGGTCAGCAGAGTCGTATCCACTGTACCCGTCTGGCAGGTAACAAAGCCGACATTTGGTGGTTGCGCCAGCATCCGAAAGTGATGGCATTGCCTTTTAAGGAAGGTATCCGCCGTGCTGATCGCGACAACACCATCGACGTATATATCTCTGAGGACGAGCACGACGACGTATTGCGCGACGGTGCTTGGCAGCAGTTCTTCACGGAACAGCCTGAGGTGCTGACGATGGAAGAGAAGAAAGCATGGATTGCCAAGAACACGAAGGTGGCATTAGGTTCTGACGCCTTCTTCCCCTTCGGTGACAATATCGAGCGCGCCCATAAGAGTGGTGTGGAGTTTATTGCCCAGGCAGGTGGTAGCGTCCGCGACGACCATGTTATCATGACGTGCGACAAATACGGTATCGCCATGGCGTTCACAGGTGTACGTTTGTTCCATCATTAATATGAGCAAGGAAGACGATTTCAGCCTGATTCTTGAGAATGGCATCTCCTTCGGAAGAGGCGGTGGACCTCGCAAGGATGATGATAAAGTCAAGACGAAGGCGAAGAAAAAGAAATATATCACTGGTGCCCACGGTAGCGGCTCTGCTCGTCAGAAAGCCAAATACCGTGAGCAACGGGCAAAGAGGCATAAGAAGTAAGATGTATGATGTAAGAAGTAAGATGTGAGAACTAAAACCAAAAATATATGAAGAAAACACTACTACTAATATTATGGGCACCTCTCTGCTGCTTCGCACAGAAATATGTGGGCGGTGACATCTCTTTGCTTCCAACCTACATAGAACATGGTGCCAACTACAAGGACAAGGACGGCAAGAAGATTTCTGATATGCTGGTATTCCTGAAAGAACAAGGTATGAACACCATGCGTGTGCGCCTCTTCGTAGAT
This sequence comes from Prevotella sp., assembly GCA_017554145.1. Taxonomy (GTDB): domain Bacteria; phylum Bacteroidota; class Bacteroidia; order Bacteroidales; family Bacteroidaceae; genus Prevotella. The sequence goes on along the minus strand of JAFZIZ010000010.1, from coordinate 19,135 downwards.
CCCAGTAATGCAACAGACAAGGAAAAAGGGGAAGGTGTGCGTCAGGATTTGGAATACGTAAAGGCACTCGGCAAACAAATCAAAGACGCTGGTCTTAGTTTTATGCTCGACTTCCACTATAGCGACACCTGGGCAGACCCCAGTCATCAAACGTTGCCACAAGAGTTCCAAATGGTGAACACCCCTGCATACGAATATATCTATACTTACACAAAAGCAAGTCTTGAGGCCTTAGTAGAGGCAGGAGCTACACCTGACTTTATCCAGATCGGTAATGAGATCAGTTTCGGCATGCTGTGGGATGGTTGTAAGGTGACTGCCAACAGTGCATGGACAGCGTACAAGGATGATAACTGGAGTTCATTGGCCACTGCACTGAAGAATGCTGGAAAAGCCTGTCGCGAGATTTGTCCTAACGCGAAGATTATCATTCACACAGAGCAATGCGCCAACAACCCTACACTTGACGTGGCTTTCTTCAAGCGTATCAAAGATAATGAGGTGGACTACGATATCATCGGCACATCCTATTATCCATATTATAAAGGTCGCGTTAGTAGTCTTGACAAGGGACTGACGCAACTGGAAACGAACTTCCCAGAGAAGAAAATCATGATAGTAGAAACAGGATGTACGTATCACTATAAAATGGGTGATGAGGACAAACAATACTATCCCCTTACCTACGAAGGACAGCGACAGTTCACGGAAGATCTGATAACGATGCTCAACAAGCATCAGAATGTGAACGGTCTGTTCTGGTGGTTCCTTGAAGCCAATGAATACGGACTCGATTGGAATACAAAGCGCGTGACAGACGAATGGTATAACGCCTCACTCTTCGATAACGAGACGGGACGTGCCCTGCCTGCCCTCTATGAACTGAAGAACTTTGCGAATGGAAGTTCTGGCATCAACGAAGTAAGAGGTAAGATGTCAGAAGGAAGAGATGATAAGTATTACGACCTAAACGGTCGACAGGTGAAGACACCAAGAAAGGGTATTTATATCCTTAACGGTAAGAAGGTCATAGTAAGATAACAAAGAAAAAGGCGGAATGCTTCACAGCGCTCCGCCTTTCCGTTTTATAAACAAGAGAGTGTTTATTAGAATGACAGTTGTTTGCCTCGATAGAAATCGAGGAGACTTGTCTGATAAAGATATTCATAACGTGCCTGAACGAGATCGCTCTCTGCTTTCAGGAAGCGGTTCTTTGCCTCGTTGAACTCTGTGATGTTCGCCTTGCCGTTCTCGTATTTCGCCTGCGTCAGTGTAAAGGCATCCTCGCTTGATTGGCGAGCCACCTCACAACTCTCATACTTCGCCTGAGCAGCCACCGCATTATAATACACCTGCTGAATCTCCTTATAGAGGTTCTTCTTCACATTATCCAACTGCAACTGCTGGTTCTCACGATCGATACGTGCCGAACGGATATTATTGCGAGTCGAGAAACGGTTGAAGATGGGGATATTCAGATTCAGACCGATATACTGTGAGAAGTTATTCTTCAACTGAGAAGAGAAACTCTCCGACGGCATTCCACCCGTCTTATAGTAATTGGTCTGTAGACCACCACTCAGCGAGAGTGTCGGATAAAGGGCTGCCTGTGCTATCTTGATACTCTTCTCTGAAGCATCCAAGCGTAGTTGCTCCGCCTTAACCTCCGGCTTGAAGAGAAGTGATTCCTGATAAATCTGGTTCGGATTAATCGGAATAGTCAGATTACTCGGAACATTGGGGCGAACAATCGAGAATCCTTCGGGTGTCGGCAACTCCAGCAACTGTGTCAGGGCAAGTATTGACAACTGAAGATTGTTCTGTGCCTGTGTTGCCGTCAACATGCTCTGTGCATGTGTTGCCTTCTGTTGTGACAACTCTGCCCCACTCGCCTTACCATTCTCCAAGAAAGCCTGCAGACGGGCCACCTGCATAGAGTCGATCTCTACCTGACGTACTGCCACATCGGCAATCTCCATGTCGTAGAGAATCTGCACATAAGCCTGTGCCACCTGCATACGGATATCATTCTTCGCTTTCTCCAAGTCCTGCGTAGCCGCCTCTAAGTTGAGTTGGTTGAGTTTGATATTATTAGGAATCTGGAAACCAGTGAACAGAGGTACGCTTGTACCAATACTGAATGATGTACTGCTCGTACTGCGGTTGGTATAGGTGTTATCCATCGTCAGTCCGCGTCCGAAAGAGAAACTCTCTCCCACGCTACCGCTCAAGTCAGGCAGGCGACTGTTCTTAGCCGTTGATAACTGCAACTCACGTTGGCGACGCAGGTTGTCTTGCTGTTTGATTTTGAGGTTATGACTGACAGCATACTCACAACACTCGCGAAGCGTCCACTGCTTTTGCGCCCCTGCGGTGCTAAATGAGAAATGAAAAACTATAAATAATAAAAGAACCTTCTTCATTGTTATTCCTCCTTCTTATCATCAGTGATGATCTCAGGACCACGCACCTTATCCTTGGTGGACAGTCCTTTCTTAATCTCAATATTCACACCGTCACTCAAGCCTGTAGTTACCTGGCGACGCTCATACTTCTTCTGGGCACCCTTACCAGTAATCACATATACAAAGGTGGAATCGCCAGAGAACTCAATAGCACTCTCAGGAATAGTCAAAGTCTTCTGTACATGCGCCAGCACAATCTCAGCGTTAGCACTATAACCGGAACGTATCTTTCCACCTTCAGTAAGTTTGACAGCCGCCTTGATCTCAAACTGATTGGCACCATTACTCTCTACTGCCTTCGGAGAGATATACTCCAACGAGGCATCGAACTTCAAGTCCTGCAAGGCACCAATGGTAATCTTCATTGGCATACCGTTAAAGAGTTGACCTACTTCTGTCTCATCAATATTACCACGGAAAATAAGGTCGTTCATATTGGCGACACTGGCAATGGTTGTACCATCATTGAAAGTATTCGAGAGAATGACACTGTTACCCACCTTCACTGGGATATCAAGGATAACACCACTGATGGTGGAACGGATAAGCGTACTGGAAGCCTTCGCATTCGATTTTGAAACACCATCACGAACGACCTGCAAGGCATCCTCCGAAGCAAGCAGTTCTTCCTTTGCCTGCTTCAACTGCTGGGCAATCTTGTCGTACTCGTCTGCCGATACCAGTTTCTGATCGTAGAGGTTCTTCTCACGCTCATAGTCAATCTTCGCCTGTTGGAGATTCAGGTCGGCAAGGCGTACACGACTCTCTGCAGAACTGAGTTGTGCCATATCAGGAATCACCTTCACCTTGGCAATAATCTCACCAGCCTGCACATAGTCGCCTGGTTCCTTGAGCAGTTCAGTGATGATACCACTAATCTGCGGTTTTACGTTTACCTCGTTACGAGGTTCAATCTTACCTGTGATGATGGTGGTCTTCTTCACCTCGTTCATCTCAGGCGTAAACTCATTGTACACAATCTCCTTGGGTTGTGATTTTTGCCACAGGAACACGAATGTTCCGATGAAGACTAAAGCAATGATTGCTGCAATAATCAGTTTTCTGTACTTCTTCATATTATTTTGTTTTTTCTGAATTTTCTAAGTAATCGGATTATTCATCCCTCATCGCATCAACAGGTTTGATACTCATGGCACGTGCCGCTGGTGCCAATCCTGCCAGCACACCCATCATGCTTACCATCAAGGCAGCGGCAATGGCTGTCCAAAAGCCTACTTGGAAGTGGGCAGTTACAATACCGTCTTCCGTGTTGCCCATCTCCAACATCTGTAGGATCATGACACCGAAGAGGATACCACTCATTCCTGCCACTAATGTCAACACAATACTCTCTGAGATAATCTGCGAGAGAATCATCTTGGGTGTAGCACCGATAGCACGACGGATACCGATCTCCGTGGTACGTTCCCGCACAGTCACCATCATAATGTTCGACACACCGATAGCACCAGCAAGCAACGTTCCCAAACCTACGAGCCATATCAGAAAGTTAACACCTCTAAACAGGTTGTCGAGCATCTGGAACAGGACTTCAGTATTGAACACTGTTGCCCCTTGTTCATCAGTGGGATCGACATAATGTGCCATGGTGACAGCCTCACGGATACGGTTAGACAACGTCGACATCACAACACCTTGACGACCCGTAGCCACAAGCATGTCCACCTGATTACCACGGTTATAGGTCTGTTGCATGAGGGTCAGCGGCAGTGTCACCTTCTCTTCGGCACGTCCGTTGATATTCATATTCGTAGAGGCGTAATCAACTCCGATGACCTCATAGTAGGTCGAGTCGATGCGGATGCTCTTACCACAGGGGTCACCCCCTTCCTTGAAAAGATCCTTGTATATCTTCTTACCGATGACACACACCTTGCGACACTCACGAATATCCATATCGTTAATGTAACGACCGTAGTAGAGTTTGGGTGCTACCACCTTGGCATATTCTGGTGAGGTACCTTGAACGCGGGGCGTAGTACGCTGTTCACCGTAATAGGCTGTTGAGCCTGTGTTCCAAGGCGAGAATAATACTGGTGCAATGACATCAAGTTCCGGCACGCGCTGTCGCAAGCGATTGATATCTTTATAGTCCATGCTCCACCAGCGTCCTTTACGGAAACCTTTATATGCCTTTGAAGTCTGTTGTCCCCAGATAAATACGGTGTTTTGGGCGAAGCCTTCGAAGTTCTTCTCCAGCATTTCCTTCAGTCCCTGTCCGCCGCCGATGAGGGCTATCAACATAAAGACACCCCAGAACACGCCAAAGCCCGTCAGGAAAGAACGCGACTTGTTGCGGGTCAGCGTATCGAGTATCTCTCTATATGTATCTAAGTCTATTCTCATAATTTCTGAGTAGTCTGATTAGTCGGCGCGAAGCGCCTCGATAGGACGAATTCTACTTGCTTTATAGGCAGGGATGAGACCTGCTATGGTACCAGCGATGACCATCACCATTGTTGCTTCAATACAGACATCGAGTCCGACGGTGGGGTTAAGGAACATCGTTGCCTTAAAGAGACCCGTGTCAATAGTCTCATGTCCGATGGTGGCATCCATATACTCGTTGGTTGCTACACCCAAGACCATACCGACATATCCGAAGAAAGTAGTGATGATCACACTCTCAACGATAATCAGCCTCAGGATGCTCCAAGGTTTGGCACCTATCGCCTTGCGGATACCAAACTCATGCGTACGTTCCTTGACGGTGATAAGCATGATATTACTCACACCCACGATACCGCTTAGCAGTGTAAAGAGTCCCACGATCCAGAGTGCCGTACGAATGATAGCGATACCCTGTTCCATCTGTAGGCTCTGCGTATAACGGTTCCAAAGCCAGACAGCACTCTCGTCTTCTGGATGTGCCTGATGATTGGCATTCAGCCGACGGCGGTAATCTTTCTCAAACTCTTCGTTAGCCTTCTCGGTAGGTAGTCCATGGAAGGTGTATTCTATGTTTCCTGCATTACTGGTATTGGCACCGAAGATACCCTTCACCGTTGCATATGCCGAATAGGCTTCGCTCTGTCCTTCCTCACGGTCTTTGTAGATGCCCACCACTTGGAAAGCGAAGTCGCCGACTTTCACATATCGTCCCATCAACGAAGGATAGTCCTTTGGTTGCAATTCACTCGCCTGCTTATTGCTCAGCACCAGCACCTTGCGTTTCTCTTGCTGGTCTATCTCATTGATGAAACGACCATAGAGCAACTCCATCTTCTCAATCTTCGTATGGTTGGGATAGACACCTGTAATGGAAGTGCTGATATATTCCTCTCCATTGCTGATGGTGGCGGACGTGCTATACAGTGCGCCCACCTCGTCGATGTGCTCTTTAAAGTCTCTCTCCGTCGTGGTAATATCGCGCGTCTGAAGATTGATATTACGTCCTTCTCTCATACCCTGGTAAGGCTTTGTTGTAGTGCCGCCAAATACCATCATTGAGTTTGAGAGCAAGTCTTCGCTTTGTTTAAGGTTGGCATTGATAAGTCCATTACCCGCACCCAAAAGGACAATCAGCATGAAGATACCCCATGCCACAGCAAAACCCGTCAACGTCGTACGTAACTTATTGCGCTGCGCCGTCTGCCATATTTCCTTCAATAACTCCATCTTTGATACGGATAATGCGATTCGTTTGTGCACCCACATTAGGATCGTGAGTCACAATAATCTGTGTCATACCATCTTCCTGATTCAACTGTTTCAGCAGTTGCATCACCTCTACAGAAGTCTTTGAGTCGAGAGCACCTGTCGGCTCATCGGCGAGGATAATCTGAGGTCTTGTAATCAGCGCACGTGCAATCGCTACACGCTGTTTCTGTCCACCTGATAACTCGTTGGGGTAATGGTTTGCCCAATCCAAAAGTCCCAGTCTTTCCAGATAATCCAAAGCAAGGGTGTGTCGCTTCTTACGCGACACACCCTGATAGAAGAGCGGCAACTCCACATTTTCTACTGCTGTCTTGAACGAAATCAAGTTGAACGACTGAAAGATAAATCCAATCATCCGATTACGATACTCGGCAGCCTTCGATTCTGACAGTCCCCAGATGGGTACTCCGTTAAGCAGGTACTCACCACTGTCATAGTTATCCAGAATACCTAAAATGTTTAATAAGGTGGACTTTCCAGAGCCTGACGCTCCCATGATACTGACGAACTCGCCTTTTTGAATATCAAGTGAGATACCTTTCAGCACATGGAGCGGCTGGGCGCCCTGGTAAGTCTTGTTGATGTCTTTTAAATGTATCACCTTTTACTTTTTACCTTTAACTAATATATATTTCTATTCGTTAGACGTTAGCAGTATCGAAAAGGTTGCAAACCTCCTCTTTTTTTATTCCCAAAAGTTTCATCTGTCGAAACATCTCAGGCAGATGCTGTTCAACGAACTCACGTTTACGCTCTGCTAGAATCTGTTCACGGGCTCCAGGTTTCACGAAGTAGCCGAGTCCACGCTTGTTATAGATTACTTCAGCGCGAGCCAGTTCGTCGTAAGCCTTCACTGCCGTATTGGTGTTCACCTCCAAGAGTACGGCGTACTCACGAACAGAGGGAATACGATCATCGTCCTTGTATTTACCTGCGAGAATCTCATCACAGAGGCGATCTGCCATCTGGATGTAAATCGCTTTATCATTTGTGAATGTCATACGTTCAACCATTTATTGTTAATCACCTGCATGCGGCAGAGGGAACGATACGAAAGCCAATAATGAATGGCTATCAAGAGATAGAAAAGAATCGTAAACATATAGAATGTCCAATGAAAATGATACTCATCACCATGATAAGAAATCATTTCTCCTGGATTCCAATCAAACCACTCAACAGACTGTTTGAGAAGCATAATCACGAGAATAAGACCAATCAGGAAGATAATGCTCGTAAATAAAAACTGCTGACGACGGAACAATGTGCCACCCAGAATATAGAGCGAATGAATATAAAATACCATACCAAAGGCAAATAAGAGAAGCATACAGGGTGTATTATGCTCTGGATCTACATTGAAAGACATTGGGAATCCCCAGATGATGACACGTCCTGTTATGAAATCCACCAGTACACGAAGAGCATCGGCAAGCAGATAAGCACCTATGGTAATGATTACCATGAGTACGATAGAGTGCAATAAGCAGATGATATACTTCTCCAAGTTAGAGACAGGCCACAACAGATAGGCAGAACGCTTGCGCGTATCCTTCAACTGAGAGAAAAGGTAGCATGCCCCAAAGAGCATCGCAAAGCAGAAGAAAATGACGCCAAAGACAGATGTTTGGTCAACGATGTGACGATAGGTGCTAAATACTATATCTTCTCCCCAATTATTTGCCAAATCATCATAGTCTCTCCACGCCAGTCTCGTAAAGAACAGGTTCGCCATAAACATCACAAATGTATAGATACCAAAGAGACGAATCCATGAATGACGTGTTACCATGAATTGGCACTTCAGTGCTTGTCCGAATCTTTTTAAATTGAAGTTTTTCATTTTTCCAGAGTTATAAAGTTAAACAATAGTTCGAGGTTAATCTGTGTCTCAGCATCTCCTTCTTTACGAGAAGTGATAACAGCATTGCCCTGCAACGAAGGTTCGGCATAGAGTACACTGTCATCCATCTCCTGTAGAGAGCGATACTCGAACGTGTATTTGTCAGTAATCTCAGAGACGCTGGCATTGAGCAGCAATGAGCGCTGGTTGAGAATCAGAATATGGTCGAGCAATGCCTCTACATCATGTACCTGATGGGTAGAGATAATCACCGTACGCTCTTCTGTCATGTTTTGGGCAATCACCTTACGGAACTGAGACTTTGAAGGAATATCCAATCCGTTGGTGGGCTCATCCATGAAGAGATACTTAGTGTTGGTAGCCATTGCAAAAGCGATATATACTTTCTTCCGTTGTCCCATAGAGAGTTCGTTGAACTTCACATTACGCTCCAGTTCAAAGTCCTTCAAACAATTATCCAGTATCTCATCGGAGAAATTAGGATAGAACGGACGATAGAGTTGTACGTATTCCGACAGACGGATGTTAGGCAACTCAAACTCTTCTGTTACGAGGAAGATATCACGTAGCATCAACGGATCACGCTTGAAAGACCGTTTACCATCTACTTCCACATTTCCCTTGATGGGGCGAAGAAGTCCTGAAAGCAGATAAAGCAAGGTAGACTTACCTGTGCCGTTCTTGCCCAGCAAGCCATAGATTCGATTCTCCTCCAACTGGAGATTGAATCCATCAAACACAAGAGTCTTCTGACCCTTGTATTTGTAACTGATGTTCTGTACGTTAATCATACGTCTTTTTGTTTTATTGATTACTTATTCTTTTGACTGTATTAGTGTATTACTTTAATAGTACACTGCAAAAGTAATGCAAAAGATAATACCCACCAAATATTTGAGCAACTTTTTTTATGGAAAAGCAAACTTTAACATTTCCACCTTATTTATTATACGCGTACGCATCAATAAGCGTTATTTTTACACTAAATTGAATTTTTCTTCACAAAAAAGGATTGTCTTTCCAAATAAAATGCTTATCTTTGCACAACCATAAACCCAAATACATGAAACTAAAGGATTTTAACAGGCAATTTATTGCTATTGTTCTTCTTACGCTTGTCTGGATGCCTACCCAGTCGTTGGCACAGACTCAAAAACAAGACACAACGAGCACATATCTGCTCAACGAAGTAAGAAAGTACTTCAATTCTGACAACGAAGGTGCATTTTATATAGCAGTCCAAAACTATCGAGACTATTACGCCAAGGCGGGCAACTTGCATCTATATTATAAAGGATGGGAACACGAGATATTGTATGATGTCAACCATAACCATTTCTATCGTGCCATGCGCAAGACAACGACGATGCGCAATGACATGAAGAAGCGGAAGGCAGAAGACGAATACTACAGTGCCACCCATTTGTTGGGTATTATTTATTCACTTCGTGGCAATCTTACCCTTGCCCACCAATACTTTGAGCGTGCTTTGGAAGAGGTAGACCACTCCCAACCCATCAACCTCGTCAACATTTATCTTGATCTTGCCAATATTGAGATGGATACCCATCCTGAGGATGCGATGAAGCACTTGAATTGTGCTATTGACATCATCAAGGCGAATGGTGGAAAGTACGAATACAGTGATGCTATCGGCTTCAAGGTGATTGTCGCCTATGCCATGCGTGACTGGAATACACTCAACAAAGCCTACCATGAATACATGAAACTTAAGGACACTTTAGGTGATGAGTTCAGTCCTACCTACTACCATTATGTCAGAATCTGCAAGAACATTGCTGACCATCATTATGGAGAGGCTATCCGACTGACCAACTTACTGACTAATACAACGGACCAATATAAGTTCCAGACAGAGATCTACGAGTTGGCAGGAGACACCATGAAAGCCTTCGAGGCACAGAAACGCTATGCCAGTGTGAAGGACTCTGTCAATAATGTCATCATGAGTGAGGAGATGATGGGATCCGCCAGTGATCTTGCCCTCGCAGAAATGCAGAAAGAAGAATGCAGCGAACGTTCGAAGCGCATGAAATGGAGTATGTTTGCCTTGGTTCCCGTTGCCTGTCTGATGCCCTTTGCCGCCTGTCAACGACATAAGCGGAAGTACACGAAGAAATTGCAGCAACAGAATCGTGAACTGATGATTGCACGTGACAAGGCTCAGGAGGCTGAGCGCATGAAGATCAATTTCATCCAGAACATGAGTCATGAGGTGCGCACTCCTCTGAATATCATCAGTGGCTTTGCTCAGGTGATTGGTGATCCTAATGTCAAGATGGACGATGAGGAACGTGCAGAGATGGCTTCTCGCATTGCCAATAGTTCCAACAATATCGTCCGTATCATCAATGAGATTCTCGATATCTCTGGTAAGGAGAGCATCAACTATATCGACAAGAATGACTATATCAGTTGTAATGAACTGGCTAGACAAGTATTAAGACCCTTTGAGGCAAAGGAGAGAAGTTTTGACCTCCGTTTCGAGACAAGTCTGAAAGACAGTTACAGAATTCAGACCAACAGGCGAGAAGTGGAAAAGATTCTCAATAACCTGCTCAACAATGCCTGCAAATTCACAGAGCATGGTTCAGTCACCCTTTCTTGTCGTCACGACGAGATGGATTCTGATATGGTATGTTTCTGCGTGACAGATACCGGTAAAGGTGTCAAGGAAGGTGAAGAAGAGAAGATTTTCGAACACTTTTATAAGGTAGATGTTTACAAGGAAGGTGTTGGTTTGGGACTTCCTCTTTCTCGTCGTATTGCCCGTCAGATGGGTGGTGATGTCATGCTTGACACCACCTACAAAGAGGGCAGCAGGTTCATTCTGAAACTGCCTAAAGAGTAGACATTGGTATTAGCTGTTGGCCATTGGCTTAGCCACGCTGATCGGCTCCCCACATCATTTTCTCACGCAAGGTATGGAAATACCGGGTACCTGCACGCTTGACAACTCTCACCAAATAGGGTGCCTTACGTAATGTCAAGTGGGTATCTTCCGTGCAATTCTCTGAGCGTCCGTCAAGGGCTACCAGGAAATTATGTGAACGGCTCTCTACCTTCAGATTGATTTCAGCCTTGTCAGGAATAACAATCGGTCGGATATTCAGCGAATGCGGAGCAACAGCCGTCATCGAGAACACACAAGTGCCAGGAACGATAATCGGTCCACCTACTGACAGAGAATAAGCCGTTGAACCTGTAGGAGTACTAACCACCAGTCCGTCAGCCTGATAGGTCGTCAGATAATCCCCATTCACTGTGACGCGTATAGAGATCATCGAAGCGTTATCACGCTTTAGGATAGCCACATCATTGAGTGCACAGTCATAACCTTCCAATGGCTTTCCGTCTGTCTCTACCTTAATAGCCGCACGTGTCTCTATCGAATAGTCACCTTCATAGAGTGCCCTGACAATCTGTTCTATTTCCCCAGCACTGATATCTGCTAAGAATCCCAGACGTCCCATATTGATACCCAAGATAGGTATCTGCTTATCCCCCACGATACTCGCTGCACGAAGGAATGTTCCGTCACCTCCCATTGAGATGACAAAATCAGCATCAAAGTCACTGCCTTTGAACACTTTTGTCGCCGCCACATCCAAATGTTGTCCTTGACAAAGGAAATCATAGAACTCGCTTTCCACATAGACATCAGCCTTACGTTCAGAGAGACAAGCCAGTATCTTCTGAACGGAAACAGACTTCTTCGGCTGGTAGGTATTGCCGAAAATAGCGAAACGTAGTTTTCGTGAGGTCATAAAAAATCTGTCAGTTTTATCCGTTATTTGGCAAACATTTATTATCTTTGCCGTGTATTATGTGCGCAAAGATACAGATTTTTGATGAAAACGCGCATATCTGACACTAAAATTTAATAAAGAAGATGACAAAACTCAGTGTAAATATCAACAAAGTAGCCACTCTTCGCAATGCGAGAGGAGGCAACAATCCCAATGTGCTCGCTGTTGCACATGACGCAGAAATGTTTGGTGCTCAAGGCATTACCGTTCACCCAAGACCCGACGAGCGACATATCCGTTATCAGGATGTACGCGAACTGAAGCCGTTAATCACCACTGAATTCAATATCGAAGGTAACCCCATCGACTCGTTCATTGATTTGGTATTAGAAGTGATACCCAAACAAGTAACACTGGTACCTGACGGACACGACCAACTGACGAGTAATCACGGATGGGACACTATCGAAAACAAGACTTTCCTGACAGATGTCTGTCGCACGTTCAAGGCAGCAGGTATTCGTACCAGTATCTTCGTCGATCCCGATCCTAAGATGGTAGAGGGTGCCAAGGCATGTGGAGCAGATCGTGTAGAACTCTATACAGAGCCTTATGCTTCTGGCTATGCCGCCAATCGTGAGGCTGCCATCGCACCTTTTATAGAGGCTGCCCAGAAGGCAAAAGAAGTCGGATTAGGACTGAATGCTGGACATGACCTCTCTTTGGAAAACCTTCATTACTATCATCAGATGATTCCTTGGACAGATGAGGTATCCATCGGACATGCTATCATCTGCGATGCCCTGTATATGGGACTCCGTGAGACTATCAAGCAATATCTACAAGCATTACAATAGACTATGGCAAAGGTATATGTATTCTTAGCAGACGGCTTCGAGGATGTCGAGGCGCTGATTCCCATTGACGTACTGCGTCGTGGTGGTGTGGATGTGACAACAGTCAGTGTGATGGGCGACTTTCTCGTAGAGTCCGCACATGGTGTACGCATCATGGCAGATACCCTCATCGAGGATGTGGATGTCAGTGATGCCGACTTACTGTTCCTTCCTGGTGGTATGCCTGGTGCGTCAAACCTCTATGAGCATGAGGGTGTCCGCAAGGCAGTATTGGCTCAGGCAGAAAAGGGTAAGAAGATTGCTGCTATCTGCGCAGCACCTGCTGTCGTATTAGCCCAACTGGGTATCCTGGACGGCAAACTTGCTACCTGTTATCCTGGTTTCGAGAAAATGCTTACGAAGGCAACCTACACAGGAAGACTTATCACGGTAGATGGTAACATCACTACGGGGGAAGGTCCTGCTGCTGCTTTCCCATTTGCCTATGATCTGTTAGGTCAACTCGTTGGTCCACAGATAGCCAGTCAGATTGCCGAAGGTATGCGTTTCAAACACCTGATGAGCGAGAGATAATATTCATGGATTACGTCATCATTGTAGCAGGAGGAAAAGGACTGCGCATGGGAGGTGATATCCCCAAGCAGTTTCTGCCAATAGGTGGAAAGCCTATTCTGATGCGGACGCTGGAACGTTTCCGCGAGTATTCCCCTACCCTACAGATTATCTTAGTGCTACCTCAAGCACAACAAGACTATTGGAAACAACTCTGTCAGGAATATGACTTCAAGGTTGAATATCAGATGACAGACGGTGGAGAGACGCGTTTCCATTCTGTACAACATGGTCTTGCCTTGATTCCTGATGATGCTGAAGGTGTAGTAGGTGTGCATGATGGTGTACGCCCCTTCCCTGCTATCGAGGTGATTCGTAACTGCTATGAGACGGCACGTCAGAAGAAGGCCGTTATTCCTGTCATCTCTGTGGTCGAAACCCTTCGCCATCTCTCACCTCTTACTTCTAACCTCTTACCTCTTATCTCTGAGACAGTCCCTCGTAATGAGTATAGGCTCGTACAGACTCCACAGACATTTGATATCCAACTGCTCAAAGCCGCCAACCGTCAACCCTATAACGACAACTTCACGGATGATGCCAGTGTGGTGGAAAGTTATGGGCATGAGATAACACTCGTAGAAGGCAATCGCGAGAATATCAAGATTACCACTCCTTTCGACCTGAAGATAGCAGAAGCATTGATGGAATGACAGATATTCTGCAACAAGACATACAATATCTCCCTGGGGTAGGTCCCAATAGGAAGAAGATGCTCAGTGAGGAACTGGGTATTCATACGTTTGGTGACTTGTTGCAGTATTACCCTTATAAGCACGTAGACAGGAGTCGTCTTTATAGTATTCGTGAACTCACTGGTGATATGCCCTTCGTACAGGTCAAAGGACATATCCTCAGTTTCGAGACTTTCAAGATGAGTGCCCGCAAGGAAAGGGTTGTTGCCCATTTCACTGACGGCAGTGGCAAGGTGATGGATCTCACATGGTTTAATGGGGGGAAATATGCCAAGCAACAATACAAGACGAATACGGAATATGTGGTCTTCGGACGCCCCAACGTATATAACGGACGCATCAACGTGACACATCCCGATATCGATGTCGCTGACAAGTTGGAACTCTCCGCCATGGGAATGCAGCCCTATTATAACACAACGGAGAAGATGAAGAAGAGTGGTCTGAACTCTCGCGCCATCGAGAAACTGACCAAGACGATGCTCGAAGTCATCAAAGAGCCAATCACTGAGACACTTCCCGACTTCATGACAAGCCGTCTGCATCTGATGAGCCGTGATGATGCTTTGCGGAAGATCCACTATCCTCAGAACAGTAAAGAGTTAGAACAGGCTCGCTTACGACTGAAGTTCGAAGAACTCTTCTATGTCCAGTTGAACATCCTGAGATATGCCAGTGACCATCGTCGCAAATATCGTGGATATATCTTCTCGAAGGTAGGTGAATACTTCAACACCTTCTATTTCAGTCATCTGCCCTTTGAACTGACAGAAGCCCAGAAACGTGTCATTCGTGAGATTCGCAAGGATACCGGCTCTGGCAAACAGATGAACCGTTTGCTACAAGGAGACGTAGGTTCTGGTAAGACCTTGGTAGCCTTGATGTCGATGCTCATTGCCCTTGACAACGGTTATCAGGCGTGTATCATGGCACCTACGGAGATTCTGGCAGAACAGCATCTACAGACTATCCGCAACTTCCTTGGCGACATGCCTATCCGCGTAGAGTTGTTGACGGGGATTGTGAAAGGCAAGAAGCGTCAGGAGATACTCGACGGACTGATGGATGGGAGTGTTCAGATACTCGTAGGCACCCATGCCGTCATTGAAGATACTGTCCAGTTTGCCAACCTCGGCATGGTTGTTGTCGACGAACAGCATCGCTTTGGGGTGGCTCAACGTGCCAAGTTATGGAGCAAGAATGTGAATCCGCCTCATGTACTTGTCATGACGGCAACGCCGATACCTCGTACCCTTGCTATGACCCTCTATGGCGATTTGGATGTGAGTGTTATCGATGAACTGCCACCAGGACGCAAGCCCGTCGTCACCACCCATGTCTTTGACCGCAGCATACCCTCTTTGTACGATAGTCTGCGCAAACAGATACAGCAAGGACGACAGGTTTATATCGTCTTCCCACTGATTGAAGAGAGCGAGCGTATCGACCTCAAAAACTTGGAAGATGGCTTTGAAGTGTTACGACAAGTATTCCCCGAGTTCCATCTCAGTAAGGTACATGGCAAGATGAAACCCAAGGACAAGGAAGAGGAGATGCAACGCTTCGTCAAAGGCGAGACACAGATGCTCGTTGCCACTACCGTTATCGAGGTTGGTGTCAACGTACCGAATGCCTCTGTGATGGTGATTATGGAAGCCCAGCGCTTTGGTCTCAGCCAGTTACACCAACTGCGTGGACGTGTAGGACGAGGGGCTGATCAAAGTTATTGTATCTTGGTGACCAATCACCAGTTGGGCGAGGATACCAAGAAGCGCATCGACATCATGTGTGAGACGAACGACGGCTTCCGTATTGCAGAGGCAGACTTGAAATTAAGAGGTCCTGGCGACCTGGAAGGTACTCAGCAAAGTGGTATGGCTTTCGACTTGAAAATCGCAGATATTGCACGTGACGGACAACTCGTTCAGATGGCTCGCGACGAGGCTCAGGCCATCATTGAAGACGACCCGGAATGCCATTCCGACAAGTATTTTTTGCTATGGAACAGACTGCGTCAATTAAGGAAAACAAATATTAACTGGGCAGCCATTTCTTAGCGTAAAGTGTTAAAATACACACAAATAGTGTTAACGCACACTGCATTTCCTTCGTTTTTCATAAAATAATTCGTACCTTTGCAGCGTTCTATTTTTTGTAGAACTCATTTATGAACAGAAATCAAGTAATTTATGATTAAAAAACTTAAGACTTTTGTAATTCTGACAGTAGCAACCATTTGTTCTCTCCCGATGATGGGACAGGATTTGTTAGCACGTCAGGCCCCCATTGACCGTAAAATGAAAGCCGTCGACAGCATGGCTCTTCACAGACTTATACAAGCAGAGAGTTACGACTCTCCTGCTGCCGATCTTTATAATGATTGGAACAACAGATACGCTCACCAGGCATCTGTTCTTCCTGATACATTCCGTATCAACCTGAAGAATTTCTGCATGCCTACCACCAGTCGTGTCATCACCTCTAACTTTGGTGCACGTTGGGGACGCCAGCATAAAGGTCTGGATGTGAAAGTATATATTGGTGATACCATCCGTGCCGCCTTCAGCGGTAAGGTACGTATCGTAAGATATGAGGGTAAAGGCTATGGTAAGTATGTCGTTATCCGCCACAACAACGGTTTGGAGACTATCTATGGTCACATGTCCAAGCAACTCGTAACAGAGGATCAGGACGTTCGCGCTGGTGATCCTATCGGTTTGGGTGGTAACACAGGACGTAGTACTGGTTCTCACCTGCATTTCGAGACCCGTCTGTGTGGCATCGCCTTGAACCCCGCCCTGATGTTCGACTTCAAGAATCAGGATGTGGTAGACGACTATTATGTATTCCGTAAGTCTACTTACAACCGTGAGTCAGCAGAGGCTACTCGCCTGCGTGGTGTTGGTGGTGTTGCTGTTAGTGGCGACCTGGATATCCCCATGGCACGTCAGTCTTATGCTTCCACCTCTTCCTCTTCGTCTTCATCGACCAAGAGTGTGAAGACTCACACTACTCGCTTCCACAAGGTATCTAAGGGTGAGACCCTTTCTTCCATCGCCAAGAAGCGTGGTATGTCTGTAAGTGCTATCTGTAAGTTGAATCATATCAAGTCAAATACCAAGATTCGTCCAGGTCAGATTCTGAGATATAACTAATTCGGTCATTACAGCGTGATGCTGCTGACCAAAAACCATTAGAATGAAACAGAAAATTATCTTCTGCATCCTGCTGATGCTATTGTCCTCTGTGGATGTAACAGTAGCGAAAGGCAAGAAAAAGAAAGCAAAGAAAATCCAACGTACGGAGACTGTCTATGAGGAGATCGACAACTTCGATTTCCTGTATGCTGATGGTTATGATGTCAACATGAACTTTGCTTCGACTGACGACATCCTGAACAAGGCTACATCCCTGTTAGGTGCCCGTTATCGCAGTGGCAGCAAAGGTCCTTATACTTTCGATTGCTCAGGATTCACCAGTTACGTATATGGTCAGAGCAACATCTCTATCGGATGTTCTTCACGTGACCAGTATGCCCGCAATATCCCCATCCGTCGTGAGGAGATGCAGCCTGGCGATCTGGTATTCTTCACCAGTCCTCATTCTGGTCGCAACGTAGGTCATGTAGGTATCGTCATCGACTACGACCCTATCAACGACACCTTCATCTTCATCCATGCCAGCAGCAAGAACGGAGTGAAGATCAGCAATTCTACAGATGGTAACTACACCCGACGTTATATCGGTGTACGTCGTGTGGCAAAATAACATAAGATGAAAGCAAGACTTTTTCTTCTTACAGTCATAGCAGGTTACGCAGTAGCCTGCTTTTCTGATTCTATCACCGTTGCTATGACGGGTGATATCATGATGGGAACAACCTACCCTGGCATTTCTCTTCCTCCCAAGAACGGTGAAGAGGTATTCCGTGATGTGAAGCCTATTCTCCAGCGTGCCACAATCACGGTGGGTAATCTCGAAGGAACACTGCTCGATGGCGGCAAGACTACGAAAAGCGGTGGCGCCAACAGTTATGCTTTCCGCACACCTACCAGTTATTCACATCTGCTGAAAGACGCTGGCTACGACTTCCTGAGCATGGCAAACAACCACGCC
Source organism: Prevotella sp. (assembly GCA_017554145.1). Classification (GTDB taxonomy): domain Bacteria; phylum Bacteroidota; class Bacteroidia; order Bacteroidales; family Bacteroidaceae; genus Prevotella. The sequence goes on along the minus strand of JAFZIZ010000010.1, from coordinate 1,075 downwards.
AACGACTTCGGAGCCGAAGGTATCGCCTCTACAGAGAAGCAACTGAACCTGCAAGGCATCAAGTACGCAGGCATCAAGGGACACGTAGAGTCTGCCGTTGTCGTTCGCAACGGTATCAAGTTCGGCTTATGCGCCTTCGGACATAACCAATATACCTTGAAGCATCGCGACCTGCAGACCGTCAAGCGCATCCTCGACGACCTGAAGAAGAAGTCAGATATCATCATTGTCTCCTTCCATGGCGGTGCCGAAGGACGCAGCAAGAACCATCTGCCACAAGGTGCCGAGAGTTTCTTGGGTGAAGACAGAGGCTCTCTTCGTGAGTTCGCTCATTTCTGTATCGACAATGGTGCCGATATCGTCTATGGCCACGGACCTCATGTAGTACGTGCCACCGAAGTCTATAAAGGTCGTTTCATCGCCTATAGCCTTGGTAATTTCTGCACACCTTACGGCATGAGTCTGACTGGCATCTCCGCCTACTCCCCTGTGGTGGAAATCAAGATCGACAAACAAGGTCGCTTCCTCAATGGCAAGATCCACTCTTTCCTCCAGCAGAAAGGCATCGGTCCTCGTAAGGATGCCAACCAAAGTGTAGCCCACGAGATGATGAACCTCACCAACAGTGATGTTCCTCATAGCGAAGCCACCATCGACCGCAATGGCAATATCACGCTGAAAAAGAAGTAATTTTCTCTGGCATTTTCATTACAGTGCCTTCTATCACTTGAAGGAATGCCTCCTTAGGGGGTAAAGGAAAGCCTCCTTTCACTCATACAAGGCTTTAGTACAAGGTGTTCCAAGCCCTCGGACAAGTGATAGAAGGCATTCCTTTGTTTGAGCCATCAAAAATATCAGTATTTCAGATTTCAGTTGTTTCAATTATTTTTTCGTATTTGCCTATTTTCAGTTTTCAGTTTTTCAGTTATTTGTTTTCGTATTTGACAGTTGACAGTTTGACAGTTTGTGAATCACAAATCACAAATCACAATTAGCGAAAATGAATCTCAAATCTCAAATCTCAATTACCGAAATGGCGTCTTCAAACTTGAACAAAATTTTTATTATATTATAT
>JAFZIZ010000025.1 GCA_017554145.1 Prevotella sp. | reverse complement strand
GAATAAGCAAATTATTTAAGAATAATAAGTTCTTTTGTGAAAAAAATAGTATATTTGCAGGCGATTATCCGGAAAATGGGATTTCAAAACATAGAAAGGCGTCAACAACGCTATGTTCACATGTAATGGACTACAGCGATTCCACGCTTTTTTCTCGGGCATCGAACCTAAGCCATACGACACAATAAAAGGTCCGATATGAGCACATTGTCTAATGTGGAAACTGGAAGAGGCCAGGCTAAACCTCCAAGTGTCAGGGTTGCTCCTGATACGATCCCCGAAGCCAAAAGCTCACGAACAGGGGTGTCGGTAAAATATGTACCTACACCTGACAAGAACTGGTATGTGTTCCGTGCTTCATATGGTAGAGAAGACAAGGCATCAGATTACATTTTAGAAGACGGTACATTTGTCTATATTGCAAAGCGTTACATTCGCAAGACGGTGAATGGCAAACAAAAGAAGGTTCAGGAAACTTTGATCCCGAACATTCTTTTCGTATATACTTCTAAGGAAAAAGCAGAAGAGTATATCAAGCATACACCAGCGCTTTCCTATCTTACCTATTATTATAATCATTTTGAGATAGACGATGACCTGAAGAATCCCCCATTGACTGTTTCTTGTAAGGAAATGGAGAATTTTATCATTGCTACCTGCAACAAGAGTGAGCACTTGAAATTTGTCGAGGAATCGCAATGTCACTTTAAGGGCGGAGAGATCGTTAAAGTTATAGACGGACTCTTTAAGGGGGTTGAGGGAAGGGTTGCCCGTGTATCTGGCCAACAACGTGTTGTCGTAACATTGTCGCAGGTGGGACTTGTTGCAACAGCCTACATTCCCACAGCATTTATACAGATTATAGAAAAGCACGAGGTAGATAGCATATCATCAAAAATATAATGTCTGTCGCAAATAGAGTTATAAAAAATACGATATGGCTTTATGTAAAGGTTGGTGTTCAATTGTTCACAACCTTATTGGCTACTCGTATTGTTTTAAATACGCTTGGTGCATCAGACTTTGGCATTTTCAATATAGTCGGAGGTGCAATAGCCATGTTGGGATTTCTAAATACATCAATGGCCGTTGCAACTCAGCGTTTTATGTCCTATTCTGAAGGAGAGGGAAACGCGGAAAGACAGAAAGAGATTTTTAATGTCAGCATATTGATGCATCTCTCGATTGCGGCAATCATAATCTTGGCATTAATCATTTGGGGCTTTGTCTTTTTCAATGGTATTTTATCAATTCCTTTAAGGCGTGAGAATGCCGCATATTTTGTGTATGCATCACTTATCGTAAGTACGGTTTTTACAATTATAAGTGTGCCATATGATGCAGTTATTAATGCACATGAAAATATGCGATTCTATGCTTTGGTTGGCATATTTCAGGCTGTATTAAAGCTGTTGGTGGCTTTTGCCTGCATCTATGTTACTTATGACAAACTCATTACATATGGCATTCTAATGGCTTGTATTCCAGGTGTCACCCTTGTCATTATGTTATCTTATTGTCACAAGAAATACGATGAATGTATAATTAATATACGAAAATACTTTAACAAAGAAGTACTACGGGAAATGACTAATTTTGCAGGATGGAATTTCCTTGGTATATCTTCAAGCATGATAGGTAACTATAGCCAAAATATCATTCTGAATCATTTCTTTGGAGTATTGGTAAACGCAGCTATGGGCATTATTGTTCAATTGTGTGGACAGCTTATGGTGCTTACCACCAATATGATGAAGGCAGTTAACCCTGTTATAACAAAACTTGCAGGTTCGAAAAATGAAAAGGAGATGCTTCATTGGAGTTTTACCTCATGTCGTTTCTCGTATTTGTTGTTAGCATGGATTGCTATACCTTTCTGTTTCGAATCAAATTATTTGCTTCGTATTTGGCTTAAAAATGTTCCGGAATGGACAGTTATATTTATCAGGCTTCAGTTGATACGTACTTTGTTGGAACAATTGAGTTTGGGGATGAATACAGCTCTAAATGCTCAAAACAAAATAAAGAAGCTTAATATTCAATCTACATATCTATTTTTCATCGCAGTAATAGTTATATGCCTTTTATTCTATCTAGGCTATCCTCCTTATATGCTTTTTATAGTAATGATTGCATTAGTAATCGTACAAACGCTTTTGAAGTTGCAGTTGTGTCATAAATATATCGGAATGGGATATATTTCTTATCTTAGAGACGTATTTCTCCCTTCTGCTTTTTTAACAATGGCAATGGTAATGGTTGGTGTTGTTTCTTCATGCTATATGGAAGAAGGTCTTGTTAGAACTGTCATAACATTCATATCTACATGGATTGTCATGTTGCTAGTGTTTGTGTCATGTTTTATGAAAAAAGATGAGAAATTAATGCTTTCACGTTTGATACGAAAAAAGTAGTATTGTATTAAAAATAGAGGAAAGTAAATAGATAGTATGAAATATTCGGTATTAGTAAATACATGTGATAAATTTGAAGATTGTTGGAATCCTTTCTTTAAGTTATTCTGCATGTATTGGAAAGATTATAAAGGTAAGATATATTTAAATACTGAATATAAAGACTACTCATTTCCTGGCTTGGATATTATACCAGTAAAAGGGTGTGTAGGAAAAAAACAAATGGAAGTTTTGCCACTTGGAGTCAATGTCTTAAATGGGCTTTGGATTCAATTCCTGAAGATATAATATTGTATTTACAAGAAAATTATTTCTTGAAGTCTCAAGTACAAACGTCTATGATAGATGATGCTGTAAATCTAATGCTTGAGAATAAAGATATTAAATGCATACATTTGACTGATCAGGGATAGCGTATCTGGACTTATTTAAGCTTTCCATTAGTAGGTATATTGAATGAAGGTAAAAGATATCATAATACGAGTCATTCGTAGGGCATATCGAATAATCACACGACGGAAATTCTATGCTCCAGAATGTGATTGTGACAGGCAATCATCAAATGATAAGATATATGAATTGCTTGCTTCCGGTAAACCATGTATGATAGCAAGGTTTGGAACTACAGAGATAAATTGTATCACAAATTATCTCTGCGTGCATTCTGATAAGTCATATTGGGGAAGGATTGTAGATTTCATTAAAGATAATACCCATACTCCTTGGTGGTATGACAGGATATTTAATCTCCTCTGGAATTATTCGGGTGTGATAAACGCGAATCAAGAGATTGCAGAACGTTTTTCTGAGCGTTATCTTCAAGACACACCAGAGATAGATATGCTTGCTTGTCATCAGTATTATGAGAAATTCATGCCATTGCGTGATGATATCCAGAGAGTGCAGTTGGAGATGCTATATCCGTTCTTTGTTGAAAGGCCTTGGACTCGTATCCTAAAAGGAAAGAAGGTTCTTGTCGTTCATCCTTTTACAGATACGATAAGGTCACAATATCAGAAACGTGAGTTCTTGTTTGATAATCCCGATATTCTTCCTGAATTTGAACTGAAGACCCTTAAGGCCGTCCAGACGATAGCAGGAACGAAATCAGAGTTTTCCAGTTGGTTTGATGCCTTGAAGTATATGGAAAACGAGATTGATAAGATAGACTTTGATATCGCAATAATCGGTTGTGGGGCTTATGGATTGCCGCTTGCTGCTCATGTAAAGAGGATTGGCAAGCAGGCTGTTCATATAGGAGGTGGCACACAATTGTTATTCGGAATATTGGGTAAGCGTTGGACTGAACAGTATCAAGGATTCTGGCATTATCGTCCTGGTGTTGATATCAGTTTGGACTATCATCCATTGTTTAATGAATATTGGGTTTCTCCAAGTCAAAATGAGAAACCAAAGGGCTCGGAAAAAATGGAAGGTGGTTGCTACTGGTAGTTTTATCAATGGAAAATATTGATTTCCTATATAGTTTTATCCTGTGTCTTGTTTTTGCAATAGCCAATTTTTTAAAGTTGGGTATGCGAAACAAAACATACGTTCTTCCGTCAACATTCTTTGCTTTGATGTGGGGATTGACTTCTTTGGGAGGATTTCTATATTCGAATCTGTTGGTTGGTGTTACCGACTATTATAATGGTGCTGATTATCTTCAGGAAATAAGTTCTTACCAATTAATGATATTGATTGTTGTCTTTTCAGCATTCTTATTAGCCCGATTTCAGCGAAGAAAAGTTGCAGTTAAGGTAACGGCGAACTTTGGTAGTGCAGATATAGTATCCATTAGACGTAAGATGCGATGGGTTCTATATCTTTTTTTTGCCATTGGAATGTATCGACTGGTTTCTGTTGTATCGGTAACTGGTTGGGATTATTCTGCAATGAGATCATATTATATTGATTCTCGTTCGCATTTTAGTTTTTTTGACTCCAATGTAATCCGTATTGGTGCATATCTATCCCAGTTTGCTATGTTCTATATATGTATTTTGGGTATGGAAACGGCATTACGAGGTATTTGTATAAAAAGGTTTGTCATAGACTTTCTTTTGTTTATACCATTCCAGATGTCGCTTGGTGGGCGATTGTTCATTCTAGCTTTCTTTGCTCCATTTATTTTTTCCTACCTTCTGACATATTCTATAGCGGTTATAAAGGATAAGAAGAAAAAGATAGATAGGAAATTTTTGTTGGTCCTTGCTTCACCATTGATTATGCTTATTGTCGTACAGATTCTGAAGATGAATGAGGCTATAAACATAAAGACGATAGGGGCTTACTCATCTGAAATTTTCTATACTTCTACTTCCTATATACACATGAATGAACTATGGAGTAATCTGCCACGCGATTATTCATTGGGGTATGGCTTGAATTGTTTAGGTATAGGTTCTACAACATATAACTATATTAAAGAAGTATGGGTTTCTGAACTTAACTCTGCGGCAGTATGTGTGCCTTCTATGATACCACAGGTGTTATTGGATTTTGGGAAGAATGGTAGTCTGGTGTTTTTCTTTATTGTCTTTTATATTATAGAGGACAGGGCCATGGTATGCCTGAAAAAACTTACAACAAAGAATATACTAACTATTATATTGCTTTGTCAGATATCATATCAAACAGCAAGTTCAAGTGCTTTTGACTGTTTGCGTGCTTTTATCGTGGGATATATCGCATTGGTACTTTTTGTACATATGACCCAGTTGAAAATAGTATAATTATTGCTCATTATGTTCAATTTTATATTCTTACATAACATTACAAAGATTATTTATGTTAATTTCCATTTCTTGCCAATCAGACAAGCAATAAAGTTTCCTATTGACGTTTATGGCAAACTACGGGTTGTTGGTAATAGTGGCAAACTATGTATAAATGGAAATGTTAGACCTGGAATGATAAAACTTGGGTCACAAGGACGTGATATGTTTCCTCTTGATCCTGTTATTCTTGATATCAGAGGGACTCTTTGTTTCAATGGCCTTTTTCATATAGGTTGTGGAAGTACTATAAGGGTTGAGTCTGGGGCAAGTATGTCTATAGGGCCAAAATCGAGATTCGGTGCTCAATCAATCTTGTTCTGTGAGGACAACATAAAAATCGGTTCACAAGTTGAAGGCTCATGGAGATGTCAGTTGATGGATACAGACAGGCATGAAGTCAGAGACGTGAATACAAGAAATATTTATCCATCGCACAAGCCAATAGTGATAGGTGACAATGTATGGATTGGGAATAATGTTTGTATTAACAAAGGAACTGTAATTCCAGATAATACCATTGTAGCCTCCAATTCCTTCTGTAATAAGGATTATTCAGATGTGGCTCCATTTTCTGTTCTTGGAGGTATTCCGGCTAAAGTCGTATCATCAGGTAAACAAAGAGTATGGTAACAATAGCAGTCCTTATAACCTGTCACAATCGTAAGGACACAACTTTGTTGTGTCTTGGCAGATTATTCTCTATAAGGACGGATATTGATGTCTATTGTGTTGATGATAATTCAACTGATGGTACTGCTGAGGCTATTCGTGAAAAATTTCCTCAGGTGAATCTCATTCATGGAGATGGTAATCTCTTTTGGTCAAGGGGAATGAGAACCGCATGGATAGAAGCGGCAAAAAACAAGAAGTACGACTTCTATTTATGGCTTAATGATGACCTCATGCTCTATGCCGATTGTTTCGATGAGATGCTTGAATGTAGTAGAATCATGGATCATAAGGCTGTAATATCAGGTTTGGTTCAGGAAACTACTACCAAGAATGTTATTTATGGTGGATATGATAAGGCAAAGCATCTTATACCCGCCAATGGTGAGTTGAATGAGGTTTTTCGCATGAATGGCAACTTCGTCCTTGTGCCTAAATATGTATTTGAGAAGAATGGTTTCTTTGATCCTGTATATCATCATGATTTGGGTGATGTAGCCTATGGGCATGAAACCCATAAGAACGGACTTCATGTCTGTACAACGAGAAAGTATATAGGATGTACGGATGCTGCTTTACAAAGTAAGAATACAAGGATACGCCTTAATGGAGTGTCAGTAGTAAAAAGGTTAAAGAAACTATATTCTCCTTTAGGGAGCAATCCGTATATTACATTCCATTTTCTAAGTAAGTATGAAGGCTTTATTAAGGCGGTAGTGTTTTTTGTATATGTTCATGCCATAAATCTATTGCCTGATTGTATTTGGTCAAAAATCTCTCGATCATGAAAATTCTCTCATTTGTATCTTCTTTAGACTTGTCTTGCGGTGGTCCTTCACGAAGTGTGCCGATGCTTGTAAAGGGATTGGCTGAGCTTGGCGTGGATATCACCCTAATGACAATCCGCACAGAGAAAATGAACACTCATGCGCTTGAGGGAACTACTGCAAAATTGAAGTTGCTTGAACCTTCTTTCTCCCGAAGTGAAATAGCTCAATACCTTAAGGATGAGAAATTCCATTTGATTCAGATTCAGAGTATGTGGGATTTGCCATATCATAAAGTGATGGTAGAGGCTCGCAGATTGGGTATTCCCTATATCGTAACTCCTCGTGGCATGCTTGAGCCATGGAGCCTTTCACAGAAGAAATGGAAGAAAAAACTGGCTTGGTGGCTCTACCAGCGTAATGATGTGCAGAAGTCTGTATGTGTCTTCACAACGGCTAAAATGGAGGCTGAACATGTCAGTAATCTTGGTATCACGACCTACAAGGCTGTTATTCCAAATGGCATAGAGACTGATAGCTATCCATGCAAGACATCTATTGATGTTGTTAAGAAGCAATTGTTGTTCCTTAGTCGCGTGCATGTAAAGAAGGGTATAGAAATACTTTTTGACGCTTGGAAACGTATTCATTCAGAGTTTGCTGAATGGCAGTTGCTTGTTGTCGGTAATGGAGAGGCTGAATATATTCAAAGTTTGGAGAATAAGGTGGAGTGTTTAGGCTTGAAGGATAGTATCAAGATCCTTCCTCCTGTCTTCGGAAATGACAAGATTCGACTTTATCAGGAGTCGGCACTCTTCTGTCTGCCTTCGTATAGCGAGAACTTCGGAATGGTGATTGCTGAGGCTATGTCGTGTGGAACGCCCGTTATTACCACAACCAACTGTCCTTGGAAGACACTTAATGAAACAAAGACAGGTTGGTGTATTGACCTTAGTGTTGATAATCTGGAATGTGCCCTTCGTGAAGCTTTAACCATGAGTGCAGCCAAACTATACAATATGGGCCAGAGGGCGAGAAAACCGATTTGTGACAATTTTGACTACCGAAGTGTCGCTCGTAAGACTTTATATTTGTATGAATGGCTGCTGAATGGCGGTGAAAAACCAGAATTCGTATATGAGTGAAATAAAGAGTACAGAAAGGATCAAAGAGATTGACATGGCAAAAGGAGTTTTGATCCTTCTTATGGTGGCTTATCATCTTGGATTGTTTAATACAAAATATCCTTATGCATGTCAGATAATACACACATTTATCATGCCAGTCTTTTTGTTGATTAGCGGATATCTGTTTTCAGTCAATAAAGAGCCTCGGAAGTTTTTGAAGGGATTATATGGAATAGTTGTGCCATATGTTGTCTTTGAAATCACATATTTGCTGGGAGTAGGTATGCTTGGAAAATACATAGGCGCCACCAATGTCTTTGATGGCGGGGTGCTTGCTTTGTTGAGTAAGATGGCGTTCTCACCTTCTGGCACTTACTGGTATTTGCATACATTGGCTATCTGTCTGACGGTTAATTATCTAGTAAATCGTTATGTTACAAAGGGACTATCGGGTATTCTGTTATCATCAGTTATCTTATATGCTTTGTCTATTGGAATACCAGGTTTTAAATGGGGGGACATTATATATTTTTTGATTGGTGCCCTATTTAGAAATGCCAATTTAGTTATTAATGAGAAATTAAAATCTCCTATATCAATATTGTGTTTCATTTTGATAATTGTAATTGCCGATAATATTTCAAGATACTCTATTGCAGGCATGGGACTTTCTCTTACTTTCCTTGGCTTTGTTTTTGACTTGAAAGATAGAATTCCGAAGCGTATATCCGATTATATGGCATATATAGGAAGAAATTCGCTTGCTATTCTGCTTTTCTCTCCGTTGTTTACGGTTTTAACAAAGTTTTATGCTCCGTTCTTTGCTTTTGATGACTCTGCTATTCTTTGGACGGTATTCAGTTTGTCGCTGGTAGTTTCACTATGCCTGTTTTGTGCAATGTTGTTTGACAGATTGTCGTTATCTCGTATTGTGGCTGGGAAAAATATATATTCCAAGTTTTAAGCCGATGGTAAAGGGTTAAAATAGTATAGTATTGATATATGACTGAAGTTAAAATAGATTTATCAAAGTATGAGAATCACTTGGGTCGTAAGCATCAGATGATTCGTTTTGTATGGAGCATAACATGGACGTTGTGCGCAAAGTGGCTGCCCAGGAGTGTTGGTAAGGGCTGGAAGAATTTCCTTTTGCGCATGTTTGGTGCAAAGATTGCAAAAACGGCTCATGTGTATAGTACGGCAAAGGTATATTATCCACCATTCCTTACGATGGGGGAGTATTCATGTCTTGCTAGTGATGTAGAATGCTATAATGTTGCGCCAATATCTATCGGGGCTAATACTACGGTGTCTCAAGGTGCGTATCTATGTACAGCCAGCCACGATATAACAGATCCTCTTAATCCGCTTATCACAGCTCCAATCGTAATAGAGAATCAGGCTTGGATAGGAGTAAGGGCATTTGTCGGTAAGGGAGTCACCATCGGTCAAGGTGCCGTTGTCGGAGCTACTGCAAGCGTATTTAAGGATGTAGAGCCGTGGACGATAGTAGGCGGCAATCCTGCTAAGTTCATCAAGAATAGAGAAATAAAAAAATAAAAATAAGTATGGTAATGCTTGACATTACGACCATTATTCTTACTTATAATGAGGAAATACATATTGCGCGATGTCTGGAGAGTGTATGTCCATTCTCCAAGAAAGTAATTGTCGTTGACAGTCCTTCCACTGATCGTACTCGAGAGATTGCAGAGGGTTTCAATCAGCAGAATCATATCGTAGAAATTGTCGAGCATAAGTATCCTGGCAATCAGGCAGAACAGTTTAACTGGGCTATTGATAACCTGAAGATCGACACAGAATGGATACTCAGGATTGACGCCGACGAGTATCTTTTGCCTGACTTGGTGGAGGAACTGAAGCAGAAGTTGCCTGGTATGCCTCAAGATGTGACCGGTATTGAGTTCAAACGCAGGCATATATTTATGGGGAAATGGGTGAAACACGGCATTTATCCTGTCATTATGATGCGTATGTTCCGTAACGGGTATGGACGTTATGATGCCCGATTGATGGATGAACACATTATTCTGAGAGAAGGACGGTCTGTTGTCTTTGAACATGATTTCTGTGAGCATTCACTGTTAAATATCTCGGATTATTGTAAGAAGCATATCAATTATGCACAGCGTGAGGCTGCAGAGATATTGAAGGATATGTATTTCCTTACAGAAGAAGTGTCTGGAAATCTCTCACATCTTGGACAACAGGCAGAAGGAAAGCGTAGGGCAAAGAGCAGATATAACAAGCTTCCCCTTTTCTGGCGTTCGTTTGCATATTTTATTTATCGATATGTCCTAAGAGGTGGATTCCTTGATGGAAAGGAAGGCTTTATCTTTGCATTCATTCAAGGCTGGTGGTATCGCACACTTGTTGACGTAAAAATACTGGAAGTCAGGAAGTGGCTAAAAGCCAACAATCTAAATGTAGACTCCCAAGAAGGCAGACAAGCATTGAAAAAGTATATTAGGGATAATTGGGGCATTATATTGAACTCCTAAGAATTACTAAAAGAAGACGTGAAAGTATCTATTGTTACAGCAACATACAACAGTGCCCGTACGTTGCGTGATGCTTTGGAGTCTGTCCTACGACAGACTTATAACGATATTGAATATATCGTTGTTGATGGATTGTCTACAGACGGTACGGTTGACATTATCCGTCAATATGAGCCTTTATTTAATGGGAGACTTAAGTGGATTTCTGAAAAAGATAAAGGGATATATGATGCGATGAACAAAGGAATCCGCATGGCTACAGGAGATGTGGTGGGGATGCTTAATTCGGATGACTATTTCACCTCTCAAGATGTTGTTGATAGTTTTATTTCGGTGTTTCATGATCCTTCTATAGATGCAGTATTTGGGGATGTGCATTATATCCACGATGGAAATCCGGACAAATGTGTGAGATATTATTGCTCCAAAGGGTTCAAACCATGGAAACTTCGTTTTGGTTTTATGCCCGCACATCCCTCGTTTTATTGCTTGAGAAAGGTGTTTGATGAAGCTGGCCTATATAAGACTGACTATGCCATTGGAAGTGATTACGAGATGATGGTCAGACTTTTTTCTGTTCATAAGATTAAAGCAAAATACCTTAAGAAGGATTTTGTAACGATGCGTATGGGTGGTGTAAGTACCCGAAACTTCAGAAGTCGGCTTGCTCTTATTGGAGATGATGTAAGGGGATGCCGTGAGAATGGAGTCTATACAAATACGTTTATGATATGCTCCAAATTTCTATTTAAGCTATTTGAATATCGGCTTTAAATTAGGGATTGTCGCCAAATATTAAGAAACTTTATAACTCAATGAATGTCTCATTCGAGGAGGTAAAATAACAATTTACTTTATATGTAAAGTCCGTGTAGTCGAAAGATTACACGGATTTTTCTTATTCCTATAAGCCAAGATTCTCACAAGAGATTCAGGAAGAGGGTAATCATTCCTGTATTGATCAAATCAGCAAACATAGCACCGATGATGGGGACGATGAGGAATGGCTTGACTGTATAGCGATATTTATAACATACAGCACTCATGTTTGCCATCGCATTGGGTGTTGCACCCAGGCCGAAACCACACATGCCTGCACATAGGACGGCAGCATCATAATCGCGACCTAACAGGGGGAATGCTACAAAGTATGCAAAGAGTGCCATCATCAGTACCTGAGATACCAGGATGACGATTAATGGAAGGGCTAAGCTTTGGAGTTCCCAAAGCTTAAGGGATATCATAGCCATTCCCAGGAACAGAGACAGACAGATGTTACCCACACTGATAATCCGCTCCATATCAAGCAATTTGTCAGCTTTCTCCCATTTACCATCATCCTTGTAACTGACGAATCCAATAGTGTTACGAACAATAGCGGCCAAAATCAAGGCTCCAAAATAGGTTGGGAACGTGATACCTGTCTTTGCAAACAACCAACTCAATAAGGTGCCAGCACCCATGACGAGGATAATGCAATAAGAAGCTTTTGCATACTGTTGGAATTCCTGTTCGTTCGTGCTGACACGTTTTGTACGACCTGCAGGTGAAGCCTCGTCGCTCTCGATACCTGCCATTGCAGGATCAATCTCTTCATCTGGTGCTTGCATCTGTTCATGGGTCAGTTTCTTGCGGACAATCCTCTCTGCCAATGGACCGCCTATCATAGAGCCCGCAATCAGGCCAAAGGTAGCAGCCGCCATACCGATTGTTCCAGCACCATGCAGTCCCATACCTTCGAGGACACTCGCAAATCCGCCCGCCGTACCATGTCCGCCTGTCATGGATATACTACCAGCAGCCATACCAATCAAAGGGTCAACACCCATGAGCCTGGTGATTCCCATGGGCATTAAGTTCTGCAAAGCAATGATTACAGCCAACAGAGTCAGCATGATTACCAACAGTTTGCCACCTTGCTTTAATACTTTAAGGTCGCTTTGGAAACCAACGCTGGTAAAGAATGCCAGCATAAAAACATCCTTCAATGTACCATCGAACGACACCGCCACATGGAACCAGCCATATAGTGCCAGAGTAATCAATGAAAAGATGATACCACCACTTACTGGCGAGGGCACACAGAACTTTTGTAGGAAAGCAACCTTTCGCGTTAAAACCATACCGACAAGAAGGGCCAAGGCACCAATGCCGGCTGTTTGTATCATATCCAGTTCAATACTTGTCATACTCACTATCTTGTTATCGTTAGAATCTATACTGCAACCTGATATTGGCTGCATGTCTGTTTACTTTTGCTTCACTACAGACTGCATCAAACATATCATGCCAGTCAACACCCAAATTCCATTTCCGTCCAAATTGCTTGTTTACAGACAAACATCCATACACTGGCACGCCAGTTGTCTCGCGTCTTGGCGTCTTTTTGGTATAAGATACCAGCTGCATACCTATCTGCCATTCATGAGGAAGATAAACAGTCGGAGCAAACCGGAATGAAGCATAGGTTCCACTCTTAGCAGTATATAGATTTGATCCACCTGTCAGATTCAACCTATTCGTTTTCCAATAAGCTGACACACCCAGTTCAGTAAAATTCTCACCATCTTCAATGGCATAATAACTCGCCTCCGTCTGCACAGTCAACTTCTGCTTACTATAGGCGTATGCCAGCTTCATCTGGTTGATGGTTTGTTCCACCAGCTTTCCCTTCGTAATCGCCCATTCCTCATCAGAAAGCGTATTGGCATTCATAAAGAGAGATTGGTAGGAAGGATTATAGTATTTGCGATAATAGCCCAACTGAATTTGATTCCGGTAGTCAGGTACATAAATGACGCAGGCATTTGCATTGTCACGTGTATCGGCATGCTTTTGGCTGATTCCAGCATTCACTAATTTATAGTTGTAGAACATCACACGATTACCAACTGTCAACTTCCACTGAGGCAGGGAATAGGTAAACTGCAGATAGATATCATTATTGAAGACATCCCAACTCCTGTCCGTATCCTTTTGTCTGGTCATCAGAAAATCACCCTCGGCACCCAGCATCATTGACAGCCGCTTTGTCAGCAAAGGCGTATTCAGTTCAACGATATACAATGGCAGTTTATTAGAGAGAGCCGGATCACTGGCATACTGATAACCGCCCACGATAAGCAGTTCCGTACCCAGGTCATTGAAGGTATGGAAGTATCTTGCTCTGCCCATAACCTTACGCGACGTACCAGAAGGATGGTCAAGATATTGCTGGGTGAAATAGGTCAACAGATTGTTTCTGTCGTCAAACCGATTCGTCATGTGAAGCGTCAGATACTCATCATTCCCATCCTGATGACGAAAAGACGCATTGGCATAGAGGTCAATATGCTGACTACCATATAACGCATTCACGGATCCAATACCTGCTACCTCCTTCCCAAAGTCTCCTTGTCCTTCCACAAAACCTTTCGACGTTTCAGGCATCTTCATGTTGATATCCAGCACCCTACCCATTCCAATGGTTCCCTTCGCAACACCCGTATTGTCACAAACCTGAATCTTAGCGATATCCTTGGCTTTCATCTGACTCAAAATCAGTCTTGTGTCGCCATTCATCGGACAGTTGTCGATGCGGAGGTTATAATTGGCGATGACATCCTCATAACCTGCAATCATCAGCTCTGGCACCATCTGGAGTACATCCATCAACGACTCTTCCCCTGTCAGTTCCATTCGCTGAGGATAAATCATCGTCCTGTCTGCCTTGATCTCTATGATGGGCAAACCACCTTCTGCGAACATCGGGATAGAAAAGAGCAAAAGACTGAACAATATCAGATAATGTCGTTTCATTTTGCAAATATACGATTTTTTCTTTATATATGGTTATTATTCCGTAGTTTTTTGTATTTTTGCAGCATGAAGGTCGTTATTGCCATAGATTCATTCAAGGGATGCCTGACTTCGAAAGAAGCCAACGAGGCTGCTGCTGAGGGTATCAGGACGGCTTATCCTGACGCAGAGATCATAGAAGTGCCTGTCAGCGATGGGGGCGAAGGTTATATGGAAGCCTTCCACGCTGCCATCGGAGGCCAGTTGGAGGAAGTGACGGTGAGAGACCCGCTGATGCGTCCTATCACAGCTAAGTATCTGTTACAAAACAACTTGGCCGTGATAGAGATTGCCCAGGCCAGTGGTCTGACCTTGCTGACAAAGGAAGAGCGCAACCCGATGGTGGCGACGAGTTATGGTACTGGGCAACTGGTGGCAGATGCTGTCCGCAAGGGGGCCAAGCACATCATCGTTGGACTTGGCGGCAGTGCCACGAGCGATGCTGGTATGGGTATGCTCAAAGCGCTGATAGATGCATTTGCCAAACATGGCCAATGGGATGATATCGAGGCCCTAAAGGATATCACTTTCACCATCGCTTCTGACGTCAAGAATCCGCTTTATGGCGAAAATGGCGCTGCCCATGTCTTTGGTCCTCAAAAGTTTGCGATTGAGCGCAAGGGCACATTACCAGAAATGGTACTCGCCCTCGACGAGCGGGCCAGAAAGTTTGCTGAGGTCTCTGCCAAACATTTCGGATTCGACCGTTCACAAATGCCAGGTGCTGGTGCTGCAGGAGGTCTTGGCTATGCCTTCCTGCAATACCTCAATGCGAAAAGCATGTCAGGTATCAAGCTACTGCTCGATACCATCCGATTCAAAGAACTTGCCAAAGATGCCGACTTCATCATCACTGGCGAAGGCTCTGCCGACCGTCAGACATTGATGGGCAAGTTGCCGATGGGTATCTTGGAACAAGCCGGACAAGTCCCCGTCGTCCTGATAGCTGGCAAAATCAGCGACCGCGAAGAACTATTGAATGCAGGTTTCGCCCGCGTGGAATGCATCAATCCACCTAACATCTCCCTCGAAGAAGCCATGCACAAGGAGGTGGCCCAACAAAACATCCGTCAGAGGATTTGTTTGACTAACCCTCGTCAGGAAGGGGGATGCTCTTGCGATAGCCCATGCCCGTGACGTGACAGATGAGACGGCCCTCCTGGTTAGTGACGCGGACTTCGACGGAGGGGATTTTATGATGGTCGCATACGCTGACGGCTTCTGCCCGTAGCAGGTCACCCTCTTTGGCACTCGAGATAAATATGATACCGTTGTTGATGCCTACGGTGAGTTGTCCTCGAGCGTTCATCAAGGCTGCGATGGCGAGGTCTGCCAACGTAAACAAGGCGCCTCCCTGACAGACGTTTGCCCCATTCAAATGAGCTGTCGTCACCACCATTTCTGCCACAGCATGTTCTGTGTCCACTTCAGTAATCTTGCACCCAGCATTGGCTGCAAAGCGATCCGTACGATTCAGTAATTCTTGTATATTCATTGAGTCAATGTTTTATTGTCTTGTGAATGGGTCAAAGTCACAACGACATATTCCGAGCGGGTGCCGATGCGGAACTTACCGCCCCAGAGGCCAAGTCCGCTGGTGATGTAATAGTATGTGCGACCCCGTTGGTAAGGACCGAAGGCGCACTCATAGACATGTTCCGTAATCCATGAGATAGGCCAGACCTGTCCGTAATGGGTGTGGCCACTGAACTGGAAGTCTATCCTTTGGCGCTCTGTCTGATCCAAGTGATAGGGCTGGTGATCCAGCAGGATGCAGTATTTCGAGCGGTCGGCCTTCTTCATCAGCACATCCAACGAGTCACGACGGAAGTTACTGCGGTCATCGCGTCCGATGATGCAGAGGTCGCCAATGGTAACACAGGAATCCTGCAACAAGTGGATGCCTGCATCCTGATAGAACTGTCGTGCCCGAGGCTCACCACTATAATATTCATGGTTGCCGATACAGGCATAGACGGGTGCTTCCAGCCGTCGGAACTCCTCATGCATCTGCTGTTCGAGCAATGGTCGCATGCTGCCGTCGATGATGTCGCCTGCAATGAGAACCAGGTCAGGCTGCTCAGCATTGACCATATCCACCCAGCGGTGCAGCTCGCTGCGACGGTTGTGATAACCGATGTGCAGGTCGCTCATCGCCACGATCTTCATTGGTTTGCTGATCTGCTTCTGCGTGGTCAGTTGCAGCGCCTCACGATGTTTGTGCTGATAATGCAGGTTGCCATAGAGGAACAAGGCGAACATGCCAACGGCAATGCCGCCAACCGTCCACCAGTTATCATATAATAAGGTGCGAGGAACCAAACGGACCAGTCGTCCGAGATCGAGCACCAGAAACAGCATGAAGAGATAAAGCAGAATGATAATGCTCGACGTGCCGATTTCGTAGGCCGCAACAGCCAACGGCATAGGCATACGGTCGGTCGTACGCATAAGGCCCGTGAACAAAAGCAGGAAAGCCCCCGTCATCAGACTCAGAATCAGCACCTTCCAGAGCCAGCCAAGCGGAAGCAGACACCAGACGTGCCAGCCAATATACGCGAGTGCCGTTATAGGCAACAGTGTAAAAAACAGCATCCACATAGTGTTATCGGTGTTGGTTTTTATAGGCTTTCATGACATTGAAGCCGTAGTCCAGGAGGATGGCAGATTCTTTGAACCGCGATGACATGCTACGACTGTTGAGGAGGATCAGATAGAGGGTTACGCCATCGCGAGTGGCAGCAGAGGCAAGGCAGTTGCCTGCCTGACGGGTGAAGCCGGTCTTGATGCCAATGCAGCCCTCGTAGGTCGAAAGCAGGGCATTGGTATTTTGACAAGGCATGTGGCGACCGTCTGTCAGCGGAATATCTTTTTCTTTGGTGCCGACAATCTGGGCAAAAGTGCTGTCGCCCATACAGTATCGGGCCAGTCTGACCAGATCACAGGCAGAACTGTAGTTCTGGAGGTTGGGCATACCGTTCGGATTGGCAAAATGGGTATTGGTCATACCCAGATACGCTGCCTTCTCGTTCATCATGTCGCAGAACTTCAAGGTGTCGCCAGCTATATGTTTGGCCAACGCATAGGCCGCATCGTTGTCGCTCACCAGCATCATTTCGTATATCAGATTCCCTAACAGGTACCCGTCATTCAACCTTACCCTGGAGTCTTTGGCGATATACACGTCATCCGTGATTTTGACGGTATCTGTCGGATTTCCGTTCTCAAGAGCCAGCAGACAGGTCATCATTTTAGTAAGAGAGGCCATGAACTGTGGCTCGTTGGCATATTTCTGGCTGATGACCATACCTGTAGAGTCGTCAATAAGTAACCAGGCCTCAGCCGTGATGGAACTCAGTTTTTCCGCCCTCTCAACAGAGTCCTGCTCAAGCAGCGTACATAGGGATACCGAGTCAATCCGATTGATTCGCTCCAACCGTTCCTGCTCAGGAGTGAGAGATTTTGTTTCTCCAGAATTGCCTGTATGACAAGCAATTAGGCAACACAACAATGTCAGCGACAAACCCCATTTATAATATCTCATAGTTTTCATTTTTCTATCAGCCAGTACTCCATGTGCTTAGTCTTTCGCTTGCTTTGGAAGTTGAACTGGACGTCGTTGAGGGCGGAGCCGATCTTATGGAACGGAGTCTCTGGGTCGAAATTGGGATAGCGCGAGGTGAGCAGGGCGCTGATATCGCCTAAGCTCCACCACTTGGCCATCTCTGTTTCCTTAGGCCGACGGAAGGTCTCGCCAATCATCTCCACCAGATCGTTGAGTTTCTGGAACGGCTCGTTTTCCTCAATCAGCGTCTGTATCTCATCGTTGTCCAGCCAGAAGCGCTCCCCTTTATTAAAGAGGTGGAGAGCCTGTGCAAAGAGCTGATGATGCTCCAGATTATCCTCAAAATTGATATTGCCAGTCACACCCACGCAGACGAAACGGCGCGAACCAGTCGGATCGACAAGGGGCTTCAACTGGTTGGTTGTCCCTATAAACGAGGTATACCGGCGATATTGCTTGATGGTCTTTCCGTAAGGCGGACGGAACTTGACATCACTCGACGACAACAGATATTTCAGCACAATCTGTTGCGAGTTGGTGGTCTTGTCAAACTCGTCGATGTTGATAAGGGCAAAAGAGGTCAGTGCGATGTTCAGGTCGAACTCGTTCTTGAAGTTGATCTTATCGTTGTAATAGTCGCGCAGTTCTGGAGGCAGGATAATCTTGCAGAATCGCGTCTTTCCACAACCCTGACGGCCAATCAGCAGCGGCGTTAACGCATTGCCTGTCAACTGCTTATCACTCTCGCGCCATTGCGCCACCATACCTATGATCCAGAACTTCAAGTACTTCTCCCAATGAGGCTGATTCGTTGGCACCCGTTTGGCGAGGTCAGCGATGTAGTCGTGGCCGTTCCATTTGGGCAATTTGTCAA
This sequence comes from Prevotella sp., assembly GCA_017554145.1. Taxonomy (GTDB): domain Bacteria; phylum Bacteroidota; class Bacteroidia; order Bacteroidales; family Bacteroidaceae; genus Prevotella. The sequence continues at coordinate 11,729 of JAFZIZ010000025.1, read as the reverse complement.
GCCAAGTGTTCACAGGATCGTATTGTTCGATGCGCGTCGAGTCAATAAAACGGTTCACGTCGCGATCCCATGATTTCAGTCCTAACTCGGTGGCTCTCAGCGTCATGTCGTTGCGCACCTCATCCGTCAACGGCTTGAAGCGCTGGTCGTCGCTGAACTTCTCGCGATATTCAGCCACACCCGTCAACAGGTTCTTGCGCAGCTCGTAGTTCGAGTTAAGGAATATCTCCGTCTTCATCGCTTGGATTGTGTCCTCAGGCACGCTCTTCAGCGGCTTGATCTTGTGTTTCTTTCGATAGTCCTCCTGCTCCGCCACGCTATAGACCATTTGGAAAATCTTCTCCACCAGCAGTTTGTCACGATTCAAAACAGGATGCAGCATCGTCAGTCCCTGCGCATGGGCCTTGGGAATGCCCTGATCCAGACACATCGAGGCTATCTGCATCAGCAGCGTCGCCTCCTTGTCCTCATCGGGCAGTTCGAAATAATGGCCCATCACCGTCTCAACGATGAAGGTCCAGTTCAGGTGATAAGTCCTTGTAACGGTACGGCCAGGCATCAGATGGTCTTCTTCGCGGCTAATCTCCACTGGCTGAGGCAGTTCGTGGCTTTTGGTATCAGCATAAAACGGCCGGGCCTCAGCATCAAAACCCATCTCAGGGTCGGCACTCATATACACCGTCCGGTCGAGTCGAGGTTCCATAAACGGGATATCGAAGCCAAACTGATTCTGATAGGCCGCCCTCGCCGTGTTATAGAGATTCAGGTGGAACTGGCGGATCTCCGCTTCATTCTTTGGCAGTCTTACACCATCCTTCTGCCCTCCTACATCTTCCTTTTGAAACAATTCTCCCCTACAGACAATCTTCACACTCCTACCTGATCCACCAAGGAAACACAACATCGTCTCAGGCAGTTTCTTGGCCAGATTCCTGATTTCAACCGCTTTCTCATACGTCTGCAGATCGTTGACCTCTAAAACGACGAGGCCATTGTACGCCATCATCTGCCGCTGACCCTTTCGATTCATATAGTCAGCAGCAAAACATATTCTGGGCAGTCTGATGCCACCCTCCCATTGAGTGGATATCTGTCCATCCTCCAACCGATGGGGATTCATCAGATGATACACTTCGCGGGTATGCTTGACCGTATTCTCTATCATGCCCGTTTTAATAGCGTTCGCCATAGCGGCAAGCTCCACACGGTTGATGACTTCTTTTTGGCCGTCTTTTTTCAGTAATGTTACATTCATGATTGTCTGGATTCTAAATTATGACTGCAAAGATACGAAAAAACTTGGAATTATTGCAAGAAATTTGAAATAAAAAATATAAAATTGCCTACATGCCTACATAAAATCGCTTGGAATACCTTTAAATAAAGGAATTTTTTTAAAAATTTGCCTACATAAAGCCTACATGATACCTACATGATGCCTACATACTTTTGGCATATCTCGCAAAAAATCGTTCATTTCGAAGGCCAATATAGTACTCATTCAGGTCCCTATCTGGCAAAATCCAGACAGCCACTTCGCATATTTTACTATTAATGCGGCAAGGAAATTCTCTAGAGAATTTGATGCTTACTTCCCTATCTGGCAATCTTTAGTACGTATCTCTTCAATAAATTCTCTAGAGAATTTTCTCACTATCCTTAACTTAAAAACTTGAGAGATCGTATCTTTCAATTCGCTAGTGCCCTATGCAAACATTAAGAACTGGGCATTTTGATGAATTTTACGCAAAAATCATGTAGGCATCATGTAGGTATAATGTAGGGTTTATGTAGGCTAAAAACATAGTTATCTTTTTGAATAACAAATGTTTACACACAATTTATGTAGGCATGTAGGCTATTTTGTGAATTTGAAATCAAAAAAATTGAGTCAGAAAGATAAGCATCTTCCAACCAGAAAACACTAAAAATGCAATTTTTCGGCTCAATTTGAATAATTCTCGAGAAAAATGTGTATCTTTGCAACAGCATATAACATAAAATTGACGCGTATGAGATATAGAATCAAGAAAGAAACCAAACCGAGACTCTCCACTTTCGGCAAATACAAGGCCGTTGCCGTTCATAATCAGACCATCGAGAGCCGCAAACTCTTTGAAGAGGCTGCCAGGGGGACAAATCTCAGCGGCGGTGTGCTCGAAGGCTTGATGATGAGTGTGGCAGAGGCCGTCTGGCGCCACCTACGTAATGGCGACAAGGTTCGCCTGAAAGAGTTTGGTCTGCTGAAACTTGAAATCGAGAGCGACAAGGTCGACGATCCCAAGACCTTCCGTGCCAAAAAGCACATCCGAGGCGTCCGCCTCCACTTTATCCCTGAAAGCTACGAAGGCACTCAAGCCCTCTACGATGGTATCACCTACGAGAAAGACAAGAGTTTTAAAGAAGAATAGAAGTTATGCCAATCCTCATCCTTTTAATCGTTGCGATTTTGCCCGCAGCATTGCTGTGGTGGTATATCTGGAAGAAAGATCCGCAGAAAGAGCCCACGCCACTGTTGATTAAGGCCGGATTGTATGGCGCAGGCATTTGTCTGCCCGTTGCCTTATTTGAATTTGGCGTTCAGTCGGTCTTGTTCGGAGGTGTCAAAACACCTACGACGCTTATCGACTCTACGACGATGGCTTTCTTCGTGGCTGCGATACCTGAAGAGAGCTTTAAGCTGCTGGCGCTGTGGCTGGTAGTGCGGAATAATCCCTATTTCGATGAGCATTTCGATGGCATCGTCTATGCCGTCTGTATAGGTCTGGGCTTTGCTGCGACGGAAAATGTCGGCTATGTGTTCCAAGGAGGCGATAACTGGCTGATGGTGGCTGCGTCGCGTGCCCTGCTCGCTGTGCCTGGCCACTATGCCTTTGCCGTGCTGATGGGCTATTACTACTCTCTCTACCATTTCGTCAATCGCTCTACGCGCAACAAAGTGATGGTTCTCCTGGTTCCCGTTCTGGCACACGGCATCTATGATTCGATGGCTTTGTCGAGCTTAGTCAACCCAGTCGTTGGAGGCGTCGCTGCCATCCTGCTGGTCTACTTCTGCATCAAGATGCACAAATTCGCCCACAAAAAGGTCCTCGCCCAGATCCAGAAGGACCAAGAGGGCGCAGGTGCATTGTGAGTTATATTCACATCATTTCTATTAATTAATCTTACAATTCTTCGTTATTGCAAGAAAGAATTTGTATATTTGCATCGAAATAAACAAAAACGATATGAATAACAAAGAACCTGGTTACGTTTATACACTGACCAACTCCAGTTTTCACGAGAGTTGGGTAAAGATTGGCAAGAGCAGGATAAAGAGATTTTTTCTGCTCACAGCGGCTTTGCTGACAATAATGACAGCAGATGCACAACAAATCAGAGAACAGGATGCTTTTGTGAAGGCGCAACAGTTTTTTGCCAAAACAGGCCGGACTCATGCAACAAGAGGAACGGTAAAATACAAAGCACCTGAATTGGTCCTTGCCAATAACAGCGACGAGTATTATGTATTCAACGATATAGCAAACGGCGGCTATGTGGTCATCAGTGGTGACGAGCGCATGCCCGATGTGTTGGCCTACTCCTACGACGGATTCTTCGATACCGACAATCTCCCCTGCAATATGCGGGCATGGATGGAAGGCTATGCAGAACAGGTGAAGTATCTGCGGGCACATCCAGAAGCGAAAGCTACAAGACGAACTGCCACAGAGCGAGAAAATATAGCCCCGCTGCTAACGTGCGCGTTTAATCAAGGGAAATATTATAATAACAAATGTCCAGTTGTGGACGGAGAGCATTGTGTAACAGGCTGTGTCGCTACGGCAATGGCACAGATTATGCATTACTATCAGTGGCCCAAACAGACAACCGATGTCATTCCTACCTACACAACAGCTAATGATCAAAGAATCTATATGCCAGACATTCCCATTACTACAATTGATTGGGACAACATTCTTAATAGATATTATTCTAAGGAAAACAACTATAGTGAGAAGCAGATTGATGCCATATCCACTTTGATGCTATTGTGTGGTGCTTCTGTCAAAATGCAATATTCTCCAAAAGAGAGTGGGGCCTATGTTTCTGATGCAGCTAAAGCATTTGTTAGATATTTCGACTATAGCGATATGATAGAATATGTAGAACGATCTGAATGTAATATAGATGAATGGGAGCAAATTATATATGAAGAATTGTATAATAGACGGCCTGTCGGATATTCTGGTACTATTGACCTTGGGGATCATTTTAGTGGGCATGCTTTTGTTGTGGACGGTTATGAGAATGGCTATTTTCACATAAACTGGGGATGGGGAGGAACTGAGTCATATGCGATAATTGGTGATAATGGAGGATTGACAGGCCATGTTGGTGATGATGAAGCCATTGTTGGTATAAATCCTGCAAAGGCTGAATATCCCAGCCGATATGGTGTCCTTGATAATGGAAAAATGACTTTGTATTATGACAAAGAAAAGGCTAATCGTTCAGGCGTTGTTTTGAAAAAAGATGAATGGCCAAAATATGCAGAAAATATAACTGAGTGTGATATCGATCCATCGTTTGCTAATCTGAAACCTAAGGATTTATCTGGATTCTTCAAAGGTTTTAAAATAATAAAGTCCATTAAAGGAATTGAGTATTTGAATACCTCTTTGGTTTATAATATGAGTTCCATGTTCTCAGGTTGCTCAAGCCTGACGAACCTTGATTTAAGTAGTTTTAAAACTGATAACATAACCGACATGGAATACATGTTCTCAGGATGCTCTGCCCTGACGACTCTTGATTTGAGTGGTTTTAAAACTGATAACGTGACAGACATGGGTAGTATGTTTTCCGGCTGCTCAAGCCTGACGAGCCTTGATTTGAGTAGATTCAATACGGAACACGTAAAAGACATGGGCAGAATGTTCTCTGGATGTTCTAGTATTACAAATCTTGACTTAAGTAACTTCAAACCTAAATATTTGAGAAGTATAAGTGGTATGTTCAAAAATTGTTCCAGCCTGACAAGCATTGATTTGAGTTGTTTCAATGATATTATTGGCCTTACGTACATGAACGAATTATTCTCTGGATGCTCAAGCTTAACAAGTCTTGACTTAAGTGGCTTAAATACGGACAGAGTAGAAGAAATGAATTCCATGTTTAAAGATTGTTCAAGCCTGACGACTCTTGATTTGAGTGGATTCAATACGGATCAGGTAATGAAGATGGAGTCAATGTTTAAAGGATGCTCGAGCCTAACAAGTCTTGACATAAATGGATTCAATACGGACAAAGTTTACAGTATGCGTTCTATGTTTGAAGGATGCTCAAGTCTTACGAGTCTTGATCTAAGTGGATTTAATACGGACAGAATAAAGGACATGTTTTGTATGTTCGCTGAATGTTCAAGCCTGACAAGTCTTGATTTAAGTAGCTTCAATACGGAAAATACAACAAACATGGAAAGATTGTTTTTCGGATGCTCAAGCCTAACGAACCTTGATTTAAGTAGTTTTAAAACTGATAACGTGACCAACATGGGCGGAATGTTCTTTGAATGCTCAAGCCTGACAAGCCTTGATTTAAGTAGTTTTAAAACTGATAACGTGACCAACATGGGGGGAATGTTTGGTTATTGTTCTAACCTTACAAAAATTGATCTAAGCAACTTTAAGACAGACAAAGTAATGAGTATGAGTGAAATGTTTGATAATTGTTCTAACCTTACAAAACTTGATTTAAGTGGCTTTATAACCGATAACGTAACGGAAATGGAATATATGTTCGAGGGGTGCTCAAGTCTGACAAGCATTGACATGAGTGGTTTCAATACAAATAACGTGACGAGAATGGATTATATGTTCAACGATTGTTTTAGTCTGACAAGTATTGACTTGAGTGATTTTAATACAGTTAATGTGACAAACATGGAATATATGTTCAACAATTGTCCTGAATTATCCAGTATTTACGCAAGTAAGAAGTGGGATATGTCAAATGTCAAGTATTCTAATCGTATGTTCTATGGGTGTCACAAGATTGTTGGTGGTGCTGGAACAACTTATGACAGCCGTTATACTAACGGCAAATATGCCCGAATTGACGAAGGTCCAAGCAATCCTGGCTATCTTACTTACAAAGACCCTTTAGGCATTGCGAAGTTGCAGGTAGAACAAGACACACAGAGCATTTATATGCTCAATGGGATAAAACTTGACAAGCCACAGAAGGGCCTGAATATTGTGGTGATGGGAGATGGGGCTGTTAGGAAAGTTGTTATGAAATAGACGAGAAAACGATAAAAAGAGACATTGCTGAAAGGCAATAGAAATAATATACAATATGAAGAAACTGATTATAATGATAGTGCTGATTCTGGGTGTTGGTAACGCTCAGGCTCAGACAATCCGGAATACTAACAACTCCGTCTTGGCAACCATCGACTCCAATGGTGATGTCAGGAACAGCAATAACAGCCTGGTGGCAAAAATCAACAGCAATGGAGAGATCAGGGACTCCAACAATCACTACCTTGGCAAAATAGATGGTCGTACTGTCAGAAACTCCAATAACAGCACGCTTGGCTACATTGAATCGGATGGCACAGTCAGAAACTCCAGCAACTCGTTGTTAGGTCGGGTCTATGATGATGGCTCTGTCAGAGATTCCAATAATCACTGCATTGGCTATGCCAAAGGTGTCCCAATGAAATATGCTGCTATCTTTTTCTTCTTCAACCTGAAATGATGTCTCACTTATGCTTTATTTAACAACAATCTTCTGGATTGTCGTTCCCTGACGGATGATATAGATGCCTGGTGACAGAGACGCGATACTGTTGCCATAAGGCTGACCTGAGAGCGAATACACTTGATAAGGCTGGGCCATATCGAGACGTAACTCACTGATACCATTGGGTTTATAAGTATAGCCCAGTTTCTTATCCATCCAGACGAGACGCTCTTTTATGAAGGTCCTCACCACTTCCACCTCAGCCCGGAAACTACCTCTGGCAGCAGGATTCTGATGAACCCTCTGACTCAGTATAGGCCAGCGCAGGAAATTCAGACGCTGCGACTGCTCAAGGTCTGCTGCCCAACGGTCGATAAAGGTCAACAGATTCTCCTCTGTCAGTCCTGACTGACGGGCCTCACCCCAGATTTCCACCATTTGACGTTTGGCAGCAGCATCCCTGATGACGATATTGTCGACAAAAGTCCTCATTTGTCCTGCGCAACTACCACCACTCCGATAGATAAAGTCGGTCTTATTGTTAACGGGATAAATACGCTGGTCGTTGTTGAAGGCCAGGTCGAAATCCCAAACAGGCCCCACTCGCAGCAGATCCTCATCGCGCTCTTTGGACATAAACACGCTCCAATAAGTATCCGTATTGCCAGACAACTCTCCCACGAGGAAATGCCTGAGGAAACTGTTGATGTCGAGATAGGTCGACCACTGGTTCTCCATTTTATTGAAGAAATTACGGATGTATTGCTTCTGATTGGCGGTAATCTCGTCTTCGTCAGGCGACTTGATGGTGACAGGATTACCCTTGTTGGAATTGAACCACGACTTCTCATTATATGCATAGGCATCTACCTCTATCAGGTAACCGCCCGTCAAGGCACTGCCCTGATTGTCTTCAGGCGTCATCTCCGTGATGTCGACACGGTTCTTGTTGATTGTCACCTGATCACACAACTGGTAGCAGCCCTTGTATTCGCCATTGAGCAGCACGTCGACGGCTGTGCCGTAGGGTGTATAAGCCATACCCATGCGTCGGCTCAGCTCGAAAGCCAACAGGTTGCGCATCAGCGTCTTGTCGCCATAGTTATTGATCAAGGTCCATTTCTTCGCCTTGGCAGGGGCATCGAGCACGTTCTGCTTCTTGTCGAACTTAATTCTCCACGGTTTCTTGGGGAAATCACGCGAGGCATTGCCTCGTTCGCGTGTCGTGCCAGGCTCTGAAAGCAGTTTGGTGCCGTCGTTGGAAATGATGGTCAGCTGAGAGACAATCTGGTGCTCCTTGTCGTAGGGAATCTCACCGTTCAGCGTGTGAATGCTGACGGTGGGCAGGTTCGTCACCTGATAGAGATGGCTGTTGTCACCTGGGCCAGGATGGCCATAGAATGCCAGTTCTGCAATATTACAACGGGCATCAGCAGGTCCGATATAGCGTACATAGCGGAAACCTCGTGAGCACTGGATATCAGCATACGACATGGTGCCGATCTTGCCATTCTCAGGAATGACATAGAGGGGCAGGGCATCCATGAAGTCCTCGCGGTTGGCACCTTCGAAGACACCCAGCAGGACACGTTTCTCACCCTGACTGTCGTTGCGAGGCGACCAGCCCACGCGGGTGATGACATGCGCCTCGCCCAAATCGAGACCAACCCAGGTATAGCTTCGATCCCACGAAGCAAAGAAGGTGTTCAGGTTCCCATCAAAGGCGTTCTCACGGGTGTTGACGGTATTAGACCTGTCGGAGGTATTCTGATAGTTGACAGTTTCTGTGGTGCCGATGACCGTGCCCCTCAGCAGGTCATCGCCATAAACGGGCGTTGTCAGCATCACCAATAATAGATATGCGAAAAGCAGTTTCCTGATCATACCGTTTCTGTCGTATTCTCTGGTTCAGAGGTTTCTATGATGTTTTCTATCTCTGGCGCAGTGGAATCTGACTCGATGAACATCGATTCGTCCATCTCTGCCAACGATTTCTTTTTCTTGTTCTCTCTGGCCCCTGCCTTGATCAGATTCCTGGCAGCCGTGATGATACTGGGTCCGCCGTCGCCAGTGGTAATCTTCAGTTTCTTCATCTTCTTGACAGTGTCGTTCATGCTCGACTCCACATCCATGAAACGCGCACCGAAGTCCTGCACACGATCGATCACGGTATTGGCTGCATCCATCATCGCCTGCTGGTTTTTCAGCTGTCGCACCTGCGTCCACATCATCTCCAACACACGCAGATTCATATACATGGTCTGGGGCCCGAGAATCATCACACCCTCGTCATACGCTTCGCGCCAGAGGGTGGCATCATTAAGCAGGGCCAGGTTCAGCGCGCCCTCGATGGGGACGTACATGATGGCGAAGTTCAGACGATTGTAACCCTCAGGAAGGAACTTTGTATATTCCTTCTTGGCCAGGCGACGAACCTGAGCCCTGACACTGTCGATATGGGCCTTCAGATAGCCGCTCTTCTCGGGCGTCCCATCTTCCGCATTCATATAACGCTCGTAATCCGTCAACGACATCTTGGAGTCGACAACCACATGGCGGTTGTTGGGGAAATGGAGGATAAAATCAGGCACCAGACCCTTGCCATCGTCACCCTTGGCGCCTTTGCCAACCTTGTCTCTCAGCGTCTCCTGGGTATCAAACTGCTCACCTTCCTTCAGTTCAAGGTCCTCAAGCAACTGCTTGAGCTTCAGCTCACCGAAATTACCCTGTATCTTCACCTCACCTGTCAGTGCACGTGTCAGACGGTCGGCAGTCTCGCCAATTTCCGCACTCTTCTGCATATTGATCTTGATGGTCTCATCCAGTCGGGTGAGTGCCTCCGTCTGCTGTTGCTTGGTCTTGTCGAGCGCCTCCTGCATATCCTTCAGGCTCTTCTGCAAAGGGTCGATGATCTTCGACACCTGTTCCTTGTTCTCCTCGCCAAGTTCCTCCTGACGCTGTTTGAGCACCTTTTCTGAGGTGGTCTGCATCTGCTCCTTGATGAGTTCGAGCTGACTCTGCATCTGCTTCTCATTCATCTCCTTCAAGGCAGCAATCTGACCTTCATGGGCTGTCTTCTCCTGCTGAAGCAGTTGGGCAAAAGTCGTCTTCAACTCTGCCATCTGACTATCAAAGGCATTCTTCCGTTCATTCATCTGCTCTTCGTAGGAGGTCTTCTGCGTCTCTAACTGTTTCTCAAGGTTGGCCACGTTCGTCTTCTGGACGTCACGCTCAGCCGTCAGATTGATAACGGAGTCGATTAAGCCCTTCTTACCACGGTTGCCGATGAGATAGCCGAGAACCGTCATCACGATGATGGCTATAATGGTTATTATCAGGTAAATTTCCATATTACTACTATTTCTAAGTGGCAAAGGTACGATTTTTAATTGATTTTTCTTCACTTTTCACTTTTTTTCGTACTTTTGCCACTCAAATGAAGAAAGTCAAGAACAGCGAATTGCTTCTTTCCTATATCCGAGAGGGGAAAATGATGACACAGAGGGAAAAGCTCTGGCTCATCGTCAGTTTAAGTATTCCCTCGATTTTGGCGCAGATATCGGCAACGATCATGTTCTTCATCGATGCCTCGATGGTGGGACATTTGGGTGCCAAGGCTTCTGCCGCTATCGGACTGGTGGAGACGACAGGCTGGCTGATGGGCGGACTGGCCTCAGCAGCGAATATGGGATTCTCTGTTCAGGTGGCCCACTTCATCGGCGCCAACGACTTCGAAGCAGCACGAAGGGTGCTACGCCAGTCGATGGTCTGTTGTATGGTCTGGGCTGTGATGATCTCGCTGATATCGGTGATCATCGCCCCGTTCCTACCCTACTGGATGGGGGGCAGCGAAGAAATTGCCCGCGATGCCTCCATCTATTTTGCCATCTTCGGTTTTTGCGGTATCTTCTTCCAGATAGAGGGATTGGCAGGTTCGATGCTGAAGTGCTCGGGCAATATGAAAATCCCTTCCATGCTGAATATCGGTATGTGTGTAATGGATGTGTTTTTCAACTACATCTTTATCTATATCCTCGATCTGGGCGTGATGGGAGCCGCTATCGGAACAGGGGTTGCCATGCTAATCACAGCCGCCCTGATGATGTATTTCCTGCTTGTCAAGTCGAAGATGCTCTCCCTCGCAGGACGTCCTGGGTCGTTTAAGCCCAAGTCTGACACCGTCAGCACAGCCATTAAGATTGGTGCGCCGATGGGTCTTCAGCACTTGCTGATGGGAGGGGCGTATGTTGTGAGCACCATGATTGTGGCACCTTTGGGCACCATTGCCATCGCCGCCCACTCACTGGCCATCACCGTCGAGAGTCTCTGTTACATGCCAGGTTTTGGCATTGCTGAAGCTGCCACCACCCTTGTAGGACAGGGTATCGGCGCAGGCCAGAGGCTGCTGACACGTTCGTTCGCAAGAATGTCTGTGGGCTTGGGAATCGCCGTCATGACGGTGATGGGTATTCTGATGTGGACCTTCGCACCAGAGCTGATGTCGCTGATGTCGCCAGTGGAGGAAGTGATCAGCCAAGGTACGCAGGTGCTTCGCATCGAGGCATGGGCAGAACCGATGTTTGCAGCCGCCATTGTCTGCAACGGTGTCTTTATTGGTGCTGGCGACACGCTGATCCCAGCCATCATGAGCTTAAGTTCGATGTGGGCTGTCCGTCTGACGTTGGCAGCGACTCTGGCCCCCAAGTACGGACTGAAGGGTGTTTGGACGGCTATGGCCATCGAGCTCACCTTCCGAGGCAGCATCTTCCTCATCCGACTATTTACTGCAAAAAATAACCGCTCTCGAATCATCAACGACTCAGGAGCGGCACCAACAATCTATGAATAACTAAAAACCTTTTTTTCGAAACAAACAACTTCGTCTCACGACGGTGTTGTGTTATCCTTTCTAACAAATCTTTATTACCACTGTAATACCTATTAAATCAACTTAAAACCAAAACTAATTACTAACTATTAACTACTAACTAACTCTAACT
>JAFZIZ010000001.1 GCA_017554145.1 Prevotella sp. | reverse complement strand
ATTATATATAATATATATATAATAAAAATTTTGTTCAAGTTTGAAGACGCAGTTTTCGGTAATTGAGATTTGAGATTCATTTTCGATAACTGTGATTTGTGATCTGTGATTCACAAACTGTCAAACTGTCAACTGTCAAATACGAAAACAAATAACTGAAAAACTGAAAACCGAAAACTGTCAAATACGAAAAAATAATTGAAACAACTGAAATCTGAAATACTGAAATTTTTAACGGCGCAAACAAAGGAATGCCTTCTATCACTTGTTCGAGGGCTTGGAACACCTTATACTAAAGCCTAGTATGAGTGAAAGGAGGCCTTCCTTTACCCCCATAGGAGGCTTTGGAACGAGTGAAAGGAGGCATTTCTATGATTTGGACGTAAGATTTTGCCTCGTCTCAAATCACAAATCTCAATTAGGTCTCTCGCGCACACAGATGGGGACTTATATCACCAATGTTTGTAGTTTCTTCGGATCGAAGCACTCTTGGGCAACTTGTAAGAGTTGTTCGGAAGTGATGGCATCGATTCTCTGGAAGAGGGCGTCAATGTCATGTTCTTTACCATAGTGCAGGAAACTCTTGGCGAAATCGAGGGCGAACTGTTCACGATTATCACAGGCGATGGCAATCTGTCCCTTCAGTTGTCGTTTGACTGCCTGTAATTGTCGTTCAGACAACGGATGTTGCATGACACGGTCGAGTTCGTGGTTCACCAAGCGCAGACAGCGTTTCACATCATGATGGTCGCAACCGAAATACACAGACCAGCAACCAGTATCACTATAACTTGCCATTGAACTCTCTACCGTATACACCAAACCATGCTTCTCCCTCAGCGAGAGATTCAGGCGGGCATTCATGCCTGGTCCTCCTAAGATATTGTTGAGCAGATAGAGGGGCATGCGACGAGGGTCGTTATAGTCATAAGTGCGACTGCCTAACATCACATGGGCTTGATGATGGTTGGCGTCTGGTGGTTGGTGAGTGGTGAATGGAGAATTGTTCAAATCAGAGAAAATGGTGCCTCCAGACATTTCTCCACTCACCAAATTCCACTCACCATTCACCAATTTCTTTACAAGACTATTGAAGTCCAAATCACCATAGGCGAAGAAGATGGCATTGTCAGGACGATAATAGCGAGCAGTGAAGGATTGTGCATGTTGCGACGTAAAGGTCTTGACACGTTCACGTGTTCCTAAGATATTATGTCCTAAGGGATGCTGCTGAAACAGTAAATTCTCGAATTCATCGTAGATGAGTTCCGCAGGTGTATCGTTATAACTCTCGATTTCATCGCAAATCACGTCTATCTCATGTGCTATCTCCTGTTCAGGATAGATGCTATGGAAGACGATGTCCGTCAAGAGGTCGACGGCACGAGAAAGATGTTCTTTCTGGATGGCGGCATAGAATATCGTATCTTCCTTGTTGGTGAAAGCGTTCAAATCGCCTCCGACACTCTCCAAACAGTTGAGAATCTGGATAGAAGAACGCTTCTGGGTGCCTTTGAACGTGACATGTTCACAGAAGTGTGCAACACCCTCTTCTCCTTCCCCTTCGTGGCGTGAACCAGCATTGATGCCTATGCCGCAATAAACGATAGGTGAGGTAGAGGGCAGATGAATGATACGCAGCCCGTTTTGAAGCGTGTGGATATTGTATTTCGCCATAATCGAGTGCAAAGGTACAAAATAATTGATAATTGATAATTGACAATTGATATTTATTTCGTATCTTTGTGCTCAAAACTGAAAGTATGCGAAAAGTAATAGGAATCGGAGAGACCGTACTTGACATCATCTTCCGTGATGAGCAACCTATTGGTGCTATCCCTGGAGGAAGTGCGTATAATGCCATTGTGTCGCTGGGACGTTCAGGTGTCAAGGCGAGTATGATTAGTGAGACGGGTAACGACAGGGTCGGAAAGATGATTATCCGTTTTCTGGAAGAGAACGGCGTGGACGCCTCATTTATCCATGTCTATCCGGAATCCAGGTCACCACTCTCTCTTGCCTTTCTGAATGAGAAGAACGATGCGGAATATATCTTCTACAAGGATCATGACAGTGACCGTATCGAGTATTCCTATCCAGACGTTCATACCGATGATATCGTGCTTTTTAGCAGTTATTTCGCCTTGAATCCCGTGATTCGTCCACAGGTATATGGTTTTCTGGATTATGCCCGTCAGCATGGGGCTATCCTCTATTATGATGTCAACTTCCGTGCTTCCCATAAGGATGAGGTGGTGAAGATTACCCCCAACCTATTGGAGAATCTGGAACTGGCGGATATCGTTCGTGGCTCGTCAGAGGACTTTGATATCCTTTTCAAGCAAAACGATCCTGATGCCATCTATCGTTCACAGATATCCTTCTACACCAAGAAGTTTATCTATACACGTGCCTCGGAGCCTGTGGAACTGAGGGCTGACGGTGGTTTCCAGAAGCAATATCCCGTCTTGCCAGTAGAGACAGTCAGTACCATTGGTGCAGGCGATAACTTCAATGCGGGTATCGTCTATGGCATGATCAAAGAGGGTATTACGCGTCAGGAAATAGAAGGTGGCTTGTCGGAAAGTCAATGGGACCATGTGATACAGTGCGGTATGCAGTTCTCGGCAGAGTGTTGTCGTAGCATCAATAATAGTGTGTCGGTAGAGTTTGGCAACAAGCGAAAAAAGGAACTGGAAGCCGCCTTGGCAGCAATGGAAGAATAAATAATAAGATAAAACTATGCAGGAAATTACCAACAAAATCTATTACGTAGGCGTCAACGACCGTAATAAGTCGCTGTTTGAGGGTCTATGGCCCCTGCCGAATGGTGTGAGTTATAACTCGTATCTCATCGACGATGAGAAAGTGTGTCTGATAGATACCGTTGAGGTAGACTTTTTCACCCAATTCATCGAACATATCCATGAGGTGATAGGTGAGCGTCCCATCGACTATCTGGTCATCAATCACATGGAACCTGATCATAGCGGTTCTATCGCCCTGATCAAGAAATACTATCCGAATATCCAGATTATCGGTAATAAGAAGACGTTCCAGATGATGGAGGGCTTCTATGGTATTGCCGAGGGTACTGTAGAAGTGAAAAACGGCGATTCCATCGAGTTAGGAAACCATACCTTGAACTTCGTACTTACCCCGATGGTCCACTGGCCAGAGACGATGGTTACCTTATGTGCCAACACCCAACACCCAACACCCAACACCTTATTTAGCGGCGATGCCTTTGGTTGTTTTGGCGCTTTGAACGGTGGTGTTATTGACGATCAGATCAACTGTGATACGTTCTGGTTAGAGATGGTGCGCTACTATTCGAACATCGTAGGCAAGTATGGTACGCCTGTGCAGAACGCCTTGAAGAAACTGGAAGGCGTAAAACTCGACTATATCTGTGCCACTCACGGACCCGTTTGGCACCAGTATATCGATAAGGTAGTGGCTGAATACGACCGTATGTCGAAATACGAGACAGAGCCAGGACTGGTTATCTGCTATGGTACGATGTATGGCAATACCGAGCGTGCTGCGGAAGTAATTGCCCGTGCCGCCTCTGAGGCTGGTGTGAAGAATATCGTGATGTATAATGTCTCAAAGACGCATCACTCCTATATCATTCGCGATGTATTCCGTTATAAAGGACTAATCGTAGGTGCACCTACGTATAATACCGCCCTCTATCACGAGATGGACGTGCTGCTCTCTGAGTTGGCTGGCAAGGATATCAAGAACCACCTGTTAGGATGGTTCGGTTCTTATGGCTGGGCTTCAAAGGCAGTGAGCGAGATTGCCCGATGGAATGAGGAAAAACTGCATTACGAGGCAGTTGGTGAACCCGTAGAGATCAAACAGAGTCTGACGGCAGAGACCAAAGCCGCTTGTGAGGCTTTAGGTCGTGCGATGGCAGAACGCCTGAAAGCAGAATAAGAAAAGATTATTCAGAGAGCAATTGCTCGATATCCTCTAACGAATTGGCGACTTCAATGTAAGTTCGCCAATTTTTTCTTGTAAGCCCCTTGGCTTGCAGTTCATCCAGCAGTTGGATAAGAGAATCCCAAAAGCCCTTCATGTTATAGAGAATCACCTTCTTATCGTGGTAGCCAATAGTGGCAGAGGCTGCCAAGGTGAATATCTCATCAAGGGTGCCGATACCTCCAGGCAAGGCGATGAAGACATCCGCCTTGTCTTCCATCAGTTGTTTGCGGTCGTGAAGGTTGTCGCAGAGAATCTCTACATCCACGTAGTCGCTGATACGTCCCGACTTCTCTACAATCCTCGGAATCACACCGATGGTCTGTCCACCTGCTTCATGAGCTGCCTTCGCGATACATTCCATCAATCCTTGATTCACACCGCCATAAACGATGGAATGGGCGTTTTTTGCAGCCCATCGCCCTAACTCTTCTGTCATAGCGAAGAAGTCGGGGTCTATCTGTTGGTTGGCAGAACAGAATATACAAATCTTCATAATGGCTATTTCTTCCAGAATCTAGAGGTGATATCCTCAAACTCCCCATTCTCTGTCTGTCGATAGAGTCGTTGGTTGGTAGTCTTTTCCTTCAAAGGCCCGAGGTGCTTGATATACGGACCAATCTTGATATAGTTGAAGTCGGTCTTGCAGATGGCAGAGGTGATGCGGATACGTCCACTATACCATGCTACCTTGAATTCAGGGTAGGTCTCATGGATATACTGTGCCAGTTGGTTGACACCCTTCGGGTCGGCATCACCGCCCATAAAGGCAATACAAGTGATGTCGCTGCCGAATTTCTTCACAAAGTCATCAATGGCATCGGTATCCAAGGGCAGCCCGATATCCTCCCAGAGGTAATGGCTATGACACCCCGGACAGCGACACGGGCAATTAGAGATATTAATTGCCAGTGTCACTTCATCGGGTATCTCTTGGAATACGATGCCAGTGTTGACGTATTTGAGCATTTGGCTGTTAGCTTTTAGCTGTTAGCTATTCGCTCTTAGCGTGGGCATAGAAGCGACGTGCTGCCTCTTCCTGACGAGGCTGTGAGAAGTTGCTTACGCGCTTCAAGTAACCAATGATACGGGTCATATAGTCCACGTTCTTCGAATGGCAGTGAGGACACTCCTTCAGATAACGCTTGTCGATATGTCCGCATTCGTTACATACCGTGTTGGGGATGTTGAACGTGAAGTAGTTACAGCCTTCCTGGGCAGCCACCTTCAACAGATGGGCATATTGCTGCTTGCTCAGATGCTCCTCGAGGTTCATGTGAAGGGCAGAACCACCTGTCAGGTGCTCGATATAAGGAGCGCCATGCAGTTTGAACTTATCAATGATCGTCAGCGAGTCGTCTTCTACTACATAGAAGTAACTGTTATAGCAGTCGCGTGGAACGAAGTAACCATCCTCACGATCCCACTTAGCGTGCTTCACACCGACATTCTCTGCAGGAATCATCTCACAGTTGAACATCACATCCTTTGTACGATACTTTCTGTTGTACTTCTCGATGAGTCCGAGGATTCCTTGTACGAAGTGCAGATAGTCGTCGTTCGGAGTGATCTTCAAGCCCATGAACTCGGCAGCCTCAACGAGACCGTTGATACCGATGGTCAGATACTGGCGTCCAATATTGATGTAGCCGGCATCGAACAGGGGCAGCATACCATGCTCCTGCAACTCCTTCAGATTTTCGTTGTAAGCCATCTGTACTTTGTGGCAGAGTTCGATAATCTCACCTAAGTACTCCAGATAGTCCTGTTGGTGGTTGACAGCATACTGTACACAACGGTTCAGGTTGATGGTCAGCACACTCTTTGAACCTGTCGATACACCACCTGCACCCAGTGTATAACTGAAACCATTGTCCGTAATCTCGTTGCGCAGACGGCAGCAAGAACTCAGTGAGTCGGCATTATCACTCATATAGGTGAAGAACGAGTGGCCTTCAGCATACATTTCTGCGGTGAAATCGCCCCATTCCTTATCCTTGCACTCGCCATTCTCGTCAACGAGCAGAGCCATAGTCTCTACAGGGAAGGTCAGCAAAGTCTTCGTGCGCTCGTGGTTAAACCACTTCATGAAACGCTTCTGCAACCAAGACAATCCTTCCCAATCAGGCTTCGAACCATCGGGGAAGTAGAACTCGCCGAAGATACTGTCGAAATAATACTTATCGTAGTAAGCGACATTCCAGAATACAGCCTGATAGTTACGGGCACCTGTAGGCTGATTCAGCGAATAGACAATCTGTTCGAAATAGTCGGTAATGATCTTGTCGATGGTACGTTTCTTCAATGAGAGGTCTGCCTGCTCATCGGCACGCTTCCAATAGTCCTGACCATACTCCTTGCCGATGAAGTAGTTCATATACATCAGGAACTCTGGGGTAGCACAGGCACCACTCAGCATACTTGATACCATGAATACCATATTTACAAAACCGCCACAGAAACTCTTCAAGTTTGTAGGAGCCGTAGAATTGCCGCCAATGGAGATCGTACCACCAATCAGCCAAGGATACATGGTGATGGAGGCGCAGTAGTTGGCAAGACTCGTCTCGTCGTTCTTATATATAAAGTGGTGTGTCAACTTGTCGATATACTCATCGGCGAGTTGTTTTCCGTACATCTTCTTGATACGGTCAGTCAGCAGACGGCGGTTCAGACGGATGAAGTTCGATTTGGGCAACTCACCAATCAGTGTGGCAATGTTTTTGTGCTCCACATTTGCATTTGCGTCATACTTTGAACCAGTCGCTGCATTCACCGATTCACAATATTCTGAGAGGAATTGCAGTTTCGCAAGTGTCTCACGATCCTCTGTGTGAGCCTGGCGATAAAGCATAAATGACTTGGCCACTTTGTAGTAGCCTTCACTCATCAACGCCTCTTCCACTTGGTTCTGAATATCCTCCACCGTAATATCCTCATGAATGTCTAAACGACTGAGAATCTTAGAGATAGCACCAAGGTCAGTAGGTTGATCAACACTCTCGAATGCCTTCACGATAGCATTCATAATCTTGTCTAACGAGAAGCGGTCTTTCGAGCCGTCGCGCTTCGTAATGGTAAAGTTTTGAATCTCCATTGTTTTATATTTTATCAAGTTTTTAATTATCCGAGTTTCTTAAAAAGTTTTCCGTTTTGGACAACTTTTTCGATTTCGTTTCCCAAAAAGTTTTCCATTTTGGATAACCGGAATCGGTTGCAAAGATACAAATTTTCCCGAATACGTGTATATATTAAATCTAAAAAAAGATTAAAAATGAACATTATTTACATCATTAAAAGTGCAAAAAGAAAACGATCAGATTTCTATTTTTCATAAAAAAGAATAATTATCAGAGTGTTTATTCTTTTTTTGCGAAAGAATGCGTACCTTTGACGCATGAATATGAAAAAGAGTATGATATGGATGCTCGCACTTCTTTTGATAGGAGTGACAGGAGCAAAGGCGCAGTCCGCACAGCAGGACGATGACGCCAAGTATGCAACAGATTTGGTGAAGGTTGGCACTATTGCACCAGATTTTACGTTGAAAACACCTGACGGCAAGACGGTTCAATTATCAAAGTATAAAGGCAAGACCGTAGTGCTCGATTTCTGGGCATCATGGTGTCCTGACTGCCGTAAAGATGCTCCAGAGGTGGTAAGGATGTATAAAGCCTATCGTCAGTATGGTGTCGAATTTATCGGTATCTCGATGGACACTGACGTAGAGGCATGGAAGAAAGCTATTGAGAAATATGGCATTACATACCCACAAGTGAGTGAGCTGAAGAAATTCAAGGAGACAGAAATTTCCAAGGCATATGGAGTGAAGTGGATTCCCTCAATGGTTGTTGTAGGGCCTGATGGGCAGGTGAAACTATCCACCGTCATGGTAAATAAGGTTGATAAGTATCTGGAGGAAATTCATAAAAAACAATAATTATAAGAGAAATTATTCGTTTTCTTATTAAATAATGTGTACCTTTGCAGCCGCAATTGCAATTGCGAGCGCAAAGGCGCTTTTTTTTATTTATTTTTAGATGTTTTTTTATTAAGATGAACGTAATTACGAAAAGTATTCAATTGCCTGATGGAAGAACCATCACAATTGAGACCGGGAAAGTGGCAAAGCAAGCCGACGGCAGCGTGATGCTCCGTATGAATAACACAGTGCTGCTGGCTACTGTTTGTGCCGCAAAAGATGCAGTTCCCGGAACAGATTTCATGCCTCTGCAAGTAGATTACAGAGAGCAGTATGCCGCCGCAGGACGTTTCCCCGGTGGTTTCACCAAACGTGAGGGTAAGGCCTCTGACAATGAGATTCTGACGAGCCGTCTGGTTGACCGTGTGCTTCGTCCGCTGTTTCCCTCCAATTATCATGCAGAAGTTTATGTCAACGTAATGCTGTTCAGCGCCGATGGTGTTGATCAGCCCGATGCATTGGCAGGTTTTGCGGCATCGGCAGCGTTGGCTTGTTCCGATATTCCCTTCGAGTGCCCCATCTCTGAGGTTCGCGTGGCTCGTGTAAATGGTGAGTATGTAATTGACCCAACCTTTGAGCAGATGAAGGAAGCCGACATGGATATCATGGTAGGTGCCTCTGCTGAGAACATTATGATGGTAGAGGGTGAGATGAAAGAAGTCAGCGAGCAGGATCTGCTCGGTGCTTTGAAAGCCGCTATGGCAGCCATCAAACCCATGTGTGAATTACAGGAAGAACTGAGCAAGGAACTCGGTAAGGATGTGAAGCGTGAGTACGACCACGAGGTGAACGATGAGGAACTGCGTGAGCGTATGAATAAAGAGCTCTATCAGCCAGCTTACGATATCACAAAGCAGGCTTTGGAGAAGCAGGCTCGTGCTGAGGCTTTCGAGAAGATTCTTGCCGACTTCAAGGAGAAGTATGCCGCTGAGCACAGTGACCTCACTGAAGACGAGTTGGAAGAGAAATATGCGATGATGGATCGCTATTACCACGATGTAGAGCGCGATGCTATGCGTCGTTGCATCCTTGACGAAGGTATCCGTCTCGATGGTCGTAAGACTGACGAGATTCGTCCTATCTGGTGTGAGGTTTCTCCGTTGCCCATGCCTCATGGAAGCAGTATCTTTACACGTGGTGAGACACAGTCACTGACTACTGTTACTTTGGGTACCAAGCTCGATGAGAAACTCGTGGACGATGTTCTCGATAAGAGTTATCAGCGTTTCCTCCTTCACTATAACTTCCCCCCATTCTGTACAGGTGAAGCAAAGGCACAGCGTGGTGTAGGTCGTCGTGAGATTGGTCACGGTCACTTGGCATGGCGTGGTCTGAAGGAGATGATTCCTGCTGACTTCCCCTACACAGTACGTGTAGTAAGTCAGATTATGGAGTCTAACGGTTCTTCATCTATGGCTACCGTATGTGCAGGTACGCTTGCCCTGATGGACGCTGGTGTTCCCATGAAGAAGCCTGTCAGCGGTATTGCCATGGGTCTGATTAAGAACCCAGGAGAAGACAAGTATGCTGTATTGAGCGATATCCTCGGCGACGAGGACCACTTGGGTGATATGGACTTCAAGACCACTGGTACGAAGGATGGTCTGACCGCTACCCAGATGGATATCAAGTGCGACGGTCTGTCGTTCGAGATACTTGAGAAAGCACTCATGCAGGCAAAGGCTGGTCGTGAGCATATCTTGAAGTGTATCACCGATACCATCGCTGAGCCACGTCCTGAATTGAAGCCTTGGGTTCCACGTATCGAAGCCTTCGAGATTCCGAAGGAGTTCATCGGTGCTGTCATTGGTCCGGGTGGAAAGATCATCCAGCAGATGCAGGAGGATACTGGTGCTACCATCACAATCGACGAGGAAGACGGAGTCGGTAAGATTCAGGTATCTGGTCCTAACAAGGAGAGCATCGATGCCGCTATCGCCAAGATCAAGGCTATCGTGGCTATCCCTGAGGTAGGTGAGGTCTATGAGGGTACTGTTCGTAGCATTATGCCTTACGGATGCTTCGTAGAGTTCATGCCTGGCAAGGACGGTCTGCTTCATATTTCTGAGATTGACTGGAAGCGTCTTGAGACTGTCGAGGAGGCTGGCATCAAGGAAGGTGACAAGATTCAGGTGAAACTGATTGAGATTGACCCGAAGACGGGTAAGTTCAAACTCTCTCACCGTGTACTCATCGAAAAACCTGCCGACTATGTAGAGCCTCAGCAGCGTCGTCGTGAGCGCCCTGAGCGCGGAGAGCGTGGTGAGCGTCGCAATCGTCCTGACAAACATGGTCACAAGGAGCATCGTGAGCGTCCTCAGCGTAATGAGGATTTCCACGAGCCAACAGAGGAGCCGAAAGACTTCACTGATACGCTTGACAAGATGGAGTTCTAAGAAGAATCCTACTATAAAAAGAAAGGTCTCAACCATTGGGTCGAGACCTTTTTCTTTATTTCTTATCTTATGCCTTTGTTCGCTGATAGGTTCGCCATCCGTAGGCGATAATCACCAAGAAGCAGAAGAGAGGCAGAATGAACGAGACATTCACGGCGGGCATATCGAAGAGTGTCTGCTTATCGATGAGCATTGCCTGCAAAGGAGGTAATACTGAGCCTCCGAGAATCGCCATAATCAGACCTGCTGCTCCAAACTTAGCGTCGTCGCCCATTCCTTGCAAGGCAATACCATAGATGGTGGGGAACATCAGTGACATACACGCTGAGACAGCCACCAGACAATAGAGTCCCACTCTGCCGTCAATCAGGATGACACCACAGATAAGACATGCACCAGCAATGGCACAGAGGGCGAGCAGGGTTCCAGCATTGACAAATTTCAGGAAATAGGTACAGATAAAACGGGAACAGCAGAAGATTGCCATTGCCACAATATTATAACGCTGTGACAATACCTCTGCCTCTAACTCCGTCATCCCTTCGTTCATGAAGACACGTGTACCGTATTGAATAATAAACGTCCAACACATAATCTGTACACCCACATAGAAGAACTGTGCGATGACTCCCTCACGATAGTGTTTGACTTGACAGATGCGACGGATGGTATGTGAGAAATGGATATCATGACTCTGGTCACCATTTTTCGGCATCTTGGCAAACCAGATGACGCAGAAGATAATGGCAATGACAATACCGATAGCGAGATAAGGACCAATGAGCACACCCAGGTCACTATTGCGCATAGCTGCAAAATCAGTATCATTCAACAAGGCACGCTCCTCTGTAGACATTGGGTTGAGGCGAGCCTGAATGAAGTTCATGGCGACGTACATTCCTGCCAGCGAACCCATCGGATTGAAGCACTGGGCAAGGTTCAGACGACGAGTCGCGGTTTTCTCTTCACCCATCGAAAGGATGTAAGGATTACAACTGGTTTCTAGGAACGACAGTCCACAAGTCAGGATGAAGTAAGCAATCAGGAAAGGGTAGTAGTCGCCCGTCATCCTCGCAGGGAAGAACATCAATGCGCCAGCCGCATAAAGACCGAGTCCCATCAGTACACCTGCCTTGTAACTATATTTACGGATAAACATGGCGGCAGGGAATGCCATCACGAAATAGCCTCCATAGAACGCCAATTGAACAAGGGCACCATCAGTGACACTCATACGGAAAATCTTCGAGAACGCCTTCACCATCGGATTGGTGATGTCGTTGGCAAAGCCCCACAGGGCAAAACACGAGGTAATCAGGATAAACGGCACGACATAACTGATGCCGTCTTTGTGCAGGATAGGTTTCTGTTCGTTATTCATCTTTGGTTCATGTAGTAATTACTTAGTAAAAAAGAGAGCTACATCCTTGTAACTCTCTCTTCCTTTTCTCTTTGGCGCTTCAGGATGGGCTTGAACCAACGACCCCCTGATTAACAGTCAGGTGCTCTAACCAACTGAGCTACTGAAGCAGTCTTTTGCTGTTAAGCGGGTGCAAAGATAATATGTTTTTCCGAATTGCGCAAACTTTTCGCTGAAAAAATTCGTTTTTCCCTATTTTTTCTATAATTTTGCACGCATAATAATAATATAAGGTACATGAAACGTAGAATATATCCTATTATCCTTTTATTCTGTGTGTCGTTGGGCATGCATGCGCAAGATGTGAAGAACCATAACTTAGAAGTGGCTAAGAATCTCGAAATCTTCAATGCCATCTATAAGAACCTCGATTTGATGTATGTAGACACCCTAGATGCAAATACGGTAATCGGTACAGGTATCAAGGCGATGCTGAACTCACTCGACCCCTATACGGAATATTATTCAGAGGAGAATCAAAAAGACCTGAAGATGCTGATGACTGGTAAATATGCAGGTATTGGTGCCTTGGTGCGCTATCATCAGAAAAAGAAGCACGTGGTGATTGAAGAGCCGTATGCCGGTATGCCTGCTGCCCAAGTAGGACTGAGGAAGGGTGATGTCATCTTGCAGATCGACGATACTATCATGACAGACAAGACGGTGAACTATGTGAGCAGTCATTTGCGTGGAGACCCTGGTACGACGTTTGTGCTTCAGATTCTACGCCCGTCAACAGGCAAAAAGATGACTTTCAAAATTACCCGTCAGAGCATCAAGATGCCAGAGATCCCCTATTATGGCATGCGTTCAAATGGCATAGGCTATATCAACCTGAATACGTTTACGGGAGAACCAGCCAAGCCGATGCGTCGTGCCTTCCTCGATCTGAAGAAGCAAGGAGCTACAAAATTGATACTGGATTTACGTGGCAATGGAGGTGGTTCTCTTTCTGAGTGTGTAGATATCGCCAATATGTGGATACCCAAGGGTGTTACGCTGGTTGAGACGAAAGGAAAGATCCGTCGAGCCAATTCCAACTATGAGACTCGTCTGGAACCGATTGACACCGTGATGCCTATTATTGTTCTTGTCAACGATGAAACTGCATCAGCCAGTGAGATTGTCAGTGGCTCGATACAAGACCTTGACAGAGGTATCATTATAGGTACACGTACGTATGGAAAAGGACTGGTACAGATTCCCAATGTAGAACTCCCATATAATGCTAACCTGAAACTGACGACAGCCAAATACTATATCCCCAGTGGTCGATGCATTCAGGCAATTAATTATAAGCATACAGGTGGAGGCTATAAAGAGTATGTCCCCGACTCTCTGACGCATGTCTTCTATACCAAGAATGGACGTGAGGTAAGAGACGGAGGTGGTATCAAACCGGATATCGAAGTAAAGCCTGATACCATGGCGAACATTACCTTATATTTGGACCGCTTAGACTCTACGGAGGTGATGCTTGACTATGTGGTAGACTATATCGCCAAGCATCCGACCATTGCTGCAGCCAAAGACTTCCATCTGACAGACGCTGATTATGAAGAGTTCAAACAGCGTGTGGTAAAGGCTGGCTTTACTTATGATCAGGTGAGTAAGAAACAATATGACGAACTGGTAAAGGTCGCCAAGTTTGAAGGCTATTACGAGGATGCCCTTGCTGAATTTGAAGCATTGAAAACCAAGATTGACCATCATGATGTGAGCCGTGACTTGGATAGGCATCGCACGGAGATACAGCACATGTTAGAACAGGATATCATTGGTGTCTATTACTATCAGGCAGGACAAGTAGAGGCCGCTTTGGAATATGATAAGACCATCCAAGAAGCAGAAAGAATCCTGAACACACCAGGGGAATACGAACGGATTCTTTCACCGAAAAAGTGAAATAATTGCTGAAATACTTGCGGGATTGCAGAAAAATGTGTAATTTTGCCCCGTTCAGAGGAATGAGGGGCTTGAAAAAGCCTCTCATTCTTATTTTAATACCAAAAGGTGTATGATTAATAAAGACGTAGTAAAGACAGCGGTAGAGCAATGGCTCTCACAGAACGACTACTTCCTGGTAGACGTAGAGATGATGCCTGATGGCCGCATTGTGATTGAAATTGACCATGCCGATGGAGTATGGATTGAAGATTGTGCCGAACTGAGTCGTTTCTTACAGGAACAGTTGGGTGAAGAACTAGGTGACTATGAATTAGAGGTTGGTTCCGCAGGTATCGGTCAGCCTTTCAAAGTGGTACAACAATATCGTAACCATATTGGCAAGGAAGTGGAAGTCCTCTCCCTTGACGGAAAAAAGCAGCAAGGTATTCTGAAAGAAGTCAGTGAAGACGGACAGTCGTTTGTCGTCACGATTAAAGAAAAGCAAAAGCAGGAAGGCAAGAAGCGTCCCGTCATTGTTGATGTGGATAAGTCGTTTGCCATGAATGAAGTAAAGTACACGAAATACTTGCTGACTTTCAAATAAAAGTAAAAAGGTAAAAAAGTAAAAATATAAAAAACAATGGCTACAAAAAAAGATGCGAAAGGTCCTTCTATGATTGAGACTTTTCAAGAGTTTAAGGAGACGAAAAACATTGACCGTACTACACTGGTAAGTGTATTGGAGGAGAGTTTCCGCAATGTGATTGCCAAGATATTTGGCTCTGATGAGAACTTCGACGTGATTGTGAACCCTGACAAGGGTGACTTCGAGATTCACCGCAACCGTATCGTGGTGGCTGATGGTGAAGTACAGGATGAGAACAAGGAGATTTCCCTGACTGATGCTCAGAAGATTGAGCCTGACTATGAGGTAGGCGAGGAAGTATCTGAGGAAGTAAACTTCCAGAAGTTTGGTCGCCGTGCTATCTTGAATCTGCGTCAGACACTGGCTTCCAAGATTCTAGAACTGGAGCATGACTCTCTGTATAATAAATATAAGGATAAGGTTGGACAGGTTGTCAGCGGTGAGGTTTACCAGATGTGGAAGCGTGAGGTGTTGCTGATTGACGACGAGGGTAATGAACTGCATCTGCCGAAGACAGAGCAGATTCCTAACGACAACTACCATAAGGGTGAGACCATCCGTGCTATCGTGAAGGAAGTGCAGAACGAGAACAACAATCCTCGTATCATCCTCTCTCGTACCAGTCCGCTATTCTTGGAGCGTCTGTTGGAAGCTGAGGTTCCTGAGATCAACGATGGTCTGATTACGATTCGCCGTGTTGCCCGTATGCCAGGAGAGCGTGCAAAGGTGGCTGTAGAGAGTTACGACGATCGCGTAGATCCTGTAGGAGCATGTGTTGGTGTAAAGGGTAGCCGTGTGCATGGTATCGTTCGTGAATTGGGTAATGAGAATATCGACGTCATCAATTTCTCTAACAACATGCAACTCTTTATCCAGCGTGCTTTGAGTCCTGCCAAGGTCACCAGTATTACCTTGAATCCTGAGGAGCATAAGGCAGAGGTATATCTGCAGCCAGAGGAAGTCAGCCTTGCCATTGGTAAGGGTGGTTTGAACATCAAACTGGCTTCCATGTTGACAGAGTATACTATTGATGTCTTCCGTGTCGTTAACGAAGGTGAGGACGATGAGGATATCTACCTCGACGAATTTGCTGATGAGATTGACCAGTGGATTATCGATTCTATCAAGGCCATTGGTCTGGATACGGCAAAGGCTGTATTGAATGCACCTCGCGAAATGTTGATTGAGAAGGCTGACTTGGAGGAAGAGACAGTCGATCATCTGTTGGAAGTACTTCGTGCGGAGTTTGAGTAATTATCAATTGTCAATTTTCAATTATCAATTTGAATAAATGGGTGTCAGATTAAATAAAGTATTATCAGAACTAAATATAGGACTTCAAACGGCAGTTGATTTCCTGAAAAACAAAAAAGAACTTGGTGAGGTGAAGGACGAGATGACGCCAAATACGAAAATCTCGGACGAACAATATCAAGCCTTAGTGGGTGAGTTCAAGGGCGATAAAGCCGTAAAGACCCAGGCAGATATGATTTTCACCAAAAAAGTCAAAGAAAAGAAGACTGAGAAAGTCGAGAAGGTGGAAAAGAAAATCACCCAGACCGAAGAGATGTTGGAACAACGTCCCCAACTGAAGACGGTAGGGAAGATAGACCTTTCCAGCATCGGGAAGAAACCCGCCGCAAAGAGTGAGCCTACATCTGAGACTAGCCCTGTGGAGGAACCTGTCGTTGAACCTGCTGAGGACATCAATGAGGAGCCTTTTGTTGATTCGGAACCCGAAGAGGATATTCAGGAAGAGACTGCTGATACAAGTGCCGCTGGGGGTGTGAAGGTAGTAGGCAAGATAGACCTCTCTTCTCTGAACCAAAGCACTCGTCCTAAGAAGAAGACCAAGGAAGAGCGCCGTAAGGAACGTGAGGAGAAGGCTGCCCAGCAACATGCTGCGAACGGAGAGCGCAAGAAGCGTGAACGTATCCGTAGCGGTAAGGTGGATATTGAGGCTGCTGCCAATCAGGCTAACCAGCAGCAGAACAACCAAAAGAAGAACAAGAATAAGGGTGGAAACCAGAATTTCCAAGACAACCAACCACAAGGGGGTAAGAAGAATAAGAAGAACCGTCCTGTAAAACCGTTGGAGGTTGATGATGAGGCTGTAGCCCGTCAGGTAAAGGAGACACTTGCCCGTTTGACTTCTAAGAATCAGAACAAGAAAGGTGCCAAGTATCGTCGTGAGAAACGTGATGCCGTTCAGGAACGTTTGAACGAGGAGATGGCAGCAGAGGCAGCAGAGAGCAAAGTACTGAAACTGACAGAGTTTGTAACCGTATCTGAGTTGGCTACCATGATGAATGTGGGTGTCAACCAGGTCATTGGTACCTGTATGTCTATCGGTATCATGGTATCTATTAACCAGCGTCTGGATGCCGAGACTATCAATATCGTGGCAGAGGAGTTTGGATTCACTACCGAATATGTCAGTGCTGAGGTGCAGAATGCCATTACTGAGGAGGCTGATGATGAGAACGACCTCATTAGCCGTGCTCCGATTGTTACCGTGATGGGACATGTAGACCATGGTAAGACCTCATTGCTCGATTTTATTCGCAATACCAACGTAATTGCAGGTGAGGCTGGTGGTATCACACAGCATATCGGTGCCTATAATGTAAAACTGAAGGACGGTCGACGGATTACTTTCCTTGATACTCCAGGTCACGAAGCATTTACGGCTATGCGTGCCCGTGGTGCTCAGGTAACGGATATCGCCATCATCATCATCGCTGCTGACGACTCTGTGATGCCTACTACCAAAGAGGCTATTGCTCATGCCCAGGCAGCTAATGTACCGATGGTTTTCGCCATTAATAAGATTGATAAGCCAGGCGCTAATCCTGATAAGATTCGTGAGGACCTCGCCAATATGAACTTGCTCGTTGAGGAGTGGGGTGGTAAGTATCAGTGCCAGGAGATTTCCGCCAAAAAAGGAATGGGCGTGGATGAACTGTTGGAGAAGGTTTTGCTGGAGGCAGAGATGCTCGACCTGAAGGCTAACCCTAACCGTAAGGCTACTGGAAGCGTGATTGAGTCATCACTGGATAAAGGTCGTGGTTATGTCAGCACTGTGCTGGTATCTAACGGAACCCTGAAAGTAGGTGATGTCGTTATCGCAGGTACTGCCTGGGGTAAGGTGAAGGCAATGTTCAATGAGCGTAACCAGCGTATTGAGAAAGCCGGTCCTGCTGAACCCGCTATCATCCTCGGTCTGAATGGTGCACCTACTGCTGGTGACTCTTTCCACGTGATGGATACGGAGCAGGAGGCACGTGATATTGCCAACAAACGTGTGCAGTTGCAGCGCGAACAGAGCCTGCGTACCACAACTAAACTTGGACTCGATGAGTTATCACATCGTATTGCTCTGGGTGAGTTCCATGAGTTGAACATCATCGTGAAGGGTGATACCGACGGTAGTATCGAGGCTCTGAGTGATTCGTTCATCAAACTCTCTACCGAGAAGGTGCAGGTCAACGTCATTTCGAAGGCTGTGGGTCAGATCTCTGAGAACGATGTCATGCTGGCATCAGCATCTGAGGCTATCATTGTAGGTTTCCAGGTTCGTCCTTCTGCTGATGCGCGTAGGGCTGCTGAGCGTGAGGGTGTGGAGATCAACACCTACTCTATCATCTATGACGCCATCGATGAAGTGAAGTCGACGATGGAGGGTATGCTTGATAAGGTGAAGAAGGAGATTGTCACTGGTGAGATTGAAGTCAAGCAAGTCTTCAAGATCTCGAAGGTGGGTACCGTTGCTGGTGGTTTGGTCATTGAAGGAAAGGTACACAATAAAGACAAGGCCCGTGTGGTTCGTGACGGTATCGTTATCCACACAGCACCTATTGATGCCCTGAAGCGTTATAAGGATGATGCCAAGGAAGTGGCAACAGGCTTGGAATGTGGTATCTCACTGGTGAACTTCAACGACATCCAAACGGGTGATATCATTGAGACCTTCACAGAGATTGAGGTTGAACAAAAACTATAATGGGCAACGAGTTTGTAAAGCAGGTAGCCGAACAGAAATATGAATTCGGGTTCACTACCGATGTACATACTGAAATCATAGAGAAAGGGCTGAACGAAGATATCGTTCGGCTCATCTCGGCTAAGAAGGGAGAACCCGAGTGGATGCTCGAGTTCCGTCTCAAGGCGTTCCGTTATTGGAAGGAACTGACGGAGCCTACATGGGGACATGTGCATGTTCCCCCTATCGACTATCAGACGATTTCCTATTATGCCGACCCCACAGCTCGTCCTGTGCCCAACGGCTCTGCCGCTGGGATAGACCCTGAACTTGAAAAGACCTTTGATAAACTCGGTATTCCTTTGGAAGAGCGTTTGGCTCTTTCAGGCAATACGGCTGTCGATGCTATCATGGACTCTGTGAGTGTAAAGACCACCTTCAAAGAGAAACTGCGCGAGAAGGGTGTTATCTTCTGCTCTATCGGTGAGGCGATTAAGGAACATGGTGACTTGGTGCGTCAGTATTTAGGAACGGTAGTTCCTTATCGTGATAATTTCTTTGCAGCATTGAATAGTGCTGTATTCAGCGACGGCTCGTTTGTGTATATCCCCAAGGGTGTACGTTGCCCCATGGAACTGAGTTCATATTTCCGTATCAATGCAAGAAATACAGGACAGTTTGAACGTACATTGATTGTAGCGGATGATGACTCATACGTCAGTTATCTGGAAGGTTGCACAGCCCCGATGCGTGATGAGAACCAGTTGCATGCTGCCATCGTAGAGATTATCGTGATGGATCGTGCAGAAGTAAAGTACTCTACCGTGCAGAACTGGTATCCGGGTGATGAAAACGGTAAGGGTGGTGTATTAAACCTCGTGACGAAGCGTGGTGATTTGCGTGGTGTAGACTCTAAACTCTCATGGACACAGGTAGAGACGGGTAGTGCCATCACTTGGAAATATCCCTCTTGTATTCTGAGAGGTGACAACTCACAAGCGGAGTTCTATTCCGTTGCTGTCACCAACAACTATCAGGAGGCGGATACGGGTACGAAGATGATTCACATGGGTAAGAACACCAAGTCGACGATCATCTCGAAAGGAATCTCGGCAGGTCATTCGCAGAACTCATATCGTGGACTTGTTCGTGCAACCTCGAATGCAGATAATGCCCGTAACTACTCGTCTTGTGACTCATTGTTACTGGGTTCAGATTGTGGTGCGCATACCTTCCCGTATATGGATGTGCATAACGATACTGCCGTCTTCGAGCATGAGGCGACGACCTCAAAGATATCAGAAGACCAACTCTTCTATTGTAATCAGCGTGGCATACCCACCGAACAAGCCGTAGGACTCATCGTGAACGGCTATGCCAAGGAGGTGCTACAGAAGCTGCCCATGGAGTTTGCCGTTGAGGCTCAGAAACTGCTTTCCGTTTCTCTTGAAGGTACGGTAGGGTAGTCATAATTATCAATTGTCAATTGTCAATTATCAATTAGATATAATGTTAGAAGTAAAGAACCTACATGCCAAGATTGGCGACAAAGAGATATTAAAAGGTATCGACCTCGTGATTAACGATGGCGAGACGCATGCTATCATGGGACCGAATGGCTCTGGTAAGTCGACGCTGAGTGCTGTGCTCGTAGGCAATCCGCTTTATGAGGTCACTGAGGGTGAGGCTTATTTCAACGGTAAGAACCTGTTGGAGATGAAGCCCGAGGATCGTGCTCACGAAGGTTTGTTCCTTTCATTCCAGTATCCTGTGGAGATTCCGGGTGTGTCAATGACTAACTTCATGAAGGCGGCTATCAACGAGAAACGTAAATATCAGGGTTTGGAACCTATGAACGCTGCTGAGTTCTTGAAGTTGCAACGCGAGAAACGTAAGATAGTAGAACTCGACTCTAAACTGGCTAATCGTTCCGTCAACGAGGGTTTCAGTGGTGGTGAGAAGAAACGCAACGAGATATTCCAAATGGCGATGTTAGAGCCAAAACTGAGCATCCTCGACGAGACAGACTCTGGTCTTGATGTCGATGCGATGCGTATCGTGGCAGAAGGTGTGAATAAACTACAGACACCCGAGACGTCTTGTATCGTCATCACCCACTATGACCGTCTGTTAGAGATGATTCGTCCACAGTTCGTGCATGTGCTCTATAAAGGTCGCATCGTCAAGACGGGAGGTCCTGAACTTGCCAAGCAGATTCAGGAGCATGGCTATGATTGGATCAAAGAGGAAATCGGAGAAGAATAATGGGTAGCGAACAACAATATATTGACCTCTATACGCAGGCTCGGCAGATGATTTTCAATCATGCGCCCGAGGCGATGAATGCTGTCCGGGACCAAGCCTTCGAGGACTTCAAGGCGTTGGGTTTCCCATCGAAAAAGGTGGAGCGCTATAAGTACATGGACATGCAGCAACTCTTTGCACCAGACTATGGCGTGAATCTGAATCGCCTTGACATCCCCGTTGATCCTTATAAGTCTTTTCGCTGCGACGTGCCGAACCTCTCTACGAGTCTCTATTTCGTGGTGAATGATGCCTTCTACACAAAAGTACAGCCTCAGGCACACTTGCCCGAGGGTGTCATTATCGGTTCGTTGAAGGATAATTCCCGTTTCATCGAAAGTTACTACGCCAAACTGGCGAAGACCAGTGAGGATGCCGTTACTGCCCTCAACACCATGTTGGCACAGGACGGACTTTACGTTTATGTGCCTAAGAACGTGAAAGTAGAACGTGCTATTCAGGTCATCAATATTCTGCGTGGTGATGTTGACTTGATGGTGAATCGTCGTGTCTTGATCATTCTCGAAGAAGGAGCAGAACTGAAGATGCTCTTCTGCGACCATGCTGCCGACGACCGTAACTTCCTCGCTACACAGGTCATCGAAGCGTATGTAGGTGATAATGCCTCTTTGGATTTGTATTGTCTCGAAGAGACACATCATAAGAATGTCCGTGTGAGCAATGTCTATATCGACCAGCAGGCGAACAGTCGTGTAAATCATAACGTTATCACTTTACACAATGGTATTACGCGCAATAAACTCGACCTTACTTTCTCTGGTGAGGGAGCCGAATGTGCCTGCTATGGTTGTGTGATAGCCGACAAGCAGCAACAAGTCGATAATAACACGCTAATCGTTCATAAGGTGCCCCACTGTACCTCTAACGAACTCTATAAGTATGTGTTGGATAACAAGGCGGTAGGTGCCTTTGCCGGTAGGGTATTGGTGGAACATGGTGCTCAAAAGACGAGTTCGCAGATGACCAACCAGAATCTGACGGCAACCAAAGAGGCACGTATGTACACTCAGCCGATGCTTGAAATCTATGCGGATGATGTGAAGTGTGCCCATGGCTCAACCGTTGGTCAACTCAATGATGCAGCCCTGTTCTATATGCGTCAGCGTGGTATCTCTCTTGATGAAGCCAAAATGCTCTTACAGAACGCTTTCATCAACGAGGTTATTGACCACATGCAACTCGAACCCCTTCGCGACCGCCTACATCATCTGGTGGAAAAGCGCTTCCGTGGTGAACTGAATAAGTGCGAGGGTTGTAAACTTTGTAAGTAGTAAAGGTTAAAGTTTAAAGGTTAAAGATTAACGTTTAATGTTTAATGTAACAAAGGTACGTGAGGATTTTCCCATTCTGTCAAGGGAAGTATATGGTAAGCCGTTGGTTTATCTGGATAATGCGGCAACGACACAGAAGCCTTTATGTGTGCTCGATGCCATGCGCGACGAGTATCTCAATGTGAATGCCAACGTGCATCGTGGCGTGCATTATCTGTCGCAGCAGGCTACCGATCTGCACGAGGCAGCACGTGAGAAGGTGCGCCAGTTTATCAATGCCGCCAAGACAGAGGAAATCGTCTTTACCCGTGGTACGACAGAGGCAATTAACCTGGTGGCAAGTTCTTTCTGTGAGTCGCAGATGAAAGAGGGTGATGAAGTCCTCGTGACCGAGATGGAACACCACTCGAACATCGTTTCTTGGCAGTTACAAGCGATGAAACGGGGAATAATTGTAAAGCATATCCCCATTACCGATGATGGTCGTCTTAATCTCGAATCCATCACCAATCACCTAACACCCAACACCAAATTAATTAGCATCGCCCATGTCAGCAACGTATTAGGTACGGTCAATCCTGTAGAAGAGATTATCAAGATAGCCCATGAACATGGCATTCCCGTATTGGTGGATGGAGCCCAGAGTGCACCTCACTTCAAAGTAGATGTGCAAGCAATGGATTGCGACTTCTTTGCCTTTAGTGGACATAAGATGTATGGACCTACGGGTATCGGTGTGCTGTATGGTAAAGAAGAGTGGCTTGAAAAACTGCCCCCCTATCAGGGTGGTGGCGAGATGATCGACAAGGTAACATGGGAGAAAACTACCTTTGAACGTCTGCCATTTAAGTTTGAGGCAGGTACCCCTGACTATATCGCCACCCATGGACTTGCCAAGGCGATAGAATATATCGATTCCATCGGCTTTGATGCCATCCAAAAGCATGAACAGGAATTGACCCGTTACTGCATGGAACAGTTGATGACTATCGATGGAATGAAGATTTATGGTCCCCAACTTTCAACTTTCAACTGTTAAAGACGCCGTCGTCTCTTTCAACGTAGGTAACATCCATCACCTGGATATGGGAACCTTGCTCGACCGTCTGGGTATTGCTGTTCGCACAGGTCATCATTGCGCCCAACCGTTGATGGACCGTCTGGGTATCAGTGGTACCGTCCGTGCTTCCTTCGCCCTCTATAATACCAAAGAAGAAGTTGATGCCCTCGTAGCAGGTATCCGTCGTGTCAGCCAGATGTTCTAAACTTCAATTTTTCAATTCTTCAATTTTTCAATTCTTAATTAGAATGTTAGCGAGTCACTATTACGAAGGCAAGATAGAAGCAGGTTGCGATGAGGCTGGACGTGGCTGTCTGGCGGGCAGTGTCTATGCTGCTGCCGTTATCTTTCCTGAAGACTATCAGAATGAGGAACTGAACGACTCGAAGCAGTTGACCGATAAGCGTCGTAAACAATTACGTGAGATTATCGAGCGTGATGCTGTGGCATGGGCTGTAGGTATTGTTACCCCTCAAGAAATCGACAAGATTAATATCCTCAATGCTTCGATACTTGCGATGCATCGAGCCTTGGATCAACTTAAAGTGCGCCCCGAAGCCATTATCGTGGATGGCAATCGCTTTAAGCCTTACCACTCACCACTCACCACTCACCAATCTCCCATTCCCCATACCACCATTGTCAAGGGCGATGGCAAATACCTCTCGATAGCCGCTGCCAGTATCCTCGCCAAGACCTATCGTGACGATTATATGGACGCATTAGCCAAGGAATATCCCCAATACGACTGGCTATCTAACAAAGGCTATCCCACCAAGAAACACCGTGAGGCCATCCGTCAATTCGGCATCACCCCTTACCATCGCAAGACCTTCAATATGTTAGGTGACGGACAACTTAGTTTCGATTTTTGAAAAAAGACTTAAAAAGTCATATTTATAGCCATCCTAACCCATATACTTTCGAGGGTTAAACATATAGTTTACGAGTGCTTTTTAAAAATAAATGAGATTTATTTTGCATTTCACTCGGTTTACACTACCTTTGCAAACGATGAAGAGAAATCAAGAAATATATAAGGTAACACTGGTAGGAGGAGCAGTCAATGTGATACTGCTGCTCTTTAAGTTTGTGGCAGGTATCGTGGGGCATAGTGCCGCTATGGTGGCTGATGCCGTTCACTCGTTGTCGGACTTCGTGACGGACATCATCGTATTGGTGTTCATCCATATCAGTGGCAAGCCGCAAGATAAGTCGCACGACTATGGACACGGCAAATACGAAACACTAGCAATGACCCTGATAGGTGCTGCACTGCTCATCGTTGCCATCGGTATCGTCTATAGTGGTGCTATGAAGATTACCGCATGGGTAAACGGAGAACAGTTGGAGGCTCCAGGAATGCTCGCCCTATGGGCAGCCCTGTTGTCTGTAGTCTTGAAAGAGGCAGTCTACCGTTACTCGATGATCAAGGCATGCCAACTGAACTCCCCAGCAGTAGAGGCAAATGCGTGGCATCACCGTAGCGATGCCCTCTCGTCTCTTGGCACAACCGTCGGCATTGGTGGCGCTATCTTCTTAGGACAACGTTGGACAGTACTCGACCCTATCGCCTCCGTGATCGTCGGTGCTTTCATCGTGAAGGTCGCTATCAGTCTTTTGCGTAATGGTATCGGTGATCTGATGGAACAGTCGTTGCCCGATGCTGTAGAGGAAGAGATGCTTAGACTGGTGGCTACACTGCCTGGTGACGTAAAGCCGCACGACCTGCGTACGCGTCGTATCGGTAACCACTATGCTATCGAACTACATATCCTGATGGACGGTGATATCTCTTTGAAGGAAGCCCACGACAAGGCTTCGGAAGTGGAAGACCTGTTGAGAGAGCGCTATGGAGAAGAGACACATGTGGCAGTACATGTAGAACCGAAATAACTCTGACGAAACCAATAACAAACATAACTATGAGAAGAGTCCTGACTTTCGCTCTGATAGCAGTAGCCACCCTAACCGTATGTGCCCAAAAACAACAACCGATGCGCCTGTGGTATCATCAACCGGCACAGTATTTTGAGGAATCACTGCCTATTGGCAACGGTAAGATAGGAGCACTGGTGTATGGGGGCACAGATACCTGTCTTATCCATCTGAACGATATCACATTCTGGACGGGTAAGCCCGTCGACCGCAACGAAGGTGCAGGTGCCGCCAAGTGGATTCCAGAGATTCGCAAGGCATTGTTTGCTGAAGACTATGCCAAAGCCGATTCCCTGCAACTGCATGTCGAGGGTCATAACTCAGAGTTCTACCAGCCTTTGGGTACGCTCTATATCATCGACGAGAATAAAGGTGCCGTCAACCAATACCGACGCGAACTAAATCTCGACAGTGCCCTCATCAACGACCGTTATGTGCGTGAAGGTTCAGTCATGACGAGAGAGTATTTCG
The DNA here is from genome assembly GCA_017554145.1 of Prevotella sp. Classification (GTDB taxonomy): domain Bacteria; phylum Bacteroidota; class Bacteroidia; order Bacteroidales; family Bacteroidaceae; genus Prevotella. The sequence continues at coordinate 263,873 of JAFZIZ010000001.1, read as the reverse complement.
CATCGAATCCTGATAAACTCATCGCTATCCGACTCAAAGGAGACATCAACTGCAAGATCGTGATGACGGCACAAGTGCCTCATCAGGTGAAAGGCAGCAACAACCAACTCACGATGACAGGTCATGCAACGGGTGACCCCATGGAGACCATCCATTTCTGTACCATGCTACAGGTAACCACCGATGGTACCGTCCGCACGGCAGACTCCACCCTTACCATCTCGAATGCTAAAGAGGCGATTGTCTATCTGGTCAACGAGACCAGTTTCAACGGCTACGACAAACATCCTGTGAAAGAGGGTGCACCCTATATTGAGAAAGCCACTGATGACATCTGGCATACCCGTAATCTGAGTTACGACGAGTTCCGTCGACGCCATATCGCTGACTATCAACACTTCTACGATAGGGTAAAACTACAATTAGGTACCTCGTCGTGTTACGACGAGAAACAAGATGTACCTACCAACCAATTATTGCGCGAGCAAACCAACGACCTTTATCTCGAAACGTTGTACTTCCAGTTTGGTCGTTACCTGTTGATCTCCTGTTCTCGTACCAAAGGGGTGCCTGCCAACCTGCAAGGCTTATGGACGCCCCATTTGTGGTCGCCTTGGCGTGGCAACTATACGATGAATATCAATCTGGAAGAGAACTACTGGCCAGCCTTTACGGCTAACCTTGCCGAGATGGCAGAACCGTTGGATGACTTCGTGAAGGCATTGGCAGAGAATGGAAAATATACTGCCAAGAACTTCTACGGCATCACTAGCGGCTGGTGTGCCAGTCATAATAGCGACTTATGGGCAATGACGAACCCTGTAGGTGAGAATCGCGAGAGTCCTATGTGGGCTTGTTGGAACATGGGTGGTGCTTGGTTAGTCAATACACTTTGGGAACGTTATGCATTCACGCAGGACGAGAACTATCTGAAGACGATCGCCCTCCCATTGATGGAAGGTGCCAATACGTTCTGTGACCAGTGGCTCATTGAAGACCCGCATCAGCCAAGAACACTTATTACAGCACCCAGTACTTCACCAGAGAATGAGTATATCACCGATAAAGGCTACCACGGTGTAACCTGTTATGGAGGAACGGCTGACCTCGCCATCATCCGTGAACTGAAGACCAATCTCATCGAGGCATATCGTGCCACTGGGCTTCGCAAAGACCTTATCCAGAAGGTAGAAACCAAACTCAACCGTCTCCATCCCTATACTATCGGTAAGGATGGCGACCTTAACGAATGGTATTACGACTGGCAAGACCGTGATCCACGTCATCGACATCAATCACACCTGATAGGTCTCTACCCTGGTCATCATATCTCCATTCACCAAACGCCATTCACCACTCACCTCTTAAAAGCAGCAGAGCAGACTCTTATCCAAAAGGGCGACGAGACAACGGGCTGGTCAACAGGTTGGCGCATCAATCTTTGGGCACGACTTCATAACGGCGAGAAAGCGTATCAGATTTATCGTAAACTGCTCACTGCCGTAGCACCAGAGAAAGACCGTACACCCAACTACAGTCATGGCGGTGGCACTTATCCCAACCTCTTTGATGCACACCCACCCTTCCAGATTGACGGTAATTTCGGAGGTACGGCAGGTATCTGTGAAATGCTGATGCAAAGTCAGTTGCTAACTGCTAAAAGCCAAAGGCCAACAACTATTATTGAATTCCTGCCTGCCCTACCAGCAGCATGGAAAAATGGTAAAGTCAGCGGACTCTGTGCCCGTGGTGGCTATGAAGTAAGTTTCGAATGGAAAGACGGAAAGGTGCGTTCGGCAGAGATTAAAGCCAAGAAAAAAGGTACCGTCACCTTATTATATAATAACCAGCAGAAGACCCTTCATCTAAAGGCAGGAGAAACACAACCCGTTAAGACGTGGTAATGTTCTTTATAATCCTCGCTCTGCCCAATCTCCTCTATCCAAATTTCGATAACCGATAGCCTCAGCGATATGCTGAGGCTGTATCTTCTCTGCCCCTTCTAAGTCCGCAATGGTTCTGGCTACCTTCAAGATACGGTTATAGGCTCGGGCAGAGAGTTTCAGACGTTCCATGCCTACTCGCAGCAACTCCAACGATTGCTCGTCAGGTTCTGCAAACTGATGGATCATCTTCTCGCTCATCTGGGCATTGCAGTGAATACCTTTATGTCCTTTGAAACGCTCCTCCTGTATCTTTCTCGCAGCCATCACACGGGCACGAATCTTTTCACTCGGTTCGCCTTGCGACATCTGCGATAACTGAGTGAACGGCACTGCCTGTATCTCACAATGGATATCGATACGATCGAGCAAGGGACCGCTGATCTTATTCATATATCGTTGTATCTGACCTGGAGTACAGGCGCAGGAATGCGTGGGGTCTCCATAATAACCACATGGACAGGGATTCATCGAAGCGACAAACATAAAGGAACAGGGATACTGTACGCTGTATTTGGCACGACTGATCGTAATCTGACGGTCTTCCAATGGTTGGCGCATCACTTCCAATACCGAACGACTGAACTCTGGAAGTTCATCGAGGAAGAGCACACCGTTATGCGCCAAGGATATCTCTCCGGGCTGTGGATTCTGACCTCCACCTACTAATGCCACCTGCGAGATAGTATGATGGGGAGCACGGAAAGGACGCTGGGAAATCAGACTGGTGTCGCGCGACAACTTTCCTGCCACGCTATGAATCTGTGTCGTCTCCAAACTCTCACTCAACGATAACGGAGGAAGAATACTCGGCAATCGTTTTGCCATCATTGACTTTCCCGACCCTGGAGGCCCTATCATGATGAGGTTATGACCACCTGCTGCTGCCACTTCCAACGCACGTTTCACATTCTCCTGTCCACGTACATCTGCAAAATCAAGATCAAACTGGCATTGCTGCTCATAGAATTCACGACGTGTGTCAATCATCGTTGGCTCCACATTCTTCGAACCATTCAGGAAATGAATCACCTCCATCAGCGATTCCATACCATAGACTTCCACCTGATTTACCACCGCTGCCTCACGCACATTCTGTTTCGGAACAATCAGTCCTTTAAACTTCTCAGCACGTGCCCTAATGGCAATGGGCAAGGCACCACGGATAGGTTGCAGGCTACCGTCGAGTCCCAACTCGCCCACAATCATATATTCATGTAGGTGGTCACTCTCCACTTTACCATTCGCTGCCAGAATACCAATCGCAAGGGGTAAGTCATAGCCACTTCCCTCTTTCTTGATATCAGCTGGCGAAAGGTTGATGGTGATATCCATCACTGGCATCTTGAAACCATTGTTCTGCAATGCAGCCTTGATACGGTCGTAACTTTCCTTCACTGCCGTATCGGCAAGTCCCGTAAGATGAAACTGTACGCCACGAGACATACAGACCTCAACCTTGACGGTATTTACTTCAAGTCCATTGACCGCAGCGCAATATGTATTCACAAGCATAATGTATCGTCGAATTTTGATAAACGGATGCGAAAATAATTTCTATTTCAATTTCTCTCTGAGTTCTTCCACTGTGATATCATGCAATAAAGAGAAGGCAAACCACTTCTTGCCCAAATCTTTGATGGATGCACCGATATGATATACCTCGTCGTCAATTAGCAGGAAACGGTCATGTGCCTTGTTGAAACTCACCACCTCGACTGGAGCGTATTGCTCATTATGTCGTTTGATATCCAATTGGAGTTGTTGACCAATATGCGTATAGATAGTGGCAGAGGCTCCTTTCTTTCGCTTATCCAACAATGCCAATACTGTGTCGTCGACATAGTTGTCTATCAGAACGATTGACTTCTTCGCCTTACGAATCAAGTCAGAAGCAAAATTGTGTGCATCGAATATCTGTCCTTCGTAGAAGATTCCCTCTACTGGAGGCAAGGAAGTACGTACGAAGAAATCTATTTGTTCCTCTGTTTTTGATACCCTCTGTTCCAGTTGTTCAAAACGCTGATTGACTGAATAGCCACGCAGCATGTATTCTTTCAATATTTTAGAAGCCCATTGACGGAACTTGGTTCCACGTTTTGACTTGACACGATAACCTACAGAGATTATAACATCAAGATTATAAAATAATATTTTATATCGTTTTCCGTCTGTGGCAGTTGTCAAGGATTCCTTGACTACTGAATCTTTTTCCAGTTCTTCTTCTTTAAAGATATTGTTCACATGCAGGCTTACATTCTGCTTCGTTGTTTCAAACAATTCCGCCATCTGCTGCTGTGTCAGCCACACCGTTTCGTTATCCATTCTCACTTCCAGCCGAATAGTTTCATCCGGCTGGTACATCACTATCTCGCCTGTTTGTTCTTTGCTTTGTTCCATTTTGATTCTTAAATAGTTTTCTATTCCCGACTTTTTCAAGTCGCGAAGGTACTAAAAATGGAGCAATCCGCCAAACCGTTATTTTTAATTAACGGCTAAATTCCCTTCTATCATCGACAAACGATGACTAATTAACAATTCTTTCGCTCGGCACCCCGAAAGGTGACGCTTTCTTACACCTGAAGGTATAAGCGTGCTAAAGATACGATTAGTACAGCTTTGGAATAAGTGAAAGGAGGCATTGGAGTAAAAAGTATATTGAATTCATATCGAAAGTAATATACTTAGCACTCCTAAACTATATGTTTAGACAACGAAATAAATATACAAAGACCGATGAGGCTATATGCAGAAAAATGTGTACCTTTGCACAGAATTTTCAAAATAGGATGGGAGTTATCAGGTTTCTGAAGGAATGGACGCTGCCTGTGGCTATCGCTACGGGAACAGTGTGCTATCTGACATTCTACTACGTGCCGCAACTGGATCACGTAGGGAATGTACTGAGTCCTGTGTTCGATGTCCTCTTTCCTATTACGGTATTCCTGACGCTCTTCATCACCTTCTGTAAGGTGGACTTCCACCAGATGCGACCACACCGTTGGCATGCAGGAGTGCTTATCGCACAGTTACTGTTAGTCGCAGCGACAATCGGGGTCATCTTTTATGTTGAGGCTGACGTGGAACAGAAGATTCTATGGGAGGCCGTACTGACGTGTATCATCGGACCTGCGGCATCGGCATCGCCTGTGGTGGTAGGAAAACTGGGGGGTAACATCTCGACAATGACGACGTATGTGATGATATCATCGTTAGCATCCGCCATCCTGATTCCCTTCGTATTCCCACTATTGGAGCAGACGGTGCATGTGGAGTTCCTCGATGCTTTCCTGATTATTCTGGAGAAAGTATCAATGGTATTGCTGTTGCCATTGGTACTGGGCTGGATTATGCAGCACTACGTAAAGGGACTCTGTGCTCAGATAGCAGCGATGCCCAACCTGAGTTTCTACTGCTGGGCTGTCTCATTGTCGATTACGACAGGTATCACGGTGAAGAATATCGTGCATAGCGATGCCTCACTAACACTGTTGCTGATGATTGCCTTGCTGACATTCATCCTCTGCTTTGTGCAGTTCTTCATCGGAAGGGGTATCGGCAAGCACATGGGTGAGGAGATTAACAGCGGACAGGCGCTGTTCCAGAAGAATACCGCCCTGAGTATCTGGGTGGCATATATGTACCTGAATCCTGTGGCATCAGTAGGAGCAGGGTGTTATGTATTGTGGCAGAATCTTATCAATTCGTATGAATTGATGGAAGTAAGAGGTAAAAAGTAAGAGGTAAGAGGTAAGAGAAATGAAAAATATCAAGGTGATTGCTTTCGATGCGGACGATACGCTGTGGGACTGCCAGTCGTGGTTTGACGATGTGGAGCGCAGATGTTGTGAGTTGTTGCGTCCGTGGGCGACTGCCCGTGAAGTGAGCGAAGGACTGTTTGCCACTGAGCATCAGAACCTGCCACTGACAGGCTATGGCACGAAGGCGTTCACCCTCTCGCTGATAGAGAATGCCGTACGTATCAGTGGCGGACAACTGTCGGGCGATATCGTCAGACAGTTGTTGGAGATGGGCAAAGAACTGTTGCAATTCCCTACCACACCACTGCCAGAGGTACAAGAAACTCTGCAACAACTGGCAGACCTGCGTCGCTACCAACTGGTGGTATTCACCAAAGGAGAACTGATGGATCAGGAGGGAAAACTACGTCGTTCAGGATTGGAGCAATATTTCTCGCACATGGAGACGGTATCGAACAAGACGGAGAAGGAATACCGACAACTCTGTGAGAACCTCGATGTAGCGCCAGAACAAACGCTGATGGTGGGCAACTCTTTCCGCAGTGATATCGCGCCAGCCCTTGCAGCAGGTGCCTGGGCACTACATATCCCCTATCATGTAGTGTGGGCATTGGAGAAATCGGAAGAATATCCGCATGAAAAACTCAGAAAGATTACGCATTTCGGAGAAGTAATTGACTTCTTAAAGGTTAAAGATTTGGGGTAACTGTCAACTCGAAAGTAATCGCTTTGGATTTGCTTTCAAATTGAAAGTAATTCTATCACAATACTTATAATCTGATAGTTTCGTTCGCTTTGTTGATAGAAATTAAGGTTTAAACTTGTCATAATGTAAGTAAAATTAGTAATTTTGCAAGCAAAATGAAAGATTAAACCAAGGATAATATGACAAAGTGTAAGCAAACTTCTAAACAACAAGGACTCTATCGAGAAGATTACGAACATGATGCATGCGGTGTCGGAATGGTGGTAAACATTCACGGCAACAAGAGCCATGAGTTGGTAGACAACGCCCTGCGCGTGCTGGAGAATATGCAGCATCGTGGTGCGGAGGGTGCCGACAAGAAGACTGGTGACGGTGCAGGTATCATGCTTCAGATACCCCATGAGTTTATCCTGCTGCAAGGTATTCCCGTTCCCGAGAAGGGAAAATACGGTACAGGACTGGTATTCCTGCCGAAAGACGAGAAGAAGCAGCAGGCTATCCTGAGTATCATGATTGAGGAGATAGAGCGTGAGGGACTGCAGTTGATGCACCTGCGTAATGTCCCCACCAATTCAGAATGTATCGGACAGGCTGCCAAGAGCAATGAGCCTGACATCAAACAGATTTTCGTCACAGGTGTTACTGACGACCATGTATCTACCTTCGCACGTACCTTATATATTATACGTAAGAAGATAGAGCGCAGGGTGGATGACAAAGACTTCTATATCTGTTCACTGAACAACACAAGCATTATCTATAAGGGAATGCTCACCAGCCGACAGTTGCGCGAGTATTTTCCCGACCTGTCGAATCCCTATTTCACAAGCGGACTGGCGCTTGTGCATTCACGTTTCAGCACAAACACATTCCCTACGTGGTCACTAGCCCAGCCTTTCCGCTTGTTGGCACACAACGGAGAGATCAACACCATTCGTGGTAACCGTGGTTGGATGCAAGCACGAGAGAGCGTGCTGAACAGTGAAGCACTGGGAGATATCCGTGAGATATCACCTATCGTACAGAAAGGTATGTCCGATTCAGCATCGCTCGACAATGTGCTGGAGTTCTTCGTGATGAGCGGACTGTCGTTGCCTCACGCCATGAGCGTACTGGTGCCTGAGTCGTTCAACGACAAGAACCCTATCTCGGAAGACCTGAAGGCATTCTATGAGTATCACTCTATCCTGATGGAGCCATGGGACGGTCCTGCCGCCCTGTTGTTCAGCGACGGACGCTTTGCAGGTGGTATGCTCGATCGTAACGGACTCCGTCCTGCCCGTTATACCATCACCAAGAACGACACGATGGTGGTGGCTTCAGAGGCAGGTGTCATTGACTTCGACCCAACGGAGGTAGCCGAGAAGGGACGTTTGCAACCAGGTAAGATCCTGTTGATTGACACACAGGAAGGAAAAATTTATTACGACGGAGAAATCAAGGAGCAACTCGCCCATGAGCATCCGTATCGCCAGTGGCTGTCAACGAATCGCATCCAGTTGGAGAAACTGAAGAGTGGTCGCCACGTAGAGAACAGTGTTCCCGATCTGTTGCAGAAGGAAATCATGTTCGGCTATGGCGAAGAGGATGTCGACGGCACCATTGCCCCCATGGCAGTGAATGGTGTAGAGCCGACGGCAGCAATGGGTAACGATACCCCGTTGGCTGTCCTCTCTGATCGCCCTCAGACGTTCTTCAACTATTTCCGTCAGCAGTTCGCACAGGTCACGAATCCTGCCATCGACTCCATCCGTGAGGAACTCGTGATGTCACTCACAGAGTATATCGGACGCGTAGGTCATGGTATTCTGACACCCGATGAGACGAACTGTAAGATGGTACGTCTGCCTCATCCGATTCTGAACAACACCCAACTCGATATCCTTTGTAACATCCGTTATAAGGGATTCAATACGGTGAAGTTGCCGATTCTTTTCCCCTGCGATAAGGGAGAGAACGGTCTGCATGACGCATTAGAGAAACTCTGTCATGATGCAGAGAAGAGCGTGGATGAGGGTTACAACTATATCATCCTTACCGACCGTGATGTGGATGCCGATCATGCGGCTATCCCATCCCTGTTGGCAGTTTCGGCTGTTCACCACTACCTCATCAGTGTAGGTAAGCGTGTGCAGACGGCGCTGATTGTTGAGAGTGGTGAGATTCGTGAGACGATGCATGCCGCCCTGTTGCTGGGCTATGGTGCTTCGGCACTCTGTCCCTATATGACCTTCGCTATCCTCGACGACCTCGTGAAGCGTCATAAGATACAGGAAGACTATGCGACGGCAGAAGCCAACTATATCAAAGCCGTGAAGAAAGGCTTGTTTAAGATTATGGCGAAGATGGGTATCTCGACCATCCGCAGTTACCGTGGTGCGAAAATCTTTGAGAGCATCGGTCTCTCGGAGAGTCTGCTGAAGACTTACTTCGGTACAGAGGTCAGCACCATTGGCGGTATCGGACTGGAGAAGATTGCCAAAGACGCCATTATGCTGCATCAGGCAGCCTATGCTCATAACAACACAGACACCACATTCCTGCCGAACCTCGGACAGTTCCATTGGCGCAAAGACGGTATCCGTCATGCGTGGAACCCCGAGACCATTGCCACCTTGCAACTGGCTACACGTACGGGTTCGTATGAGAAATTCAAGGAGTACACCCGTTTGGTAGACGAGAAAGTCGACCCGATTTTCATTCGTGACTTCCTCGGCTTCAAGAAGAATCCTATTCCCGTTGACGAGGTAGAACCCGTTGAGGACATCGTGAAGCATTTCGTCACAGGTGCGATGTCATTCGGTGCCCTCTCGAAAGAGGCTCACGAAGCCATCTGTCTCGCCATGAACAAGTTAGGCACTCGTTCTAATACAGGTGAGGGTGGTGAAGACTCTGAGCGTTTCCATAGCACCGTTGACGGTATCTCGCTGTCTTCGAAGACCAAGCAGGTAGCCAGCGGACGCTTTGGTGTGACAACGGAATATCTGGTGAATGCAGAAGAGATACAGATCAAGGTGGCACAGGGTGCCAAGCCTGGTGAAGGTGGTCAGTTGCCTGGCTTCAAGGTAAACGAGGTCATTGCGAAAACACGTCACTCCATCCCAGGTATCTCCCTCATTTCTCCGCCACCTCATCACGATATCTACTCGATTGAGGACCTCGCCCAGTTGATTTTCGACCTGAAGAATGTCAATCCGAAGGCAGCCATCAGTGTGAAACTGGTAGCCGAGAGTGGTGTGGGCACGATTGCCGCAGGTGTGGCAAAAGCCAAAGCCGACCTCATCGTCATCTCAGGTTCTGAAGGTGGTACAGGTGCATCACCTGCCAGCAGTATGCGCTTTGCAGGTATCTCGCCTGAGATTGGATTGAGCGAGACACAACAGACACTGGTGAAGAACGGTCTTCGTGGACAGGTTCGCCTACAGGTTGACGGACAGATTAAGACGGGTCGCGACATCGTCATCATGGCGTTACTTGGTGCCGAGGAGTTTGGTTTCGGAACATCCGTCCTCATCGTACTGGGTTGTATGATGATGCGTAAATGTAACCTGAATACCTGTCCGATGGGTGTTGCCACGCAGAACCCTGCCTTGCGCAAGCACTTCATGGGACGCTATGAGTATCTGGTGAACTACTTCACCTTCCTCGCCCAAGAGGTACGTGAATACCTGGCAGAGATGGGTTATAAGCATTTGAACGATATCGTAGGACATACGGAGTTGGTAGAAACCAAAGAGTCGGTTCTCGACTTCACAAGACTGCTGTGTCAGGAAGAAGGCAATACCTCGTTGTATCATACGACCGAGCAGACCAAAGACTTGGATAACGTGCTCGACCAACAGATTATCCGAGCTGCGAAACCTGCCATTGAGCGACAGGAAGAGGTGAACCTCGACTATGCCATCAAGAATACCGACCGTGCCGTTGGTGCCATGCTGGCTGGTACGATAGCTATGAAATATGGTCAGGAAGGTTTGCACGACCAGACCATCAACGTGAAGTTCAAGGGCTCTGCTGGTCAGTCGTTCGGAGCTTTCCTGACGAAAGGCATCTCCTTCAAACTGGAGGGTGAGACCAACGACTATTTCGCCAAGGGACTCAGTGGCGGACGTATCGCTATCCTTCCTCCCGTGCGTTCGAACTTCAATGCCGAAGATAACATCATCGCAGGTAATACCGGACTCTATGGTGCTACGAGCGGAGAGTTGTATATCAACGGTAAGGTAGGTGAGCGTTTCGGTGTGCGTAACTCTGGTGCTATCGCAGTTATCGAGGGCGCAGGTGACCACTGCTGTGAGTATATGACAGGCGGTCGTGTGGTTGTGCTGGGTGAGACAGGACGTAACTTCGCTGCCGGTATGTCGGGTGGTGTCGCCTATGTCTGGGACAAGCATCACAACTTCGACTACTTCTGTAATATGGATATGGTAGAAATCAACCTCGTGGAAGAGGCGCAGTATCGTAAGGAACTGCATGAACTGATCCGCCAGCACTACTTATATACGGGCTCTAAACTGGCACTGACCATGCTCGATGACTGGAATCGCTATGTGGGTGACTTCATCCAGATTGTACCTATCGAGTATAAACGTGTGCTGCAAGAGGAGCAGATGAAGAAACTGCGCGACAAGATTGCAGATATGCAGAGAGAGTATTAACGGTTAAAGGTTAATGGTTAAAGGTTAAAGAACTGTCAATTAGCAATTATATAAAATGGGAAATCCGAAAGCATTTTTGGAGATACACCGACAGGAAGCAGGGTATCGTCCGTTACAAGATAGAATTCACGACTTCAGTGAGGTAGAACAAACACTGAACACCAAGGAACGTAAGGCACAGGCATCGCGCTGTATGGACTGTGGAGTGCCTTTCTGCCACTGGGCTTGTCCCTTAGGCAATAAGCCGCCCGAGTGGAACGACGCACTGTATAAAGGCGACTGGGAACTGGCTTATCGGCTGTTGAATGCCACCAACCCCTTCCCAGAGTTTACAGGACGTATCTGTCCTGCTCTCTGTGAGAAGTCGTGTATCCTCAACCTGATAGAGCATGAGCCTACCACCAATCGTGAAGACGAGTGTGCCATCACGGAGGCAGCCTTCCGCGAGGGTTTCATCCGCATCCATCATCCGGAGCGCAATGGTAAGCGCGTGGCTGTCGTTGGTGCAGGTCCTGCAGGACTCGCTGCTGCCCACGACCTCAACCTGATGGGATATACGGTAACGGTGTTCGACAAGAACGAAGCCGCAGGTGGTCTGCTCCGTTATGGTATTCCTAACTTCAAGCTCAACAAGACCGTTATCGACCGTCGTCTGCGTGTGTTGGAAGAGGAAGGCATCGAATTCAAGTATGGACAAGACATAATGTTCAATGATCAATGTTCAATGTTCAATGATTATGATGCCGTCGTCATTGCTACCGGTACTCCAACGGCACGTGATTTGAAGGTGCCAGGAAGAGAACTGAAGGGCGTACATCTGGCACTCGACATCCTGTCGCAACAGAACCGTATTCTGGCAGGTATGGAGTTCAAGAAAGACGAGTTGGTAACGGCGAAAGGCAAAGACGTATTAGTCATCGGTGGTGGTGATACGGGTTCCGACTGTATCGGTACGGCACATCGTCAGGGATGCAAGAGCGTCACACAGATAGAGATTATGCCGAAGCCCCCTGTTGGTCCTACAGACCCGAATAACCCTTGGCCCAACTATCCACGTACCTTAAAGACCACCAGCAGTCATGAAGAAGGTTGTGAGCGCCGTTGGAACATCAACACCTTGGAGTTCTTGGGTAAGGATGGTAAACTGACGGGTGTGAAGGTGCAGGAGATTGACTGGAAGCCGAATCCCGAAGGCGGTCGTCCTATCATGGTAGAGAAAGGCAAACCCGAGATTATCAAGGCAGAGTTGGTACTGTTGGCTATGGGATTCCTCAAGCCCGAGCATCCTCAGTATCCCGAGAATGTCTTCGTCTGCGGCGATGCCGCCAATGGAGCCAGCCTCGTTGTCCGTGCCATGGCAAGTGGCAAGCAGACAGCCCTGAAAGTAGACAAGTATTTGTCGCGATAACAACACTAACACAAAAAGAGAAAGGGAGACCGTTTGGGCTCCCTTTCTTCTTACATTTTACCATTCCCGAACTTCGTTCGCCTACCCGTAGCCTTTCTTACATCTTACATCATCATGCTATGCATGAACTCACTCCCATCGTGGTAGCAATTGCAGTCAGGATGCTAATGATGATTTGAATCACCGTCTTCCAACTTTCCTTTTTCATAGTCTTTGTAAAGTTTAAAGTTTATAGTTTAACGTTTAAAGAGGGTCGGTTATCGGTCAAGGGCAAAAGTCTTTAACCTTTAACCCTTAACCTTTAACCTTTACTCAGGCGCTACCTTTAGTGATCATCTCCCCCTACATTCGGATCAGTGCCACCGCCACCAGTGTTACCGCCGGTATTGCCGCCTTGGTTACCCTCCCCATCGGGGGAGTCAGGAGAGGGGTCCTCCTCCTCAATGTCACCCGGGTCGGTGCTGGTCACGCGCTTCACCTCCTTGCCCGTGCGGTCGTAGCAGGTGATCTGGATGGCGGTGTTCGCCAACTCGTCCTTCAGATCCACATCGGGAGTGAAGATGATGCGACGACTGGAGATCAGGGAGGTCTTCACGTCGTTCACGTTAGCCACACTCTTCGCACGCAGACCGAAACGCATGGTGCCCAGTCCGGGGAGCGCTACGGAGTGACCTTCCGTGGCCCACGCCTTGATGACTTCGCCGGCTGCGTCCCAGCAGGCCTGCATCACGCCCTTGCTGACGCCCGAGCGAAGGGCTGCCTCACGGATGACCTTCTCCTGAGTGAGTGCGATGTACAACTCGGGCTGCATCACGTAACGGTAGGTGTCAGCATACTTACCGATTTTCAACAGTGTCTCTTTTGCTTTTACTTTTAATGCCATAGTGTTAAGATTTTTGATTAACAGGTTATTACTTTGATTATCTTTGTTCTTGTCTCTTTACGGACTCCGAAATATCTCCCCAGTTAGGAAAATTTTTCTCGTGCACTAGAAAAATATTTTTCTTCAGTTAGGTCGAAATTCTTCGTCTTTCATTTGACAATGCAAAAGTAATAAAAATTCATATCATTTCTAGAAATCAAATGTAAAAATCTGTTAAAGATATAAAGGTCGAAAAATTTGGTTAGATGCTCATCTGTACCACTTTCGAAGAAATCAGGGTGAGTTTAAACGTTCTCTTAATCCCTATAAAACATCCTTGTGCTATGCTCCACATGCCTTGTAAAAGTATTAAATGAAAAAATGTATTGAAAAACTTGCAACTTTCAAAAATATTCTATATATTTGCAACGTGGCGGAAAATCCGTCGCAGACATAATAGGAAGCGTTTAGCTTTTTCCATGACGGTGAACTTGGACACTCATCTGAAAGAATGGAAAGGTAAAAACGTGCTTCCCCTTTGTTATGATAGTAATGGCTCATGCCAACTACATCATACAAGGGTGTGAGCTGTTTTTCTAATCTATCTTTCAGGCAGTCCAAGGCCTATCCGTCAGATTAGCGATAGGCTCACACTTCCGTATATGCCAACCTAAAACAACATTGTTATGTGAATAACAACAAGAGAGTAAGGAGGTTTATATGGTATTATTTGACATACTTAGATTCTCTTTTAGTAGTGTGATATGGGGCATCCTTATCGCATGTATATGTATGGGGTTATTCATCTTCTTGATTAAAGGTTGGTACAAAGATGCTACCTTTTCTCCTGTCAGCTATATAGTTGGAGTCGTATTGTTTATATTATTGTCCTTCCAATGTGTGCTGGTCGTAGGATCACTCAAAATTATCAATATGTCTGATGATTATGAGAATCGAATTTCTGCAATAGTTGACAACTATTATTCTCCATCAGAAGAGGTGTCTACTGATCAGGCTTCAGATGTCATAAACACGATTATTGATGAATATCCAATATTACATTATTATGTAAGTGGCGGCCATTTTTCTGGTTATACGGCAAAGGAATTGCCACATGCCATAGTCCAATCACTACGTTCTTTTATGCATTGGTATGTTTTTCGTCGCATATTATGGTGCTTGGCTTTTGTAATTATAGGGGCAATATTTGTGATAAAAACGTTATCAAAATCATATTCAAAACAAAAAAGAAACAGGCCACAATATAGTAGGCAACGAGTAAGTAGAAGACGAAAATATTAATAAATAAAAACATTACATTATGAGTACAAAAAGTTTTTGCAACAGCAACCACATTTTAGTGGGACTGGGAGGTACAGGAGGTAAGATTCTCCGTGCTTTCAAAATGAGAATGTTTGAGGAATTCCATGATGATGAAGAGCGCAAGAAGCAGCCAGTAGCTTTGCTTTATGTTGATTCAACAGACGAGATGATGCCGCAAGATGGTAAGGCTCGTCCGGATTTCCGTGTTATGGGAAAAGATGCATCATTTACAAGGAATGAGTTCCTGAATATTAAAGCAGTAGATGTAGAGCATATTCTTGACCATATTGGGAATTATCCTTCAGTTAAAGGAATTGTCAACAATGTGACAGCCGTCAAGTCTGCTATTGGCTCTTTGGGGCAAGCTGCTGGTCAGAAACGTCGTGCAGGTCGCCTGCTTTTTGCTGCTAATGCAATAGGATATGTGAATAGTCTACGTGATGCCTATGCTCGTTGTGAGAAAATATCTGGTGATGCAAGCAATACGAATATTCATATATTTGCAGGACTTTGTGGAGGAACGGGTTCTGGTTCGATAGTTGATGTTATAATCCAGACACGCAAGGCTTTCCCTGATGCAAAGATATCTGTTTATGCGATGATACCAGAAATGAATCTCCCCAAGAGTGACATGGATCAGGGACGTTATTATCAGAATGGTTATGCAGCATTAAACGAGTTGAATGCTCTTCAAGCAGGTCGTTGGTTCCCTCAGGACGTAACAGGAACGGGAGAAGCACATCTGTATAATGACCGTGTAAAGGGAGTTGCCGATGGTTTGACCATTTACAGCAACGTCAATGAGAATGGACTTACGATTAATTCCCTATCGGAACTACCAAAGATAGTTAGTGACTATATTTTTGCTCGCATTTTCTTTATCAATGAAAATGATCAAATCAATGGCGATATTATTCGTGCATATAATTTTGAAAACATGGATGATTTCGCCTTAGAGTATGACGAGGCTGCTAATCCTGATCAAGATGGACGTATTCCTGTTGCTCGTACAAAAAAGGTAAATTCATTTGGCATCAAGAGAGTGATGTATCCAGAACTCCGTGTCCTGAAACACATCACTTATACAGTTGGAGAAAGCGTGCTTTATCAGTTTAAATACAACAACTGGCGTGAGAATCAAGGCTTTGTTAATGAAGAACGGAATAAAGACTATCGCAAGGATTATCTGAATAACGACAATCTCCAGAAATGGATGTTAGACAATCTCCACCTTACATACGAACTTAAGGTTCTTGAATCTGATGCAGATTATCCTCGTTTCAATGATTATTGGCATGATAAGGCAATCGGTTATGCAGAAGAAGCCAAGAAGGCAGATAATCCCCTTAATGAGTTGGATAACATTATGGGTGAGTTTTATGCAAACCATTTCCGTGAAGAAGGAGTTGAGACATTCTTTGGAGGTAAAGAAAAAGCGATACCTGAGATAGCCAAAGAGATTCGCCATAATGTTGAAAACGAATTGTATGAGAAGTGGAAGGTTGGCGATGTTTCTATTGTAGAATTACAGAAAGTCTCTAAGTTGCTTTTGGAAAAAGTAACAGAGATTCGTTCGGACTTAGAATCAAAGTCAAAGGAGGAGAAAGAAAACTTCGAAGCTGTTGATATGGATCGCAGTGATAATGTAACAGAATGGAGTCGTCTTGGTATTCTTCAACGAATGGTAGGTGCAGGTGCTCGTCGTTATGCAGAGCATCAAGAAATCCTATCTGATTATTATACATCTAAGACAATGCTAGCAGCATGGGAGTTTGCCAAGAAATTGGCTGCTCGTATCTATGTTGAATTGGGTAAGATGGATGCTGATATTTCAGCTTTTGGTCAGAAAATCAATGATGCAATTGACGAGACAGAACGTCTAATTACTGCTCAGCGTAAAGTCAATAAGGGTCTCGAAGATATGAAGGGGGCTATTATTGAAGTGAGTGAAGATGAAACGATGAGTGAGTTTGAGGTTGAACTGAAAGTTGATAAGGTTGACATGCCTAATATCGCACGTCAGATACGAGAAAGCGTATTGCCAGAAGGTGACTTCGTTAATTTCGGCAAACTCGCTACAGAAATCAATGTTGACGATATTAAGGATGCCTTTGACATCAAACTTTCTCAGATTGTTAAGACAAAACAT
Organism: Prevotella sp.; assembly: GCA_017554145.1. GTDB lineage: Bacteria > Bacteroidota > Bacteroidia > Bacteroidales > Bacteroidaceae > Prevotella. Next base: position 247,063 of record JAFZIZ010000001.1, on the reverse strand, counting down.
GATGAGAAAGCAGAGAGTGATAAGAAGGTGCTTGGTTTGAATATCCTTACTCAACTTCAACAGAAACTAAAGACGGATGATGAGATTAAAGCGTTTGCTTCAAAGATTGTCAATCAAAGTGGAGTTTATCTGAAACTCAACAATGATCAGATACAGTTACATCTTCGTAATAATGAAGGTAACTTGAGCCCCACTAATCCAGCAAGTATTAACAAGAAGACCATTCTTGTGTCTATTCCTTCTCCCGATGATAACGAGGGTTTGAAGAAGTTTGCAGACAAATTGGAAGACGCTTTCAAGAACTCATTTAATCAGAGTACTGCTCGTACAACTATTGTGGTGAACCGTAAGAGTCCTCGAAAGGATGAACTATCTATTATCACAGTTGCTTACTGCTTCCCAATTCGTGCTATCGAGTGGATGAAACCATACAAGGAACGTTATGAGCGTTTCCTGAATACAGGTAATCCAGCAACAGATGCAGGTAATGCCATTCTCCTACATAGCGAAGGTGACGGCAAACAGTTACCATCCCTCTTTGCTGTTGATAATGCGGAGGAGATTGCTGCAAAATCTGCAATTCAGTCTTCTGCCTCTGCTGCAACGCCACAAGCAGGACCAGCAGTTCCTCCACCAATGCCAGGAGCAGCACCTGTTCCACCTCCTGTTGCTCCGCAACCAGAAATAAGTCTATTCTTGGCAGTAGCTGGTCAGCAGTATGGTCCATATAATATGGATATGTGTAAGCAAATGGTTCAAGGTGGTCAACTGACACCTCAAAGTATGGTGTGGATGGAAGGTATGCCTGCTTGGGCTCCTGCAAGTCAGGTTCCTGCTTTACAAGCATTGTTCGGGCCAACGCCTTCTATGCCTCCATTGCCACCGTCAGGTGGTCCAACCCCTCCACCAATGGTGTAATAGAAGAATTGAAGTAATGAAATAATTGTTAGTATTATGGCAACATCAAGAAATAAAGATAGAATACGCTATAGATACGGAATCTGTCTGAACGACAATTGCGAGAAATGTAAGTCAAAAGAAGTGCAGGAAATACCTGCTCGAAAAGACTTTGTTTGCACAGAATGCGGTAAACCTTTACGTGAATGTCCTCCCCCCAAGAAGGGTGGTAATATGAAATTGATTGGCATTATTGCTGGCGTAGTAGTATTACTGGCTATTATTGTGGGTATCTTTGCTCTCTCTGGAGGACCCAAAGTTGAGAAATTGACTCTCGACAAGTCAAAAGTAACGTTTAAATTGGAACAGACGGACAGACTTACTGTTACTGTAGAACCAAAAGAAGTACAACCAGAATTGATTTGGAAATCCAGTGATGAGAATGTCGTTACTGTCAATAATGGCGTAGTGACTGCAAAGGCACCTGGTAAAGCAATTGTGACGGTTGTGGTTAAGGACAATGAAGAGATGACTGCTTCATGCGAATATACTGTTATTGAAGAGGATATTAATATGGAAACTCTCGACATCGTTGAAGATCCTATTGTCCTAAGACCTGGAGGTCACCAGCAACTGACAGTGAAGTTTACGCCTGAAAACCAGAATGAGAATATTTCATGGAGTTCAAGCGATGAGTCAATTGTCAAGGTTTCACCAAAGGGAAAACTTGAGGCTCTTAAGGTTGGGCAAGTGAATGTAATTGTCAAGTCTGATCGTACAGGTCTGGCTGATACTGCTGTCGTATCCGTAGAAGGACCGTATGAACAAGAAAATGCAAAAGAGGCGGATGCAAAGTCACAAGTCCCGACTTCACAGCCAACATCGAAACCTGCATCTCAGCCAACATCAAAACCTGTAGTCCAGTCTTCTCCGAAACCCGTTGCATCGTTTGGTTCAAGAGATCTTGGATATGCAACCTTTAAGGGTAGTTGGCCTAATGATGTGAGTGGTCGTATGATATTCAAGACCTCCCATGTGATTGATAGCCGTGACCCCAAGAAACGTGTTGCTTCTGCTGGCGATTATGTGATTGGTGAATGGTCTGATGGGCATCTGGTACAGGGTATCTGGTATGGCTCAGACAATCAGGTGAAGGGAAGTGTGATTATTGGAAAGTAAATACCAGTAATATGAGAATGCGCTCCATTTATACGATATTATTGGCAGTATATTGTATCTCCATATCATCTCAGGGTTTGAAACTCTTCAACCCTGAGATAAAGGAGGTCGTGCCAAAGACTCAAAGGGTAGTCATGGACTTTTTGGAGCGTTATTTTAAAGAACTTCCTTCCCAGAAGCAGACTTCTATTGAGACAAAGATGGCAGATGACAAAGTTTATTTCCGTAAAGGAAAACTTGCAGATTTGTCTCAGATTAATGATGCTATGCCATTCTCCATTACTTTGCTTGACCGTTATTATGAAGTAAATTGGATGAAGGGTGACGAGCCTTTTGTTACTATAGTTTTTCCTGCCCAGTACGATTTACTGTTTGGGTTAGATAAAGACAAGGCATCAAAGAAGTTCAAGGATGCAGTTCTTTCAGCCTCTCAACGTACAAAAGAGACGAAAGCCCCATCCAATTTAAGGAAGTTGAATGAGACTCTGTATATGTCCCAAGGTGATACCCTTGTATTAGGCAGTCTTTCTGATGCCCTATATTATAATAAGGTACAAAAGAACTATCAGCCTGTCTTTGACAAAAAGCATTTGGACTATTCTGCTGCCAATTTGTTTCATGGGTTATTACCCCATGCAGACTACAAGATGTATGTGGAACAGTCTGTCTATGGTATGAGTACTATCAACTATACCATCACGCTCAATCAGTGGCTCAATTACTGTGCGGAGTGGAACTTAAAAGTTTTCTTTGCTGTTGAGGAAGAGAGAGAGGATGGCATTTTGGCACTTGTTATAGCGCAGAGTAAGGAATTAGGTTACCATCATTTGCTTTCTGTTGTAATTCCTGATAAATTCATTGAAGATCAGAAAGCAGTCCTGAAAGTTCGTCTGACTCCTTATATTCCGACTCATAATGTGAAGGATCTGTATCAGAAACAATCAAAAACTCATAAAAAAGTAAAATGGCAATGAAACGACTACATTTAGTACTATTGCTTTGTGTTATGGGATTCATCGAAATACATGCACAATCTCAGGAAATGGCTAAGAAAATTAGTACCATCAAGCGAGATACTACCTATCTTTATGCTGAAGCCACCATGAAGGATTTGAATGAGGCTTTTATAGGAGCGAAAGCCATCCTTGAAATAAAGGTAGGCGACTGGATTCGAAGTCAGAAAGCAAATGAAGGTGTTGAGGTGTGTATAGCCAAGGCAAAAGAACATTGTTTCGAAGTACAGACACGAAGAGGCGATTATTACAGAGCCTTTGTCTATGTCAAGAAGAGTGACATTATGCCAGTCTCTGACAAGAGTGAGGTCGTGGTATTCCAAGTTGCACCACAGGAAACAGAGGAATCTTTGCCCAATGATGTCGTTTCTGAAGAGGCTCCTGTTGAGGCAAGAGCAGAAATAACTCTTACACCTGATGAACAGCAAATGAAATCCATAACAAGTTTCTATGATATAGAACCCTATATCAAAGACTTGAAAAGCAAAGACAGACTCATTTCCTATGGAAAGTATGCTACAATGCCCACAGATGGGAATTGTCACATCTTTGTTTATGATCAGCAAGGCAACATATCAGCGTTGCTTCGTAAATGTGCTTCTACTCAATACAACCTCAATACTCTTAAGGAAGATAACATAAAGAATTATAAGAACTGTGGAGCCATCTGGTTCCAACTTAAATAATGAAGAATATGAAACGAATATTATTGTCTTTATCATTTATTGTTTGTCATTTATCATTCAGTGTAGCGCATGTGTCTTTTACCATCTCTGATGGCATTGACAACAGTGCACTTAAATCAAAGATGGAAAATAGCGTTACTCGTATTCTGAATGAGGTTAATGAAGCACAGGCAGCAAGTCGTAGTCTTAACTTTTCGGCAATGGGTGTCAATACTCGTGTCCAACAGTCTATGGCTATGTTATGGGAGAATACGCCATTTGTTTGCACTGATGAGGATATTGTTGAACATTGCATCACGACGGGTACAGGCTATCAAGTACGTAACATTCCCCTGATGATGAAACCTACTGGAGAACGTGACTTCAATGAGGATGAGTACCAGGAGGCTGTTATTAGTTTCGACAAGCAAGGCGAAGTAGAGAGTTTCTATCTGAGTATCTCGATGAATCTCTATATGAATGTCATCAAGAGTAATCTGGAATTGACAGATCTTCGTCGTCGACAGTTGATATTAGACTATGTGGAACAATTCCGTACTGCCTATAATCAGAAGGACATCAACTTCCTTAATCAAGTGTTCAGCGATGATGCTTTGATAATCACAGGTAAAGTCATCACTACAAGACATGCAGAAGGCTTTACCTCTCAGAAGATTCAGTACAACAAACAAAGCAAGGAACAATACATCAGAAACCTTCGTGGCATTTTCCAGCGTAACAGCTATATTAAGGTAACCTTTGACGAGATAGAGGTGATGCGCCATCCTGTGAATGCTAATTTCTATGGTGTCACTCTCAAGCAAGGGTGGACCAGTGGAAGATACCATGATGACGGCTATCTTTTCCTGCTTTGGGACTTTACCAACGAAAATGCTCCGCAGGTTCACGTTCGTACTTGGCAACCTGATAAGATAGGAGGCAAAGCCTTGCCCAAGGACGAAGTATTTAGTCTAAGTGATTTTGATATTTAAAATTAACAAATAATAATTATGGAAATCGCCAAACTATATGAAGATGAATTATTTCAAATCAAGCATAAAATGTACAATACAGAAAAAGCGATATGTTATGTATTAGACAAATTAGGGCTTAAGTTGGAGGAAGACTTCAAGTTTTTTACAGAGATAGATAATACGCCTTTTACAAAAAGCAATAAACACAAAGTAGATGTTATGCTTACATCACGAAAGGACGGAAGTAAGTTGTATGTGGAAATAAAAGGGATGATGACCTATATAGAAGTAAACAAATTACAATTCCTTTTAAATGAAACGGGTAAGAACTTTTATATTTTGCAACTAACAGAACTTGATTGGATAAAACCTTATAAAGGACGGAGTGCTAAAGCTGCTTTTCAAAAGTCAAAATCAGATTTTGAAACTCAAGTACAAGAACTTGTGGATTTTGTAAATGGAAACTGCTCTGGAGAAGAACTTTCTAATCGTTCTAAAGTAAGACTAAAGAACTTTATAGAACATAGGGGGAAAGACCTAAAAACTTGGAAGAAGTCACAGAAAAAATTATGAATTATTGTAACTATACATCACTATAGTAAATTGATTTTATGAAAAGAACGGGATTTATAATAGCAGTTTGGACTATAGTTCTTTGCATCAATGCCCAAGACATTGAGGTGAAGAAGTTTGAGCCGTTGGAGAAGGACCAGACGGCAGTGACGAGTCCGAGAAAAGATATCAATGGTAATACTTGTGGGTTGGTAAAAGTTGTATTGAAAGAGCAAGGCCTTCAGTTTGAAGGCAATATTATTGGTGATGTAGAGATTAAAGGAGTTGAATATTATGTATATCTATCAAAAGGAACTAAACGGTTAAATATTAAACATCCTAATTATCTACCAATAACAGTTACCTTTTCTGATTATGGTGTTAATAAAATATCTTCTGGACATGTTTATAAGTTAGAGCTTAAAACAGAAAGACGTAAAGTGAATACATCGGACAAGAAAGGAACTATAGTCTTAAAAGTTATGCCATCAGATGTGGATTTGTATGTTAATAATGAATTGCTCCCTAAAGAAAGAAATGGAATTTATAATCTAAGTCTCCCAATTGGAAGCCATTTTTATTCTGTTAAATTAGGCGATTTTGCAATTAACAATAGATTAATTAAAGTTGAAAAGAAAGCTAAAGTTGTTGATGTTGATTTGACAACTTTTTTTTCATACCTTAAAGTTTCATGTGTAACGGAAGGTTCAGTTATTTATGTTAATGGGGTGCAGAAAGGAATTAATGATTGGGAAGGATTAGTTCCACCTGGAGAATATACTATAGATGCTAAGAAGGACGGATTCATTTCTATGACTAGGATTTTGAATATACAAGAAAATGATTCTGTTTTTGTAAGTATGATCGGCTTAAAAGAAATATCTGGAAAATTGAACATACAATACCAACCAGATTCCTGTGTTATTTATATTGACGGAAAGAGAGTGGGAATTACCCCCTTCTTTATAGAAGATATATCAGTAGGTACTCATAAAGTAGTTGTAGATAAGGATTGTTATTATTCGTTTAGAAAAACAATTGATATTGAGGAGGGACAGACCTATACAATAGAAGGTTCTTTGGAATATATGTCAGAATTCTGTAAAATAAAAATGGAAGCTATTAGGGGTAATGCAGATGCTCAAAATAAATTAGCCAGAATGTATAATAATGAAACTTTCTCTTCTGTAGAGGGTTGGAATAAAAATGATGTCAACTATGAAACAGGAATTTACTGGTTGGAAAAAGCAGCAGCACAAAATCATCCAGAGGCTTTACGAAGTTTGGCAAAATATTTAGAAATAGGAAGAGGATGTAGAAAGGATCCTAAGAGAGCTTTCGCTTTATTGAAACAAAGTCTTGATCTTGAATTAGATTTAAATGCATGTTATTGGATGGGGCGTTATTATCGTTATGGAATTGGTGGAGTGGAAAAAGATCTAAATATAGCTGCGTATTGGTATCGTAAAGCTTTTCTTCTTAGTGGCGGTTCATTCTCAAGAGTTGAAGAGGAATTAAAAGAAATAGGATATGAAATCAAATAGAATAATTAAAAGCATTTCAGTGATAATCTTCTCATTTTTTTTTCTTGTCATGAATGCACAAGGATTGGAAGTTAAGGGGATGAAAACAGTCCTATCGGACTTATCTGCATCAATTAATCAACGAAATGATAGTTTAGGTATACCTTGTGGGTTGGTTAAAGTTCAAGTTAGCGCTTCTGATATTTCTTTTGGCAAAAATGTGGTTGGAAATATAGATAGTAATTTGAATGAGTACTGGGTATATTTGTCAAAAGGATCAAAAGATCTGACAATCAAGCGTCCTTGTTATTTACCGTTTAAAATTGTATTTAAAGATTATGGGATTGATGAAATAGAGTCAAAAACTAGTTATCTTCTTATCTTAAGAGAATCTTCTTTCAAACCAGATAAGAACACCGTTATTCTCAACATAAAACCTTTTGAAGCACAAGTCGTTGTTGACAATATTCCTCTTGATATTCTTTCAAATGGAAGTTATCGATTATTCCTGAAAAAAGGTGAGCATGTGTTACAAGTAAAAGCTGATGGATATCAATCTGCAGTTGAAATTGTAAATACTGGTAAGGGAATCCAGACAGTAAATGTTGCATTGGAATCACTAAAGGCGCAAGTACAAATCGGTTGCAAAACAAATGGTGCACAATTATATCTTAATGATAAAAAAATAGGTAATGGAAACTGGCAAGGGAGTGTTGTTCCTGGTACATATGTAATAAAAGCCCAAAAAGATGGTTTTTTGTCATTACAACAAGAGGTAATAATTGTAGAAAAAGGTAACCACCTATTTGAACTACCCGAATTGAAGCAAATGAGAGGAAGATTGAGGATAATTACAAATATCTCAGATTATAATAATGTATTGTTGGATGGCAAAGAAGTTAAGTTGGATGATGGACTATTAATAGATGTGTCATTAGGAAAACATACACTTACATTATCTCAGTATGGATATGGCAGTGTTGAGTTACCTGTAAATATCAAAGGAATAGACGAAGACACAATTCAGTATACTCTTATGCCGCTTAATGGTTATGAAAGGGCTGTACAAGGAGATGGTAAGAGTCAATTCTGGCTAGCACATGGCATGATGTACAGGGATTACATTCAGGCAGCATATTGGTTTTCTTTAGCAATAGACAATCTTGAAGATGATGGAAGTGAAAATCTAAAAACTACGGCACTTCAGCTGTTAGCTTCTTTATATGGGGAAAAAGATAAGCCTGAGGTGTATAATTTTCAGAAGTCAAAGGATATTTATTTAAAGCTGATTAATTACAAGTTGTCTGATAAAGGACAGGTTTTAAATGCTTATAAGCACATAGGAGATCTATATAAGAAAGAAAGCATGTATGCTGATGCAATTGTTTGGTACAAAAAATGTATGAAATATGTTGATGAAGATAGTTCATTAGATTTTTGTATTGATTTAGGAGATTGTTATCTTAAGACGGGTAACAAAGAAAGTGCAAGAGAATGGTATCAACGTGCATTGAATAGTAGATTTGAGAGCGTATGCAGACAGGCTAAAGTTCGCTTGATGTAGTAAGTTGAGAATATTTATAATTACGATATATGCATCTTAGACCAAAATGAATATGAAACAGAAAAAGGAAGTCATTTTGATAACATTTATCCTGCTTTTCACAAGAGTAACTTTTGCCCAAGATATCGAGGTGAAGGAGTTCGAGCCATTGGAGAATGCCCAGATGGCAGTGAGAATGAGAAATGACAACAATGGTAATTCATGTGCATTGCTAAAAGTACAATCGTTGAAAGAAGGACTTGAATTTGAAGGATGGGTCGTTGGTGATGTTGAATATAAAGATGATGTATATATGGTCTTTATTGCCAATGGTGCAAAACATATTAAGATAAAGCATACTGATTATCAGACAAAGGATGTTGTGTTTGGTGATTATGGGATTAGTTCTCTAATAGGCGGACAGACCTATTCATTACATCTTGTAGATGATACTAAAGACATTATTAACAAAGTATATCAATTAGGATGGAATCTAGATGGCATGGAAGTTCCAAATAATGCAAGGACTTTCTTGAAGATGGCTGCCACAAGAGGTGATGTAAAGGCGCAAATCGCAATGGCTCAATTGGCTACTGTTAAGAATGGCGATTCTGGCAAGAATGAATCAGGATATTACTGGATAGAGAAACTATTGTCAAAAGGTGATAGTACTTGTCTTGATAAAATGCCAGGAGAACTGATGTACATTTATGCATGTAGACAAAAATCTAAAATATGGCGTGGTAGTTCACGAGTAAATCGAGATGAAGAAAAAGATATATATTCTATAGCAAGCCTATATGAATTAAAAGCATGCGCTAAAGGCTATAAACGGGCAGGAGATGATCTGTTCATAGATTTTCCTCAAAGTAATGGATTGTCAGAGGGATGTGACCTTATGTATAATATTTGTCTAGATTCTGCCGCTACTGGAAATCTGAAAGCAATGAGATGCTTAGGTGTCATTTACGAAATGGGAATGTGTAAATCACAGAATCTATCCATTGCAGCTGATTGGTACAATAAAGTCTATGAAATAGCACCTACAAATCAATCGAAGACTGATTTGGTTAGAATATATGGAAATAGATTATATCCGATAGATCAAACAAAAATTGATTTTATTAAACAGCAAGCTGCTGAAGGTTTGCCAGAAGCATTGTTTCAGCTGGGCTATATGTATGAAGAAGGACGCAATGTTCCCAAAGACATTAATATGGCAATGGATTATTATTTAAAGGCTTCTCCTGAAAATTCGTATACGGGTCGTCACCCCAAAGCGGCCTGTCGTTTAGCAGAGATTTATTATAACCGAAAAGAATATAAAAAAGCAAGTAAATTTCTTACTGGTATAGATGATGACGATGCTCTATATTTAAAAGCAATAATAGATTATTATCAATACGATTATACTGATAACAGAATAAAAGTCTTTAATACTTTAAATTACTTATCTAAAAAAGGTTATCAAAAAGCTATTGATTTTATTAAGGACAATTATTAAAAACCGCTATAATTATGAAAAAGTTATTTAGTTTATTGTTTCTTGTAGTTAGTATCTCAGTTTTCTCACAAGAAGAAATCGCTGTGATTAGTTTTAAACAAAGTTCGTCTGATATTGCAGCACGAACAAACCAGCGTGATGACACAAAAGGAATAGCGTGTGCATTAATTAAGGTCCAATTCCCATTGCGTAATGTCCTTTTTGAGGGTGATATTGCTGGTGAAGTTGCCTTTAAAACAAATGAGTACTGGGTTTATATGCCAGAAAAAAGCTCTCGTCTTGAAGTGAAGGCTGTGAATTGTAAACCACTCGTCGTTGATTTCACAGAACATGGAATCCCTTCGGTTGAATCAAAAGAAACTTATGAATTATGCTTGCTTAAGAAAGAAAAGGACGCATCACAGTTATATAACGATGGAATGATAGCTATGGCTAGAAATGATATAGCCTCAGCCTATGAGAAATTACAAAAAGCATCGGATACTGGTTATGCTCCTGCTACATATCAATTGGGGCAAGCATCTATAGTTCCATTTGACAGAGATTATGATGAGGATCCAAATACTCAGGAATCTTATCAAGAGGCATATAATTTTTATGTAAAGGCAGTAGAAAAAGGTTATCCTGAAGCACAAATTGCTCTTGGAAAACTTTTGTTGGATTATAAGACAGGATTCCCAGAGCAGTTAACAAAGATAAATATTAATGACAATTTGAAGGAACAATCAGCAATAATGAACTTGATAAAACAGGCTGCTGATAATGGAATGATAGATGCTCAGTATCTAATGTTATCAGACAAACAATGGTGTAGAGAAAATGCAAATAAGGGTGTTTCCGTTGCAGAGTTTGGAATGGGGCTGTTCAATGACCCGTCATTCTCGACAATAAATTATCCGATGTTTGAATCTTTAGATGTAACACCAACAGATAATATTGAACAAGCTGTTAGTTGGTATAAAAAAGCCGCAGAAAAAGGACTCGATTTAGCTCAATGGAGATTAGGGGATCTATATGCTCAGGGTTTGGGAGTAAGCAAAGATATTAATAAAGCAATAGAGCTAAAAACGCAGGCTGCGGAGCAGGGTAATTATTTGTTTCAGTATATGATGGGTATTATGTATACTTATGGCGAAATAGGTAATTTCGAATACTATTATATGTACAATACTGAATCAGGTGGTGGTGAAATGTGGGAAACAATTTCTCAGGATGCAACTAAAGCTGATTATTGGTTAAGGAAGTTTAATCATAAACAGTTAACCAAACATGAAATAATATATAATATCGAATGTAATGGACTTTTTTCATCAACGATTGATGTTCTCGCAGCAAAATTTATGGAAGAGGAAAAATATGAAAAAGCTATTTACTGGTATCAAAGAGAAATGGATTTGGGCTTTCGTGATGCTTATTGCAATTTAGGTGAGATGTATTTTAAAGGCATCGGGATACAAAAAAATTATGAGAAATCACGTGAATTGTTCGAGAAAGCAGATATGGACGATGAACATTATGGTGGTGGTTCACTTCGTGATAGAGCAAAGGCTTATTTAGGCGTTATTTATCGAGATGGATTGGGCGTAGATTCTAATGTAATGAAAGCAAAAGAATTTTTAATGACCTCTGCTGAAAGAAATGATGCCAAGGGGATGTACGAATTAGCCACCCTTTTAGAAAGAGAAGGGAACTCAGAATTAGCGCACAAACTCTTTCTGGAATTGAAAAACGGATGGGGACATAATGATATTGATGATTATTATAAAAACAAAGCGAATGAAGCTATAAAAAAACAGTAAGAGAGTTAGGAAGTTCTATTATTGAAGTTATTGAAGTATGAATAAGACAAGAAAAATAGTATTATGGCTTTTGCGTAACTCCTTCGAAGACGTTTATACACTCGATAGAGTCAATTTGAACGATGAGGTTTCTGAATGGAATATTTGTGCACGTGTGGCTATGTACATGGAAAAAAGAATGAGAGCTTATGATTTTCTGAATGGAACGGAATTATTTAAGGGATATTATGTTGATGTAGAATATAATAGAAGTTATGGAGGAAATCCGAAGATTGTTGATGGTCATAAGGTCAGGGTTGACTTGATTGTTCAAACGCGTGAAGAAACAAAACCCAATTATTTGGTTTTAGAAATGAAGAAACCGGATAATCCTGAGAAACGAGTTGATGATGAAAGAGAATTAAACCGGATGGTAAGACCAAGACAAGAAGGTGCTTCTGATTATTATAATTGCGGTTCATATGTAGGCGTGTTCATAGATTACAATAAAGATAGCTATTGGGGTAAGATATATTGGTACAATGATTCAAAGAATGATGTTGAAATTAGAGACTTCCATAGAAATGACATGTTAAATATTCTTGAAGAATTGTTCAGATGAAAATAGCAAAAATCTATGTTGATTTCTGTTTTGAGGCTGGCAGTGAAGAATATGGCAGTAATATCAGTGGACGCTACCAATTTGGAATAGAACTCTCTGATAAAGAATACGAAGAGTTGTATCAAATATGGTATGATCAAAACGAATTGAACAGCTGGTCTACAAATTGGAATGGGCACAATGGACTGTATCAGAAAATTAATGATGCAGCTGTTTATGCCCTTGACAAATATCTGGAGAACGAGAATCCTGTATATAGGAATCCAATAGATATTTTGTGGGAGTTGTCTCAAGAAACTAAAAAAGCTTTTTAGAATAATAATGTATGAGTGATACGGATCAGCTGTGGATGGATAGCTATGGCTTTGTTTATTCTGCAGATGGGAAGCGGCTGTTGAAGGGTGCCAGTGCGGATGGTGCTTATTGGATTCCTGAAGGTGTAGAAGAGATAGAGCCTGGGGCATTGATAGGTTGCCGGATTGGAACGCTGCATGTGCCTTGGACGGCTCATGTACATGAACATGACCAGTTGGTGTTTAGTGAGGATGAAGAGGAGAACGAGGAACTGATGCCAGCAATCTATTTCTGGACGAAGAAATACGCTAATCGAGATGAAGAGACATGGGCCTTTGAGGACGAAGGAGAATATCGTTTGGACGAGCACGACGTGGGGTATAGTCTTGATGGGCATCGGTTGCTATTTGCCCGTTCCTCGTTTAAGAGTGAAGAGTACGTTGTACCTGATGGCGTAGTGACTATTTGCTCAATGGCATTTGCCACCTGTCGCCAGTTTGTGACACTCAGCATACCAAGATCAGTACGGCTGATAGGTGACTTCGTTTTTGGCCCAGGTGGTGGGAAGATAGTTATTCGGGTGTAAAGTTAAAGTTTTAAGATGCTTCTGGTTTAGGGTAAACAATTCCTGTTTAAAATATTTGTTATTTCTTTATCTTTGGTCGATGATTGAAGTAATAACGGTTAAAGGTTAAAGAAAAATGATGGGCTGACCTTTGGTCGGCTCATATTTTTTTACTACCTTTGACTTCGTTTAAAAACTAAATTATTATTAATAACTAAACAAATAAGTATGAACAAGAATTTTATTTTTTATCGCTGTTTCCTTGAAAGGGGAATGGCGGGTGATGGAGAGCCCGGATTGTTAGCGGCAACGGAAGTTGTGCAGGCAGTATGCGACGCAGGCTTCCAAAGAAACGGACTATCAATGAAGTGCTATCCTTCAAGTCCTCATTGCTACTTCAAATATGCGAAGACTCCCAAAGAAGGGATGTATATGCTGAGGGCTGTGAAGAAGACAGACATGACGACGCTCGACATTCTGATAGATACCAGACTATATCCCAGTTTCGTGATGATAGAGAAACACAGAGACTGGCAGGAAGAGGCAGAAGAGGTGAAAGACACGTTGGAACAGGTAATCAACGACAATGCTGACAAATTCAACTGGCATGTTAACCTGAAGGAACACAAAACAAACACGACTCAGAATCTGGAAGAGTTTGTCAGTGCGTTGTCGTATATGAAAGAGCAAGAGGATATGCATGAAAAACATTATGGTCCTGTACATATTGGACAGATTGGGCAACTGATATTGAAAGTGAATGGAGATAATTACTACAGCGAAGGTGAGAAGCTAGAGGAGGAAAGGGAGGAAGATGTGGTTAAGACGAATGAGGAAATGGTAGAGAAGCATGAGGAAGATAACCCGTTACTTTCTGACAAGGCGACGAAATACTGGAAACGCCTAAAGCAATATCGGTTCGTTGACGAGCATTATATGTTGTTGGAGACTACTTCAAGACAACAGGCGATGTATATAGCAGAAGCGTTTTCAGAAATACTGCATCTGCGTAAGAAATGGAAGACGTTCGAAGGCTTCTGGGGTATCAAAAATCTTGCACAAGAGAAGAACAAATTCCTGGAACTTGGCAAATCTCCTGCACGATCTGCTATTATAGACAGGATTTTTGAGGATTAACGTAACTATTTGATAATCAAGGAGGGTTACCTCCTATATTTCCCTATATAGCTCCTATATATAGCTCCTATATAGGGGCTTTTTGTTTTTTGCCAGTTGTAATTTTGCATCCGCATTCAAGATGCAACGTAAAACTTATTTATTAATTTAAAAAAACAAAAGTGATGGCAAAAAGAATTAAGCTTTATGCAAGAAACGCATTTGGGGTTCCCATCAAACGATGTTGTGCTTCGTGCGCTTTCAAAAGTTATACTGCAGCCGGGGAGAGACATTGCTCTTACAAAGACTGTAAAGTAGAGTCCTGTAAGGTTTGCGGTCTCTGGAAGATGAACAAGCAACTGAAAGCAGCTGGTCTTTCGGGTGGTAAGGTAAAGCGCAAAGAGTATCTGAGTTTCCTCCTGACTATCCGACAAGAAGAACAGGTAGCGAGACAGAACGGTTTGAGAATTGTTTCCAAAAGCGTGGAACAAATCAGAGTGATGTTCGAAAGGGAGTTTGGATCGATCTATCATATCGGTTAATGGTTAGCGGTTATAGAAATAATTAATCTGAGTTGAAGTGAGGAGGATGTTCTCGAGTAAATGGCCAAAGATTCCAACCTTCTTCTCGCAAAATCAACTCAAAACAATGCGAAAGAATATTCAAATTAACGAAGAGACATTAGAGGCCCTTATATCGGGCAAGTGTGTGGAAGGTTCACTGCATCGTGACCAGTGGACGGGTGAGATAACATTCAGGGCGTATAAACGTCTGTCAAGAAACCATAAAGTCCAAGACGTGATGCTGTATCGTAGTGCCAACGGATGGCTGAAGGAGAGCAGGATGCGCCGTAAGATGTGGATCAGTGTTCCCAAGGATATGGGTATGTGCAAGGATGCTGTTACCATGCTTGCTGAATGTCGCGAGATGGCAGAGTTTCTGCATGAGCGTGGTGACGAGATGGAAGGAGGGTGTCTATGAGTGTACATATCATCTATTATAAGGAGGGGGCGAAAATGATGCGCCCCATCCTTACCAGAGAAGAGTATATCGATCTGCGTGGAAGTCAGAAACAACAGGCTACAGTGAAGGCCATCCGTGAGGGCGACGAGAGTAAGAAGTACAAACTCTTGCAGATGAACTATTCGTGTCTGCCGAACGAGGACGGCTCGCTGAAAGGCTCCACCCATACGAGCAGTACCATCGGAATGGATGTCGACCATATCCCAACGGAGGAGATGCAAACGGTGAAGGAGCGTATCTTGGCGAAGAAGGACGAGCTGGGTCTGCTGATGCTGGAATTGAGTGCACGGGGAGCTGGTTATCACTTGGTATTCAAGCGTAAGCCCGAGCTCTCGCAGGAGGAAAACCTAAAGTGGGCAAGTGAACTGCTCGGTGTGCAATACGACGAAGGGGCGAAGGATATCACCCGTGTGTTCTTCACCACTACGGCCAGCGAGGAAGACTTGATTTATCTCTCAGATGAGATATTCGACCCCTCCCCCTGCTCCCCCAAGGGGGAGAGCCAAAGAGTGGAGGAAGAGGTGGAAACTTCTGTCTGCTCTGATTCCGTGGAAAAGAAATTCCGTGACGTACCTTATTCTGAGATTATCAAAGAATATTGGAATCGGAATGGCGGTGAGCCCCAAGAGGGTGAGAGGAACGTGAAGCTGCATAAACTGGCTGTGAATCTGCGTTCTATCTGCGACAATAAGCGAGAGACACTATTGGCAGTGATGCCACGATTGGGGCTGTCTGAACAGGAATTGACGAGCATCGTGGACTCTGCCTGTAAAGAGACACCCAAAGGCTTTTCCAAACAGATTGAGGCTATCGTGGAAAAACTCGCAGAGCCAATGGCTAATAGCCAAGAGCCAACAGCCGAAATAGAGTTACCTCCCACGATGCCTGAGAAGCTGCCGAAGCTGATTCAGTTGTTGACATCGAAGACTCCTGCAGTCTATAAGGCGGCTGTGGCGCATGCTGTATTCCCGCCATTGGCAACCCACCTGTGTGGAGTGCGCTTCTGCTATACGGACAACGTGGAGCATGAGGCAACGCTGATGAACTGCCTGATGGCCGGAACGGGAGCCGGTAAGGGTTGTATCGACAAGCCGATAGACCATATCATGGCGGACATTGAGCGTCGCGATAAGGAGAATGAACGTCGTGAAGCGGAATGGAAGAAGGACTGTCAGAAGAAGGGTGCCAACAAGGATAAGATGGTACGTCCAGAGGGGCTGATTATCCAGATAATCGACCCTGATATGACGAAGCCTGCACTGGTAACTCGTATGGATGAGGCAGAAGGACATTTCGTCTATGTGAAGCTGAACGAGCTCGACCTCTTTGAGCAGCTGAAGGGGCAGACGGGAAAGCAGCACTTCCAACTGATGTGCCTGGCATTCGATTCTGATGCCACCTATGGTCAGACGAGAATAGGCACGCAGTCAGTAACAGCGAGACCTATGTGTCGCTTTAACTGGAACGCCTGTACGACGTTGCTGAAAGGTCGTAGGTTCTTTAATCGAGTATTAACTGACGGACCTATCTCACGTATCAATTTCTGTACGATTCCCGAGCAGGAGATTGGCAGTGAGCAACCTATCTACGGAGTCTATGATGCTGCATTCGACGAGGCGCTGAAACCGTTTATCGACAACCTCGTGGCGGCTCGTGGGTTGATAGACTGTCCGCAGGCGTATAAACTCGCTCAGAAGCTTCAGCAGGAGTGTGCGGAGTTTGCCAGGTTGAGTCAGAGCGAAGTCTACTGGAATCTCTCGCATCGTGCCTGTGTGATAGCGTGGCTGAAAGCCTGTGTGCTCTATGTTGCCAACGGTCAGAAATGGGAGAAGAGCACGGAGGACTTTATCCGCTGGTCGCTGAACTACGATCTATGGTGTAAGATGGCTTTCTTTGGGGAGGACATTGAGAGAGCCAACAATGGCGACGGTTCGCGCATCGGTACTCGTGGACCCCGTAATCTATTGGAACTGTTGCCTGACATCTTCACTATTGATGACGCCAAACGCGTACGACAGCAGCAGGGAATGTTAACAGAAAAGACGGGAAACATGATTAGTACTTGGAAAAAACGTCATTATGTGGTACAGATGGCAGATGGCAGTTTTCAGAAGAGCAAGAAACTTAATTAAGTTAAGAGATAAGAATTAAGAATTAAGAGTTAAGAGTTAAGAGTTAAAGATTATGAGTAAAACAGCAAGAGGTATGCGGAATAAGAATCCGCTGAATATCGTCAAAAATTCGAATATCAACTGGCAGGGTGAAATCAAACCCAGTACGGACAGGAACTTCGCCCAGTTTGAAACAATGAGTTACGGATGTCGTGCAGCACTGAAACTGCTACGCACGTACTACGAGAAGTATCATTGTAATACCATCAGTCGCATCATTCGCCGTTGGGCGCCTGAGACAGAGAATAATGTGCAGGCTTATATACGAAACGTCTGTAGGATGACGGGCATTGAGCCAACAACACCACTTCCACCCATGAAGGAAGAAACCAAACTGGTATGGTGTGACCTTGTTCTCGCTATGGCGACTGTGGAATGTGGCTTAGACACCAAGACCAAAGAGATATTGGCAACACATATCGATATCGGTTGGAAGTTGCTGAATCCATAGACGAAGTCAGATGTAAGAAGTCCCTGCGTCGAATGGCGTAGGGGCTTTTCTGTAAATCTATTAATACGCTTGTTCGTGAACACCCTTGACGGCACGGCCTGAGGGGTCGTTCATGCCTTTGAAGGCGGCATCCCATTCCAGAGCGATGGCTGTACTACAAGCGACACTGGCCTCACTGGGAACACTGCGGGCGGCACTGTCGGAGGGGAAATGCTCGGCAAAGATGCTACGATAATAATACTCTTCCTTGTTCTTCGGCGGATTGATGGGGAAACGCTCTGCGGCATGTGCCATCTGCTCATCAGTGACAGCCTCGGCAGTAATCTGCTTCAAGGTGTCAATCCATGAATAGCCTACACCGTCGCTGAACTGTTCTTTCTGACGCCATGCTACTTCGGCAGGCAGCATATCGGCAAATGCCTCACGGACGATACGCTTCTCCATCGTCGTTCCAGGACACATCTTCGCCTCAGGATTGGTACGCATGGCGACATCGAGGAACTCCTTATCCAAGAAGGGTACTCGTCCCTCTACGCCCCAGGCACTGAGACTCTTGTTGGCACGCAGACAGTCGTAGAGATAGAGTTTCGAGAGTTTGCGAAC
Organism: Prevotella sp.; assembly: GCA_017554145.1. Taxonomy (GTDB): domain Bacteria; phylum Bacteroidota; class Bacteroidia; order Bacteroidales; family Bacteroidaceae; genus Prevotella. The sequence goes on along the minus strand of JAFZIZ010000001.1, from coordinate 228,590 downwards.
GGTCTCCTCATGGAATGCCTTTGCATCAGGAGCCTTGTGGAAATACAGATAACCTCCGAAGATCTCATCAGCGCCCTCGCCTGAGAGTACCATCTTGATACCCATCGACTTGATGACACGTGCCAACAGATACATCGGGGTAGAGGCACGGACTGTAGTCACATCGTAGGTCTCAATGAAGTAGATGACATCACGGATGGCATCGAGTCCTTCCTGAATGGTATAGTTGATCTCATGGTGTACGGTACCGATATGATCGGCCACCATCTTGGCTTTCGCCAAATCAGGTGCACCTTTCAGTCCGACGGCAAAGCTATGCAGGCGGGGCCAGTAGGCACGGCTCTGAGAATTGTCCTCGATACGCATCTCACTATATTTCTCGGCGATGGCAGAGATGACAGAGGAGTCGAGACCGCCAGAGAGCAATACACCGTAGGGGACGTCAGACATCAGTTGGCGACGCACGGCATCCTTTAGTGCATCATGAATGTCAGAAACACTGGCAGGATTATCCTTTACGGCATCATACTCGAACCAGTCACGCTTGTAATATCTTACAAAATTGAAAGGTTTAAGAGTTGAAGAATTGAAGTCTTTTGCTTTATCTTCAATTTTTCCATTTTTTAATTCTTCCATTTTTCCATGGACGTAATGTCCTGGGAGGAAAGGCTCATAACGGTCACACTGTCCCTCCAAGGCTTTCAACTCAGAGGCGATATATACCTTCCCATCATTATCATAGCCGATATACAAAGGTATCACGCCAATAGGGTCACGAGCAATCAGGAACTCATCCTTTTCCTCGTCGTAAAGGGCAAAGGCAAAGATACCACTGATGTCTTCCAGAAAATGAATACCTTTGTCGCGATAGAGTGCCAGGATGACCTCACAGTCGGAACCCGTCTGGAAGTCGTATTTCCCTTTATACTGTTCACGAATCTTCTGGTGGTTGTATATCTCACCATTGACGGCAAGGACCTGTTTTCTGTCAGGAGCGAACAGAGGCTGTCCACCCGATTCGGGGTCGACGATACTCAGTCGTTCGTGGGCAAGGATAGCAGATCCTCCGCAATAGATACCACTCCAGTCAGGACCACGATGACGGATTTTCTGACTCATACGCAGGGCTTTTTGTCGAAGTTCCTGCGTCTGTTCCTTCACGTTGAATATTGCTACTATTCCACACATAATCTTTCTTTTTTATTGTTGTTTTTTCTGTTTGTTGTCTATATAGTTCACGAACGCCTGATTCACTAAGCGTGTACCACCAGGAGTCGGATAATGGCCTGTAAAGTACCAGTCGCCAGGATGATTAGGACAAGCATGATGTAGTCCTTCAATTCTTTGGAATACCAATTCCACGGGTGTCTGCATATCCTTCGGGCGAAGCATCTCTACGATTTTATGATTGATTTCCTCGACGGTGAACGGCTCATAAAGGGCACGGACATGATTCTCGGTATGAGGGTCACGTTTGCAGGCCATGTAGACATCGTTTACCAATTGCCACATGCCACGTTCCTCGATAAGTGCCATCGTGGCGCGAAAAGCACAGAACTCCTCCAAGCGAGGCATATCGATACCATAATAGTCGGGGTAACGGATCTGTGGCGAACTCGACACCATCACAATCTTCTTGGGATGCAGACGGTCGAGAATCTTGAAGATGCTCTCCCTTAACGTGGTACCACGAACGATGGAGTCGTCGATGATGACAAGGTTATCCACATGGGGACGTAATGAGCCGTAACTGATATCATAGACATGGGCAGCAAGATCGTTGCGCTCAGAATTATCGGCAATAAAGGTGCGCATCTTGATATCTTTCCACACGACCTTCTCTGTTCGTACCTCTCCGTGTAACTTACGAAAACCGTCTGTCATGCCGTAGAAAGCAACCTCGGCAGTATTGGGAATATATGAGAAAACGGTATTGTCGACATCACCGTTGATGGCTTTCAGGATAGGTTGCGTCAGTTGTTCGCCCAGTCGCTTGCGCTCCTGATAGATATCACAGTCGGAGCCACGACTGAAGTAGATACGCTCGAAAGAACATGCCGACAACTTCTGTGCAGGCATAATCTGTTCCAGCCGACTCTCTCCATTCTTATGGACGATAAGCGCTTGTCCGGGCTGCAGTTCTTGAATATCCTTGCTATCTAAATCGAAAGTGGTCTGCAAGACAGGGCGCTCACTGGCAAGGGCTACAATCTCATCATCACGATAATAGAATGCAGGACGAATACCCCAAGGGTCGCGTACAGAGAACATCTCGCCTGAGCCTGTCAGTCCACACATCACGTAGCCGCCATCGTAGTGCTTCATCGTCTTTTTCAGTACGTTGGCGATGCAGACATTGTCATCGATATAGTGTGTAATGTCTGTGCCTTCCAAACCCTTGTTTTTTGCCTCTTCGTAAAGTCGCTCTACCTCACGATCCAATCGATGGCCCATCAGTTCGAGTGTGATGTACGAGTCACCATAGATACGTGGTGACTGTCCTTGTGCAGTGAGAAACTGAAAGACCTCATCAATGTTTGTCATATTGAAGTTACCACACAGACAGAGGTTCTTCGCTCTCCAGTTGTTACGACGCAAGAAGGGATGCACAAATGTCAGTCCGCTCTTGCCTGTTGTCGAGTAGCGTAAATGACCCATATAGAGTTCACCAGCCATCTCTTGTGTCACTCTCGAGAATATCTCTGTAATCGCATTCTTTCCCTCAGCCTTCTCACGGAACATATACTCCGTACCAGGCTCACGGTCCAGACAGACAGAGGCGATACCTGCCCCTTCCTGTCCACGGTTGTGCTGCTTCTCCATCATCAGATAGAGTTTATTGAATCCGTAAGCCCACGAGCCGTATTTCTTTTCGTAGTAATCAAGCGGTTTCAACAGACGAATCATCGCCACACCGCATTCATGTTTTAGTTGTTCCATATATTCTTCTCGTTATTACGTTATAACGTTATTACGATATGACGCACTCCTTAATGAACGACATAAACAGTGGGTGCGGATGAAGCACGGTAGAAGAATATTCTGGATGGAACTGTGTTCCAATATACCATTTATGTTCAGGAATCTCGACAATCTCAACGAGGTTGGCAGCAGGGTTGATACCTACGCACTTCATGCCTTTCTCCTCATACTCCTTGAGGTACTGGTTGTTGAACTCATAGCGATGACGATGACGCTCGCGAATCAGTGTTTCCTCACCATAGGCCTCGTAAACGCGACTGCCCTTCACCAGTTCGCACTCGTAAGCGCCCAGACGCATGGTGCCGCCCATCTGGGTGATGTTCTTCTGTTCCTCCATGATATCAATCACATTATGAGGTGTCTGGGTGTCCATCTCACAACTGTTGGCATCCTTATAACCAAGGACATTCCTTGCAAACTCGATAACCATCATTTGCATACCGAGACAGATGCCGAAGGTGGGAATATCGTGCGTTCGAGTATATTCTGCTGCAATAATCTTTCCTTCGATACCACGATGACCAAAGCCCGGACAGATGACCACGCCTTGTAAACCGTTGAGTTTTTCTGCAACGTTCGCTTTGGTAATCTCTTCACTATTCACAAAGTGCAGACGAGCCTTCACGTCGTTATAGATACCAGCCAGATTCAGACTCTCACGGATGCTCTTATAAGCGTCCTGTAAGGCATATTTACCTACCAGTCCGATATGTACCTCACGCTTGGCATTACGCTGCTTGTCGAGAAAGTCATGCCACGACTTCATGGCAGGTGTCTCTCCTACAGGGATACCTATCTTACGCATAATGGCAGCGTCGAGACCCTGGTGCTGCATGCTTACGGGCACCTCATAGATGCTGGGCATATCCTCGCTCTGTACTACACATTCCAAATCAACATTACAGAACGATGCCACCTTCATGCGCAAAGCATCATCAAGGTGGCGCTCAGTACGGAGTACTAAAATATCGGGCTGGATACCCATCGACTGCAACTCTTTCACGCTATGCTGCGTCGGTTTTGTCTTCAACTCGTCGGCAGCCTTCAGGTAGGGCACGTAAGTCAGATGTACGCATACGGCATTGCGCCCCAGTTGCCAACGCAACTGTCGGATAGCCTCCATAAACGGTGCACTCTCAATGTCGCCAATGGTACCACCTACCTCAGTGATGACGAAATCAAAATCCTCTTCTTTCACTTCTGCACGTAGCATCCTTCGCTTGATCTCGTCCGTAATATGCGGCACCACCTGAATGGTCTTCCCCAGATAGTCACCATGACGTTCGCGATCGATGACGGTCTTGTAGATTCGTCCTGTAGTGATGGAGTTGTTGCATGTGGTATGGATACCTGTAAAACGCTCGTAGTGTCCCAAATCCAGATCAGTCTCCATACCGTCGACCGTCACATAGCACTCACCATGCTCATAGGGGTTGAGCGTCCCTGGGTCGATGTTGATATACGGGTCGAACTTCTGAATAGTGACTTTGTAGCCGCGTGCCTGCAGCAACTTACCAATGCTGGCGGAGATGATTCCCTTGCCCAATGACGAAACCACGCCGCCTGTAACGAAGATGTACTTTGTATCCATATTTTTTGATGTGTTTGATGTTTGCGAATGAAAAGAGTCTTTGGACTCACGGCTGTAGCGTGAATCCAAAGACGAAGTATGCTTTCTGTGAACAAGGGTTCGCCACCACTTGTCCAAAGACAGGAATCGAGAACGTATCAGTAATCTTGATATCCTTAGTGGCCTTGACTGCCACATTAGTCACAGCGAAGCCCGTTGTGTTGTAACTTGTCGTGGCGTAAGGAACCACACCTAATGTGGCTGTCCAGTCACAAGTGGCAAGTTTGAAGGGAGCGTTCAACTCAAAATAGGATGAGTAGGCACGCTTACCGTCTTTGTTGATACCGTCTGCACCAGCAAAGTTGGTATACCAAGTTGCAGACAACAGACCGAAGTCATAGCCGAGGAAAGCCTCGAAGACATGATTGGTGCGATGGGCATCATACAAGAAATAGCGTGCCTGTGGATTTCCATCCTCGTCAATCTCCTGAACGGCATTCGTCCAATAGTCTGTGATACCGATGCTCAGTCCACCGATGGTGTACGAAAGTGCCAGATCGAGCTCCTTGGTGTCCGAAGATTCTACACCAACACTTCCCCATGCAGAGAGACTCAGGCCCTTGTAGGCTATGCCCAGCGTAGGCTGGATACTGACATTACCCAAATCCTGACCACGCCAGATATACTGTGATACGAAATCCGCACCAATTGTTCCCTCTATTGTATCCTGTGCCATAGCAACCGTACTCATCGTTGCCATCATGGCTATCATTGCAATCTTTTTCATAATCCTAAACCTTAATTGATAATTATTGTCTTTACATTATAAACGTAAATTCTAACCTTTAATTGTAACAACTCTCTCCATGTTCGTAGATATCGAGACCTTCTTCCTCAATACGCTTGTCAACACGCAGGCCATGCAGTTTCTTGATACCGAAGAAGAGAACGATACCACAAGCAGCAGCCCAGAGGTCGATAATCAGTACACCAAAGCACTCAGCACCGAAAAAGCCCCAACCGCCACCATAGAAAGCGCCACCTTCTACAGCAAACAGACCTGTCATGATGGTACCAAGGATACCACAGACTCCGTGAACAGAAGAAGCGCCTACAGGATCGTCAATGTGCAATTTATGGTCGATGAACTCAATGGCGTAAACCAATACCACACCACAAACCAGACCGATGGCAATTGCACCCCATGGATCTACCATATCACAGCCAGCTGTGATACCTACGAGACCTGCCAGCACGCCGTTCAGTGTCAGTGAGAAAGAGGGTTTGCCATATTTGATCCAAGTGACGAACATCGTGGCAACACCACCCATTGCAGCAGCGAGGTTGGTAGTCAGGAACACGTGTGAGATAGCGATACGGTTCACCTCACCACTTGCTGCCAACTGAGAACCAGGGTTGAAACCGAACCATCCGAGCCAGAGAATAAAGACACCGAGGGCAGCCATCGTCAGAGAATGACCAGGAATAGCGCGACTCTTACCGTCCTTACCATATTTTCCACGACGGGGACCCAGTGCGATAGCACCTATTAAAGCCAGCACACCACCAACGCTATGTACAATGGCAGATCCAGCGAAATCGTGGAATACAGCACCAAAAGTCGACATCATGAAACTATCGGCAGCCTCGTTGCAAAGCCAACCACCACCCCAAGTCCAGTGACCTGATATCGGATAGATAAACAAGGAGATACATGCACTGTAGATGACATACATCGAGAACTTTGTGCGCTCAGCCATCGCGCCACTGACAATCGTGGCAGAGGTGGCGCAGAACACGGTCTCAAAAATCAGGAAACCCTCAATTGGCAGATCGCTCTTATAGAAAGAGAGGTCGCCAAAGTTAGGCATTCCAATAAATCCTGCTCCATCGCTACCGAACATAAAGCCGAAGCCGACAAAGAAGAACAACAGAGAGCCGAACATAAAGTCGACAAAGTTCTTGAACAGAATATTTACCGTGTTCTTCGAACGTGTGAAACCTGCCTCACAGAGTGCGAAACCAGGCTGCATCCAGAACACGAGCATGGCTGCTAATAACATCCATACAGTATCGAGTGATAATCCTATTTCGTTCATAATCGTAGTGTTTTAATTTGTGTTTGTGTTGTTATCCTATTATTTCTTATCTCTTAATACAGTATCACCGTTCTCACCGGTACGGATGGACCAGGTGTCTATCACGTCACTGACGAAAATACGTCCGTCACCGATCTGACCTGTATGAGCCACCTGCAAAATAACCTTAATGGTTGGCTCCAGGAACATATCACGGCATACAATCGTCAGCGCTACACGCTCAATCACATCCGTACTATACTGAACGCCACGATATATACGCTCCTGTCGGCTCTGACCGATACCTTTCACGTCATGATACTCAAACCAGTCGATGTCTGAGTTTAATAAAGCCTCCTTCACATCCTCGAACTTTGTCTTGCGGATGATTGCCTCAATCTTTTTCATACCTTAATACTTTAAATTACTACTCTTTTTCGTAACACTTTGAAACGTTTCGAGTGCAAAGGTAAGACATTTTGAAAGGAAAAACAAGAAAAACATAGCAATAAGAAACTAATTTTGTTATTTACTTAGCATATAGTCGTTATTGTACCTAGTATGCTTACAGTTTAAAAGAATATAGTCCCTTATACTTACAATTTGAAAGTTGAGGCTAAAAAATTACTAAATAAAGACAAATATATTTTGCATATAATATCAAAATGCCGTATCTTTGCAGTAGAAAACAAACAAAGCGTAAGCAAAACGACCAAAAGATTAACAAAATGACAACATTAGTCCATTTTACCAAGATGCATGGGGCGGGTAACGACTACATTTATGTCGACACCTTATTATATAATATACCCGACCCTGCGGAGGTTGCCCGTCGATGGAGCGCCCCCCATACTGGCATCGGTAGTGACGGACTGGTGTTGATAGGTGATTCGAATATTCCAGAGGCAGACTTCTCGATGCGTATCTTCAATGCTGACGGCAGCGAAGCAATGATGTGTGGTAATGCCTCACGCTGCATTGGCAAGTATCTCTATGAGAAGGGAATCACTACTAAAGAGGAAATCCGCTTGCTTACCCGTTCTGGTGTCAAAGTGCTGAAACTGCACGTAACAGACGGAAAGGTAGAGAGTGTTACTGTTGACATGGGAGAGCCTCAACTCGAAAACACTGAGCAGTTCCTTCCATCGCGAGGACTTGATAAAGGAACCTTCGTATCAATGGGCAATCCCCACTACGTTATCTTTACCGACGACGTTGATCAAGTGGGTGAGACAGGGCGTAAGTTGGAGAATCATCCTGCTTTTCCACAGCGCTGTAACATCGAGTTCGCTAACATCCTTCCTGACGGTCGTATCCGCATGAGAGTATGGGAACGTGGAAGCGGTATCACGATGGCTTGTGGGACAGGTGCCTGCGCCACTGCTGTTGCTGCTACCGTTACTCAACGGAAAGGTCGCGAATCCATCCTTCTTATGGATGGAGGAGAATTACGCATCCGATGGGACGAGACAGACAACCACGTCTACATGACGGGACCTGCCGAATTCGTCTTTGAAGGAGACATTGAATTATAGACAAACTTCAAACCAAAAAAGAAAAGATATGGCATTAGTAAATGAGCATTTTCTCAAACTGCCGAACAATTATCTGTTTGCTGACATCGCCAAAAAGGTGAATGCCTTCAAGGCTACCCACCCAAAGACCGACGTGATCTCGCTCGGCATTGGCGATGTGACGCAGCCACTGTGTCCTGCCGTAGTGGAGGCTATTCATAAGGCTGCTGATGAGATGGCCATACAGAGCAGTTTCCGAGGCTATGGTCCTGAACAGGGTTACGACTTCTTGAGAGAAGCCATCTTGAAGAACGACTTCCTGCCTCGTGGCATCCATTTGGACATCAATGAGATCTTTGTCAACGATGGTGCCAAGAGTGATACGGGCAACTTGCAAGAATTAGTACGCTGGGACAATAGTATTGCCGTAGGCGACCCCATCTATCCTGTGTATATCGACTCCAATGTGATGATTGGTCGTGCAGGCACTTTGGAAGATGGTCGTTGGTCGAATGTCATCTATATGCCTTGTACGGCAGAGAACGGTTTCGTGCCTCAGATTCCAGATCGCAGGGTGGATATCATCTATCTTTGCTATCCCAACAATCCCACAGGTACGGTAATCTCGAAGGAAGAACTGAAGAAATGGGTGAACTATGCACTGAAGAACGATGCATTGATCTTCTATGATGCCGCCTATGAAGCATATATCCAGGACGACAGCATTCCCCATTCCATCTACGAGATACGGGGTGCCCGCAAATGCGCCATAGAGTTTCACAGTTATTCCAAGACGGCAGGTTTCACTGGTGTAAGATGCGGTTACACCATCGTTCCTAAGGATGTTACCGCTTCCACGCTGACAGGTGAGCGCATTCCATTGAATCATTTATGGTATCGTCGCCAGTGTACGAAGTTCAACGGCACCAGTTATATCAGTCAACGGGCAGCAGAGGCAATCTATACCCCAGAGGGTAAGGAACAGGTGAAGGCAACCATCGATTACTATATGCAGAATGCCCACACAATGAAGCAGACACTGAAGGATCTGGGACTGGAAGTATATGGTGGAGAACATGCTCCCTACCTTTGGGTAAAGACCCCAGAAGGCATGAATAGTTGGAGGTTCTTCGAGCAGATGCTCTACGACGCCCATGTCGTCTGTACCCCAGGTGTCGGATTCGGGCCGAGTGGTGAAGGATATGTCCGCTTAACAGCCTTCGGACAACAAAGCCAGACGGCTGAAGCATTACAGAGAATAGAGAAATGGCTAAAATAGCCTACAATACAAACACAAAATAAAATACAGTTATTATGGCAAACTTAAGATTTCAGGTTGTCGAAGAGGCATTCAAGAAGAAGCCACTCGACGTAAAAGCAGGTAGTGAAAGACCTTATGAGTATTTCGGCAAGAAGGTCTTCAACCGAGAAAAGATGTACAAATATCTGCCGAAGGACGTCTATGAGAAGATGATTGACGTCATCGACAATGGTGCCCGTCTCGACCGTAAGATCGCTGATGCGGTGGCAGCAGGTATGATGCAGTGGGCTAAGGAGAATGGTGTTACACACTATACTCACTGGTTCCAGCCACTGACAGAAGGTACGGCAGAGAAGCACGATTCGTTTATTGAGCATGATGGTAAGGGTGGTATGATTGAGGAGTTCAGTGGCAAACTGTTGGCTCAGCAGGAACCCGACGCCTCTTCGTTCCCCTCTGGTGGTATTCGTGCTACTTTCGAGGCTCGTGGCTATTCCGCATGGGATCCCACTTCTCCTGTCTTTATCATCGACGATACCCTGTGTATCCCGACTATTTTCATTTCCTATACTGGTGAGGCCCTCGACTATAAGGCTCCGTTGCTGCGTGCCCTGCATGCTGTCAATGTAGCAGCCACTGATGTATGTCACTATTTCGACCCCAGCGTAAAGAAGGTAACCAGCAATCTCGGATGGGAGCAGGAGTATTTCCTCGTTGATGAAGGACTCTATTCCGCACGCCCTGACCTGCTCTTGACAGGACGCACCCTGATGGGACACGACTCCGCCAAGAACCAGCAGATGGACGACCACTACTTCGGATCTATTCCTGAGCGTGTGGCTGCCTTCATGCGTGACTTGGAGATGCAGGCACTCGAACTGGGTATTCCTTGTAAGACACGTCACAATGAGGTGGCTCCTAACCAGTTTGAGGTGGCTCCTATCTTCGAGGAGACCAACTTGGCAGTTGACCATAACATGCTGCTGATGTCACTGATGAAACGTGTGGCACGTAAGCATGGCTTCCGTGCTTTGTTACACGAGAAACCCTTTGCAGGTATCAACGGTTCTGGTAAGCACAACAACTGGAGTCTCTCTACCGACAACGGTATTCTGTTGCATGCTCCTGGTAAGACACCAGAGGACAACCTGCGCTTCGTCACCTTCATCGTAGAGACATTGATGGGTGTCTATAAGCACAATGGACTGATTAAGGCATCTATCATGAGTGCCACCAACGCCCATCGTCTGGGAGCCAACGAGGCACCGCCTGCCATCATCAGCTCATTCCTTGGCAAACAGTTGACAGAACTTCTTGACCATATCGAGAAGGCTGACAAGGACGACCTCTTTACAATGGCAGGCAAACAGGGTATGAAACTCGATATCCCCGAGATTCCCGAACTGCTTATCGACAACACAGACCGTAACCGCACCTCTCCGTTCGCCTTCACCGGCAACCGTTTCGAGTTCCGTGCTGTAGGTTCTGAGGCCAACTGTGCCAGTGCGATGATTGCTCTGAACAGTGCCGTTGCTGAAGCCCTCGTCAACTTCAAGAAGCGTGTAGATCAGAAAGTCGCAGAGATTGCCAAGGACTTCGAAGGCTCTGAGCATTCTGCTACCTTCCATGCCATCATCGATGTCATCCGTGAGGATATCAAGACCTGTAAGCCTATCCGTTTCGACGGCAACGGTTACAGCGACGAATGGGTAGAGGAAGCCACCAAGCGTGGTCTCGACGTAGAGAAGTCTTGTCCTGTTATCTTCGAGCGTTACCTTGACGATGATTCTATCGCCATGTTCGAGAGCCTCGGTGTGATGACTAAGAAAGAGTTGGAAGCACGTAATGAGGTGAAATGGGAGACCTATACGAAGAAGATTCAGATTGAGGCACGTGTCTTGGGCGACCTCTCTATGAACCATATCATTCCTGTGGCTACACAGTACCAGAGTGAACTGCTTACCAATGTGGAGAACATGCGTAGCATCTTCCCTGTTGACAAGGCAGCCAAACTCTCTGCCCGCAACATCAAGATCATTGAGGAGATTGCTGAGCGCACCACTTTGATTGAGAAGGGTGTAGAAGAACTCGTTAATGCCCGTAAGGTAGCCAACAAGATTGAAGATGAACATGCTAAGGCTATTGCCTATCATGACACGGTAGCCCCGAAGATGGAGACTATCCGCTATCAGATAGACAAACTTGAACTGATGGTTGATGATGCCTGCTGGCCATTGCCGAAGTATCGTGAACTGTTATTCATACGATAACATAAGCCATTCAGACAATCACTTCTTTTTTTGGTTGTTTGAAGTTTGCGAAGAGCCCGGCGCTGTGAAGCGTCGGGCTCTCATATTGTGCCGCGAGCGGGACTCGAACCCGCACAGCCGTTTCGGGCCAAGGGATTTTAAGTCCCTCGTGTCTACCATTCCACCATCGCGGCAGCCATCCTTTGACCCGTGTCAAACATGACTGATGGTCGATTAGCGGTTGCAAAGGTATAGTTTATTCTTGGAATAGCCAAATATTTTCATTGCAATTATTAAATATTTATCAGGATAATCATTGCATTTATAAAAAATTCGTATCTTTGTTGCCACATAAGTATTATTATATATCAAAAACAATAACGTATGAGAAAACTTCTACTCCTAGTCAGTCTCTTTGTCAGTATGGTGATGATGGCTGGTCAAGTAGACCAGGAGACTGCGAAGCAGAAAGCTATTGCTTTTGCATCAGCAAAGATGGGCGTGAAGGCTCAGAAGAGTTTGAGGGCAACGAACAGTGGTGTTCGCAAAGCCTCCAACAGAGTAGCAGAACGCGACTATCTGCATGTGTTTAATATTGACGGTGGTGGTTATGTCATTGTGAGTGGTGACGACCGTACGGAGGAAATCCTGGGCTACTCGCTCACAGGTACCTTCGATGCCAATAAGATTCCCGACAATATGCGTGGTTTCTTACAGGAGTACGTAGATGGTATCCAGTATCTGGACGACCACAACATCAAGGTGGAGAAATCCGCCCATAGAAGTAACCGTGCTCCGAAAGCAAGCATCAAGCCACTCGTTGAGACAAAGTGGGACCAGTGGGCACCATACAACCTCTATTGTCCGCAGATTAACGAGGATGAACGCGGATTGACAGGCTGTGGTGCAACGGCACTGGCTCAGATTTTGAAGTATCACGAGTGGCCGAAAACTACTCCGACCATCCCTGCGTATGTGTCAGAAAGACTTAATATGACCATAGATGCCATGGGGCCGACGACTATCGACTGGGGAAACATGAAAGACACGTACACATGTTATAAAAAAGATAAAGACAAGACAGTGGATAATGCTGACGACTCGGAGAAGGCTGTCGGTATGTTGATGAGACTCTGTGGACAGGCACTTGAGATGGACTATGGTACATACAGCATGGGCGGCTCAGCGGCATATACCAATGGTCCTTATAAAGCCTTGCTCAAATACTTCGACTATGAAGAGGAGACCCTCCAATTCATTAATCGTGCTAATTATAGTTACGAAAGGTGGCAGGAACTCATCTACAACGAGCTTGCCAACAAGCGTCCGGTCCTTTATACGGGACAGTCAGCAGGTGGCGGTCATCTCTTCGTCTGCGACGGCTACGACAAGGACGACTTCTTCCACATCAACTGGGGATGGAGTGGTGGCTCAGATGATTATTTCCGCCTGTACCTTCTCAACCCTTACGAACAGGGAGCTGGCGGCAGCTCCACTAACGATGGCTATGGCGTGGCTCAGGATGCCACCATCGGTATCCAGAAGAACAATGGAACGGTAACCCCCAAACCTGTGGTACTGAGTGTCTATCGTCAGGAGTTTAGCCAGATCAGCTTCACCCGCACCAGCACGTCGGAGGACTTCAAATTCGAAAATAAAATCAAGTGTAGTTTGCTTAATATAGAAAATGAGGGGACCTATAATTTCGATGTAGGAGTGCGCATTATGAATGCTTCGAATAGTACCGTCTTGGAAGATATAATTTCGGAAAACGGTGAATATGAACAATATAAAGGCTATTTTTTTTATTTGCCAAACTTCGGCAAGAATCAGCCTGATGGGACATACAAACTGTATTTCCTCTGCCGAGAGACTGGAACTACGACATGGAGAATCTGTAAAGGCATGGAAGATGACCCCATCCTTTTCACGATTAGTGGCAACAAGCTGACTTTCACAGTACCCGAAAGTGTAATGGCTGACGTTAAGGACTTGGAAGTCACGCCAACGGTGGAAGGTGAACTGAAGAAAGGATCGGAACTGACCATCAATATCGCAGTGAAGAACAACAATACCTTGAACTTGCCTTTCCGCAATAGTATATATTATGATGTGAACGGAGATGAACAATGGACGCCTGCCGGATTCATTGAGGTAGAAGGTGGACAGACCGCTACGGTCTCATTCAAATATATTCCTAAAACAGAAGGAAAATACAAGATCAGATTAGTATTCTGGGAGAAAGGTGTTATCTGGGAGAAACCTATCGAGTTTGTAGTTGGTGAACCAACGCCTGAGGCTAAGTTGGAGGTTACAGACTATGATTCCAATACAAAGGAAGATGGCGAAACATACTATGTAGAAGGAGATGAGTTCAAGGCAGCCGTAACAGTAAAGAACACAGGAGAAAAATCCTATACTGGCAATATTATCATTAAATATTGGTGTCATGTGATAGAAGAAGACGAGTGGTATTGGGTGGATGATCCAGAGAAGAAACCTTTGATTCTTTTCGCAGGAAAAGAGACAACAATCAATGCTTCACTGACCAATCCTCAGTGGGATGAATGTGACCTTTATTGTATCGAATTCTGGTATACCACAGATGATGATGATGCATTTATGGGTTCGACAGAAGACTTTGAGTTCCGTACTGGCAGTGGCATTAATATGATAAAGGTAGTGCCGAAGGATATGACGGGCAAGATCTACGACCTGCAAGGTCGCCGTATCGATGCCACAAATATCTCAAGTCTGAAGCCTGGAATGTATGTCATTGACGGCAAGAAGGTCGTCATCAAGAAAAGATAGGAACTAACGTTTCCGAATCAATGTAAGACCATCGCGTAGAGGAAGGATGACCTGCTCTACGCGATGATCGTTTTTCAGGAAGTCGTTGAAGTCGACAATACCTTGTGTCTGTTGGTCTTTACCATAGGACGGATCTATGACGTGACCGTCCCAAAGAGTGTTGTCGGCAAGGATAAAGCCATCAGGACGAAGGACGGAGAGCGTCATCTCGTAAGTATCACGATAGGTACGCTTATCGCCATCGATGAAAGCCATATCAAACTCGATGCCGAGTTTGGGAGCCTCGGTGATGGCATCACCAATGATAAAGGTTATCTTATCAGCAGCAGGGGAGTTCTCTATCCAAGGGCGCGTGAAATCTTCCTGTTCATCATTGATCTCAAAGGTGTAGAGATGTCCGTCATTATCCAATCCTTCAGCCATACAGATAGCAGAATAGCCACTGAAGGTACCCACCTCTAATATGTTAGTAGGACGAATCATCTGTACGAGCATCTTCAAGAGCCTGCCTTGCAGATGTCCAGAAGCCATCCTGCCATGCAACATGTGGATGTTGGTGGCACGCCATAACTGATAGAGATAATCAGGCTCTGGCTCGATATGACTTTCTATATATTCGTCGATGGTCATCCTTTCAGTGCCTCGATAGCCAATCGATAGGAATCCAACCCAAAGCCGCAGATGACTCCCTTACAGGCTGCTGAGATTAATGAGTGATGGCGGAACTCCTCACGCTGATGCACATTGGAGATATGTACCTCGATGACAGGACTCTTCAAAGAACGGATACAGTCGTGCAAGGCAACAGAGGTATGGGTATAGGCCCCTGCATTCAACACGATACCATCGTAGGTGAAGCCTACTTCCTGCATCTTGTTGATTAGTTCACCTTCTACATTACTTTGGAAATAGGTGATTTCCACATCGGGATATTTGGCTTGCAACTGTGGCAGATATTGCTCAAACGACGATGAACCGTAGATGCCTGGTTCACGGGTACCTAACAGATTGAGATTGGGACCATTGATAATCAGAATTTTCATAATTCAAAGAAATTTATTAATTTTGCAGGCAAAGATAAACATTTTCATGGAAACAGACAAGAATTCGCAAGTAAATGTTGTAAGGAACTACCAGCGTTACTTGAAACTGCAACGTGGTTTTTCCTCGAATACACTGGATGCCTATCAGCGTGACCTCCAGAAACTATTAGAATATCTGGAGCAAGAGGGGAAGGATATCAGAGAAGTGCAACTGGAGGACTTACAACATTTTGCGGCAACACTTCATGACATCGGCATTCATCCCCGTTCCCAATGTCGTATCCTGAGTGGTGTGCGGAGTTTCTTTCGTTTCCTACAGACAGACGGATGGCGTGATGATGACCCTACGGAGTTGTTGGAGAGTCCTGTTCTTGGCGAACATCTACCTGAGGTTCTCTCTGCCGAAGAGGTCGATATGCTGGAGAACTCGATAGACCTGTCGAAATGGGAGGGACATCGTAACCGTGCAATCATCGAGGTTTTGTTTTCCTGTGGTTTGCGTGTTAGTGAACTGGTGAACCTGAAACTCTCCAATTTATATATTGACGAGCAATATGTCCGTATCTTCGGAAAAGGTTCGAAGGAGCGTCTGGTACCAATATCTCCCAAGGCCATCAAAGAACTGAACAATTGGTTTATTGTCCGCAATCTGATGAAAATCAAATCTGGCGAGGAAGACTATGTATTCCTGAACCGTCGGGGTTCCCATCTGACTCGTGTGATGATTCTCATCATGATTAAGCAACAGGCAGAGATAGCTGGTATCACCAAAACCATCTCGCCCCATACCCTTCGTCATTCCTTTGCCACAGCACTCTTGGAAGGTGGTGCTGACCTGCGTGCCATCCAGGCAATGTTGGGTCATGAGTCGATTGGTACGACAGAGATATATACGCATATCGATATGTCTACACTTCGTCAGGAAATACTCGAACATCACCCTCGTAATATGAAGAAACGTTAAAAGATTGCACATTTTAGTACTTGCCGTGTAGTTTTTCCTTACCTTTGTGCGTCTTATATCAAACAGAAATCATTCATTTATATAAAAACTATGAGACTTAGAAAACTTTTTGTGGCTGCGCTGCTGATGTTCAGTACCGTAGCAATGGTGGCACAGGAAATGCAGATGCCGCCTATTCCCGTTGACCCTTCCGTACGTATCGGTAAGTTGGATAACGGATTAACTTATTACATTCGTCATAACGAATATCCTGAGCATGTGGCCAATTTCTACATTGCTCAGCGTGTAGGTTCCATCAATGAGGATGACAGTCAGCGTGGTCTGGCTCACTTTCTGGAGCATATGGCATTTAACGGCTCTGAGCACTTTAAAGGCAATGGTATTATTGAGTTCTGCCGTTCACTGGGTGTGGAGTTTGGAAGTGACTTGAATGCGTACACGAGTATTGACCAGACCGTTTATCGTGTTTGCGATGTGCCAACGAAGCGTGCTACTGCCGTAGACTCTTGCTTGTTGATTCTAAAGGACTGGAGTAACGGTCTACTTTTGGAAGCTGATGAGATTGATAAAGAGCGTGACGTAGTACATAACGAGTGGCGTCTGGGTGAAGGTCCTTCACAGCGTATGATTACCCGTTCCCTGCCGAAAATGTATCCTGGCTCTAAATATGGTGAGCGCATGCCTATCGGTTTGATGAGTGTTATCGACAGTTTCAAGCCCCAGACGCTTCGTGCTTATTATCAGAAATGGTATCGTCCAGACAATCAGGCTATCATCGTAGTCGGTGATGTTGACGTTGACCATATCGAGGCACAGATTAAGAGTCTCTTCGGTGGTATCAAGGTGGATCCTAATGCTCCGAAAGTGATTCCTGAGCCTGTTCCTGATACTCCCGAGGCTATCTATGTCTTCGATAAAGACAAGGAGATGCAGTTGAGTCAGTTGATAGTGATGATGAAACACGATGCTACTCCCGATGAGGAGAAGTCAAGCATGGCATATCTGATTGAAGACTATGCGAAGAGTGTGATCTCACAGATGATGAACCAGCGCCTGACAGAGATGACGCAAGAGGAGTCTTGTCCTTTCTTTCAGGCATTTGCTGACGACAGTGAGTATCTGTTGTCAAGAACCAAGGATTGTTTTCAACTGATTGGTATACCCAAGGAGGGTAAGGATATGGAGACCTTGCAGGTTATCTATCGTGAGGCAAAGCGTGCCCGTGAGTTTGGTTTCACCGCTACGGAGTATGAGCGTGCCAAGGCTGACTATCTGAGTGGATTGGAGAAGCGTTATACCAACCGTGACAAGCGTAAGAATGAAGAGTATGGTGATGATTATCGTGACCACTATCTCTCCAATGAGCCTATCCCACCATTGGAAGTATTCTATCAGACGATGCAGCAGATTGCTCCAGCCATTCCCATACAGGCTATCAACCAACTTGTTCCTGAACTGATTTCCACTACAGACAGTAACCTTGTTGTCGTAGAGTTTGCTCAGGAGAAAGAGGGTAAGGTATATCCTACTGAGCAGGATATGGCTGCTGCCATTGCTGCTGCCCGTGCAGAGAAGATTGAGGCTTACGTAGATAATGTTAAGGACGAGCCTCTGGTTGACGTGGCAACCATCAAGGCAGGTAAAATTACGAAAGAGACCGAGAACAAGACTTTCGGATACAAGGAGTTGACACTCTCCAATGGTGCTACCGTCATTCTGAAGAAAACTGACTTCAAGGATGACGAAGTACAGATGGAGGCTTTCGCCAAAGGCGGAAAATCACTCTATGGTCCTGCCGATTATACTAACTTGAAAGTATTTGACGCAGTCATCGGTTATAGTGGCCTCGGTAACTTCAGCAGCACAGAGCTGACCAAGGCTTTGGCAGGTAAGGAAGTGAATGCTGACCTGTCGTTGGCTAACAGCCGTCAGTATCTGACTGCTCATTCTACTCCAAAGGATATTGAGACCATGATGCAGATGACTTATCTCTATTTCACTGCTGTGAAGAAGGATGAGAAGCAGTTCCAGAACCTTATGACTAATCTGGAGATGACTCTGAAGAACAAGAGCCTGTCACCTGATGCAGTATTCAGCGATTCACTTGCTGCTACGATGTATAGTCATAACCCTCGTTTCAACAATATCAATGTTGAAGACTTGAAGGATATCAACTATGATCGTATTCTAGAGATTGCCAAAGAGCGCTACCAGAACGCAGGACAGTTTACCTTTGTGATTGTCGGCAACTTCGACGAGGCTACCATCCGTCCGTTGGTAGAGCAGTATATCGCTTCACTTCCTGCTACTAAGGATAAGGCTGAGGACTTCAAGGAGATTATGACGCTTGCCAAAGGTAAAGTTGTTAATGATTTCAAGGTAAAGACGGAGTCACCCAAGGCTACTGCCCGTGAGTTGTGGTATGCTGCTGCTCCTTATACTTTGGATAATATCGTGAAGGTTGATGCAATCGGTCAGATTTTGTCAATGATCTACCTGAAGACTATCCGTGAGGACGAAAGTGCCGCTTACTCTTGTGGTGCCAGTGGATATTTCAGTAATGCCAGTCATCAGCCAGTTGCCATGTTGCAGGCTTACTGCCCCATGAATCCTGATAAGTCGGAACTTGCTGTCCGTCTGTTGCATGAGGGTATCGCCAATATGAGCAAGGCTGTCGATGCTGACCAGTTGAATAAGGTGAAGGAGTATATGCTCAAGCAGATTGATGTGGATGCCAAGAAGAATAGTTATTGGATCAACACTATTTCTGCCTTCAAGGAATATGGATTGAATGTCTATACTGACTACAAGAAGACTGTTGAGGTTTTGACAGTAGAGAGTGTTCGTGACTTCTTGAACAATGTACTCTTAAAGAGTGGTAACCATACTGAGGTTATTATGACTCCAGAGACAAAGTAATCACATCTCACCAATAATAGGTAAAACGGCTTGTTTCTTGAAGAAGCAAGCTGTTTTATTTTGTCATGTCCCGAAATAGTATTAATTTTGCACCCAAATTCAAAAACAAAGATTGATATGTCCTATTTATTCTCTTCAGAATCCGTATCAGAAGGGCATCCAGATAAGGTTGCCGACCAGATAAGTGATGCTATCCTTGACCAGTTCCTCGCCTATGATGAACATGCTCGTGTGGCTTGTGAGTCGTTTGTCACTACAGGACAGGTAGTCATTATGGGCGAGGTGCATAGTGAAGTGTATATCGACTTACAGACTATTGCCCGTAATACTATCAAGAAGATTGGTTATACTAAAGCAGAGTATCAGTTTGACGGAGACTCTTGCGGTATTCTGACGGCTATTCATGAACAGAGTGATGATATCAATCGCGGTGTGGACCGTGAGGCCGATGAGGATCAGGGTGCTGGTGACCAAGGTATGATGTTTGGTTATGCGACGAATGAAACGGAAAACTTGATGCCTGTATCGCTGGATCTTGCTCATTTAATTATGCATACTCTTGCTGAGATCCGCAAGGAAGGCAAGCAGATGACTTATCTGCGTCCAGATGCTAAAAGTCAGGTGACGATACAATATAGTGACGAGGGCATTCCCGAACGTATTGATACTATTGTGGTTTCTACCCAGCATGATGAGTTTGCCGATGATGCCGCTATGTTGCAAACGATTCAGAATGATGTGATTAATATTCTGATTCCCCGTGTGAAGTCAAAGATTCATTCACAAAAAGTACTTGCCCTCTTTGGCGATGACATCAAATATTATGTAAACCCAACGGGAAAATTCGTTATTGGAGGTCCTCATGGCGATACAGGTCTGACGGGTCGTAAGATTATCGTAGACACCTATGGTGGAAAAGGTGCTCATGGTGGTGGCGCTTTCTCTGGTAAGGATTCCTCGAAGGTTGACCGTTCTGCTGCGTATGCCGCCCGTCATATTGCCAAGAATATGGTGGCTGCCGGTGTAGCAGATGAGATGCTAGTTCAAATCAGCTATGCTATTGGGGTGGCAAAGCCCATGAATATCTATGTGAACACTTATGGTCGTTCAAACGTGAAGATGACAGACGGAGAGATTGCCAAGCACATTGAGAAACTTTTCGACTTGCGTCCAAAGGCAATAGAACGATCTCTGAAACTGCGTCAGCCGATGTATCTTGAAACTGCTGCTTATGGACACATGGGACGTCAGTCGGAAGTCATTAAGAAGACATTCACTAGTCGCTACCATGAGACTAAGACCATAGATGTGGAATTGTTCACATGGGAAAAACTTGACCGTGTGGAAGATATCAAACAAGAATTTGGATTGTAATTGCTACAGCAGGACTCCATATCATACCAACAGTCATTTGCTTTGGAAGGCGACTCTGCAGTTGTCCAGCATCGACCGTTGACCCCAGCCCAAGTATTGAGTTGGTTGCCACGTAATGCGACCCCAGCACAACAGGACTCTGCCATCCAGGCGCATTTTAAACCTTCTGAGATACATTGGAGTGAGCATCCAGACACGCTTCATTTGCCTGGCCATGATGCAGGGGTAGATTTGATGAACTCAGAATTGCCACAGTATTATCGTGAAGGATTCTTTTCTAAAGACAGTCTGTTCCATCCTGAATTACAGGGAGGTCGTTATGGTGTCGCAGGAGACCCTGTCCCCTATAGCGTACATAATGACAATATTATTACGTCGCTGTTGCTCACCTGTTTTATCTTCACGATTATTGCCTTTGCCAATACCCGTCGTTTCATTATCCGACAGGCAAAGAATTTTTTCTATTTACCTCGTGAAGGAACGACGGAATTCACAGAAACCAGTAATGAATTGCGTTTCCAAGGGTTCTTAGTGGTCATCACCAGTTTGTTGATAGCCTTACTTTTTTATTTTTATACGTTGCATTATATCGGGGAGACCTTTGTGTTGCAATCGCAATATACTTTGATTGCCATCTATCTGGGAATAATAGTAGGCTATTTTATGATAAAAGCAGGATTATATACCTTTATCAATCAAGTTTTTTTTGATAGTAAAAGAAATCAACAATGGATAAAGTCTTTACTATTTATCATCTCGATAGAAGGAGTGTTGTTTTTTCCTGCGGTAGTGCTTGGTGCATATTTTGAATTACCAATTAAAAATGTGGCGTATTATGTCTGTTTTGCGCTAATTTTGATTAAAATACTGACATTTTATAAGTGTTATGTTATCTTTTTCCGTCGGAATGTCGTTCATTTGCAAATTATTTTGTACTTTTGCACCCTCGAAATGATACCCTTGCTCGCCTTATGGGGCGTGCTTGTCTTCACAGCGAATATTTTAAAAATAAATTTTTAGGACATCAATGATAAATAAAGTTCTGGTTTCTCAACCTAAGCCGTCAAGCGAGAAGTCACCTTATTATGACATCGCAGAGAAATATGGAGTGGAATTAGTTTTCCGTCCTTTTATTAAGGTGGAAGGTATGACGGCGAAAGATTTTCGTGCACAGAAGGTGAATATTCTTGACTATACCGCCATTGTATTCACATCACGTCACGCTATTGACCATTTCTTCACATTGGCTAAGGAACTACGTGTAGCTATTCCCGAAGATATGAAGTATTTCTGCGTAACAGAGACTATTTCTCTCTATATTCAGAAGTATGTCCAGTATCGTAAGCGTAAGGTGTTCTTTGGTTCTACAGGAAAGATTGATGACTTAATTCCAACAATGGTGAAGCATAAGCAAGAGAAATATCTTGTTCCGATGAGTGATGTCCATAACGACAGTGTTGCAAAAATGTTGGATGCCAAGAAACTGCAGCATCGCGAATGTGTGATGTATCGCACAGTAAGCAATGATTTTACTCCAGAAGAGGTTAAAACATTCGATTATGATATGCTGATTTTCTTCAGTCCTTCCGGAATAGAGTCACTGACTAAGAACTTCCCAGGCTTCAAGCAAGGTGATATTGCCATTGCCACATTTGGTCCTTCTACAGCCCAAGCCGTTAAAGATGCAGGGCTACGTCTTGACTTGGAGGCTCCGTCAGAGAAATATCCTTCTATGACGAGTGCTTTGCAGCATTTCTTGGAAGAGAAGCAGAAATAAGCCCCACCATCATGGCAGCCCATACGCTCATTAAACAAGAGCGTCTGTGTAGCATGAAACTCACAGATCAACTCTTTGGGAGAGCAGGTAACCACTCTATAGTAGTCTTCCCTTTGCGAGTAGTATGGATGGAAATGGAATGGAAGGATAATGATGTTCCTGTTCAGATGTTGGTAAGTGTTTCCAAACGTCATTTCAAACATGCTGTTAAGAGGAATCGGGTCAAGCGTCAAATGCGTGAGGCATATCGGTTGTCTAAACAACCATTGATAGAGAAACTGGAAAAGACTCCGGAACGGGCTGTTGCAATGGGTTTCGTCTGGCTAGCTGATGAGCTCTATAGTTCGGCAGAGGTGTCTGATCGAATGAAAAGGTTGATACAACGTATGATAGAGAAGTTATGAAAGCCCTTCTACATGTTATCTCACGTATGTTGGTATGGCTATTGCTTCTTCCTATACGATTCTATCAAAAGGCAATATCGCCATATACCCCTCCTTCCTGTCGCTTTACTCCTACATGTAGTGAATATGCAAGACAGGCATTGATAAAACACGGTCCTATTAAGGGACTATATCTTGCCATCAGGCGGATATTAAGATGTCATCCGTGGGGTGGGAGTGGTTATGACCCAGTGCCAGATTAGAGAGAATAATATAAAAGAATATAATAATGAAAAAGAATTTTGTTGAAGAACTGAAATGGCGCGGAATGCTTGCGCAGATGATGCCAGGAACAGAAGAGTTACTCCAAAAAGAGATGGTAACCGCTTATTTGGGTACCGATCCGACAGCAGATTCGCTACATATCGGACACCTGTGTGGTATCATGATGCTCCGACATTTACAGCGTTGTGGTCATAGACCTATTATCCTCGTCGGAGGTGCTACTGGTATGATTGGTGACCCTTCTGGTAAGAGTCAGGAGCGTAATCTGCTCAATGATGAGACTTTGCGTCACAATCAGGAATGTATAAAAAAACAGGTGGCAAAATTCCTTGATTTCGAGTCGAAAGATGCCAATGCCGCCATCATGGTGAACAATTACGACTGGATGAAAGACTTCACGTTTTTGGATTTTGCCCGTGAGGTCGGAAAGCATATTACCGTCAATTATATGATGGCAAAGGAGAGTGTTCAGCAGCGTTTGAATGGTACGGCTCGTGATGGTTTGTCATTCACAGAGTTTACCTATCAACTCCTACAGGGTTATGATTTCCTCTATCTCTATCAGCATTATGGTGTGAAACTCCAGTTGGGAGGTAACGACCAATGGGGTAACATGACTACGGGTACGGAGTTGATTCGTCGTACTTTGGGTAATGAGGTAGAAACCTTCGCTCTTACTTGTCCGTTGATTACCAAGAGTGATGGT
Organism: Prevotella sp.; assembly: GCA_017554145.1. GTDB lineage: Bacteria > Bacteroidota > Bacteroidia > Bacteroidales > Bacteroidaceae > Prevotella. The sequence goes on along the minus strand of JAFZIZ010000001.1, from coordinate 204,674 downwards.
AAGAAGTTTGGTAAAACAGAAAGTGGAAACATCTGGCTGGATCCTGCTCGCACCACTCCTTATAAGTTCTATCAGTTCTGGTTGAATGTCAGTGATGAGGATGCTGAGCGTTATATCAAGATATTCACCTCTTTGGAAAAGGAAACCATTGATGCCATTGTTGAGGAGCACAAACAAGACCCTGGTCGTCGTATTCTCCAGCGTCGTTTGGCAGAGGAAGTAACAGTAATGGTACATTCTCAAGAGACTCTTGATACAGCGATAGAAGCAAGTAATATCTTGTTCGGTAAGTCTACGAAAGAGGGGTTGGAGAAACTCGACGAACAGACATTTTTGGATGTATTCGATGGTGTTCCCCAATTCGAGATTTCCAAAGACCAATTGGGACAGGCTGCCATTGAGTTGTTTACCACTGTCGCACCTGTATTCCCTTCCAAGGGTGAGATGCGTAAGATGGTTCAAGGTGGCGGTGTCAGTCTGAACAAGGAGAAGTTGACCGATCAGAATCGTCCTGTAACGACGGAAGATTTAATCGACGGTAAGTATCTCCTCGCACAGAAGGGTAAAAAGAATTATTACCTGCTGATAGTGAAATAATTCCAGAAAAATTTGGTAGTGGGCTGAAAAACCACTACCTTTGCAGCCGCTAACAAGCACTTGGTGTCCAATGGTGTAATGGTAGCACAACAGGTTTTGGTTCTGTTTGTGGTGGTTCGAATCCGCCTTGGACAACTTCAAAATCATCCACATGGACGCATGTGGATGATTTCATAATTAAAATAGGTATACCAAAGATGAATATTGAATCGCAAATCATGAATGCTGCCATCAAGGCTGTGAAAGCCTTGTATGGCCAGGATGTACTAGAGAAAATGGTACAATTGCAGAAGACACGCAGCGAGTTTGAGGGTAACCTCACTTTAGTAGTATTCCCCTTCCTGAAGATTTCCAAGAAGAATCCTGAGCAGACGGCTCAAGAGATAGGACAATATCTTGCAGACAACTGTGAGGCTATTGCTGCGTTTAATGTGGTCAAGGGTTTCCTGAACCTTGTCATTGCGCCCGCTGCTTGGCTTTCTTTATTGAATGATATCGATGCCGATGAGCATTATGGGGAAAAACAAGCAACCAGCGAGAGTCCTCTCGTAATGATTGAATATTCATCTCCTAATACCAATAAACCCCTCCATTTGGGTCACGTTCGCAATAACCTCTTAGGTTGGAGTTTGTCTCAGATTATGCAAGCCAATGGCAACAAGGTGGTGAAGACCAATATCGTCAACGACCGTGGTATCCATATCTGTAAGTCAATGCTCGCATGGTTGAAGTGGGGTAATGGTGAGACACCTGAGACCAGTGGTAAGAAAGGTGATCACCTGATTGGCGATTATTATGTTGCCTTCGACAAGCATTATCGCGAGGAAATCAAGGAACTGGTTGCTCAAGGCATGGATGAAGAGAAGGCTAAGCAGGAGGCTCCATTGATTAAGGAAGCTCATGAGATGCTGGTCAAATGGGAGCAGAACGATCCTGAGGTTCGTGCCCTATGGGAGAAGATGAACAACTGGGTATATGCTGGTTTCGATGAGACTTATAAGAAGATGGGTGTTTCTTTTGATAAGATTTATTATGAAAGTCAGACCTATTTGAAAGGTAAGGCAAAAGTAGAAGAAGGACTTGCCAAAGGTTTCTTTGAGCGCCATGAGGACAACTCTGTATGGGCTGATCTCACCAAAGAGGGACTCGACCAGAAATTGCTGCTTCGTAGCGATGGCACCAGTGTTTATATGACGCAGGATATTGGTACTGCCGAGATGCGTTTCCAGGATTATCCTATCGATAAGATGATCTACGTTGTAGGTAATGAGCAGAACTATCACTTCCAGGTACTCTCGATATTGTTGGATCGTTTGGGCTTTAAATGGGGAAAGGAACTCGTTCACTTTTCTTATGGTATGGTCGAACTGCCTAACGGTAAGATGAAGAGTCGTGAAGGAACCGTTGTTGATGCTGACGATTTGATGCAACTGATGGTTGATGATGCATTGAAAACCTCTATGGAACTGGGAAAATTTGCCGATATGACCGATGAAGAACGTAACGAGATTGCTCGTATCGTGGGTATGGGTGCCTTGAAGTATTTCATCCTGAAGGTCGATGCCCGCAAGAATATGTTGTTCAATCCTGAAGAGTCTATTGATTTCAATGGCAATACTGGTCCGTTTATTCAGTACACTTATGCGAGAATTCGTAGTATTCTAAGGAAGGCTCTGAATACTCAGATCACTCTGAATACCCAAATTACTCTGAATGATAAAGAAATCGAACTTATCCAGAAGATGAGCGAATACGGAGCCGCTGTTGAACAGGCAGGAAAGGACTATTCACCAAGTGGCATTGCTAACTACTGTTATGAGTTGACCAAGGTATTCAATCAGTTCTATCATGATTACTCGATTCTTAATGAGCCTGATGAGCAGATTCGACAGATGCGTTTGGTTCTTGCTAAGAATGTGGCAAAGGTCATCAAGAACGGTATGGCTCTCTTAGGTATTGAGGTTCCAGAGAGAATGTAAATAATTGATAGCAGACAATTGAAAATTGACAATTTAAATCCACCGGATTATCGCAACGATACCGTATTACCTCTTCCTCTTGAGGTACGGGCTGATGCATGGGCTGTAGATGCAGCATGTTCAGGCAATCCTGGTCCGATGGAATATCAGGCGATAGACTTGGCGACAGGTGCTCGTGTGTTTCATTTCGGACCTATCAAGGGGACAAATAATATTGGTGAGTTTCTTGCTATTGTTCATGCTCTTGCCCTTATGCAACAACAAGGGTTGCGTGATAAAACTATCTATAGTGATTCCTATAATGCCATTCTATGGGTGAATAAGCGTAAGTGTAAGACCAAACTGGAGCGCACACCAGAAACAGAACAACTCTATCAGATTATTCTCCGAGCAGAGCGTTGGTTGAACACTCATACATGGCGTAATCCTATCATCAAGTGGGAAACTCAACAATGGGGAGAAGTGCCTGCTGACTTTGGGCGCAAGAAATAATGAAAAATTACGCTCTTTTCTTTGATATCGATGGTACGCTTGTCAGTTTCAAGACCCACGAGATACCTGCCTCTACCATTTTTGCGTTGACACAGGCAAAGGCGAATGGTGCCAAGGTGTATATCTCTACAGGTCGTCCTATTATCATTATTACCAATTTAGGCGCTATAGAACATCTGATTGATGGTTATGTCACCACCAATGGGGCCCTTTGTTTCATAGGCGATAAGACAGTATCATGTCATAGCATTGATTCTGCGGAGGCTCGTTTTGTGGTGGAAGATGCACGTGAGAAAGGCTATGGATTGATTGTTATAGGTGAGAAAGACATGGCCGTACTTGATCCGAAGGGTGATGTAGACCGTATATTCCGTGTAGGTCTTGCAGTTAAGAACCTTGATTTGGCAAAACCCATGGAAGAGGTGCTCCAACAGCGCATCCTTCAGTTGACTCCCTTCTTCTCTGCTGATTATGAATCCGAATTGATGAAGAAGTTACCCGGCTGTATTTCTGGTCGTTGGCATCCAGAGTTTACGGATGTCACTGCTCGGGAAGCAGATAAGGGACAAGGGATGTTTGCCTTGGCTGTCCATGAGGGTATCGATCCTCAGAAGACTATAGCCTTTGGCGATGGAGGAAATGATGCTTCTATGATTCGCACTGCCGGCATTGGTGTTGCAATGGGTAATGCCATTCCCGAACTGAAGGCGGAAGCCGACTATGTTACTACCAGTGTTGATGAGGATGGAATCCTAAATGCGCTCCGTCACTTTGGCATCATCAGATAACGTATAAATGGTCATCGTGTTCCCACAATACATTGCCTGATGGTGTAATTGTATATTAGCAGGAAGTTGTGGTGCACGAGTGCCGTCGCTTACAGAGATAGGGGCAATTTCTACACGTATCTCATCCCAAAGACCAGCCAGAATGAAACTCTCATGCGTTTGGCGACCACCTTCTACTATCAGTGACTGGATGCCATGTTGATAGAGGTCGTCCATCAGTTGAGGAAGTGGACGGTCATGTGTCAATACGATACGTTTAGGATCAGGACCGTGCCATTGGCGCACATTCAACTGAGGATGGTCGCGGTCGAAGGTAGTATGTCCCACGAGGATAGCATCCTCTTCGGCACGAAGTTTATGAGAGAATATCTGGGTATGTTCGTTGGAAATCATTAACGGTTTGAAATGGTCGTCAATGAAACCATTGGCTGTCTGTGCCCATTTCAATATGATGTAGGGGCGATGCTTCGAATGATAGGTGAAGAAACGACGATTCAGCCAGCGACATTCCTTTTCCAACACACCTACCGTTACTTCAATACCAGCCTTTCGTATCCGTTCGATGCCACGCCCTTGTACTTCTGCAAAGGGATCGACACAGCCAACAACAACACGCTTTACACCTTTCTTGATAATCAAGTCGGCACAAGGTGGTGTCTTTCCATAATGAGCACAAGGTTCCAGCGATACATAAATAGTTGCTTCAGGCAACAGATGTTCGTTTTCCGATTTCACGGAAGCAAAGGCATTGACCTCTGCATGTCCCTCACCACAGCGCACATGATAGCCTTCACCGATAATATGGTCATTCGCAACAATCACTGCCCCCACCATTGGGTTAGGGCGTGCTCCTTGTAGTCCATTGGCTGCCAGTTGTAGGCAGCGTCGCATGTATTTCTCGTCGTTCATGTTTGCAAAGGTAGTGTAAAACGAATGAATTACCAAATATATTCGTATTATTTCGCCTAATAATAAAATAGGTGTGGCAGGAAAGAAAAGTTAAAGATGTTTAATATTAGGCAAAAACTTGGTACTTTGCAATACAAGGTACTAATATTTTACCTATCTTTGCGCCCAGAAACCATTATTGAGTGAATATGAACATCGAAAATGCAAAGTCACAAATGAGGAAGGGAATGCTGGAGTACTGTGTGCTGTTGCTCCTGAAACATCACCCTTCGTATGCCAGCGACATCATTCAGCAACTGAAGGATGCCGAATTACTCATTGTTGAGGGAACGCTCTATCCGTTGCTTACCCGTCTGAAGAATGATGGATTGCTTGTTTATCAATGGCAAGAGTCTACACAAGGACCACCACGTAAGTACTACGCGCTTAGCGAGGAGGGTGAGAAATTCCTCGAAGGAATTGACGAAGTCTGGACGGAACTTGCTAACACCGTTAACTATCTTAAAACCGTCACACCGAAGTTATTAGAAGTAAAGAAGTAAAAGAGTAAAGATTATGAAAAAGAATATTACCATCAACCTTTGCGGCAGACTTTTCCAGATTGATGAGGATGCTTATGAACTGCTGCAGAAATATATTGAGTCGCTGCGTGCTTCGTTTGGAAAACAAGAGGGCGGCGAAGAGATTGCTGACGATATTGAAGAGCGTATTGCCGAGTTGTTCGATGAGTTAAAGGCTAACGGAATTGAGGCAATCACCATCGACCATGTGAAAGATATCATTACGCGTATCGGTAAACCAGAACAATTGGCTAGTGAGGACGAGAAACAAGATGACAGCAAGGAAGATCATCGTTATGACTCATTCCGCTCTGCCGCCGAGGGTGTTTATGAAAACGTACGTGCAAGGACGGCAGGCAAGCGTCTCTATCGCAACCCTAACGACAAGATGGTGGCAGGTGTGATGTCGGGAATTGCCGCCTATACCAATACCGATCCTGCCATCTGGCGATTGCTCGCCGTGTTGTTTACCTTCTTCTATGGCATCGGACTTATTGCTTATATAGTGCTGGCAATCGTATTGCCGCAGGCGAATAGTCCTGAAGAAAAACTACAGATGGAAGGCAAGGACGTAACGCCACAAAATTTGGCAAGTGTGGTTGTCGACAAACAAGAGGAAGAAATCAAGCAACGTCCCAGTCTGTTGCGCTTTCTCTTATCCATCCTGTTGAAGATATTCTTTGGTTTCTTTGTCGGCATTGCCGCCATCCTCTGTGTCGCCCTGTGTATCGGTTTCCTGTTTGTATTAGTAGTAACCGTATCGGCATTGGCTTTCCCGATATCCAGTAGTATGCCGTTCAGTTTGGAGTCAATGGGTCTTTCCTATCTTTATGAGCATAATCCTTGGGTGTTGCTGCTGTTCTGTGGTTCCCTGTTCGTGATGCTGCTTGTTCCTATCTATGCTATCATCCACATGATGTTGTCGCTTTCGGGTAAAGTGAAACCTATGGGAACGGGTCAGCGCATAGTCTGGATAGTACTCTGGATCATTGCCCTCTGCTGCTTGGTTCCTTGTAGCATTACCATGACCGAGTATAATAAGCGGCATTTTGAAAGAGCGGCACAAGAGGCACTTGCCTCCTTCCAGGGTGTCTTGATGGAAGAGTTCGACAGCGACTATTTGAAAAAACACCACTGGCAGTTGCTGAAGCATGAAAACTGTAACGACAGTTATGTGCGTCGTGGCGAATATTTTACGGGTAATCGTAACAAGCGTTATCTTGATGCATGGAACGAAGATTGCTTGCAGATTTATCAGGCAGAGAAGCAACAAGCAGTAGAACCAGGTCAATACAGCATCACCTGTAATGCCCGTGCAGCTGGCGATGGTGTCTACATCTATGCCACCACACGCTCTACTTCAGACAAACCATCTGTGATGACACAGGTTCCTGCCTATGGCAATGAGGGTGGCGAAATCTGGCAATCCGCTCGCATTCAATTAGAGCACGATTCTACCATGAACGATAAGAACCGTCAGTACCTAAAAACCATTAGTGAGGCCAACTTTGGCAAAGGCTATGGCTGGAGTCATGTAGAAGTTCTCATCAACGTTAACAAGCCCGACACTCTCTGCTATGGCATCAGTACTGATTCTGGCTTTACGGGTCATCCTAATGAGTCAGAATGGTTCTCCGCCTGCGATTTCAAAGTGGAACGTATTGAAAAGGTGAAATCAAAGAAATAAGATGATGGAAGTAGTTTTCTTCTCAATTATATTCAGATTATAGTTTTCGAAGTATCCCGGCGATGATTAATAGATAGCCTGACAGACAGAGTATTGGGGCGATGATAATCCTGCGTGACGAGAAAATATCGGGATTGAAAGCATCCTCGGTGCTCTCTGGACCAGTCATCAGAAGATAGCCTGTTGCAATAAGGACCCATGCTACGATAAGGATGCAGCGACTGGTCAAAAGAAGACGAAGAATGCGCTTAAAGCTATTGATTGTGATGTTCATATTGATGAATGTATTTTTGGTAAATATCTTTTCTGTCATATTGTGCAGCGACAGCGAGTGCCTGTTGCATCGTCTGCATCCAATTAGAACGGGAATACGCTGACCCAGCACGGCGCGAAGGACTGATGGTCTCTATCCATGAGAGCCATTCTGTGGCGCGACGAAGCAGGTCATTGACGATGGCATCACCCTGTTGGGGCTGACTGGTCAGGTAGAAGCAACGTGCCATAGAGAGGGCTGCATCAGTATAGGGTACGTTCTCCTGCGGCATCTCCTGTTGCCATCTCTTGCAAACCGCCAAGGCACGACGGGTATCACCCTGTTGTAGCAATGAGTCGATGAGTATGCCCATGAGCAGTTGATGTGTGTTTGCCATGTGCTTGACATCCTCATCCACATAGATGCCCTTCGTGTTGAGCCTTCCATAACGGAAGCGATGCATCACGTTGTCGTAGAGCCGCTCGACATCCACCTGCCGGCTGGTGGCAGTAGGCGACACACGATAGGCAAGTCCTTCGAGTATCAGATGGTCATGAAGGAACGAGAGATTACTGGATCCCAGACTGATGGAAGTGTAGATGGGGCGCTTCCAATCGGCATGTGACAGCATTTCCAATACCATCAGTTCACTCTTATACAACACCTGTTTCCCTTTTAAGGAAATGGTCATCGTGCCCTCTGGCGACGTGATGGTAACGCTGTCTGTCGGTATACACTGCATCTCTTCGTGTTCATTCAGTATCCAATGGTTGATGATGTTCTTCAGTTCGAACGGATTATCGCCCAATACCTCTTTGGCTTCAACGGGATGTTGCCGTACGTATTCCATTATTTCTCCTTTCAGTTCCGGTCGGATGAAGATATACTCCCGTTTGCCTGCCCGATAGTCTTCGTGCCGCCAACTGATGGGCAATGCAGGCGAGTCGTATGCAGGTCGCTTCATCTGGTCGATATACCAGTCGGTCTGCAGATACTCTAAGTTACAGTCACGCGTATCACGGCGTATGGCTTCCACCTCATGATTATACCAAAGTGGGAACGTGTCATTATCGCCATTAGTGAAGATAATAGGCTTACCTTCGTCTTGCAGGGTCATGAGATAGTTGGCACCGAAGTCACGACAGGTATAGCGCCCTGAGCGATCATGATCATCCCACGTCTGCGAGACCATCTGAATGGGGACGATGAGACAAAGAAGAGCGCCTATGATGGATGCTGTCAGATATCTCTTCTTGAGCAACTTCTCGCATAAAGATGTGATATAGCCTGTTCCCAAGCCTATCCAAATGGCAAAGGCATAGAACGAACCGGCATAGGCGTAGTCACGTTCACGAGGCTGAAGCGGTGTTTGATTAAGGTAAACCACGATGGCGAGTCCTGTCATCAGGAACAACAGCATGACGATCAATAGTTGCTGAAGCCCTTTACTGCCTCGGTACCATTGCCAGACAATACCCAATAGCCCGAGCAACAACGGTAACGCGAAGAAGACATTACGCCCTTTATTCTCGACTAAGTCAGATGGCAGTTTCGATGTGTCGCTACTCAATAACAAGTTATCTATCCATCGGAAACCAGTTATCCAGTTGCCGTGTTCCACTTCCCCATAACCTTGTATGTTGTTTTGTCGTCCCACGAAGTTCCACAGGAAATAACGCCAGTACATGAAGTTCACTTGATAGGTCAAGAAGAAATGCAGGTTCTCTGCTTTGGTAGGTACTCCGTCTTGGTGCTCAATATCGCCCAACCAGTCCTCGTAGGCTTGGGCATGGCGCATAGAGTAGATACGTGGGTAAAGCGGTGTCTCACCATATTGTTCACGATTCAAGTAACTACCTAACGTCGCAACGGTCTTGGGCTCGTTCTCACACATTGGTGGACAGGCATTCGCACGAATGAGAATAACACCGTAACTGCTGTAGCCTGCCAGTATCATCAACAGACATGCCAACGATAACTTGAGCAGTCGATGTCGCACCTTATAATAGGCAATGACAAGTGCAACAGCCAACAGGACGGCATAAATGCCCAGTTTCATGACACCAGGAATGATGCCATAGAGGATGATGCCCACGAGTAAGGCACCACCCAATAATGTTTTCAGGATGCCCAGCAGTGTGATACGTTTGGTTTGATGGAAATAGACCACGTATGACATGGCGGGCAGACAGAGCAGACAAAGCAGATGAACCCCAATAGACAGTCCTGTGATATAGGCTATCAGAATGATCCATCGGTCGTGTGGTTGACTTTCCCATTTCAGTATCAGCCAGAACATCAACGCTGTCAGGAACGAAGAAAAGGCATAGACCTCTGCCTCGACAGCCGAAAACCAGAAGGTGTCGCTGAAGGTGTATGTCAATGCGCCTACCATGCCACATGCTTCAATACTGATTACCTTTGGAATGGTCAGACTATCACCTGTGCTATCTATCAGTTTCTTGGCAAAGTGCGTGATGATGAGGAACAGAAAGAAGATACAGCCGGCACTTAAAAGTGCTGACAATAGGTTGATCATCAATGCTACTTGTGAGGGTTCGCTGGCAAACTGAGAGAAGAGATTGGCTGCCAACATAAAGAAAGGTGCCCCTGGCGGATGTCCTATTTCTAATTTGTAACCACATGCAATGAATTCCGGACAGTCCCACAAACTGGCTGTAGGTTCTATGGTTAACCCATAAACCAAAGCGGCGATGGCAAAGGAAAGCCACGCTAATCCCGTGTTGAGTTTTGAAAATGTTGTTTGTTGCATCATGCTTTGCTTGTTTTTTCGGCAAAACTAACAACAAACACACAAATACAATGAAAAACTTCCTGACATTTGTCTGACATTTTATAATCAGACAAATATCAGTGAATCTATTTATTTGGAAATCAGACGATAGGCTTTACTGCGGTCAGACTCAATGATTAGGTCCGAATGTTGCTCAATGACAGGCTTTAATCTGCGAATAAGGGTATAGAGCGTCTCACTGGCATCGGGTTTCTTAGGCCATAAGGCATCACAGATTTCCGTCTTAGTCAGCGAGTGTGTAGGTGACTGGAAGAACATCTCCATCAATTGATTCTGCATGGGGGTGAGTTTTACTGGATGACCTTTGGCATCCATAAAGCGACCTTCAGATTCAGTATAACTCAATCCACCATATTGGGTAACACCTGACAATAGCACCAGATGTTGTCTACGACGATAGAAACAGAAGGCTGCCCATAGCAGCGTCATCGTCCAAAGGATAGAGGCAGGACGCTGATCAGACATCGCAAAGATGGTGGCAGCCGAACACTTAGCCGTACACTTAAAGTCCTTCTGCTGGGTATTTACAGCCAACATGGCTTGACCGCGCAATGCTTCTAATTGCAGATAACTATTAAACTCCCGAATGGTGTCAGTACTGATGACATCGCTCTGTTGCTCGGCTAATGCCAATGTCAAAGCCTGACTCATGTCATCTTCTACCAACTGTTCTGTAGCCCAATAACTTCGAAAACTCGTTGCTCCTGAGGCTACAATTAGTCCAAAGAGCAATATAACGAAATATTTCTGTTTCATCATTAGTTTTACTTTTCTATCGTTTTGATTCTCTTTATTTATTCCATATCTGTGAATAATTCTTGTTAAAACAACTGATTGGCGACCTCACAAAGTTCGTCATACCATTCTTTGCCGAAACGACGGATAAGGGGTTCTTTCAGGAATTGATAGACGGGAAGACGTAATGCCTTCCCTTTTTCGACGGCATCTTTGCAGACAGCCCAACGGTTGTAATTCAGACCAACAAGTCCATTGCCAAAGTTTTTCTCACGGATGGGATAGAGCGCACAACTGATAGGTTTGCAGAAATCAGTCTTGCCTGCACGATAAGCCTTTTCTAAGGCACACAGGCAATTATCACCGTCGTAACAGGTAAACACACAATCCTTACCATTCACAATGCTCGTGACTAAGTCGCCTTCGGGGTCAGAATAAGCAACACCTTGTTTATCGATGACACTCTGGGCAGAAGCCCTTAGGTCGCCCCATACCGTATCCAAGGTTTCTTCGATGCCTGCTATCTCCTCCATCGTCACAGGGGCACCTGCATCACCTTCCACACAACAGATACCCTTGCACTTCTCGTAATCGCAACAGAAGTACTCAGTGAGGATATCAGAGGAAATCAATACTCCACCAACTTCCAATATAGGAGGTAATTTCTCTACCATTGAATGGGGGTTATGCCGTTTTGTTGTAAATAAGCATTACAACGCGAGAACTGATGCTGTCCGAACCAACCACCACGATTGGCACTCAGGGGTGAGGGATGCACAGACTCCAACACAAGGTTCCTCGACTTGTCAATCATATATGCCTTGCTACGAGCATAACCGCCCCAAAGCATATAAACCAAGTGTTCCCGTTGTGTTGCCAATGCTTGAATAGCAGCATCCGTGAACTTCTGCCAACCCAGTGCGGAATGGCTGTTAGCCAGATGGGCACGAACGGTCAGTGTGGCATTGAGCAACAACACACCCTGCTCTGCCCAACGCGTCAGATTACCCGATGTAGGAATCGGTGTTCCAAGGTCATCCTGTATCTCCTTGAAGATATTCTGCAAAGAAGGAGGAAACTGTATACCGTCCTGTACAGAGAAACTCAACCCATGCGCCTGTCCTGGCTCGTGATAAGGGTCTTGTCCGATAATCACCACTTTTACCTTGTCGAACGGACACAAGTTAAAAGCATTGAAAATCAGTTTGCCAGGAGGATAGCACGTATACTGTGAATACTCAGAGCGAACAGAAGTGGTGAGTCCGACAAAATACTGCTTGTCGAACTCACCACCCAGATGTTGTTTCCAACTTTGTTCTATCTGAACGTCCATTAGTCTTGAATCAGATTCTCACCCGTCATATCGGCAGGCTGCTCCAGTCCCATGATATGGAGGATAGAAGGAGCCACGTCAGCCAGACGACCGTCCTTTACCGTAGCCGAGTTGTTATTGGTTACATAGATGAAAGGAACGGGATTCAGAGAGTGAGCGGTATTCGGTGTACCATCAGCGTTGATTGCATTATCGGCATTACCATGGTCGGCAATGATGATAGCCTCATAGTCGTTAGCCTTGGCAGCCTCGATGACATCGTGTACACAGTGGTCAACTGCCCATACAGCCTTAGCGATGGCATTGTAGATACCTGTATGACCTACCATATCACCATTGGCGAAGTTCACTACAATGAAGTCATACTTATTCTCATTGATAGCAGCGACCAACTTATCTTTTACCTCGTAGGCACTCATCTCAGGTTTCAAGTCGTAGGTGGCTACCTTTGGAGAAGGAACCAAGATACGATCCTCACCCTCAAATGGAGCCTCGCGACCACCATTGAAGAAGAAGGTCACGTGAGCATATTTCTCTGTCTCGGCAGTATGCAACTGCTTCTTGCCCTGACGAGAGAGGTATTCGCCTAAGGTATCCTCTACGTTCTCTTTCGGGAAGAGGATGTTTACACCTGTGAAGGATGCATCGTATGGGGTCATGCAGTAGTACTGCAAACCAGCAATTGTCTTCATACCCTGCTCAGGCATGTCCTGCTGAGTGAGCACAATGGTCAACTCCTTAGCACGGTCGTTACGGAAGTTAATGAAGATAATTACATCACCTTCCTCAATGCAACCATTGACAGCAGTATTATGAATCGGCTTGATGAACTCATCGGTAACACCCTCATCGTAACTCTCTTGCATAGCAGCAACCATATCGGAAGACTGCTTACCTTCACCCTTGACGAGCAGGTCGTAAGCCTCTTTTACACGCTCCCAACGCTTGTCACGGTCCATAGCATAGAAACGACCTACAATAGAGGCGATGGCAGCATCATTGTCGGCACAAACCTTGCTAACATGCTCTATGAAACCTTTACCGCTCTTCGGGTCAGTATCACGACCGTCCATGAAGCAGTGTACGAAAGTCTGGTTCTTCAAACCATAGTGTTTACCCACCTCGATGAGTTTGAACAGATGGTCAAGAGAAGAGTGTACACCACCATCACTGGTCAGTCCCATCAGATGGAGTTTCTTATTATTCTCTTTAGCGTATGTATAGGCAGCCTTTACCTGGGGATTCTCTACGATAGATCCGTCCTTGCAGGCACGGTTAATCTTCACGAGGTCCTGATAAACGATGCGACCAGCACCGATATTGAGGTGACCCACCTCAGAGTTACCCATCTGACCATCGGGAAGACCTACGTCCTCACCAGAAGCCTGTAACTGAGAATGAGCCGATACTGCTGTCAGATAATCCAAATATGGAGTCGGTGTATTGAAAATAACGTCACCCTTACCCTGTTTTCCGATTCCCCATCCATCGAGAATCATCAATAATGCTTTCTTTGCCATAAAATCTTATACCTATTTAAATGATTATTTGCTTTCCGGCTGCAAAATTACGAAATCTTTTAAACATAAAGACATTGAGATATAGAGATTTATCATAAAAAAGGTAAAAACTCAACGCCTCTGTATCTTAGTATTCTATAAAAAGATTATCTTTGTAACGTCAACATAACAAACAGCAATATGAAAAGAAATACATTTTTACTACTAATCTGCTTGTCCATGACAATTAATGCCACGGCACAAGAGACGATTGCCGTCAACACTGGCGACATCACATCACCCTCACTGAATAACGACGGTACGGCAAATTTCTCTATTTTTGCCCCAGAGGCACAGAAAGTAGAAATAGAAGGTGACTTCACACCTCAGGGACGCACTGCCATGACGAAGGATGCAAAGGGAGTATGGAGTTGGACTTCAGGTGTATTAACCCCAGAGATGCATACCTATTCCCTGTTTGTGGACGGTGTACGTATGAACGATCCTAATAATGTATATATGCTACGCGACATTGCTTCCTATCAGAGTTACTTCCTCGTGGATGGCGACCTCTCTGCCAACTATTTCGTCAGGAATGTAAAGCACGGAACAGTGAGCAAGGTATGGTATCCTGCCCCGAAACTGGGAATGGAAGAACGTCGCGCCACTATTTATACACCTGCCGGCTATGCCGACAATACCCAAAAGAGATATCCTGTGCTCTATCTGCTGCATGGTGCTGGAGGTGATGAGAATGCCTGGACAGAACTGGGACGTGCTGCTCAGATTCTCGATAATCTGATTGCCCAAGGCAAGGCAGAGCCGATGATTGTGGTGATGCCTAATGGTAATGGTGCTCAGAAGGCTGCCCCTGGCGAGTATGAGAATGCGATGTATAAACCCTCGTTTATGAATCCAAAGACGATGGAAGGTTCTATTGAGGTGGCTTTCCCCGACCTCGTCAACTGGGTAGACAGTCATTATCGCACCCTCGCCGACAAGAAACATCGTGCCATTGCCGGACTCTCGATGGGTGGTTTCCACTCTCTTTATATATCTGCCAACAATCCGCAGATGTTTGGTTATATAGGATTGTTCTCTGCTGCCGTCAATCGACAGGCACAGGGTGAGAACGGACATATCTACCAACAACTGGATGCAAAACTTGCCAAGCAGTTTAACCCTGCTCCAGAACTCTATTTCATTGCTATTGGAAAGACAGACTTCCTCTATAAAGACAATGTGGACTTCCGTCAGAAACTCGACCAGAAAGGATATAAGTACGAGTACTTAGAGACGGATGGTGGACACATCTGGCGTAACTGGCGTATCTATTTGAATCAGTTTGTGCCGAAACTGTTTAAGTAAAATTGAAAAAATAAAGATATGAAAGCAAAACGATTATTACTACTCGGCGTGATGGCCGGTATTACTGTGATGACAATGAATGCACAACCCCAATTACGTGCCGATAACATCGATGAGGTGATAAAGGCAATGACCCTTGAAGAGAAAGCAAAACTATTAGTAGGCGGAGCCAATACTTTTTTTGGTGATCAAGCCGCTGTAGGTGGTGAGGCCGATCTTGTGGCAGGTGCTGCTGGTACCTCACCAGCGATTCCACGATTAGGAATCCCTGCTACCGTACTTACTGACGGTCCTGCCGGTGTACGTATCGACCCCATTCGTAAGGGTACTGACAAGACTTTCTATGCTACTGCATTCCCCATTGGCTCTTGTCTGGCTTCTACTTGGAACACCGAACTGGTCGGTAAGGTGGGGGCAGCCATCGGTAACGAGACGAAAGAATATCGTTGTGACGTGATATTGGGTCCTGGTATGAACCTACATCGTAACCCCCTCTGCGGCCGTAACTTCGAGTACTATAGTGAGGATCCCCTGTTAACGGGAAAGATTGCTGCCGCTTATATCAATGGTGTACAGGGTGAGAATGTGGGCGTGTCCGCCAAGCACTTTGCCGTCAATTCTCAGGAAACCGACCGTACTAGTGTGGATGAGCGTGTCAGTCAACGTGCTGCCCGTGAACTCTACCTACGTGGTTTCGAGATTGCTGTTCGCGAGAGTAATCCTTGGACTGTCATGGCATCATATAATAAGATCAACGGGGAGTACTCTATGGGTAATCGTGACCTGTTGACCAGTATTTTGCGTGATGACTGGGGATATAAAGGTATCGTGATGACCGACTGGATTGGTATCCGTGAAGGTCTGTCCACCATTACTGAGGTTCAAGCAGGCAATGACCTGATGGAACCTGGACAGCCTGCACAGGTACAAGAAATCATCGAGGGCGTGAAGAGTGGTAAACTCGATATCGCTGATGTTGACCGTAATGTACGCCGCATGCTGGAGTATATCGTCAAGACACCCAGTTTCCATAAGTATCCCGCCTCAAACAATCCTGACTTCGTGGCTCATGCAGCCATCACCCGCCAGAGTGCAGCCGAGGGTATCGTCCTGCTGAAAAACAATGGTGCCCTGCCTTGGAAGAGTGGTGCTATCAAGACTGTTGCCTTGTTTGGTGAGAACTCATACGACTTCCTCAGTGGTGGTACAGGTTCTGGTTGTGTTCATCCGCCCTATGTGGTAGATATGCTCGAAGGTCTGAAGAATGCAGGTATCAGTTCATCGCCTACGCTGACCAATATCTATCGTAAGTATATCGAATATGCCAAGGTAAAGTTCCAAGCAGAGCGTCACCCCGCCAAGTGGTTCCAGACAGAGATGATGGGTCAACAGAAATATCCTGAAATAGGTATTTCACCCATCGCTATCAACAAGGAAGTACAGGCTGCCGAAGCTGCTATCATCACCATTGGTCGTCAGGCTGGTGAGGGTATCGATCGCGATATCGATACTGAGTTCAACCTCATCCCCGAGGAGCGCAGTCTGATCGTTGATGTCTGCAATGCTTTCCATGCTGCTGGCAAACCCGTTATTGTGATTATCAACTCAGGTTCCGTCATCGAGACGGCTTCTTGGAGTGGTTATCCTGATGCCATTCTTTGTGCTTGGCAACCAGGTATGGAAGGTGGAAACTCTATCGCCGACCTGTTGACAGGTAAGGTAAATCCTTCTGGTAAATTGACTATGACATGGCCTATTGCTGCCACCGACCATCCTTCTACGAAGAACTTCCCTGGTAATATCGATGACTATACCTTCAAAATGATGGTAGGCAACAATACACCTATTCCTGGTCATGCCTATACCAACCATGAAGAGGATATCTACGTAGGCTATCGTTACTTCGACACTTTCAACAAGAACGTCGCTTATCCTTTCGGCTTCGGACTCAGTTACACCACCTTTGAATATAGTGATCCTACCATTTTGGTTGATAACGGCGATGTCTATGTCAGTTTCACCGTCAAGAACAAGGGTAAGGTGGCTGGTAAGGAGGTCGCACAGGTCTATGTTGCTGCTCCGAAGGGAAAGATAGAGAAGCCTAACCACGAACTGAAAGGCTTTGCCAAGACCAAGGAACTGAAACCAGGTGAACGCCAAACGCTGACGATTAAGATTCTGCAGCGTGAACTGGCATCCTTCGACGAAGCCAACAGCCGCTGGATTAAAGAGGCTGGCGACTATACCTTTGAGATTGGTGCCAATAGTCGCGACATCAGGCTGACCACCAATATGCAGCTGAAGGAATACACAGAACCAGTCAGCAACGTGCTGGCTCCTAAACAAAAGTTGAATCTGCTGAAACAATGAAAAGCCTTTTTCTGACTGTTATCACTGCCCTCTCCATCCTCTGCTGCAACGCGGAGGATGGTCATCGTTTGTGGCTTCGTTATAATTTATCGAGTACGGCACAGGTAGAAGGACCTGCCGGGTCACCTACGATTAGTATTGCCAAGGGTGAGTTGCAGAATTACTTTATGGGTGAACGTGCCATGTTGCGCATCGATCCCTCGATGCCTGACGATGATGGTTTTACCATCAGTGGCAATGACAACGAGGTGGTGATTACGGCACGCCATGATATCGGATTGCTTTATGGAGCATATGAGGTATTACGCTTACAGGCTACCGACTGTCATATTACGGATCAGACACAGCATCCGAAGTTCAAACTGCGCCTACTGAACCACTGGGACAACCTCGACGGTTCGATAGAGCGAGGCTATGCGGGAGAGAGTATCTTCGAATGGTTTAACCTCAATGAGGAACTCATCCGCGAATATGCCCGTGCCAATGCGTCTATCGGTATCAACGGTGCTGTGCTTAATAACGTCAATGCCTCTCCGAAGATGCTGACTAAGGAATATCTTCGTGAGGTGAAGAAGATTGCAGATATTCTTCGTCCTTATGGCTTACGTGTGTATCTCTCCATCAATTTTGCCTCACCGATGGCGTTGAAACAGACAGCCACTGCTGATCCGAAAGACCGTAAGGTACGCAGATGGTGGAAAAACAAAGCGCGAGAGATCTATCGCCTCATACCCGACTTCGGTGGGTTTCTGGTGAAAGCCAATAGTGAAGGACAGCCAGGCCCTGGCGACTATAAGCGTTCCCATGCCGACGGAGCCAACATGCTGGCTGATGCCTTGGCACCCTATAAGGGTATTGTGATGTGGCGTTGCTTCGTATATGGTGCCAACCATAAAGGGGAAGACCGTGTCAAACAAGCCGTCTCAGAGTTCAAACCTTTAGATGGTAAGTTCCGTAAGAACGTAATACTACAGACAAAGAACGGTCCTCTTGACTTCCAACCAAGGGAGCCGTATAGTCCTATCTTTGATCAGATTCGTGAAACACCGAATATGGTAGAGTTACAGATTACGCAGGAATACCTCGGACAGTCGAAACACTTGGTTTATCTTGCCCCTATGTGGAAGGAGTTCTTCCAGTATGTAGAACCCGACTGGCTCGCTGGTATTGCAGGTGTCGCCAATATCGGAAAGGACACCAACTGGTGCGGACATCATTTCTCACAAGCCAACTGGTATGCCTTCGGACGTCTGGCTTGGAATCCGAATCTCTCTTCTGAGGAGATTGCCAAGGAATGGTTGGAACAGACCTTTACGACGGATGAAAACTTCGTGTTCCTGATGTCTACCGTCATGGAAGAGAGTCGTGAGGCATGTGTCAGTTATATGATGCCATTAGGCTTGCATCACATCTTCAAGTTCGACCATCACTATGGTCCCGAGCCCGATGGCTTCAAGGCAAACTATCCTTTGGAGTGGTGTCCTGTCTATTATCATAAGGCAGATGCCAATGGTGTGGGTTTCAATCGTTCTTCAACGGGTACGAATGCCGTTAGCCAGTATCGCGAGCCTTATGCCAGCATGTATGATAAGTTAGAGACCTGTCCTGAGAATCTGCTATTGTGGTTCCATCATCTGCCTTGGGACTATAAGATGAAAGACGGTTCTACGCTTTGGGAGTCCTTGCAATATCACTATAACCAAGGTGTGATTATGACAGAGACTTATCAGAACCTTTGGCACACCAAGATGAAGGCGTATGTTGACGAGCAACGTTGGCGTGAAGTGGACGAGCGACTACAGATACAAGTAGAGAATGCCAAGGAATGGCGTGATGTCTGTCTAAAATACTTCGGTCAGTTTGCAGAAAAAAACAAATTATCAGTCAACACTCCCTGAAGCACTAAATGAAAAGAGCAATAGTCATAGGAGCCTCCTCAGGCATAGGTCTCGAAGTCGCCCGTCTCTTGCTTCAGCAAGGGTGGACATTGGGCGTGGCAGCACGTCGTGTAGAACTTTTGCAATCGATAGGCGATGTGGAAGTGGCACAGATTGACGTGACCTCAGAGGATGCTACGGAGCGACTGCGCGACCTGATACAGAAAGTAGGAGGCATGGACCTCTTTTTCTATGCCTCAGGTATTGGCAAACAGAATCGTGAGTTAAAGGAAGACATTGAACTCGCCACCATGAACACGAATGGGGTAGGTTTTACTCGGATGATAGGCGAGGCTTATCGCTATTTCGCCACACAAGGTAAGGGACATATTGCAGCCATCACCTCGATAGCAGGCACCAAAGGACTTGGTCCTTCCCCCTCATATTCTGCCACCAAGGCGATGCAGAATGTCTATTTGCAGGCATTAGAGCAACAAGCCAATGCCAGAGGTCTGAAGATTCACTTTACGGATATCCGCCCCGGATTTGTTGATACCGCATTGTTGGCAGGCGATTTCCATTATCCCATGATGCTCAAGCCCCAGAAGGTAGCGCAAGAGATTGTCCGTGCCATCAACCGCCACCAGCATATCCGTGTCATCGATTGGCGCTATCGCCTCCTTACCGCCTTCTGGCGTCGCATCCCTCGCTTCCTTTGGCGAAGAATGAAATTGTAACGGCATTAATTGAGAAACCCTGACTTTTCTATGAGATAGGCGGCACCTTTCGCATGGATAGCCCGTACCTATCGACCCGTTTGCTTGGGGGTATCGACCCGATAGGCGGCACCTAACTCAGGGCTTAAAGGAAAGTATAAATTTAGCCCCCGTAACTGATATACTTACGAGGGCTAAACCATATATTAAAGAAGTATTTGCTTATGCGTCGATATTTGCGTAGGTAGCGTTCTTCTCGATGAACTCACGACGGGGCTCTACGTCGTCGCCCATGAGCATAGAGAAGATTTCGTCAGCCTCGGCAGCATTCTCGATAGTGACCTGTTTCAACAGACGGTTCTCAGGATTCATGGTGGTCTCCCAGAGTTGCTCGGGGTTCATTTCACCAAGACCTTTGTAACGCTGTGTGTGCAGTGCCTTATCGTCGTCACGACCTTCTACATACTTGTCGATGAATGCCTGACGCTGCTGCTCTGTATAGCAGTATTCTGAGAACTTCTTATAGGTACACTTGTAGAGTGGGGGTGTGGCAATGTAGAGATGTCCACCCTGAATAACCTGTGGCATGAAGCGATAGAAAAGTGTCATGATGAGCGTGTCGATGTGAGAACCATCGACGTCGGCATCGGTCATGATGATAATCTTATCGTAACGCAGTTTATCGATATTTGCCTCACGGTCGCCTTCTCCGTCAACACCGAAGCGGACGCCAATCGACTGGATGATGTTCATGACTGACTCGGCTTCGAAGACGCGATGCCACTGTACCTTCTCAACATTCAGAATCTTACCACGCAGTGGCAGAATAGCCTGGAAGTGACGGTCACGACCTTGCTTGGCAGAACCACCTGCGGAGTCACCCTCGACGAGGAATATCTCACAGACTTTCGGGTCTTTCTCTGAGCAGTCAGCAAGTTTACCAGGCAGACCACCACCCGTCATCGGGTTCTTACGCTGTACACTCTCACGTGCCTTACGGGCAGCGATACGAGCAGTAGCAGCCAATACCACCTTGTCGCAAATCATCTTCGCCTCTTTCGGATGCTCCTCCAAGTAGTTGGCAAGAGCCTCGCCTACTGCCTGCTGAACAGCACCAGCCACCTCAGAGTTACCGAGTTTCGTCTTGGTCTGTCCCTCAAACTGTGGCTCTGCTACCTTGATGCTGATAACTGCTGTCAGTCCTTCGCGGAAGTCCTCTGGGGCAATCTCAATCTTTGCCTTCTCAATCTGCTTGGAAATCTGCGGATCGGTATCGGCATATTTCTTCAGCGTACGAGTAAGGGCAGCGCGGAAACCAGCGAGGTGGGTACCACCTTCGATAGTGTTGATATTGTTTACGTAAGAGTGGATATTCTCGCTATAATCGGTGTTATACATCACTGCCACCTCAATGGGAATACCCTGCTTCTCCGTCTTCAGGTAGATGACATCGTCAACCAAGTGGGTACGATGGCGATCCACGTAGCGCACAAACTCCTTCAATCCTTCCTTAGCATGGAATACCTCGGGCTCTCTGAGTTTACCATCCTCATTGGGACGGAGATCGGTGAGCGTGATGGTGATACCTGCATTCAGATAGGCGAGTTCACGCATACGACGGGCAATGATGTCGTACTTGTATTCGGTGGTGGTGAAGATAGTACCATCGGGCCAGAACTGCTGACGCGTACCTGTCTTGTCGGTATCGCCGACAATCTTCACGTCGTAAAGGGGCTTTCCCTTCTCGTATTCCTGCTGGTAGATATGTCCGTTGCGGAATACCTGCGACAGCATGTGGGTAGAAAGGGCGTTCACACAACTGACACCCACACCGTGCAAACCGCCAGAGACCTTGTAAGAGCCCTTGTCGAACTTACCACCGGCGTGTAGCACCGTCATGACGACCTCGAGTGCACTCTTGTGCATCTTCTCATGCTCGTCGACGGGAATACCACGACCATTATCTAATACTGTAATTGAATTGTCTTCATTGATGGTTACCTCAATGTGGGTACAGAAACCTGCCATCGCCTCGTCGATAGAGTTGTCGACGGTCTCATTTACCAAGTGATGTAAACCCTTTTCGCTGATGTCGCCAATATACATGGCGGGACGCTTGCGAACAGCCTCCAAACCCTCGAGCACCTGAATATTACTCGCGGAATAATTGTTTTCTTTGTTAAGTTCTTCTGCCATTGTTTCAAATAAGTCCTTAATAGGTTGCAAAGATACGAAAAAACAATGACTTAAACGAATGTTTTGTGTGTAAAAATATTAATAATTTTAAGTCTTTTGAAAAGTGAGTGAAAAAAGAAAGACCGCAACCTTTGCAGGTGCGGTCTTTATGATGCTTTTTGAGCGATTATCCCAGCTGGTTGATGTGCTGTGCAAGGCTTGACTTGATGTTAGCGGCCTTGTTCTTGTGGATGATATTGGTCTTAGCCAACTTATCCAACATCTTCTGTACTTTGGGATAGAGAGCAACAGCCTCGTCCTTGTTGGTCATAGCACGCAACTTGCGGACTGCATTACGCATAGTCTTTGCATAGTAGTGGTTGTGCTCTGCTCTTTTCTTTTCCTGACGGATTCTCTTCAGGGATGATTTGTGATTTGCCATTTTTTCTTTTAATTTTGATGATTAATATAAAGCTTATGGGTCTTGCGTCTTAAAGACTGCCCTGAGCGGGTGCTTTTGACACCCTCCGCCACCGTTTCCCTTGCGAGTAGCACTTGGCTGTGCAGATGACGGATTTAATGTAGTCCCTAGGAGAGTCGAACTCCTCTTTAGAGAATGAAAATCTCTCGTCCTAGCCGATAGACGAAGGGACCAAGGTGCTTGAAATGCGGCTGCAAAGGTACTGCATTTTTTTCGTCCCACAAAATTTTCTTTGCGAAAAATGCATTTTTCTCGTATTTTTTGTGTAATTTCGCCCTCATGATGACAAAAACGGAAGGTATTGTGCTCCATTCTTTTAAGTATGGTGAGCAAAAAATGATCGTTGACATGTTCACACGAGAGTGGGGAAGGGTGTCGTTTGTCGTCAATGTTCCAAAGACCCAGAAAGGACGTCTGAAGAAGCAGTATTTTCAGCCGATGACGCTGTTGCAGATAGAATGTGACTATCGTCCACGAGTACAGTTGCAGAAACTGATGGATGCCCGTCTGTTGGCTCCTTATGCCTCGATACCGTTTATGCCTGATAAATTGGCCATATCGCTGTTCATCGCAGAGTTCCTTTATCATGGTCTTCGTCTTGAACAGCGGAACGACCTTTTATTCGACTATATCGACGACTCGATGCTGTGGTTGGATGCAGCAGAAACAGAGTATGTCAATTTCCATCTCACGTTCCTGATGCGCCTGTCGCGTTTTTTAGGCTTCTATCCTAATTTGGATGACTATACCGAGGGTTGTGTGTTTGACCTGCGAGGCAGTTGCTTTTCCATGCAGGTACCTACCCATCGTGATTTCCTATCGCCTGCCGATGCCCAGAAGATTCACTTGCTGATGCGTATGGACTATCCCACCATGCACCTCTTCCGTCTCTCCCATCAAGAGAGAAATAGAATATGTGCAGTCTTGTTACATTACTACAGACTGCACATACCAAAATTTCCAGAACTGAAGAGTCTTGCCGTATTACAGGAACTCTTCTCCTAAAGAATCAATTAAGAGAAGACGATAGTTCCCTGAATAGGCTCCTGTGGTGCCTCGTTCTGTTGCTGAGGCTCCTCTCCTGTTGCTTGTGTATAGATACTATCTAAGATCTCACGTGTACGCTTGTAGGTGGGTGTCTGCTCTACGGCAGAGATGACATCATCGTTGTCGAGATCATCGGGACGGAACAGATAGATGTGTGGACGACGCTTGTAGCGCTTGGTATTAGCCCCATCACCATAGTAACGGTTACGACGATCCTGACGCTCTGCTTCCTTCTCCTGTTCAGCAGCGATACGGGTAGCCTCTTCCTGTGTGTGACGTTTCAGGTGGCCGTCCATACCATCGACATTCTCGATGCCGAAACCAGTGGCAAGGATAGTAACCTTTACCTTCTTACCCAGGTCGGGATCGGTAGCCAATCCCCATTTGATCTCGAAGTCACCAAACTTCGCCATGAACTCATTGACATCGTTCATCTCCTCCATCATCAGGGAATCCTTACCGTCTTTACTACCGGCAAAAGAGATGCTGAGAAGGATCTTCTTTGAATTAAAGACGTCGTTATCGTTCAGCAGAGGTGAGTTCAAGGCATCGTCAATGGCTTTCTTCACACGACCTTCACCTTCACCATAGCCAGTCGACATGATGGCGACACCACCATCCTTCAAGACTGTTTTCACATCATTGAAGTCAAGGTTGATGAGTCCGTGAACGGTGATAATCTCTGCAATAGACTTGGCGGCAACGGAAAGGGTGTCGTCAGCTTTGCCGAAAGCATCGAGCACAGAGAGTTCAGGATAAATCTCGCGCAGGCGCTCATTATTGATGACGAGAAGGGCATCCACATGTTTGGACATCTCTTCCACGCCATCCAATGCCTGGTCAATCTTACGGTCGCCCTCAAAGCGGAAAGGAATCGTTACGATACCTACTGTCAGGATACCCATCTCCTTGGATACACGGGCAATGACAGGGGCTGCACCAGTTCCTGTACCGCCACCCATACCAGCAGTGATGAAAGCCATACGGGTACCGTCACTCAGCATATTCTTAATATCCTCAATGCTTTCCTCAGCAGCGGCACGTGCCTTCTCGGGCTTGTTACCAGCGCCAAGTCCTTCTTTACCCAGTTGCAGATGAACAGGGACGGGAGAGTCGTTGAGTGCCTGATTATCGGTGTTACAGAGCACGAAGGTCACGTCGTGGATTCCTTCGCGATACATGTGGTTGACAGCATTGCCGCCGCCACCTCCTACACCAATCACTTTAATGATGCTATTCTCTTTTTCGGGCTCACCGAAATCTAATAATATATTGTCTGCCATAATTCTAATAGGATGTTATAGGGTTAGGGATTTATTCTTCTTCTTTGACAATCTCGTCGGCTGCCTTCTTGATCCAGCGTCCCAGTTTGCTCCACGGACTGTTCTCCTTGCGACGTTGAGCCTCGATACGAGCCTCTTCCTCCGCTTTCTCACGGGCGATACGCTCCTCTTCCTCGCGTTTCAGACGAGCCTCTTCCTCTGCACGACGAATCTCGTCTGCCGTACGGACAACACCTGCAGGTGTCTCTGTTGCCTGACGGGCTCTACGTTGCTCTGCAGTCTCCTGTTGAGGCTGTTTGGTGGCGAACAGGTCTCCGTTAGGATCCAACTCCTGTCCAGCGCAATTGATGTCGCCTTTGATAAGCAGTCCTAATACTGTATTCATTCTACCATCCTTCGCAGTAATTTCTGGTAGGTTGGAGATGATAGTCGGTGTGACGAACTTAGAGATACGGACTTTGTCAATATGGGTGTAATTGATGAAGGCTTTCTCAATATCTTTCATGTTGGCACCGCCACCAGTCAGAATGATTCCACCTAAGAGTTTATCACAATACTCTTCAGGAACCTGACACCATACGTTGGCGATAATCTCTTCAAGACGTCCCTCGACAATCTCGACGAACTTACGACTCTCTACCTGACGGTCCTGATCAATTGAGTATTTCAGGTTATTATCGATATCGTTGTTGTCAGTGAAGGCAGAGGCGTATTTCAGTTTCATCTGCTCCGCATCGCTTTCTTCCATCTGCAAGGAAGCAATATCCTTAGTGATGTTATTACTACCCAATGGAATAACAGCAAGGTGGCGCAGCACATTCTTTGAATAGACACTGACGGTCGTGGTGTCTGCACCGAGGTCTACCAGCACACAACCAGAACGCTTCTCCGTTTCAGTAAGGACACTGTCGGCAAGTGCGAGAGGAGCAAGGTACATCTCTGCCACATTGATACCTGCAGCCTCAAAGCAGAGATTGAGGTTCTTGTAGAAAGCCTTACGCTGAAGGATGTTCAGGAAGTTGCCCTCAATATGCTCACACTGAATACCTACTGGATCCAGTTGATATTGTGAATCAACCTTATACTCTTGTACTGCCGCATCAAGGATTTCCTGGTCAGGATACTTCATATTACGGTTGTTATCCATCAGTTCTATGACCATATCCTGAGTGACGACAGTATCAGCAGGAAGTTCCTTGGTAATGACATTGCGAATAGAGCGAATAGACTGTCCGCCCACTCCGACATATACCTGAGTGATAGATGTCTTGAGTTGTTTCTCCAACTTGTTGACAATGTTGGTTAGACATTGGGCAGTCTTGTCGATGTTGTACACATACCCTTTTCGGATGAATGAGGAGGATTCTTCTTTCACCACGGCAAGTACCTGGATACTGCCATCAAGGTTCTTCTTTCCTGCGATACCGGTCATCTTGGATGACCCCAGTTCGATTGCTACAATAAATTCTTTAGGCATCTTTATATCTGTTTTTTCTTATTATCGTTTCTTACAAATAATCTGGTTATCAAATTCCAGACTGATATACGAGTATTTGTTCCAGCCTGCTTCGCTCAGTCCGTAACGATAGAATTTCTCCAATCTGGCCAACTTCTGTTGGGTATTTGAAGGCTGACCAAGGTAGATGATATGATCTCCTACGCGAGGTACCATTTCCAGAGAACCGTCGGTAAGAACATGAAGTTGTTCTATCTGACTATGCCAGAAAGCATCTTGAATGATGAAGGTTCCTATCCGAGCGAGAATCTTCTGGGCGTATTTGTGATTAATATGTCCTGTGGCAACAACCAGATCACTGGTATAGTGTGTGTTAGGCATGATACTGCCGTGAGCGTCAATATAGTAATCTTCTCCGTTCTCAGCCTTGACACGTACAACAGGCAGTCTTTGCAGAAGTTTGATATTCACATGCCCACCTTGCGTCTTAAAGCATTCGGCAGTCTCGACGAAAGGATTTTGCTTCAAGGTCTCCTCTATCTTACGGATATCAATTTCTTTCATGGGTTGGCCTTGTGGATAAATCTTGGCTCGTTGCAACTGCTCCTTGATTTCCATATCTCCTAAAAATCCATCAACCGTTCCTTCTTGGATATCTACATCCACCTGTGTACATACTGCTTTCTGATCATCCGGCTTATTGAAGGCGGTGATTGCCAGCAGCAGATAGACAGCGAGTGCGATATCTGTCAGAATGATGATTGATTTCTTCCAGTTGAATGTCATACCTTTTCTTGTAAGATTTTTGTAATCTGTGGTACCATATTGTCTAAGTCACCTGCACCCAAAACGATGAGAACATCGAAATCATGGTTCTTGACAAAATCAAGGACATTGGCTTTTTGGATGATCTGTTTCTCCACCCCAGGACGCAGGTTGTTATAGATGAGTTTGGATGTAACACCCTCAATAGGTTGTTCACGTGCTGGATAAATCTCCGTAAGGATCACTTCGTCCAGTTGACTGAGTGCATCCGCGAAGTCTTTATAGAAGTCTCGGGTGCGTGTATATAGATGAGGCTGGAAGATAGCAGAGATCTTCCTGTCTCGATAGAGTTCACGAATACTCTTGGCACTCTGGTAAATCTCTTTTGGATGGTGGGCATAGTCGCTGAGGAACACAATTTTGTCGTTCTTCAATTTGAAATCAAAGCGACGGTCGACACCTCCATAGGTACGTAGCCCATTGCGTAACTCGTCAGCAGTACATCCAGCCAACTGTGCCATCGCCATTGCAGCAATACCGTTTTCAATATTGATAGGTATGGGTTGACCCAGTTGAACACCAGATACATTCTCAATAGGTGAGATGAAATCAAACGTAATCTCACCATTCTCAATCTGGATATTCTCTGCGTGGAAATCTCCCTCATTCAGCGCATAATCGTATCGAGTGACTCCATTTTGAAGGTTTTCCTTCATCTCCAGACCTCTATGGATAATCAGAGCACCACCGGGTTGGATGAGTTCTGTATAGTGGCGGAAACTCTCCAGATAGGCTTCTTTGGTGCCATAGATATCCAAATGGTCGGGATCGGTAGAGGTAATCACTGTCATCCAAGGACTAAGCCAGTGGAAAGAACGGTCGAATTCATCAGCCTCTATCACTACAAAGTCTGAGTTGGAAAGAATGTAGTTTGTTCCATAGTTCTTAGAGATTCCTCCGAGGAAAGCATTACAGTCCAAATGACTTTGGTGCATGATATGGGCACACATCGTAGAGGTGGTTGTCTTACCATGTGTTCCAGCAACACACAGACCCTTATGTTGACGTGTCAGTGTCCCTAAAACCTGAGCACGCTTCTGTATTTCAAAACCGTTATTACGGAAATATTGCAGTTCCTGATGATCGGCAGGAATAGCAGGGGTGTAGACGACCAAACAAGAGTCTGCCTGTTTACATGCCTCAGGTATCTTGTTGACATCCTCCTCATAGTGAATGAGCATACCCTCTTTCTCCAATTGGCGGGTAAGGTCGCTGGGTGTCTTATCATATCCGGCAACGACAACACCTCTTCCAAGGAAATAGCGGGCAATGGCACTCATGCCAATACCGCCTGCTCCTACGAAATATACTGCTTTAATATCTTTCATTTCATTTACTTGCTAATTGAATGACTTCTTTGGCAATGATCTCTGCTGAGTCAGGTAATGCCAGTTTCAGAATGTTCTCTTTTAATGATGCTAGTTTTGCGTCATCCTTGACAGTATCTATAGCCAAAGATATAAGAATCTTTGAGGCCTCACTGTCTTTTACATAGAGGGCGGCATCTACAGTGACAAGTGCCATCGCATTCTTGGTCTGATGATCTTCGGCAACGTTAGGACTTGGTACCAAGATAACGGGCTTTCCGATAAGACAGAACTCAGAGATACTGCTGGCACCAGCACGACTAATGACCAGATCAGCAGCTTTATAAGCCACTCCCATATCACTGATAAAATCTGTGACAATAAGGTTCTCGGGCTTTCCTTCTATCTTGAGTTGCTCCAAGATTTGTTCATGATAATATTTTCCTGTCTGCCAGATAAACTGTACACCACTCTCGCGGATGAGGTCAAGATGCTGCATGACGCTTTCATTGATGGTGCGGGCTCCTAAACTTCCGCCCACTAATAGAATAGTTTTTTTGTCAGGGTCAAGGTTGAAGGAGCGAATAGCATCTTCATGTGAAATATTAGTATCCAGCAAGGATTGACGGACAGGATTTCCAGTCTTGATAATCTTGTCTGCAGGGAAGAAACGTTCCATACCATCATAGGCAACACAGATCTTTTCTGCTTTCTTTGCCAGTAACTTATTAGTAACTCCAGCATATGAGTTTTGCTCTTGAATAAGACAAGGAATACCCATAGCAGCAGCTTTGTTGAGGGTAGGTCCACTGGCATAACCACCTACACCGACTGCAACCTGTGGCTTAAAGTCCTTGATGATTTGCTTTGCCATCCGCTGACTCTTCCATATCTTATAGAGCACTTTGACATTTTTCAGCAGGTTCTTGCGATCAAATCCACAAATGGGAAGACCTTTTATCTCATAACCAGCAGCAGGAACACGTTGCATTTCCATACGTCCCAAAGCACCTACGAATAATATCTTGGCATCTGGGTGTAAAGCCTTGACAGCATTGGCAATAGAGATGGCAGGGAAGATATGTCCTCCTGTACCTCCACCACTTATAATTACTCTTAATTCGTCACTCATATACCTTATATATAGTATCCTGCAAAATTACGAATTTAATTTCTTTTTGGCGAATCTTCCTCCATATTTTTTGTGCTGACGGCCTCTTTTTTCATTTTTGCCGAACGACTGACGCTGAGGATAGTACCAATATAGGCGCAATTGATGATGGTAGAGGTACCTCCTTTGGAGATTAATGGCAGAGGCTGACCTGTTACGGGGGCGAGTCCGACTGCCACCATCATGTTGAATGCAGCTTGCACAACCAAAAGAAGGGCAAGTCCCATGACCAAAAAGGCAGGGAAGTTGTTTTCACATCGTCCAGCGATACGTGCCGCTCGATATAGGAGAATGATGTATAGAAATACCACGAACACAGCTCCGATGATTCCAAGTTCTTCAATGACAATGGCAAAAATAAAATCAGAGAAAGCCTGAGAAAGGAAGTCGCGTTCAACACTTTGTCCTGGTCCCTTGCCAATGATATTACTCGATACGATAGCAATATTGGCATGTGCAACTTGTGCGTCTTTATCAAGGTCGTATTTTTGTGGTGTTACATCATCTTCTCCGAATTTCAGGATACGTCCCTTCCACGTATCGGCACGGTGAAGCATCTTCTCCAGAGTATTCTTTTTCTTGGGTTGTTCAATCTTCTCCGTTTTAGATAGTTCTTGCTCTTGTTGTGTCGTATCACGACCAACAAGCATCACCATAGAAATAGCAATGAAAGCAAAAATTCCAATGACGCCCACCAATTTTCCTAATTGTTTTAAAGGAACAAGCCCAATAAACATCATCAGGATAACAACAGCGAAAAGTAAGGCGGCTGTTGAGAGATTCTCAAGGCCAATTAGTACACAAGTAGGTATTGTAATCCACAGAATCCATTTAAAGGCTTTTTTATCGGCTCCGTTTTCCCGTTGCATAGCACTGAGAATCTGTGCTGTTGCCAAGACAATAGTACCTTTAGCTATTTCTGAAGGTTGGAAAGTGAATCCGATGAGAGAGATGACACGATTGGCACCATTGATGGTCTGTCCGCCAATGAGTACCCAAAGGAGCGTTAAAGCAGTGATAAACAACAAGAAAGGTGTCATCAATTTAAAATACCGACAAGGGATATTCAGCGTAATGACAGCCACAAGGACACCAAAGAAGATTGTTCCGGCATGGTAGATAATAGGACCGATGTAGTTTTGGCTCTTGTAAGTCAAGTTACTTGAAGCAGAGAATACCTCTACAATACTGATCATACAGAGGAAGAAGAACACCATCCAGATGACCTTGTCGCCCTTGAAAATGTTGCCTATCTTTTTATTCATGCTCTTTATAGATTTCTTGCCAGTTCTTTAAATTGTTCACCACGGTCTTCCATGTTCTTAAAGAGATCGAAAGAAGCGCAGCACGGGCTCAGCAGTACCGTCATTCCAGGTTCTGCTAACTCGTAGCATGCTTCTATGCATTCTTTCATGGAATGGGTGTCACGTACAGGAATGCCTAATGCATCGAAATTATCGTGTAACTTTTGATTGTCAACGCCGAGGTAAACCAGTCCTGCACATTTCTCCTTAACCAATGGCTTAATAGGATCGTAGTCGTTACCTTTATCTTTACCGCCGATAATCAAGATGGTTTTGGTTTTCATGCTTTCCAAAGCATACCAACACGCATCGACATTAGTCGCTTTTGAATCGTTGATATATTGCACACCACGCACCGTGCAGACCTTCTCCAGTCGGTGTTCCACTCCTGGGAAGTCACTTAGAGACTTACGAATAATTTCTTTCTTGATACCGGCAATGTTAGAAGCAATACCAGCAGCAAGGGAGTTGTAGATGTTATGTTTTCCTGTTAAACTGAGAGATTCCTGTTCCATATTGAACGGTTCGGGCTGTTCTATCTTATATTGCCCTTCCTCAATATAACCAATACTGCCTTTCTCTTTCAGTTCAGAGAATGGATATTGGATAGAGAGGATGTTGTATTTCTCCAGTTCTTTCTTGATAATTGGATCGTCATTCCAGTAGATAAAGGCATCCTGTGGTGTCTGATTCTGGATGATACGCATCTTGGCATCTACATAGTTCTGCATCTTGAAATCATAGCGATCCAGATGATCAGGTGTGATATTCAACAGAATGGCAATATTAGCACGGAAATCATACATATTGTCCAGCTGGAATGAACTCAGTTCAATGATATAGTACTCGTGTGGATCCTCTGCCACTTGTAAAGCCAGAGAATTGCCGATATTGCCAGCAAGTCCGGCATCATATCCTGCTTCTTTGAAGATATGATAGATGAGGCTTGTAGTGGTAGTCTTACCATTAGAACCAGTGATACAGATCATCTTAGAGTTGGTATAGCGACCAGCGAACTCAATTTCACTGATGATATGAATACCTTTCTCCTTAATCTTCACAATCATTGGAGCCGTATCAGGAATACCAGGGCTTTTAATAATCTCGTCAGCATCCAATATCAGATTCTCAGAATGATGTCCTTCTTCCCATCTTATCTGATGGTCATCCATCAATTTCTTGTACTTTTCATTGATGTTCGACATATCACTGACAAACACGTCGAAACCCTTTTTCTTGGCGAGTACAGCGGCACCTGCACCACTCTCACCTGCTCCTAATATCACGATTTTACTCATCTTACCTTTAATGTTATAATCGTTATTGCTGCTAATATAATGGTGGTAATCCAAAAACGAATGGTGATCTTTGACTCATGGAACGGACGATGTGGCCAGCCTTTCAAAAGATAAGTACTAGTTGGGTCGAGTTGTGAGTCAAGACGTCGGAAAGTATCATGAATAGGTGTTGAACGGAACACGCGTACTCGCTTTCCTTTGCGCTTCTGAATCTTAAACCATTGTGTCTGAATAATAACACTGAGGCTTTCGATGAAGAAAATACCGCACAGGATTGGAAGTAGCAATTCTTTGTGAATAATCACTGCACATACACCGATGATACCTCCGATGGTCAGTGAACCTGTATCGCCCATAAATACCTGAGCGGGGAAAGCATTATACCAAAGGAATCCGATCATGGCACCAATGAAAGCACTAAGGAACACAACTAATTCTTGTGAGCCGGGGATGTACATGATGTCGAAATAGGCGGCATAGACAATATGAGAAGACACATAAGCAAAAATCAGCAAGGCAACACCGACAATAGCGGAGTTGCCGGCACACATACCATCCATTCCATCGTTCAAATTGGCACCATTACTGACGGCTGTTACAACGAAGATAGTCATGATGACAAAGAGTATCCATCCTGCTGCGACCTTATATTTTCCACAGAAAGCCATCACATCGGAATAATTCAGATTATGGTTTTTGATAAACGGAATCGTTGTCTGAAGAGACTTCACGGGCTCTGTCTGGTGTTTTACCACGATTTCCTGTTGGTTTTTCTGTGGTATGGACATATTCTCACGGACAACGGCATCAGGGCTCAACCATAAGACCAGTCCTACGATAAAACCGATAGATACCTGTCCCACAATTTTGTATTTTCCTTTCAAGCCCTCCTTATTTTTCCTGAAGATTTTGATGTAGTCGTCCATAAAGCCAAGGAACCCCAACCATACAGTCGTGACAATCATCAATATGAGGTAGATATTACGCATACGTCCCAATAACAATACTGGGATAAGGATTGATACGATGATGATAATACCTCCCATGGTGGGTACACCTTTCTTTGTCTCACCAAACGGATCAATCTCTATGTCTCTTGCCGTCTCAGAGATATTACGGCGTTTCATCCATTTGATGAACTTCTCACCGAACCATGCTGAGATGATCAATGACAGAATCAGTGCCAACAATGCACGGAAAGAGATATACGACCAGATATGGGCACCTGGGATATTGAATTGCTCTAAGAATCTGAAAAGATAGTATAACATAATAATTCCGATTATTCTGATTACTCCGAGAAAATTTCTCTCACTACTTCACGGTCATCAAAATGATGTTTCACACCTTTGATTTCTTGATAGTCTTCATGTCCTTTACCTGCAATGAGGATAACATCTCCTTTTTGTGCCATCATACATGCAGTACGGATGGCTTCTTTTCTGTCAGTGATGCTGATGGTCTTTTTCATTTGCTGGGCATTCAAACCAGCCAGCATGTCATTGATAATATCCTGTGGCTCTTCGAAACGGGGATTATCACTGGTGATGATAACACGGTCGCTTTGTTTGGCTGCTTCTTGTGCCATCAGTGGACGCTTACCTTTATCTCTGTTTCCACCTGCACCACATACCGTGATAATCTGTCCGCTTTTGCCTTCCAGTACCTCATGAATGGCGTTGAGCACATTTTCCAGAGCGTCGGGAGTATGGGCATAGTCGACGATTGCGGTAACGCCTTCTTTGGAACGAATAGGTTCCAAACGTCCTGCTACACTCTTAAGGGTGCTTAATATAACTAGAATGTCCTCTGGTTTCTTGCCCAACATGATAGCGGCTCCATAGACGGCAAGTAGGTTGCTGACATTGAATTTTCCGATAAATTGAACTCCTACCTCATGTCCGTTGATATCAAGGTACATTCCTTCGAAATGGCATTCAATGATGCGAGCACGGAAGTCAGCCATTGTACGAGTAGAATAGGTCTTTATCTTTGCCTTACAGTTTTGAACCATCACACTGCCGTTCTTGTCATCTGCATTGGTAATAGCAAATGCATCTTTGGGAAGACTGTCAAAAAAGGCTTTCTTGGCATCACGGTAGTTCTCGAAGGTTTTGTGATAATCAAGATGGTCACGAGTCAGGTTGGTAAAGAGACCACCTGCAAATTTCAAACCACCAATACGTTGTTGAGCAATCGCATGACTGGAACACTCCATGAAGGCATATTCACAACCAGCCTCCACCATCTGGTGAAGCAGATGATTCAGTTCGATGGGGTCAGGGGTGGTATGGTCAGCAGGGATAGCTTCACCTTCAATGTAGTTGCAAACTGTTGAAAGCAAACCGCATTTATGTCCGAACTTACGGAACATATTATATAATAAGGTGGCGATAGTCGTTTTTCCGTTTGTTCCCGTCACGCCGACCAGTTTCAATTTCTTAGAAGGTTCTCCGAAGAAAACGGTAGCCACAGGCCCTACAGACTTCTCGGTAGATGCTACCTGTATGTAGGTAATGCCTTCAGTTTTTTTCTCAGGTATGTTCTCACACAGAATGGCTGTTGCACCGAGTTCCTGAGCTTTGGAAATGAACTGGTGCCCGTCTGTTTGTGTTCCTTTGATAGCGACGAACAAATGCCCCTTCTCAATTTTCCGCGAGTCAATGTTCACGCCCATGATCTCTTTGTCTGTATCACCAATGATACAAAGAGGTTTTACATACTTGAGCAATTCGTTTAGTTTCATATACATAGGTTTTAATTTAATACTAACAAACATTCGCTACCCTTCATGGCTTGTTTTCCTGCAGGATAACTTTGTGATTTCACCTTACCCCTGCCGTGTAGTTTTACCTTCAAACCGCAATTCTCCAAGAGATATACGGCATCTTTGGCACCCATACCCGTCACATCAGGAACAGTACTCTTGTTGGGTTGTACTTGATGCAATGCTACCTGTGAAGATTGTCTCTCTGCTTTGCCCCAAATAGGATTGCCGTTGGCATAAGAGCCATCCCATGATGAGTTGGTTTTGATTCCCAAATGCTTTAGTACATAATTTGCCTCGATAAGATCTCCGTTCTTGACATCTGGGATAACAATTGAAGTCGTGTCGTGTGCATCTTTCACACTCAGTTTCAGATTATGTGCCATGACACCCTCTGCAATGTGATGGAAAACAACACCGCTCATACCGCCTCCAGATGCGGGAAGGCCAGTTTTCTTCAGGCAGACAATACAAGTGTAGCGTGGATTGTCTGCAGGAAAATAACCAGCAAACGACAACCAGTATTTCACGATACCAGTCTTATATCCACCACCTTCTGCAATTTGTGCCGTACCTGTCTTACCTGCAACCTTGAACATTCGTGAACCTGCTTTTCTTCCAAGTCCTTGGCTGACAACATGTTCCAGAATGGTTTGCATGGTCTTGATCGTCTGTGGCTTGGCAATACGACGCTCCATCACCTTCTCTGGTGGGAACTCTGCAATCACCTTTCCGTCTTTCATGACACTCTTGACAAATCGAGGACGCATCATCACACCGTCGTTGGCAATGGCATTATAGAAAGTCACAGTTGAAATAGGTGGAATTTGTGTCTCATAACCGATAGACATCCAAGGCAGTGCTGTTTTACTCCAATTCGTCCAATGTCCATATTTATCCTTCTGAGGCATACGGATATGAGGACGAGCATAACCCTTGATAGGTAGTTTTAAGTCAGCAGCGAGTCCTGTACGGTAAATACCTTCGATATATTTCTCTGGTTTATTACCATATTTATCGTCAATGATGCGGCTGACACCGATATTGGAACTAACTTCTAGAATACGAGGTAGTGAGATGGTACCATAGCCTCCACGTCGCCAGTTGTGGTCTTTCATCTCTCTGCCGTGCATGGGATATACGCCACATCCTGTGTTTACCTGATAGGTAGTGTCTACTACTCCGTCATCAAGGGCAACAAGGATGGAAGCTGTTTTGAATACAGAACCAGGTTCACGCAAATCTGATACGGCATTGTTCTTCACTTCACGGTATTCCCCATCAGCACATCGTGTCATATTCACGATGGCTTTGATGTCACCAGTCTCTACTTCCATCAGAATGGCGACACCGAGATCGCCGCCAATTAGTTTCAATTCATCAATAACGGCACGTTCTGCCAGGTCTTGCATTTTGACATCAATAGTGGTTACGATATCACAACCGTCAATAGGCAATGTGACGGGAATATTCATGTATTTGTTCAGGATTTTACGTCGGTTGGTTAAACCTGGTGTGCCACGTAAAATAGAGTCATAGGCAAGTTCAAGTCCTTGTCGGGCGCTGTCTTTAGCACCATACATAGAACCAATGGTGCGCTCACCTAAAGAGCCAAATGGGCGACGGCGTGCGTTGTACTCTTCTTCATGGAAACCACTCTTGAATTTGGGCAAGCGGAAGAGTGGTAACTGTTTGACTTCGGTATAGGTATTATAATCTATACGTCTAGGCCATATAGCCCAGTGTCGCGACATTTTCTGGTGTCCCTCCTCTAAATGCTTCCTGAATTCCTCCACGGATTTCTGTGGGAAATTCTCATGGAGTCCGATACAAATAGAATCTAATTTTTCTTGCCAGAGAGAGTCTTTTTCTTCTCCTCCAGCCATAAAGTCCATATAGATTTTATATTCAGGAATAGAACTTGCCATGAGTTGTCCGTCGCTACTAAGGATATTACCGCGTTTGGGTTTCACGCTGACACTGTCCCTCTTTAGACGGTCTGCCACTTCTGTCCAGTATTGTTTCTTTGCCGTCATGATGTAGAAGGCTTTGCTGATAACAGCAATTCCTATGAGAGTCAGCACAACGGCTATCACCATATACCGTGGCATCACTTTATCATTGTCAAATTTACTCATGGCACTCTTTATTCTGGTATTTGTATAATATAAGGCGGCTGATCTGCTATATGCAGGAGCGAATCCTTATTCTGCTTTAAAATCTCAAGCACATGGCTCTCACGACATTTTTCTGTTAGCGTGCTGGAAGCAGCAAGTGCTTTGTTTTTGGCGTCCTTTAGTTGTGTCTCTAAACGATCAATAGTCTGCATATCCTGTTGACATTGATAACGAAAAGCCACGTATACAATGCTGAAGGCCACGATGAGGACAAACAACCAGATTTGTGAGCGCACCATCTCAGCAGTGAGAATGTCTCCACCGAGAATTGTTCGGAGGTTGACTTGCTGAGACGGTCTCGGGTCTTCTTCGCTTGCCGTCTCCTTGATTTTTTTCAAGGTTTCTTTCAGCACCTCGTCATCTGGGTCTGTCTCTTTCTCAACAGGCGCTTCTTTTGGTTCTGTGTTAACCTCGATTTTTCCCAGGTCTTCTAATATCTCGTCTTTTTCCATGTTTCTAGATTTTTTCAGCGATTCTGAGTTTAGCACTTCTACTCCGAGGATTCGTTTGAAGTTCTTCTTCAGAAGGGATAGTTACTTTGTTAGTAACGGGTCG
The DNA here is from genome assembly GCA_017554145.1 of Prevotella sp. GTDB lineage: Bacteria > Bacteroidota > Bacteroidia > Bacteroidales > Bacteroidaceae > Prevotella. The sequence goes on along the minus strand of JAFZIZ010000001.1, from coordinate 166,850 downwards.
AAGAGGACTTGAAATACGACCGAAGAAATCCTGCTCGACCTTTCCTTCTGCATTACCTGCCTTCATGATATTTTTGGCAATGCGGTCTTCCAACGAGTGATAAGTGATCACACAGAGCCTTCCCCCTGATGAAAGCAGTTGAACGGCGCCTGCCAACATGTCACGCAAGGCATCCATCTCGTGGTTGACCTCGATGCGTAATGCCTGAAAGATTCTTGCCAAGTCTTTTTTCTCTTTCTCCGAGCGTATCATCTTCTCTATTGCGGCCATGAGGTTGGATGTTGTCTCAATGCGATGCTCTTGACGGTAGGAACAGATGGATGCTGCTATACGTCTGGCATTTTTCATTTCTCCATAGAGATAAAATACATCTGCCAGCGCTTCTTCACTATATTCATTAATGACCTCTGCCGCAGTCTTGCCGGCCCGTTTATTCATCCTCATGTCAAGAGGAGCATCAAAACGGAAGGAGAATCCACGTGTCTCATCGTCAAAATGATGGGATGATACTCCCAAATCCGCCAGAAGACCATCAATTTGTTCCACTTCGTAATAGCGCATCCAATTACGGAGATATCTGAAATTGCTTCGTACGAAAGTGAAACGGTCATCGTTCATGATATTTTTCTCAGCATCGGCGTCTTGATCGAAACTATACAGATGACCTTTCTTTCCAAGCCAGGAGAGGATTTCCCGACTATGACCGCCCCCTCCGAAGGTGACATCCACATAAATACCGTCGGGCTTGATGTTAAGTCCGTCTACACTCTCTTTCAAGAGCACTGGTACGTGATATGTCTCTGCGGTCGTTACCATATTTACTCTTTACTATCGTTTCCCATGAGTTCTTCAAGGGCATCTCCGAAATTCTCTGGAGTCATTTGCTGTTCTTCAGCTTGCTGACTGCTCCAGATTTCTATCGTATCGCCCATACCAATAAACTTGATGTCCTGCTCAATAGCCGCCATCCGTTGATATCTCTTGGGAATAAGGAATCGCCCATTTCCATCAAGACTAATAAGTTCTACCTCGCTGACGAACTGACGGAATACCTGTTGATGCTGTTTGTTCCAACGGTTGAGTCGCTGTCGCATGGCATCCATCTGTTCATTCCAGACGGATTCGGGGTATAGGACTAAGCAAGACTGGAACACATCCTTGCGGAGCACCAGTCGTTCTTCTCCACCTGCTTGCAGAATCTTGCGGAAGATGGCAGGTAGAAAAGCACGTCCTTTAGCATCGGTCTTTGCTTCAATATTACCTAAAAATCGCATGCGTACTTCTTTATAATGATTATCGGATGCAAAATTAAACAATTTCCTCCACAATCCCCCACTTTCCTCCACAATATTTTAGTGAATATTCTTTAAATTTTGTCTAATAGATGTTATATTATTGAATATCAGTCTTTTATCAAATAGTTAAAAGGTGGGGGAATCTTTAGATATTTATAGGCCAAATCTCCTAGTTTACGTGTTTATCATCGTTTTTTGCACATTTTTTTCGCAAAGGTGCATTTTTTACAAACTTATTTGTTATTTTTGCAACCTGTTAGTGTGTCGTTCGGAAGAGAAATGGAACAGGTTACAGAAAAGACGATAGACATCGATGTGATTCTGAAGAGTAAGATGGGGTCCAAGGCAAAATGGATTCCGGGTATACTTGTCTCATGGCTCAAACGAATTGTTCATCAGGATGAAGTGAACGCTTTCCTTTGGAAAAGTCGAGAGAAGACAGGCACGGAATGGTTGGAGGCCTGCGTAGAATATCTTCGAATGACTCTTAAAATTGAAGGAAAAGAGAATTTGCCAGATAAGAATGACGGGCGACTTTATACTTTTGTCTCGAACCATCCATTAGGAGGAGAAGACGGCGTAGCCCTTGGCGCTATTATCGGAAGGCATTATGATAGTCGTTTCCGTTATTTGGTGAATGATTTATTGATGAATCTTCCAGGACTTGCACCACTATGTATCCCTATTAACAAGACGGGTAAGCAGGGGCGAAATTTCCCAGCTATGGTAAAAGCAGGTTTTGAGAGTAATAATCACATGCTGATGTATCCAGCAGGTATTTGCTCACGCAAACAGAAAGACGGTAGTATTCGAGATATCCCTTGGTCAAAGACATTCATTGTCAAGAGTGTGGAATATCAGCGTGATGTTGTACCTATTCACTTCAGTGGTTGCAATTCTAAATTCTTTTACAGGCTTGCCAATTTCAGTGACAAGCATTTGAAGTTTAATTTAGCGATGCTCTTTCTCGTCGATGAAATGTACAAGAACGTAGATAAGACTTTCGAAGTAAAGATAGGGAAACCGATACCCTGGCAGACGTTTGATAAGAGTAAAACTCCGTTGGAATGGGCACAATTTGTACAAGATAAAGTTTACGAACTATAATAACCAATAACCAAAAGATGGAACAGGAAATCATCCAACCGATAGACAAAGATCTGCTGATTAGCGAGTTGACTCCCGACAAGCAGTTGCGTATGACGAACAAGAGTCATAATGAGATATATATTGTGACTGCACATAATGCACCCAATGTGCTGAAGGAGATTGGGCGACTGCGTGAGATTGCTTTCCGTGAAGCAGGGGGCGGAACGGGTAAGGATATGGATCTTGACGAGTTTGACACGTGTGATAATTGCTACAAGCAGTTGATTGTATGGAATCCTGAAGAAAAAGAGATTATCGGTGGTTATCGTTATTTGTTGGGTACTGATTGGGATTATGATGACAAAGGTCAACCGATTCTTGCCACCAGTCACATGTTCCATTTCTCCGAGAAGTTCCTGAAAGAATATGCGCCAAATACCGTTGAATTGGGTCGTTCTTTCGTTTCGTTACCTTATCAGTCTTCCCGAATGGGAGCCAAAAGTCTCTTTGCTCTTGATAATCTGTGGGATGGATTAGGTGCATTGACGGTTGTACGTCCAAGCGTGAAATACTATTTTGGCAAGATGACCATGTATCCCTCGTATATTCGCAAGGGACGTGATATGATTCTCTATTTCCTGAAGAAGTATTTTGACGATAAAGAGAACCTGATTATCCCGATGAAACCGCTTGAATTAGAAGCTGACCCCGCTGAACTGGAGAGATTGTTCTGCGGAAATAATTTTAAGGAAGATTATCTGATCCTGAACCGAGAGATTCGTAAGATGGGGTATAGTATTCCGCCATTGGTGAATGCATATATGGGACTTTCACCTACGATGAAACTATTTGGTACCGCCATCAATTATGGTTTTGGTGATGTTGAAGAGACGGGTATTCTGATTGCCGTTGACGAAATCTTCGAAGAAAAACGAAAACGACATATTGACACCTTTATTCGTGAGCATCATGATGAATTGAGACTCACGTCTGGAGCCAATAAGATTATTACCAAGAACAAATAAGATTATTTCCTGCGAATTCTTTATACGATAGGAAGTGAGATGCCGTTGATCTTCTGATAGATGTCAAGGGCATACACATCTGTCATTCCAGCGATATAGTCAATGACAGCCATGATACGGTTCTCTAAGTCAGGGGCGTCAATGCTGTATTGGCTGGAAACATGGTCTATCAATTGTTTTGAATAGAATCTATCAGGATGCATGACGGCATCTACCATCTGTTTCATCAGTGTTGCCATGATTTTGTAACCAGACAGTTCTACGTCGAGTACAGGTCGACTGCGATAGATTCGCTTCATGGATAATTCTGCGCATCGATGATAAGCCTCTCTCTGTAAGGTGTTGATATGTTCAATCAAACTGCCAGAGAAAGTGCCAGCCAATATCTCTTCCTCATGATCTATAAAGGTCTTGACACATTCGTTTTCCAGTTTGCCAATAACACAGGCGCGCATATAAACCACCTTCTCATTTGCATCCAATAAACCTTCGTCCGAAATACGGCTAAGTATTTTTTCTTGGTTCTCTTGGTCAAAAAATCCCAATAGCAGTTTCTCCGTTTCTTCATAAGAAAGGATCTTCAACTTATGAGCGTCTTCAATGTCCATAATTTCATAACAGATATCATCGGCTGCTTCTACTAAATACACTAACGGATGCCGAACATATTGTAAGGGTTCTCCTTCTTTTGAAAGACGAATAATACCCATTTCATCGGCAATTCTCTGATAGAAGCTCTCTTCTGAATGGAAGAAGCCGAATTTACCTTTTTCACCTGCGGCGGAAGACGCAAAAGGATACTTTACGATACTTGCCAGCGTACTATATGTCATCACAAAACCACCTGGCCGACGTCCCTTAAACTGATGGGTCAGCAGTCTGAAAGCATTGGCATTTCCTTCGAAATGGGTGATGTCATCCCAAAAAACGGGATCAACCTTGTCTTTCAAGAAACTACCTGAACCTTCTGTAAAGAAAGTCTGGATGGCCTTTTCGCCACTATGTCCGAAAGGAGGATTACCCAAATCGTGAGCAAGGCATGCTGTACTGACAATTTGCCCGATTTGTTCGAACATGGTATCTTTCAGTTCTGGATGCTTTTCACGAATAAGACCTTGGGCAACATCATTGCCTAATGACATTCCGACACTTGCCACTTCCAAAGAGTGCGTTAGTCTGTTATGAACAAAGACGCTGCCAGGTAAGGGGAAAACCTGTGTCTTGTTTTGTAGACGACGAAACGGTGCCGAGAAGATAAGTCGGTCGTAATCGCGTTTGAATTCTGTACGATCGTCATGTCGTTCTGTGTGACGATATTCTTGACCTAAACGTTTGTTTGAAATGAGTTTTTTCCAGTCCATCATGGTGCAAAGATACAAAGAAGTAGTCGAAAAGTAGTGTTTTTTAAGTAAAAAACAACATTTTCCGTTGAAAAATGTGGATAATTAAAGAGAAATGACTAAATTTGCACATTATAAATAGTAGCATTTCGAAATGATAGCAATAAAAGTAGTGAATCGAGGGCATCAACAACTGCCCGTTTATGCCACGCCACAAAGTGCCGGCATGGATCTTCGTGCGAACATTGATGAGCCTATTACCCTTCATCCGATGGAGCGTCGTTTGATACCGACAGGTCTGCATATTGCTTTGCCAGAAGGATATGAGGCGCAGATTCGTCCTCGCAGTGGTCTTGCTTTGAAACATGGGCTGACAGTATTGAATTCACCAGGTACGATAGATGCAGATTATCGTGGTGAGATCGGTGTTTTGTTGATTAACCTATCTCAACAGGATTTTATTATCAACGATGGAGAACGTATTGCCCAGATGATTATTGCCCGTCATGAACAGGCTGACTTTGTGGTCGTTGAGGAGCTTGATCAGACAGAGCGTGGCGAGGGTGGTTATGGACATACAGGAGTGAAATAAAGAGTGATGTATAAGCGACAAATATTAATGTTGGTAATGACTGGTTGGGCGATGACAAGCTTAGCCCAATCTCTTATATCTCCATCCCGTCGCTATGATGCATTCTTTTTGGAAGCTATCTGTGAACGAGCCAAAGGTAATCATGATGCCGCTTTCGATTTGTTACGTCGTTGTGTGGAAATTGACTCTACGAAATCCGAGGCATACTATTATCTTTCCCAATATTATGGTGGTTTAAAACAGAAAGAACAAGCTATTGCTTGTATTCAGAAGGCGGCAGCCCTTGAGCCATCTAATTCCACTTATCAGGAGACTTTGGCAAATGCGTATATCAATATGCGTCAGTATGATGAGGCAGCCCAAGTCTTGGAGCGTTTGTATGACGAACATCATGATCGCGATGATGTTCTTGGCGTATTGATTCAGTTGTATGAAGAGCAGCATGAGTATGAATCAGCAATTAAGGCATTAACGAAGTTAGAGACGTTAGAGGGTAAGAGTGAGCGTTTGTCGTATGCGAAAAGTAATTTCTATACTCAATTGGGAGACAAGAAAGCCGCTATTGCTGAGATGAAGATGCTTGCCGACCAGTATCCTAACGACCAGAATTATCGCTGTCTTTATGCCAATACACTCTTTTTGAACGGACAGAAAAAGAAGGCATTGGCGATTTATGAGGATGTCTTGAAGATAGAGCCGGAAAACCGTAATGCCCTCATGGCATTGCTCGCCTATGAGAAAGACGAAGGTAATCCGGATAAGGCAGAGGCGTTGACAGAGCGAATTTTGACAGGTAAGAATACGACTTCACAAGACAAAATTCTTCTGATGCGTCAGGAGATTGGGCAAAGTGAACAGGAAGGAGGTGATTCCACCCGTGTATTGAACCTGTTCCGCCGTATGTTGGCACAACCACAGATGGATGCAGACGTAGCCATCCTTTGCGCCACCTATATGAATCTGAAGAAGATGCCCAATGATTCTATCAGTGCTGTGTTGGAAAAGGTGCTTGATATCGCTCCAGATAATGCTGCTGCCCGTCTTCAGTTAGTTAGTTACGCTTGGCAAGCCGAGGATATGCCCCGTATCATTTCCCTTTGTCAGGATGCCCGTCAGTATAATCCTGATGAAATGGCGTTTTATTACTATCAAGGCATCGCTTATTATAAACAGGAGGAGTTGGATTTGGCACTCAATGCCTTCCAGAATGGTATTGGCGTGATTACCCAGCAGAGTGATCCTGATATTGTGAGCGATTTCTATGCTGTGATGGGTGATATCCTTCATCAGAAAGGTCTCGATAAGGAGGCATATGCCGCCTATGACTCTTGCCTACAATGGAAAGACGATAATTACGGATGTTTGAACAACTATGCTTATTACCTGAGTGAGCAGGGTGTTCAGTTGGATAAGGCAGAACAGATGTCATATCGTGCTATTAAGGCGGAACCGAAGAATGCGACATTCTTAGATACCTATGCTTGGATACTCTTTAAGCAAGGGCGTTATTCAGAAGCTAAGATATATATCGACCAAACCCTGCAATGTGATTCCGATACCTCAGCAGTATTGTTGGAACATGCTGGTGATATCTATTATCATGCAGGTCAACGGGATCAGGCATTGACCTATTGGCAACAGGCGTTGGTTCGAACCACGGAAAAGGAAGATCCGAAAGATGACAGAAAAGCAATTCTTACACGTAAAATAAAACTCAAAAAATATCTAAAAGAATGAAACTATCACGTATTTTGAAACTTGCCGCATTGGCATTACCATTGGTTTTAGTAGCCTGTGGCTCGCAGCGTAAGGCTGTAAAAGAGACAACGACGACTGCTCCTTCAATGACTGGACAGCAGTTCTTGCAAAAGGTTAGCGACAACGCACAGTTTACCAGGTTCATTACCTCAAAGATTAAGTTCTCTGTGGAGGTGGGCAATCAGCAGTTGACATTGACAGGTAATCTGAAAATGAAGCGCGACGATGTCATTCGTCTGCAGTTGATGGCATTTGGCTTTGTTGAGGCTGGTCGTTTGGAGTTTACCAAAGAGTATGTCTTGATTATGGACCGTATCAACAAGCAGTTCATCAAGGCCAACTACAACCAGTTGGAGTTCATGCGTAACAGTGGTCTGAACTTCTATTCTCTTCAGTCTTTGTTCTGGAATGAATTGTTCCAGCCTGGTAAGACGAAGATGTCTGACGAATTGCTGCGTAACTATAACACAGACCTGATTGGCGAGGATGCTATCATCTCTATGGAAGATGGCAAACTCTCTTATCGTTGGTTGGCTGATAAGGATGCTGCCCAGATCAAGATGGCAAACATTATGTATGAGGATAAAATCCGTGGCAACTATCAGTTGAACTGGGATTATGAGGACTTCAGAGCGACTGGAAAGAAGTATTTCCCCTACGAGCATCATATCTTGTTCACTGCCCCGACCAAAGAAGTAAAACTCGGCATGAACCTCAATTATATTGGTAATGAAGATTCTTGGGAAACTCGCACGGAGATTTCTGGAAAATATCGTGAGGTGACTATTGACGAGATTCTTCGTCGCTTTATGGCTTTGTAATAGTAGATGAAGCGAATATTTGTTGGATTATTGTTGATGGCGTTTGCCCTCTGTCCTTATGCCCAGCAGAAGCGTACAGTGACAAAGGGTAAGGCGAAGAGTGGCGTTGTTGCAAAGAAGAAAACGACGACAGCTAAAAAGGCGACGACCAAAAAGACTGCCACGAAGAAGACAGGTACTAAGAAAACGACAACTACCCGTCAGCCTGAGTCTGTACAGAGTCTGCAGAACCAGCGACAGAAAATCCAACAACAGATCAAGGAACAAGAGCAGCGCTTACGTACTAATGAGCGTGATGTGAAGAAACGCTTGGAGAATCTCATGATAATCAACAGTGAGATTGCCATGAAGCGTCGTACCATCGATACCATCCGTAAGGACCTCTCTCAATTGGATGTGGATATAGAGATGCTCAACACCGAGTTGGAAATTCTGAAGAAAGAACTGGCGGAGTGCAAACAGAAATACGTGAAGTCGATGCGATATATGCACCGAAACCAGTCTATTCAGAGCAAGTTGATGTTTATCTTCAGTGCCAGTAGTTTTACCCAGATGTACCGACGCCTGCGTTTTATGCGCGAATACGCTTCCTATCAGCGTTCTCAAGGTGAGGATGTGAAGGTGAAGCAGGCAGAAATCAATGCCAAGCAAGTAGAACTCTTGGCTGCCCGTGATAACAAGTCGAAGTTATTGGCACGTGGCGAGAGTGAACGACGTTCGTTGGAGGGTAAGCAAACGGAGCAGAAGAATGTAGTATCTACTCTACAGAAGCAACAGAAAGAGATTCAGGGTATTATTGCTCAGCAGAAGAAGAAAGATGCTGCGTTGAATGCGCAGATCGACCGATTGATTGCGGAGGAGGTAGCCCGTCAGAAAGCCCGTGCAGCTGCCGAGGCAAAGCGAAAGGCGGAGGCAGAGGCGGCTAAGAAGCGTGCTGCCGAACTGGCTCGAAAGAAAGCAGCAGCAGAGGCGGCTGCCAAGGAGAATGCCCGTCGTATTGCTGAGGCAAAGGCAAAGGAAGAAAAGGCGAAAGCAGATGCTCGTGCTGCTCGTGATAAGAAAGCCCGTGAGTTAGCAGAACGTCAGGCGAAGGAGGCTGAGCAAGCCCGTTTGGAAGCCGAGCGTCGTGCTGAGAAAGAGGCTCGTGAGCACGCTAAGGAGGTTGCCGAAGCCAAGAAGAATACGGAGGTTGACTATTCGATGAGTTCAGAAGACCGTCGTCTGAGTGGTGATTTTGAGAGCAACCGTGGTAGACTGCCTATGCCAATTACGGGTTCTTATCGTATTGTGAGCCATTTCGGACAATATAACGTAGAGGGTCTGAGCAATGTAACACTCGATAATAAGGGTATCAATATCAAGGGACAACCAGGTGCTCAAGCCCGTTCTATCTTCGATGGTGAGGTCAGTGCCGTATTCAGTTTCGGAGGTACGATGGTTGTGATGGTTCGTCATGGTAGTTACATCTCTGTTTATTGTAACCTGGCTTCCGTCAGTGTGCACAAAGGACAGAAGGTAAGCACCCGTCAAGCATTAGGACGTGTCGGACAAGATGACATTCTTCAGTTCCAGTTACGTAGGGAAACGGCAAAACTCAATCCTGAGTCTTGGTTAGGCAGATAGCAGTTTGACGTAAGTTCTGATTGCCTTACTGATTTCGTCGATGCAGATGTACTCATCTGCCGAATGACTGCGACTTGACTCTCCAGGTCCCAATTTGAAAGAGGGGAAAGGCATCAGTGCCTGATCGGAAAGGGTAGGAGAACCAAACGGTTTCATCCGCATTCTGATGCATTTCTTCACCAACGGATGGTCTTTGGGTATCGACGAGGAAGACAAGCGGAAGGAACGTGCCTTCAACTCGCTCTTCATGTGTTTCTGTAAGAAAGCAAACAGATACTCGTTCTGATAGTATTCATTGGTGCGTACATCAATGACGAATTCCAGTTTATCGGGGATGACATTATGTTGTGTGCCGGCATGAACTACCGTTACCGTTGCCTTGGTCTCGCCTAACAATGGACTCACCTTGCGGAATTGGTAGTCGCGCAGCCATTGCAGGTCGTCCAGGGCCTCATAGATGGCGTTGATACCTTCGTTACGTGCCGCATGTCCGCTCTTTCCATGTGCCACACCGTCAATCACCATCAATCCTTTCTCGGCAATAGCAGGTTGCATACCCGTAGGCTCACCTACGATGGCAACATCAATCTTCGGAAGTTCTGGTAATACCAAAGAGAAACCGCCCTGTCCACTGACCTCTTCCTCGCAGGAAGCCACATAGATCAGGTTATAGGGACAATTGTTTTCCTGAGTCATGATGCGATATACTTGTAGTAGACTGACCAGTCCGCCTCCGCAGTCGTTGGAACCGAGACCGTAGAGTCTGCCATCTTCCTCTACTGGCTGGAAAGGATCGCGCGTCCAGGTAGCAACAGGCTTTACCGTGTCGATATGGGCGTTGAGCAATAGAGTAGGCTTCCGCTTGCTGAGTCGCTTGGCAACGATGAGGTTGTTGCCCACTCGTTTACAGGGCAGTCCCCAAGCCTTGATATGACGTTGCAGGACATCAGCGGCAGCCTTCTCGTCACGACTGACAGATGGTGTGCTGATGAGTTCTTTCAACAGCGCTACAGCCTCTTCGGTATATCTTTTGTAATTCATATTCGATGCAAAGATAATAATAAATTCTTATTTCTCTTATAAATTTCTCATTTCTCATTTCTCATTTCTCATTTTTTTCAGTATCTTTGCACCTAATTAATAATATAGGAGAGCTTATGCAGATAAACAGCCACATGTCAGTGTTGATACACGACTTAGCCAAACAGTATGGCGACCGTGAGATGCTCGTCTATCAGGATTTTGGCGGCAAGGAGTGGAAGTCGTTGTCATGGAATCAGGTGTCGCAGACCGTCAAGAAGGTCAGCAACGCCTTGTTGAATATGGGTGTGAAGGTGCAGGAGAATATCGGTATCTTCTCGCAAAATTCCGTCCAGTATCTGTGTTGTGACTTTGGTGCATGGGGTGTTCGCGCCGTGACGATTCCTTTCTATGCCACCAGTTCTGAGCAGCAGATTCAGTTCATGATTAACGATGCGAAGATTCGTTTCCTGTTTGTGGGTGAACAAGATCAGTATGATCGGGCCCGTAGGGTGGTGTCTTTATGTCCGACCTTAGAGCGTATCATTGTTTTCGACCCCTTGGTGCAGATTTCCTCACATGACCCTAATGCTCTCTATTTCAGCGACTTTTTGAAACTGGGCGAGAATCTTCCACGTCAGACGGAGGTAGAGGCTCGTCAACAGGAAGCCTCTTTCGATGATATCGCTAATATCCTTTATACGAGTGGTACGACGGGAGAGTCGAAGGGTGTCATCCTACCTCATTCTCAGTTCCATGCCGCTTTCATTGCCAACGGAAAGTGTGTACCTGTCAATGAGAAAGACCGTGTGATGAATTTCCTGCCCTATACGCATATCTTTGAGCGTGGATGGGCTCTCTTCTCTTTGACCAAAGGTGCCACGATGATTGTGAACACCCATCCGCAGGAGGTTCAGCAGTCGATGCGTGATACCCATCCCACCTGTATGTCGAGTGTGCCCCGTTTCTGGGAGAAGGTGTATATGGGCGTGATGGATAAGATTGACCATGCCAGTGCCGTGCAGCGTAAACTCTTCAAGCATGCCCTCGCCGTAGGTCGTAAACATAACATCGAGTATCTCTCGTTGGGTAAAAAACCACCTGTGGCACTTCATCTGGAATACGAGATGCTCAACCGTACCGTGTTCTCGCTCGTTCGTAAGGAACTGGGTTTGGAGAATGCCCATTTCTTCCCGACGGCAGGTGCTGCCGTAAGTGCTCATGTGGAAGAATTCGTCCATTCCATCGGCATTAATATGATTGTGGGCTATGGCTTGACCGAGTCTTTGGCAACCGTCAGTTGCAACCATTTAGGCGATCCTTATACGGTAGGTAGTGTAGGTATCCCCATTGAGGGTATCGATATCAAGATCAGCGATGAGGGTGAGATTCTGTTGAAGGGCCCGACGATTACACCAGGCTATTATAACCGTGAGGACTTGACGAAGGCTGCCTTTACGGAGGATGGTTATTTCAAGACGGGCGATGCTGGTTATCTGAAAGATGGCGAGTTGTTCCTGACGGAGCGTATCAAAGACCTCTTCAAGACCAGCAATGGCAAGTATATTGCTCCTCAGATGATTGAGTCTAAGTTGTTGGTAGACAAGTATATCGACCAGATTGCAGTGATTGCCGACGAGCGTAAGTTCGTGTCTGCCTTGATAGTTCCTGTCTATTCATTATTAGAGGAGTATGCTCGTGCCCATCATATCCCGTTTGAAGGTCGCGAGCAACTCTGTTCTGCCCCAGAGATTATGGAGATGATGAAGGAGCGTATCGACACGTTGCAGCAGCAGTTAGCCCATTATGAGCAAGTGAAACGTTTCACCCTGTTGCCTCACCACCTCTCTATGGAGAAGGGCGAACTTACCAATACCCTTAAAATCCGTCGTCGTGTGCTCTACGAAAACTATAAGGAACAAATCGACATGATGTATGTCGATTAGTTCCAAATGAGGAATTAGGAATTAGTAATTAGGAATTATGATTACTCAAGACCAATTGAAGGATGTACTTGATCGTGCCGATGCACTCTACAAGTATCTGAAGATTGACGAGAAGAAGATAGAATACGAGGAGGAAGATCTTCGTACACAGGCTCCTGACTTCTGGGAAGACCAGAAACGTGCCGAGGAGCAAATGAAGAAGGTGAAGGCCATTAAGAAATGGATTGACGGCTATAACGACGTACGTCATGCTGCCGACGAACTCCAACTGGCTTTCGATTTCTACAAGGAAGAGATGGTCACCGAGGACGAGGTGGACGAAGATTATCGCAAGGCAATCGAACTCATTGAAGGCTTGGAGTTAAAAAACATGCTCCGCCAGAAGGAAGACCCGATGGAGTGTGTGCTGAAAATCAACTCGGGTGCCGGTGGTACGGAGAGTCAGGACTGGGCTTCGATGCTCATGCGTATGTATCAGCGTTGGGCAGAGGCTCATGGCTATAAGGTGAGCATCTCCAACCTGCAAGACGGTGATGAGGCAGGTATCAAGAGCGTTACCATGCAGATAGAGGGTGGCGAGTATGCCTATGGCTATCTGAAGAGTGAGAACGGCGTACACCGTTTGGTGCGTGTATCCCCTTTCAATGCCCAGGGCAAGCGTATGACGTCCTTCGCCTCCGTTTTTGTCACTCCGTTGGTTGACGATACTATCGAGGTCTATGTCGACCCTGCCAAACTCTCGTGGGACACGTTCCGCTCGAGTGGTGCCGGTGGTCAGAATGTCAATAAGGTGGAGTCGGGTGTCCGCCTGCGTTATTGGTATACCGACCCAGATACGGGTGTCGAAGAGGAAATCCTCATTGAGAATACGGAAACACGCGACCAGCCGAAGAACAAAGAGCGTGCGATGGCATTGCTTCGTTCACAACTCTACGACCGTGCGATGAAGAAACGCTTGGAGGCACAGGCGAAGATTGAGGCTGGCAAGAAGAAAATCGAGTGGGGCTCACAGATCCGCTCGTATGTCTTCGACGACCGCCGTGTGAAAGACCATCGCACCAACTATCAGACCTCGGATGTCGATGGCGTGATGGATGGCAAAATCGACGATTTCATCAAGGCTTACCTGATGGAATTTGGAATGGAGAATGTGGAATGTTGAATGGTTGCGCTTTGCGCAATGTCAAAATGAAGAATGATGAGTGACTTTGGCAAAATAATGGAAGAGAAATGCATGAATTTTGCAATTCGTATTACGAATTTGTGCAAATTTCTAACTGATGAAAAACGTGAATACAGAATTTCAGACCAGCTGTTCCGTTGCGGCACAAGTATTGGTGCAAATATGGCCGAAGCGCAATGTGCTATTAGTAAGAAAGATTTTACTTCAAAAGTATATATCTCTTTAAAAGAGAGCAATGAATGCTTATTTTGGTTATCATTGCTAAATAAGACGGGCTTTCTGTCCGTTAAGCAATATGAGTCTGTTTATGATGACTGTCAAGAACTGAAACGTCTTTTGGTCTCTATTACAAAAACCTCTAAGACACATTTGGAAAACGAACAATAATCATTATAAATTAATAATTGGAAAATCGGCTAAGCCGATCATTCCACATTCCACATTCAAAATTCAACATTATGAAAAAAGGAAATGCAAAGCGTGAGGCATACGCTAAGAAACAGGAAGAGAAGGGTAAGAAAGTTGTAGCATGGATTTTCGGAGGACTGATTATCCTGGCTGTGATCTATCTGATCTGGACTTTCGCAATGATGGCGTAAATGAAGTGTGGAATGAGAAATGTTGAGTGTTGAATGGTCGCCTACGGCGATGATCAATGAAAAATTGATTATTCTACATTCATACATCGCAGCGAAGCGAGAATAATTCCACATTCCACATTCTTCATTCAACATTCGTATTATGGCACTGGAAATTGAGCGTAAATTCTTGGTACTGAACGACTCCTATAAACGGGAATCGTTCAGTCATAGCCATATTCAACAGGGATATATCTGTAGAGAGCGTGGTAAAACGGTCAGAATTCGCATCCGTGATGACCGTGCATATATCACGATTAAGGGTCCAAGCGATCAAAAAGGACTCGTTCGCTATGAGTTTGAGCAGGAAATTCCCCTTGAAGATGGTCAAAAACTCATGGAATTATGCGGCTCAGGCACCATTGATAAGGTGCGATGGTTGGTAAAAAGCGGTCAACATACCTTTGAAGTCGATGAGTTTTTGGGTGAAAACGAGGGTCTTGTGATGGCAGAAGTGGAGTTGAAAACACCCGATGAAACTCCAAAAATCCCCGATTTCATCGGAAAAGAAGTCACTGGCGACCGCCGATATTATAATAGTCAACTTTGTGCACATCCCTATACGACTTGGGAGTAATATCTTACAGTCTTACACTTACAGTTAAGTAAGATTGTAAGATTATCTCCGAAAATTGCGTACATTACCCCCCCCGTTTTAACATATTTTCACTCGAAAGAAAGCCTGTTTTTATGGTTTTCTGAATTACTTTTTGTATCTTTGTCCTCGGATACAAAGCTAAAGCTTTAAGATTAAACTATAAACTTAAAATTATTACTTCAATGAATATATCTTCACTTTTTACTCGATTTCGGAAAATTACGTACAAAGCCCTAAATAGGACTCTAAAACTGCAAAAATACTTGAATTTTGCGTTAATTATCAAAAAATATGTTAATTCTATCGTACGTACGCGTATTTATATATATATTTGCAGTAGTTTTTACAACAAAAATTTAACGTTTAGTTACATAAACATGACGATTGGAACAAAAGAAAAGGGATTCTTGACAAGTATGTTATTGGCAATGATGTTGCTGATGACGCCCTCTGTGAAGGCGCAGCAAGTGACCGTCAGTAACAATCTCTTATATGACGCACTACTCACTCCGAATCTTCGAGTAGGCTTGCGCTTATCACCTCATTGGTCGATGGGAGTGACTGGAGGCTATCGCCCCTGGCCCACCTCGGATAATGTTTCCACTAAATGGCGCCATCTGTTGGTATCACCCGACGTGCGCTATTGGACGGACTCGGTGAATGTGCATCATTTCTTTGGTGTCAACCTGATTTACAGTCATTATAATCTGGCTAATCTGAAGTTCCCGTTCGGATTGTATAAAGGTTTCCGCCATGAGCGTCGCGAGGGTGACCTCGGAGCCTTGGGTGCTTTCTACGGTTATTCTTGGCCATTGGGACGCCACTGGAATCTCGAGGCATTGATTGGTGCTGTTGTTGGATATGCCAAATACGATCGTTACGCTTGTGGCAAGTGTGGTACGAAGATTGGTGATGACAATAGGTGGTTTGTATTACCTCAGGCAGGAATCAATATTGTCTATAACATTCCTGGACGTCCAGCGAAGAAAGTCCCACAGGTAGTAATACCGCCTATTATCGATACTATTCAGACGGTGCAGCCGCCAATCATAGAGACGGTTCCTGTGGATACTGTTCCGGCACCTCCCAAGGAGCGTAATATTGACATCTTGCTTCGTACAGAGCCGATATTGGCACATATCTCTGACTATAAGCCCTATGATCGCAGTCAGGTGTTACGTCGTGATAAGGCTGCCTTGTTCGTCTACTTCCCCATGTCGAAGAGCGAGATTTTGCCCGACTGGCGTGACAACAAGCAGACGCTTGACCGCATCATGGACGTAACGGAGAAGATGATGGCAGACAAGGACAGTAAGATCTGTAAGATTCAGATTGTGGGTCTTGCCTCATGGGATGGATATCAGTCGTTCAATGAGCGTGTAGCCAAGGAGCGTGCATACTCACTGAAGAAATACATTCAGGAGCGCATGCCGCTGGGCGACGATATGTTTGAGTTGAACTTCGGCGGTGAGGACTGGGCAGACTTCCGTGACCAACTTCAGGAAGAGGTGGATGGTCTCAGTGGCGATGCTAAGCAGACTGCTCTCGCCAAGCAGTTGCAACAAGTGCTTGACATCATCGATACCGAACCGAACCTTGGTCGTCGTGAGCAGAAGATTCGTAAGTTGAGAGGCGGTCGTACGTATGAGTACCTCAAGAAACACCACTTGACAGACCAGCGTAATGCAGGCTATCTGCGTGTTTACTTTGACTATGTAGATAATTAATCCGTTTTTGGAAATACATATAATAAATTTAAAAACATAATCGATTATGAAAAAGTTCAAGAATTTTGCTTATGTCGGTGCGATAGCACTGCTGAGCGTAGTAGGATTCACAGCTTGTTCATCCAGTGATGATACAGCCCTTGATCCGAAACCGAATCCAACGTATGATGGTGAGAGTGTTAAGACACAGTTCACCATTTCATTGCCGGAAGCCATTTCTGGTATGCGCATGGCTGCAGCTACTGTGCAAGAAACTGGAAATCCTTTCCGTGGTATTGACAACATTAAGTTGGTGCCTTATTCTTTAGGTGCTGATGCAGAAGATGGTGTGCAAGGTACTGAAACAGCTAATGCTAATCTGATTTCTCTGTCACCTCTCTCAGCTTTTGATCATACTCAAAGCAATTCGAAAGTTTATGCCGATGTCAGCCTGTTAGTAGGAACAAGTAATTTCCTATTCTATGGAAAGGCTATCGATAACACGGCAGGAACGGCAATAGAAACTGCAGCAGATAAGTTCAAGTTTGGTACACTGAACGATGCAGGTCTTAGTGGACAGCCAACCTTGAATGAAGTGTCGTTCACCCCAGTGCCTATCTATTCAAGTGAAGACGTTGATGCAATTGGTACCAATCTGATTGCAGCCCTGAATGCCGTGGCTCAAGCAACACCGAAAGAGTATGATGGTGATAATCTTATAAATGCTAATTTGACTGGTGAAAGTGCAGCTACTGAGTTCAGGAATGTGACCGAAGAACAGAGTCATTCTATTCACGAGTTATTTACTCGATTCAGCAGTCTGAAAACAGGTTCCTCCAACAATGTAGAGTTTCTTTTCTCCGACCTTTACATGAGATTGGACGGTATGGTAACCGATGCAGCAAAGATCACTGCTCCTAACGCTTATAAGATGGCATTAGGTATTAGGAATGAGATTGCAAAATACTGTGTTATTAAAGAAAATGGAACTGTTACAACTGCTATTAATGGTACCAACACGACATCAGTAACATTGAAGACTGGTCTTGCTGCCGAAATTACAGGTTATCCTGCCAATATTAATTTGCCTGACGGTGCTGCTCGTGTAACTTATGAAGAGGGTGCGTTCGTAGCTGCTACCGATGTAACGTATGCTTCAAGTATGAATGTTGCTTATCTAAACAGGTATATTTATCCTGCCAACCTGCAGTATTTCGTAAACAGCCCTGTAAAAGTATCTGATGACGTACAATCACCTAACTATGGAACCAAAGCATGGAGTGGCGAAGGTGGCGTTTTGGATCTTTATACTAATGGTACTGCTGTAACTGCTGATACTCGTTCTGTCGCTATTACGAATCAGGTTCAATATGGTGTAGCCCGTCTGGATGCTAATGTAAAAGAACTCTTGTCGAATGCTACCACAAATAAATATAAAGACTATAATGGTGACGAAGTCGATGTGACCAGTGGCTTTACACTGACGGGTGTCCTTATCGGTGGTCAGAACCCTGTAGGTTGGGACTTCAAGAAGAAGGGTGATGCAATTTATACAATTTACGATAATACAATACCAGGAGGAGCAGATGCTAAGGTTGTTAGAGCAACAGAGGCAACTCCAGGAATTGCTGTTACGAACTATACTTTGGTGCTGCAAACAGGTGAGGAAACTACAGATAAGACTATCAATGTCGCTTTGGAGTTCGTTAATAACTGTGCTGATTTTGTTGGAGCAAATGGAGAGGTCATCCATCATGGTGCAACCTTCTATCTGGTGGGTACCTTGAATGCTGCAAATGGTACTAAGCAAGAGGGAGCCAGTGATGATGTTACCAAACGCATCTTCACGCAGGATTGTACGACCATTGCTACATTCTCTATCAAACTGGGTACAAACAATAATGGATCAGCCGCTGGTGATGAGGAAGGTCTTGGTACCGCTACAAAGGGACTTCCCGACCTGCGTACCCCATGGATGGAATTAGGACTCTCTGTCAATCTCCAGTGGCAGCCAGGTCTGCAGTTTACGGTTGATTTTTAAACTTTAGCACATGAAGAGCACGTGGAGATATGTCGTCATGCTGTTGGCAGTATTGCTGCCGACAGCATGTTCGACGATTGACGATGACTTGAGCGATTGCGACAACGACTTTGAGTTGGATTATGAGATGCGGTTGGTGACTAATATCACCACCGAGTTGAATACCCAACTCAGTACTGCCGCTGACGTCAACGTCGCCAATGCCCTGCGTTCTCATTTGGAAGAGATCTTCACCGATTATGCCCGTGATATCGATCTCTCGTTCTATGACACCGAAAAACCTCAGGATCGACTGAGTCACGATCAGCACGTGATGAACGCCAGTGAGAAGAGTTATACACTCTATCTCCCGATGCGCGAATACATGCATCTGGCTGTTGCCAATATCAAGGACAATTCCGTGGTAAACTTAACAGGTGACGACCGTTGCCCGACTTCACGACTTGCCATAGTTTCGACGGGTGATGACATCATCGACTCGCACACCACAGGACTCTTTACGGCACGTCAGTCTATGAAGGTGCTGGAAGGTGTCGATCAGACGTTCCATGTACAGCTCTATATGGCGAATTGTGCGGAAGCGCTCGTGATTAATCCGCGAGGACAGAAGTACAAGGATATCAAGGTCTATGCCACAGGCTTTGCCACTCAGTTTAATATCAACGACAGTATTTACTCCTTCTCCGAGAAGTCGCCTATTGTCCGTACTCAGCAACTGGATACGCAGGGCGGCAATCTGTGTTTCTGTGCTGTCAACTTCCCCTCGTCAGAAGAAGGGATGCGTACAGTTGTAGAGACAGATTTCGATGACGGAGCGTCTGATAAGACGTACTGGCAGTTCTTGGTCTATGTGACTCTCGAAGACGGAACAGTGACGGAGACGAAACTGAGTATTAGGAAAAAACTAAGTGCTGGTGAGTTGATAATCATCAATGGCTTTATGGGTGATAAAGGTGATATCTTCACTGATAATACGGAAGTAGGAGTCACGGTGACACTCGACTGGCAAGAAGGTGGCAAACACGACATTGGTATCTAATACTCCATTATTTATAAGGTGTAAAAAGAGACGTTAAGCTGTGAAAAAAGTTCACATCATTTCAGGATTATTACTACTGAATGCGGTGTTGATATCGTGTTCGGCATGGGATGATGTGATTGTCACTCCTCCTAAGCAGTATGACCTTGCCTTCAGCATGGGACATCAGAATGGGATGCGTATGGCAAATGATGTGGTTCAAACTGAAGGACAGGAATTCAGAGGTTTGCAGAAACTATGGGTGATTCCTTTCGAGACCACTGTTAGCACCACTGAGGCAGATGCAGTGACAGTAAATGATTTCCCACTGCTTTCCATTGCCACAGCTACACAAGCCAACAAAGTGGAAGATCAAAACTACTACTATATAGGACGTTGTTCTTTGAAACAGGGCACCAACCGAGTATTGGTCTATGGACAGGCTAAGCCTATTATAAACAAGGAGTCATCTGTTGAAAATGGAAAGTTGCTGACCCGTGCTGGCGAGGAGATCATTGTGCCCGCAGATATCACGTTCAGTTTGCAGCCTATCTGTGAGGAAAACGATCCTGAGGAAGACATCTTTGATCCTGCTTGGGATTTAGCCAACTATCTCACAGCCATTGCCCATACGACAGGATGGAGTACAACGGACGATTCACAGTTAAAGGCTCTCTATTTGGACTTTATTCATTCCGACTCAGAGGGAACAGGATTGATGGCTGGTTCAGCTACTCATGTCAAGGCGTATGCCTCTGCCCTCAACGATCAGTTGGTGGAAATCAAGGCATCTGGTGTACCTCAAGAAACCAAGGATCTTTGCGATGCCATCATCGAACGTATAGGTGATGTGGAAAATGAGGATTCATGTGTCAATAACGGTTATCCCTCGGATCCTGAAAATTCTTTAGGACTTCCTGATGGCGCTGCTGCTTTGAGGTGGATTGCCAGTGAGGATGCTTTCTTGGTACGTACGATGACAACCACCCTCGACAATATCAACGGTATCAATCGTTATACCTATCCTGCCGAACTATGGTACTATGTCAATAGTACTATCAAAACCTCTGACAAGGAGGTGGGTGAGGCCGTGTACCAAGGGACATCGGAGTGGAGTACCTTGTTAGCGAAATATGACGAGGAGTCTGTTGCTGTGACGACCAAGTCTGCTGCAGTGGTAGATCCATTGCAATATGGTGTAGGACGTTTGCAGATGACACTGAATGAAATAACGGCAAGTTCATTGAAAGACTCGAAGAATGCTAATGTCATTTATAGTGCTACAAATGGCTTTAAACTGACAGGTGTGATTATCGGTGGCCAGCATACGGTAGGCTTCGATTTCAAACCAATGGGGGAGCAGAGTAATGTAGATGCCCGTTTTATCTATGATACTCAAGTGGGGAACCACGAAAACAATGCTGCCATTACAGTGAACACATTGGTGCTTCAGTCGTATGACGGAGAAAAGGTACCTGTCATCTTGGAAATGACGAACAAGACTGGTCAGAAGTTTGCAGGCAAGGATGGTATTATCTATCCGAATACGAAGTTCTATCTTGTTGGTGAGATAAACCCTGCAGGACAGGGAACAGGTGTCTGTGCGAATCGTGTGTTTACACAAGACTATACGACGGAGGTCACGATGACAATAACCTCATTGGCAAATGCCTATTCATGCATGCCCGACCTATTGTCACCACGACTTGAAATTGGTGTGCAGGTACAAACAAAATGGGTGCTGTCAACACCGACGGCGGTGAAGCTATGATATAAATGAGTGATGAGTAATGAGAAATGAAAAAATGTAAATGAAAAATGAAGGAATGACATATCGTACCCTGCAGGGAATGAAAGCCTTTTCATTTCTCATTTCTCTTTTGCTGCTTGCTGTTGGCTGTAGTTCTTCCGATGGAACGGAAGAGAAGCAGCCCACCATGCTGACTGTCTATGTATATTCTCCAGAACATCCCATGCTGATTCGTGCTGCTATTGGAGACGTTGATGCTTTAGCCGCAGAGTCGAAGATCGATAAATTACAGATGTGGATATTCGAAAGAGGTACTGGAAACTTGGTAGGCTATCTTAATACGACAGCCACTGATGCCCTGAATTCAAATGAAGGAGCCACCTACCAGATTGCGGTCGATGATGATTTTGCACGCTATAAGCCTAATGTGGATATCTATGTGCTTGCCAATGTGATGAATAGCAACTGTGGTTGTGCTTTCAATGAGAATAGTACGCGCGATTATTTGAAGGATCATGCCAAACTGACCGAATCGCATTTCGGACTATCTTCTCTTGTCTCAACGTCTTTCTTCTCTACAGAACCTCCTGGTGTCTTGCCTATGGTTGGTGTATTAAACGATCAGCCAGTTTTTGGAGATGCTCCTGTATTGCGCATTGGTACACAGAACAACATTGCCACTGTTAAATTGGAACGTGCAGTGTCGAAAGTGCGTTTTGTCTTTGCCAATAAGAATATAACGAATGAAAGTGCAAAGAAATTGAGCATTACGGGAATCTCGCTGAATGCGCAGATGATTCCTACTGAGGAATACTTGATTCCACAGGATAAGACGTTGACTTATAATACTTCATCTGTATCGCTATTGCCTTCAACTATCGATGAGGTGGAAAAAACAGACGATCCGCTCAAATTTATTTATGACGGACAGGCGGCACAGGCGTATGAAAATAGTATCAACGCGGCTGTTGCTGCTAATGAACTGACGGTAGTAGGTCCCTATTACCTGCGTGAGTCAGACCAACGGTTGGCTGGTACGATATCCTATTCAGTGGATGATGTAGCAAAAACACCCGCAACGTTTCAAATGGAGGCGGCAGGCGACTTCGTGCGCAACCGTTCGTGGATAGTCTATGCCTACTATACGGGTGGTGATTACTTAGAGATCAATTCATTATATATTAAAGATTGGACTAACAAGTCGGTAGATTATGAGGTGTATAACTGGTAGATACGTTTGGCTGTTGGCTGTTGGCTGTTGGCTATTGGCTGCCTGTTCATCGGATAGTACGAATGAACAGCGGACAGTCAATACCTTGCAGGTTGTGCCTTATACCGCCGCCTATCAGAACTATGGCGCTTTGTCTCGTCGTGCTGACTCGGAAGGTTATTCACCATATACTCCCGATCATGATTTTACCATTGGCCTTTTCATAAAGCCTGATGATCTACCTTCTTCTGAATATGATCTCAAATTAATCCGTTATAGCAATGGCGTTTGGCATTCACAGGCTATCGTAGAGGATGGAAAAGGATATACCATCTATGGGTTTATGCCCAAAACCAATGCGATTACGCCGACTATCTCGCAGAGTGGAGATGATGTGATATTGACGCTGACGGGTATTCCTGCCGTCATTGCCGAAGACGTCTGCTTTATCACGGGTGTCAAGGATGTAGATGGTGATCTGTTGCAGGGTAAGTTTAATTATACATTTCATGATACAGATTCGCCTACCGATAACGAGGTTCGATTGCTGATGGATCACCTCTTTGCGGCAGTCAAACTCAATTTCACAGTGGATGAAGAATACAGTGCACTGCGTAAGATCAAACTCAAGGGGATGGCGTTAACCACCACAAACACATCGGTTAGTGCAACTATCACATTGACTCCAAATATAACGGGTGCAGACCCTGTGAAGAGCGTCTCTTATACGCTGACAACTGCGGATGAAGGAACACAGACTGCCACGTTCTTCGAAAATACGGCAGGTATAGAACTCAAACCAGAGAATGCTGCGACTATCGGTGGTTATTTTGGCTATTTCGCTCCTGAACAGAGCAGTGCCTTGACCCTTGTCTGCACTTATGATGTGTACGACAGGTATGACAATAAGATACGAGAAAACTGTACGGCGACAAATGTGTTACCTGACCTAAGTGCCAGCAGAGGACAACTTGTGACCCTCAACCTGAATGTGGCACCCACTTATTTAGGGCAGTTGTCAGAAAAGGATCTGGATTCTCCAGAATTCACGGTCAATTAATATATATAATAAGGTGTAAGCATTGAGAGTTAAAGTTACCATAATCAGTCTGATGTTACTCCTCACCGCTACGGCAGTGCAGGGACAGATTACTATTGACGGTAATGTCTATGGTGGTGGTAATGCTGGCGACACAGGAGGCAGTACGAAGGTTACTGTGCATGCTGGCGACATCAATGCTGTTTTTGGCGGTGCCCGTATGGCAAATGTTGCAGGCAGCGCCTTTGTCCATGTCGATGGCGAACATGCTTCTGACTCCATTCTTATAAATAAAGTGTATGGCGGTAACGATATTGCAGGTACTATTGGTTCCTCAACAACACTTCCTACAGAACTGACAGATACAACAGAAAACAAAATCAAATACACTTGGAACGCCTTTGTACGTACCTCTACCAAGACAACGACAGCAGATGAAGAGGCTACTGATGCGAAGGGTATTTTTATAGGACAAATCTATGGTGGTGGTAACGGTGATTACGATTATACAACAACCTATTCTGGCAAGAATCGTCCTGTTTTAGCAAAGACCTATCTTGAAATCAAGGGAGGTACTATTGCCCATGTCTATGGTGGCGGTAATGCTGCTACTGTGACAAACAATACTACTATCTATATCAATAACCCGAGTAAGGTAGTTACACACATAACGGATGCAAATGGAGTAGATATCTTGGCAGATCCCAATGGTACTCGTTTGAAAGAAATGGGTCTGAATACGACGCAGACACATGCCAGCAGTGCGGAGTTCCAGTTTGCGCGTGTCTTCGGCGGTAACAACAAGGCAGATATGGCTATTCGCCCCAGATGGAATTTGAAGAGAGGACTTATCCGCGACCTTTACGGTGGCGGCAATGAGGGACGCATGACCAGTCCTGAAGGCCTGCTTCTGCAAATCGAGAAGGGTGCCGAGATGATAGTTGACAATGTCTTTGGTGGTTGCCGCAGGGCGGATGTACGTCCGTTATATAACAATAATGACGAGACCCCAGTGGCTGATGAAGATATCGAACTGGATCCCAGCGATAACCCCAATAATATTCCTGCTGGCTATGCCGCCCGTGTGAGGGTGTTGGGTGGACATGTCAACAATGTCTATGGCGGTAACGATATCTCGGGCAATGTCTATGGCGGTAACACAGTCGGTATCTTTACTCATATCTATGGAAATGTCTATGGTGGTGGCAATGGCTCGTATGCTTATACTGACAACGCAGATTTGAAGGATGATCCCCAATGGAGTGATTTCTACTATAGTCCAAAAGACATTCTCAATTTGAGTAGCACCACATTCACGGGTTTAGAATCTGCTGAGGCCCTCAATATCTTCCGTCCCAATGCCGAGAAGGTTTCCATCCTCGTTAGGGGTACAGAGGATAAGCCTGTTGTTGTTGACGGCTCACTCTATGTGGGTGGTAATAGTGCTTCGTTGCGAGATCAGACCTCAACCAGTAGTGTTAACAATCGCCAGACCCATATCAAAATTGGTTCGTATGTGACTATCGACAATGTGTTCCTCGGTAACAATGGTGAGAACATGGTGACCAACGATATTTTGGAACGCTATGCAGGAAATGTGACTGTTGGTTCGACTAATTATGACTTTAGTAAGATGAACCTGACGATTTCTGAGCAGTTTGCCAAATACATGGAAGGTTGTGCCATGAAAGTGAAGCCCAGTGTCGTATTTGAGAGCAGAGCCAATGGTGACAATATAGATTATGTACCCTATTCTACCAAATTTGGTTCGTTCTTCTGTGGTGGTAATGTGGGTAGCATCTTAGTAGATGGAAAGATTACTGTCGATTTTGAAGATAAGGTGATTATCTACGATAAGGTGGTAGGTGGCTGTAACAATGCCAATGTCGCTGCAACAAACTATAATGCCGAGTATTTAGGTGGTATGTTAGGCAGACCGGATTCTATACCTGGTTCTCCTGCAGGAACCATCGGCGACAAACTGGAACTGAACTTCGGAGGTTTGAGAATACAACCCAAACGATGGAATGCCAACAGAACGGAACTGGTGTGGAACACCTTTATTGGTGACGATGAGGTAGATGCACCTACTACTCTGCCAGCAGGTGGACAGAGTACGTCAACTGACCTTAAACGTCGTTTGAAGGGTGGCAATATCTATGGTGGTTGTTATAATAGTGGTCACGTCAATGGTAATGTGGTCATCAATATTAACGAATCAGTTGTTGACCGAAAAGGACAATATGCCGTATTTGACAGTATTCAGATTAACGAAGGTGAAGCCATTCTGTATAACAATGAAAACTATAATATTGTTTCTCGTCGCTCAGGTGTTATCCTTGATGAGCAAGGTATGGACCCATTGGGTAGGGCTTTGAACGTCTTTGGTGGAGGTTATGGTAAAGACTCTGAGATATGGGGTGGCACCACCATTAATGTGAAAGCAGGCTATGTGTTCCAGATTTTCGGTGGTGGAGAGAAAGGTGTTGTCGGTCAGCCTGATAATACGGGTACTTACTCGTTCAACGGAAAGAAATTCAAATACAACGACGCTTACAGTTGTCATGTTAACGTAAGGGGCGAGGTTGAAGGAGTCTATCGTGGTCATACTGACGATAGCGACGACATGGCGGAAGCGGAGTTTATCTATGGTGGTGCCTTTGAGGCTCCGATAGCAGGCAACGCCATCATCAATTTGGGTAACGGTCGTGTGTTCAATACCTTTGCCGGTAGTTGTAATGCTGATATTTTAGGACATACGGAGACCTATGTGGGTCGTCAGTTGCTGGATGACGGCACTTATGCAGATGAAGGAGGCTATCCTTGGATTCGCGACCACATCTATGGTGGCAATGACTTAGGTGGTAGGATTTTGAATATGAGTCCCCAGAACTTCATCGGACGTGTCAGGTCTGCTATCCGCGACAAGGTATATAATCCGACGGGTCTTAAAGATACCAGTAACAATCCTGCTCCAAAGGTGACAGAGGCTTCTGCCTATATGGAATATCAACAGGGACGTGTGGATTACATCTTTGGTGGTTGCTATGGTTATTATGACTATAAGGATCGTCATTATAGTGCCTATACTGATGAAGATGGAATTGCTATAGGAGATTTCATCAAACCTCGTATGGACAATGCCTTTGTCAATTTCAGACCTAACAATCATCAACGCAATGCAGTTAGCAAGATTTATGGTGCAGGACAAGGATATTCTGGTGATTCCGACCGTGATATCATGCAAGACCGTAGTTATGTGTTGATTGATATCCCTAATACTGTAACCAAATATCAGGCAATGGAAGTATTTGGTGCAGGTGACTATAGTGGTGTCGGTATGCGCAGTGAGGCAGCTGCAGCCCCCTTGACGACAGCCCTTGACTCTACCATTGCAAAGACCAATGCCGATGGTGTCACTGCTGCTGCTGTTATCGACTTGATGCGTGGACGCGTGAAGGATGTCTTCGGTGCCAGTTATAAAGAAGGCGTTACCCGTCGTACCATTGTCAATGTGCCTACAGGTTCCACGATTCATGTCAACCGTATCTTCGGAGGTGCTTATGGTATTAGCAACGACAATCCTTGTGATGTGTTCGAGTCTAATGTAAACTATCACAGTTCAACAGCCAAAGCCGATGGTGATCCCGCCGACATTGATAAGGATGGATATCAAACAGGAGGTGGTGTCTATGGTGGTAACAACAGTTATCGTCGTACCCTTTTTGCCCGTGTGAATGTCGATTCGCCAGTCTATCAGAGTAATGGTTATACTGCAAAAGTCTTTGGTGCCGGCTATGGTAAGAATACTTGGGCACAATATACCGATGTGTATCTTGAAGAGGGTGCCGACGTGTATGAGGCATACGGTGGCGGCTTCGGTGGTATGGTACTCAACAAGGAGTCTGCCGCAGCGTATATAGGGAATGAGGCTGAGACTAAACTCTCATTGGGAACCGGCTATCTTGACAATGGCTTTGCCAATGTATTGGTCAATAGGAACGAATTGGACTTGAAGTGCAATACCAATGTCCATATCAAGAAGGGGGCAAACGTAGGCGCTTATTGCTATGCCGGCGGACTTGGTGCTGATGCAACTGTCTGCGGTACTACCTATGTTGGTTTGCTGGGTGGTATTGTCAAAAAGGATATCTATGCAGGTGGTACCAGTGGTGCCGTGATGGACTTGTTCAAGTTGAAAACCTTCACAGCAACTACCAATGCCTATATTGAAGGAGGTATGGCACGTAATGTCTTTGGTGGCAGCTGGGAAGGCAGCGTAGGTCTTCATACAGGAACACAGGCTGATCCCCATGATGCCAGTGGTGACATTCCTGGTGTTGCCAACGTGATTGTCGGTGTCCGTGGTGACCAGCCGGACAGTACTCTTCTTGCTGCTTTGCAGAAGAGAAAAGCAGATGCCACACTGAATGACTATGGCTTCTACATGGGTGTGCCCGCTATCCAGCGTAACGTCTATGGAGGCGGTGAGGGTGGTGCCGTCTTTGGTACAGCCAACCTGATTATCAACAATGGCTATATCGGTTATACCTATGATACCAATAGTAAGCAGTATATAGAGAAACTGGATGACGAGACCTATTATGAAAAGGGTGTCTATGCCGGCGATGGTCGCCTTGCCGACTGTGGTAACGCTTATGGTGGCGGCTATGATGACAATAGTAGTGTGGATGTTTCCAATATCACGATGTGGAACGGTGTCATCCGTAACAGTGTTTTCGGTGGCGGTGAGATTGCCACTATCGGTCGTGGTGCGACCATGGAGGGCGGTGTAGATAATTCAGAGCGAGTCCTGAAAGATATCTACCTGGCTGGTGGTACACATCTTTATATATATAATGGTAAGATCAAGCGCAATGTCTTCGGTGGTGGTAAGGGCTACAACGTCTTAGGCTATGGAAGAAAGAAGCAGTTCTACACCGATGGTTATGTCTTTGGTAAGACAGATGTCAATATCTACGGTGGTGAGATAGGTACGGAAGCAGGTGTTGCTAATGGCGATGGTAACGTCTTCGGCGGTGGTGATGTCGGTTATGTCTATAGTCCCAGTATTTATTCTACAAAGACAGGTCAAAAAGAGCCTACAGGTTCCCCCCACCATATCTATTATTATGACGATGCCGGCAATCTGTCAGAGGACTGTCGTGTAATCGTTTCACCCAGACTGCAGATCAGGAAAAATGGCTCGCCTGTCACCTATCCACTTACAGGTAATGATTCAAAAACTTATGGTCCTTACGACTACGTGCCGACCGAATACCTGAACACTTTACCTGCTGCTAAGAACAATTCCGCATGGACCAATCTTTATACAGGTGAGGAAGAAGGTGAAGAGGAACGTGGTGTACATATCTACAATGCTGTGTTTGCTGGTGGTAATGTGTCATCAAACAGTGAGTCGTATGCGAATGCAACAACAGTGTATGGTAATTCCACTGCCACCCTCTACGATGTCTTCTACCGTGACTTCATCACAGTGGGTACCGAACATACGGGTGGTATCTATGGTGGTGGTAACTTGTCGGTGGTTGATGGCTATCGTGAGTTGAATATCACGAACTATGGTACCGACTATTACGGACTGGATTCGCAAATCTCTTTGGAGAAATATCGGACATTGAGCAATCGTGAGCGTGCCTACTTTAAGTTGGAATATTTGTGTACTCACGACTATACATCATCAGGGAACAAGCATTACACAAAGGGTGTAAGTAGAATCTCGGAGGAAGATTATGATGACCTTCCTCTGGATGAGAAGCCTTACTGGGAGCAGTATGGTTTCTGTTCCATCTATGCCGGTCGTCTGCTGAACACCATTCAGCGTGCAGACTTCTGTGGCGTGTTTGGCAGTCGTATGGTACTGCAAGGTGCCAAGGACCGTGTGGCTGATGTGGGTGATGCTACTGTCTATACCATCAACCGTATCGGTGAGTTGTCGTTGAACAAACAGCGTTTTACACCTGGCAGCGATGCAGTAGTTCATGGTAACTACTTCGGTATCTATAGCGTGGTGAACTATCTGGGTAACCTGACCAGTGACGTGAACTTCTATGATGATGATCGCAAGATTATCACGAAAGATGCACAAGGCAATGAAATCAGCCAAGTATATCAGGAGGGTACAAGTTACTACGACTGGAAGACAGATTCTACGACCAATGATAAGGAGCGTAATATTGGTACCAGTGAAAACCAGGTGGCTCTTGCTTCGGGTGTCTTCTTGGAGTTGACGACGGAGAATAGTACGAAGACGAAGAAGGACTATGGTTACATCACGGGTGTTATCGAACTCGACCTCATCAATGTGAAGAAGGATATCGAGGGTGGTGGCTATGTCTATGCCAAGAATGAGCATGGAGAGCGATATGAAGTTTCTCATCAGAACAAACTTCTTTCTCCTTATAATATGATAGCCGGTGATACCGCACGAACCTACAAGTTCTACAAATATTATGCTCCTACGGATAACGCTAAATTCCAGACCTCTGGTAACTTTATCCACAGGAAGAAGCGTATCATTGACGACTGTTATCCCAATAACGGTCTCTATAAGGACATCATGGATGGCGACCAGGTGAAAACGGAAGCATCGCCTGCCCACTACTGGTATATCAAGGGTGATGTCTATATCTACGATCAGGTAGTGTCTGCATACGCAGGCTCTGCATCTGCTTACTCGAAGGAAGTGAAGATACCGCTTACCATTACTGCAGGCTCGAATGGACGACTGACGTTGCTCAACGTACAGCCTAACCTCTATGCCTATAAGGACAAAGAAGGTAATAAGATTGGTTCAGAGGGCGTGAAGGTCGATAACGAGAGTATGACTTATCATCTGAACGATGTCATCACTTGGTGGGATTGGCATCAGCTTAATGACGATGAGCAGAAGTGTTTCGTCAAAGAGACCTACGTCAATGTCGATACTTGTACGGTAAATGGTCAATCTTATCCTAAGGGCACTTATGTGATGCTGCCAAACGACTCTACGTCATTCAAGACACAATATATTGATACCGATAAAGTAGTCGACAAGAGGGGTAATACAGTGACTGAATTCAGTGATATGTTCCGTCCGTCGAACAATATCAGTCATGAGAAGGGCTATGTGCTCACTTTGGATATGAACAGTCCAAGTGATTGGGACGATTGGTATAGCCTCATTCAAGGAACCAGCACTTATACTGTTATTGGCGATAGCATTGATACCAACAGAAAGAAGAAAGCGGCTTATAATCCTGCAACAGATAGTAAAACCTATAGGGAAGGTCCGACGTTCAGGCTGAAATCCACCTCGGATCCAGACTTGTATGGACAACGCTGGTATAATGAAGGAGAAATCATTACGCAAGAGGTTTATCAGGACTATACGACTACAGTCAGCAGTATGAACCCGAAACCTACTGGTCAGGCAAAGGTGGAGCGTGCCTATGTCGCCCTTGCAGACGTTGGCACCGTACAGAAAGGCAGTGCCATCTCGGCGACGGATTATGGTAAGTTGTCAGACAAAACTAACTACGATTCAGCAATGGTCTGCATCAATTCTATCCAGTTGGGCAAGGAGGAGTATGTGCTCATGGGCGATCTCGTATCGGCAACTCCAACGAACCTGAATGACATGGCGACGAAATACAGAACTTATTATAACTCGTTAAAGTCTAATGCATCGCAGCAGATTACGGAGGCACAGGCACGCGACTCTATCAATGCCCACCTGTCGACAGCTTATTACTGCACGACTGAGGGTAAATACGGTGGTCAGTATTTCGAGACGGGCAAGAACTATAGTGCTCTCAAGGCTTGGTGTGCCCTCTCTGACGACCGCGACAAGTTTGAGTTCAACTACGATGCCTTCGACGTGCTGGTAGACTCATTGTTCCCAGGTGAGGGATATACCAGCGTCTATAAGAGTCCTTATTGCGACACGAAGGCAGTAGAGTATAAAGCCGTCTATTTGGGACCAGGTACTTTACAATACGAAGATGAAGATGGCAACTCACATTCCATATCCAATGGTGGAACCCTCGAGAGAGCAGACTTTGAGCAGGTTAAGAATGAGCAACGCCATTATACCCGTGTCGATGTGGCAGCAGGTGGTCAGACGCTATACATTGTCAGGGAGAACTTCATTGACAACGGAACACCGTTTGCCGAAGGTCAGGATCTCACCCTGAAGGAATACAATGCTCTCTCCAACAAGAACAAGGCCAAGACATATCCTGTAGCGTTTGAGAATGCCGGAACATCTTCTGTCGTCCTATATTATTGCTATGACGGCTCTGATGGTCATGACGAGGGTAAGGGTACCATCATTAATTCCGATACATTCTCAGGTTTGAAGAACTATCAGAAGAAATTCACCATCCAAGGTATGGAGCCTACGGAGACCACCACCCTGTATGTATCCCGTGAGTCGAATGCCAAGGATGTAACCTCAGAGAAGGTCATCACCGTAGTCTATCAGTACACTTACTATGAGGATGACGATGAAGGTGAAGGTATCAGCCTGACCAATGAGTTGCATGTCATCAACATTCACTTGCAGTTGGAAAGCGGCGTTCCGGAGATTGGTCCGCTGAGCATACCGCCTGCCGTACTGCCAGGCAACAACGTTGCACTGAAGGCTCCTTCCGTCAACCCGGGACTCTATGAGGTACTGATCAATGGATGGGAGATGTACACCAGCTCCGATGATGCCGACAACAATCGTAACGGTATTCCTTTCCAGAACAACGAGACACCGCTCTACTGGTATCAGAACCAGAAGGTATGGGTGGCATTCTACTCGAAGACCTATCTTGGTAAGACCTACTCCAACAGCGTGCCTTTGAGCGTTGCCAACTATCACGATATTGCTGACGTGATGGCTGATTCGGCGCATCACATGTATGTGGACTATGATCCTGCAAAACTGGATCGTCCTTGCAAGATCTATATCAAGGATCCTGAAGAGGGACTGAACCAGTTGAAGAGTTTCATCGACTTAAGTTATAACAATGCATCAAAGCCAGCAGGTCATGCGCTTTTGGATTCCTACGTGAGGGGTGGTGAAAATCTGGAGTTCATCCTTCAGACGGATATCACGCAGACAGGCAATTGGACACCTATTGCCAATGGTACGAATGAATGCTTCGAGGGTAATTTCCATGGCGACGGCTATACCATCAGCGGACTTAACCACTCGCTCTTCGGTCACCTCTGCGGTAATGTCTATAACCTCGGAGTCACAGGTCCGTTCACTTCTGCTGGTGTCGCTGACGGAACTTTGGCGAATGACGCGGATGGAGGCTATGTAGAGAACTGTTGGATCAAGAGTACTGCCACCAGTGGCTTCGACGGTACTGTGATACCTGTATTCAACACGACTGCTAATAACAAGATCCATGTCGTCAACAGCTATTATCCGGAAGCACCGTTAGTGGAGGATAATGAAGGTCATATAGTCACATTAACCCCGTATTATGCAACTAATGGTCCTGCTATACAGAAGGATTCCACGGAGTTCTACAACGGTACGGTGGCTTACAACCTGAACGATTTCTATCTGAACAAGCGCTACTACGACAATAAGGTACCTACTGGTTCTCCCACTGAGTACTACTACCTCCGTGCCCAAAGTGACGGCACCCTGCCCGACTCGTTGAGCAAGGGTAAGTATCCCTCAAGCCCTGATGCTCAGTATGGCGATGTGGGTTATGTGGAGGGACGTTTTGCCGACGGTGACTTTATTTATGCCGGTGGTTCGATACCTGAATCACTTGACGTCCGATTCAGGGCTACCACTACAGGTACGACCTATGCTCCTATCTGGCCAGACGACTATCTCTTCTTCGGACAGAACCTGACATACGGCTATGACGAGACGCGTGCCCATGACGAACAGCCGACACGCATCATGAAGAGTGGTGGACGACTGACTAATTCAGCACTCAGTAACCGTGTCTATCGTGCACCAGCCTACTATCAAAGTTCTGATATGGATGTGGCTCACTTCAATCTCTGGGCATATCTGGCAGCTAAGTCAGCCCCGAAGACCATTACGGATAAGGATCTGAAAGATGCTTATCCTGATATGACGGCTATCGACTTTGCCGGACATAACGACAACACGTGGGCACTTGGTTCTGTGTCCGACGGTTTCTATCCACCATTGCTCGACAACGAAGACGGTCTGTTGAATATCGCCAACGAAGGTGAGACACCTAACCTCTTGGTTTATGCTCCATCAGCAGAAGCCAATGAAAAGACTTATAATGTGTTGTCCGGTTATTTCGTTGATCCGGATTATACCGATTATTACTTGGGAGGCGACTATCGCTGCGTATCCAGTGCTTCGTCAGCCGCATCGTCCGTCCATGGACATCTGGTACAAGGTAATCTCAAGGCAACTACTGACCATCTGCTGGTAGATAAGCGAGACTTCTTCTGTCCGATTGCTTACAATTTCGATGACGGTTATCGCATGTGGTATCAGCGTACGCCTGATCGCTACGTCGATACCAGCAAGGGATGGGAGACAGTCAGTCTGCCGTTCACTGCTGAACTTGTCACGACGCAACAGAAGGGTGAGATTACCCACTTCTACAGTGGCAGCCGTTCAGTGGACGAGAAGAATGGCACCAAGACGGGTCATGAATACTGGCTCCGTGAATACATAGGTAAGAAGTCTGATTCTGGCGATACCTTCATTGCCGCCTTCAACTATCCGACAGGTAGTAATAAAGACGGTTACAAGGAAGTAAATAACACCTTCCTTTGGGACTACTACTATAGTGCAAACGAACAGAAGGATGCCAATCAGGATACCTACCAGACGTATTATAAAGATCCACGTGGTCTCGCTGCCTATCCGTTACTGGCAGGTGGCACCCCGTATATCGTAGGTTTCCCGAGCAAGACCTTCTATGAGTTCGACCTCAGTGGTGAGTGGACGCCTAAGCATACGGCCGAGCCTGCACCTGCACAACTTGAAAAGCAAATCATCACCTTCGCCTCTTATCCGAGCAACGAAGACGGCTTCCCCGTTCTGCAGATTAAGAGAAGCGACGATGATACAGGCACGTCAGATGGTGGCTACGCCTTCAAGCCTAACTACATCAGCAAGGCAGTGACAGGCAACTATCTGCTCAATACGGATGGTGACAGTTTCGATGTAACGACAACGGCAACGACTACCGTTCCATTCCGTCCGTTCTTTGTGAAAGATACTTCATCAGGCTCTCGTAAGGCTGCCCAGCACATTATCTTCGATACCGACGGCTCATCATTTGCCTTTGGTGACAAAGACCCGTCAGAAGGTGAGATTGGTGAGGAGTCGATGCTGATCTCTGTCCATAAGCATGATGTCAGCGTCACGTCATCACTCCGCAACGCTACAGATGTCCGCATCTTCAACGTGAGTGGTGTCGCCATTGCCAGCTACACTATCCAGCCAGGTGAAACCGTTACAACCTTCGTTCCTGTTGGCGGTGTTTATATCGTTCGTGCCGCAGGTGGACGCTATCAGAAGAAACTCGCAGTTAAGTAATCAAGTAAGATACAAGATATGAGCAACAAGACAACGACACAATACATGCCTACTAATGAAAAATTCCCAACGTGGGAACATTTCATTCCCAACGTGGGAACATTTCATTCCCAACGTGGGAATAATTCTTTTCTTTCGTGGGAACTTCTGCGAACCCTCAGCCTTTTGTTCCTGATGCTTGTTTTGGGAACTGAAAAAACGTGGGGACAAACGGATTATTCGGGAGTGTATTATATTGCCAGCGGTGGTAATACTAAAGAATCTGGTGGTTATACCTATAATAGTAGCACGCCTGCTAACAATTTCTACCTTGTGCCAACATGTGAGCCTGCTGCTGCAGCCAACAAATCGGATGTTTTCCATGACAATACTGGAGAACAAGACCCATTCCTTACAACCTATAAGATTGGTCAGGACAACGAGGCGGTATGGGTGTTGCAACAGGTTACGGATGATGATGGCACTTTCTATTACGTCATACATGTCAAGACAAACAAATATGTGGTCTATGATCCTTACTATTCAGGCTATAATGGTCCTTCTAGTAGCGGCAATTGGCGAAGAAAGTGTATGCACCTACAGGCATCATCGGGTGAAAATGCCAAATTCGTAATTGGGGAAAGGGATGGAGCATATTATTTTATACCGAAAGTTTTTAAAGATGTAACACCGGGTCAAGGCTCACCTTACATATTTTGGAACATTGCTGATGGAAACAAAAACAACAGACAAGGCCAAGGCGCTAGTAACTATTGGAATGGACTTGTGGGATTGTATGGTCTTGATAGTAATAAAGATGAATTGGATTCTAACTCAAAATGGAAATTTGAAACCGCTCTCCTTGCTGCTCCAACCATCAGTGACATAAGTGCCTCCAACACCATTACCATCACCGATGCCAACAGTCTGCCTGCGGGTTATACTATACGCTATACCACAGGTGATGGCACCCAAAATGCCCCTACTGCCACTACTGGCAACGTCTATTCCGGTCCCATTGACGTGACAAGTGGTATGAATGTCAAAGCTGTGGTGGTGCGTTACGGAATTGTGCTGACCGAGGTGGCCTCCAAAACAGTTGTCTCCGTCATCGCGGCTCCTACCGTCACCAACAATGGTGACGGCACCATTTCGCTGAGCACAACCACCGCTGGTGCTACAATATACTATACCACCAATGGAGAGACTCCTGACAATACAAGCGCAGAGTATTCTTCTGCCTTCTCTTTCGGTGATGCCACGATCATCAAGGCTATTGCCTATCTGGGTGCAGTATCTTCCGACGTGACCACTTACGAGATTCCTCAATGCGCAAAGCCTGTTATCACCATTAGTGGTGGTAATGTGACCATTACCTGCGCTACAGAAGGAGCTGCGATTCATTATACAACCGATGGAAGCCCTGCCACTTCTTCATCGACTACTTATACTGCCCCATTTGCAAAAGGTAATATATCGGCTATCAGGGCCATTGCGACAAAGGCAGGTTATGTAAACTCCAATGAGGCAGCCGTCCTCCCACCCACAGAAGTATCTTCTTCAAGCCAGATAACAAATATGAGCGGCAACTATATTCTTGCCAGCAACTTCACTTCATCAGGCTCGATAGGAACTTCAGATAATCCTTTCACTGGCACCATTGATGGCGCTGTTGATGGTGAACTAATCACTCGTTCGCTCAGTTATCCTTTGGTAGCCTATGCCGACGGGGCAACAATTAAGAACGTGATTCTTGACGATGTAACTATTACCAGTGGTAATGAGAATGGAAACACTGGTGCTATCTGTAATGAAGCGACAGGAGCTACACGTATCTATAACTGTGGTGTGCTTGCTACGACGAGCAGTACTATCAGTGGCAGTGGTCATGTAGGTAGTATTGTGGGTAGTATCTCAGGAAATACTCGTGTCATCAACTGTTATAGTTTTGCCAATGTGAATGGCGGAAGCTATACTGCTGGTATCGTGGGCTACAATCCTGTAGGTACGACACAGGCTACTGTCGAAACGGCGGGTATGGTGATGAACTGCATGTTCTATGGCAACATTACTGGTTCCAACATCTCTCCTGTATATGGTGGAGAACTGATAGACAATGCCAGTGAGACGGGTGTCAACAATTATAATTATTATCGCCGTAACAGGTATGACAAAGCGACAGACACCTATGTGGATGATGTTACTTTCGATAATAATTTTAGTATTGACGATTATCACCGCTCATGGCCAGCAGATGCCAAGTATCTTACTCGCTTCGAATACTATCGTAGCATTCTTAATAGCAATAAGAAACTATGTACTTGGTGGGTGAATGGAACAAACGGTACAGCACCATCTGACGCAGACATAGAAGATGTAGGCATTGCCAAATGGGTGCTCGACCTCAGCATTGCCCCTTATCCCATTCTAAAGAAATGGGGTAAGTACCCTTCTGTTATTAATCAGGACCCAGACAAACGTGTTGACCCTACCACTAAGACATGGGTTAATAGAGCTAATGCCTCTGATCATTGGGGTGAGGATATGGCACCTGATACGGAGGGACAAATACTCGGAACAGTCAACGTTACTATTAATGCTGGTAGTTATCATTCGGGTTCAACCAGTAAGCCCATCAAGATTACGGCGATGGACACGGAATACAATGACTATTGTTATGGAAAGATACAACTTCCTTATTATAACGAAATCTTTGGTAATCCCAATGGAGGCACATGGGAAGCGAAATATGGTGGTAACTACACCGCCCACGTAGTGACGGGATGGGATATTTCCGGAGGTAGTGATGCTACAGACTACAACTTTGCAGACCGTAACAATTATAGTGGTCGAGTATTTGCTCAAGGTGGATATTTTTATGTTCCAAAGGGAGTGACATCCATCTCTATCACTGCCCATTGGGCTGATGCTGTTTACTTGTGTAACAAAGATTATAGTATAGATCGAGTGGATGTGGCATCAGGAAAGAGTGAAACACAAAATAGCACTGCTGCTAAAGTAGCAAAATATGGATCGGCATTTACCCCAGCAGGTACTATATCTAACGAATTCCAAAACCAATCGGTTTATACAACCATTCAAGAAGCTATCAGTCATTTGTCTGCCAAAGGTAGTAATAATAGTAAAGATGTATATAATCAAGCCATCGTATTGATAGGTAATGTTCAAGTAAGGAATCATAGTTATGTTGTTAACTTAACAGGGAACAATTCAAAGCCATTCACTCTGATGAGTGCAGACCTTGATTTTGACAATGAGCCAGACAATTGCTTGGAGCTGCAATTCCGTAATGACATTGACCGTCCTGGTGTCCAGCCCATCCGTTTTGATTTCCTGCCTGTGCCGGAGTTAGGACTTGCCATCCGCACCAATAAAAAGGCATACGCCATTGGTATTATGATACCATTGGGACATTTCGAAATTACGGAAACGGCGTTTATGCATACTACGCAGTTTGAGTATGATGCAAATGTTAGCAGAACTGGCAAATCTCCAGTTATCATCAATGGTGGTGAGCACGAGATGTTTACCAAAAGGAAGCAGAGTGGAACCGCTACTCAAGCTCAACGTGACCGTACCAGTTATTTCCTGTTAGGAGGCAACGCATGGGTACATCGTTTCGCACCAGGTGCTCACCCTAATGCTGGAGATAAGCCTGATATTTATTTGTTCCCTGTGAATGTGATTGGTGGTCAGGTCAAGGAACTTTACCTTACAGGTCTTTATCGCCCTGAACTTCCTATAACAACTGGGAATAATCCGTCAACAATCGGAGGAGCACCTCGTTGTTATATCGATGGTGGTAAATTCGACATTGTGGCAGGGGCCGGCTATGACAAAGTAAGTCCTGGCGAGGACGTCATATTTAAAATCAATCATTCATTGATAGGCGAGTTCTATGGTGGCGGTATCAATGCTTCTAATCCTGTTAGTGGTAACATTGATGTCACTATTAATAATAGCAAAGTTGACAAATACTGTGGTGGTCCAAAAGTAGGAGTGATGACAGCAGGAAAAACTGTTAAAACTGATGCTAAGGGTACAACCTTCGGTGTGTTCTACGGTGGTGGCAATGGCGGTAATAGTTACTACAGGCAGTTGCAACGCGATGGTGATTTCGCCTCTTCGTATATTGGTGACAATTGGCCTAATAAGCCAGGCAATGATACTGGTTCCTCTTACAATTGGGATGGATTTAACCCCTTAGGTGTCAAGGACGATGGCGCTGATAACAAGGGTTACCATGCCGAATATGAATTTGAAGTATTCAACCAGTCAAACGGTTTGGAAGATCAGGTTACCAAGCGCGGTTTTATCAAGTGGATACAGTTCGGAATCACATCCACAGGTACTGTTGAGAGTACACTGGAAAACTGTAAAGTGTTGGGTAATTTCTATGGTGGTGGCAACCTTGCCAGTGTCAGTGGCGATGTCACCTCGACATTAACCAATACCCAAGTGGACGGTAGCGTCTTTGGTGCTGGTTTTTCTGCAGCTATTCCTACGTTCCAAGTACAGTACAAAGATGGTAAGGTGTTCCCGTCAATCAATGATGCAGGTGTCATCACAGAAGGTCATATACCATACGCAGCAACAGTGTACGAATGGACCAATGACTTAAATGGAAAGAGCGAAGATGAAAGAAAGGCAGATCCGACCTATCAAAAAGGAGACCAATGGTATTGCTATACATGGAACTCATTAGATAATCTCGGTACTGTTACAGGCGATATCACACTTAATATTGAAGGTTCAACCACTGTCAATGGCAATGTCTATGGAGGTGGTGAAGAGTCTAACGTAGAAGGTAATACTGAAGTGACCATGAGTGGAGGAACCATTGGTAATGGTACTTCTGATAATCCAGATCATGGCAACGTCTTTGGAGGTGGTAAGGGTGTGGAAGACCTATTCACCTGTGAGCAAGCTATGGTGGGAGTTGATGGCGCAGGCGCATGCGAAAATCCCGATTCAGATACGAATAACA
The DNA here is from genome assembly GCA_017554145.1 of Prevotella sp. GTDB lineage: Bacteria > Bacteroidota > Bacteroidia > Bacteroidales > Bacteroidaceae > Prevotella. The sequence goes on along the minus strand of JAFZIZ010000001.1, from coordinate 126,623 downwards.
ATAAAGGAACGAGCGTCACTATCAGTAACGGTACGGTGGAAGGTAACGTCTATGGTGGCGGTGAGATTGGCCGTGTGGAATGGAATACGCAGGTGAAGATAGGAGTCGGAACTGGAGAAGGCTCATTTGCACCCATTATCAAAGGTAACGTATTCGGTGCTGGTAAGGGCTTGGAGACACATGGTTACTCGGCATTGGTGCGTGGCAACAGTACTGTCACCGTTCAGGGTAGTGCCAAAGTGCTGAAGAATGTTTATGGCGGCGGCGAGAAATCAACGGTGGGTAGATATTGGGTTAAAGGTATTGATTCAACTCCTTGTACTGGAGAAACAAAACCTGATGCTCCTGATGGTTTGCCTGTTGGAATGCCCTATCAGCAACGGAGTGGTGGAAAATGTAGAGTCACCGTTCAAGGCAATGCAATAATCGGACCTAATGAAGGAGCAGCAACAGGGACCGCAGGACACGTCTTTGGCGCTGGCAAGGGAGTAAATCCTCATTATGATGCTAACACGTCTAAAAAGATGATTAGCAGTAATGAACTGGTTCCTTTTACTGATGACGAGACTACAGGAAAAACTGCTGAACAACTGTATTTAGAGTTCCTTCAGACTCTAGCCTTAGTCACCAATACCTATGTGACCATCAACGGCTCGGCTGCCGTCAAGGGCTCTGTCTATGGCGGTAGCGAGAGTGGATTTGTACAGCATAATACGACCGTAATGGTTCAGAATGGTACGATTGGTACGTCAGGCTCGTATGGCAACATCTTTGGCGGTGGAAAAGGTCTTGATTATTTTGCAGAAGCAGGAAAAGTGAAAGACAGCACCAATGTCATCGTCAATAATGGCACTGCATATGGTAATGTCTATGGTGGTGGTGAGTTAGGCGATGTGGGTACCATCGTCAAGAATACCACGAACTACAATTATATGTGGACGAATAATCCTGATGCGACTTATCCTAACTATACTTACAATAACACTGGCGTTTGCAATGTTACCATCAATGGCGGTATCATAGGAACCGATAACGTGTCTACCACAGGTCATGTGTTCGGAGCTGGCAAGGGACTGGAAGACACCTATTGGTGTGAGAAAGCCATGGTGTATAAAACGAATGTCAGCATCACTGATGGTACAATTAAAGGTTCCGTCTATGGCGGTGGTCAGGTAGGTCGCGTGGAAAATAATGCGACGGTGACGATTGGAGGATCAACTGATTCCGGAGAAGGAAACAAGCCTGATATCAAAGGCGACGTCTTCGGTGCCGGCGCAGGCTTAGTGACACATGGCTACTCTGCACTGTTGCGTGGCAATACGACAGTCACTGTTCAGGGCATTGCCAAAATTAAAGGTAGCGTCTATGGTGGAGGCGAGACTGCTTCGGTGGGCAGATTTAATGTCCGTGAGTCATTACCGAGAGAACCGTTAAGCGGAGGCACATGTAAAGTCACTATCCAAGGCAGTGCTGTCGTCGGCTCAGATGGTTCAGGTGAAGTCTTTGGTGCCTGCAAGGGAGTTACGCCAGATTATGAACAGGCAACTGAACATTGGATGATGGATGGTACTCACCCTGGATTTACTAGTGAGACCGAATATCTTGACTTCCTGAAGACGCTGGCATTAACTAGCAATACCGAAGTGACTATCGGTGGCAGTGCTACGGTCCATGGCTCTGTCTATGGTGGTGGTCAGAGAGGTGTTGCCTTAGGTCGTGTGAAGGTTGATATGACTGGCGGTACCGTGAACGAAGACGTCTATGGTGGCGGCGCACTTGCCAATACGAATACCTCACACTGGGATGCCGTTAACAATCAACGGTTAGAATATGTGAAGGTTTATGGACTCACAACAGATGTATCTCCAGTAACAGGCTATTATACAAAGGATGGAGATAATTATACTGAAATCACAAGCACAACTGCTACAGCTGTTGCAGAAACCGATTATTATGCACGTTACACCACTACTGTCAACCTGACGGGCGGTCTTATCAAAGGTGATGCCTATGGCGGTGGCTTAGGACAGAAGACGGGCTTCAATAGTGCGACAAGCGACCTTGCTGCTGTGGTCTATGGTGACATCAGTGTGAATCTGGGTAGTAGTGCTGCAAATTCATCTGCGACAGCTTTCCATGTCACTAAATATACAGACACGGGTCATGTCGGTATCGTGAAGAGCGGCCGTGTGTTTGGCTGTAACAACCTGATGGGTTCGCCACAGGGCGACGTGAGGGTGACGGTCTATAAGACAGTCCCAGGTAATATCACGAGAACAACTTCAGATGCAATAACGAGTAATAAAGCTCTCAAGGAAAGCCACCCGGATACTTATGAAACTGAAGAAGGGTATGTAGTTCCGACCTATGAGGTGGCTACTGTCTATGGCGGTGGTAACTTGGCTGACTATACTGCAGCAGGCAAGAAAACATATGTCAGAATCGAGACCTGTGATGTCAGTATCCGAGATGTCTATGGTGGCGGTAATGCGGCTGAGGTACCCGAGACGGATGTCCTCGTACGTGGTGCTTACGAAATACAGGAAGTGTTCGGTGGTGGTAACGGTAAAGATCCATACACCAATGGCACAGAATGGATTGACAACCCTGGTGCCAATATTGGTAATGATACGATTCCAGGAAGTGCAACTACCTTGTTGACTGGTGGTTTTATCCACGAGGCATACGGCGGTAGTAACGAGAAGGGTACGGTTTTTGGTTCTGTTTCCATTGATATGGGTGTCGGATCCGCTGAAGATCATACTGACGGTGCTTGTACTTTGGATGTAGAAAAGATTGTCGGTGCTGGTAAGAATGCCGATGTGAACGGTGACTTGATTATGGTGATGGGTTGTAAGCCCAGTGACAAGGCTCCTGTTCTTTACGCAGGTGCTGACAATGCTAACGTCAAGGGTGATGTAGAACTGACTATCACCAGCGGTAACTTCGGTAAGGTGTTTGGTGGAAATAACGAAGGTGGTGCCATCTTCGGACATATCAAACTGAACATTGAGGAAACGGGCGAATGTGAAACGCCTATCACTATCGACGAGCTTTATCTTGGCGGTAACATGGCTTCATACTCACAGTTTGGATACTATCAGGATGGAACGATACCGGGGACTACTAAGCCTCTCTACAAAGGCATAGAGTCAGCAAATGATGATACTCATACGGCTCTCTATTTTGGTGACGGTACGGCTAATGACCATACAAAAGCTCCTTATGCACAGCCAGAGCTGAACGTCGTTTCCTGTACGTATATCGGTCAGATATTTGGCGGAGGATATGGTACTGGTGCTACGCTCTATGGTAACCCGATAGTCAATATCAACATGATTCAGGGTAGCCATGCAGACGACGTTCATAGCTTTATGGCTAATGATGATCGGTTGACGGCGTTGAGTCTTCCTTCTACAGATAACCCCAATAATCTGGGTGTCATCGGTGATGTCTTTGGCGGCGGTAATGAAGCTGACGTTATTGGTGATCCAACGATTAACATTGTTACGGCATCGAAGGTTCAATTGCACACAAGCTATGATAAGACAAATGGCTATACTATGAGTGAAGACCAGAATGTCTTGGGTGCCTATATCATTGGTGATGTATTCGGTGGTGGCAAGGGTAAGGATGACACCTTCTCTTGTGAGAAAGCCATGATTGGTATTGATGGTGATGGTATAGAGAATCCAGATGGAGGTACGACTATCAACATCTACAACGGTACGATACGCGGTAACGTCTATGGTGGTGGTAAGATTGGACGAGTCGAGAAGAACACGGTGGTGACGATTGGTAACGGAGATGGCGATGCTACAGTTACATCTACAAGTAGTGCCCCCGTTATCATGGGTAACGTGTTCGGTGGCGGTAAGGGTAAAGAGACTCATGGCTATGCTGCGCTGGTACGTGGTAACCCGACTGTCACTGTTCAGGGCAATGCCAAGGTATTGAAGAGTGTTTATGGCGGTGGTGAGATTGCTTCCGTGGCCAGATATAAGGTCGCGAAAGATGAACAAGAAGCTGCAGCACATGGGGTAGCAGTAGATGAGCCATACGTATTGGCAAACAATACCAGTGGTAATTGTATTGTCACCGTCCGAGGCTATACAGAAATCGGACCTGACAGCATGCAGATGACAGCGGCAAACGGCCCCGATGACACAGGATACGTCTTTGGTGCCGGTAAGGGTATCCTGCCAGGAGGAGATTATGATTTTGTACAAGGAACAACCAAACGCATGATTTCCGTTAAAGATAGCGAAGGTCATATTATCGGAAGTGATTGGGAATACTTTGCAAATGAGGCAGCCTATATTCAATTCATTCAGACACTGGCCTTGGCCAGCAATACCGATGTGACCATCGGTGGACATGCCTTTATCAAGGGTTCCGTCTATGGTGGTAGTGAGAATGGTCTTGTACAGTTTGATACGGATGTAAAGATTCAAGATCATTGTCAGATTGGCCAAGGCAAGGAGATTACCACACGCTATGAAGACTATACAGGTGGTAGTTTGTTCGGATCAAATACTCCTCCAATAAAATCCGGTTCAGGCGCTACTGCTGTATATTATGACTTGGAATGTGCCAGCTGGACATTCGCAGCACCTTACGCACCATACGACCCGTATGCTAATGCAACAGGAGATTTGGATAAATACAGTAGTGGAGAATCTACCGAAGGTGGAAGACGCATTGCTTCTGACGGACATACTTATTATGGTAATGTATTCGGTGGTGGCTCAGGTAGCATACCTTACTTCGACGCAGAAACAGGAGTCAGCAAATACCTAAGTAGTGCAGGAATGGTGAAAGGTAACACGAACGTCACCATCAGTGGCGGTCATATCCTGACCAGTGTCTATGGCGGTTGTGAGGCTACCAATGTGCTGGGTGTTGCCAATGTCACCATGACAGCTGGTACGATTGGCGTTCCACGTACGTTAGATCAGATTTTGGCTCATCCCGTTTCCTGTTACCTCTTTGGTGGAGGTAAGGGCGACCAGCGTGTATTCTTCAACAAAGACACCAATGTGCAGGATGCCGTTGTCAAAGTCGAAGGCGGTACTATCTACGGCTCTGTCTATGGTGGCGGTGAGGATGGTCACGTGCTGAGAAACGTAGAGCTGACTATCGGAACGGAAGGTCAGACGACAGGACCGACTATCGGTACCTTGGGAACCTCATATTATGATGGTAACATCTTTGGTGGAGGACGTGGATTCGGTGGTGATGCGCTGACCGCAGGTAACGTGGGCGGCAGCGTCGATTTGACCATTCACGGAGGTACTATCCTTGGTTCCGTCTATGGTGGTGGACGACTGGCATCGGTAGGCTATGGCCTCTACCTGACATCAGAGACAGGTTATGGCGTGATGCGTGCAGATGATGAGTATGACGGTTCTTACACGAACCCAAGCACAGATCCTGCAGCAACGTTCTTCAACAAAGGACGTGGACGCATTATCATGAATATCAATGGTGGTACCATCGGAAACGATAAGGAATATACCTATGATGCCAACAACGAGTTGACACATACGAAGGGCGGTAACGTCTTTGCCGGCGGTATGGGACGTATGTATCAATTAGACGGCACGACCCCCATCTCTTCTCTTGACTGGTGGAAGCTGGGCTGCGTCAAGAGCACCACGCTGACCATCAGCGGTGATGCCGTGATAAAGAGCTGTGTTTATGGCGGTGGCGAGCTGGGCCAGGTGGTGGGATACCATTCTACCAAAAACGCTGCAAACGAAGATGTCAACGTAGGTACTGAAGTCATCATTAATGGCGGTACCATCGGTACTGAGATTAAAGACGGTACCACTACAAAGTACACCTTCGGTAGCGTCTTCGGTGGCGGCTATGGTAGTCTCGAAGAAACGCTTACCCACACTGGGGGCAAACCTGATTCTTATCCAAAGTATATTGCTGGACGCGTCAAAGGCGGAACAAAGGTGAAAATGACAACAGGTGCGGTGCTGGCGAGTGTCTATGGCGGTGGTGAAATGGCTGCTGTGGGCGAGTCGGCAGGTCTGGGTGAGACACTGACTACTGGTCTGACTGGAGATACCCACGTCATCATCAGTGGTGGTACTGTTGGCAAGTCCGGCTTTGGTGGAGCCAAGATGGGCAACGTCTATGGTGGCGGTAGCGGTAGCAACAACACCGTACGTAGCGGTCATGTCTATGGTAATTCCAATGTGACCATTAGTGGTTCGCCCATTATATACCATAATGTCTATGGCGGCGGAGCCTATGGTACGGTGGGAGATTTCAAATATGTGATGAAAGAAGATCCGGTAACACATACTAATAAGGTCTCTGGAGTTGAAAGCCTCCTGACTTCTGGTACCGGTGTTGCCACTGTCACTATCACTGGCGGTACTATCGGTATAAACGGTAAAGAGAATGGTATGGTGTTCGGTTCTTCGCGAGGTGATATCAATGCGCCGGAGAAGCGTGATGACCATACGGCCTGGGTATATAATGCAAATGTCACGATTGGTGATAATAATGGCGGTCCCGCTATTAAGGGTTCTGTCTATGGTAGTGGTGAGAACGGTCATACCTTTAACAATGCCGTAGTTACCGTCAATAAAGGTACCATCGGTATAGCTTCAGGTGAGGCTATTACCTATACCGAAAATGGTCAATCGGTCACAAAGGGTGGTGCTGAATATCCTTATCGTGGCAATGTCTATGGTGGCGGTTGCGGTACGGATAAGTATTATTCAAATCATGCCCAGGAAACACATGATGGAAACGGACAGCTCTACAACCCGTTGGCTGGTATCGTGTACGGCAATGCAACGGTTTACATCAACGGTGGTACGGTAGTTCGCAACGTCTATGGTGCCGGTGCTATGGGATCGGTAGGTAAGGTAACTACTGAAAATGAGACGACAACAGTCACCGGTGGTCAGACCACGATTAGCATTAGTGGCGGTACGATTGGTGTCAATGGTACTGCTGGAGTCGGTAATGTCTTTGGTGCTGCCCGCGGTGCCCTTGATGCTCCAGGTAACAGTCTCGCCCTGGTAGCAGGAAATACCAGTGTTTCTATTACAGGTGGTACCATGTATGGTAATGTCTATGGTGGCGGTGAGTTAGGTTATGTGGGTAAATATACCACCACAATAGAAAATGGCAGTAAGACAAATACATGGCCCACAAACACTGGTCATTGCTTGGTAACTATCGATGGTAGTAGTGCTTCTGTGAAGGGTCATGTGTTCGGAGCCGGCAAGGGTTCTACCAACACCTTCGAATGTGAACCTGCTATGGTACACAGCACGAATGTCAACATCATTGAGGGCACAGTAGATGGCAACGTCTATGGCGGTGGTCAGTTAGGCCGTGTTGAATACAATACGGTGGTAAAGGTAGGCCCTGATACAGGAACTGACGTTGCTGATATCAAAGGCTATGTATTCGGTGCCGGTGCCGGTGTCGCCACACATGGTTACTCCGCTTTGGTACGTGGTAACGCTACTGTTACCGTTCAGGGTAGTGCCAAGGTCGGAAAGAGTGTCTATGGCGGTGGTGAAATAGCTTCGGTGGGACGATTCAGAGTCGTCAATTCACTACCGAAAGAACCGCTAAGCGGTGGAAATTGTACTGTCGCTATCAAAGGCAATGCTACGATTGGCGCAAGTGGCGTAGGATACGTCTTTGGTGCCTGTAAAGGTGTTGAGCCTGATTATGCTCATAATGCTGGACATGTGATCAGTACTGGTGAAAGTATAGAATTTGCTAATGAGGCCGAATATCTTTCGTTCCTGAAGACGCTGGCTTTAACCAGCAACCCCAAAGTGACGATTGGTGGTGGTCGGGTAAATGGTTCTGTCTTTGGTGGCGGTCAGAGAGGTACTACCTTAGGTAATGTGGTTGTCAATATGATTGGCGGCACCGTGGAGAAAGATATCTATGGTGGTGGTGCATTGGCTGATACCAATACAGGTAATGCAACAGACTACGGAACTTCTTCAGAGGCCATCAGTTCAACTTCTACCTATACCACTACTGTCAATCTGCTTGGCGGATCCATTAACGACGTTTATGGTGGTGCCCTGGGTCAGAAGATTGGCGACGTGAATGGCGGAACAAGTAATGTTGAGGCTATCGTCTATGGCGATGTGAAGGTGAACGTGAATGGTTTGGAGACTGCTGACTATGTAGCGGCTGACCATAGTTCTTTGGTTACTGATATTGATGACACAGAAGAAACATATTATCTTGCAAATGGCGGCTGCTCAGTATCAGGTAATGTGTATGGATGTAATAACATCAACGGTACACCGAAGGGACACGCTAAGGTACATGTCTTCAAGACGGTTAATAGTACGAAGAATGCAAGCACGCCTGTAGCTGAAAGAACGACCTACGATGTGGAGGCAGTCTTTGGCGGTGGTAATGCTGCCGACTATGTGCCTGCTGCTTCCGATACGAGACAGAGTACTGAGGTCATCATCGAAGGCTGTGACCTGACCAGCATCAAGGAAGTTTATGGTGGCGGTTATGGTGCTGCGACACCTGGTACGAATGTATTGATCAAGGGTACCTATATTATAGATAATGTGTTCGGTGGTGGCTACGGTGCCGGTACCAATAATTCAGGTGCTAATGTCGGTATCCGCACAGACGGAACACCATACGGCATAGGTGTTGTAAATGGAACTATTGTAGATGATAAGATCAAGATTGCTGTTGTTGAAATGATGGCAGGAACAGTCAGAAACATCTTTGGCGGTAGTAATACGAAGGGCGATATCCGTAATGGTTCTTCTGTGACCACTGTTGACAAGACCAACAAACCAGGATGCTGTACGGAACTGGTTGTTGAGGAAATCTATGGTGGTGGACAAGAAGCTGAGATGGAAGGCGGTGCCGAGATTGTCTTAGGTTGTATGCCAGAGGACTGGATTGGTGAAATCTATGCCGGTGCAAAGAAGGCAAGAGTTGGTAACGATGTCAGCCTGACGATTACCAGCGGTAAGTTCGAACGTGTATTCGGTGGAAACAAGTCGAGTGGCGAAATTGAAGGCTATGTCGAAGTGAATATCGAAGAGTGTCCTACCTGTGGTAAGCCGGGTATTGTCATCGGTGAGCTCTATGGCGGTGGTAATGAAGCTGCATATCATTTGGATTACGATAGCTATGGTCAAAATTATCCGTCGCCGAGAGTGAACGTACGCTCCTTTACCAGTATCGGAACCATCTATGGCGGTGGCTTCGGTGAGGGCGCCACTGTGACGGGTAATCCAACGGTCAACATCAATGTAGGAATGGTTCCAGGCGGAGGACTCGTTTATGATGGAGACAATGCGAAGTCTTTGGATGATAATACAACAGTTAAGCTCTATCCTCATGCTACAGGTAAGATAGGTGTTATCGGTAATGTCTTCGGTGGCGGTAATGCTGCGCAAGTGATAGGTAATACGACGGTGAATATCGGTACTAGTGAATATGAACAATTAGTTGGTGTCATTGCTGGAGAAACTGATGTGACGGGCTACTATACTCGCTCAGGTTCAGCTGGAAATTACGTTTACACGTTGGTAGAACCAATATCGCCGGATACATCTGTTATTGCCGCAGAAGATACTCTTTATTACATCAAAGTCGTCGGTGCCGATATCCGAGGTAATGTCTATGGTGGTGGTAACAATGCGGCAGTGACGGGTAACGCCAACGTCGTGATAGGAAGGAAAGAGACAGAATAAAATAGTATCGTCTTAAAACATACTAAAGAACGTCCTCTGATGGGGGCGTTCTTTTGTTGTGATAACGTACACAACGTTAAATATGGTTAAGGAATGGCAGTTCTTTATGATAAAAATTGTTTATTTTTATCAGTTTGTCTATATTTGTAGCCCGTTTAACGACAAAACGTCAATAATAACATCAATAAGGTCTATTAGAACTAACCAGATAAAGAAAATGAACTTTAGAGTGAAAGCATTGATGCTTGCTGTGCTCCTTTGTACAGCAGGCGGCATTGAGAAGGCATCTGCCCAACAATTGGCAGTAAAGACCAATCTTCTGTATGATGCGACGACAACTCCCAATGTGGGTGTGGAACTGGGTATGGGTAAGAAACACTCCATGCAGTTATACTATGCATTGAACCCTTGGGAGTTTAATACAGACAATGGTAAGAAGTTTTTCAAACACTGGATGCTGGCTCCTGAGTATCGTTATTGGTTTTGTCATCGTTTCCAAGGTTCCTTTGTGGGTATCCATGGGTTAGGTGGTGAGTTCAACGCTGCCAACGTCAAGCTGCCTTTTGGTATGTATAAAGGGCTGCGTGACCATCGTTATGAGGGTTGGTATATCGGTGGTGGCGTGACTTATGGTTACCAGTGGGTGCTCTCCCGTCATTGGAACTTTGAGGCATCTGTCGGTGCGGGTATCGTCTATGCTAAGTATAAGGGCTTTGGATGTGGTGAGTGTGCCAGACAGACGAGTGACGGCCATACCACCTATATAGGTCCGACGAAGGCGGTGCTCTCCATCCTTTATATGTTCTAGGAAGTCTAGAAAAACTAGAATCTCTAGATAATCTAGAAATAATAACAATCAATAAAAACAATCATAAAGATGAAACGTAATATCTTACTCAGCATATCCCTTTTCGCTGTTGCTACCGTAATGGCACAGGTCCCCATCAAATTGACTGATGTAAAACAAAAGCATCAAACGCAGGTAACTATAGAAAACTATCAGGTGATGTCAACTGCCGATAAGACGGTAGTCAATATGGATTTCATTCTTGATTCTTTGAAGGTGAAGTCTGCACGTTATCGTGCTTTCACTCCTATCCTCCGTACAAAAGACGGTAGCAAGAAGCATCGTTTCAAATCGTTGTTGGTAACTGGACGCGTTCAGGATGTCATCTTTGAGCGTGACGGTATCGACCCTCTTTATGCAGACAACTGCGTGACGGTGCGTCGTGACAAGGATGGTGGTCGCCAGCGTTTCAGTTACATGGATGCTGTCGCCAAGGCTCCTTGGCATCAAGATGCCGAGGTATGGTTGGAGAGTGACCTCTGTGGCTGTGGCGACACGCTGAAATCAGAGCAGGCTTATTTAGGTCCGTTATTCCATGAACCACCAGTCTTTGAATTTAATTTTGTAAACGTGGTACCAGCCCCAGAGAAGAAGATTCGCAATTTGCACGGTACAGCCTACATCACTTTCGTAGTCGACCGCTGGGAGATGAAGCCTGACTATATGGATAACTACCGTGAGTTGCGTAAGATTACTGATACCCTCGACGTGATGAACGCCGATAAAAATATCTCTATTAAACAAATCAAGATTCACGGATGGGCTTCTCCGGAGAGTCCTTACGAGCATAACAAGATGCTTGCCACTAACCGTGCGAAGTCACTGACTGACTATGTCCGCAATACCTATCAACTCCCTGCAGAAGTCTTTGCTCCTGCAGAGGCAACTCCAGAGAACTGGATAGGACTGCGTGAGGCAGTAGATCAGATGTCGACAGCAACATTGCCCCACCGTGCGGAGATTCTCCGTATCATAGATGATCTTAGCCTTCAGCCCGATCCAAAGGAGAAGAAGATTAAGCAGAAATATCCAGCGGAATATCAGTATCTGTTGAAGAATGTCTATCCGCGTCTGCGCCGTTCCGACTATGAGATTACGTTCCAGTATCGGGAGTTCACTTTAGAAGAGGCTAAGGAGATCTATAAGACCAAGCCCTATCAACTCTCCCTGCGTGAATTGTGGGATGTGGCTAATACCTTCGAACCTAATTCAGAGGATTATAACCGCGTGATGCAGACCGCTGCTAATATCTATCCGGAGAGTCCAGTGGCAGCCATCAACCTGGCTAATATCGCTCTCCGTCAGAATGATCTGTTGAAAGCGGAGACGCTACTGGAGCATGCAGGTGATAGTGCTGAGGCAGAAAACGCCCGTGCCATTCTTTACATGAAACAGCAACGTTGGGCTGAGGCAGAGGTAGCACTTAGCCGTGCCGAGGCTGGCGGTATGGATGTGAGCGAAAATCGCAAGACGCTACAACAAATGCAAGAAATAAAATAAGAGAAATAATAACATAATTCATTCATTTAAAAAACTTATCATTATGAAAAAGCTTAGTTTTTTAGCACTGGCAATAGCAGGAATGCTATTTGCTGCCTGTTCGTCCGATAAGGATGTTGCAGGAGGAGAGGGTCCTAATCCTATAGCAGTAGGAAACAAGGGCTATTTTAAAGTGAACCTGAATCTGCCAACCACCGTCGTCAGCTCGATGAGGGCAGGAGAAGGTTGGGATGAGAGTGAAAACTTGGCTGACGGTCTGGAAGAAGAGTATGCTGTCAATTCCGTACTGTTTTTGATCTTTGAGGGAGACAATGAGGCTTCTGCTACTTTGAAGCAGGTGATGACTCCTACAAAGACGATGCCTGATCCGGATGCTGATGATAATCCTAACCATGTTACGGCAGTGAAGGAATACGTTGCCAAGTTGGACAATGCTCCTACCAACAACCTCTTTGCCCTTGCCGTCCTCAATGGTACGGGAATCATCGAGCAGGGCAGTACCTCTACAACGATAAAGCTTAACGGTTCTGATGATGACTATTCTGGAACTGTTAAAATTGCAACCCTGCAGACAGCTACCAGCAATTCCATGAAGGAATCCAACAAATTCTTCATGACGAATGCTGTATTGAGTACGAAACAGGGCGGTAGTGCCGATCCTACTGCATCTCCTGCCCTCCAGATCCTTGCCCCTGTCAAGTCTGAGTATATCTACGAGACACAGGATGCCGCCGAAGCAGGAGTTCCGGCTACCGACATCTACGTGGAGCGTGGTGTTGCCAAGGTGACCGTCAAGAATTCCATTAGCGTCAATGATGGTATTCAGACAAAGGATGAAGATGCTGTAACAGCAACATTCGGAGGTTGGACACTTGATAATACGGAGAAAGAGTCTTATATCGTCCGCAAGGTGCCTGCTGACTTAGACTGGAACCTGACGAGCAAGCAGGCAATCACAACGGATAAATATCGTTTCGTAGGTGGTAACGCTGTCGATGCGCTTTATGGCACTTCCAAACTGTTCCGTACTTACTGGGCAGAGGATCCCCAATATAGTAGCGTTGTTGCTGCTGCTAAGATGAACAGGTCGACAAGTCCAACATTCCAGGCTGGTGTTGGTGAGACTAATCCCCAATACTGTCATGAGAACACCTTCGATGTAGCAAACCAGACCCACGAGAACACCACCCGTATTATTGTGAAGGTGAACCTGAGTGCCACCGACTTCTACACCATCGGTGCAGACCGCAAGACCCTCTATTCATTTGACAACGTAAGGGATTTGGTGGTAACCAGCTTGTTGGACCAGTCTGCTTTCTCTGCCTATTGGACTACCAATGGTGGTGGTGCAACCCTGACATTAGCAGGTATTGATATTGCTGACTTGAAAGACGGAGACGCTGGCGTTATTGAAATCAGCGATGTGACCATTAAGAAGGAAGCTTACGATCCAGATAAGACTGCTGATGTGTCTGTGAAAAATGAGGTTCCTGGCGGTGCTGCTATCATCAATACGCTGAATACACAGCTTGCAAAAGTTGAGAAGTTCAAGGACGGTGATACTTATTATGTAATCCGTGTACAGCACTTCGGCGATCTCCTGACTCCCTGGAACTCCAGTGAGTATAAGGAGGGCAACAAGCCTGTTACAGGAGATGTTGCAGCCATCTATCCAGATGCTACCGACCACCGTCAAATCCCGAACTATCTCGGTCGCTACGGTATGGTCCGTAACAACTGGTACGACATCAATCTCGGTGAGATCCTGAAGATTGGTAACTCTACCGTTCCCACCTTGCCCAGTGACACAACTCCGGACGACGACTTGGAGGAGCTCTATATCAAGGCTCGTATCAACATCCTGTCTTGGGCTAAACGCACACAGAGCTGGACACTGAAGTAAAAACGACCTCATCTATAGGAGTGACCGCCTCAAGGCGGGGCGGTCGCTCTTTTAAACAAAGAAACAAAACATCGCTGACGAATAAAGAATATGAAACTGAAAAATCTATTTTTAGCACTTGTATCAATCGCAATGCTTTCCAGTTGCGAGATGATGAAAGAGGACGAGGACCTGACCAACTGTGGACTCTTCGTCACCTTCAAGTACGACTATAACCTGCAGCGTGCCGATATGTTCGGCGACCACGTCGGAGGCGTAACGCTGTATGTATTCGACAGTGATGGACGCTTCGTACGCAGTTACGAAAGCAATGACATTCCTTCCATGGGTATGATGCTGGACGGCGAGTACGTTCATGCCATGCAGATTCTCGACTTACCAGATGGCAAGTATCGCTTCATCGCACTGGCTAACCAGAAGAGCTATGAGGCGACACTCGCCACATCTGGACCGAAGTACCGTCGTACGGAACTGGCTACAGGTGACAATTGCGAGAAACTGAAGGTGACGCTCGATCGTGAGGAGGCTGTTCCGCCTGCCAATCCAATGGTGAGCAATGTGGCTCCGATGGATACCCTGTGGCACGGCATGACAGGCAATCAGCCTATCGAAGTGAAAAACAATGGCAAGTCCATTGCGAAGATATCCATGGTTCGCGATACGAAGATGCTGACCGTCTCGCTGCATAACCTCGATGAAGACAAGAGGGCGGACATGGATACCAATGACTTTGACTACTTCATTGTCGACAATAACGGTATCCTCGGCTATAACAACGACCTCCTGAAGGACGACGACTTGGTGTACACCCCCTTCCATAAATGGAACACGGATGTTAAGGACAAGGATGGCAAGGTGACGGACGTTACGGGACATGCCGGACTGACCTTCAACCGACTGATATGGTATGAGCAGGCAGACAAGAATGCACTGCTGATTATCCGCAACAAGAATACGGGCAACGAGATAGCGGCAATTAACCTGACAGACTTCTTGGCACAGGGACGTAATGCCTATGACCTCTATGCCTACTCCCGTCAGGAATACCTTGACCGCTCCTACGACTACTACCTGGACTTCTTCATCAAGAATGACGTATGGCAGTATGCCGAGGTACGTATCAACGTTCTCTCGTGGGCAAAACGTATACAGAATGTAAATCTCAAATAATATATATATATAGGTAATATACCTTATTAATAATAAATAATATGATGCCTCGCAGGTTGCTACATCTATTCATCGCAATGACCTTTGCCGTCACCTTCTCTGCTTGCAGTGACGACAAGAACAGTGCCGATATGCCGAATGTCGGTAACTGCTATGTCAACTTTGCGATCTCTGTCAGCAACGGTGAAAGCAGGATGCGTGCGGCAACACCAACCGGTAGAGAGAATGGTGACGGACGTGAAGCAGGCTTTGTGCGTGAGAACACTATCTCGGGCATCACTGTCATCCTGTACAGGGATCCAACAGGCATCAATTATTCATCATCTGATCCTATTCTCGAGTTAGTGCGTTACTTCCCTGTGACGCTGCAAGGCAGGGACGATCAAGGTACGACCTATTCTGCCAAAACAGAAGAGGCTTATTACTATACGACTGGTCCGCAATCAATCGGCAAGCATAGCCTCGACCTGTCTGCAACTTATCACGCCATCGTCATTGCCAATGCTCCTGAAGTGGCAAATACCCTGACAGAGGGTGTCAGTACGCTCGGTGATTTCCGTGACGTGACACTTAGTACGATCTATAATGGCGACCCCACAATGTCTGCCGCTGCCTGCAACCATTTTGTCATGTCTTCAGAACAGGATAATACCATCAATTTCGGCTCTGTCACCGTGACAAATCTCGATGGTGATACCTATACGTCTGGTGAAGATATGTATTACGACTTAACCGATTATCCTGTAGTCATTGAGCGTATGGCTGCACGTATCGATTTCTGGTCGAAGAACTCCAACGGTTATAAGACGAGTTATGCGATTTCAGGTTATGAGTATAACGTAACGGACTGCTCCGATAAGTTTGTGGTAACGGGTATCGTTCCCTTCAACCTGACAAACGGTCATGCCACCTACGGTTGGGAATACCTGCTGAAGCGACTGAGGACAGATATCACGGATGCCACTACTACCAGTTACCTTGACGATGAGACAACGACGACTTACGTCATCGACCCTAATACAGATGATAAAGTCGAGGCGTCAACCCCGGGACTGACCAGTTCGCTGGAGAGTGTTTATAGCCTGATCAATGCTTCCACCTTAGAGAATACCACTACCAATCCCTATTATCACTCCATTGAGTCGATGCACGGAAAGGCAAGTGTCAGTTCGACCATCGCTGATAAGGAGAACGTGGCGGTATGCTATCCCATGGAGAACTGTCTCCTGCCTACGTCAAAGCTTTACTATCATGCCACGGGTATCGCCATCATCGGCTACTATTATAAGAATGGTACAGGTACAGGCACTCGTATGGTTTATTTAGGCTACCTAAGCCATCAGGGCGATGCCGAGACCTATGACATCAACCCCAATACCATACCGCTTGGCACGACTGATGCTATGGGTGGTGATACGGCAATGAAATACGGCATTGTGCGTAACAATATCTATCGTGTTTCGATAGAAGGTATAAGTCCTCTCGGTGGATGGCTGTCGCTGAAGGTGGCTGTTCATGACTGGCGACATGTGGAGCATCCTATCATCAATATATAAATTAAATACTCAGGAAGGCAATGAAACGATTATTCCAGCATATTACTCTGATACTGACAATGGCACTAATGGTCATCAGTTGTTCGGATGATACCAGCAATGGTGAAGAGAATATTCCCGATGGCTATGGCAAGTTGTCATTCACGATAGGTACCACCGATGCTATGACCATGCGCTCTGTGTCAACCACTGACACATGGCTTGAAGGTTCAGAAGAGGAGCGTGCCATCCAGAGTTATGTCATCCTGATATGTGAAGGCACTTCGATTGTACAGAAACTGATCTCTAACACAGGTGCATCATTAGGCAGTCATGATGCCACCAATCATTATTTCCCCACGTCTGGAACCATTAAGTCAGATCTCATGACGGTGGGAAACCATACACTCACCATCTATTGCTTGGCGAACTTTACTGATGCAATGTTGGTAGATGCCTTTGGAGAAGGAGGTGTTTCTGCCATTGGTACCACGTTGCCTGAAAATTTTGAGTCGAAAGCGATCAAATTTAATAATAGTACGTCAGTGCCTACGACGGGTATGCCGATGACTGGAAAACTCTCAGCCACCGTGAACATCACCAAGGGGCAGATCACGACGAAAGATACGTCTAACAAGGACCTAGTACTTATCCTTTGGCGAATGATGGCGAAGATGGAGTTCGACTTTGAGAATGAGTCTTCCGAGCAGGTACAGGTATTAGGCGTGGAAATTGATCCGCTCAGCACGGGCACAGCAGGTTCTTTCTTATTACAGACTGTTGACCTGTCAGCAACGACTAACTGGGCGCATGGTGCCTTAGGCATGGTTACCCCTGGGAACATCGCTCCATGGATTCTTGATCTTGAAGACCTTGAAAGAACAGTGACGGTTCCTGCCAAGGGCAGTACCAACGGCACAGGAACCCTGTCGGTCTATGTCAATGAAACGGATACCAGTTATACCACGCTGGAAAACCAACTCTCTTTGCGCTTTAAGGTGAAGCGTGGCGAGAGTGATGTTGAAGAGATCCGTTATGGCTTTACTTCACCATACGTGGGTACCGATCCGTCTAAAGAAGGCTTCAACGTGATTTGCCGCAATGACTGGATAAAGATTCCCATTCACTTTACAGG
This sequence comes from Prevotella sp., assembly GCA_017554145.1. GTDB lineage: Bacteria > Bacteroidota > Bacteroidia > Bacteroidales > Bacteroidaceae > Prevotella. The sequence goes on along the minus strand of JAFZIZ010000001.1, from coordinate 108,802 downwards.
TTGGCAGTTTCGCATCGAGGCTATCCCCTTCGTGCCCATTGCCGGCTATCCTGCCGTATTGTTGAGCAGTGATGCTTTGAATGCCACCTTCTCGACGGGCGGCTATATCATCCTTCAGCCCTTTGCAGAGAAGGATCATGATGGCTATTGGCGTGACTTCAGCGACACAGAAGTGGAATTCAAATCCCTCTCGTGGAAGAATAGTGACGGCACGAAGGTCTCTGGTGCTGGTAAAATCGTCAAGACACCCTTTGCCTACGACGATGCCAGCAAGTGCATCACGGGTGAACTGAACAACAACCTCACTTCAGGAAAAACCTACAAGACCACACTCACCGTCAACTTGGAGTTAGGTAAAGCCCCGAGTAAATATGCATATTCATTCTCGTGTAACGTCATTCTGCAAAAATAATATATGGTCATGATGAAACATATTTCCAGATATACTACACTCCTTCTTCGCACAGCCCTCCTGTTCGGAGCCATGATACTGATCAACATAACGGGACAGGCGCAGCCTGTATCACTGACGGCAGACATGCCCGATGCTTTCGAGACGATGACTCCAGTCGTTGGCGACGGCGAGTATTACTATATTCAGTTCTATAGAGAAGAGACCTATTCCCCATATTTGATTCAGTCTTTCTTAGGTGAATTGGGTGAAGGAGTACAAATGCAAGCGATGGACTATTTGCCTTTTGCAAGTAACAGGCAGTGGACATTTATAAAAATAGATGATACTGAAGAGAATAAGTATAAATTCAAATTGAAAAGCAAAAGAGGCTATTATGCTTATTATTCTAATAATAGATTCTATACCACTGCCACGGAGGCCAATGCAACAGTATTTACATATAAGGCGCGAGGAAGCTACCGCTCTGGTTTTTATGAACTGCTAACGTCTGGTGGCCAGCAAATAGGTCGTTGGTCAGGTGGTGGTGAGTGGAGCCCAATAATTAGTGTTGGCAGCAATAATCAAATTGGTTTTGTACGTTTAGCCAAGTTAAAGCCCAATGCTGCCCATATCATATATTACCGACAGGAAGGAGTAGATAATAATAATCCCCAAGCCTCAACAACCCGCCATTACCTCACCTATTCTGACACTGACAACCGGAGCGAGTCGAATTTTAGATCGTCAACGGTGTCATCAAGGCGATCGATTATTCCGGGCGACAAGTCTCTTTGGACGCTCCCTACAGCCGCTGCCTACCATCAGGATGGTTTGTGGGCTTTAGAGGAAACTGGTACTGATGGCGAATTCTTTATCAAAAAGCATGGAACAGAAGAGTACCTGAATCCTGTTTACGACGGTTTTTATTACTTAAATTTAGGGGAGAAGGACAATATATCGGGTAAATACACGCTCGAAACCCCTACAGCCAATCGATACACGCGCGTTCAGAATGTAGCGCAAGTGACAGAACCTCTGACCGCCAGCATGTTTAATTACTGGAATGGCTATGATGCTAACGCTACAAGCACAGGAGCGGCTTACGTGGATTCCCATATCGGTGAGCAAATAACAGCTGATCAAGCAACAAATGGTTATACGATAATTGGCGATGGAAATGTGAGTGAAACTACATACGCTGACCTGAACAACTACTCGAAGATGATCATCAGCGGAACGCAAAATATGCAGTTGCGTGTAATGATGAGCCGTCAGGGCTATAGTGAGCGTCCTTGGGTTGAAAAACTTGTTACTATTGGTAGTGACGGCACTGCCGAGGTGGATTTGAAAAACCTGGAGCTTAATACTTCTACAACGGGATCGGCAGCAGTAAAGGCGACCTACATCAATGGCTACACAAACGGTAACCACGATTCCTATTATGGAGAAATTTCCACAGGGAATCCTGTTTATTGTGGCTATAACAAGATTACGGGAGGTAATAGAGTTGACCTCTATAACCCTGATTGGGAAAATGATGCAAATATTGCTTATTTGCAAGTGGATGCTTCCGCTATCAGCGGAACCATTACTAAGGTTACGTTAAAAGGTGACTTCAAGAAAATCTCTACGAATGGTCGCCAAATGGAATATGGCGTGGGTTATAACAGCTCAACGTGGTCGAATCAGTTGACATGGAACAATGCCGACCGTTCTATCACAACACTGGGAAGCACGCAGAAATTAGCCAGTCAAGATGGTGAAGAAGAGTTGTCCTTTGATATAACAGATGCCTTTACCTCTGCCCCTTCCAATAAGATAAAGACTATTCTTGTTTACAACTTAACAGCAGGTAGTGGCTATATCAGGAATCCGAGGGTTGAAGTGGAATATTATCCTTCAGTTTCTTACGCTCATTTGAATGCTATCAAGACGAATTGGGGTAGTCCTGGTGGTACTATCAGTAACATCACACTGACGAAGACAACAGGTCAACATCTGCATCATGCCGAAGGTGATGGCTGGCAGGCTATGCTTTGGGGTGAAGATCATACAGGTGACTGGTACGCTGGTTTCTACCCAGTAGAAGTCCCTGTTTCCCAAAAGGACGAGTTCTTCCAGGTAAGGTTATTGGTAACAGCCTATGGTTTAACTGAGAATAAACAAGCCATTTATTTAGAGAATATGACCGAAGGAATGACTCGTTCTGTTAAGTTAGAGGATGAGAGTCATAACATCATAGGTGCAAGTTATACCCCAACGGAAGATTATCAAAGGTGTTTCAGGTTCGAAAATCTTGCTGTACCATCTGGCTATGGAAAAATTGTCATCAGATTTGCCGAGCCAGTAACTGGCAATTGGAATATCAATGGTGTTGTTAATGGTCAAAATAGTGCACAATCTTATGAAAGGATTCCAGAAGGCAGTCTGTATTATGAGATGGATTTAAGGCTTAGTCCTACTGACGAGAATCCTGTTTCTTCTATCGTTGATTTTACGATATTCAACTGGGAAGGAGAGCGCAGTCCTATTTCTATTGCTGAGGTTTATTTCTATTCTGGGACAATGGTGAATAATGAAACTGGTGGTGGCATACCCAGTTCTGAAGGTTCCCCCAGTTTATGGCAGTTGGAGCAGGTGGATAATTACAAACAATTCCGACTGAAGAATCCTGATACAGGTAGATACCTTGCAAGTAATGGCGTGATGACAGAACCGAATGACCCGAACGGAGAGGCTTATGATGGTGCTCCAAAAGCAGAAATTAGTCCCAATAATAAGTTTTGGACGGACTTCTCGCCGAAATGGTATATTCCCACTAAAAACGTTGACAAGGAGATTCGTGTCAACTACTATGTAAGGCACAAGGAGTCTTACCTAAGAACGTATGCTGATGATCAGGTAATAACTGACCAGGAGGGACTTAGAAAGCAAGGTCTGTCAAGAGATATAGATTCGGACTGGAGGGAAACTGAAAATAAGAATACCAAACAGCCCTATCTCCTTGACGGTTATATACAGAATACGAATTACTTTGAGATAACCCACTATGTGAAGAAGGGTAGTTCGAGGGTGATTGAATTCCCCACAGTGCTGAATAAAAACAATGACCATATCTACTTCCAGAGGTTCTACCACTTTGACGAGGACGACACCCAGATGGACCTTACCAAGTTGAAGGCTCATGTTAGCTTGGATACCCGCGATGACGGTGATGTGCAGTACTTCCTCTATAATAATGGTATGGTGACCGGCCAGAAACTTGACTGGAGGACATACGATAATGGAACATATATAGCCATTCCTAATGGCGGTATGGCACGCAACGAACAGCGTCGTTTCAACTTCACCAACTCCGATGGTGAAAGCTTTACGGTGGGTGTTGACGTGTCGCGCTACAGTGATTTAGAATATCTGAATACGTCTGACCATTTGGATGGCGACTTGAAGGAGCCTTCGCTCACCATGCGCTATCTCTTCTATATGAATGATGCCAAGGAAATGGCAAAGAAGCTAACCGCCTGCACTGAAAGTAGTGGCAAGTGGTTGGAGAAGAAAGATTTCCACTTCGGCAGAACACAGGTGCCCTACACCAAATTCAAGAAGGTGGGCTATCGCGGAGAGTTCCTCCCTATTCGCCATGTGTTCTCTGACTACTGGGTATATGACGACCCCCGATTAATCGATGAGAGCTATTTGGCATCGTTAGGTCTGAGCGACGAGGCACTCAATGAATACTTGGACCAACACCTGGTGTCGGCTGTCAACGACAATACGAGCGGCAAGATAGAGGTGGAGATTGTTCCTGGCAATACGGGAATCAGAAGAGGTGGCTACAACGCCAATCTTGGTGAGTCTGGGCTGAGAGGTTATGGAGACGACGATACTAACGAAAATAATTATCAGTGCTTCTACTATTATGATCTGTTGTCGCCTAGCGTCAAGCATGAGTATGGCAACAGCCGCTTTATCGTATTCAGGTATCCGGAGACTGGCATTGTTGAGAATTGTGGTCCTAATAATCCCGCCTATATCAGAGTCTATTTGAATAATAACGGAACAAAATACCAAATAGCCCAATACACCATCTACTTTGATGCGAATATGGCAACCCGTCCGTGGACGAGGCTGAATAACGGTACCTCATATGCGAATGGTGTGAATCAAGTGAAAAACACCGACCGTGATCCCAACAAACTAAGGGTAAAGGCTGGAAAACCTATTGCCAAGGTCACATTCGACTTCCCTAAAAAAATGAAGATTTCAGGAAGTGAAGTCGATGCAACGTATCACTATCCAACTACGGAAGACTGTCCGTCCACTGATGGCAAAACAAGACACAATGGCGGGGATGCTGCAGCTGGCGGTACCATTACATTAGGCCAAGAATATACTGGTAAGACCGAATACTCCAGCCCTGTACCCCTGACCTTTGGCCATACGAACTACGCTTTCGACGGCGACGACTGTAACTGGGGCTCATACGCTCTTGTGACAGGAAAGAAAACAACTTGGGGCAATGACAAGATTGTCTTGCCTGCCGACGATGACACATACGGGTATAAACTTCCTGCCGATGATGGTATGCAGAAAGCCTTTATGTATATTGATGCTTCAGAGCAGCCGGGTGATATTTGTGCCATGGAGTTCGAAGGTGAGTTCTGTGCTAGTGATAAGTTGATGTGTTCTGGCTGGATTTCCGGCTCTAATAAGATACAGAACGACGACCGTTGCCCTGGCAGTATTACCTTGACGGTGAAGGGAGAGGATGCCGATGGTACGACCAACACTATCTACCGTTTCTGTCCGGGACAGATCTATGAGTTGGACAATGGTTATGGAAATGTGGGTCAAGGTGATACTGATGTAGTTGCAGAAAATGGAGCAGGTGTTGACGGTAGTGGAAACGGTGCCACTCATGTGGTGTGGCAGCAGTTCTACTTCGAGTTCTCCACTGATCGTAAGTATGAACGATACTGGCTGGAAGTGAACAACAACTGCGTGAGCTCTAACGGTGGTGACTTCATGCTTGATAACGTTGAGGTATATGCATACGTGCCAGAAGTTGATTCGGAAATGAATACTCCGCTCTGCGTCAAAAGGGATGGGAATGGGAATGTTGTGACAGAGATGAGCTTGCTGAAACTTAAAGTGGATTACAATAAGCTGAAGAGTTCTGCCAATATTAGTTCAGGGACTACTTATCTGGGATTTGTGTTCTTGGAAAAAGATGTATTCCTTAGAACATTGAAACAACGTAAAAGTTTAAGTTACTCCTTAGAAGAATTAGCAGAGAAAATTGCTGATGGAACTTATACTATAGCAGGAAGCGATGCCGACTATCAAGCCGCTTTTAATGCAGCGTTGCTGAGAAAAGATGAGGAGACAGAGACGATTTGGAAATCAGACAATAGTGGTGTAAACAAAGGCTCTGGCGTGTTGTATTTCAAATGGGACACCAACTTTGAATCGGAGTTGATGCCGCAATATTCGTTCTATAAAGCTGTGAACAAGACTTCTGCCACTTATCGATATACAGATTCTGAAGGAGAACCTTTCCTGATTATGAATGGCAATTTCCCAGAATTACCGTGGAAGACGAATACAGACTATTATATCGTTCCTTCTAATGACATGATTACTTCTTTCAGTGAAGCGTATTCTACCTTCAACATCTGCTCGGATTGTAGTAAGGCCAGTGTGTTCCAGTTAGATCCACCGTACCAACTTCTGAGCATGGAGGCATCGGAGGCTACAGAGGATCTGGTGGTCTGCGAGGGAAAGATACCGACGTTGCTCACTAACCTAAAGGGCTATGATGTGAATGGAAGACTGATACCCATGACAGGTTTGAACTTCGACTGGTGGCTGGGTGACCCAGGTAAACCGAAGGCTACTCCTGTGGTTCCACCAACATTGGCTACACTGGATAACTATCACAGTCAGCAAAAAGCTATTACTGTTGACGGTGTGACGGAGACTGTCAAGCTTGACGTAGCTTTGTCCACCTTACGTGCTTATTACAAAGATGCCACGAATCTGGACGGTATTATACAAAATCTGACAAAGACGCCAAATCTAACGAAGGCAATGGTTGTTTATCTGCAGGAATTGGTGGATAAGGGTCAGTTGGTGCTGCACCAGAAGTCCATCAGCATCCCTGCTGAGAAGGCATCGGATGAAGATCCCTACTTCTACCTCGTAGCCTGCCCCATCCATGATGCGGCTTTTGATCAGGCCCTGAACCCTGCAGCGAATGAATATGTGTCATACTTCTGCGACGAGCCGCAAGGACTGCGTATCAAGGTGGGTGAGAAGGCACCGACATTGAAGTGTGGCTTCGTACCAGGTGAGAATGGATTCGAATCATACTCCTATCCTGCTGATAGTAACCCGATATTGAGTATCCGGCTGGCAAAGAAGCAACAGTTTAAGAATGTGCAACATGGTACAGTGGCAGAAGTGCCGCCAACCAATCCTGCTTCAGCAACTTCCACCCTCCACTTCCTATGGCTTCCCATCCGCGATGCCATAGTACAATCTACGGGTTCTACCGACATCCAGAAGTCCGACGACTATAACATCTATCTGGCTTCCACTGACGATCCAGTATGGGACAAGGAGATTTCCAAGAAGATGAATACCGATGGGGAGTTGCCAATCTTTGGAAAGATCGTCCAACTGACTGCCATTAATACTAGTGGAGGTGCTAATACGGCTGCCCAAAAAGACAACAACCGTCTGTGTATATACTTTATAGAGTATGGTACTACTGATGCTGAGAAAGAAAAATTCGAAGTACGAGAAGGCTATAACTATACGCTCAGCCTGCCTTTCAAGGAATCCCCAGGTGAGAATACCTGCGATGGTACACTGCTTGTCAATCTGAAGATTGTACCAGACTATGAGGTGTGGACGGGCGCTGCAGGTAACACCGATTGGAATAACGATCAGAACTGGCGACGTGCTGATGGTAATACCACCAGTACGACAGGTATGAACAATAATGAATTGTATGTTACTACAAGTTTGCCAGAAACGTCACCGCTCTATGAATATAAAGCTAATGCAGAGAACTATCGCACAGACAAAGACCGTGTGTTCCGCAAGGGCTTCGCACCGCTCTATTGTACGCATGTGCTGTTGAAGAGTGATGAGTGGGGTAATGCGCCTGTGCTCTATGATGCCCTCGACACCCAAAGTGGAAAGGATGCACTATCTGCTTCTCCGTTCCCCAATCTGCGCGATGAGGATAATTGGGACGGTCAGAATGCTGAGGCTACTGCAACGTCTATCTTGAAGTTCGATTTGCAGGCGAGAAAGTATGACATCTGGACGGAAACCTATCCAGTTGCGCCAGACAAAGGTCGTGAAGGTGATTTGTTGGCAGAGATGTATCAGGTGAACAGTTGTGATGAGATAGCCTTCCAACCTGCTACTGAGTTGAGGAATGCCCACCTGTTGAACTACAATAATGCGTGGGTAGAGTATCAACTCAATATGGACCGTTGGTATCTGCTCGGCTCACCGCTGCAAGGTACCATCGCAGGAGAGTGGTATGCACCGACGGGTACGGCTCAGCAGCAAACCACCTATTATGAAGATGTGACATTTGGTACTGGTTACGATCGTTATAGTCCTGCTTTCTTCCAACGTAGTTGGGACAAGGCGAAGGCAGTACTTTATGAGGTGGGTTCTGATTATGACACTGAGGACAATCCTGATGACTTGCAATTGGAGGAAGGTGCCTTGCCTGGCTCCACACAACAGGGCGGATGGAACGAAACGACTTGGAATAGTGACGATGCTGATGCATATTTAGCGCGTTTAGGCTATAAGCCCATGGATGGCAAGAAGGTCAATGTGGCAATGAAGGGTATCTGGAGTAATACCTATAATGATGCTACCGTTGACTATACCAAGGGTGGCTTCTCCGTGATGGTACTAAATAACTTAAAGGGTGGAAGCAATGCCAAGCCTGCCATCGTCCGACTGCCCAAGGAAGATGTTTCATACAAGTACTGGACTATAGGCAAGGATAAGAATGGAACAGATACGGATCTGACAGAAGTGCAAGAAGACTTGAAACGTGCCCTGAACCGCGGTCGTCTGAAGACAGATAGCCTGTTGCCGGAATCTACACGAAAGCAAGAGAAAGAGGCAAGTAGTTATAAATATGGTGACAGACGTACATACACTCGTGTGCCGACGAAGGTGGGTGAGGGGTATCTACCAATGACACTTCGGCCATTTACTGAGGATGTGTCTGCCGGTATCTCCAATATGGGTTACTATCTGGTAGAAAATCCATTCCCCTGTGGCATGAATATGGATCAGTTCTTTGAGGTGAACACAGGTCTGGAGAAGAAGTACTGGTTGCTCACGGCTGATGGTCAGCACTTGGTGCAGAAGGCTGCATCTGGTGATTGGATTACTCAGTCAAGTGGTAACTTTACAACCGCCAATGCCGTGGTCGCTCCCGGACAGGGATTCTTCGTGGAGGCTACTACAGCAGGAGAAGCCACCACTATTACCTTCAACAAAGATATGCAGGCGCAGAGCCGCTATGGTGAGCAGGATGAAGGTACTGACTATGAGATTGTTGTTGGAACGAAACAGGTGATGGAAACAATACAACAAACGGCTGATGACGGAACAGTTGTTGATGTAACGGTTCCTAAGACTGATGGAGATGGTAACTATGTGATTGAGGATATCACGGAAGTAGTAACTGTCTATAATTACGTGCAGACCTCAGAGACTGATAAGCAGTATTCATTGAGAGCAAGCAAACGTGCTGATGACGAAGGGGCTGGCATCATGGGATTGGTCATCACTGCCCAACGTGGTGACCAGCGGAGCAGTGCTCTGGTGATGCAACGCAAAGAAGCTAATAACGACTTCCTGCCTTCGGAGGATACGGAGGCGTTCATCAATTCCGATTTGCAGAATATACCGACGGTATATACCCTCTGTGGACGATTGGCAACGACTATCAACAGTATTCATGATTTCCGCTGTCTGCCACTCGGTGTGGAGTCTGCCAGCGACGCTTCCTGTACGCTGACCTTCCGTGGCGTAGAGACATTAGGTGATTCCATTGCTATCTACGATGCAGTGGAGCAGACACTCACCCCGTTAGAATCCGGTGCACAGATGACGGTGAGTGGACAGACACAGAACCGTTATTATATCGTCAAGGGCTTGAATTTGCGTGAGGCTGCCGAAGAGACTCACTTGCAGATCTTCGCAAAAGGCAAGGAAATCACGGTGATTGCCTCTACTCAGGAACCGATTAGCAGTGTACGCTGCTTTGATACGGCAGGTCGATTAGTTTATAGTGCTAATCCTCAGACTGCGGAACATCATTTCAGTCTGCAAAGTGCAGGTGTCTATATCATCGACGCACAGACTGACAACGATCGCAAGACTCAGAAAGTGATGACGAAATGATGAACAAGTATGTTGCATTGATTCTGCTGGGTCTATTGATGATGGGCTGTAGCAGTATCGAGGATGATAACGAAGTGACGGAACGTGTGAATGCGGGCGATCGCGTTCCGTCATTTACCGTTGACGTAGTGACTGATGGTATCATTAGCACTTTCTCTACAGCTCAACTAACGGGTGAAACAGTTATCGTTTTTTTCAATACAACGTGTCCTGACTGTCAGCGGGACTTACCAAAATTGAATCAATACTATCTGAAGCATAAAAATGATAAAGGTTTCCAGATGGTTGCCATCAGTCGGGCGGAAGGCGAAGATACTGTGGCTGCCTATTGGAAAGACAACGGTTTGCAGATACCTTATTCGGCACAGAGCGACCGGCGTATCTATGAACTCTTTGCCTCATCTATCATTCCACGTATCTACTTTGTATCAGCTAAGGGTATCGTGACGAGGGTCTTTATTGAGCGATTTGACGAAGTAGATTAAAAGTCCTATCACAACGGCAACGGTTACACCCGTGGAATTGGAGGCGAAATCGAGCCATTCCCCACTACGGGTGGTCGTACAGTATTCCTGTAAAAGTTCGATAACACCACTCATGACGATGGGGGCAAGCCATGCGAACAGGAAAAGTTTCTGTTTGTTTAATATAGTATGCTTACGAAGATATTCCCACCAGATGACCGTACAGGTACCGCCATACATGATGAAGTGGGTCCATTTGTCGATAAACTGAATATCATCGAGTGGTGTCTCTGGGAAAAAGGGGAGGAACGATAGCATCCAGATCACGATGATACAGATGGTGGAGAAGGGATATTTTCTGACAAATTGAAAGAGTTTCTGCATTTTTATTAATTATTTGCGTGCAAAAATACACATTTTTCTTAATTCTTAATTCTTAATTAATTTATACTTTTGCAAGCGGAAACTTAACTAATATGGGTGATAGAGCGAATTTTGGCAGTAAGTTAGGCGTCATTCTTGCTACGGCAGGCTCTGCAGTCGGCTTAGGTAATGTATGGCGTTTCCCCTATATGACGGGAGAGAACGGTGGTGCCGTCTTTATCATGATCTATGTGATATGTGTGGTCCTGCTGGGTATCCCTTGCATGATTAGTGAATTTATTGTTGGTCGTCATGGACAGGCGAATACGGCGCGCGCCTATCGTAGGTTGGCTGGTGGAACACCTTGGGCATTGATTGGCTATATGGGTGTACTGACGGGTTTTCTGATTACGGGTTATTATGCGGTGGTCAGTGGTTGGTGCTTGCAATATATCTGGGCTTCATTGATAGGACATCTACAAGGTGACCCAGAATATTTTAAGACCTATTTCACGGAGTTATCCACTGATCCTGTGAAACCTGTGTTATGGACAATCATTATATTAGGTGTTACCTATTTAATTATAGCGCATGGCGTACGTGACGGTATTGAGCGTGCTTCGAAGTTGCTGATGCCAACACTGTTTATCCTGTTATTGATTATTGTGGGGGCTTCCTGTATGTTGCCGAATGCCGACAAGGGTATTGAGTTCTTGTTTAAGCCCGACATGTCGAAGTTCACAGGCGATGTGTTCCTTGGTGCCTTGGGACAGAGTTTCTATTCATTGAGTATCGCGATGGGTTGTCTGTGTACCTATGCCAGTTATTTCGCCAAAGAGACAAACCTGACAAGGTCAGCATCACAGATAGCTATCATCGACTGTATGGTGGCAATACTCGCAGGACTGATGATCTTCCCTGCTGCTTTCTCGGTAGGCGTGAATCCTGATAGTGGTCCTTCACTGATATTTATCACGTTGCCGAATGTGTTTCAACAGGCATTTGGCTCAATACCAGTGTTAGGCTATTGTATCTCGTTGCTGTTTTTCGTTCTGTTATCGCTTGCTGCCCTGACTTCTTTAATGTCGTTGCACGAGGTAAGCACGGCATTCATCCATGAGGAGATGACCGTCAGTCGTAAGAAGGCAGCGCTGATTGTGACGATTTTAACTGCCATCATCGGAACGTTCTGTTCGTTATCGTTGGGTGCTGTTGATGGAATGGTGATTTTTGGTAAGTCGTTGTTCGATTGGTTTGATTTCATCACGGGACAGATATTCCTGCCGATAGTCGGTTTCCTGACTTGTATTTTCATTGGTTGGTTTGTGCCGCATCAGATAGTGAGAAATGAGTTTACGAATGGGGGTACTTTAAGGAGCATTGGCTATGTCCGCATGTTCCATGTCTTCCTCTTCTTGGTGAAGTATATCTGTCCGTTGGCGATCTTATTGATTTTCTTACATCAATTCGGATTATTGAAATGAAGGACAGAGGTAATTTCGGAAGTAAGATAGGTATAGTGCTTGCTACGGCAGGCTCTGCTGTCGGTTTGGGTAACGTATGGCGTTTTCCCTATACAGTAGGAGAGAATGGCGGCGCTGCCTTTATATTGATATATATTGCATGTATTCTCGTGTTGGGTATCCCTGGGATGGTCAGTGAGTTTATTGTCGGTCGTCATGGACAGGCAAATGCAGCACGGTCGTATGATGCATTGGCGGAAGGTCGCCCTTGGAAGTTGGTAGGTTATTTGGGAATACTTACCTCTACCATCATCTTAGGTTTCTATGCTGTCGTGGCTGGTTGGTGCTTGGAATATCTGTGTGCTTCGATAGTCGGACAGGTCAATGGTGATGCTGAGGCAGTGAAGAACTATTTCGTGACTTTCTCCAGTGATCCACTGAGACCTGTCTTATGGGGTGCTGGCTTTATCTTGATAACTCATCTTGTAGTGATACGCGGTGTACGGAATGGTATTGAACGCGCCTCAAAGTTGCTGATGCCCGTTCTTCTCATCTTGTTACTCATTCTGGTAGTTGCCTCTTGTTTGCTACCAGGTTCTATAGAAGGTGTTAAGTTCCTATTGCATCCCGACTTCTCGAAATTGTCGGGCAGTGTGATGTTAGAAGCACTTGGACAAGCGTTCTTCTCTTTATCGTTAGGAACGGCTTGCCTGTGTACCTATGCCAGTTATTTCTCGAAAGATACCAACTTGCTGCAATCTGCAGGACAGATAGCGTTGGTGGATACGCTGATAGCGATACTCGCAGGATTGATGATTTTCCCTGCTGCCTTCTCGGTAGGGGTAAATCCCGACAGTGGTCCCTCGTTGATTTTTATCACTTTACCGAATGTCTTCACACAGGCATTTGCCTCGATGCCGATGGTGGGCTATGTGGTCAGCATCATGTTCTATGCCTTGTTGGTCTTCGCGGCACTTACCTCTACCATTTCCATGCATGAGATAGGTACGGCTTTCTTTACAGAGGAACTATCCTTACCGCGTTGGAAGTCCGCATGGGTTATCACTTTTATTGCAGGTATCATCTGTGTATTCTGTGCCCTGTCTGTGGGTGCTTATACCGATTTACAGTTGTTGGGCAAGTCTTTGATGGACTTCTGCGATGATCTGACGGCGAACTTCCTCTTGCCGACAGGAGCGATGCTTACCTGTCTTTTTGTGGGTTGGTATGTTCCCAGGCAGATTGTGAAGGATGAGTTTACTAATGATGGAATGCTTAAAGGACGATTATTCAGCATCTATCTTTTTGCTGTCCGTTTCGTTTGTCCTATCTGTATTATCCTTGTTTTCTTGCATCAATTAGGTGTGATATGAACCGTAATGACCGTCGTGTTCTGATTGCTGCCCTTATTGTTGGATTCCTTGCATTGACAGGTGTCTTTTTCCTAGGACATCCTGAAGAAACTAAAGATACTAGCGAATCTAGAAATTCTAGTTATTCTAGCGATACTAGATCTAGTAAGCCCTATGCCGTGACGGAGGCACGGCAGGCAGAGACCTTCCCTTTCGATCCTAATACGGCCGATTCCACCGAGTTGTTGCGCTTGGGTTTGCAACCTTGGCAGGTAAGGAATATATATAAATATCGGGCAAAGGGCGGCATCTATCGCAAGAAAGAAGACTTTGCCCGTTTGTATGGACTGACGGTGAAAGAATACCGCAGATTGGAACCCTATATCCATATATCCGCCGACTATTTACCTGCGGCAACCTTGTTCACAGAACAAGGAATTAGTAATGAGAAATTAGGTAATCGACTTTGTCGCTTTGACCTTGGTCAAAGAATGAGGAATGAAGTCCAGGATACTACGCGTCATTATCCTGTCAAAATCTCTGAGGGTGAACATATCGTGCTGAATGTGGCAGATACGACGATGCTCCGAAAGGTTCCAGGCATCGGTTCCTATTACGCCAAGGAGATTATCCGTTACGGACAGTGGTTAGGAGGTTATGTCAGTGTAAATCAACTCGATGAAATCGATAATTTTCCGAAGTCGTCCAAGAAATACTTCGTGATAGAGCAGCCGAATCCAGAGAAACTTAACCTAAATAAACTCACCCTTCAGCAATTGCGTCATCATCCTTATATCAACTACTATCAGGCAAAAGCTATTACAGACTATCGGCGTTTGCATGGTAAGATACAAAGTCTAAAGGATCTTAGCCTTTCTCCTGATTTCAATGAGAAAGACATACTCCGTCTTGAACCTTATGTGACATTTTAGTTACCTTTTCTCCTGCAAACAACAGATTTTGTGAAAATGAGACAAAGAATTGTGAATTTGGGAATGCATGTTCACGTCTTTTACCTATCTTTGCCCTCAGAAATCTAAAATAGATATTTCTCCGAGGTAATGATAAAAAAAACGACAGGTTTCATTTTTGTACCTGTCGTTTTTTAATGCGGTCAAGTATTAATGTTTAAATACTCAATTCATCAAGAACCTTGATAAGGCGCTTGTCAAAACGTTTGTCGGTACGAATGCACTCAGAGAAGGGTACATATACCACCTCATTGTTTCTTACGCCTACCATAATATTGCGCTGTCCTTGCTTGATGGCTTCAATGGCACCGACGCCAGTAATGGAAGCAAGAATGCGGTCACGGGCAGAAGGGGAACCACCACGCTGTAGATGACCAAGGATTGATACACGTACATCGAACTCTGGGAACTCATGCTTTACGCGATCGGCATAATAAAGGGCACCGCATTTGGGACTTTCTGAGACGATGACGATGCATGATTTCTTTGACTTGCGAATGCCACGTCCCATGAACTGTGCCAACTGGTCTACATCGGTAGTCTCCTCAGGAACGATGGCAGCCTCAGCGCCACAAGCAATAGCACAGTTTTGTGCCAAGAAGCCTGCGTCGCGACCCATCACCTCGACGAAGAAAATGCGCTCGTGTGAGTTCGCTGTGTCACGGATACGGTCCACACACTCCATGATAGTGTTCATGGTCGTATCGTAGCCTATCGTATTGTCAGTACCGTAGAGGTCGTTATCAATGGTGCCAGGCAGTCCGATACAGGGGAAATCGAACTCCATACCAAAGTCACGAGCACCAGTCAGTGAGCCGTTACCACCAATGACCACGAGAGCGTCAATGCTTTCCTTTTGGCAGGTCTCATAAGCCTTTTGTTTACCCTCTGGCGTCATAAACTCCTTGCTTCGAGCAGTTTTTAGGATAGTGCCGCCACGAGTGACGATGCCGCTGACATCCTCAGTGGTAAAGTCCTTCACCTCGTCATTGATTAGGCCTTCGTAACCACGATAAATACCCTTGATGTTAAAACCATTATAGATGCCTGCGCGTGTCACGGCGCGAATAGCCGCATTCATACCAGGGGCATCGCCGCCCGATGTCAGAATACCGATAGTCTTAATCTTGCTCATAGTCTTAATTATTTAATTGCCTTTCGACTGCAAAGATACAAATATTTCCGAAATAGTCCATTTAAAAATCAAAAAAAGGAGCCCGATTGGGTTCCTTTCTTCTACATTGTCGGGATGAGGCGACTCGAACGCCCGACCCCTACGTCCCGAACGTAGTGCGCTACCAACTGCGCTACATCCCGATTATTGCAGTCGATTCCGAAAAATCGACTGCAAAGGTAGTATATTAAAATGAGAAATGTGAAATGAGGAAAGAGAAATTTCCTTTTTTAACATTTCGTGTGAACTAACGTCTTGCCAAGAACGTCTTATAGACATCACAGTTGGAAACGAACTTACTCGGCTGGTTGCCATTCGCCTTCTCAAACTTATCAAGTTCTTCCAAAGCCTTGTATTGGGCGGTCTCAGGATGTATGATGAAATCGTAGGAACTGCTCTCACTATTCCATTCAAACGAATACCAAGGGGTGGGGTTGAGGTAGTAGTAACAGCAGCCGAAGAGTGCTTTCTCCTTCAACTCCTTGTTCTTGGTCTTGCTGGCTTTCTGGAGCAGTTGCTGGGCAATCTGTGGGAAGTTTGCCTCGTTGACTTCCACGGAGTCTGTACAACTCTTGCCGTAGCGGGTCAGATACCAGCAGTCACCCGAATAGGATGCCTGTGCATAACGGATGGCGAGGTCGTAGTATTTCTGACACTGTGCATCTCCCTTCAGCAGGGCAGCCTCTTTCTCCATGGCAATCATCTCCTTGGCGAAGTCGAGTTTGTAGTTGGACTTCAGTTTATCCTTCTCAGTACTGTAATTGACATCGTCTTTCAGCCACTGGCGGGTAATCCAAGGTTCTACCGACCATTTACGGTTAACGGCATAGATCACCTGCGTCTGATCAGCCATGTAAGATACAGGAACTTGTTGCAACCAGTTAATGGCTTGTTCCCACTGGCAGACACGTATGTGCTTGGTACCAATCAGCTCATACATCTGCGTAGGACTAATCTTCATCTGTCCTTTCAGATACTCGTCCAGTTCGTTGTCGGAAGGTGACTTCGTATAAGTAAAGAATTCCTCCAGACGTTCGACCTTCATCGAGTTGATGCGGGTGTCGTAGGCATAGTTATTAGTGACGTTAAGCAGGGCGTTGGTCGTGAAGTCACGTCCTGCTTTGTCGTACTTGTCGACAAGTTGTTGGTTGATGGTACGTGTCAGTGCTCCACCTTTGAAGCCCTCATAAGGCTTCTCGCCACCATTGATCCATTGTAGTTCGCTGGTCAACCACTTATCGAAAGCATTGTTCAGCGGAGCCACATCCGACTTGATGTAGAAGTGGATGACGCGCGCACTGGTCTTTGCCCACTCGGTGCCGTCCAAATTCATTGCCTGCTGGATGTCGTCATAGCCCTGTTTCTTCTGTCCGAAGAGGTATTCGATCCATGCCTGGGCAGCCTTCCACATGGCAGGGTTCTTGGTCTTTCCCTCTCTCACTACCTGTCCTGCAAACTGAGCCATTTGCATAGCCTCGTCCTGTTTGATATCGCGGACGAAGAGTTTTCCTTCAAGATCCTGGTCAATGGCTTCCTGTGAATTATTTACGAAGTCTTGTAAGAGGAAGGGCAGTACACCGGCATTCGGGTCGCGCAGGTATTCCTTTTTAATCGCTTCAAAAGAGCGGCGCTTGTAGAACTGGGTCATCAGACTGTTGTAGTCGCCCATCTCCGCAAACAGTTCTCCTGCCTCGGCATCCTTACCTGTCTTATACAGAGCACCGGCATAGATATTCTTCATCATGTCTTTATATACCGTCTCGATAAACTTACTGGCAGTTTGCTCCCAGAAGGAAACATTGTCGTGGTTCAGTCCGAGCACCATATTACAGCGCATGTAAAGCAGCGCATGCTGGGAACGTAGTTTCGTCTTCACCTTGCTGAGTGCATACGCCTGTACCTCGCGCAGTATCTTGTTGCGCCTGGCAAGCTCTTCCTTGGAAGGATACTTCCATGAGTCGTCCCTGACACTGGAACAGACATCAAGGTAACGCTGCAGGTTCTTGACGTAACTGACCATCAGGGCATCGTTCTTTTGCTGGGCAGCCTTGATAATCTCATCGGCATTGAACCAGTAATACTCTTGATCAGTTCCAAGATAGGCTTTCCAGTTGTCGAGCGTAATCTTGTCGACGCGCTGACTGAATTCGTCGGCGTCGTACATACGGAACAGATAGATGTTGTCTGTTCCATACCAGCCGCAGGCGAGCATGGGTAGGCTCATGACGGCAAGCAGACTAATGATGATAAATCTTTTCATAGGTTTCTGGTTTATATCTGTTAATATTTTCTGTCTCTAAGTCATAGGTGAGGATGAGGCGTTTCAGTTCCTCACGTTCCTTCTCCACCGCATTCTTCACCTTGAGTATCTCTTCCGCCGTGGCAACATGTTCGATGTTCACTCCCTGTATGGTGCGTTGCCAGAGGAAGACGGGGTAGGCTGCCGCAAGGGGCAGGTCATAGTCTTCGAGATAACGCAGATAAGGTGCTACGTCACGGATGTCGAGGATAGGATTGCGCTCCATGAACTTCATGGGATGCCCCGTATTATAGAGCATCAGCACGCCATAATCGACAGGCGGTACTCTCATAGAGAGTTGATGCAGGCGGATGGTAGTAGAGAGACGCATGCCATGAGCCTTCGCCTCTTTCCTTACTTCCTCTAAGAACTGATAGTATATCGTCTTGCTCCGATCGGTATAGTCGCAGTCTATCTGTATCTCCTTTACGTCTTTGATGTCGTTGGTCTCGTTCATCTGTACGATACGGTCGACGAGTTTTTTGGCAAAGCCCTCATGCTTTTGGTGCATACAGTTCTCTACGATAAAAACGGTAGGGATGAGTTCGATATCATCGGGCAACGTGTCACTGAACCTGAGGGTGGCATTAGGCATGGGACCTAACGAGTCGTTCATCACCACATCGTAGTAGCGACAATAGATAGTGTGGATATCATACTGTTTCAGAAAAGCACGCTCCGTAGAGTCAAGCCGTAAGTCTGTACGCCAGTAATAGACAGCATTACCCTCTGATAATGGTGATGGCTTGTCTTGACAGGCAAGCATCAGAACGGCAGTTGTGATCAGGAACAGTCTTCGCGTCATAACAGTTCTGGCAATTGGAAGAGTTTGTTACTGTTCGAGCCTTTGATAAGGATATAATATCCGGTTAGCGGTTGGTGGTTAGCGGTTAGCGCTTTTTTAACTTCTTCGACATCATGGAAGAGTTGACAGTTGGCAATTGACAGTTGACAGTTGCTAAATTCGTCACCGACGAGCCATACTTTGTCGAAATGGGCATTGGCAAGCATATCCACCACCTTCTGATGTTCTTCCTGTTCGACATCCCCCAACTCTCCCATCTTACCGATAATCGCCATTTTGGGTGAAACCTCCATCAGTTTGAAGTTATCAATGGCAGCCTTCATACTCGTCGGATTGGCGTTATAGGCATCTACGACGAGGTGGTTATGCTCCGTCACAGTCATCTGAGAACGGTTGTTAGACGGGACATAATTGGCGATAGCATGGTTGATCTGTTCGAAGGGAACGTTATTGACGTAACCCAGGGTAATGGCAGCCAGTATGTTATCAAGGTTATAGGCTCCGATGAGATGCGTCTGTACTTCCATCCATTCACTTGTATAGCCGGCATCATCGTCTTGCTCACGCCAGCGGAACTTCAGGAACGGTGCACAACTGACGACTTCACCATGTATCAGGATGTCTTTTGAGTCGCTTTGACCGTAGTAGTAGATGTCGGGTGATTGGTGATTGTTGATTGGTGATTGGTGATTGGATATCATTTGCATGAGATGCTCATTGTCGCGATTGACGAAGAGAGGACAATCATGACTGATGAGGTAATCATACAGTTCGCCCTTCGTCTTGCAGACACCTTCAAAAGAACCGAAGCCCAACAGGTGGGCGCGACCCACATTCGTGATAAGTCCACTAGTCGGCTCTGCTGTCTCTACCAGTGTCCTGATGTCGCCAGGATGCGAGGCACCCATCTCTACGACGGCAATGTCGTGTTCTTTTGTTAAACGGAACAGCGTCTTGGGTACTCCCACATCATTGTTGAAATTACCTTCCGTAGCCATCACATTGTAACATTCTGCAAGGACGGCACGGATGAGTTCCTTCGTCGTCGTCTTACCGTTCGTACCTGTAATACCAACTACAGGGATATCAAACTGCCTGCGATGCTCACGGGCGAGGTCCTTGAAGGTCTGCAATGCATCTTTCACAACAATAACCCGGTCAGCAAAAGCCGTCCCCTGTTGGGGGAGGTTGGAGGGGGCTTCATCCACAATAGCATAGGCGCATCCTTTCTCTAAGGCTTGCATGGCAAATTGGTTGCCATTGAACGACTCACCCTTCAGAGCGAGAAAGATGCTGCCTTTAGGGCAGTCCCTCGAGTCTGTCGTGATATACGGATGCTGTTGGTAAAGTTTATAGAGTTTCTTAATATCCATCTTTTTTATAGTTTTATGGCACAAAGGTACGAATAAGTGAGTAAAATGCCAAATTTATTTGAGCATTTTCGAACGGTAGTACTTTCGACGTTAGTCAAAGGTATAAAAAAGTTTAGAGTTTAGAGTTTAGAGTTTTTTTCTGAGACGCTCGACTTTTCTTAACTTTATAAGATTTTGCCATGTTTATTATTTTATGTTTTCAGGCGTGGTATATAAGTTCTCGGTGCGGAAACATAAGTTCTCGGTGCAGAAACATAAGTTCTCGGTGCAGAAACATAGATTATATAACGTAACTAAAACTTTTTCTAGGGAAATACATTAATTCTCCCAAATCCGTTGTTCTTTACAAGCTTTTTTCGTCACTTTGTGATAAAAATCACGAAGTTACTCCGTCTCAGCAAAAAAAGAAACGAGGTTTCTTTGTTATGCGCTCGACTTTTTGTATCTTTGCGACAAAATTATGGAATATACACTCAATTGCAACGGACGATTGCTTCATTTGGGGACTCCTCAGGTGATGGGTATCCTGAACGTGACGCCCGATTCGTTCTATGCGGACAGTCGGAAGCAGACAGAGGAAGATATTGCCCTACGTGTCCAACAGATACTGCAGGAAGGTGGTTCTATCATCGATGTGGGTGGTTGTTCTACGCGTCCTGACAGTGAACCTGTTGATGAACAGGAAGAAGCAGAACGCCTGCGCTTTGCCTTGAATATCATCCGTAAGGAAGCACCTGATGCCATTGTCAGTGTTGATACGTTTCGCCCTGATGTGGCGCGTATGGTAGTGGAAGAATATGGTGTGGACATCATCAACGACGTCTCGGAAGGGGCAGACACGAAGATGTTCCGCATGGTGGCACGTTTGGGCGTACCTTATATCCTGATGTCCGTGCAACCAACTATCCAAGAGATGCTGTTGCATTTCGCCCGTGAGGTGGACGAACTGCGTTCCTACGGACAGAAGGATATCATTCTCGATCCTGGCTTCGGCTTCGGAAAGACACTGCAACAGAACTATGAGGTGATGAACGAGGTGGAGCAATTGAGGATGATGGAGTTGCCGATATTGATAGGTATCTCGCGAAAGTCGATGATACATAGGTTACTAGGGATTACTCCTTCGGAGGCGTTAAACGGTACGACAGTATTGAATACCCTCTCGTTGATGAAGGGTGCGGATATCCTGCGTGTGCATGACGTGAAGGAAGCCGTGGAGTGTGTGAAGATTGTGGCTGCGACAAAAGCGCAGCAAACAATCAATCGGAAATGATTAAATGATAAATTGACAAGATGTTTATTGAAATAGGAATCAAGGATATTATTGATGTGGCCCTCGTCGCTTTGATGTTGTATTACATCTACAGACTGATGAAGGAGTCACGCTCTCTGAACGTGTTCATGGGCATCATGGTGTTTGTGGTGCTGTGGTTGGTGGTATCGCAAGTATTGGAGATGCGTCTGCTTGGTTCTATCATGGACAAGTTGGTGAGCGTGGGTGTGCTCGCCTTGATTATCCTCTTCCAAGATGATATCCGAAAGTTCTTGTATAATATAGGTGCCCATGAACGGGTCCGTTTTTTCAAACGTTTCTTCTCAGGAAGGGATAAGAAACGTGATCAAGAGAGCCTGAAACAGATTATCATGCCTATCGTAATGGCATGTCTGAATATGAGCAAGCGAAAAGTAGGTGCTTTGATTGTCATGGAGCGGAGTATGCCGTTGGACGATATTTCAGGAACGGGTGAACGTATTGATGCCAATATCAGCCAGCAATTGATAGAGAATATCTTCTTCAAGAACTCACCGTTACACGACGGTGCGATGGTCATTGCCAACGGACGTATCAAGTCTGCAGGATGTATCTTGCCCGTTAGCCATGATCTGGATATCCCGAAAGAACTTGGATTACGCCATCGTGCCGCTCTTGGTATCGCTCAAGAGTGCGACTGTATTGCCATTGTAGTCAGTGAAGAGACGGGAGGCATTAGTGTTGCCTTCAAGTCGGAATTACAACTACGACTCTCTGCAGAGAAGTTGGAGAGCATCCTGACCCAAGAAATGATATAAAATATAATTAATTAAAATATAGTATTATGGATTTATTAAATCAGATTGTAGCGCGTGCTCAATCAAACAAACAGCGTATTGTGCTTCCAGAAGCAGAAGAGGAGCGTACACTTTGTGCAGCCGACCGTGCCTTGGCAGACGGTCTTGCAGAGATTATCCTGATTGGTAACCCCGAGAAGGTGAAGGCATTGGCAGAAGAAAAGGGACTGACAAACATTGATAAGGCAACATTGATCGACCCTGAGAACTATGAGAAGAGTGAGGAACTGGCAGAGAAGTTGGCAGAGATCCGTAAGTCGAAGGGTATGACTATCGAGGAAGCCCGTAAACTCATCAAGAACCCCTTGTATTTGGGTTGTATGATTATCAAGACGGAAGGTGCTGATGGACAGATTTCCGGTGCCCTCTCTACGACAGGCGATACCCTGCGTCCTGCTTTGCAGATTATCAAATGCCAGCCTGGTATTACTTGCGTCAGTGGTGGTCTGTTGCTCATCTCTAAGCAGAAGCAGTATGGTGAGGATGGTGTTCTCGTCGTTGCAGACGTTGCTGTAACCCCGATGCCCGATGCTAATCAGCTCTCTCAGATTGCTGTTTGCACGGCTCAGATGGCTAAGGCTGTAGCAGGTTTCGCAGAGCCTCGTGTGGCTATGTTGAGTTTCTCGACGAAGGGAAGTGCCAAGCATGAGGTATGCGACAAGGTGATTGAGGCGACTCGTCTGGCGAAGGAGATGGATCCCTCATTGAAGATTGACGGTGAGTTACAGGCTGATGCTGCTCTCGTTCCCAGCGTAGGTGCGAAGAAGGCTCCAGGCAGCGACATCGCTGGTAAGGCAAACGTACTCGTATTCCCCAATCTGGAGGTAGGTAATATCGGTTATAAGATGGTACAGCGTTTGGGTGATGCCATCGCTATTGGTCCTGTCCTTCAGGGTATTGCCCGTCCCGTTAACGACCTCTCTCGTGGTTGTTCTGTGGATGATATTTATTATATGATTGCCATCACGGCTTGTCAGGCGATGGATGCCAAGAAATAGGTTAAAGTTTAAAGGTTAAAGATTATAATGAAAATATTAGTATTAAACTGTGGTTCTTCGTCTATCAAGTACGCCCTGTACAATATGGACGATAAGAGTGTGATGACCAGTGGAGGTGCTGAGCGTGTAGGTATGGATGGTGCCTTTGTGAAGGTGAAACTCGCAAATGGTGAAAAGAAGCAGATCATGCATGACATCCCTGAGCATACGGAAGGCGTGAAGTTTATTTTCTCTCTGCTGACCGACCCTGAGATTGGTGTCATCAAGAGTCTTGACGAGATTGATGCCGTAGGTCATCGTATGGTGCATGGCGGTGAGAAATTCAACAAGTCAGTGATTCTGACGGATGAGGTGTTGAAGACTTTTGAGGAGTGTTCCGACTTGGCTCCTCTGCACAATCCTGCCAACCTGAAGGGAGTGAATGCGGTGAAGGAGTTGATGCCTGGACTGCCACAGGTGGGCGTCTTTGATACTGCCTTCCACCAGACCATGCCTCAGTATGCTTATATGTATGCCATCCCCTATGAACTCTATGAGAAGTACGCTATTCGCCGTTATGGTTTCCATGGTACCTCTCACCGTTATGTCAGTGCTCGTGCCTGTGAGTTCTTAGGCTTGAATCCCGAGGACGTGAAGGTCATCACCTGTCATATTGGTAATGGTGGTTCTATTGCTGCTGTGAAGTACGGTAAGTGTGTGGATACCTCTATGGGTCTGACCCCCCTTGAGGGTTTGATGATGGGAACCCGTGCTGGTGATATCGACGGTGGTGCAGTGACCTTTATCCAGAAGAAACTCAATCTGACAGCCGATGAGATGAGTGACCTGCTCAACAAGAAGAGTGGTGTACTGGGCATCTCAGGCGTATCCTCTGATATGCGTGAGGTGGAAGCTGCCCAGAAGGCAGGTAATCCCCGTGCTATCCTTGCTATGGAGATGTATAATTACTACATCAAGAAATATATCGGTTCCTATGCTTTTGCGATGGGTGGTGTCGATGTCATCGTCTTTACTGCAGGTGTAGGCGAGAACCAGATTGGTATGCGCGAAGGTGTCTGCAAGGATCTGGAGTTCGTTGGTGTGAAAATCGATCCCGAGAAGAACCAAGTACGGGGTAAGGAGGCAGTCATCTCTGCCGACGACTCGAAAGTGAAAGTGGTGGTCATTCCTACGGATGAGGAACTGATGATTGCTACTGATACGATGAATCTGCTGAAATGAAGATTGTAACATTTGGAGAACTGCTTCTCAGGTTCTCAAAACCAGACCGCCTGCGACTGGTGCAGGGGGATATGTTCACTAGTAAATATGGTGGCAGTGAGGCAAACGTAGCCGTGTCACTGGCTACGTTAGGCGAGGATGTGACCTACATCACTCGTTTGCCTGATACCCCTGTAGGACATGCTGGCGCGATGTGTCTGGCACAACTGGGTGTCGATACGAGTCATGTGCTGTATGGTGGACAGCGTATCGGCACTTACTATTTCGAGCCTGCTGCCGGTATGCGTGCTGCCAAGGTGATATACGACCGTAATAATTCTGCTTATTATGACCTGAAGCCTGGTATGATTCCTTGGCGTGAGATACTACGTGATGCGGATATCTTTCAGGTTTCCGGTATCACGGCAGCCATCTCTCAACAGGCTGCTGACGCCACTTTCGAGGCATTGGATATCGCAGAAGAGATGGGTATCACTATCTCGTTTGATATCAACTATCGTAAGAACCTGTGGCGCTATGGTGCCGACCCACGAGAGACACTCAGCAGAATGTTGTCTCGTTGTGATATGATGTTTGGCGATGCCATCGAGTTTGAGTTTGTGAGTCAGCATCCTCAGCCACCTTTTACGGCTACCGATT
This sequence comes from Prevotella sp., assembly GCA_017554145.1. Taxonomy (GTDB): domain Bacteria; phylum Bacteroidota; class Bacteroidia; order Bacteroidales; family Bacteroidaceae; genus Prevotella. The sequence goes on along the minus strand of JAFZIZ010000001.1, from coordinate 83,724 downwards.
CAACATTCCAGATGCAGATGGACGAGTATCGGGAGTGGTTCGATGAGTTGCATGCACACTATCCCCGTCTGCGCCATTGGCTGATGGGCATGCGTAACATCGTTGACTCTAACCATCACACCTTAACAGCACTGTTATGGAGTGAGGGCGAGTTGCTACAGGCACCTGTCGTGGATATTCCTGATGTAGTGGATCCTGTGGGAGTGGGTGATGCGTTTATGGGGGCATACCTTCATGCAAGAAGGATATTCCCTGACGATAAACAGAAACAGTTGAATTACTCGTTGACGGCTGCAGCCTTGAAGAATACCATACCAGGAGACTTCAACCTGTCGACGCACGAGGAGATCATGGATGTCCTCTACGGCTGACTCTCTCCTTCTACGTATTCTTCCAAGAACATGTGTTCACCATCGAAGACGGCATAGGTGAACTGACTGATCCAGTCGCCTAAGATCATCAGGCGGGTATGACGTGCCAGTTTGATGTCCAGTTCAATATGGCGGTGTCCGAAGATGAAGTAATCGATATTCGGATGGTCTTCGATATACTCTTTGGCAAAGAGCACCAGATGTTCTTTGTCTTCGCCCATATAGACGGGCTCATCACTCTCTTTGTGCTTGATATAACTATGCTTTGCCCAAGTATATCCGAAACTCTGTCCCCAACGGGGATGAAGGGCAGAGAACAGGCATTGGCATACTTTGTTATGGAATACGATACGGATGAACTTAAACGACTTGTTAGGGTCACCCATACCATCGCCATGAGCCAGGAAGAACTCTTTTCCGTAGATCTCTGTGGTCTCAGGTTTCTTATGCAGGATGACGCCACATTCCTTCTGCAGATACTCGTATGCCCAGATGTCGTGATTACCTGTGAAGAAATGAACCTCTACACCCATGTCCGTCAGTTCCGATAACTTGCCTAAGAAACGGGTGAAGCCTTTAGGTACGACGTATTTGTATTCATACCAGAAGTCGAACATATCGCCCAACAGATAGACGGCAGCCGCCTTCTCTTTGATGCTGTCGAGGAAGCGCACCAATCGACGTTCCTGCATCCTTTGATGCGGAATGGCAAGGGAACCCAGATGGGCATCGGAAAGGAAATATATATTCTTCATAACTTCTTACATCTTACATCAAACCTCTTACATCAGTCGAATCCTAGTTCGACTCTTGCTTCTTCACTCATCATCGACTGATCCCAAGCAGGCTCGAAGACGAGATTGACGTTAGCCGAGGTGATGCCTTCCACACTTTCCACCTTCGTACGTACATCTTCTAAGATGAAGTCGGCGGCAGGACAGTTGGGCGCCGTAAAAGTCATGTCAAGTTCTACGCTACTGTCCTCCTGTACGTCTATCTTATAGATCATGCCGAGGTCGTAGATATTGACAGGTATCTCAGGGTCGTAGACGGTTTTCAACACATCCACGATACGTTCTTCCAGTTGCGTTTTCTCTTCTTGTGTCATACTTTGTACGCTATTTGCGGGCAAAGATAGTGCAAAATTTCGAGTAAGCGAACAAAATGAGAATGTATTTTCATTTTTGAGCGTGAGAAATTTATCCAAATCGAGAGAAATACCATTTTGAGTATTATTTTAGCGCCCTCATGGCATTGAGTACGGCAAGGACGGTAACGCCGACATCGGCAAAGACGGCAAGCCACATGGTGGCAATACCCACAGCAGCCAATAAGAGGACAGCGACCTTGACACCAATGGCAAACCAGACGTTCTGTTTGGCGATAGCAAGGGTACGGCGTGCGATACGGATGGCAAGAGCAATCTTCGAGGGATGGTCGTCCATCAATACCACGTCAGCAGCCTCGATAGCAGCATCACTGCCTAATCCTCCCATCGCAATACCTACATCAGCACGAGCCAAAACGGGGGCATCGTTGATACCGTCGCCAACGAAAGCGGTTGCAGACTCTCCGTTCTCCACTCTCCGTTCTCCACTCTCAAAGAATGCAACTTTATCCGCAGGCAACAGTTCTGCATGATACTCGTCGATACCAAGCGTTTGGGCAACATGGGCACCTACTTCCTTACGGTCACCTGTCAGCATCACCGTCTTACGGACACCTAAAGCCTTCAGTTGTGTGATAGCCTCTGCACTGTCTTCTTTGATCTTATCGTTGATGACGATATGTCCTGCGTATTCGCCGTCGATGGCGACATGGATGATGGTGCCTACATGATGGCAGTCATGCCATTTGGCACCAATGGCATCCATCAACTTCGTATTGCCGACGCATACTTCTCTTCCTTCCACTTTCGCTTTGATGCCCTGTCCTGCGATTTCCTCTACGTCAGAGAGTTGACAACCGTCTGTCGCTTCATCGGGGAAGGCGTCACGAAGGGCTGCCCCGATGGGATGGGTAGAGTAGTGTTCCACATGGGCTGCCAAGTGTAGCAACTGGTGTTCGTCACAAGTGTCGGGATGAACGGCTTCCACTGCAAACTGTCCATGGGTGAGCGTTCCCGTCTTGTCGAACACAACGGTATCCACCTTGGCCAACACATCCATATAGTTCGCTCCCTTGATGAGTATTCCCTTCCTTGAGGCACCACCGATACCTCCGAAGAAGGTGAGAGGTACACTGATAACGAGGGCACAAGGACAAGAGACTACTAAGAACATCAGGGCACGGTAAATCCATGTGGGGAAGGCTTCGCCAAATGAGGAATGAGGAATGAGGAGTGAGAAATGAGCGCAAAGAGGCGGGATGACGGCAAGGGCGATGGCGGCAAATACCACAATAGGGGTGTAGATACGTGCAAAACGGGTGATGAACGTCTCACTCTGTGACTTATGCTCACTGGCGTGTTCCACCAGTTCGATAATCTTTGAGACAGTGCTTTCCCCAAAACTCTTCGTCGTACGTACCTTAATAACACCCGAGAGATTGACGCACCCGGATATCACCTCGTCACCAATAGTCAGTTCACGAGGCATCGACTCACCCGTCAGTGCAATGGTGTTGAGCGATGAGGCTCCTTCAATGACAACACCGTCCAACGGCACTTTCTCACCAGGACGAATGACAATGACAGAACCAATTTCTACCTCTTCAGGACTTGCATCTCTTACTTCTTCTTTCTTACCTCTTAACTCAAGATGCGCTACATCTGGTCTGATATCCATCAGATGGGCAATACTCTCACGACTCTTCCCCTCGGCATAACCCTCGAAGAGTTCACCCACTTGAAAGAACAGCATGACGAAGACTGCCTCAGGAAACTCTGTCTCGGCACCAGGAAGGAAACCGATACAGAGGGCACCGATGGTAGCCACCGACATTAGGAAATGCTCGTTGAAAGCCTCGCCGTGCATGATACCTTCTGCCGCTTCCATCAGTGTCTCGTGACCTATTAATAAATAAGGTACGAGATAGACGAGTAGCAGTTGCCATGTGGCGAGACTACAGGTTTTCTCTATAATGACCGCTGCCACCAGCAGGATGGCAGTCAGGATGATGAGTGTCAGTTGTTTCTTCAGTCCATGCTCATGATGATGCTCATGTTCATGGTTGCAACACTCTTGTTCGTGATGATGTTCATGTGCCATATCTTTCCTTTTTTTCTATTTCACGCTGCAAAGGTAAGGAGAGATTTCTGCAACCCAGTTGCAAATTTTTCCCAACGTGGGAACGTTTCATTCCCAACATGGGAATATTTTGTTCCCAACGTGGGAATAATTTATAGGTTCAAAAATGAAAATACATTCTTATTTTATCCGTTTACTCGAAAATTTGCAGTACCTTTGCACCCGAATTAGTAATTAAATAGGTTTGAAGACATTTGAAGAGTTAGGCGTTTGCGAAGAGATTCGTCACGCCATTGAGGAATTGGGTTTCACACAACCCATGCCCGTACAGGAGGAAGTTATCCCTTATTTGCTTGGTAATCAGAATGACGTCATTGCCCTTGCCCAGACGGGAACGGGTAAGACGGCTGCATTCGGTATCCCAGTATTGCAGCGCATCGATTCGTCGCGCAAGGAGACGCAGGCGCTGATTTTGAGTCCCACCCGTGAACTGTGTTTGCAGATTACTGACGACTTACGTGATTTCTCGAAATACATGGACGGCATTCATATTGAGGCGGTCTATGGAGGTGCATCTATCGAACAGCAAATCCGTTCGCTACGTAAGGGCGTACAGATTATCGTTGCTACACCTGGTCGACTGATTGATCTGATGAAGCGTGGCGTAGCGAAGTTGGATGATGTCTATAATGTCGTGCTTGACGAGGCTGACGAGATGTTGAACATGGGTTTCTCGGAGAGTATCGATGCTATCTTGGAAGGTGTGCCAACAGAACGTAACACCCTGTTGTTCTCTGCGACGATGAGTCGTGAGATTGAACGTATTGCCAAAGGTTATTTACATGACTACAAGGAGATTGTCGTTGGTTCACGTAATGAGGGTGCTGAGCATGTGAACCATATTTATTATATGGTGAACGCCAAGGATAAATACCTTGCTCTAAAAAGGTTGGTAGACTTCTATCCTCGTATCTTCGCCATCATCTTCTGTCGCACGAAGATAGAGACACAAGAGGTAGCAGATAAACTGATTAAGGACGGATATAACGCAGAGAGCCTACATGGTGACCTCTCACAACAGCAACGCGACCTGACGATGCAGAAATTCCGTCAGCATACCGTTCAGTTGTTGGTAGCCACGGATGTAGCAGCACGTGGTTTGGATGTTGACGACCTCACCCACGTCATCAACTACGGACTACCTGACGATATTGAGAACTATACCCATCGCAGTGGCCGTACAGGTCGTGCCGGCAAGAAAGGAACATCACTGAGTATCGTTCACTCACGTGAGAAACATAAAATCCGTAACATCGAGAAAGAGATTGGCAAGGCTTTCGAAGAGGGAAAGATCCCCTCTGCCGAGGAGATTTGCAAGAAACAACTCTACAAGGTGATGGATCAGATTGTGAAGGCAGATGTGGACGAAGAGCAGATTGCTCCGTTTATGACGGATATCAATCGTTATTTCGAGTATGTCGACAAAGAGGACCTCATCAAGAAGATCGTATCCATGGAGTTTGGTAAGTTCTTAGCTTATTATGCTGATGCCCCAGAGATTTCTGAAGTAAAAAGTAGGAAGGAAGACGGAAGAGGTAAGAGGGAAGATGGTAGAGGCAGAATAGGCGATAAGAGAGGTAATGGCCCTCGTCAAGCAGAGGCAGGCTATCGTCGTCTGTTTATTAACTTAGGCAAGAAAGACGGTTTCTATCCTGGCGAACTGATGCAATTCTTAAATAAGAATGTGCGTGGTCATGTAGATGTAGGACATATTGACCTGTTAAATACCCAATCTTATTTTGATATACCCGAGGAAGATGCCCAGCGCGTAATGAAATACATCAACGGACAGCGTTATAAAGGTCGTGAGGTACGTTGCAACGATGCTGATGAACCTAAACCCTCCAAAGACACTAGAGTATCTAAAGAATCTAGAACGTCTAGATATCCTAGACCTTCCAGAGATGCCAGAAAACCCAAAGCGACTAAAGAGCCCGCCAACAAAAAGACATATTCTAAGGACGAATGGATGCAGTTCCTTCATCCAGAGAAGATGAAGTTGAAGGGGGATATTCCTGATTTCAGTGAAGAGGGGTGGGCTATCCGTAAACCCAGAAAGAAGAAATAAATAAGGGTGAGCATTTCGCTCACCCTCTTTCTTTATTTGACACCCAGTTCTTTCAATAGGCGATCGGCATGTCCCCAACGGTCCATCATATAGAGCATGAAACGAACATCGACATTGATGGTACGTGCCAGTTTACTATCAAAGAAGATGTCACTGGAAAGACTGTCCCAGTTACCATCGAAGGCAAGTCCTAACAATTCTCCCTTTCCATTGAAGATAGGTGAACCAGAGTTACCACCCGTGATATCATTGTTAGACAGGAAACAGAGTTGCAGTGTACCAGTCAATTTATCAGTATAAGGACCGAAGTCCTTTGCTGACAATAATTCGTGCATGATGGGCTCAGCGAAATACTCGAAGTTCTCATCCGCCTTCTGCATCTTCTCCCAGAGACTGCGCGCTGTGGTATAATAGCCAGAAGGACGACCACCAAGCGTGTACTCACCAATCTGTCCGTAAGTCATACGCATGGTGAAGTTAGCATCTGAATAGTTGGGCATATCCTCTTCCATACGTAATACGGCAGCACAAAGCAGTTGTTCCTGCTTGGCAATGTCGATACTCAACTGCCTGCGGTCAGCATTTAGTTGAGCCAAGATTTCACTGATAGAGATACCATACTTAACGCCTAAATCCTTGTTGTAACTCTTTTTGTTGAAATAGATAGGCTTGCTGCTTTTCATCAGTACCGACTTCTTATATAATGCATTGACGTAAGTAGCATAATCACCATGGAACTGTTGGTCGATAGTCTGATAGAAGTCAGGCAAATATTGTTGGTCAATGACTTGTTGGCGATAGTTCTTGATGAGTGCTGCCAGCAGTTCGCAATCAGTAGCTTTATCCCATTCTTTGCTGTTATCGTCGAATGTGTAATACTGCTTGTTAGGCTTATCCTCTGGTCCTTGAACTTTCATCCCCCAATTACTGCGCCAGGCGCGTTTCGTTATTTCGTCATCAAAGGTTAAGAAGGTTTCTGTGAATAAGGTGCGCAGGCGTGTCAACTTCATACGCTTCTGGTATAGATCAGCCAATTTGTCGAAGTCGAGTTCACCTTTCAGATACCCTGTCGTATCTTGCCACTGTCGTATCTTCTCCTCAAACTGCCGTTTCTGCTGAATGAGTCCGATACTGTCAATACACTTGTTCATACCTATCGAGTTCTTCCAGTAGTTGCTGGAATGGGCATACTTTGACTCATACATAATACGCACTGCCTCAGAAGCCCGCATGTGGCGTAACATTACTTCTTGCTTCACTTCGCGAACCTGTACACGAGGAGCATTCATGGCATCGCGACGCTCCTGAATACCATAACTGCTAAGATAGCGGCTCGTACTGCCAGGATAACCTAATATCATCGCAAAGTCGCCAGGCTTATATCCATCCATCGATACTTTTGCCCATGAGGTTGGATGATAGGGAACATTGTCCTTGGAGTATTCCGCAGGACCATTGGTCTTGGGGTCTGCATAGATACGGAACACACTGTAATCACAGGTCTGACGAGGCCACATCCAGTTGTCGGTCTCGCCACCAAACTTACCCATCGACTTGGGAACAGAGAATACCAGACGGACATCGTTGAAATCACGATAGGTGGTCATATAATACTTGTTACCCTCATAGAACGGCAATATTTCCACACGCAAGGTTGAGTCCTGCTGATGTATCTCTTTCTGCCATACGTTCTGAATGGAATCTACGAAATATCCGACTTCTTCTAAAGACAGTTTGTCGAGTCCTAGTTCCTTCAACTGGTCTGTTACATCTTTCTGTTCCACCATAAAACTCACGAAGAGGTCTTCGTTGGGCAATTCTTCCCCATAACTATTAGCAATAAAACCATTCAGCATGTAGTCGTGCTCAACAGTAGAATGACTACGGATCGCATCGAAGCCACAGTGGTGGTTGGTAAATACCAGTCCATCAGGCGATACTACAACACCCGTGCAGAATCCACCAAAGTTGACTACAGCATTCTTGACAGCGTTATCACTCTGATAGAGTTGCTCCAATGACAACTCAAAACCATACTGCTTCATCTGCTCATAGATAGCAGGAGGTAGATTGTAGAGTGTCCACATACCTTCGTCGGCTTTTGCCACGAGGGAACAGAGACACATCAATGATAATAGAATCTTTTTCATATCATATTATTTTTTGAATTTGTTTCCAATGATAGGGAGTTTACTAAGCGGCAGGTCTTTCCAGACAATATATGCCACGAAGAAGATGATAAGCAGCGTATTGAACAACAATGATGGCAAGAGAGGCCATTCATTGGTGGCACGCATCAGACAGAACATACCGATAGAGAGTAACACATACAGGATGATGTCTCTCAACGGATAGTTGATGGGATAGTATTTCTGCCCTACGAAATAAGAGATGAGCATCGCTACACCATAACCGGCAAATCCTCCCCAGGCACATGCCATATAACCATAACGTGGTACGAAGATGACGTTAACGATCAACAGCACTGCGCAACCAATACCAGAGAAGATGGCTCCCCAAATAGTTTTATCGATAACTTTATACCAGAACGACAGGTTAAAGTAGATTCCCATCATAATCTCTGCAGCCATCACGATAGGTACCACCTTCAGACCTACCCAATAGTCCTGATTGCGGATAATGTATTTCAGGATGTCCATATAGCCCACCACTATCAAGAATGCCAACAACGTGAAAATGATGAAGTATTTCATCGCCTTGGCATACATCTCGTGCTGGTCTTTGTCCTTGACACCTGCAAAGACAATGGGCTCATAGGCAAAACGGAAGGCTTGTGTAATCATCGCCATAATCATAGCGATTTTCGAACAGGCGCCATAGATGCCTAATTGCTCTAATTTGTCGGTACCTTCATATATATAGGGGAACAGCATCTTATCGGCAGTCTGATTGAGAATACCTGCAATACCCAATACGAGGATAGGCCAACTATAACTAAGCATGCGACGCAGCAGTGCCTTGTTGAAAGCATAGCGGAAACCTGTGAGTTCCTTGATGAGACAGAATCCCAGCATCGTAGAGCATGCCAGATTGATATAGAAAGCATAGCCCACTTCCTTACCATCCATCCATGCGAAATAAATCACGTTCAACAGGATGCTGACTGCGATATTCAATAGTTTAAGGGTAGCAAACTTCAATGCCTTCTTCTGTTGACGCAGATAGGCAAAGGGGATGCAGAGGAAAGCATCAATGGCAACAGTGACACCCATTACCCATACATAAGAAGGATGATCGCCATAGCCCATGAACTGACTTAAGGGAGTGATAAATAAGAAGAGAAGTGCCACGAAGCCCAAGGCCAACGTACCTACTGTAATCAGCGTGGTGCTATAGACCGTCATAGAGTCTTCGTGCTCCTTATTAGTAAAGCGGAAATAAGTGGTTTCCATGCCAAAGGTCAGCAGCACCATAATTAAGGCAGTATAGGCATACACATTGGTGATGATGCCATAACCTCCACTGGCAGCAGACATCTTTGCCGTATAGAGTGGTACGAGCAAATAGTTCAGGAAACGACCTATGATGCTCGATAATCCGTAGATGGCTGTATCCTTGAAGATATTTGTTAGCTTTCCCATATTTACCCAAAGAATAAGTAACAGATTGCTATCGCTGCTATAACGCCTGCTAAATCAGCAATTAAGCCACAGGCAACAGCATGGCGTGTCTTGGCAATACCCACAGAGCCGAAATAGACAGCAAGAATATAGAAAGTAGTGTCTGTAGAGCCTTGGAAGACACACGATAGGCGACCTACAAACGAGTCGGCTCCATACGTTGTCATCGCATCCACCATCATACCTCTTGCACCAGAGCCTGACAGGGGTTTCATCAGTGCCGTAGGCATCGCATCTACCCACTGGGCATTCATTCCTGTTATTTCCACACACCAGCGCATCCCACCAATTAACATATCCATAGCACCAGAGGCACGGAAGACACCAATACCCACAAGGATGGCAACGAGATAAGGAATGATGCGGATAGCGGTGTTAAAGCCGTCTTTTGCGCCTTCGATAAAAGCATCATAAACATTGATCTTCTTTCTCACTCCTGCCGCTATGAAACTCACGATAATCGTCATCAACAGGATGTTGGCTACGGTGGTACTTACCTTGTTCATCGTTACACTGTCCATCTGTGCAAAGCCCCAGATAATACCAGCCACCACTAAACAGGCTCCTCCTAATGTCAACAACATAGTTTTATTGAGAAGGTTGATATGTTGATAGAGCGAAGTAACGATGATACCTACCAGCGTCGAGAAGAATGTGGCGAGTAGGATGGGCATAAAGATATCCGTAGGTTGTGCAGAACCCAACTGAACGCGATATACCATGATACTGATAGGGATAAGTGTCAGTCCTGAAGTGTTCAACACAAGGAACATTATCATCGGATTCCAAGCCGTATCCTTCTTGGGATTCAGTTCTTGCATCTGTTCCATTGCTTTCAGTCCCAATGGCGTTGCTGCATTGTCGAGTCCCAGCATATTAGCTGCGATATTCATAAAGATAGAACCTGTTACGGGGTGTCCCTTAGGAATGTCCGGAAAGAGTTTGGAGAATACAGGTGACAAGATACGAGCCAATACGTTGACTACCCCACCTTTCTCTCCGATTTTCATCACACCTAACCAAAGCGACAGTACGCCTGTCAGTCCTAATGAAATCTCAAACGCGGTTTTCGATGATGAGAACGTGGAGTCCATCATCGCAGGGAAGACTTCCATGTCTCCCATAAATATCAATTTCACTACTGCAATAACAAATGCAAGTAGGAAAAAAGCGACCCAAATATAATTCAGTACCATATTGCAAAGGTAGTGCAAACCGAATGAAAAACCAAATTTATTTGGATTTTTCTGAGGTGCAGCCTACCTTCGACGAAGTCAAAGGTAGTGCAATTCGGATGAATTTCCAAATTTTATGCATAAAAAAAGAGTGCCTACATCACGCAGGCACTCTTCAAAAAAGTAGTTTATGATTGTATTTGATGGGTCAAATTAATACAGGTTCTCTGTGTTCTCCACTGTTGCATACCAATCCAGAGGACTGTTATCCAATACATATGCCTTGAACTGAGTATAAGTGCCAGTGATGATCTTGCGCTCCTTCATCCAGCGAGTGTCCTTGGGAACCTCAAACTTCTGAGTAGCCTTACCCTTTTTTGCTTCGAGTTCGATGCCTTCAACCTTTACAGGGATATCATTAGCATTGAATGTCTTATTATAGTTTGCTCTACCATAGTCAATACGGAAGATAACCTGAGGAAGACCGTCTACACCATTTGCAGCATTAGTGTTGATCATCTTTGAAACAGGCTGACCAAACAACTCGTGTACTTCCTTACCGGCAACGGTCAGAGATTTAGTACCACCAGCAGCCCAAAGGGTGATAATAGCATAATCATGCTCCTGATAATTATCATTTACATCTGTTTGTCTGAGGAATGCAACATCGAATACAGCATCGTTGAAGTCCCAGTCACTGATGTCAACCTTGTCAAGATCGCTGTCAATCAGATCCTCTGCCATTACACGCTCACGATTCTTATACATACCTGGGGTAATCTTTACAATCCAGTTATCGAAGTAGTAGTCACGTTCTACCTGTTGAGTATTGGCATCCTCACCATGTGCCTCGAAATCGAAGCCAACGAAGAACATACCAGCAACGCTCTCATCGATGATGTCACCAGGAATGATAACATAGTTATCTTTATAGAAGTTAGAATCAAAAGAGTTGTGGAAGCCGAAGTATTCAGTGCTGCTGTTTACCATGAACTCAATCTGATCCTTACCATAGATACGATCGTTGATATCGCTAGAATTCAAACCATAGCAAACGGGGTCGTATACACCAGCATTACCTGCATTGAAATTGAAGGTGTGATCTGTGTCACTACCGCAATACAGGTAGTTCATATTTGTACCCCATTCACCTTCATATACCTGCTGTACGAAGAAATCACTCCAGTTAACAGCAATACCTTCAGGATTTTTGTTTGCTTTAAACCAGTCTGTTACAACCTTCTTTTGAGCTTCTGTAAGAGGCTGAGGAACGTCTACATAAATACCCCACTCATTACCATTGGCATTAACACCACGCATACCAGTGAACTTGCCATCAGCATCAAACGTAGCAATCTGCTGGTCGTTGAAGCCCCAGTTTACATTTTCATTCACTTGTCCACCTACAAAATTCTCAAAAGCAGCGGCATACTTCTGCTCCTTAGTCTGAGGTGTTACTTCTTTGTCGCTTACACAAGCAGTGAAAGCAAGGGCAACAAAACCCATCAAAAAATACTTTTTCATCGTTTTTTGAATTAAAATGATTTAATTGATTATATTATTATCTATTTTTCTTTCGATTTAAAACAAAACTTTCTGTTTTTTTAGACGGTGCAAAATTACACTAATTATTAATATAAGGTGAAACAAAACTGTTAATAAAATATAAATATAGAGAAATCGTTTGCATTTATCAGGTATTTGTCCATGAAAAGAGACAAAGTTTCATCCTTTTTTGTAATTTTACACCCCAAAATAAGTTATCATCATGAAAAGGAATTTATTTAGAACATCTTTGGTTGTTATCATAGCAGCCAGTGTCGTGACAGCTTGTGTAAGAGACAATTTTAAATATTATGGCTATGAGGATGAGTTGAAAGGCTATTTCCCTGTGGACTCTATTGAGAATGGACATAAGTGGAACCTGATAAAAACTTGTACGAGCTTTGTGAAGGGTAAAGTGGCTGATGCTGCTATGCTGCAGGTGCTTTCTAATGACCCCTTCACCACCTCTAATGTAGAAGTGTTTGCTGAGGCTCCTACTACCTCGAATATAAGCCGACAGGTTTACTATATTACTCCTGAGGCTCAAAAAACTATTTATGTTGCCGTATTGGATAAGAATGGAAAGTATCTTCGAATGACGAAGGCAACACCTTCACAGGGGACGATAGAGATCGATTCGAATGTTCCGACAGGCACTGCTAAGGCTGTGATTCCTCAGAAAATCTTCTATTGCTTTGTAGCAGACTATCCTAATCCCAGTGAGAGTTGGGATTACAATGATGTGGTAATGAGTGTGACAAAGGAGATTCTGGACGACAAAACCACCGTTGCCCTTCATGTGTCATTGGATGCTGTGGGTTTCCTGACTCAGATTGGTGCAGCCATCCGTTTGGTGGGATATTCGTATGATCAATACAAGGATATCATTTCTAAAGAAGAGGGAGCCACATTCCTCCGCTACCCTGAAAGGGAGCGTAAATTCATTTCAAAAGATGAATGGCAGGATATCGGCAAGAGTCTGACAAATGAAGTTGTCATCAATCTTTTTGACGATGCCCATCTTGCTATGTATAAACTTGCAGAGGATGGTAGTGTATATCGTCGTTACTTCAATACGATTGCTAATCCGTCTTCGACGAATCAAGGAGCCATTCAACCTGCTGTTACAGTCACATACTATCTTAAGTTTAGCGATGAGTTTGTTGCTCGTTCCTTCTCCCTGAACGATCTTGACCCGTTTATCGTAGTACAGTATGGAACTTCTGGTGAGAATTACTGGGAAGTGCATACTTATCCTTATAAACTTGCAGAAGTGCTATATCCGTATTATAATGGGGCTTCTCAGAGTTATAACAACGGTTTCAGTTGGGCACTTGCCATTCCTTATGCTAAGTTCCGTTATCCATTAGAGGGTACTACCATTGGAGAGTATAAGAAAAACATCATTTCTGGAGCCTATCAAGAGAAAGGACATTCTTTTGGAGAATGGATACTCAATCATAACAACGCCCAAGATTGGTATCTTTATCCTGCTGCAGGCGCTGTTTATTAAGTATTGCTTTTTCTCGACGAAGTCAAATAGAAAGCGGGGCGTCTATATCACATAGATGCCCCGCATTATTAATAGAATATTATAAGTATTTGATGTCTATTTTATTCGTTCGTCATGGTCTTACCAATAACAGGATACTTGAACCAAGACCTCATGGCTTCTGTACGATCAGCGTCTGGAGTCTCTGCCCACTTAGCGAACGAGAACTCTATGTCATAGACATTCTCAACCGCAGTCGCCTTGCCAGGATATGCTTCTGTGACACAGATGCGCTCCAATGGCCATCTCCAGTCTTCTGGAACCATGATAGCGTAAGGAGTTGGCTTCTCCTTGTCAGTGAGGTAGTAAATCTTCTGATTAGAAGAATTCTCGCCTTCTGCTACATCTTCATTGACATGAATCCATACATCCAGTTGAGTGAAGTCGGCATTGCCCTCACTGTCAATGATACCTGCAGGAATGTCGATGACATCTACAACAGGAGCAGCTGACTGAGCCCTTCCATTGCCAGTATTGACCATGACGCCCTTATTAACACCAAAGGCATCGTGAATCTCCTGTCCGTCGAAGAGTGGAGTCTCACCTACATATGCTTTGATATTGAAGGTAGCACCAGCAGCAACCATGGTAATCTGCAACTTCGTAGAGTCGATGGCAATAACTTCGCCCTTCTTGTTCTTGGTTGATGGGAAGGTAACCTTCAGCACGATATCATTCATATCGTAGTCACCATTATAGATCTGGTCCTCAAATGCGTAAGAGTAAACCTGAGGCTCATCGTAAACAGGATATTCTTCCTCTTCCCAAGTAGCAGAGCACTCGCCCTCCTCTGGTTCAACGATAGATGCTCCAGCAATGTCAGTTACCTGAGCATCGATAATCTTCCATGTGATTCTGCCGTCGCTTCTGCCAACAAGATCTTCAGCAGTAACTTCGTCTGAATAATTAACACTCTCCCATGTTGAATGTACGCCAGCCTCGTCAAAAGTATCATAGAACTTCATGTTCGAGATAGCGGCAGTCAAACCAGCACCCTGAAGCTGGAAGGCTCCATCAATGTGAGAAGGAACATATTGCTGATCACCGCCAAGAACAACATAAGCAGTAGCATCGTCAGTTGCAGTTCTGAAGCCCTGGAAGGTTCCATTACCCTGACGACCCCACTTTGTTCCGTCTGTAACATAAACAGTAGAGTTGTTATACATGGTAACATCAAAATTGTTGAAGATACCATGCTGCATCTTTACATAACTGCCGGTCATCATGTTGAATTTACCGTCCGTAAAGGTGGTAGTACCAGTTACGTTCAACTGACAGTAGTTATAGAAAGTACTGTTATGAGCGCTGAATTTCAGAGAACCAGTGGTGTATTTACCATTGTTCACCCACTCAATACCAGCTTGTGTAACTGTTGTGGCACCTGTGATATTGACAGTACCATCACTGATGAACCCACCATTAGAGTTAAGGGTGAATGAATCAGCAGTCAGTTCTACGCCATCACCAACATTGTAGAAGCGAGGATGACGCATAGAGCCTGCAATGTAGTCCAAAGCACCATTTACATAGAACTTACCTTGGTTGTAAACAAATGCATTGTTGCCAATTGAGTATGCACCTCCTGTTCTGAAAGTACCTCTGTTGAACAACTTAACACCAAAGTTGTTAGAGAAAGTACTACGATTATCAATCAGAGTAGCCCCTTGAGCCACAGAGAATGTCGTTCCCATCTCTCCGAAATCACTTGACAACTCTACCTGACCACTAATGATATAGAGGTTAAACTGGAAGTTTCCTTGACGTTTAAAGGTTACTGTCTCATTCTCACCAACATTAACAAAAATGTTAACGGGATCTGGCTCCTGATAACCACCTTCTGGATGACCTTGAACAGATACCCAATGTGTGTTTTGGAGGCCACCACCAATAGTATGCTCACCAGCACTGGTGATGATAAAGTTAGTTAATGGTTGGCGAGCTACACCATTTTCGTATACAAGGGCAACCAATGCGTTATGATCATTCAAAACGTCATTGCTGGCAACATTGGTAGTAGGAATAGAAGGGAATGCTGCATTAAGTTCATCTTGAGTTGGAACATCAAAGAAATCATAAGCATCATCACCTACTTGGTAGGCGGCTCTCATAGAACGTGAACCATTACCAACATTTCCAAAAGTGAGATCCAGTCTGCCATTCTCTACTGCAGCCTGCTTGTAGACCGTGTAACCCTTTGAGTCAGTCAAACCAACATACAGACTCTTGACACCAGCACCACAAGTAAACTTACCAGTGAAAGTACCACCATTATTGATAGTTCCTCTTGACAGGAAGATACCCTTGCCATCAGCAAGCGGATTGTTAGAGTAAACAGTTACGCGATAAGTCTCACCAGCCTTCTGGTTGACACTTACGTTAGCCGTAACTTGTGTCGACATATTCCAGGTTTGTCCTTCTGGAATCTGCAAGCCGAGTTGAAGCTCAGCATTCTCTTTGGCCATTTCGTCCTGCTCAGCGGGAGTAACACCATCAACGTCTTTCACACAACTGGTGACAGTTGCAAGAAGAGCCAATGCGGTTAGGCCTTTCATCAAATACTTCTTGTTCATAAAGATTTAAATTATATAATTTATTATTGTAAGTAGCTAATACGTTTGCAAAGATAAACGAAAAAGACAAAAATACTCCTTTTCTTTATGTTAATTTTTTATAAAAAGGGACGAATTGTACATTCTTGTGCAGAAAAAGGGCGGTAAAATTACCGATTTCATAGAAAAAAAGACAAGTATCTACATTATTCTGTTGATACTTGTCTCGTGAAGTGGACCAGACAGGGCTTGAACCTGTGACCTCCAGATTATGAGTCTGTTGCTCTAACCAACTGAGCTACAAGTCCGATTATTCACTTTTCAGTGTGCAAAGGTAATGCTTTTTCTTCAAACCTGCAACAATTCAGATATTTTTTTGTAATTTTGCCTCCGCTTATGGAGACGTTGTTATTAAAAGACAATCAGCAGGTCACAAATCCTTGTGTAGCCACCATCGGAATGTTTGATGGAGTACATAAGGGGCATCGTTTTGTGTTGAGTCATGTTTGCGACTATGCGAAACAGCAGGGTTTGAAGTCAATGGTCATCACCTTTGACTGTCATCCTCGTGAGATGGTACAGACAGACTGGAAGCCTCTGTTACTGACGACGAACGATGAGCGTATGCGACTGCTTGCAGAAACAGGTATCGACTATGTGAAGGTGTTGCATTTCACACCAGAGATGTCTGTTCTGTCGGCTCATGACTTTATGGTGATGATGAAGGAGCAGTTGGGCGTCAAAGTACTGCTGATGGGTTATGACAATCGTTTCGGACACAATCGCCAAGACACTTTTGAAGACGATGTCCGCTATGGCAAAAAGATTGGAATCGAAGTGGAAAGTCTCCCTCCTCTTACTTCTAACCTCTTATCTCTTACTTCTCACATCAGTTCTTCTGTCATTCGAAGACTATTGACAGAAGGCAAAGTCAAAGATGCTGCCCTGTGTCTGAGTTATCCATATAGTATGAAGGGGAAGGTGGTGAAAGGAGAACATATCGGTACGGAGTTAGGTTATCCTACTGCCAACCTGTTACCCAGCGATTCTCGTAAACTCATCCCCGCCCCCGGTGTCTATGCCGTAAGATGCCAATTGCTAATGGCTAACAGCCAACAGCTAACAGGCATGATGAACATCGGCACTCGTCCAACTTTTGGAGTACATGCTCAGACCTTGGAGGTACATATCCTCGATTATGAGGGCGATCTCTATGGACAGGAGATACAGGTGAGTTTCATTGAGCGACTGCGTGATGAGCGTCACTTTGACAATCTGGAAGAGTTAAAGGCACAATTAGACGAAGACAAAAAAAGAACTGAAGAGTTAAAGATATGAAGAAACCGATTATAAGTGCATTTGTATATGCGTTGGTATTTCTAGCCATACAGGGAGTTGCTGGTGTTCTGGTTCATTTGATATGGCAACAGGTATTAGGAAGTACGGATATCACAGTCATAGAACTCGTCGTTTCTATGGTCGTGTTTAGTGTGATGGTGATTGCCGTATTCCTTGGTGCAAGATGGGCAGAGGTATCTCCTCGTTGGATGGCTACCAAACAGTGGTTCGTATTAGTGTGGGCTGTGATTGCGGCACTGGGAATGATTATTCCTATGACCTGGTTACAGGAGAATATGCCAGAGCTGCCTAACTGGATAGAAGACCAGCAGGAGATGTTGTTAGGCGACTATTGGGGGTATCTTGCCATCGGTCTGTTGGCACCTCTTGCAGAAGAAATTGTCTTTCGTGGAGCTATCCTTCGTAGTTTATTGGGATGGAATAAAACCAATGGCCAACAGCCAATAGCCAACAGCCATGCGTTTCCCGCTATCATCATTTCCGCCCTCTTCTTTGCTCTTGTCCACATGAATCCTGCCCAAATGCCTTATGCCTTTATCGCAGGATTGTTGTTGGGTTGGATGTATTGGCGTACAGGTAGTATCCTGCCAGGAATGGCCTACCATTGGGCAAACAATAGTGTGGCCTATATCCTCTATCACGCCTATCCAGACCAAGACATGAAACTCATCGACCTCTTCAAGGGCTCTGAACTCCATGTCTATCTCGCTGTCTTCTTCTCCCTGCTCATCCTCCTTCCAGCGCTTTATCAACTCCATCTCTGGATGAAGCGAGCCGCATAAATTATCGACGGGCTACCTGTCAATTCTGACAAACAGCCCGTCTTTCGTTAGTATGTTATGAAAAATTTGAGAGAACAGAAACTTCACAGTTTCATGATTGTTTTAACTAAACATGATATTAATATAGAGAAAGCATAGAAAATTCCTTTAGTCCTTAGCCACATCGACAGGTATTGTCTTTGCGCTGTCGGCAGGCATGTCAGTGACATTTTCTGCCTGGATAGGGGTGACATCCGCAGAATCTACAGAGAGATTGTAGGAGTTCGCATATTCTACGTGCGGATCGTTCCAACTAGCATCCCAAGGACGCTGTAGTGCACCACCTATGGTGAGGATAATGGCAACGACGGCGGCAGCCTTGAAGAGCGGCATGAGACGCTTCTTGAAAGGAATCTCGCGTGCCTTGACAGTACGTGGCTCCTCTTCTATCATAGCCAGGATGCGCTCGTCAAAGTCATCTCCCAACGTCTCGTTCTCCTTCTCTGTCAGCTCATAGACAAAGAGGTCGCGATACTGCTCCAGCTCAGCAGGGATATCCTTCTGACTGAAGAAAGCACGCAGGATACCTTCTTCTTCGAGAGAGGTCTCTGCTGCCCAGTAGCGTTCCAAGAGTTGTTCGATGTACTTATAATCCATTATTTCACTTGAGGGATTTTTGGTCCTCTATATTATAAGACGAATGACAAGAAGAAAAGTTACAGGAAAAATGAAAAATTTTCAGGAATCTGCTTTTTTGAACTGTTCACGAATGGTTTGTCGCGCTCGGAATATATTGACTTTCACCTGTTCTTCACTGATTCCCATGATGTCGGCAATCTCCTTATAACTCTTCCCTTCGATATCTCTTAGTTGCATGCAACTGCGTTGTTTCTCTGGCAACTGGTCGATAAGTCGTCTTACCAGTCGTATGCGATCACGTTGCATGGTCTGTTCCTCCGGATTTGAATGGTGGCTCTGGTCTGTGGGCTCCGTTTCCAAATCCAGCGAAAGGGTGTGATTGCCCATGTGACGAGTCTTGTCAAGGGCAAGGTTTCTACAGATGGTCAGACAGAAGGTCTCGATATTATCGATGGCGTCCCAGTTGTTCCGACGGCTCCATACTTTCATCATCGTTTCCTGTACCACGTCCTCTGCCTCCGCTGGATTGAGTGTGATGCGGAGGGCAAGTCTGAAAAGTCTGTCTTTCAGAGGAAGGATATCGTGGTGGAAATTGATCATTGTATCACCGTTCCATGCTGACCGTCAATAGCCGTAGCGAGGGTGATGATGACACGTGAGACACCAGCCTCTACGGCATTCAGGGCATTCTCTATCTTGGGCAGCATACCACCAGAGATAGTACCGTCTGCCTTATATCTCTCAAAATCTTCATGGGTAATGACAGGTATCACGCTGTCATCGTCGTCAGGGTTACGAAGCACACCTTTCTTCTCAAACGAGAAGATGAGTGTCACGTCGTAGATAGCTGCGAGGGCTTTGGCTGTCTCACTGGCAATAGTATCGGCATTGGTATTGAGAATCTGTCCCTTGCCGTCGTGTGTCAATGGAGCCATTACAGGGGTGATGCCAGCCTCTATCAGTTTACTGAGCATCTCACCGTTACCTGCATCGACATCACCTACAAACCCATAGTCAACACCATCTTTCAAAGGACGCTTGTGTGAGATAATCGCATTGGCATCGGCACCAGTAAGTCCGAGGGCGTTGACACCGTTTGCCTGCAGTTGTGCCACTAAATTCTTGTTCACCAGCCCTCCATAGACCATCGTGACCACCTCCAACATAGCAGCATCCGTGATACGGCGACCATTGACCATCTGGGTCTCTATCCCTAGACGTTCTGCCATCTTCGTAGCCTTACGACCTCCACCATGAACGAGCACTTTACATCCTTCGATGGCACTGAAGTCCTTCAGTAACTGAGAGAGTTGCTGTTCGTCTTCGACGACAGCCCCGCCTACCTTTACTATGGTCAGTTTCTCTTTCATTCTTTTGACAATGCTTTGATTCTTCTGTCAATCTCTTTGGCGAGTGCCTTATTGGAATCCGACAGTCCCTCAATAGATAAGACGTCACCTGCTACATAGGTCAACTGATGTGGTGTGAGGTCGCCCTTATTGATCTCATCGAGCATAATATTAAAGAGGTATTGGATGTCGTCCTGACTGACATTGAAGTTCCATTTGCAAGCCTCGTCCAGACTGACACGCTTGGCATTCACATTGTCGCTTTTGTCAAAACAGATAAACTCCACCTCAGGGAAGTTATCCTTCAACTGCTGCATCTTGTTGACATTATTACCAAACGACTCTATCATATAAGGGATATGGATGAAACGCTTGCTGGTCTTACCTCTGTCTACTGAGTTCTTGAAACAGTTGCGGACGGTATTGTAGACGGCAATCACCTTCACGTCTTTCATACCGGCTCTCTCTGCTTTCTTGATGGCAGTGGCGAGTTTCTTATAAGTGTTGAAGGCAGCGTCATACACCAGACCTGTATTCGTAAAGTCCATCGTCTTGGCAGCCGTACTCTTTCCACTGGCAGAAGGACCTGTGAAGATAACAATACTGGTCTTGCCCTCTGCCACAGCTTTCTGCAGCATGACGGAATAGACGGTATCCACCAATAGGCGCTCTGCATCACGATAATAGACGGTATTGGAACCTCCATCATAGCCGATGGGTGTGAACAGCAGGCGCATCTCGTCAGGATCGAGTTTGTTGCCCGCATCCTTGATATACTTATTGATGAGTTTACCATAACGTGCTTTGGTCCAGTCAACAGCATCCCCATACGTCAGGGTTTGTTGTGTCTTGCAGGAACTCATGCCTACCAAGACAACTGTCATCAAGATGATGACTCGCGATACGCGATGAAGGTTTTTAATATTGATCATAGTTTTTAATATTTAATGTTTAATCTTTAACCCTTAACCTATCTTACTCCAGATACGTATATCCGTAGAGTCCTGAGCGATAGTTCGAGAGGAACTCTTTACCCTCTTCAAGGGAGATCTTTCCTTGTTTCACACTCTTAGCTACCCATATTTCCAGTTGGCGAACGAGTTTCTTGGGTGCATATTGTACATATTCCAATACCTCAGCCACTGTCTCACCATCGATAATCTGGTCGATATGATAACCCTTGTCCTTTACGGAGATATGAACAGCTGTCGTATCACCAAAGAGGTTATGCATATCACCCAATATTTCCTGATAGGCTCCTACGAGGAAGACGCCGAGGTAATAAGGCTCGTTCTTCTTCAGCGGATGCACAGGCAGTGAATGCGAGTTGTTACGATTGGTCACGAAGTTGGCAATCTTTCCGTCCGAGTCGCAGGTGATATCCTGTAGCGTCGCATTACGCGTGGGACGCTCGTCCAATCGCTGCAAAGGTACGATGGGGAACATCTGGTCTATCGCCCAAGAGTCGCTGAGACTCTGGAACAGAGAGAAGTTGCAGAAGTATTTGTCTGCCAACAACTTGTCGATGTTCATCAACTCCTCAGGGATATGCTTGAGGTTCTTGGCAAGTGCATTGATCTCATGACACACACTCCAGTACATCGCCTCAATCTCAGCACGTGTCTTCAGGTCTACGATACCATGCGCAAAGAGGTCGAGCACCTCCTCACGGATCTGTTCAGCATCGTGCCAGTCTTCCAATACATTACGAGGAGAGAGGTTATCCCAAATCTCATAGAGGTCTTTTACCAACTGATGACTGTTCTCATCAGGCTCGAACTCCTCAGGCATCTCTGGCAGGGAAGCCGTCTCCAGGACGTCGATGACCAGTACGGAGTGATGAGCCGCCAAGGAACGTCCACTCTCCGTAATGATATTGGGATGTGGCAGTTCATTCTTGTTAGCAGCCTCTACAAAGGTATAGATACAGTCGTTGACATACTCTTGGATAGAGTAGTTGACAGAACTCTCACTCGATGGTGAGCGTGTTCCATCATAGTCAACACCCAAGCCACCGCCACAGTCTACGAAGTCTACGTTATATCCCATCTTATGCAGTTGGATATAGAACTGTGAAGCCTCACGCAAGGCGGTCTGAATACGACGAATCTTCGTAATCTGCGAACCGATATGGAAGTGGATGAGGCGCAGACAGTCACGCATATCCTTCTTATCCAGGAGTTCTAAAGCCTCCAAGAGTTCCGCACTCGTCAGTCCGAACTTCGAGGCGTCGCCGCCACTCTCTTCCCACTTACCACTGCCGCTGGATGCCAGTTTGATACGGATACCGATATTCGGACGAACATTCAGTTTCTTGGCAACCTTGGCGATGATCTCGAGCTCGTTCATCTTCTCTACAACGATGAAGATCTTCTTGCCCATCTTCTGGGCGAGCAAGGCGAGTTCGATATAACTCTGGTCTTTGTATCCGTTACAGATGATAATACTGTCGCTCTGGCACTGCATCGCAATGACAGCATGCAACTCAGGCTTCGAACCAGCCTCCAGTCCTAGGTTGAACTTACGTCCGTGGGAGATAATTTCCTCGACAACAGGCTGCATCTGATTCACCTTGATAGGATAGACCACATAGTTCTCACCTTTATAGTCGTATTCCTTGGAAGCCTTCTTAAAACAACTCCAGGTCTTCTCGATACGATTGTCGAGAATATCAGGGAAACGTAGTAATACCGGTGACTGGACATCACGCAGTGACAGTTCGTCCATCACCTCACGGATATCAATCTCGGTACCGTCCTTACAAGGCGTCACATATACGTTGCCTTTCTCGTTGATACCAAAATAACTGGTTCCCCAACCATTGATGTTGTAGAGCTCCTTAGAGTCTTCTATCGTCCATTTCTTCATCTTTGTAAGGTAAGTAGGTTTATAGATTTAACAGTGCGCGCAGTTTCTCTACGCTGATTTTGATTTTCTCATAGTCGTCCATCAGACTGACATCCAGGATATAACGTGCCTTGTTGTAGAACTCCTCACGCTTTCCCACCTGTTCCGTGATGTAGGCAATCAGTTCCTCAGGACTTTTCCCTTTGATCAGGGGGCGCTCCACCTTGCCCATCAGCAGATGACGGTAAAGCACCTCGGGCTCGGCTTTCAGATAACAGACATCACCCTGCTCGTTCAGGTAGTCCATATTGTCGAAGAAGCAAGGTGTTCCACCACCACAACTGATGATGACATCCTCGAACTCCGCTACCTCATGAAGCATATTGTGTTCTATCTTTCTAAAGCCTTCTTCGCCACGCTCTGCAAATATCTGGGCAACAGTCTTACGCATCCGACTTTCGATATACCAGTCGAGGTCGTAGAACATCATGCCCGTCTCTTTGGAAAGAGCCTTTCCTACGGTGGTCTTGCCAGACCCCATATAACCTATGAGGATGATACGTCTCATTTCTTCTTGATGGGCGTATTGACAATCTTCATGCACTCGTCGTAGGTCAGTTCGGCGGCACGCTGATGCATGTTCTTAGGCAGACGGTAGTTCTTGCCGTCATAGGAGATATAGGGGCCGTAACGACCATTGATGACCTCCAGTTTGGTATCCTCACCGAATGTCTTCAGGTGACGCTTCTCCTCCTGCTGACGCTTCTCGTTGATGAGGGCGATAGCCTCGTCGAGCGTGACAACCATCGGATCCATGTCCTTAGGCAGTGAGGTGTATTTCTTCTGATGCAGGATATAGGGGCCGAAGCGACCAGTACCGATGGTAACGACATCACCGTCGTATTCTCCGATGGTACGAGGCAACTTAAACAGTTCCAGTGCTTCTTCCAATGTCAGCGTCTCCATACTCTTATCACTGGGCAACTGGGCAAACTGTGGCTTCTCACTGTCATCGGCAGAACCAATCTGTACGACAGGTCCGAAACGACCAATCTTCACGAAGACGGGGCGACCGCTCTTGGGGTCTACACCTATCTGACGCTCGCCAGCCTTATGCTCCTGACGGGCATTGATGGTCTTCTCTACGACGGGCTCGAAACTCTTGTAGAAGTGTTTCATCATCGTTGTCCATTTCTCGTCACCCTCAGCAATCTTATCGAAGTCACGCTCTACCTTAGCCGTGAAATTATAGTCCATAATCTCTTGGAAGTTCTCCATCAGGAAGTCGTTAACCACCATACCGATATCGGTAGGAAGAAGTTTGCCCTTGTCAGAACCAGCCATCTCCTTGCGGACAGACTGTTTGATCTGCTTGCCTTTCAGCGTATCGATGGTATAGGTGCGCTCTTCACCTTTCTTATCTCCTTTATGCACATATTCGCGCTGCTGGATGGTAGAGATGGTAGGAGCGTAGGTAGAAGGACGTCCGATACCCAGTTCTTCCAACTTATGTACCAGCGAAGCCTCCGTATAGCGAACAGGTCCTTGACTGAAACGCTCGGTGGCCTGTATCTCTCTGCGAGTGAGTTCCATTCCTTTCTTCAAAGGAGGCAGGATATGGCTCATCTCTTCCTCTTGCAGCTCGTCTTCGTCGAACGACTCACGATAGACTTTGATAAAACCGTCGAATTTCACTACCTCACCTTGGGCGATAAACTGCTCGTCAGTGCCGCTGACAGCGATGTTAGCGATGGTCTTCTCTATCTGGGCATCAGCCATCTGACTGGCGGCTGTGCGTTTCCAAATCAGGTCGTAGAGTTTCTTCTCCTGTGCCGTACCCTCTATCTCCGTCTGGTTCATATAGGTAGGACGGATGGCCTCGTGAGCCTCCTGTGCACCCTTCGAACTGGTGCGATACTGACGGGGCTTGCTATATTCTTCACCATAGAGGTTCTTGATTTCCTCCTTGCTGGCATTGATACACAGGGCAGAGAGGTTGACAGAGTCCGTACGCATGTACGTGATGCGTCCGTTTTCATAGAGGTGTTGTGCCACCATCATCGTCTGACTGACGGTGAAGCCCAGTTTACGGGCAGCCTCCTGTTGGAGGGTAGAAGTGGTGAAGGGAGGAGCCGGTGTGCGCTTCAGTGGTTTCTTGCTGACGCTCTCAACAGTATAGGTAGCCTCTTTGCATTTCTCCAAGAATGCCTCCACTTCCTCGTGAGTCTTGAAACGAGTACCCAACAAAGCTCTTACCTCTGTCTGTGAACCGTCTGCATTGGTGATGGCAAAGATACCATTGACACTATAGAAAGTCTCACTCTGGAAGTTCTGTATCTCACGCTCACGCTCTACAATCAGGCGTACGGCAACACTCTGTACGCGACCTGCTGACAGGGCGGGCTTTACCTTACGCCAAAGAACGGGTGAAAGCTTAAATCCTACCAGACGGTCGAGCACACGACGAGCTTGCTGGGCGTTCACCAGATTCATATCGATATGACGGGGGTGTTCTATAGCCTCCAGAATGGCAGGCTTTGTAATCTCGTGGAACACAATACGGTTGGTCTTTTCCTCATCCAGTCCTAATACCTCGCAAAGGTGCCATGAGATGGCTTCTCCTTCGCGGTCTTCATCGGATGCGAGCCAGATCTTCTCTGCCTTCTTCGCATTGGCTTTCAGCTCTTTGACCAGTTTTTCTTTCTCCTCAGGAATTTCATATTCGGGTTCGAGTGACTTCGTGTCTATACTCATCTCCCTTTTCTTCAAGTCCCTGATATGTCCATAGCTGGACATTACCTTGAAGTCGTTACCCAGAAACTTCTCTATTGTCTTGGCCTTGGCAGGCGACTCAACAATCACTAAATTCTTTTGCATATCTTACGTTGTTATTATATAATCCCTTAAACTTTTCTCGTTTCGGGCTGCAAAAGTAGATAAAAGTTTTGGTTACACCTTATATATATAGTAGTTTTTTGCTTTTCTTAACTATTGAAAATCAGGAAAAACAAAGAGCCTCTCTATGAGAGGCTATTCATTGTCATATATCTTGTGTCAAATATATTTATCTTGGTTATTAATTCTTTATTTTCACACCCTGAGACCGCAGCCATTCAATGTATGACATAATCAGAGTCATTGTTCCTGATTGTGCCTTCTCTGGAAGTTTCTCATTAATTAATGAGATATGTTCGTATGCCGGCAGACTAAAACATTTAATACCGAAGTTGAGGTCTGCAGTGGTAAAATAGTCATAACTCATATTGATATAAAACGTTCTTAGGTTTTCATTAAAATAATTCGTAAACTTCTGTACCAACTCTTTCTGATTGTCATCAGCATTTTTAAGAACCATGCTCATCATCGGAGAGACGGCTTTATCAATTTTAGAGACTTTGAAGAATTGATAATACAGTTGACGATACGATTGTGGTATTTCCTGTCGAACTTTCTCTGCTGGTGGGGTCTTACCTTCCATCAGCATCTTCATGGCATCAACAGCCTTTTGCTCCATCAACTTGGTGCATACTGAATTCATCTTAGTCTGATGTGCCTGATATGTCTTACCCTCAGGCGTAAGCATCATCTTCGTTATTGCCTGAAAATCGCTGGCGGTGGCAATTCCTTCTGAACAAGGGACCATCATACTTTCTATAAAATCGTCAAGGAAAGGACCTTCGCAGTATTTTTTGACAAGGGCTTCTGAACGTTGAACGTTATAATCTTCTATGATTTTTTCGTTCACTAACATCAGCGATTGCTTCATATTTTTTTCCATACTCTCGGTAACCGATGGACTTGTCTTCACATAGTTCTTGATGGCATTGTGGAGTTCGGACTGTGCATTCACTCCTAAACTGACAAGGAGGAACATCAATAATAATACTTTCTTCATTGTTCTTTGTTTTTAGTTTTTTCCTGCACAAAGGTATGAATAAGTAAGTAAAATGCAAAAGGAAAGTTTGTTTTTCTTTTCATTTTCGAACGGAAGTACCTTCGAGACGAGTCTCAAAGGTACGAATAAGTGAATGAATAACCAAATTTATTTGGACATATTCTGAATTTTGTCTAACTTTGTATCGTCAAACAAATAGATATGACAGACGAAACAAAGAGAAAAGACGTAGCCTTAGTGCTGTCAAGCGGAGGTGCCAGAGGGTTGGCTCATATCGGAGCCATTGAAGAACTGGAGGCGCGTGGCTATCACATCAGTTCGATAGCAGGGTGCTCTATGGGCGCACTGATTGGTGGTGTCTATGCGGCTGGCAAACTGGAAGAGTTTCGTGAGTGGATGAAGACTGTCGACAAGAAGAAAATGCTGGAACTGACGGACTTCTCTTTGTCGCTCAACCATCTCGTGAAAGGCAAGAAGATTATCGAGACGATTATGGAGTTTGTTCCTGATGTCGCCATCGAAGACTTGCCGATTCCTTATTGTGCTGTGGCTACCGATTTGAAAGGAGGAAGGGAAGTGTTCTTCCGAAAGGGTAGTTTGTTTCAAGCGATCCGTGCCAGCATCTCTCTGCCTTCTTTCTATGAGCCCGTCCAGATGAAAGACATGATACTGATTGACGGTGGTGTCATCAACCCCATCCCTTTGAATCGTGTCAAGCGCCAACCAGGTGATATCTTGGTAGGCGTAGACGTCAGTGGTCATGACTATAAAGCCCAGTGGGAGTCGCAACAACGTCTCAAGGAGATACAGAAGAAAGACAAGTCGTTGAAAGCCCATATCCTCGATATGTTGATACCTGATAATATCGACTTCAACTACTACACCGTCCTCTCTCGCACCAGTTCTCTGATGATTCGTCAGAACTCTATCCTGATGACCAAACTGATGAAACCCGATATGTTGGTCGACATTCAGATGAGCCAATATGGTGGTTTCGATTACGACAAATCCGAACGCATCATTGCCATCGGCAAATCCAGAACTGCCTTGGCGATTAGTAAATACGAAGAGAGTCAATAATATGCTCAAGACGCTATATCAACAAATCAGGCAATACAGGACGGCAGCCTTGCTGACCCCTGCTTTCACGGCACTGGAAGTGCTGATGGATGTGCTGATACCTTATGTCACTGCCTCGCTCATCGACAAGGGTATCAATGCCGGGGATATGGAGAATGTCTATTTCTACGGTGCCGTGATGATGGGTATGGCGTTCCTGAGTCTTGCGTTCGGTATTCTGGGTGGACGCTGTTCTGCCTATGCCTCTACGGGCTTTGCCGCCAATCTGCGCTCGGCGATGTATCGGAATATCCAGCGCATGGCGTTCTCGGATATCGACAAATACGCCACCTCGGGACTCATCACCCGTATGACGACGGATGTGAACACGTTGCAGAGTGCCTTCCAACAGATCATGGGTATCAGTGTGCGTGCGCCTTTTAAGTTGCTGTTGTCTATCCTGATGTGTCTCGTCATCGATGCCCGTCTGTCGCTGATTTTCGTCATCGCCCTGATTGTCCTAAGTTTCTCGCTCTACCATATTATATCCCGTGTGGCACGACTGTTCCAACAGGTGTTTGAGAAATATGACGCGTTGAACCAGAGTGTGCAAGAGAACGTGACGGGTATTCGACTGGTGAAGGCTTTTGTCCGTGAGAAATACGAGAACGAGAAGTTTGCCAAGGCTGCCGAGAACCTCTATCGGCTCTATGTGAAGGCGGAGAGTCTGATGGCACTCAACCACCCGGTCATGAATATGGTGGTGTATGGTTGTATCATCGCCCTCTCATGGTTTGGCGCCCATTATATCGTCGACGGCACGCTGACAACGGGTGAACTGACCTCGCTCTTCACCTATGTCATGTCGATTCTGATGTCGCTGATGATGCTCTCGATGACTTTCGTGATGCTCACCCAGAGTGCCGCCTCTGCCAAGCGTGTAGCGGAGATTATCGAGGACGAGCCCGATATCGTGAATCCTGAACATCCCGTCTACGAGATTCCCGACGGCAGTATCGAGTTCAAGGGTGTTCGTTTCGATTATAAGACGGTCGAAGGTCAAAAGTCAAAGGTCAAAGGTCAATCGCTAACCGCTAACCGCCAACCGCTAACCGCCAACACCCACAAGCGCTCCGCGCTCTTCAACGTTACTTTCGACATCAAGAGTGGTGAGACCATCGGTGTGATTGGTGGAACGGGCTCTGGTAAGTCTTCCCTCATCAACCTCATCAGTCGCCTCTACGACCCTCGAGAGGGTGAGATACGGGTGGGCGGACGCAACGTGAAAGACTATGACCTCACAGCCTTACGTACTGCCGTCTCTGTGGTGCTTCAACAGAATATCTTATTTAGCGGCAGTATCCTCGAGAATCTGCGTTGGGGCAATCCGAAAGCCTCTCTTGCCGACTGTCAGAGAGCCTGTCACCTCGCCTGCGCCGATGAGTTTATCGACCAGATGCCCGAAGGCTATGATACCCATATCGAACAAGGCGGCACGAATGTCAGCGGAGGACAGAAACAACGTCTGTGTATTGCGCGCGCCCTGTTGAAACACCCGAAGATACTGGTGCTCGACGATTCCACCTCTGCCTGTGATACGGCGACAGATGCGAAGATACGGGAGGCATTAAGCACCCAACTGCCCGAGATGACGAAACTCATCATCGCCCAGCGCATCCTCAGCGTGAAAGACTGTGACCGCATCCTCGTCTTGGACAATGGTGTCGTCACTGGCTTCGATACCCACGAGAACCTACTCAACACGAATCAACTCTATCAGGAGATATATGCAATTCAGAACGAGAACGTCGGCGATTTCGATGCCTAAAGGAAAAGTGAAGCGTGCCACTCTTTTGCGCATGCTTTCCTTCGTCTGGCACCATTATAAGTGGCAGATGATGATAGTATTGGTGTGCGTCCTCGTCGCCTCGTTGACATCTCTCGTCTCGTCGCTGTTCACCAAGACGCTCATCGACGACTATATCGTGCCGTTGACACAGATGGCGCCACCCGAATACCATTCGTTGGCACAGACCTTATTTATCTTAGGACTCGTCCTGTTGTTCGGCACCGTCTGCTCGTATGCGTACAACCGTCTGATGATTACCATCAGTCAGGGCACGATGCTCCGTCTGCGCAAGACCATCTTCGAGAAGATGCAGCGTCTGCCCGTCAGTTATTTCGACCAGCGTTCCCATGGAGATATCATGTCCGTCTATACCAATGATGTCGACTCGCTGCGCCAGATGATATCCACGGCGATGGCACAGGTCTTCTCGTCCGTCATCACCATCGTCGCCACCTTCACCTCGATGGTCGTGCTGAGCATCCCCCTCACGCTGGTCAGCATCCTCATGGCAGTGGTGATGATGATAGCCACCACGCAACTCGGCAAGCGCTCGCGCCGTTACTTCCGCAGTCAGCAACAGAATCTCGCCCGTGTCAACGGCTATATCGAGGAGATGATGACCGGTCAGAAGGTCGTCAAGATCTTCTGTCATGAAGAACAGGCGATTAAGGACTTCGAGACCATCAACGAACAACTGCGCACCTCCGCCTATCATGCCAACCGCATTGCCAGCATCGTCATGCCCGTCAACGGAGGCATCAGCAACTTCGGCTTCACCGCCCTCGCCGTCGTCGGTGCCCTCCTCGCCCTCTCCGCTCACCACTCACCTCTCACCTCTCACCTCACCGTGACGTTAGGCACGGTCGTCGCTTTCCTCCAACTCAACAAGAACTTCACCCGTCCCATCGCACAGGTCAGTCAACAGATCAACAGTGTGCTCAACGCCTCCGTAGGAGCCGAGCGCGTCTTCGCCCTCGGCGATGCCGAACCCGAAATTGACAACGGTTCAGTGGTCATGGTGAATGGAAAGGGTGACGTCGACTTCAAGAACGTCAATTTCGGCTACACCCCCGAGAAGCAAGTACTCTTCGACATCGATATCAACACCAATCCCGGACAGAAGATCGCCTTCGTGGGAGGCACAGGGGCAGGCAAGACCACCATCATCAACCTCATCAACCGCTTCTACGAGATACAAGGCGGACATATCCTCTACGACGGCATCCCCATCACCGATATCCGTAAGGACTCCCTGCGCAAGAGCATGAGCATCGTCTTACAAGAGACCCACCTCTTCACGGGCACCGTCCTCGACAATATCCGTTACGGCAAACTCGATGCCACCGACGAGGAGTGCGTCAAGGCAGCCCAGCAGGTAGGAGCCTCCGACTTCATCCGTCGTCTGCCCAACGGCTATCAGACCGTCCTCACGGGCGATGGTGGTAACCTCAGTCAGGGAGAGCGCCAACTGTTAGCCATTGCGCGCGCCGCCGTTGCCAATCCCCCCGTCCTGATACTCGACGAAGCCACCTCCAGTATCGACACCCGTACCGAGCAACTCGTACAACGCGGCATGGACACCATCATGCAAGGACGCACCACCTTCGTCATTGCCCATCGCCTCTCCACCGTCCGCAATGCCGACCAGATCATCGTCCTCGACCACGGTCGCATCATCGAGCAGGGCACCCACGAGCACCTCCTCGCCCTCAAAGGCAAATACTATCAACTCTATACAGGAAATAACATATAGACAAATGGAACAACTATTGCACTATTGTTGGAAACATAAGCTATTCCCTCTGGGAGAGCTCAAGACAACAGACGACCGACTCATTGAAGTGATCGATCCAGGACTGCACAATCATAACAGCGGTCCCGATTTCTTCAATGCCAAGATAAAGATCAACCAAACACTGTGGGTAGGGAATGTGGAGATTCACGATAAGTCGAGCGACTGGTATCTGCATGGGCACGATAAAGACAAGGCTTACGATAATGTGATACTGCACGTGACAGGGAATCCTGATACAGAAGTAACGACGACGGAGGGGAACTTCATCCCACAGATGCGACTGGAGGTTCCGTCGTTGGTACAGGAAAACTATGACGAGCTGTTGAAAAACGACCAGTATCCGCCTTGTTATCAGATCATCCCAGAGCTTACCCCACTTACCATCCATTCGTGGATGGCAGCTTTGCAGACAGAACGGTTGGAGCAGAAGACAGAAGCCATCCGTCATCGTGCTGAACGGATGAACGGTTCTTGGGAAGATGCCTATTTCATGACTCTTGCCAGAAACTATGGTTTCGGCATCAATGGAGAGGCTTTCGAGGAGTGGGCAACACAGGTGTCACTCTCGTCAGTTGCCCATCATCGCGATGACCTTTTTCAGATAGAGGCAATGTTCTTAGGTCAGGCAGGACTCTTGGATATCGAGGCTGTCCCTGAACGTTATCAGCAAGATGCCCTGAACGAGGGCTATTTCTCCAAACTGCGCAACGAATACCTATACTTAGCCCATAAGTTCTCGTTGAAACCGATGGATTATAAGCGATGGAAATTTCTGCGTCTGCGTCCTCAGAACTTCCCACATATCCGCTTGGCACAACTCGCCAACCTTTATTATGAACGTAAAACGGGGCTTTCTCAGTTGATTGCCTGTAAGAATGTCTTTGAACTACAAGACCTGATGAGTACGAAGGTGACACCCTATTGGGAGACACACTATACCTTTGGATCGGCCAGTGACTCTAACGAGAAAAACCTCTCGCCCTTCTCAATCAACTTGTTGCTGATTAACACCTGTATTCCAATGCTCTTTGCCTATGGGCGTCATTCGGCTCAGGAAGAATTGTGTGACCGTGCCTTCGACCTGTTGGAGCAACTCAAGGCGGAGAACAACTATATTATCCGGATGTGGAAGGACTGTGGTTTGCAAGTGAGGTCTGCTGGTGATTCCCAAGCCTTGATACAACTGAAAAAAGAATACTGTGACAAGAAGGACTGTCTTCGCTGTCGCATAGGATATGAATATCTGAAGAGAGTTAAGAGATAATAATTAATAGTTAAGAGTTAATAAATGATGGATAAATATATTTTTGAAACAAGTTGGGAAGTACGCGACTATGAATGCGACATCGAGGGTATTGTGAATAATGCGAACTATATTCACTATTGCGAACATACCCGTCATCTGTTCCTTCAACAATGTGGACTGAGTTTTGCAGAAATGCATGAAAAGGGGGTGGATGCCGTAGTAGCGCGTATGAACCTACAATATAAAGTACCTCTTCGTCCTGACGATGTGATTATATCTCGTCTATGGTTGGAGAAGGTAGGCATTAAATATATCTTCCACCAAGACTTATACCGTGCCTCTGACGAGACACTATGTTTCCGTGGAGAGATTACACTGGTTTGTCTGGTGAATGGTCGTCTTTCAGGTAGTGAAGACTATGATAAAGCGTTTGAGAAATACCTATGAACGAACAGGAGATATTCTATACCATCGCATTAACGCGTATCGGCTTCTTTAATATCGCCCAAGCGCTGATGCTCTATCAGGAGGCTGGTGGAGGGCAGTCGGTGTATGAACACCGTAACAATATCCAGGACATCGTACCAGACTGTTCACCCCGTTTGGTAGAGGCTCTACGTAATTGGGACGACCCTCTCAAACGGGCAGCTGTTGAGATGGAGTTTATCACCAAGCATCAGATACATGCACTGCCTTATAATGATCCAGCCTATCCGCAACGGTTGAAAGAGTGTGCAGATGCCCCTGTCATCCTCTATTATAAAGGGACAGCGGATCTCAATCAGAAATATGTCGTGAATATTGTTGGTACGCGTCATTGTACTCTCTATGGAGCAGATTTGATAAAGCGATTTGTCAGTCGGCTACGCCAACTATGTCCACAGGTACTGATTGTCAGCGGACTGGCGTATGGCGTGGATATCAATGCCCATCGACAGGCATTGGAGAATGGTTATGAGACGGTAGGTGTCCTCGCTCACGGACTCGACCAACTCTATCCGCATCATCATCGGGATACGGCTGCAGAGATGGTGAAACAGGGAGGTCTGTTGACGGAGTTTATGACCCAGACAAATGCCGATAAAGGGAATTTCGTACGTCGCAATCGTATCGTGGCAGGTATGTCAGACGCCTGCATCCTCGTCGAGTCGGCAGCCAAGGGTGGGGGACTGATAACAACAGGTATCGCCCGTAGTTACGATCGAGATGTGTTTGCCTTCCCTGGTGCTGTTGGTGCTCCCTATAGTGAGGGGTGCAACCAACTGATCCGTGATAATGGGGCTGCCCTGATCACTTCCGCTGATGACTTTGTGAAAGCGATGGGGTGGCAGACAACAGAGGAGAGACCTGAGGCGGTAGAGCGACAGCTCTTCCCCGACCTCACTCCTGAAGAACAAAGTATCGTGGATGTCTTGCAAAAGACGAACGACCTGCAACTGAATATCATCTCTGTGCAGACGAATCTCCCTATCCATCAGGTCACAGCACAACTCTTCTCTTTGGAGATGAAAGGGGTGGTAAGACCGTTAGCGGGAGGAATGTATCATTTGATGTAAGATGTAAGAAGTAAGAGATTATGAAAATTGGCGATATAGATTTAGGGGAGCGTCCTGTGTTCCTGGCACCGATGGAGGATGTGACGGACATTGGGTTCCGACTGCTGTGTAAGCGGTTCGGGGCTTCGATGGTGTACACGGAGTTCGTTTCGGCTGAGGCGTTGGTGAGAGACGTGAAGTCGACCGTACAGAAACTGACGATCGCTGACGAGGAGCGTCCTGTGGGTATACAGATTTACGGAAGGGACGTGGAGGCGATGGTGGAGGCTGCGAAAATCGTAGAACAGGCGAAGCCTGACGTCATTGACCTGAACTTCGGATGTCCGGTGAAGAAGGTGGCAAGCAAAGGGGCTGGGGCTGGCATGCTGCAGAATATCCCGAAGATGCTGGAGATAACACGGAAGGTGGTGGACGCGGTGAGACTGCCTGTGACGGCGAAGACGCGCTTGGGATGGAATGCGGAACAACTGATCATCACGGAACTGGCAGAGCAACTACAGGACTGTGGCATACAGGCTCTGACGATACACGGGCGCACGCGGGCTCAGATGTACACGGGCGAGGCTGACTGGACACTCATCGGCGAGGTGAAGAGGAATCCGCGTATCCATATCCCGATTATCGGCAACGGGGATATCAAGTCGTTAGCGGATGCTGACCGTGCCTTCGACACCTACGGGGTGGATGCGGTGATGATTGGTCGGGCGACATTCGGTTGTCCGTGGATATTCAGCAGGAAGGAACTGACGTTGGACGAGAAGATAGATGTGTTGGAAGAGCAGTTGCGTATCAACGTGGAACGTATCGACGAGTATCGTGGCATCCTGCATACACGGCGACACTTGGCGGCGAGTCCTGTGTTCAAGGGTATTCCTGACTTCCGTCAGACAAGAATTGCGATGCTGAGAAGTGAGACCGTAAACGGGCTCATCGGCATCTTAGAGGAATGCCGTGAGCGGTTAAAGGTTAGCCATTAGCAGTTAGCAATTAAAGGTTAAAGAGAACGGAAAAAAAAGCCCTGCGGGTCGTTCGACTCACAGGGTTTCATCATTCTCCCAAATTAATCACTATATTAAAACCATAAACCAATCAAAACAAACAATCTACTTTATTTCTTAATCAACGACATTGCTTTTGAAGCAAGTGAAATCACTACGTAATTCAAAATAATCATAATCTTCTTCCTTTTAACGTTATACCTGAATCTTTTTATCTTTTGACGATGCAAAGGTAATCATTGTGCGCGAACACAACAAGAAAATATGCTTCTTTTATTCACAAAAGCCTATCTTCTTGATATAGGTCAAAATACTAGTTGGCAGTATCGGAAAGTCGCACGATATCGTTGCACAATTGGGCAACGGTAGAGCGGTGGGTAATTATTCAATAATTCCTATTTTCTGCCATTCGGCAAGCATTTGATTGACATCGTGAAGCGCCTGCTCCTTGCTGACTTCATATTCCTCACAGAGTTTATCCGCCAACTGTTCGGCGGTGAAATCGCCTAAAAGGGTGGCTTGCTGCCACAGATAAGCGGCACTCTCGTTCAGACTCAGTAACTTGTTGAAGTTGACCACCTCAACACCTTCTGCGATGATGACTTTCTCACCACAGACCTCACGTAATATAAATCCTTTCTTTTGTCTCATATATTTTTTCTGTATTTTCTATATATTGTTCTTCTTAATATCGCCAGTATCCAACGACGGACAGGACGCAGGCTTTTCCATATTTGCCAACCACAACGCTGACCCTTACTATATAAATAGGTACGAGAGCCATCGGGCTTGACGACATACTCTGCAAGAGCCACGATATCCTCTACCTTACAGTATTCCTTGCCTGCAATATTGCCATCACCCATCAAGACTATAAGACCATCATCCTTTACCTCAAAGAGGCGATGAAGCACATAACGGCTGTTGTCTACCCAAGCGAGGACAGCATCACCCACGAAAAGCGCTCTCTTAGGTCTGGTGAGTTCAACGCTGTCGCGCCCACCCACGATGAAAGGTAGCATGCTCTGTCCCTTGACGGGCAAGATGACCTTATGACCTTCCTTCAACAAGGATGCCACCTCGCTAATCGCTTCGTTATTATCAACTATCTTTTGCAACATTATAGAATTGAAGAATTGAAAAACTGAAGAATTGAAGTTTGGCTAATCATTAAGCATTGAGTTGTAAAACGCATTTCTGTAAATCTCTTCTGGATCTTTCACCGCTTTCATACATGTCAGGGCAGCATCGGCATTAGGTAGACAACGCAGACGGAACATCGGCACATGGCCTGCCACCCAGTTTTCCGTGTCATGCAGTCCATCGGCAATGTGCTTGTCCCAACGCTTACCCGAGACGGCAGGAACCAAGGCGGCATAAGCCTCCAAGCCCTTGATGCTCCGAATCTCATTAAGAGGAGCCTGACTGAGTTGTACAAACGCCCCTACGGGGTAATCGACATTGCGATAACAGGGCGTCTTGCCACTCCAAGGGGAACCATAGACGCGAGCCTCTCCATCGACGATGCGAACGACGGGATTGTCGTCGTTGACCAATTCTGTCCCTTTGATATGTTGTAGCCACAAACGGGTATGCGTGCTCTTGCCTGTGCCGCTCTTTCCCAGCATCAGGTAGGCAGCTCCTTGGTAACTCACTACCGAGGCATGCATCAAGAGCGTCTGTAAGTTGGCAGTGCTCAGGGCGAACATCACCATCAGGGCATCGTTCAGTCCAAACAGTCGGTCGCCTGCTGCATAGAGGACAGCCTTTTGGTAGTCATCATCCGTCAAGAGACGTGCCTGCCACTTTCCACACAACAGAAAATCGAAACAGGGGCGATCGTCGATTCTGCCAGCGAGAATCTCCGAGCCGTCATCATCCTGATGAAGTTCACGGACGAACTCGCCAGTCGAAGGATTGTCCGTCACCACTTGCAGAGAGAAGACAGGCTGCTGGTCGGTATCCGCTATCTGAAAAGGATCATACTGACTCATCTCCTGAGTCAACGAGTCACCCTCCGGAAATGTCACCTCAAACACATGACCTGCTACTTGATATCTGTTTGTCACTTTTTCGTCTGTTTGCTATTTTGAGTTTACAAAGTTACGAAGATTTTAGCAGTAGGGCAAATATGGGGTATTTTTCTCTGTTAATTGTTCTTAAATAAGGGATTTTTGATTTGGATAGTTGAAATTATCGCCGTATTTTTGCAAAACTATAGAAAAATATTTTTTTTTTAATTAGAGATAACAATGATTTATTCGACAGAAGTGAAAAACATGTGTAGTGTCTGCAAAGGCGCTTATCATGGACCTGCTCCTATTCCCGAGGAGGGAAAATGGATTCAGGCAAAAGAGATTAAGGACATTTCAGGTTACACGCATGGTATTGGCTGGTGTGCACCTCAACAGGGTGCCTGTAAGTTGAGCCTTAATGTCAAGGACGGTATCATTCAGGAAGCACTCGTGGAGACTATCGGTTGTACAGGTATGACTCACTCAGCAGCTATGGCAAGTGAGATTCTGCCTGGTAAGACACTCTTGGAGGCTCTGAATACCGACCTGGTATGTGATGCTATCAACACCGCAATGCGTGAGTTGTTCCTGCAGATTGTCTACGGACGTACACAGAGTGCTTTCTCTGAGGGTGGTCTGCCTATCGGTGCTGGTTTGGAGGATCTCGGTAAGGGTCTTCGTTCACAGACTGGTACGCTCTATGGTACTGTGGCTAAGGGTACCCGTTATCTGGAACTCACCGAAGGTTACATCACCAAGCAGTTCCTCGATGCCAACAATGAGGTTTGCGGTTATGAATATGTACACCTCGGCAAGATGATGGAGGCTATCAAGAACGGTATGGACGCCAATGAGGCTATGAAGAAGTTCACTGGTTCCTATGGTCGTACGACCGAGGAGCAGGGTGCAGTAAAGGCTATTGACCCACGTAAAGAATAAGGAGGATACGACAATGATTAGAAAAGTACAATTTGAGAGTCAGGAGCGCCGTATCGACCAGGTTCTTGCTGCTCTGAAGGAGAATGGCATCAACAGTATTGAAGAGGCCAACGAGATTTGTGAAAAGGCAGGTGTTGACCCTTACCAGATGTGTGAGGAGACTCAACTTATCTGCTTCGAGAACGCTAAGTGGGCATACGTTTGTGGTGCTGCTATCGCTATCAAGAAGGGCGTGAAGACTGCTGCTGAGGCTGCCGAGGCTATCGGTATCGGTTTGCAGAGTTTCTGTATCCCCGGATCAGTTGCTGATGACCGTAAGGTAGGTATCGGACACGGTAACCTCGCTGCTCGTCTGCTTCGTGAGGAGACTGAGTGCTTCGCTTTCTTGGCAGGTCACGAGAGTTTCGCTGCTGCCGAGGGTGCTATCAAGATTGCCGAGATGGCCAACAAGGTACGCCAGAAGCCTCTGCGCGTCATCCTGAACGGTCTTGGCAAGGATGCTGCTCAGATTATCAGCCGTATCAATGGTTTCACATACGTACAGACTCAGTTCGACTACTTCACCGGTGAGTTGAAGGTTGTCAAGGAAGTTCCTTATGGCAATAACCCCAACCGCCTGAAGGTAAAGTGCTATGGTGCTGACGATGTTCGCGAGGGTGTTGCTATCCTGTGGAAGGAGAATGTAGACGTATCCATCACTGGTAACTCTACTAACCCCACACGTTTCCAGCATCCAGTGGCTGGTACTTATAAGAAGGAGCGCGTGCTCGCTGGTAAGCCTTACTTCTCAGTAGCCTCTGGTGGTGGCACTGGTCGTACTTTGCACCCAGATAACATGGCTGCAGGTCCTGCTTCTTACGGTATGACTGACACGCTGGGTCGTATGCACTCAGACGCTCAATTTGCAGGTTCTTCTTCTGTTCCTGCTCACGTAGAGATGATGGGCTTCCTCGGTATGGGTAACAACCCCATGGTAGGTGCAACAGTATCTGTAGCCGTTGCTATCGACCTCGCTTTGAATAAGAAGTAATTTGGCTATTGGCAGTTAGCTTTTAGCCATTGGCTCAATAAAAAAGGCCTCGCCGATTGGCGGGGCTTTTTTGTTAGATTTTGAAATCCAAACAACTGCGCTGAACGGTATAAGGTCTTACCTTTCCATTAGCAACGGCGAGATGTTCAGGATGTTTGGCATAACCCTTCAGTGCCTCTTCGTTTTCGAGTGTACTGTCGAGCATCACATCGGCATTCGAGGAAGCCAGACGTCCGTCGATATGCACTTTCACATCGATAAGTCCTGGCACCTTACCTACCAAGCCTTCCAAACCTGCTTTAATACCTGCCTTAACGGCTTTCTTCTCTTCTTCTGAGAGTTCTGGATTCAATGTCCAGAGAATAATGTGCTTAACCATATTTTGAAAAATTGAAAAGTTTAAAAATTTAAGAATTGAAATTTAGAGTTTAAAGAAAGGGCGCTGGCGAGGTGAAATGCATTTCCTCGCCCGTTACTGGATGACAAAACCATATCTGTTCTGCATGCAGATACAATCGATCGGCCTTTGTACCATAGAGTTCATCACCCTTGATGGGACAACCTAATCCCTCAGGATGGGCACAATGGATGCGCAGTTGATGCGTACGCCCCGTCTGGGGATAGAGGGCAACAGCAATACAGTTCAGAGTTAAGAGTTTAGAGTTTAGAGTTAAGAACTCGTAGTTCGTGACTGCGCGTTTGCCATGCTCGAAATCCACAATTTGTCTTGGTCGATTCATAGGGTCGGGTCTTAACGGTAAAGAGATGGTGCCAGACATTTCTCTAACCTCTAATCTCTCACCTCTCACCTCTAGAAGTGCAATATAGCGCTTCTTTACCTGATGCTTCACGAACTGCTCTTGCAAGGGATGATAGGTTTCCATTGACTTCGCCACAATCAACAAACCAGAAGTCCCCATATCCAAGCGATGGGCAATGACGGCTTCAGGATAGCGTTGACGCATCACCGTCTCTACACTATATTCTTCTGTTCTTCCTGGTGTACTAAGCATTCCCGAAGGCTTATTCACCACTAATAGGGCATCGTCCTCATAGATGGTTTCAATCTCTAAATGAGGAAAACCTAATGTCTCTGGATTCACGTCAACATCCAAGCCTTCCATCATCCAAGTGAGGATAGGCTTGCATTTTCCTCTACATGCAGGATAGAAGTTTCCATGCTGGCGTAACTCCTCTTTCGTAGATTCTCCCCACCAAAATTCCGCCATACAGATAGGCTTCAGTCCTTGTTGATACGCATATTGCAGCAATTTAGGGGCACAACAATCACCTGTGCCACCAGGAGGCAGTGGATACTTTGCCCTCAATTTAGGGCGGTCGTAATAGTTTTGCCAGATATCTACCAAGTCTTTCGTTTCACCCTTCGCATTCTGCAATTGATACTGATGAAACAACCATAATTGCAGTTCTTGAGACATCTGTTTATCTCCACCTTTTTCCGATATCTCGCGTTCTGTTGTCTTAAAGTGTCCGTTAGGCTGTTGGGCATCATAAACGGGGGGCACAAAGTATTCCCAGTCATTGCGTCCTGCCAATAACCCGCTATAGGCGGCGAGGAAGGAGTATTGGGTGTTGGGTGTTAGGTGATGGGTGTTAGCCTCAACTACCAAAACCCCAAACATCTTTCCTCGATCAGCATCCTCTTTGATTTCCTCATGACTGGCGATATATGCCTGCACCTCCTTCGCTGCCAACTGGCACAACGGATGAGGGTCATAGCAGAAAGGATAAGTAAACCTCTCTGGTCGAGCAATCTCAGAATACAACGGATGCAGATGTTTCATATCAAGGGACAAAGATACGAATTAATCGCCAACTAATCACTAATAATTCCTAATAAATTCGTACCTTTGTCCCTTGATATGAGTAAAAAGGCTTCGCCCATACAGGCGTTAGAAGAACAACGGCTGTTGCTCCAACTGGAGTATCAGACGGAGAAGGAGGCTTTCCGCAAGCAGACTGAGGAGATGGGTGTGCAGCGGAAGGTTAAAAGGGGTGATGCCTGGTGGCCTCTGAAAGTGGGGAAGAGTTATTATAACTCGTTGAACCAATTGGTGATAGAGGTGTTCCGCACTGCTGATCAGGATATTGAACATACCTTTGAGTTTGGAAAGACGGTGGTGTTCTTCAGTTGTCAGAATAATCAGAATACTCTGAATATTCAGAACCATCAGATTATCAAATACCTCCCCTTTACTGCTACAGTTAGTTATGTAGATGGTGACCGTATGGTGTGCGTGATTCCCAATAACGGCTATCTCGTTACACTTCAAAACACGGAAAACTTAGGTGTACAACTCTCATTCGACGAGACGAGTTATCGGCTGATGTTAGAAGCGTTGGATCGTGCCATCAAAGGTAAAGGACGTTTGGGCTATCTGCGTGACCTCTTCTATAGTCGTCAGAAGGCAGAGACGTTTGTCTTCCCACCTATGCATTTCCCCTATCTAAATCCTACACAGGAGGATGCTGTCAATATGGTATTGCGAGCGAAGGATGTCGCTATTGTTCATGGTCCTCCAGGAACGGGTAAGACGACAACCTTGGTAGAAGCGATTCGTGAGACGCTGATGCGAGAGAGCCAAGTGTTAGTTTGTGCTCAGAGCAATATGGCTGTTGACTGGATATCCGAGAAACTGGTTGATAGAGGTATCAACGTGTTGCGTATTGGTAATCCTACACGAGTTAATGACAAGATGTTGTCGTTTACCTATGAGCGACGTTTCGAGGCACATCCTGACTATCCACACCTATGGGCGATTCGTAAAGCTATCCGAGAACTTAGAGGTAAGAGGAGAGGGGTGAGAGGTGAGGGCTTCCACCAGAAGTTAGAGAGTCTGAAGAGCAGAGCCACAGAACTGGAGATACGCATCAATAACGAGTTGTTTAGTGAGGCACGAGTAATTGCCTGTACATTGGTAGGAGCAGCTAACCGTTTGCTGGATGGACAGAAGCTTGGCACCTTGTTTATCGATGAAGCTGCTCAGGCCTTAGAGGCTACCTGTTGGATACCATTACGTCGCGTTAGTCGTGTAGTCCTTGCTGGAGACCATTGTCAGTTACCTCCCACTGTCAAGAGTATAGCTGCTTTGAAAGCAGGATTGGGTAAGACACTCATGGAGCGTCTTGTGGAAACACATCCAGAAACAGTGACACTGCTGAAGATGCAATATCGTATGAATGATGAGATTATGCGTTTCTCATCGAATTACTTCTATGACGGACAGATAGAGAGTGCTCCCAATGTGAAATATCGTGGTATTCTTGATCTGGATATCCCGATGGAATGGATAGATACTTCATCGTATGAGTTTAAAGAAGAGTTCATCGGTGAGTCGTTTGGACGTATTAACAAGGACGAGGCAGAACTAACACTCAATACACTCCAGCAGTATTTCGAGCGTATTGGTAAGCAACGCTTGTTGGATGAACGCATTGATGTTGGCATCATCTCTCCCTATCGTGCCCAAGTGCAATATCTCCGTCGTTTGCTGATGAAATGGGAGTTTTTTAAACCTTTCCGTCGCCAGATTAGTATCAACACCGTTGATGGTTTCCAAGGACAAGAACGTGATATCATCATTCTTTCGATGGTTCGCTCCAACGATGAGGGACAAATAGGCTTCCTTCGTGATCTCCGTCGTATGAACGTGGCTATTACCAGAGCCCGTATGAAAGTCATCATCCTTGGTGATGTGCCTACATTGACGCGTCATTCTTTCTATCGTCAACTCTGGCAATATATCCAATCTTTGAAATAAATTATATTTCAAATAACAAATATCAAATATAATTTGTATCTTTGCAAGCGAAATATAAACAGAAACAAGAAATGAAGAAATATTTGATAGGTGCCATCCTGTTGATTTTAGTCATTGCGATGGTAAAGACGGTTCCCGATAAGAAGGCTCATAAGAAGGCCATGATGGAGGCCGTGAAGGAGTATGTGGACGAAGAGGCTAAAGAGCGAGGATTGGGTGATAATGTCCTGACCAACTTGGGTAAGGGTATTTTGAATAAGACCATTGAAGTAGCCTTGAATTCGAAACTGGAAGTAAACAACTATTTGCTCTTCAATACCACATCTGTGGAAATGGACGGCGAGTCAAAGACATTGTCGCTGGGTGTGTTGGGGCATGTGTTCACATTCGACAAGGAGATGTTACGCGATGCCTTAGAGGCTTCTGCCAAGGAAAAGGCTGAGCAGAAGAGTGAGCGCAAGGCTGCCAAAGAAGCTGCCAAGGAAGCTCGTAAACTGGAAAAGAAGCTCAAAAAAGAACAAAAGAAACGTGAGAAAGAGGCTCGTAAAGAGCAAAAACGACGCGAGAAAGAAGAGGCCAAGAGAAAGAAAGAGGCCGAGAAAAACAAATAATTAAAAACAGAAATACATAGCATCAAGATGAAAAAGTATCTCATTATAGCTGTTGCTGCACTGACAATGGCATCATGTAGCGAAAAGAAATTCCATGTAGACGGAAATATCACCAAAGCCAAGGACTCCATACTCTATTTCGAGCATGTAGGATTGGAAAAGGTTGATGTTCTGGATTCTGTCAAATTAAGCGAGGATGGCGCTTTTGCTTTTGCAGAAAAGGAACCTGAGGCTCCTGAGTTCTATCGTCTTCGCATCAGTGACCAGATTATCAATGTGAGCATCGACTCCACAGAGACCGTTACCGTTAAAGCACAGTATCCACAGATGGCTACCCAGTATGAGATTAGCGGTTCTGACAACTGTGCGAAAATCAAGGAACTGACGCTCAAGCAGATTGACTTGCAGAATCGAGCTATTGCTGTACAGCAGAATAGCAACCTTACTATTGATGAGGCAAACGATAGTATCCTGAACATGATTAAAGCCTATAAGGAAGACGTGAAACTGAACTATATCCTCAAGGAGCCTAACCGTTCGTATGCTTATTTCGCACTCTTCCAGGCTATCGGTAATACACTGATTTTCAATCCCCGTTCCAATAAGGACGATATCAAGGTGTTTGCTGCCGTTGCTACCAGTTGGGATACTTATCATCCTGGTTCTGAGCGTGGTGCAAACCTTCATAATATCGCCATCGAGGGTATGAAGAATATCCGTATCGTGGAAGCCAATAATGCACAGACTATCGATGCCAGCAAAGTTTCTACCGCAGGAGTGATTGAGATTGCCCTCACGGATAATCAGGGAAAGGTACGTCGACTGACTGACCTGAAAGGAAAGGTGGTGATGCTTGACTTCCATCTCTTTGGATTGGAGAAATCACCTGAGCGCATCCTGCTGTTGCGCGAACTCTATAACAAATATCATGCACAAGGCTTGGAGATCTATCAGGTAT
Organism: Prevotella sp.; assembly: GCA_017554145.1. GTDB lineage: Bacteria > Bacteroidota > Bacteroidia > Bacteroidales > Bacteroidaceae > Prevotella. Next base: position 38,887 of record JAFZIZ010000001.1, on the reverse strand, counting down.
CATTAGATGCCGACGAACATTTTTGGAAGCAGCAAACTGCCGCTCTGCCTTGGATTAGCGTGCGTGACCCTCAAGGCGTGGATTCACAGACACTGGTTGTCTACAATATACAAGGACTGCCCGAGTATTTCCTGATTGGTCGTGACAACGCTATCTACAAGAGGTCAGCACAGGTGAAGGATATCGAGGCAGAGATTAGAAGTCTGTTATAAATGAGGGTTAAGAGCCTTTGGCTATTAGCTATTGGCTATTGGCTGACAAGTACACAAGCCTTCAGCCAAGACAAGGAAAACAGCGGGTTTTCCTTGGAGCAGAAGAACGACACGCTGTCAGAACTAACCCTGCGGACGGATTCTACCTACGACCATTGGACGCTACCTTATCCTGTCTACCGCTTCTGTACAGGTGATGTGGATGGCGATGGCAGTATCGATGCAATGGTGGGTGTGATAAAGAAAACCCGCTACTATCGAACGAAAGAGCGTCGCCTCTTTATCTTCAAGAACTACCATGGGCTGGTGCGCCCACTTTGGTTAGGTTCGAAACTGGGAGGTATCTTAGAGGATTTCCGTTTCTTAGATGGAAAGATACGGAGCCTCGAAAGCACTACCGATGGGAAATATGTCGTAGCGGAGTATCGTTGGGCACACTTCGGATTGGCCTTTGAGCGATTCATCGCGAAGAACGTCACGAAAGAAGAAGCTCTGGTACTGTTCAATGAATAATTCAAAATAAACAAAACTATAACCAATAAACTATGAAGAAATCCTTGCTGACAATGGTGGTACTTGCCTTTGCATGGAACGCAAGTGCACAGAATGAGACCAAGCCCATGATTATTCCGGGTAAGGCAAAAATTAATGTGGAGCAACTCAACAAGAAACTGCCCCTTGACATCAATGTGAATAACCTCTCTGTTGCAGAAGCACGTATTCTTCGTAATGCAGTGTCTGCTCGTCAGGGCTACTGCTTCATGAGTGCTGACCTTCGTGCAGTCTTCAGTTCTACCTCTTGGTATGACGAGATCATGAGAAAACGCTTTTGGGAGGAAGAAGGAGGTAAGGCAAAACCTATCAAATATACTCCTGCCGAGCAGGCTTTCGTCCAGAAACTCAAAGCTCATGAGGATCAGTTGAGGGCAAAGAACAATATCGCTCCTGCTGGTATGATGACGAATATGGACAATATCGTCAATCCGTTCCAGTTGGAGAATTTCGACCAGAAACTGTATAATGCCATTGCCAAGAACGGCTTTGCCATCGTGCCAGGTACAGAAGACCAACTCTTCCACGTCTATGAGCGCAACGACTATCATCAGTTCCCCAGTTTCGTGACTACCGACCTCTATCTGCAGGCTTTCCACATGTATTTCGACTGTCTGCTGAAAGAGACGGAGGAGCAGAAGTTCTCGCCGATGGTAACAGACTTCGTGAAGAAGAATTACGACCTTCTGATGCAGAAGGCTTCGACGGCTACTGACCCATTAGTAAAAGCAGCAGCCGAGTATAATGCAGCCTATTATGCTATTGCCTATGCTTTGAATACAGGTAAGGTATTGCCTGTTGCTACTTCCTATACAGACATGGTGAAACAAGAGATAGAGAATGTCAACAAGGCAGAGACGGAGTATTCTGAGTTCTTGGGTTATGTGCCAGAGAAGGAAATGCCTAAATTCACCTATAACATCTATCGTCCACGTGGTCATTATACCCGTAATGAGACGCTGAAACGCTATTTCCGTGCGATGATGTGGTTGCAGAATGTGCCTTTCGGTACTGATAAGGACGATAAGTTGCAGGAAGCCCTGTTATTGGCTCAAACCATTGGTAGTAATGCAGCATTGACGAAGACCTATAAGAGCCTGACGGAGCCTATCACCTATCTGATGGGTATGCCTGACGATGTCAGTATCCTACAGATATATAGTGAGATGCAGAAGAGTGGTAATACTCTGGAACAACTCTATAACGACAAGAAGAAGTTTGAGGCTATCCGTAAGGCACTGGAAGAAGTGGCAAAGAAACAGACACGCATCAAGCCGAAGTTCCAAGCATCCAGTGCCTTCAAAATCTGTCTGATGCCCCAGCGGTATTTCCCTGACAATGAGGTATTGCAGGAGATGGTTGACTGTGATAACCACCCCACTTTACGTGATGTACCCAAGGGACTTGATGTCTTTGCAGCTATCGGCATTACCTCCGCTGAGCGTCTCCTGTTGGGTGAACTCAACGAACAGGGTAGATGGGATAAGTACACAGAGAACCTGACCGCCATGAAGAAGCGTATGGGTGAGATTAACTGGAAAGAGACCGTCGCCAATCGCTGGATTTATGCTATGAAGGATGTGAACAGCAAGAATGCCAAATATCCGAAGTTCATGCAGTCGCCTCAGTGGGAGAAGAAGAACCTGAATTCATCGCTTGCCTCATGGGCAGAACTGAAACACGACGCTATCCTTTATGCTAAACAGCCTATGGTTGCCGAGTGTGGTGGTGAGGGTATTCCCGATCCTATCGTCAAGGGTTATGTAGAGCCGAATACTGCCTATTGGACAAAGGCCATCGAACTGATAGACGAGACAATGGCTGTGCTGAAACGTTTTGACCTCGTAACGGAAAAGGCCAGCACGGCAACGGAAGACCTGCGCGACAAGGCAGAATTCCTGTTGAACTGCAGTAAGAAAGAATTGGAAGGTAAGAAACTCTCTGACGAGGAGTATCAGCAGATTGAGGCCATCGGCTCTGCCTTTGAGTATATCACCCTGAACCTCATCAAAGAACCAGATCAGTATCTGATGGGATGGAGCGACGTACAGGGTGCCGACAAATCGATTGCCGTCGTTGCTGATGTACTAACTTCCAATGGTATGAACAACCCTAACCCTTCAGTATTATATGAGGCTGTAGGTCCTGCCCATGAGATTTATGTAGTCGTCGAAATCGAGGGTTATCTCTATATCACACGTGGTGCCGTCCTCTCTTATCGTGAGTTCCAAGAAGGTTTGGAAACTCCACGTACGACGGATGAAGAATGGCAGCAACAATTGCAGACGCAGCCCGACAAGGGAATTCCCAATTGGATGAAGGAGATTATCGTTCCGCTGAATGGAAAGAGTCTCGACAACGAGCATATCTTCTATAGTTCAGGATGCTGACAAGTCTGCTGTGTACGATGATGATGGTAAGCGTGAGCGACACGCTTACCATCACTTTCACTGGTGACCTGCTACTCGATAGGGGTGTCAGGGAATATGTGGAACATCGTGGCATCGACTATATCTTCTCTCCCTTTGTCGACTCCGTCTTCCAATCGAGTGACTTGGTGGTGGCAAATTTAGAGTGTCCTGCTACGAAAATCGTACAACCTAATTTCAAGCGATATATCTTCCGGGCAGAGCCGGAATGGTTGCAAGCGCTAAAGGCGCATGGCATCACCCACTTGAATCTTGCCAACAATCACAGTATCGACCAAGGAAGGGCTGGATTGACAGACACGAAACGGAACATCGAACAGGTAGGAATGATACCAATAGGAGCAGGACAGGACATGCAAGAGGCTTCCCAACCCGTCCTCCTTGCCTCCTCACCACGAAAAGTATGGCTGTTGACGTCCCTGCGATTGCCTTTGGAAAACTATTCGTATCTTCCCGACAAGCCCAGTGTCAGTCAGGAGAGTAATGACTCCCTCCTCGCTAAGGTTCAACGCTTGAAGGCTGCCGACCCTCAGAGTCTCGTGATAGTCACGCTACATTGGGGAGGAGAACATACGCTGAAGCCTATTCCATCACAACGGCAACAAGCCCACGACCTGATAGACGCTGGTGCGGATGCGCTGATTTGTCATCATACGCATACCTTGCAGACAGTCGAGCAATATAAGGGGAAACCTATTTACTATAGTATCGGCAATTTCATCTTCGACCAGAAGAAACCCCTCAACAATCGTGCATGTATGGTGAAGGTATATATCACTTCGACATCGTCTCGTTTCGAGACCATTCCTATTACGATTACGAAATGTGTTCCAGACAGAGAGAAATAACTAAAATAGTAACTAACACAACAATAACAATGTACAAGAAAATCTTTTCATTCGTCATTCTTGCCACTACTGCTATCAGTATGCAGGGCAAAGTAAAATTGTCGCACCTCGTGGGTGACAATATGGTGATTCAACAGCAAACCAATGTGCGCCTCTGGGGATGGGCAAAACCCAATAGCACCGTAACAGCTACCGTCTCTTGGAGTCAAGAGAAAAGTGAGGCGAAGGCTGGTAAGGACGGACAGTTCCTCCTGACGGTGAAGTCGCCCAAGGCTTCCTATACTCCCCTGAGCATCACTTTTAATGATGGCGATGGTGATGTAGTCATCAATAATGTCGTTGCTGGCGAGGTATGGGTATGTGCCGGACAGTCGAATATGGAGATGCCCGTCAAGGGCTTTGGCATGTGTCCAGTAAAAGACTATAACCATCATGTGTTGGATGCCGTTAACTCCAAAGGTGTCCGCAGCATCAAGATTCCCAGTGTAATGAGCAGCAAACCGCTCAACGATGCACAGTGCTCATGGGTTCCTTGTTCACCCAAGACGGTAGGTGAGTTCTCTGCTACGGGTTATTTCTTTGCCCGTTTGCTAAGTCGCACCCTCGATATCCCTGTAGGAATCATCGAAGCCAACAAGGGAGGCACACGTGTAGAGAGTTGGTTGACCAAGGAGAACTTAGAGAAATACACCAGCGACCCTACCGACTCAGTAGCCATCTGTAAGCGATGGGCGGAAAATGACTATCTTCGCACATTACTTTGGGGTAATGGCACCTTCAATCCCATCCTGAATTATACCGTAAAGGGTATCGTCTATTATCAGGGTTGTTCGAATGTGGGAGACCCAGGTGATCAGTATTCTCAGCGCTTGAAACTATTGGTAGAGCAATGGCGTAGTCAGTTTAAACTTGGCGAGATACCATTCTATTTCGTACAGATAGCCCCTTGGGCGTATGACGACGGCGATGTCAATGCCATCAGCGGTGCCCTGTTGCGCGAACAGCAATACAAGGCTTCCCAGATCATTCCCAACAGTTCTCTGGTATGCACCAACGACCTTGTCTATCCCTATGAGTATTCCCAGATTCATCCCACTCAGAAACAGGAGGTGGGAGAGCGTCTGGCATTCACCGCACTGAATCGTGATTACGGCTATGAGACCGTCCAGTATAAGAGTTCATCCTATAAGGATATGACTATCAAGAACGACACTATCTTTATTCACACCCAGGATAACTACTGGTGTGACGCTCCTTTTGAGCAGATGCAAGGCTTTGAGATTGCCGGTGAGGACCGTGTGTTCTATCCTGCTGAGGCGAAGCATTTCTGGCAACCAGGCGGTGGCTATTGGGATGAGGCGATTATCGTTACCTCTCCGAAGGTCAAGAACCCTGTGGCTGTACGCTACTGCTTTAAGAACTTCCAACTGGGCAATGTCAAGAACGGTGGTAATCTTCCATTATTCCCCTTTAGAACAGACAATTGGTAATGGAACATCCTTTAGAGAAATTCGCTTACTGCCCGATTTGTGGCAGTAAGCATTTTGTCATCAATAACTTCAAGAGTAAACACTGCGAGGACTGTGGCTTCACCTATTATGCCAACCCCTGTGCTGCCACTGCTGCCTTCATCGTCAACAGTCGTAATGAACTGTTAGTGGTGCGTCGCGCAAAAGAACCCGCCAAGGGTACCCTCGATCTGCCAGGTGGTTTCGTGGATATGTATGAGACTGCTGAAGAGGGAATGAGCAGGGAGATTAAGGAAGAGACAGGACTGGAGGTCGACAAGATTGAATACCTCTTTTCCAGTCCCAATGTCTATCTGTATAGTGGTTTAGGGGTGCATACCATCGATATGGACTATCTCGTACGTGTTTCCGATGATTGCCCCGTACGTGCTGCCGACGATGCCGCCGAATGTCTTTGGATTCCTATTGAAGACATCCATCCAGAGGAGTTCGGACTACTCAGCATCCGTCATGCTGTCGAACGATTCATTGCCTCTCAATCAATTCTTCCCGATTCCCGATAACTGTAATAGTGGCCGTCGGTGATGATGATATGGTCGAGGAAATGGATGCGCATGGTGTTGCAAGCGCGATGGATGCTTTCCGTCAAGAGGTTGTCTTGTTGACTGGGACGAAGACTGCCTGAGGGATGGTTATGACAGACGGCAAGGATAGTGGCGTTGGCAAGGATGGCTTCACGCATAATGATACGGACATCGACAGAGACTTCAGTGATGCCGCCATGGGCGATGCGTAGTTTCTTGATGAGTCGGTAGTTCTGATTCATCAGTAACACCCAGAACTCTTCTACGTCAAGGTCTTGAAGGATTGGGTGCATGTGGTTGTAGATACGTGTTGCCGTACCGAGGTCGGGACGTTCCTCTGGTGTCTCCTGCTGGCGACGCTTCCCTAACTCACAAGCAGCAAGGATGGTGATGGCTTTTGCCTCACCGATACCATTGTATTCGCAGAGTTCGCGAATACTTTTCTTTCCGAGTGTGTTGAGGTTGTTGTTGCAGTCGGCCAATAATCGTTTCATGAGGTCGACGGCACTCTCTTTGGGTGTTCCCGAGCCTATCAGGATGGCAAGCAGTTCTGCATCACTAAGTACTTGTGGACCTAAGTCTCTTAATCGTTCACGGGGTTGGTCTTCGGGTGACCACTTGGCAATGGTTAACTTGTCTGCCATTCTACTTATAGAAGTTTTTCTCAAAGGCGGTAAATTCATCCTGTTTGCGAACGCAACGCTTCCACCACGCTTCGATAAAGCCGAAGCCATAGCCCATGAGTTGGACAAAGGCGGCAGGAACACTTAGCAGTCCTACCTTTAGGCTTTTGTTCTGAATAGTTGAGTCAATGAGGATAACGAGGCTGTATAACAGGATAGGCAACCAAGGGGCAGCACAGAGCCAGTACCAGCGATGCACGTCGTCATAGTGCATCAGGACACGTCCGACAGCCGAGATAAGAATCATGGCGATGACACCAACGGTAAAGACCATCGGCAACAGGTGAACGAGTTTCATGGTACCTGGGTGACGCTTCTCTAAGTTGATGCGTGCGATACCACTGTTATAGACCTGACGGAAGAACTTACGGAAGTCGGTACGCCGTTTATGCCACACCCATGCATCAGGGAAGAGTTGAGGCTGATGGCCTGCTTCCACGATGCGATAACTGAAATCGATGTCCTCACCAAAACGCATCTTCGAGAAACCGCCCAGTTGCAGATAGACATCCTTACGAATACCCATATTGAACGAACGAGGATAGAACTTGTCGAGTTTCTTCTTGCCCCCACGAATACCACCAGTGGTGAAGAAAGAGGTCATCGAGTAGGAGATGGCTTTCTGGACTGGGGTAAAGGAGGGATGAGCAGCATCGGGACCGCCAAAGGCGGCTAATTGACAATTGATGTTTTTCTCCACAGCCTGCATATAGTCAGGGGGTAAGACGACATCGCTATCGAGGATGATAAGCCAGTCACCTTGAGCACGCTCGGCTCCGTAGTTGCGACTCTGACCAGGTCCGCTATTCTCTTTATAGTAATAATGCAAAACAAGGATGTCTGCGTATTTGTCGCAGACATCCTTGCAAGTCTTTTCCGATCCGTCCTCTACAATGACCACCTCAAAGTCTTTCATTGTTTGGGAGCAAAGGCTCTCAAGCAACTCGTCCACTTCATCGGGGCGGTTATATACAGGGACGATTATAGAAAACATTACTCTTTCACGCGGTTCAGGTAACTGCCGTCGCGAGTGTCAATCTGAATCAGGTCGCCCTCATTGATGAACAGAGGTACGCGAACCTCTACACCAGTTTCCAGAGTAGCGGGCTTGGTGGCATTGGTAGCAGTATCGCCCTTCAAACCTGGCTCTGAATGTGTTACGCGGAGATTGGTCTTCACAGGCATCTCGGCATAGAGGATGGTACCGTCGGTAGTGTCGCTGACAACAGACACAACATCACCTTCCTTCATGTATTCATGACCGATAACGAGGTCGTTGGCAATGGGAATCTGCTCAAAAGTCTCCTGGTTCATGAAGATACGACCTTCCTGATCCTCATAGAGATACTGATAGTCACGGTGCTCGATGACAACGTCTTCCAGTTTCTCACCGATGTTGTAACGACGCTCCAATACGCGACCGTCAGTGACGTTCTTCATCTTGATGTTCATGATAGTGTTTCCCTTACCAGGCTTACGGTGCTGGAAGTCGATGCATACCCAAATGGAACCGTCCATGCGGATGGCTGTTCCTTTCTTGATGTCTTGTGAATTAATCATAATTGTATATACTATTTCGTGAATTTGGCTGCAAAGGTACGAATAAGTGAGCAAAAAGCAAAAGGAAAACGAATTTTTCTTTTCTTTTTCGAACAAAAGTACCTTCGAGCACGTCTCAAAATTACGAAGAAAAGAGGAAAAATCCAAAATAAATGCAGGAAAACTTGCGTAATTCGAAATAATTACGTAATTTTGCAGCCCGAATTGACGAATAATAACAAAAATAAGATAATAAAACAATGAAAAGAACATTTCAACCGCACAATCGCCGTCGCGTGAACAAGCACGGTTTCCGTGAGCGTATGGCATCGAAGAATGGTCGTCGTGTACTGGCTTCACGCCGTGCAAAGGGTCGCAAGAAGTTGACCGTTTCTGACGAGCATCACGGAAAGTAATCTCCATCATGTTGGAGTCAACGGAAAGAATTGTCGGGAGTAGACGAAGGTCGGCTCTCGATTTTTTTTGTCTATCTTTTGGCAATATCGATATTTCTTTGTACTTTTGCCATTTAGATACATATACCTATATATAAAGCATCATGAACGCGAAGGAATTCTTTGGTAAGTTGGCGAGCCGTTATCTCCTCCTGAACCTATTGGCAATGGCAGGTGTCATCATTCTGTTGTGCATCGGTGTGAAGTTCGGACTGGATATCTATACCCATCATGGAGAGGGTATTGAAGTGCCCGATCTGAAGGGGATGGAGTATAATAGGGCGAGGTTTGCACTGGAGGAAGCAGGACTGATTATTGTTGTCAGCGACTCTGGTTACGTGAAGACGATCCCTGCCGACTGTATCCTTGCACAAAGTCCTGGAGCCGGTACGAAGGTGAAGGAGGGTCATGCTATCTATGTAACTGTCAACTCTCCATCGTCGCCTACGTTTGCCATTCCCGATATCGTTGATAACTCCAGTTATCGTGAGGCAGAAGCCAAACTGATGGCGATGGGTTTCAAACTGACGGAGCCGCAACGTGTCGTTGGTGAGAAAGACTGGGTATATGGTATTATCTGCCGTGGGCGCCGAGTGTCGAATGGCGACCGTATTCCAATCGACTATCCCTTGACCTTGATGATAGGTAAGGGTACCTTCGATGATTCGGAGAATATTGATTATATAGATCCTGTCTATTCGCCCGATGAGGTCGATGAAGGCGTGAGTGAGGTAGACGAGTTCGAGGAAGTCAAAGGACCGCCAGCAGGCGAATAAGGACTTCATAAAGAGATGATGGAAGAGGAACTGGACGACATACTCTTGGAAGAAGACGATGCGGAAGGGCAAGGTGAACTCTACGAGCACTTACGAATGGAAGTGGATCGTGGACAGGAACCTGTACGTATCGACAAGTATATGTCGGAACATGTGCAGCACTCCTCTCGCAACAGGATACAGAAAGCAGCAGATGCAGGCTTCGTCCATGTGAATGGAAAGCCTGTCAAGAGCAACTACAAGATACGTCCAGGGGATGTAATCACCCTGATGCTCGACCGTCCGCACTATGATACGACGATTGAGCCCGAGGAGATACCCTTGGATATCGTCTATGAGGACGACCAGTTGATGGTGATCAACAAACCTGCTGGGATGGTGGTACATCCAGGGTGTGGTAATTTCCATGGTACGCTGGTGAATGCCGTTGCCTGGCATCTGCGTGACCTGCCGACCTACGACCCCAACGACCCTTCCGTCGGATTGGTGCATCGCATTGATAAGGATACCAGTGGTCTGTTGGTGGTGGCAAAGACCCCAGAGGCGAAGACGGAACTGGGAGCGCAGTTTTTCAATCACGACACGCATCGCAGTTATAACGCTTTGGTATGGGGTAACTTCACGGAGGATACAGGGCGCATAGAGGGTAATATCGGACGCGACCCGAAAGACCGTCTGCGCATGGCAGTGTTCCCTCCTGGTTCTGTGACAGGAAAGAGTGCCATCACTCATTATCAGGTATTGGAGCGTTTCGGTTATGTCACCCTCGTGGAGTGTCGCTTGGAGACTGGACGTACGCATCAGATACGAGCTCACATGAAACACATCGGGCATCCGTTGTTTGGTGATGAACGCTATGGGGGTACGGAGATTCTGCGTGGAGAGCGCACCGCTTCGTATAAGGCGTATATCCAGAACTGCTTCAAACTCTGTGGTCGTCAGGCGCTACATGCCCGTACATTGGGTTTCATCCATCCAGTCACAGGGCAACAGATGGACTTCACGTCAGAGTTGGCAGCCGATATGCAGGCACTGATAGAGAAGTGGCGCAATTATGGTCGTAATAACGTAATATCGTAATAACGAAAAAATAAATATATGAAGAATTTGAAACGTGTCATTGCCATCGTCTGTGGTGGCGACTCTTCAGAGCACGACGTCTCGTTGCGCTCTGCACAAGGTCTCTATTCGTTCTTCGACAAAGAGCGATATGATGTGTATATTGTTGATGTAAAGGGGCAAGACTGGAATGTGGAACTGCGTGACGGAACCACAGCGCGTATCGACCGTAATGACTTCTCGTTTGTGGAAGACGGAAAGGCGAAGCGTTTCGACTATGCCTATATCACCATCCATGGTACCCCTGGTGAAAATGGTATCCTGCAAGGTTATTTCGACTTGGTAGGTGTACCTTATAGCACCAGTGGTGTATTGGTAGAGGCGATGACCTTCGATAAGTTTATTCTCAACCAGTATCTGCGTGGCTATGGCATTGCCGTTGCTGATTCTCTGTTGATCCGTAAGGGCTATGAGGAACTGGTGAGCGATGACGAGATAGAACAGCGCATCGGAATGCCATGTTTCGTGAAGCCTGCTGCCGACGGCTCTTCTTTCGGAGTGTCGAAAGTCAAGGATAAAGACCAGTTGGCTCCTGCCATCCGCAAGGCGATGATGGAGAGTTCAGAGGTGATGGTCGAGCAGTTCTTGGAAGGCACGGAGATTTCTATCGGTGTCTATAAGACGAAGCAGAAATCAGTGGTACTGCCTGCTACGGAGGTGGTGACACAGAATGAGTTCTTCGACTATAATGCGAAATACAACGGACAGGTACAGGAAATCACTCCTGCCCGACTGTCGGAGGATATCACTCGTCGTGTCCGTGAGATCACCAGTCATATCTATGACATCCTGCATTGTAATGGTATCATCCGTATCGACTATATCATCTCTCCACAAGGAAAGATCTTTATGTTGGAGGTGAACACCACTCCGGGTATGACCGTTACCAGTTTCATTCCCCAGCAGGTGAAGGCAGCAGGTCTTACGATGGCTGAGGTATTGACGGATATTGTGGAGAATCAGTTCTAATATGGATATTAAGGAGTTTGACGAGATACGGCCCTACGAGGCTGGGGAGATGAAGCAGGCGTTTGAAGAACTGATCAACGATCGTCAGTTCTCATTGCTGCTGAAAGGCTTTGTGCCTTGGTTGCCGAAGTCGATACGTAATGGACTGTTACGCCTTGCCTTTATCGGCATCAAGACTCCGTTAGATTTCCAGTTGCGTTTCATGAAACCCATCGTGTGGTATTTCGTCCGTAAATACACCGATGGTCTCACTTTCGATGACGCAGCACTTTCTACTCACCACTCACTACTCACCACTCACCATGACAAACGTTATACGTTTGTAAGTAACCATCGTGACATCGTCCTCGATTCTGCCTTCTTGGATGTACTGCTCAACAAGAACGGTTATCCCACAACGGTAGAGATAGGTATTGGTGACAACCTGCTCATTTATCCTTGGATTAAGCGATTGGTACGCATGAACAAGGCATTCACAGTACGCCGAGGACTGACAGCCCACGAGATGATGCGCAGCAGTCAGTTGATGAGTAGTTATATCCATTATGCCGTCACGCAGAAGAAGGAGAATATCTGGATAGCGCAGCGTGAGGGTAGGGCAAAGGATTCTGACGACCGTACGCAGGATTCTGTGCTTAAGATGCTGGCGATGGGTAGTCCTGTGGAAAGTGAGAATATCGCAGATAAACTTCGTGACCTGAATATCGTACCGCTGACTATCAGTTATGAGTATGACCCTTGTGACTACCTGAAGGCACAAGAGATGCAACAGAAACGCGACAATCCTGCGTTTAAGAAGAGTCGTCAGGACGACCTCGACAATATGAAGACAGGTATCTATGGTTATAAAGGGCGCATCCATTATCATTGCGGCACCCCTATCGACGAATGGATAGACGAATACAAAGACCTGCCCAAGAAGGACTTCTATACGGCACTTGCCCATCGGATGGATGGTGAGATACATCGTCATTACAACCTCTATCCCTGCAACTATATCGCCCTTGACCTTCTTGAGAACGGAGCGTGTAGAACTCACCATTCAAATTACACTCCTGCCGATGTCAAGCACTTCGAGGAATACCTTTCTGCCCAACTCGCCAAGATCACCATTCCGAATAAGGACGAGGCATTCCTCCGTACCCAGATGCTGACTATGTATGCCAACCCCCTCCGTAATTATCTCGCAGCCCATGACGATAAACGCTAAACGCTATACGCTAACCGTTCTGTCAATGCTCGCATTGGCAGCATGTACCACCGACAGTTACGACAAAGGTGAGGGTACATACTCGCTGACACAGGCGGAGATGGTAGAACTCTCTGTTGACGGAAAGAAACAGGCAACCGCCTTTGTGCTGGATGACGACAGTCGTTTCACACTTACCCCTCCAGCCACAGCCTCATGGATACAGACGGCAGACACCGTCTATCGCGCCATCCTCTATTTCAATCAGTTGACAGCGACCACCGCAGAGTGTGTTCAGATGGGAGTAGTACCTACTCTCCGCCCTGTAGAGCACTGGAAGTTAAAGAAACAGCCTCAGGACCCAGTCGGTTTCGAGAGTGCTTGGCTGAGTAAGAAAGGTAAGTATCTGAATGTAGGACTGCTGTTGAAAACGGGACAGGTCGATGGTGAAGACGGCGTACATACTATTGGTATAGCCCAAGACACCATCCGTGTCAATGCCGATAACACCCGAACGGCATATTATCGTTTCCTTCACGACCAAGGCGACGTCCCAGAGTATTATACCAACCGCAGGTATATCAGCATCCTAATACCTGACACGGTTCAGTTAGACACCATCCGTCTGACACTTCCTACCTACGACGGAATGAAAGAACGCACGTTCCTGATGAAATAAAATAGAGGGATTTTATCCGATAATCTTTTCGAGTTCTTTCAGTTCTTCGTCTGTCGTTGCCCATGAGGTGACGAAGCGGCAGATGGTGCGATGACCAGAGGCTTGTCCCCAGTGGGTGAACTCCATCTGCTTGGAGAGTCTCTCTACCAAGGCATCGGGGAGGATGACAAACTGCTGGTTGGTGGGGGAGTCGAGCCAGAACTCAAAGCCTTTCTCCTTGAAGAGTTGTTTCATCCGCATTGCCATATCAATGGCATGGCGGGCAAGGTCGAAATAGAGATTGTCGGTAAACAGCGCCTCGAACTGCAAGCCTATCAAGGCTCCCTTGGCAATGACGGCACCATGTTGTTTCTGAATGGAGAAGAAATGCTTGTGGGCTTGGCGGTTGGTGAAGACGACAGCCTCTCCGCAGAGGGCTCCAATCTTCGTACCTCCGATATAGAACACATCACAATGGCGGGCGAGATAGGGCAGGGTGATGTCATTACCGTCTGCCATCAGTCCATAGCCCAGACGGGCTCCGTCGATATAAAGGGGTATCTCATAATGTTGACACACCTTGTAGATCTCATCCAGTTCGTGGGCTGTATAGAGTGTTCCTAACTCTGTGGGGAAGGTGATATATACCAGTCCCGGATAGACAGCATGGGCGTTGTTGCCATCGTGCATGAAGTCGTCCAAGTACTTGTCGAGCACCTTCGCATCCATCTTCCCTTGATTGCCAGGCAGTGTGATAATCTTATGCTCCGTAAACTCTACGGCACCTGCCTCGTGGACGTTGATATGTCCTGTCTCTACGCAGATGACGCCCTCATACTGATAGAGCATCGAGTCGATGGTGGTGGCATTGGCTTGCGTGCCTCCTGTCAGGAAGAATATCTGGGCGTCGGGCATGCCACAGGCTTCGCGGATACGGTCTTTTGCGCGTTCACTGAAGGCATCGAAACCATAGGGTGTCGGTCTCTCCTCATTATACCGAATGAGGTTCTCCAACACTTTCGGGTGTGCCCCGTTATTATAGTCGCATTCAAAAGATAGCATGGCGATTGGCTCTTATAATGCCTCTAACATGCGTTTGATGACTACCGAGCAGGATATCTCACGATTGGCAGCCTCGGGGATGACGATGGAGTTAGGACTCTCGATGACATCATCGGTGACAATCAGTCCACGACGGACAGGCAGGCAGTGCATGAACTTACCATTGTTAGTCCATGACATGTGCTCAGTATCTACTGTCCATGACATATCCTTGGAGGTAATCTTACCATAGTCGGCAGGATTCGTCACACCCGGGTTACTCCAGTTCTTGGCATAGATGAAGTCGGCACCCTCGAAGGCTTTCTTCTGGTCGTATTCCACACGGGCATTGCCTACGAACTTCGGGTCGAGTTCATAGCCCTCTGGGTGGGTAATCACAAAATCGACATCCGCAGCGTTCATCCATTGGGCGAACGAGTTAGGTACTGCCTGTGGCAAAGCACGGCAATGGGGAGCCCAAGTGAGGACGACTTTGGGTTTGAGGTTTGAGGTTTGAGGTTTGAAATATTCTTTTATGGTGATGAGGTCGGCAAATGCCTGAAGTGGATGCACGGTGGCTGTCTCCATGGCGAAGACGGGCTTACCACTGTATTTGATGAACTGATTAAGGACGGTCTCAGCATAGTCGTACTCACGATCGGTGAGTCCTGCAAAGGAGCGTACACCAATGAGGTCGCAATAGCAACCCATGACAGGAATAGCCTCCAACAGATGCTCACTCTTATCACCATCCATGATGACACCACGCTCCGTCTCTAACTTCCACGCACCAGCATTCACATCGAGCACGATGACGTTCATGCCGAGGTTCATCGCAGCCTTCTGGGTAGACAGACGGGTACGCAGGGAGTTATTGAAGAATATCATCATCAGGGTCTTGTTCTTACCCAGATGCTGATACTTGAAACGGTCGTTCTTAATCTCTTGTGCTTCCGCCAGTGCTTTCTCCAGCGGACCTATATCTTCAACGTTAATAAATGAGCGCATAATATAACTCTTAATTCTTTGACCAAGGTCAAAGCGACCAAGGTCGATTACTTAATTATAAACTCTTAACTCCTTATCTGGCCTTCGCCTTCAATCAGCCACTTATAGGTGGTAATCTCTTCTAATGCCATAGGACCACGAGGACCGAGTTTCTGGGTTGAGATACCAATCTCGGCACCGAGTCCGAACTGGGCACCATCGGTAAACGAGGTGGGCGCATTCCAATAGACGCAGGCGGCATCGACATGCTGTTGGAACAGACGGGCCGTCTCTTCGTTTTGTGTGATAATCGCCTCGCTATGTCCAGAACCGTAATTGTCGATATGCTCCAATGCTTCCTCCACAGAGGTAACAGTCTTAATCGCCATCTTATAGTCCATGAACTCCGTACCGAAGGAATCAGCAGTGGCAGGACGCAAGAGGATGTCAGGATACTTTCCTGTCAGTATCTGATAGGAAGGTGCATCGGCATAGAGTGTCACCTTATGGTCGCGTAGGGGCTTTACCAGTTCTACCAAGTCACCCAGTCGCTCCTCATGGATGATGAGACAGTCGAGGGCGTTGCAGACACTGACACGACGCGTCTTGGCATTGCAGACAATCGCCTTACCCATCTTCAGGTCGGCATCCTTATCGAAATAAGTGTTCACCACTCCGGCACCTGTCTCGATGACTGGAATACGGGCAGTGTCGCGTACGAAATCGATGAGGCGACGACCACCACGTGGGATGCAGAGATCAATATAACCGACGGCATTCAGCATCTCACCTGTTGCCTCATGGGTGGCAGGCAGTAAGGTGACGACATCGGGATTCACCCCAAAGCGTTCCAATACCTCGTGGATGAGTTCGACGGAAGCCTGATTCGACAGGTCGGCATCGCTACCACCTTTCAGGACACAGGCGTTACCACTCTTGAAACAGAGTGAGAAGACGTCGTACGTCACGTTAGGACGTGCCTCGTAGATCATGCCGATGACACCGAAGGGAACAGATACCCGACAGAGACGTAAGCCGTTGGGCAGCGTCTTTTCTTTGGTGATATGTCCTAAGGGGGTAGGAAGTGAGGCGACATTCCGCATATCTGCGGCAATATCGTCCAGTCGCTTCTCCGTCAGTTGCAAGCGGTCGTAAAGCGGGTTCTTGACGTCCATCTTAGCAAGGTCTTTCTCGTTGGCAACGAGGATACGCTCCTTGTAGTCGATGATGGCGTCTGCTACAGCTTGCAGAATCTCGTTTCGCTGTGCGTCAGAGAGTAGGGCAAGGCTCTTGCTAGCTATCTTGACGCTTTTGAATGTGTTGGTCAAACTCATAGTTGTTTGGGTAAAAATTCAGTATGAGGTATTGTTTGGGGCTCTTGTACTAAGTCAACGAGGATGTTGTCACGTTCTCCGTTGGCAATGATGACACGGATACCTTCCTGCGATATCTTGCTGGCAGTGGTATATTTTGAATGCATACCACCACGACCAAAGGCACTCTTCTCCGTCTGGATATACTGGCTGAGGTCTTCCCCTGGCTCGACATTACGGATGAGTTGGGAAGCAGGATCATCAGGATTTCCGCTGTAGATACCATCGATATTAGAGAGCAGGATGAGGGTATCGGCATGCATCATACGGGCAATGAGTCCCGACAACTCATCGTTATCGGTAAACATCAACTCCGTGACACTGACAGTATCGTTCTCGTTGACGATAGGCAGTACGTCGTTTTCCAGCATCACCGTCATACAGGCACGCTGGTTACGATATTGCTCGCCAGGCTCGAAGTTCTCCTTCATCGTCAGTACTTGTCCGACGTGCATGTGGTATTCACGGAACAGGTCGTAATAGAGTCCGATGAGTTTTGCCTGACCAAGGGCAGAGAACAACTGACGCTGCTCTACAGAGTCCATGTCATGGTCTACCTTCAGTTCTCCACGACCACTCGCCATCGCACCAGAGGAGACGAGAATCACCTCGTAGTCGTGCTGGCGCAACCATGCTATCTGGTCGACCAGTGCTGACATCCGCGTGACATCCAGTTTTCCATCCGGACGTGTCAGTACGTTGGAACCTACCTTTACTACTATACGTTGTTTCATTTCTGCTTGTCTTTCTCTCTGATCTCTACGCGACGAATCTTACCACTGATGGTTTTGGGCAATTCATCCACGAACTCCACGATACGTGGATACTTATAGGGAGCCGTCTCTTTCTTGACATGCTGTTGTAACTCCTTGATGAGGTCATCACCTGCTTTGTCTTTCCATTCCTTGCCAAGGACAACGGTAGCCTTCACCACCATACCACGGATATCATCGGGTACACCTGTAATAGCGCACTCTACGACGGCAGGATGGGTCATCAGGGCACTCTCTACTTCGAACGGACCGATGCGATAGCCAGAACTCTTGATGACGTCGTCGATACGACCTTCAAACCAGTAATAGCCATCTTCATCGCGCCATGCCATATCACCTGTGTGATAGATGCCATCGTGCCAAGCCTCTTTTGTCAGTTCCTCGTCACGATAGTAGTATTTGAACAGACCAATCGGTTTCTTATCGCCGATGCGAATCACAATCTCGCCCTTCTCACCATCCTCACAAGAGGTACCGTCAGCACGAAGCAGGTCGATATCATACTGCGCATTGGGGATACCCATAGAGCCTGGTTTCGGAGTCATCCAAGGCATCGTGCCCAGCGTCATGGTAGTCTCTGTCTGTCCGAAGCCTTCCATGATGTTGAGTCCGATCTTCTCCTTGAGTTTGTCGAAGACGGCGGGATTCAGTGCCTCACCAGCCGTACAGCAATATTCGAGACTCGAGAGGTCGTATTTGCTGAGGTCCTCACGAATCATGAAACGATAGATGGTGGGAGGTGCACAGAACGAAGTAACCTTGTATTTCTCTATCTGGCGCAACAGCGTATCGGCATTGAACTTCTCATGGTCGAAGACGAAGACGGTTGCTCCAGCAAACCACTGTCCGTAGAACTTACCCCATACAGCCTTGCCCCATCCAGTGTCGGCAACGGTGAGATGCAATGAACCCTCATGCAGATTGTGCCAGAAGACACCCGTTGTCAGATGTCCCATGGCATAGAGATAGTCGTGTGCTACCATCTTCGGCTCACCACTGGTGCCTGAGGTGAAGTACATCATCATCGTGTCGTCGTTGTCGTTGACGAACGCAGGACGCTGGAACTTCGGAGCCTTGCCGACTTCATTGAGATAGTCACGGAAGCCCTCAGGAATATGCTGACCGACGGCAAGATACTGAGTCACTGTAGGACTCTCTGCCTTTGCCAACTGTATCTGTTCTGTCACATAGGGATCGTCAACGCAGATAATTGCCTTGACGCTGGCTCTTGTATTACGATAAACGATATCGTGCTTGGTCAACATGTGGGTAGCAGGAATCACTACGGCACCAATCTTATGCAGGGCAAGCATCAGTACCCACCACTCATAGCGACGCTTTAGGATGAGCATCACAGGGTCGTTTTTGCCAATACCTAAAGTCTGCAGATAGGAAGCCGCCTGATCGGTCTGCTCCTTCAACTCGGCAAATGTGGTACGTATCTCATCGCCTTGGTCGTTCGTCCAAAGCAAGGCAAGTCCATCGGGTTTCTCTGTTGCCCATACGTCCATCACGTCATAGGCGAAATTGAAGTTCTCAGGGATGATGAACTTCAAGTTCTTATTATAGTCTTCGACCGACGTAAATGTGGTCTGCTTCAAAAATCTCTCTATCATAACTTCAATTCTTCAATCTTTCAATTCTTCCATTTTACTCGACTGTAAATGCTAAGAACTTCACTGGCTTGTCACCAATGGCTAACATACCATGGGGTTTGGTGGAGTCGAAATAGATACTGTCGCCTTCTTCGAGGATGATGGTCTTACCACCGATATAGAGTTCCATCTTGCCTTCAAGCACCATATTGAACTCCTGTCCTGGATGGGAATTCTTATAGATAGTACGAACACCAGGTTTAGGCTCTACAGTAACGATGAAGACATCTGCTTTGTGGTTGACGAAACCACCAACCAGCGACTGATACTTATACGCCTTTGTACGCTCGATAGACATGCCCTGTCCCTTGCGCGTCACATAGTATGACTTCATGTGTGGTGACTCAGCAAAGATCAGTTCCTCTGTTGATACACCATACTTGCGTGCTATCTTCATCAGGTTGGAGATGGTAATATCCAACTCGCCTGCTTCAATCTTCTCATACTTCTCTGCGGAGATACCAATGGTCTCAGCCATCTCACTTACAGGGATGTCAAGCACGTCGCGCAATCCACGCAACCTTTCACCTATTTGCTTTAGTTGTTCGTCCATATCTTTAAACTCTAAACTGTAAACTTTAAACTGTAAACTATTTCGCTCCTGCTTTCAGTCCACGAATCACTGCTGATGTGAAACCTGCATGCTCCATCTCGTTGAGTCCCTTGATGGTGACACCACCAGGAGTCGTTACCAAGTCGATGGCTGCCTCAGGATGCAGACCACTTGCCTCTAACAGTTTTACGGCACCCTTGACCGTCTGCATCACAATCTGTTTGGCATCATCCGCCTTGAAACCGAGTTCCACACCACCTTCTGATGCAGCACGGATATAACGCATCGCATAGGCAATACCACAAGAGGCGAGGGTAGTACCTGCGGCAAGATGCTGCTCGTCAGTAAAGAGGATCGTTCCCATCTTACTGAAGATAGTCTTGATGGTCTGGATATTCTCTTCTGAGGCACCAACAGGAACAGCAAAGGTCATGGATGCCATCTGTGCAATGGCGATGTTGGGAATCATCAGGAAGAGGGGAGGACACTCAGGTACCCATCCCTTGATCTTCTCAGAGGAGACACCTGCGGCTATCACGATGAGAATCTGCTTCTTGGCATCCAAGACATCCTTGAGGTCTTTCAGCACATTCTCTACCAGCCAGGGCTTCACACAAACACAGACAATGTCTGCATCCTGTGCTGCCATCTGGTTGTCGGTAGTCACCGATACACCATGTTTGGCAAACTTCTCCACCACTTGCAGTGAAGGGTCTGCTACTGTAATATCCTCATTCTTGAAGAATCCGCTCTTGACGAGTCCTTCAACGGTGGCACCACCCATGGCGCCTGCTCCAATCATTGCTATTTTCATAACGATGCTAATACTTTTTTCAGTTTGTCAATAAATTGGTCTGCCTCTTGTTTTGTCAGACAGAGTGGTGGTAGGAGTCGCAGGATATTCGTTCCTGCACAGCCTGTGAAACAGTGTTCCTGCTCAATAAGTGGTACACGGACATCCTTATGCGGAATATCGAGGTCGATACCAATCATCAAGCCACGTCCTCGGATATCTTGAATATGACTGCTGCCCTTTTCCTTTAATTCTTCAATTTTTAAATCCTTCAATTTTTCGATGAGGTATTCACCTACCTCACGGGCATTCTCTACCAGACCTTCCTCTTCGAAGATGTCCAGTACTGCCAATGCAGCGGCACATGCCAGATGGTTGCCTCCAAAGGTTGTTCCTAACTGTCCATAGACGGGCTGGAACTCAGGAGAGATAAGTACGGCACCCATCGGGAAACCATTGGCAATGCCCTTTGCAACGGTGATGATATCGGGCTGAATGTCTAACCACTGATGAGCGAAGAACTTTCCACTTCGTCCATAGCCGCATTGTATCTCGTCACAAATCAGGATGGTATTGTGCTGTTTACAGAGTTTCTGTAGTCCTTGTGCAAACTCCTTGGTAGCCAGTTTGATGCCGCCTACTCCTTGGATGCATTCTAAGATGACGGCACAGACATCGCCTTTCTGCAACTCTGCTTCCCATGCAGGCAGATCATTGAGCGGCAGATAGGTGACGTGACCGTTAGCGTTGATAGGTGCGATAATCTTAGGATTGTTTGTCACCTCTACAGCCAGACTTGTTCTTCCGTGGAAAGCCTTCTCGGCACTGAGCACGCGAGTTCTTCCGTTGGTGAACGAAGCGAGTTTCAAGGCATTCTCGTTGGCTTCGGCTCCGCTGTTAATGAGAAACAACTGGTAGTCGTCATAGCCGCAGATCTTCCCCAAACGCTCAGCAAGTTCCACTTGCAATTTGTTAATGACAGAATTGGAATAGAATCCGATCTTATGGAGTTGTTCTGTAACTTTTTCCATATAATGAGGATGGGAATGACCAATGCTGATAACTGCATGACCACCATAGAGGTCAAGATACTCCTGACCCTTGTCGTCCCAAACCTTACAACCCTCTCCTTTCACGATGTTCACATCGAAGAGGGGATAAACATCAAATAGTTTCATGTACTGATTCTTGTTAGTGGTTGCAAAATTACTGCAAATATCCGACAAATCGTCACGTTCTTCTATCTTTTTTGGCTTTTGGACAATGTTCACACAGGAAATTGTATACGAAATCGAAGTCCTCGTCCTTTACGTAAACACGGTTCTTGGAGAGTAGCTGGTTCACCTTGATCAGATTCATCCACCTACATGGTATCAGTCGTTTTACGTCTGCAAGCGTGGAAGACAGTGATGTGCGTGACTTGGCTAAAAGTCCTGTTCCTACGACTCCTGGGCGTCCTGCTAAACTACCAACAAGCATAGTTAAATCACCAATGAGTTGTCCTTTCTTAATGGTCTTGGGCATTTGTTGGTGTACCACCTCTTTCTCGTCCATAATGAAAAGAACGACGTATTTCCAACCAGATATAGCAGCATAGACAAAATATCCGATAATGCTTATAACACAGATGATAAGTGCTGTAACGCCTAATCCGAAAAGCATACCGCTGATGGAGTCTAAATCGAAATCGCCATCGAAGAGACTGATGATAGCAAAGATGATAACAATAATAATCATACTGATGCCAAAAACCTTCCATACGTCAAAAAGAACGGAATAGTTTTTCAGCATATTCATCTCATACACCCATCGATATTTTCCATCGGGGTAGAGCTTTACGCGATCATCGTATTCAGTCTTCATATTCAGTAGCTTAGAATGCGGATGCTTTCAGGCGAAGACCTGCCTTCTCGTCGATGCCAAACATGATATTCATGTTCTGAACGGCCTGGCCTACAGCACCTTTCAACAAGTTATCGATAGCAGAGGTGACGAGTAGTTTATTGCCGTATTTCTCTACATGTACCAATGCCTTGTTGGTATTCACCACTTGCTTCAGGTCTATCGCCTTGTCGCTATAGTGTGTAAAGGCAGCGTCAGCATAGAATTCCTTATAGGCCTCAATCACATCCTCTACAGGAGCAGGAGTCTTGATGACGGCCGTGCAGAAGATGCCTCGTGCGAAATCACCACGATAGGGGATGAAGTCGATGTCGGCATCCAGATAACCCTGTACTTGTTTCAACGATTGCTTGATTTCGGCAATGTGCTGATGCTGGAAAGGCTTATAGATGCTGAGATTATTGTTACGCCACGAGAAATGGGTAGTAGCACCAGGCTTCTGTCCTGCACCTGTAGAACCAGTAATGGCATTCACGGCCACATCTTCTTTTAATAGGTTCAGATTGGCGACAGGTAACAGTGCCACCTGAATACAAGTGGCAAAACAACCAGGATTAGCGACGTGTTGCGCTTTGGCAATCTCCTCCTTGTTGATCTCAGGCAGACCATACACCCAGGACCCCCTCTCAATCCCCCCAATGGGGGGAAGAACAATTCCGTCTCCCTCCCTTTGGGAGGGTTGGGGTGGGGTCACCCTAAAATCTTGTGCCAAGTCGATAATCTTCACGTTGGCAGGAATCTCATGCTCCTTGAGGAAAGCCTCGCTCTTACCATGGCCAAAGCAGAAGAAGATGACATCCACTTGGTCGAAAGGCATTGCGTCAGTAAACTTCAGGTCTGTCTCGCCAATCAGTCCTTCATGCACATCTGACACCAGATTGCCAGCATTACTTTCTGAGTTGGCAAACACAATCTCTGCCTCAGGATGATTCAGCAACAAGCGGATGAGTTCTCCGCCTGTATAACCTGCTGCACCTAAGACCCCCACTCGGATCGACCCCCTCCCGGCCTCCCCAAGGGGGAGGAGAGGGGTGTTGTTTTGTGTAATCATTATTATATTATTAGTTGTTCTCTTATTTTGTTTAATACACCTTCTATACCTGCAAATAATTCTTCATTTGTATATCGAATGACGTTAAACCCCATAGACTCAAGTTTGTCTGTACGTTGATCATCCTTTTGTATCTGCTCATACTCAGAATGATAGCCGCCATCTATCTCAATGATGAGTTTTTTCTCTAAACATACAAAATCTACAATATAGTCTCCAATAATATATTGCCTGTTAAATTTTACTCCTAACTGGTTATTTCGTATGTATCTCCAAATTAAGTTTTCTGCTTCTGTCTGGAATTGCTTGTTTTTCTTTGCAAACTCCTTTAGCATTTTATACCTATCAGGCGAGGCATAGTTATATTTGTATTTGAAACTCATCTCTCAATCCTTTCTCCCTCCCCTTGGGAGGGTCGGGGTGGGGTCGTCTTATCTCTTCTCGTCTTTATGGATTCCGTAATAGACACGCAACGGAGTGGAACTTACCTTGATGAAGCCCTTGGCCTCGTCTGCTGTCCATCCTGTCTGTGTCTCACCATATTCCCCAAGTTTGGACTTCGTGAGGTCATTGTCGGAGTCGATACCTACCGTTTCGAAACCGTATGGGCGCAGTTTTAAGATAGCAGTACCTGTTACGTTACGCTGGCTGCTGGTGAGCATAGCCTCGATATCTGGCATCACGGGCTCCAGGTACTGACTCTCGTGCAAGAACATACCATACCAATTGGCTACCTGGTCCTTCCAGTACTGTTGCCACTTACTCAGTGTTGACTTCTCCAACAGACGGTGTGCCTCAATAATGAGTTTGGGGGCAGCAGCCTCGAAACCTACGCGTCCCTTAATACCGATAATCGTATCACCAACATTGGCATCACGACCGATAGCGTATGATGCACCAATCTCCTCAATCTTCTGGATGGCTTTCACCTTGTCATCGAATTTCTCTCCGTTGACACCTACAATCTCACCTTTCTCAAACTGTATCTTCAACAGCGACTCCTTTTCAGGATTGGTGACGTGTTTCAGATAAGCATCCTCAGGAAGTCCTTGTGTGGGGTCGAGCAGTTCTCCACCACAGATACTGGTGCCCCAGATACCTACGTTATATGAATACTTCAGTTTGGTAAAGTCAGCAAAGAATCCATGTTCGTTCAGATAGTCCACTTCCTCCTTACGAGTCAGTTTCTTGTCGCGTGTCAGCGTGATGATTTCCACACCAGGAGCCATCACAAGGAAAGTCATATCAAAACGAATCTGGTCGTTACCTGCTCCTGTACTTCCGTGAGCGATAGCATCAGCGCCAATCTCCTTTGCATAACGGGCAATGGCGATGGCTTGGAAGATACGCTCTGAAGAGACAGAGATAGGATAACAGTTATTACGCAACACATTGCCGAAGATCATGTACTTCAGCGATTTCTCGTAATACTCCTGCGTCACATCGAGTGTTGCGTATGCCTTGGCGCCCAACTTATAGGCGTTCTCTTCGTTGGTCTTCAACTGCTCAGCCGAGAATCCTCCTGTATTGGCACAGGCGGCATAGACATCCCATCCGTCCTGAGTCAGTTTCATCACTGTGTAGGAAGTATCCAGACCTCCACTAAAGGCAACGACTACTTTACGACCCCCCTTCTTCTCCCCCAAGGGGGAGCGATTTACTTTATTCTCCATTGTATATTATTTTTGATTTATTACTCTTTCACTTTTGACTTTCTCACTCTTCCCTCCCTTGGGAGGGTTAGGGTGGGGTTATCTATCCAACTTCTTGATGCGTTCAATCACTTCTTCTGGAATCTTTGCAGGAAGATGCTCTTCGGGGTCATAAAGCATTGCCGTGCAGATACAGTATTTACGACCTGTTCGATGCAGCACGTCTACATTTACGCATCCTTCACATCCTCGCCAGAAAGCCTCGTCATCAGTGAGATCGGCAAAGGTCACTGGCTGGTATCCCAGTTCTGTATTCATCTTCATCACGGCGGCTCCACTGGTCAACGAGAAAATCTTCGCATGTGGCCAACGGGTACGCGCCAATGAGAATGTCATATCTTTGATTTTCTTGGCAACGCCCAGTCCTCGAAAGTCTGGGTGGACAATCAGTCCTGAAGTTGTCACATATTGCTTGTTGCCCCAAGTCTCAATATAACTGAATCCTGCAAACTTGTCACCACTGAGCGCAATCACAGCCTTTGCCTCCTTCATCTTCGTGGCGAGGTAGTCGTGGGTACGCTTGGCAATACCCGTTCCTCTCACCTTGGCGGCATCGGCTATCGTCTGCAGAATCGTGTCCACATATACCTCATGTTCAGGACCAGCAACAAATACTTTTATATTATCTTGCTCCATTTTTAATTCTTACTTCTTACATCATACATCAGACATCTTACTTCATATTCGGCACCACTTCGCTGAGGGCATCAATCACTTCTTCTTTGCTGACACCCTGTTTGATGACGATGAAGATCGTGTCGTCACCTGCTATCGTACCGATAATCTCATCAATATGATTATTGTCTATATTGTATGCAATACTGCTTGCATATCCAGGACGCGTCTTGATGACTCCCATATTACCAGAGAAATTGATGCTGATAAATCCAGGAACTTGCATCATCTCACGGACACTATGTGGCGTACTGATACGCTTATACATCGTGTCGTTGGGCAATACATAGACATAGTTTCCTCGCATCGAGGCAGCCTTTGCAACCTTCAGTTGCTTCAGGTCGCGACTCAATGTGGCCTGTGTCAATTGAAAACCTTCTCTTTTCAGGGCCGTCAATAACTCGTCCTGACTGCCTAATTCCTGACTGCTGATAATCATTCTCAGCGCCTCTAATCGGTCATTCTTTACTTTCATACTTGGTATATTTATTCAAATGGCGGTGCAAAATTATACAAAATCCTGCATATATCCAAATAATTTACGAATATTTTCTGTCGAAATCCTTGCATCTTCCAGAATTAATCTTTATCTTTGCAACAAGCAACTTAAAAACAATGATAATGATGAAAAGACTAATTTCTTACTTGTTTTTCTTAGCAATAAGTACCCATGCTTTTGCACAGAAGAGTTATATTCACATTTATGCAAATTACATAGGTGCAGATTCCCATAGTTTATCACTTACAGGCGATTTACCTATTGGTATAAAACAAAACTATTATAATGGTTATGATGACATGACGATAGGCAAGATGCTTAATCTCCTGTCGAAAGAAGGATATGAAGTAGAATCCATGTCAGCACCGGCTTATACAGAAAATAATGGGACTTCATATCCCAAAATGTGCTATTTATTATCAAAGAAGGATACAGGTGGTAGTAATACGATTCAGACAGTCAGAGACGAGGATGATAGCGATATATATGAAGTCGCCAGATACAATCTTCAAGGCCGTCCCATCAATGAGAGCGAAAAAGGTGTACAGATCATAGTCTTCTCTAATTATACTACCAAGACGATTATCAAAGAATAATTATATCTGTAACGCTCTATAATAATAGATGGATCTTCATCTGTTCAGCGTTCAAACAATACGCCAGACTTCTTGCCACAGACATAAGCAATAGGTTGGTGATTACCTTGAATCAAATGGTCGAGATACAAGGGTTCCCCCTCTACTATCAAACTACATTCAAAAGTGTCACCTTCCTTCAGACGGGTGTTCTCCGATGCTATTACGCGAAATTGAAGATCACCCAAATACTCAATGTCGCAAACCCGGTCTGGTTGCCATGTCAAACGGATACAGTCCCCAATAGCCAGTTCGTCTTTTACACTTAGTCGTCTGCTCATCACAGGTGAACTCTGTGACTCTTTCGGCTGTTGGACGTTGCGCTTATACTCATCCCAACTACGATAACCTAAATACTGAGTCAGGATGTCAAGCGTACTTTCACGAGGGGTTACGTCCTCTTCCAGATACCCCCATAGCCGTTTTAGTGTCGTGCTGCTGACGAGTATATGTAGGCGCGCATAAAGACTATCCTTTAGGAAATCAAAGTCCTTAGGAGTCTTCATCTGGCGATGGAGTGCCGTTTCAATCTCCTTCTTTAGCTTCTCTATCATATATTTCTCTATCATATGCTTCTTTTAGGGAATAGTATTTCTTGACCCACTTATCTTGCTTTTTACTTTGGTGTGAGATAAGTCTTTCTTTGATACTTTCAAGTTCCTCCTTCGTGTAGTCGTGTTTTATCTGGCCGATATAGTCATCGACAGCATTCATCCCCTCATTGAGTCTCTCAAAAAACATAGGTTTATAATATCTCAAAGATGACAGGGTGTCCAGATATTGCGATATACCTGTTTCTTCCATTCGTTTATCAACATATTCCTTACCTTGGATAATGGCTTTGTTGATTCGTTCCTGTTCAGAAGTATTATTGTCATGTCTTGTCTGAACGTCATGGCCATTCGCAGCGTCCATCCTCTGCGGCGCATCTGTATTTCCCTTCAGCGTATCCGCATACTCTTGGTCCTTGATAATAGCTTCGTTCGTTTGTTCCTGTTCAGGAACATTGCAAGACCTTTGCCCTATTATGACTGCAAATACGATAATAAGCAAAACGATGCCCCCAATAATATAACGAGTCTGTCGGTTACTTTTCCCATTGAAGTCCTTTTGCAGTTCTGCTATGTTCTGATAGCGTTTGTTGATAGGCGACTTACACTTTTTTACGATATGATTATCGCCGATACCCATCTTGTCGAATATCACGCCCAAACTATAGATATCATTTCTTACATCCGCCACAGCCTTCTCTTTCTGTTCTGCCGACATATATTCAGCTGTTCCGGCAGGCTGTTTTAAGATGGCATAACTGTCGGAGTCTGCCAGTCCGAAGTCTATCAACTTCACGTATTCACCATTTCTCGTGATGATAATATTCTCGGGTTTAAGATCTCGGTGTACGATACCTTTAGAATGCAGATAGCCGACAGCATCAATCAACTCCTTGGCGATTCTTCTTCTGTGTGTAAGGTCGGGCGAAGTCGTCAGCCACTCTTTTAGAGTCACGCCATCCACATACTCCATCACGATACATTCACCCAATCCCTCAACAGTCTCCAGCCCCAAAGCGCTGACGATGTTCTGATGCTGCAATTGCATCAGCAATTCCAATTCCTTTCTGAGCCTTTGTTGATAGCCAGTCTCAGAGGCTTTGTCTTTCTGCAATCCTTTCAGCAGCCACCAACGTCCATACCGTTTCGCTTTAGCAACGACATTCACTTCCGATGTGCTTAATATCTCCACATCGGTAAACACCTTTTCGATGCCTTCGAACGAATCATTCAGGTAGCCAGAGGCAGAAGTGTCTTTACAAGATTTTACTGAGCCACATTCTGAATACTGGGTCTTCCAGAAAAACTCCATCCTTGGTAATATCTATTAGTTCTCGATCTCTAAGAGCCGATTTTATACGTGAGACATTTGATTTAGTACCCAAATTGTATTCCTCCAAAATGGCCTTACTTCCAAAATCCGTATGCACACCATTGCAAATAGCACGGATAAAATTCATCTGATAGGCAGTAAGTCCTTGTATATGTTGCTCAAAAAGCCCAGAGCATTGTGCCAATAATGCCTGTACACCATTCTCAAAATCCTTTTCCGTTGTTTCCTTGTCAGTCTCGACCAATACATTCCAAGCTAACTGCTGAACATAAGATGAATGATTCTCGACAGTCTCACAGATCCTCCTGGCAAGTTCTTTTGAAATGTATTTATCCTTACTTTCAAAACGGCTACAAATAAAAGACACCCAGTCTGCTGTAGATATCTTATCGAGATACATCATCTCGCCAAACTGATAAAAGGGCATCTTGCGATTTTGAAACAATTTTGTCATTAGGTGCTTCTTACTGCCAAACAGGCAATAAGATACGTTGCGTTGATGCTGCCATATACCACGAAGACGTTTTTGAACAGTAATCGAGTCGTCAAATTCGCCTATCTGCTGGAATTCATCAATACAGATTACAAGGTGTACTCCTTGTTCTTTCGCTATCAGTTCTGGCAGTTGCAAGATTTCTTCAGGCTGGTAATTTTGGGGAGTAATACCTAATGACAGCGACATCTCAGACATTGGTTCCGGCGAGAAAGCTATCTTAGGTGTAAGTCTGACAAGGAATCGCTTAATATTCTCAATTATCTGATCCGTTCTTGTAGCAGTCTGCTTCATCAGTACAGAGGCGAAACGGTTGTAGAAATCGTACTCGTTACGGCAATCATAGATATCCATGAATACCACCTTAATTGCTGGATCCTTAATTTCTGACTTAACCTTTCTTACTATAGAACTTTTGCCCATACGACGAGGAGAGATAAGAACTACGTTCATGCCGTTCTCGAAATCCAACTTCAGTCGTTTTGTTTCTTTTACCCTGTCTGTAAAGTTCTCACCCTCAACAGACATTCCATATACAAATGCCTTATTCATAATTATCTGGAGAAATGTTTATCGGCTGCAAATATACAGAAAAAAAGGAAGGTACACAAACTTGTGGACCACAAAGTTGTGTACCACATTGTTTTTTAACATTTATAGATAATTTTCTCTTTCATCTATAGAGAAAATCTCGAAAAGGACTAAAATGGACTAATAGAATACGGATATAAATTGCTATTTTTGCTTCCATAATGAAAAAATCAGTTCACAATGGTACAACTTTCAAAATTATTTTCTATATTTGTAGCGTCGTTCAGTGATGGATGACAAACATTGAGGAGAGCGATTAAGCTTTGACCCGTCTGAGAATCTGGAAAATTCAAGTGAATAGGGAAAAAGTCTGAAAGCTGTTCCTCCTGCAGTAGCATATATACTACTTTTCCCAATGGGATCAGTTCACATATATACCTGCAGGTGTGAGCTGATTTTCATTCTTATATTCACAGGTATTCCAGAACCTTCAGACTAAGGATGTCGAGAAGGCTCACACTCTTTGTATGCCTTTTAAATATAAGGAAGAAGCTGAAAATCCTTAAAAGAGTAGGCAGAACTAATTATCTCAAAACTATGAAAATTAAAACAATTATTTGTGTGCTAATTATTCCTTTCATTAGCACATATGCTAATGCACAAGAAAAGTCTACTAGTATTTCTATTGGTATTTCGCCATGGGGCTATTCACACTCGTTTATCAAAGGTAATAACAGCGAAAAATATGTGTATGACTTCAAGTCTGTGATGAATGCTAACATCTGTTTGGAAAAACAATTTAAAGGCATTACAACGTTAGCAGAATTGTCGTATACGCAGGGCAAATTCAAAGAATATGACCTGAATGGTACAACAACATTATTTGACCCAGCACAACAAGAGGACTTGATTGATGCCACATTTACCATCTATGCCGGATTGACAATTAATCCAAATAAGCGCATCCAGTTCCCAATTTATTTAGGTTTAAGCGGCGGATATCTAAAAGGTGGTGCTATTCATAATTTCATGGGTGGAGGCGCAGCCAAAGCACGCATCAAGTTCTACATCACCAACAATATTGGTATCTATGCAGGTGTCACTGGACACTATATGTTGGGCTCAAGGAAAAATGACCATGGGGCAAAATACGATATTCATGACATACTCTTTACCCCTGACGCTGGTATTATTATAAGTCTCTAATACAGAACGTCAGTTAATGAAAAAATTATCTATCATATTTATCCAACTTTTTCTGTGTATGGTAACCTGCCATGCACAGGAAAAGTTATTTGACGAAGCTATCAAGAAGGGACGCCAGTCAACGAAGTTCTATGTCTTGCAAAATGACAAGTCAAAGATGATTAGGTTGGACGAACTAGTGAAAATCGCACAAAAAAGAAATTATATTGTGGGTGAACACACTCTGAAAACTATCCATCGCTTTGGAGACGTTGACGAATCAATAGCTACCTTGGATTTCCTACCCGTTAGTGAATATGATCAATACATCTTCTCTAGTATCATCGAAAATGACAATAAACAACTAACACAATTTACTAAGAAAGGTTCGGCATATCTTATCACGAGTACTAATACGTATACAGATGCGTTTTTAATCCCCTTCAATGATGTTATGTGGGATGGGGAAATTGTCAATAACTCGTTACATGGATATGGCATTGCACTCTTCAAGAGTGGTAACTCCTACTATTATCTAAAAGGTGAATTCTGTAATGGTTTTCCTTGTGGAACTATAATGACCAAATTTTTCGACTCTAAAGGAGTATATTGCCCATATAACTCTTCTGCAATTTCAATAGTAAAAACACAGATAGGAAAGATGAGTGATGGATTAGCATCCATTCAGCTAGGAAATCTATATGGGTTCGTCAGTAGCGATGGTCGCATAAAGATAAAAGGGAAATACGAAAAAGTATTGAGCGACTTTTCCAAAGGTCTTGCAGAGGTTGTGCTGAACGGAGAAGAGATTATCATTGATCAGCAAGGCACATTCATAGATTATACCAATAGACAGAAGGAATTGTTTGCAGCAGCTGAGCGAAAACGGCAAGAAGAGGAACGCATAGCAGAAGAAAGAAGGCTTGCTGAGGAAGCTCGTTTAGCAGAAGAAAAAAGGCTTGCAGAAAAGGCTCGTAGAGAAAAGGAAGTTGCAGAAAAAAAAGCTTTTGCTGAATTTAAAAGAAAATATGGTTTTTCTCCAAACGTAGGATTTGGATACGTTTTACAACCAGGAAGAACATTAGAGGCTGTGGACGCATGGCTTCATTGGCATAATCCAAATAATGTTTTTTTCCCAATTTATTATTTTTTGCAAAAAGATAATGGTTCTTTAAAAGGCTATAGATTATATATTGACGTATACAAAGGCTTTTTTTGGACTAGAAATGGTGTTATAATTTCTGTTACATGGCCATAATTAAAAACTATATAGAATGAAAAGAATAATAATGAGCGTTTGCAGCATTGCCGCTCTGTTGGGTATCATCCTGACGTTTGCAAGCTGTAAGAGTAAGGAAGAAAAGATAGCCGAGGCCATCGAGTTGCTGAATCAGGAGAAGTATGCTGAAGGCTTGGCTCTCTATCAGGAGATAGATGATGTGCAGGATACCACGCTTCTGAACAAGTTAGCAAATCTTTATGCTGATGGAAAGGGCTTTGAGCAGGATTCCGCAAAGGCTTTACAATTATGGGAGAAATCTGCTAATAACGGAAATCCCCAAGCGATGGGGCAATTAAGCAATGCACACCATTATGCAATGGGTGGCTACAAGAAAGACGACAAAAAGGCTTTCGATTGGGCTATGAAAGCTGCAGAATTAGCATACGCACCAGCTCTACGTAATATTGGTATTTGTTATAGAGATGGAACTGGCGTCGAGAAGGATCCTCAAAAGGCTATAGAATATTTCAAAAAAGCTTTCGACAAAGGAAATACTAATGCTATGTCTTGTCTTGGATGTATGTACGAAGAAGGTGATGGTGTTCTTGTTAACATGGAAGAAGCAATCAAGTATTTCCAGATGGCTGCAGATAAGAATGACACGGATGCATATTACGAACTTGCTTATATCTATTACAATGGGAAAGGAGTAAAAAAAGACTTAAAGAAGGCTTTTGAATATTGTTTGAAAGGGGCAGAGTTGGGTAATGCTGATTGTCAATTAATGGTGAGCATTTTCTATTTCGACGGTAAAGGTGTAGAGAAAGATACAAAAAAAGCTGTAGAATGGTGTCTAAAGGCTGCTAACAAAGATCATTTTCGTGCCATGGTATG
Organism: Prevotella sp.; assembly: GCA_017554145.1. Taxonomy (GTDB): domain Bacteria; phylum Bacteroidota; class Bacteroidia; order Bacteroidales; family Bacteroidaceae; genus Prevotella. The sequence goes on along the minus strand of JAFZIZ010000001.1, from coordinate 5,547 downwards.
TCTTGGCGCGTACTATGAAATGGGAGTAGGTGTGGAAAAGAATGATCAAAAAGCATTTGAGATGTATAAAAAAGCAGCAGAAAATGGATTCGATGTGGCACAATATTATCTTGGTATGAAATATTATGACGGAGTAGGCGTGGCTAAAAACAAGGTCGAAGCAGAAAAATGGCTCCAAAAAGCAGCCGATCAAGGTTTCGAAGAAGCTAATAGAGCACTTAAAAAGTATTTTGGGAAAAATAAGTAGTATATATTTCGTGTAAAAATAAATAATATGAAATCAATTTATTTAAGAATCTTTTTAGGACTATTTGTATTTGCTTTATTTGTTTCATCATGTGATAGGGATAAGAGTAAAGTAATAGAATTTGCAGAACAGTTTTCAAGTGCATTAGCCAATAAGGATACAGCGGCAATAATAAAAATGTATCCTGATGCGATTAAAGCTGATTCTGTATGTTTTACCTATGTTCCAGATAGTATTAGTATTGAAAAGAAAGATAATACTATGAAAGTGAAGTTTGGAAATAATAGAGAAGTTGTTATGAAAGAGTCTGATGATAAAAAACTATCAATCATTAGTTCTAAAGGCATTATTTATTATGACCCCATGTTGATTAATTTTGCGAAGAAAGTTGGTTGGATTGAAGACGGATTTACAGATAATCTATTATTAGATCGTTTTTCTGACACATTGTTTTTGGATTATTTAAAATTTAAGACCGTTGAACAGTTAAGAAGTAATGTATACATTGATAAGATCAGTAACAATAGAGAAGAATTTTGCTCTGATGGGACAGCACCAAGTGATTGGTTCATTACTGTTGTCAATAACTTAAATAAAGACGTTATAGGAGAAATCTATGAAATAGAAATTATATCTCATGTTCGTAATAATCTAGTTAAGAAACTGAAGGGAGAAGATATCTTCAGTGGTGCTAGTGTTCAACTACAAACTCATTTAGAAAGTTTTTGGTATTTTTCTATAGAAAATGGTGATTTAGAAGATCCTGCTTTTGAATTACATTTTAAAGTCGATAATCTAAAGATCGTTTCTAAATATTATCAACCTCGGGGGAACGAATATAAAGAATTCAAAAATTGATTATATCATGAGAAAAAGTATATTTAAAAATCTTATAATACTTATCATTATAGGATTAATGTCGTGTTCCAAAACTGGACGTGTTAAAGATTTTGTTACTAATTTTATTACTGCTGCTGAAAAGAATGACACTTCAACTCTTTTTAAAATGTATCCAAATTTGAAAGGATGTTCTTGTAGTATACAGACCAATTATAATCTCGACAGTCTAATAATTGAAGAACAGGAAAATGGTTATCTTGTGAAAATAGGTAGTGGTAAAGATCTGATAATTATTGGTAAGGATGAATTTTTTATTAAAGACTCACATGGAGTCTACATACATGATCCTTTAAAACTTAAGATAGGTTATGCTACAGGATGGGTTGTGAATGGAATGAGTGATAATGAAATGTCAGATAGGTTTAAAGAGAAAGGATTTCTTGATTATCTTATTAATAAATTCCATGCTCAAATTAAATCAAAATTAGTTGTAAGGGTTGCTTCTAGCGTAGAAAGCTCCTCGTATCCAATGAGGGATTATATGGTTGAAGTAACAAATAGAAGTTCATCGGATATAGCTGGAGAGCAATATGTTGTTAGATGTCATTTTTATCGTATTCAAGAACAAAAATTTCACGGAAAAGACATTAAGGCTGGAGAGACTGTTAGTTTTATATATTCTGCCTATCCATTGGAAGGGCACCCAACTGCAGAGTTGATAATTGAGAAACCAACAGAGAAAGACTTATTTGAGAAATTCTCTGCAAATGGTGACGAATATGATAATTACAAGAATTCATATAATCCAGATATCCAAAAGGATTCAAAAATCACCTCACTCATCACAAAACTTTTCAATGAGAGAATTTCGGAAGATGAGTTAGTGGGATTATCCAAGGAAGAATTATCCATTTTGCGTAATAGTTTATATGCTAAACATGGATATATCTTTAAAAAACAAGATCTCATTGATTTTTTTACAAAAGAAGAATGGTATAAAGAAGTAACTAGTGATATGAATGTTGCCTATAGTAATTTTACAGAAACAGACATAGACAATTTAAAGCTCATACAACAAGTTGAAAATTCACAATAAAATTAGTTTATAAAATGGCAAGTTATAAGTATTGGGAAAGATTATAAATGGGAGTAATTTGTTAAACGAAGAAATATATTAAATAATTATGAAATTAGACAAAAGAATACAGAAAGATTTAAAGGATCTTTATAATGGAGGTGCAACTCCTGGAGTTATTAAAGATGCATTAGGTTTAAATGGTCTAATACAAACTAAGACTGGTCAGACTTCTTTTGCTACGAAGGCTCTTCCTGGATATTACACTGGTAATCGTAAAGCGAAAACTGTTATGGTGATGCTTAATCCTGGTATAGATGTCAATGTGGCCAATAATAATCTTATATGCGACATATTGAAAGCTTCAATGGTAAACGCAGGAGACGTAAAGGGTTATCACAAATGGTGTGCTAATTACGGTCATATAGATAAATCGAGACAAGACAATTTCGACTTGAAGCAAGCCTTTTTCTTGCACTATTGGAAGAATACAGACATAGCTTTGCCTAAGAGTCTTTGTGCTAAACCCAAAAGTGACTCACAAACATTACTTGATGCCAAGGAAATCGTTCTTACAGAAAAACTACAATTGGAACTGATTCCGTATGCGTCAAGTTCATTTAGCAGTTTTACAAAAGGTAAGATTTCATTAGTTTTTCCTTTTGTAGAGACATTGTTTGATGAAATATTCTCTCAAGATAGAACATATGTTATTTTCTGTTCTCGGAAGTTTGAACGAGTATTCAAGGAGTACAATAAAAAACATCCTGGATCTATTGATTTCAAAGGTTTCTTTTCACAGAATATAGATGGTAGTAAGATTAAAGGTTCATGTACTAAAATTTGTATTCATTATAATAATAAGTCTCTCAATGCAATTATAGCAAATACATTTCCGAACCAGGCATTGCCCAATGCATATTATTTAATGGAGGAATATGGCACTTTCTGTTACAATGTTTTCAATAATATTCCTTGATATTTTATATAAAAGAATACTGCTATGAATAACGAATTGCGTGAACGAATTCTGTCTGTACTATTGTTTTGTCAGGCTAATAAGGGTGATTTAAGTCTGTACGATGAATGGTGTAACCAAGAAGATGCAGAGAAAAAACTCTTTTATGCATACTATTCTGGATTGTTTTGTCGTATCCTGTGGTTTTTAGAATCAGATTCTGTATTTCGTAGTTTTGTCCGTGATTGCAATGATCTGTTGGACAAATACAATTGGTATAATATCCAAGATGAAGACCTGAAATTATACTATTCAGCAGGACCAACTGGATGCGAAGTGCCAGATGCCTTAGAATTTATCGATGGTGTTGATAATGTATTATGGAAAGATTCAGGCTTCAAAAATGAAAGCGATGCCGTCTGTCTCAAAACAGAACAAGGTGTCAAGACGTTTGCAGATGTAAGAGGGAGCAAAAGACACTTGGCGGATTCATCAGAGAATAATACAAGCGATTAAAGAAAAAAAGATGAGATAGACGATGAACTGGTAAGAAAATACGAACCCTCAGCAAAATGGCTGTTGGAAAAGTGATTGCCGTGTCTGGAAATACTTTTACCAGTAAAGATGGCAGTTGGATAAAGATTTACGATAAAACAGGCAAGAAGATTAGTACTCGTTCAGCCCAATAGAAAAGCTTTCCTCCTTTAGTTCTTTTTAGTCCGTCTCGTCGGACTGCCAGTCCGCTAGGGACGGACTGAGAGTTCGCTCACTGCGGACTCAAAATTAGAAGTAGGAGAACAGGCGCCTAGCTACTGTTGTGCATTGCGTTTAAAGCCTGAAAAAGTTGACTTGTCAAAATGTCCCTCCCTTACTCCCGTCACACCTCTCAAACATCGATGCACAAAGGGTGGAAGGCACGGGAGGGATAATCGTTCTCTCTCCCGTCTCCCTCCCGTTTTTGCATTTAAGCCACTTCTCATATTTGCAAAATTATTTGAAATATCTCTTGCATTTTGCTCATTTATTTTGTATCTTTGCACTCGCTTATCCAGGATAATCTATACAGATGATACAGTAATTTTCTAAGAAAAGTTTCCTGCGTACGTGCGCATATACGTACGCAGGAGAAGTTTTATAGATTTATCTGTATTTACTGTATATCTGTATTGTCTTATAAACAATATATTAAGCAGGCAAAAGTACTATACTTACGAGGCATAAACTATATATTTAGCACACGTAAACTATATACTCTTCGGAGGCGTTTTTCCTAGACCGAAGAGGAAAACTTTTTCCTCCGAAGAGAAAAAAGTTCTGCTCCGAAGAGGAGGAAAATTCCCAATATTCACCACCTCTATTTCCTTCTGCCATCCCATTTCCCTGACGGTGTGGCGTTGTCGCGTCCCCATTTGCCAGTGAATGCCGAGAAGTCGGAATTAAACTCGAAAACGAATTTACCTTTGCCGTTCGACTGGTACCACCAGCCAGTTACAGTATGCCCCGAAATCGTACCTTCTATGCGGCCGTCGGACCATTTGTAAGTGCCAGTGATTTTGTTTCCATTCTGCTGGATGGTCATTTCGTTAAAGTCAGTATCGTAAGTGCCTGATAACACAATTGCTGGTGCTGATGCGCCACCAGCTCTTCTGCCGTCCCATTTCCCTGATGGTACAGCGTCGTTGCGTCCCCATTTGCCGGTGAATGCCGAGAAGTCGGAATTAAACTCGAAAACGAATTTGCCTTTGCCGTTCGACTGGTACCACCAACCAGTTACAGTGTGTCCCGATATCGTACCTTCTATGCGGCCGTCAGACCATTTGTAGGTGCCAGTGATTTTGTTGCCATCCTGTTGGATGGTCATTTCGTTAAAGTCAGTATTGTAAACGCCCGAAGCGTTTTGCGCTTCCACCATCGAAGTCGGAAGAAGCAGTGTCAGAAGGGTTAATAATAAAATTCTCATAGTTTGTTGAAATTAAGTGATATAAGTTTAGTAAAAGTTTGCTGCAAAGATAATTGATTAATTTTGAAATGCAAAGAAAACAGGATATTTTTTCTTATATATTATAATAATGTGTATGTTGTTTTTTGCCTTGACCTATGTCAATGTTGGGTAGTTTTTTTCTTTTTTAATAAAATTTTTCCTTGAAAAAGTTTGCAGTATTGGAAATTTGTTGTACCTTTGCATCCGCTTTCGCGCATTTTTTTGCGTGTTGAGGCTAAGAGAAAGAGTTCTTTGAAAGGATTACATAAAAAGACAGAAGTAGTACAAGAAGCGAGTACTTTTTAAGTACTTGGGTAACAAGAAACGAACCGTCAATCCCTGTAAGGTCGCGCAAGCAACCTTGTAGAAATATAATGTCGCGCAAGCAACCTTTACAGGATAATATGACAAGAGGTGCTTTTAACTTGATACATAAGGAACAGTCG
>JAFZIZ010000020.1 GCA_017554145.1 Prevotella sp. | reverse complement strand
GCCAAGGCTTGCGATTCGTTGTCACCGATCTTCTTGTAACACTCCTTCATTTGTTCAAAGGATGAAGTGACATCGGCTGCGCTGAAATTGGTGTTGCTTCCAATTGTGGCGGTGTCCTTGGGATGGTTGTCATTGCTTAATTCTCTGGATTCAACAGCAATGTCAACATCGGTAGATGTGTTAGTAGCTGATGATTCGGCGGACAGGTCTGCAACCGCTTTTGGCTTTGCCGTGGTAACGTTCGTTGTGTTCGCTGCATTAGCTTTCTTTGTAGGGCCATTAGATGAGCTGACATTCCTTGCAGTTCTGCACTTGGCACTCTCGCTACATTTGCGGCTTTTCTGCTCTGCAGCCGTTCGCAGTGAATCAAGGTCTTGTGCAATCAAATCGAAGTAGGCTTCCAGACGGATGTCATCAAGGTCGGTTCGTTTACCATCGGTGGCATAGGTCACCAATGCCTTTACCAGTTTGCCGACTTCGGCATTCGGACGTGAACATGCAACGATGAGTACGTTCGCTAAAAACGGAATTCTGTCAAGTGACTTCATAATCGTTTCTGTTTAGATGTTGAACAAAAAGGTTAATCATGCCAATCCGCCTTGTTCGGCTTACGTTTGTGCGAAGAGAGGATGGCCGCGTTCTCCTCATCTGCTGTAAGAGGCACTGCGTTCTTGCGGTTCGCTTCCAGCCACTTGTCAAGTTCATCCTGATAGAGGACATAGCGCTTCCCAGGTTTCGTTGCCGGTATCGTTCCGTCACCGAGTTTCATGTACAGCGTTCCTATAGGGATGCGCGTGTACTCAGCCGCTTCCTCCACCGTCATAGGCTTGTGGCGGTTATCACGTACCTGATGTTTTTTGTTCTCTTCCTGCTGCTTCAACAGCAGGGCTCTCAAGCCCATCACCTCATCCCGAAGCTGGGCGACGACCTGCGGGAGGTCGTTGAATGTAAGTTCTTGTTTTTCCATGTTTTTTCACGGTCTTTGGTTAGAGACCGCGGCAAAGGACAGGAATGACGCGCCCGTGCCGATGGAAACTCACGGTAACTTCTGAATCACCTCACTATAACTTGAAAAGTCATGATTATCGACGATTATTGGACTCAAAAGGCATAACAAATGACATAAATTATCATGGCTATCATAGACAACAATGAACCCAAGAAACAATCCCAATAAAAATCACCGATATCTAAGAGAAAATAGCAGAATTATGTTTACCTTTGCAAGATCAAACACCTTTATTCAATGAGAGTATTCCTTATATCATACTTGTCGATATGTCTCTCACGGGTCGCGAATGATGACATGCCAGAGGGTTTCCGCTGTGCATTGCCATATGTAAAGAAAATGATTGAAATGTTGAATACCATTAAGAATTCAGACAGATGAAGAAACTTCCTTTTGTCATATTTGTTTTCATAATGCTTTGTGCGTTATGTTCAAGTGTGTGCAGCTATAAAAGTGTCGAAAAGGGGATAACACGAGATGTAAACAATGCACTGAAGCTTACTCTTGCCGAGATGCCGACAGACGTGATCAATGCCGATACTATCCGCTGTTATCGTAGTCATCTCACCATCGCCGAACTAAAAAACACTGCCAGCATTGCCATGACATCCGTGAGCAGGGCTGGCCGACAGGAAACTCAGATGGTGGCACAGGCTAATTGCGACGTTTTGACCATACTTGCGCTTTCTGACCAGCGGGCATCCGGGGCATTGTTGTTTGCCGGCCTTCTATGGATGATGTGCAGCCTGTGGTATATGCGCAGGGTTAAGCCTGAGATGATTGCAGAAGCACTGAGTTATGGTGGCATTGTATTTGCCAACGACAAATTCATTACGACAAAAGGTGAACCAATTCATTTTACTCCGATGCAGCACTGCCTTATGGAGATGTTTATGATGACAGAATCTCATTCACTCTCCAAGCAAGAAATCTGTGACCGCCTGTGGCCCAAGAAACCCAATGCCAGCGATACGCTTTACACGCTTATCAAACGAGTGAAACCCATCTTAGAAGCCCATAGTAACCTGAAAATTGAGTCGGACAGAGGTAGAAGCTACGCACTGAAACTCAAATAGATAGGTCGTTGTCAGGCAAATGTCAGGCAAATGTCAGGTAAGAATTTCTGACACTCTTTTGATTCGGTAATACCTTTGCATCGAAAATCAAAAAAAATGTTCGATGCAAATGAAACAATTATTGTTATTTTTCGTTCTCCTTTGTCTTTGTCCTTTCCAGGCCTTTGCTCAGAATGAGGACAAGACTGTCGCTCTTGATGAAGTCATCGTCAACGCTCCCAAGGTCGTAAGCAAGGCTGACGGCCAGATGATTTATCCTACAGATGCCCAAAAGGATGCCTCAAACAATGGTTTTGGCCTCCTGCAGAAACTCTCGTTGCCCAACCTCCGTATTGATAATGTGGCACATTCTGTGACTGCAATTGATGGCCGAGGCGGTGTACAACTTAGAATCAATGGCATCATCGTCGGCAAAGAGGAAATGTTGGCACTTGACCCCAAACTCATCAGCAAGATTGACTTCGTTGATAATCCTGGTGTGCGTTATGGGGAAGACGTGGCCTACGTAATCAACATCATCACCAAGCGCGATGACTCTGGTTATACGTTAGGCACTGACGTCACGCCCACACTCACTTCTTGGCAAGGTGATGGAACGGTGTATGGTAAATGGAACCATAAGAAAAGTGAGTTTACTCTTTCCTACAATTTTAGCGGTCATCAATTGAAAGGAACAAAGGCAACTGAGTTGGCAAAATATACCCTGAATAATGATGACATCTATGCTATAGAGCGTGATGATGTAAAGACGCTCAGAAAAGCCCGCAGCCATGACGTGAAGCTGACCTACAATCTGGCAGATTCCACAGCATACGTCTTTCAGGCATCCTTGAGTGAGAGTCTGAATAAAACTCCAGGCAATTATTCGGTCAAAGACATCATTGATGGCACAAACCGATATCGATCAACCAACAAAGAGAGCGGCAAGTCCAACTCACCTGTCCTCGACTTGTACTTCTTCCGCCAACTCACTCCGCGTCAGTCAGTCACGGCAAATGCTGTTGGCACATACATAGCCACCAAGAGCAGCAATTACTACGATGAGGGAGCTCCTTATCAATATGATGTAAATGGCAAGACCGTCTCTGCTTTATCTGAAATAATCTACGAAAACCGACTGAACCCATTCACGTTATCTGCTGGTGTGAACTATCGCTATAAATACACAAATAATGATTATACGGGCGATGCCTTTGCCCTGACAGAGTTGAATCAGAATAGTGTCTATGCGTTCAGCGAGATAAAAGGTTGGCTCAAGGGTTTACGCTATTCTCTTGGTTTGGGAACAAGCTACATCCACTACAATCAAAATGAGCACAACTATGACTTCTGGACATTCCGCCCAAAGGCGACGCTGGCTTATGGTATCATGAATGGGATGCAACTAAACTACACCTTTGAGATGAAAGACCGTGCTTCGCGCATTGCCATGATCAGCGATGCAACAATTCAGACAAACAGCATGGAATATATTGTGGGTAACCCCAGCCTCAAGCCGTCCCGTGACACAGAACATACATTGCGTCTGTCGTATAACGATGAACGCTGGAGTGCATTTGCCGAAGGGTTCTACCGCCATTGCAATAAACCCAACATGGCACTTTACGAGCGTACTACTGATGATAAATTCATCTATACACAGATCAATCAGAAAGCCATTAATGTATTGCATACAATGGCTTACGCAAGTTATTGGATGGCTCCCGAGAAACTACAAATTAATGCATACGGAGGAATGATGCGTTGCTTCAACTATGGCTATGACTATACTCATTGCTACACATCGTGGTTCTGTTCAGCAGGTATCACGGCATATCTCGGAAAATTCACTTTACTGGTTTACGCGGACAATGGCTTTCGATTCTTAGAGGGAGAGACAAAAGCATATAACGGAGCTAATACAATTTTACAATGCTCTTACAACTATGGGGATTGGCAATTCTCACTCACATGGTCCAATCCTTTCATCAATAGCTACAAATCTACAGAGAGCGAGATCCTGAACCGCAATCTTTACAAGCACATGGTGTACTACAGTAGAGATAGTGGCAACAGTCTGTCACTTAACATTTCATGGCGATTGAGCAAAGGCCGGGAGCATCAGTCGGCAGATAAAACCATCAATCTAAGTGATACTGATAATGGAATCATAACCCGATGAGGGGAAGAAATAGCGCGTTTCACGAAAGAAAATTATGCGGCCTTGTCTTTTAAGAGCTAAATCGGTTGGATTACCTTTGTGGTATATCTAACCGATTTCTTATGATACTCACCATCAACGGGCAGCAGAATTCTGATTAAGAAAAAATCTCAAGACGGGACCCAGCACCGTTTTGTACTGCAAAAACAGTCGAATGGTTCGACCATTTTTGCAGTAACGATACTTACCTTCAGGAATAGGGATCACTGCACTTTAAGCACTTGGTTTTATAGAATCATTCGGGTATATGGAACGAGATGCCGTCATTTCCTGGTTCGTCAATGTGAATCTTTTCAGTGGTGGATGTTACTCTTAGATTCTTCAATGTGGAAGAGTCAAGATCCTCACACAGGTCAGGAAACATGGTACGAATGAAGTTGATGCAGGTTTCCACGTTATAGGGCTTGCACTTGCCGAGTCCCAATCTTACGGCAATGTTCCATATCAGGTGACGGACATCGAAGCTGGTCAACGTGCCTTTTAGACCCTTCCATTGCTTCGGCTGATAGTCTGGATTGATGGCGAAAGACATGATTTCGCTACAAAAGCTGTCCATTTCCTCCTGCTTGATGAAAGGAGCCATGATGTAGTGCAGATAGGCGGCGATGATGTCAAGTCGTTCCTTCTTTTGTGCAGCCACATTGTGGTAGTAATCATCACATCCTTTTTTGTAGAGGGCAAGATGATTGTTCTCCGTTTTATTCACCTCGGCCTCCTCAACAATCTTCTCAATTGATTCTTGGGAATCCATCTCTGTGTTCGCCAATGTCGGCTTTATCGGCACATCAACAATAGGACTGCCCTGAGGCAAACCATCAGCCTTGGAGAATTTTAATGAATCATATACCACCGATGGTCCGTTGAGGAAACACCACACGACATATTCCAGCAGAGCAATAAAGCCAACCAGTGAGACAATGAATATGGTCGTGTCTTGTGAAAAAATGGCGCTTACCATCCTGGCCGGGATGATAGCGATGAACAGAACTGCAATACCTATCAGAACATGCAGTGTCGCCTTAAAGGTCATTTTGAAGTGCATCGTTGCATTTGCACTTTTTCGAATCAGTGTTGTTTTCATATAACTGGTCTTTTTCGTATTATTGTTGTTGAATGTCTTTTTGTTACCGTATGCTTGCGATAGTTTCACATCAGTACACTTGCGGTTAAAAACGTACCGCGAAAATACTCTGATTCTTGTCTGTTGTTGACGATTACCCCAATCATCCGACTCATTTTCGCATTATCTAGCCATTTGGTTCTATAAATCCACTCAAACAGAACCAACATCTTATCCTCCAAAAAAGACATGGATGACGAATAGAGGGAAAGAAAAAGGGAGAAGCAACGCCCTCCCCATATCGTGTACAGATAAATGGTGTGTGCAATCTTAGACCGCGTTCAACTTTACCGCCTTGAACGGCTTTAGCGTGATGCGGTTGACAGACTCGCGCTTGGTATCGTCTGCCATGGTCGCATAGATCTGCGTGGTCGAGACATTCTTGTGTCCCAGCATGTGCTGGACGGTATAGACGCTGGTGCCTGCATCCACCTGTAATGAGCCGAAGGTGTGGCGGCTGCAATGGAACGAGATTTTTTTCGTGATGCCAGCCGCTTTCAGCCAGTTCTTCAAAGGTGTCTGCGTCATCTTGTCGGTGAAACCCTCAAAGACTTTGCCCGTTCCGCTGCCTCCAATCAGTTCCAAAGCCTCGTCACTGATGGGGTTGTTCACCAGCTCCTTGGTCTTCTGCATCCGAAGGGTGACATACATGCCGCCGTCACCGTAGGGTTGTATGTGTGTCCATTCAAGCTGTTTGATGTCGCTCTTCCTCAGTCCAGTAAGGCAGGCGAAAAGGAAAGCGGTCTTTAATACAGGGTATTCGCATGGAGTGTTCGCCAGCCTGACAAGCTCCTGTCGTGACAAGTGTTCCTTGACCGTTGGTATTGTGTCGATACGCTCCAAGAAGCCGTTGGGGTTCTCCATGATCTTGTGTTCCCTGTAGGCGGTATGAAGGACAGCCCTGAATGTTGACCAATAGCCAGCGATGGAATTGATGTGCAGTTTGTGTTCCGTGTGGATAGTCTGCGGGGCGGTCATCAAATACTCACGGAATCTGTTGCACAGATCGACGTTGATTTCCTCAAATGTGCATTTGCCGATGCAGAAACGGTTGAAGTGCTGATAGACATGCCGCCACTTGCAGTTCTTCTTGTCGGCCTTCATCTTGAAGTAAGCAAGAAAGTCGCCCTTCATCTTCTCCTTGTCAAAGAAGTCATAGCGTTCGTTGACGATGGACTCAAAGCGGCGGCAGCGCAAAGCCTCGGCTTTCTCGCGCATGCGGTCGTTATAATCCCTTTCTCTCTGATTCTTAGGCTTGGCATAGATGTAGATGCCGAGGGATTCATGGCGCATGACCTTCATCGTGCTTTCATCCCTGTAGCCGGGGTAATAGTCCAGATAAAAGGACAACTGTTCTCCGCCTTTGATCTTCCGTGTGCGGAGTGTCACGGTCTTGCAGATGTTGCTCATAGTACTTTACTTTATTATCTTTATTATATGTTATACATTGATTCGTTTTCGGTTGCCTTGATTGATGATGGCTGTTGCCACTTTTCAGGCGCAAAGTAGTAGAATGATGCGTGCGTGACGATGATAACTTGCCGTAACTTGTGAATCATTGCGGAATAACATCATTCTTGGCAAATATTCGTGGATTTTGCTGGAATTGATATGCTCACAGTATCCTGTAGGAACCGAATTGCGCCAGTCGGTCTGCCATCACTTTATCAAACTCCTCCTTGACAAGCAGGTTGTTCCGTCCCACCTTGACCTTGGTGATGTGGTGTTTCTTTACTATAACACCTACGTTGGCTTTGGAAATGCCGTATTTCTCTGCCGCTTCTGCGGATGTGCAGTAGCGGTCGTCAGAAACGAGGTCTGTACGGCGAAGCTCATCAAAATGGCTTTGGGAATAGTAGGTGCGTCCGTGCTCACGCTTACTCGGTATCTTGTGCTTATGGGCATATGAGCGAACCGCGTTGAGATTCATGCCGTAACGCTCGGCTACCTCCTGGGATGAAAGCCAGTCGATGATTCCTTCGATGCCGGCGGGTGTGGCGAAAATGGCATCAACGTGTTTTTTGCTGTAGTAGTTGCGTCCTGCTATGTGGCATACGGGAATCTGGTGACGTTTGGCTGTGGTGTATAACCAAGACCGTTTGACCTTGTAGGTCTCCATCACCTCTTCGCCGGAATAGTATTCAAGGACTTCATCTGTTGGCTGCACATTCCTGTTATCCTTTTTGGAGGATGTTCGTTGTACTTTGTCTGCAGCCCTCTTTGGCTTTGAACAGGGTATGACATGATTGTAGGGATTGTCCTCAAACATCTTTTCGATGTCACTCCTTCGAACGAGAGCCATCCGGCTGCTCAGTCGCGAGGCAGGAAGTATCCCCTGCTCAACGAGTTTATAGACATACTGACGGGTACAGCCTAACAGAATGGCTGCTTTGGAGAAGGTCAGATACTCCTGCTGCTGGAGTTCCATTACCGGTTCAACGGCTCGAAGGAAGTCACGTTGACGTTTCTTCCTGGCTTCTTTTGCCTGCTCGGCACATTCTTCCGAGCAGAACTTCTGCATTCCGCTTTTTGTGGTGAAAACCTTGCCACAATGTGCGCATTTTCTGGTCTTTGACATACTTGCGATATTTATTGGTTCAACATGTTCTTTGTTGTACCTCTACGCAAGGTCATTACAAGTAAACACTCGACTCTCTATGTCGTCTTTT
>JAFZIZ010000009.1 GCA_017554145.1 Prevotella sp. | reverse complement strand
TGTTTACCTTTGCAACGTCAAATGAATGACGAAGAGTTTCGACCTAACTGAGGAAAAATATTTTTCTAGTGCACGAGAAAAATTTTCCTAACTGGGGAGATATTTCGGAGTCCGTAAAGAGACAGAAAACGAACAAAACAACTTATTAAACAGTTAATCAAAAATCTTAACACTATGGCGTTGAAAGTAAAAGCAAAAGAGACGCTGTTGAAAATCGGTAAGTTGCAGACACCTACCGTTACGTGATGAAGGCCTACTGGTACGCTGGCAGGGAATTTAACTTTAAAAAATTTGGTAGTCTCAGGAAATTTTCGTATCTTCGCAGGCAGAAAATAAAACTAACCATTAAAATGATGAAACTAAAACTCAAAAGACTTAACCAAGTCCTCGCCCTGATGCTGACAATGGTGGCACTGATGGTGGGGCAAAACGTATGGGCGCAAGGTACGGGAACAATTGATGACCCGTATGAAATTGGGTCTTATGCAGAACTGAAGGACTTTGTAACCATGGTCAATGGCATAGATGGTTATACAGGCAATGCCAATCCCAGTGCCTGTGCTAAGTTAGTAGAAGACATCGTTTGCAAAGAATATCCTGAAGCTGAAGAATATAGTCAAGACTGGTTTCATTCCATCGGCACTGCTTCTCACCCTTACACAGGTACTTTCGATGGTGATGGCCACACCATCGCAGGAGTGTCGACCGCGGACAACACTTCAACTTCCGACTATATGGGCCTTTTTGGCTATATTGGTAGCGGTGGTGTTGTGAAGAATGTCATCGTCAAAGATGCCACCTTAAAGGGTAATAATTACGTCGGTGTTATCGTGGGCTATAATAATGGCGGAACCCTCACCAACAACTACTATCTTGAATGCAGTGTGAACAACGCTACCACCAATATCGGCACAGGCTCTGGCGACTGCGACGGTGCCCGTCGCATGATCACTACCTCGTATGTTGAAGCCGACGGAACACCACATGAAGACGTGCAGGCCATCCCGCTCGACAACACCATGACCACGTTGGCGGCAGGTACCTACGTGGTGAACAGCGATGTGACCTATACCAGTACCGTCACGATAACGGGCAACGTCACACTGATTCTTGCCGACGGATATACCATGACCGTCGGAACCAGCGAGAGCAGAATCAACGGCTACGGCATCAATAAACCCAGCGGCACCGCAACCCTCACCATCTATGGTCAAAACGCAGGTAGTGGTGCCCTCAGCATCTATACCACAGACATTACTGGCGATGGCATCTCCGTAAGCGCCCTCACTATCAACGGCGGCAACGTCACCGCCAACGCCAATGGAAGCTATGCCTCCGCGCTCTTTACCGCGACCGGCGACATCACCATCAACGGCGGCACCGTCAGTGCTACTGGCAGCGGCAGCGGCAACGCCGATGCCATCTATACCCAAGCGAACTTCATCTATAATGGCGGCAACGTCACCGTCAACGGCGGTAACCTCGGTGCAACCGGCAAGAGCTACACCTTCAGCTGGCGCAACCTCGCCGACCGCATCGCCATCGCCGGCATCTTCACCACCCCCACCCCCAACGATGTCACCGCTACTTTCAGTAAGACCTTCACTGACGGCAATAACACCTACAGCGGCACGCTGACGGGTGAAGAACTCAATGCTCTGGCCGGCAAGACGCTCTATCCCTATATAGAGGAACTCGATCTCTCAGCCAATCTGGCTCCTGACGGCAACTACTGGACAACATTCTACTGCAGCCATACGAATTACTTGATTGACGAGGGTGAGAATGCCACTGCCTATACGGCAGAGGTGAAAAGTGGGTCCATCAAACTGCACTCTTTGGGTAAGGACGTCCCCAAGAATACTGCAGTTATCATCAAGGGCGAGGACGACGAAATCAGTATGACAAAATGTGAAGATCCCGACCTCGAGATTCCCGCGAACGACCTGGATGGCGTGGATGTTCAGACTGCCACATCTTCACTGGGAGACGGTACACTCTATGTGCTGGGTAAGACCACCGTTGGTACTGAAGAACACTTCGGCTTCCATAAGTACACGGGTACCACGATGGCTGCCCGCAAGGCGTTCCTGCTGATTAGTGGAGGCGATAGCTCGAACTTCTTCGGAATAGACGAGGAAACGACCTCGATAAAACTGAAAAATTCAAGAATTGAAGAATTGAAGTCTTTCTTCGATCTCAACGGTCGTAAGGTGACCAATCCGACGAAGGGACTCTATATTGTGAATGGAAAAAAAGTTGTCTATAACCGTTAACCGTTAAACTTTACAAGATTATGAAGAAACAATATATCAAACCCGAGACTGAGGTTGTGAAGCTGCAACAGCAGTGCCAGTTGTTGGCAGGCAGCGACTTGAGCAGGTATGACGACGATGCAGACGAGATTACCGATCCAACCTTGATATGGTAAAAAACTTAAGATTTTCTTGGTTTTTCGCTCGGTTTATCGTACTTTTGTCTGCAGAAAACAACACATCAAGAAAACAATATGGAAAAGCATGACTTTGTAACCATCGCTGATCTCACTCGTGAGAAGATTCTCTATATGATTGAGATGGCACAGGAGTTTGAGAAGCATCCCAACCGCGAACTACTGAAAGGTCGCGTGGTGGCTACGCTATTCTTCGAGCCCTCCACTCGTACACGACTGAGTTTCGAAACGGCTGCCAATCGTCTGGGAGCCCGCGTCATCGGATTCGCCGACCCGAAGATTACCAGTGGTACAAAAGGTGAGACGCTCAAGGATACTATCTCGATGGTAGCCAACTATGCGGATGTCATCGTCATGCGACATTTCATCGAGGGTGCTGCACAGTATGCCTCAGAGGTAACGGATGTGCCCATCGTCAATGCTGGCGACGGAGCCCATCAACATCCCTCCCAGTGTATGCTCGACCTCTATAGCATCTACAAGACACAGGGCACGCTCGACAACCTGAACATCTATCTGGTGGGCGACCTGAAATACGGACGCACCGTGCACTCGCTCATCATGGCGATGCGCCACTTCAATCCCACATTCCACTTCATCGCTCCAAAGGAGCTGGCGATGCCCAACGAATACAAGCTCTACTGCAAGGAACATGGCATCAAGTTTCAGGAGCATACCGCCTTCAACGAGAAGGTGATTGCCGATGCGGACATCCTCTATATGACACGTGTACAGAAGGAGCGCTTCTCCGACCTGATGGAATACGAGCGCGTGAAGAACGTGTATATCCTCAATAACGATATGCTGCGTCTCGCCAAGCCGAATATGAGAATCCTGCATCCGCTGCCTCGTGTCAACGAGATTGCCTACGATGTGGACGACAATCCCCACGCCTACTATATCCAACAGGCAGGCAACGGACTCTTTGCACGTGAGGCTATCTTCTGCGATGTCCTCGGCATCAGTCTGGAGGAAGTGAAGAAAGACAAAACGATCATCAAGTAAAAGCACCTGAAGTTATGAATAAGAACCAAATGCTTGTTGCCGCTATTGAGAACGGCACTGTTATCGATCATATCCCATCTGAGAAGACATATCAGGTGGCTCAGTTGCTCAAGCTCGCCGAGTTAGAGACGCCTGTCACCATCGGCTATAACTTCCTTTCCAAGAAACTGGGAAAGAAAGGTATTATCAAGGTGGAAAACAAATGGTTTACGGATGAGGAGATCTCCCGTCTCTCTGTAGTCGCTCCGAATATCGTGCTGAATATCATTCGCAACTTCGAGGTGGTGGAGAAAAAGACCGTTCGTACTCCAGAAGAGATACGGGGCATCGTGAAATGCAACAATCCGAAATGTATCACGAACAACGAACCGATGCAGACACATTTCCATGTGGTGGACGGCATACTGACCTGTCACTATTGTGAGATGGAACAGGATATCAATAAAGTGGAACTCGTTTGAGTCCCACTTTATTTTTGAGGTATATTTGTTATTCAGGAATCGTATAGCGTTCGCCTGCCTCCTTGATTAAGCGACGGGCAAAGGGTTGCGGATAACCCGGACGCTGCACCGTTCCACCTAATCCCTCCTTGTTACGGATGAAACGTCCTTGCTCGTCAACGGGTTTCACTGCCATATCGTTATGACGGACAATGAGGAAGATGGCCAGTTGTTTCCAACGAGCCAGCATCTGCTGTGCCTGGTCAACGCTATAGTCGTTGAGGAACCGTTGCATCTCAGCAGGCTCCATCGTCTGAGCCTTAGCCTCTATCTCTGGCTGCTGGGCGAAATAGGCGTGCTGCAATGAGTCGCGTACCTGTTTCAAATCGGGGAACAGAGAGCTGTAACGGGGATAAACCATATTGCTCACCCAGTTGCAAATCCAGTAGGCACTTTTGTCGGAAAACGTAATCGCATCGGCACCAGGGGCATTGAAACACTCAGGGCGACGAGTCATGGAGCAATAGACAGGAACATACGCTACCATATTGCCGTCGTCGTTGCCAAACCAGAAGCAGCCGCCTACCTCACGAGGCAGCCAAGAACGCATCTGAGAGACAAACGAGAAGGAGGTCTGCTGCGTAGAGGTAGGACGCTCATTGAAATATCTCTTTCCATCCACCTTATAATATAAAGGTGTAGGGCGATACGGCATCTGCCAGATACCACCACCGATATCCGTAGAGTCTATCTCCATGGGAGTACCTTCGAAATGGTCGCGCATATCGTTGATGACATCCTCTACACTCAGTTTCTTATCAGGAACCACCCACAGAGGCATATCCTCGGCATTCTTGTCAACACCTAAGGCCCAGGGCAGATAACGGTCCATACCCGTCTTATGATGATTGAAGAAACTCCAGGCACGTGCCTCACAGATACGACGGCCCTCGAAGGTGGGGAATGCATAGGCTATCTTCCAAGAGAAGTCCTCGTCCTTTCCAGTATACCATCCCATCTGTCGGGCATATTTGATGACGTTCTTGGAATAGAGCACGTCACGCTTGTCTTTCTGGTTAAAGCGTCCGATACGACTCTGGTTGGCATGCGCACAGATTGCCTCGTCGGGAATACGAACGGCTACCCAAACGGTACGCTCCTTGGATACCTTACGATCGGAGCCACAGCCCTGCATCTCCATAATCCAAGCCTCGTTGGGGTCACAGATGGTAAAGGTCTCTCCCTCGGAGCAATAGCCATACTCCTCTACTAAGGTCGTCATCACCTGAATGGCCTCACGAGCCGTACGAGAACGCTGGAGGGCGATATAAATCAGGGAGCCATAGTCGATAATACCCGTTGTATCCACCATCTCTTCACGACCGCCGTAGGTGGTCTCTCCGATGGTCACCTGCCATTCGTTGATATTTCCCACTACGTTATAGGTCTCTTCGGCCTCGGCTATCTCACCATGATACTTGTTGGTATCCCAATCAAATATTGGACGCTTATCACCCTTCTGGTGCTTGGCAGCAGGGAAATGATAAAGAGGCATGTAAGCTCCATAGGAATCCGCATTATAGCTACAGATCACAGAGCCATCGACACTGGCTTTCTTACCGACAATGAAATTAGTACACGCATTGGCTGACGCTACCATCGCCAAAACTGCCGATATGAATAGAAATCGTTTCATAATTATATAACTCTTAATTTTTAACTCTTAACTCATATGGAACACCTAAGTCTCGGATACGCGTCGTCATCCAACCGTCTTGGTAGTCACCTCCCATATCTCGTCCACCACCATCGATATAGAGACTGGAGGGGTTCACACCATGAGGAACGGCGATACTCAGTTCCACCCATCCAAACAGCGGACACGTCTGCTGGGCAAAGGTATAACGGGGCGAAATACTCCCCTGCTCCACTTTGGGTTCTATCCACAAACCCTCTTCCACCTTTCCTGCAGGAATCGTCAGCTGCATACCTGGCAGGGAGATGAGTGAGAGACGGTCGTAACGTACATTATATCGCTTTTCGGGCGCAGCAGGAATGGCTGAGCGTTGTCCTCGCACTGTAAACTCATAACGCGCCTCGTTACCCACGAAGTCACGGAGAACATACACCATCTGATAGGGGCGCTCCTCATTGAAATCTACAATACCCCTGTTCTCACCAGCTTGCAGGATGGGCAGTGTCACTCCCTTGGGAATATACGAGCGCAAATACCATGTCTTATGATGCTGCCAGTGGTCATAATCACCCCATGAGTTCACCTGACGGGTGCTATTCACAGGAATACGACTCACATTCGAACGGAACATCTCTTGACCGTCTACCAACAGGATGGTCTCACGAATACCATAATGGTTATAGACGCCCTGCATATAGTCGTCTGCCCAAAGAGCAAAGCCTACCTTTCCCCAAGCTGTGAACTCATGGTCGAGTCGCATGGAGAAACGGAAACGGGCATCCATCGTCTGTTCGCCAAAGCCGAAGGTCTGTTTGCTGCTACCTCCGTTAAACACACCCTCGCCCTCTACAGGACAAGCCATAAAGCTATGAGCCTGTGGTGGAACAGAGTCGCAGACAAAGGCTGCGAGGAAGTCCAACGGGTCCATCATATCCCATGTACGGGCATCGTGAATCTCCAGATGCAGATGAGGACCTGTGCTATGACCTGTATTCCCACTCAGGGCTATCAGTTGTCCTTGCGAAACAGGGAAATCAAGGGGTGTGAAATGCAAATCTATCTGTTCATCGCGTTGTCCTGTACGCTTCACTACCTTTTCCAATTTAGGTGCAAAGCGTTTCAGATGACAATATATGCTGGTATATCCCTCTGGATGCGTCACATAAACAGCATTGCCGAAGCCATTCAGTCCTACTGTCAGACGGCTCACATATCCATCGCCGATTGAATAGATGTGTTTTCCCTCCACATTATCGGTCTTGACATCTATTCCTCCATGGAAATGGTTCGGACGTGGCTCACCGAAATTACCCGCCAGCGTAATCTGATAATCCACTGGCGAGTGGTAAGTCACACTGGCATTCATACCAGAAGCCAACAGCCAACAGCTAATAGCTAACAGCTCCCTTAGCATGCTTTGAAACTCATGTCAAGTCCTTTTACAGAGTGCGTCAACGCACCAACAGAGATGAAGTCCACGCCCTGCTCTGCATAGTCGCGAATGGTATCGAACGTGATGCCACCACTCGACTCTGTCTCATAGCGATGAGCAATCAGGTCGACGGCTTTCTTCGTGTCAGGAACAGAGAAATTGTCGAGCATGATACGATCTACACCTCCATGATCCAACACCTGCTGAAGCTCGTCGAAAGAGCGAACCTCTATTTCAATCTTCAGGTGTAATCCTTTTTCTTCCAAGTATTTATGACAGCGGTCGATAGCATTCACTATACCACCAGCGAAGTCAACATGATTGTCTTTCAAGAGAATCATATCAAACAGTCCGATACGATGGTTCACACCTCCGCCAATCTTGACAGCCTGCTTCTCGAGCATACGCATACCAGGGGTTGTCTTACGAGTATCCAGCACACGCGTATGGGTACCTTTCAGTCGCTCCACATAACGGTTTGTCATCGTGGCGATACCACTCATACGCTGCATGATATTCAGCATCAGGCGCTCCGTCTGTAACAGCGACCGTACCTTACCTGTCACTATCATGGCGATATCGCCCTTCTTCACTTTCGCACCGTCCTGCATCAGCACTTCCACCTTCATCTCAGGGTCGAAGCGACGGAACACCTCTTTGGCAATCTCCACACCTGCCAGAATACCGTCTTCCTTAATGAGCAGGTGCGACTTTCCCATCGCATCCTCAGGAATACAACACAGGGTGGTATGGTCACCATCGCCAATATCCTCTGCGAACGAGAGGTCTATCAGGCGGTCGACAAGTTCTTCTACACTTAACATAAGCCTTTTCTCTTAATTCTTACTTCTCACCTCTTACTTCTTCAACTTGTACTGGTCCTTGAACAGATAGACACCAATGCCGACGCCAAGACCGAAAGCAGAGTTCTCGAATTTCTTCGTAGAGAAGTCGATATACAGCTCTGGTTCAATGGTCACTGTACGACTGATAAAGAAGGCATAACCCAGCTGCACACCAGGCAGGAAGTCGTTATACTCCTCAGCATGCTTGTATTTCAGACTGGCACCCAAATAGAGTCCGTTCTGAATGATGTAGTAACGAGCACCAGCACCCAGCGTCAGACTGTTGGCATCCTCCAAATGGTCATACCCTACTTGTGCCGTAGCCATCAGGTTGTCGGCAAAAAGATAACCCACCTTGGCATTCAGTCCGATATGGAACTGCTTCGCCTGACTGCTGATATCAATACTAGAGAGAGAAGCACCCAGATAGGCCTTACCTGCTTCAAACTGTGCATGAGAAGCCAATGACACCATCATGGCTGCAACAAATAATACGATTTTCTTTTTCATAAGGATTATTGATTTAATGATTTCTTTTGATACTTGATTAACCAGAAGGCAAACCACATGATGGCGATGCCGAGACATACAATACCCAAGCCATAGCCTATCATTCCTGGCAGATGGAGCGCCTGTTTCGATACGAAGAACCATGTTGAGCAAACAGTGGTCATAAACAAGGCAGGAATCAGCGTGATCCAGAAGCACTTCTTCTTGCGCACCAGATAAACGGTG
Organism: Prevotella sp.; assembly: GCA_017554145.1. Lineage (GTDB taxonomy): Bacteria > Bacteroidota > Bacteroidia > Bacteroidales > Bacteroidaceae > Prevotella. The sequence goes on along the minus strand of JAFZIZ010000009.1, from coordinate 71,515 downwards.
ATAGTCCACAGAGTGAATACGCTCAAAGCCTGATTGCTGAATCCGAAATACTGCCAGATGGTGTTGAAACCATCGGGATTACTGATCTGCCAAACGAGCATCGCGATAGAAACACAGAACATCGGGAGACAAATCATCAGACGCTTCACAATGGGGCGCTGGTCGAGTTTCAACCACTCAGCGACAATGAGTCTGCCCGAACGGAAGGCTGTATCACCAGAAGTGATAGGAGCAGCAACGACACCCAGCATCGCCAGGATAGCACCAGCCACACCCAGCCAATCATTACATACGAGGTTCACCACGGCAGGTGCCGAAGTATGGAAACCAGCTGTTGCAGCAGCGATCAACTCATAACCAGGAGCAGGATCACCATAGAAGAACCATGCTGAGACAGTAGCCCAGATAAGGGCAACAATACCCTCAGTAATCATCGCACCATAGAAGATGGGGCGTCCCTGGTGCTCACTTCTCACGCAACGAGCCATCAGCGGACTCTGTGTTGCGTGGAAACCAGAGATAGCACCACAGGCAACGGTGATAAACAATGCTGGGAAGATAGCATCCGTCCATTTGTCGGGCTCCGTAGCAGCACCCATATTATAAAGATGTGTCCACAGCTCTGGAACTGTAGGCCAATGGATGAACAACCATACCATCAGCGCACCTGCCATAAACAGCAACGAGAAGGCAAACAGTGGATATACCTTACCGATAATCTTATCGATAGGCAGCATCGTAGCAATGATATAATAGCAGAAGATAATCACTACCCACATCATGGTCTCACCACCGATGGAGTGAAGAATCTCAGCAGGAGAATAGACAAACACTGTTCCCACCATTATCAACAACAGAACGGTGAACACCAGCATCACGGCTTTTGTGGTCTTTCCCAGATACTTTCCGATGAGTTGCGGCAGTCCTGCACCATCATGGCGCATCGACAGCATACCGCTCAGATAATCGTGGGTGGCTCCAGCAAAGATACAGCCGAAGACAATCCACAGATAAGCCACTGGTCCAAACTTTGCACCCATGATAGCACCGAAGATAGGTCCTGTGCCTGCAATGTTCAGAAACTGAATCATGAAAATCTTCCAATTCGGCATCACGATATAGTCGATACCATCCGCCTTCAGGACGGCGGGTGTCTCACGATTATCGGGGCCGAAAACACGCTCTACAAAGCGTCCATACAGCAGATAGCCTAAGACGAGAGCCACTAAGCTCAATGTAAATGATATCATTTTTTCTGTTAGTTTTTAAAATCTTCCGGCAAAGGTAAGAAATAATTATCAATTATCAATTATCAATTATCAATTTTTTCGTACCTTTGCAAGCAAAAATTAAAGACAAGATGAAACGATATACCCTTATCATACTATTCTTAGCATTCCTGTTGACATTGGGTGCACAGCCCAAACAAGAACTCCGTGCCGTATGGCTCACCACGTTAGAAGGTCTCGACTGGCCCAGTACGAAAGGGGCTTCTGCCTCTGTGGAGCAACGACAGAAACAGGAACTGCGTAATATCCTCGACAAGTTGAAACGAGCCAATGTGAATACCATCCTCTTTCAGGCTCGCATCCGTGGCACAGTAACCTACCCTTCTCGCTATGAGCCTTGGGATGGTTGCATCAGCGGTACCTTCGGCAAGGCGCCCAACTACGACCCCCTGCAATTTGCCATCGAAGAAGCCCACAAACGAGGTATGGAACTCCATGCGTGGGTCGTCACCATACCAACGGGAAAATGGGAGAGCTATGGAGCCAAGAGTCTTCGTCAGCGTCGTCCCGACCTGATGAAACGTATAGGTGTGGATGCCTTCTTGAATCCTGAGAACCGTCAGACAGCTGACTATATCGCCAATATCTGTGAGGAGATTACCAGTCGCTATGACATCGATGGTATCCATCTCGACTATATCCGTTATCCCGAACAGTGGACAGGAGCCTTAAACCGTACACAGGGTCGTGAAAACATCACACGTATCGTCCGTACCATCCATCAACGCGTCAGAAACCTCAAGCCCTGGGTGAAGATGAGTTGTTCGCCCTTAGGTAAGTTCGACGACCTCACACGTTTTCCAAGTGGCGGTTGGAATGCTTATAATAAGGTATGTCAAGATGCACAGGGATGGTTGCACGACGGACTGATGGACCAACTCTATCCGATGATGTACTACGACGGCAAGCACTTCTATCCCTTCGCTGCCGACTGGAGTGAACACCGCTACGGACGAGAGATTGCTGCAGGACTGGGTATCTACCGACTGATACGCAGTGAGGGCAATTGGAACCTTGATGCCATCAAGCGCCAGATGAATGTTGCCCGTCAGATGCAACTCGGCCACTGCTATTTCCGTAGCCGTTTCCTTACCGACAATACCAAGGGACTCTATGACTTCGTTTGTGACTTCGACACCTACCCTGCCACCGTTCCTGCGATGCAGAACAATCAACCTGCCCCTACGAAGCTGACAACACTCAATGTAGAGCGTACCAGTAACGGCGATAACCTCAGCTGGGACGGAGCTGTGGATACCAGCGACGGTGACTATCTCACCTATAATGTCTATGCGTCAATGACGCCTCATGTCGATATTCAAGACGGACGTAATCTCATCGCCACCCGACAGATGCAGAAGCATATCTCCCTTCACCGCTCTGTCGATGAGCCAACCCTCTACTATGCCGTCACAGCCGTCAACCGCTACGGCAAAGAGAGTGCCCCCATCACCTCTAATAATCAGTCATCAATTGTCAATTACCAATTATCAGCTACAGAGCTCCTCCAGACAGACGGCTACACCTTGCATATCCCCCACTTCAATGAGATACCACAGGCAAACTACTTTGCCATCTATTCGATGCAGGGCAACATCCTCAATACAAAACCCTTTGCCGCAGACATTTATCTCTCGGAAATTCCCAACGGTGTCTACGAGTTACGCACCCTCAACAAAAAGGGCGACACTCATCGCGTCGCCTTCTTCGTGGTCAAAAGAGAAAATAATCAATAGGATTCAAATAATCCCTGCTAACGTATGCCTGCAGGGATTGTTTGTTTACAGTCGAATAAGTGTGGAACCTTGTTTGCCTACCTGTACGGCATAGACACCAGCAGCAAGTTCAGGCAACAGGATGATGCCGTCGGTAGTCTCTGTACGGAGCACGGGACGTCCGTTGAGATCGAAAACGGTGACAGAGGCTACACCATCGAGACCGTCGATATGGAGCGTATGTCCTTCGAGACGGAACTTCATACCAGCGGGCTGATGTTTGGATATCTCCTCTATGCCCGTCAGTCCGAGGATGTCGAGCAGTCCTGCATAGGCGTCAATCTCGCCCCAGCCGTAGTAGTTGTTCTTGTCGGGTCCTGAGAACTCGGGCTCAGGCTGATGACTGGTGCGCTGGATGACACCCTTGATGTCCTCGGGGGTAAGGTTCGGATTGGCCTGCAGCCACAGGGCTATGACACCTGCAGTAATCGGGCTGGACATCGACGTGCCGCTCATAGCCCACATGGCATACTCCTTGTCGAAGACATTGGTGCGGTAAACCGTCATATCTTCGATGTCTCTAAGTAATGAAGAATAGAATGAGTTAAACACCGAGAGGATGTTATGTCCGGGAGCCACCACATCAGGTTTTACACGACCATCAAGTGTCGGACCGCAAGAACTGAAACTAGCCAGATGGCCCTCCTCACTTCCATAATTAAAAGTGGTGGTAGGATTACCAAAGATATTGGTAAAAGACGAACACTGATGCATGGCACCGACGGTGATGATACGTTCCAAACCACCCGGAAAACTGATTGTGCCCAGATGACATCCACGCGAATTCCTTCGATTATCGTCACTAAAAAAAACACCAGTACCCGTATCTTCTGGCGAACCCATCAAATCTAACTCAACGGGAGTATCAATGAGGATCTTGCCTTTTATTGTCTCTGTTCGTGGATATATAGGAGGAGGGGTTAGATGGAACATAAAACCGGCTTTATCTCCTACGTAACCCGTCGTCTTAACTTCGACAGTAAAAGGAAATAATAAAGGATCATATTCCTCCTCATAAATATAATCATAGTTTTCCGATTTAGGCACACCATAACCTTCGATCGTATAGACCTTGTTAAATGCCGTCTGGGCAACGACATCATGCATGTCAATGAAGATCGTGTCCTCCAGATACTCGAAGGTCAACCCTATTTTGAAGAAAGGATCGTCCATCTTGGAGCGGATTTGAAAATCGTATAGATAATTGCAGTAGATATCCTGTTCCATAGGCTGACCTGCCTCCTTCTTGACGTACGTCATATTACCGCCTTCATTACCTGCCGAAGCCACTACAATACGTCCGGGACCCAACATCGTGTTGAGGACTGTCTCATAAGCGGAATGGTCAGATGAAAAATCGGGATGAATTCCAAAACTCCAGTTCACGACACATGGCTTGCCAAGTTCATCTGCTTTCTTGAATATCTCATTGAGCATGACGATGTCAAACACATCGCTGTATTTTAATGTGAGCAGTTGATTCAGCAAATCTTCTTTTATGTGGGAAGCCAAGAATTTTTCAAAATGTTTCATGAACGCGTCATCCAAAGTAACCCCCAGCGGCACATGACCACCTATCAGGTCAGCCTCTGGAGCCATTCCCACATAGCGACCATCTAAACCGCGACCTGCCATAGAACCCATAACGTGGGAACCATGATCTTTTTTCTCTGCATCGCTCGAATGCTCGGCAGCCAGCACTTCATCAGGACTATTGTAGATCTTACCCACTTCTTCAGGGTTGTCGTTTTCTTCGAACGGATCCCAGAACCACACGAAGCGTGACGTGCCGTCGTCATGACGGAAGGCGGGATGCGTGAAGTCGAAACCGACATCCATCACACCTGCCAGAACACCCTCTCCCCTAAAGGCCTGAGGCAACTGATCCTCGCCTGCCCACACCTTGTCGACACCGAGTATCTTACTCGAGTGCTCGTTCAACGGACGGCACGGCTCGTTGGCTTCCATCCGAAGAATGCTGGCACACTGGTCTAACACGCCGAGGCTGTCCATAGGCAGGAAGGCAGCACAGAATCCGTTGCCGAAGTCCTGCCATACTACTCCACCCTTCTGCTTGATGGTGGCATCGCCGTCGGTGCTCTCCACCAGTGCCAGGATATAATTTACCACCGAGAGCCCCTGCGAACGCAAAGGTCCGCCGTTTTCTCTCACGGCTGCCTGTTGCTGCTCGTACTTGTTAAGAAGCCACGGTGACATCTTGCTGTTGGTATTCCACCCCTGAGCCAAAAGACTCAGGGTGAAAAACGCTACCAGAATTGTTGATGAAAGCCTTTTCACTGTACTCGGTATTTTAGCAATTCAACTAATCGATGGAGATTACCCGCAAACGAGTGCCGGCATCCAAGGCAGCCTTAATATCCTTACCTCCGCTTTGAACCTTACAGAGACTGATATCGACACCTTGCACCTCCTCTATCTTCAACTTACCAATCTCCGACTTTGCCTCACGACCTGCAATGATACTCACTTCATAAACGCCCATGTGGAGTCCTACGTAAGCGCCCTCATTGCTGCCAAGGTCGATATATACTTCCTTCTGTTTCTCTTTCTTGGCGGTAGCGCCCTGAATGATATTGGCCTGCAAAGGCTTATATTGGTTCAACCAAGAAGTGACGCTGTTCGATAATCTATTGATAGCATCTTTGATGGCTTGATCGGAAGTGGAAAATGTTGAAGAGGTATTACCCCGCCCCCTCACTGTAGGGTTGGCAATCACATCGCCCGTCTTCGCATCCTTCACGGAAAGGACTGCCTCGACGATACCCGTGTACCATGTGTCCACATGGGTCTTTCCGTCCTTATCCTTCCATGTACGACTGCTCGATTTTGCCTGAATATTGGTGATAAGTGCATCGACTATCAAGTTACCGTCTTCTACAACATCGCCCAATCGCAGCAGTCCATCGTTGAAACGGAAGCGATGAGCACCTGAGAGTCCTTTCACGATGGCACTCTTCACGTCATCCTCATATTTCGAGGCCTCGACTGAGGTCTGACCCGTTAGAACACCGCTCAGCACTGCTCCCACGGCTTCGCCTGCTGATAATTTCTCACCATGATGTGCATATTGCACTTTGTCCAGCGTAATATCATAAGTTCGATTTCTGACCTCCTGAGCATCTTGGGCAGAAATAGTAATTGTGCAGCAAAGGACGGCTGCAAACGTCATCATCTTCTTTTTCATTGTAGTTATTTATTATTCTTTGATTTCTTCATATAGTTACGATAAGCCTCCACCATCTGTTGACGGCGTTCGGGCGTGACGGTGATCATCCTCATGTTAGTACCCTCCTTTGCCACAACACCCGTTTTGTCGTAGGCGAAAGAGTATTCCATTTGTCCATGTAGATTGTCATAGACCTTACCGTCCTCACCATATAATAGTGGGTCATTTTTCTCCCCTTCCATCCATCCCATCAGAGGCTTTTCTATATTCCAGTCGCCCTTGGAAATGAGGATATACTTCTTACCGTCAAGTTCTACTTCAATGAGTTTGTCGCCAAACATCTCCTTATACTTCGCCAACAAATGCTCAAACAATATAGCAGTCGTCACATCTGTGTGTTCAATTCCCGACAGGTTGTTCTTGGTGATACGCTCACGAAAATCCAATATATATTTCAATGATGTGACAAAATCTTCCTTAGGCATGCGATACAACATTCCCATGACACTGACCGAATTCAAATAGGCGACACCTATATCCACACCCTTCTTATCAGCATGAATCATCTCATCGATATAGAACAAAGCCTTATCTATGTCTTTTTTTTCAGAAGCCAATGTCATCAGTGTTATACCTGTTTCCCGAATGATTGAGTCAGGTATTTCCTTGTTATAATCGGTAGCAAGGTGAAAGATACGTTCATAGTATTTTGCAGCCTGCGACTGGTTATAGATTCCGTTTTCCTTGTCAAGCAGGAAATGTCCCGCCTCTAACTGGGCTTTCCAATCCGTAGGGTTATCGTCAGCCTCTTTCGTCAGTCGGAAAAACTTTTGACCCTTAGATTCTGTCTCTTCCGTTTGTGCACTCATTGTCAATGCCACCACCAGTAGTACTGACATCATCATAATCCTTAAAAGTATTTTCATATACATTTGTTTTTAGTTACTCAATACACTTCATGAGGAAGTCGACGGCACCGTTGACACCGAACTTGCGAACATCCAGCGATATATCGTAGTTCGTGGCATCCTTCCAATCGCGCCCCGTGAACTTTTTCGTATAGAGTTCGCGGCTGTAGTCATTGTCGACAATCATTGCGGCAGCATCCTGCTCACTGATGTCATACTTCTCGGCGATGCGACGCTTACGGCAGTCTACCGTCGAATGAATGAAAATCTTCAGGGCATTGGGATGGTCGGCGAAGATGTCGAAACCACAACGGCCTACCAATACACACGACTCTTCTGCAGCAATGTTGCGGATGACGTCTGCCTGGGCTTGGAACAGCGCATGACTGGTTTCTTCCTGCTCCTGACCATTGTACTGGGCACTCGCCATATAGGTACGATAGAAATTGGTGAAGTCGTCGCGCCACAAAGGATTGCGCGCCTCAATCTTCTCCACAGCGTCCTCCACAGTTCGCATCCGCGAGGCTACTTCGTTCAGTATCTGCTTATCCAGCAGCTTCACTCCGAGCCGGCGTGCCAACTCTGCTCCAATCTCATGTCCGCCCGTTCCGAACTGGCGACTGATGGTGATAATGAATTTCTCCTCCTTATTCATAATCTTTCGGTTTTAGTATTTATGGGCAAAGATACAATTTTTTTGGAAAAAACAAAAATTTTATCCGATTTTTTATTCTTACGCTACCGAAAAAATATATCTGGGGTAAAAGTTAATCGTGCGGAAAGAAAAATACATAGAAGAGGCTACCAATAATCCCAATGATAGCGATGAAGAAAACTGATGTCAGGAAGATATATAACAAGAGACGGCGCTTAGAATAACCAGTGAACTGCTTCAGGGCAACGAATATCATAATGATAGCCAAAAGTTTGATAAGCCCCGATGAAAATAGTTCTGCCAGCATACTATATAAGATATACACATTCGACGTATAGACCAACGCCACGAGATGTTCGGAGTAGCGGAGGTCAGGAATGGCAGGACAACGACGAAAGAAGAAATAGAGAGGACCTGACACCAGTAAGAGCATGAGGAAGGAAGACAGCGCAGGGCTCTTCTCCTCCAGTTTACCAATGAATTTCGGCACGGCACGTGCAAAACGGATGGAAGCATTATCAATGATCTTCCCGTTCACATTTATACCATCGGTTTCTACCTTCATCGTGTTCTCCACTTTGTTCTCATCCTTTTTCACCTCTTCCTTCACGTCATCAATATTGAAATTAATACCGTGAGACAATAACAGCGACAAGGCTGTGAGAATGAAGAACATTTTAAACGGAGGAAAATAGGCAGACTGGTGACCGATAAGATAATCGCGAATCATATAACCTGGACGGAACATCAGGTCGCGAATGCTGCGAAACATACCACGATTACCCATACCCCAGACGTCAAGGAAAAGCAAAAAAGCTGTCTTAAACGAGAAACGTCCTATCTTGGCAGACTGTCCACAACGGGGACAATAGTTACCCTGAAAGATAGTGCCACACGACTGACAGGTATGTCTCATCTCGTCGTTGGGGGCTAACTCATGGGGACGTCGCTGCCAGATTCCAAAGGCTCGACGCCACACTGTACGTTGCCTCTTATCGGGAAGAAAATCTACATTCATGGCACAAAGATACGGCTTTTCCTTAAAACAACAAAATTTTGATACATTTCTCTTCGTTTAATCGATTTTTTAGCGTACCTTTGCAGAGGATATGGAAAAGGTGATATTAGGCATCGACCCAGGCACGAATATCATGGGATACGGAGTGCTGAAGGTGACAGACGGAAAGGCAGAGATGGTGACGATGGGCGTCATCGACCTGCGGAAGTATGAGGATGCCTATCTGAAACTGGGACATATCTTCGAAAGGGTAACGGGTATCATCGATGCCTATCTACCCGATGAGATGGCTATCGAGGCACCTTTCTTTGGAAAAAACGTGCAGTCGATGCTGAAACTGGGACGCGCACAGGGCACTGCCATTGCTGCCGCCATCCATCACGGAGTACCCATCCACGAATATGCACCGCTGAAAATCAAGATGGCAATCACTGGCAACGGCTCGGCATCGAAGGAACAAGTGGCAGGTATGCTACAGCGGCTGTTGAAGTTTGACAAGGATGCCATGACGAAATTTATGGATGCCACCGACGCCCTCGGTGCTGCTTATTGTCATTTCATGCAGATGAACCGACCTGAGTCGCAAGCGAACTATCGCGGTTGGAAAGATTTTGTGAATAAGAACCCGAAGAAAGTTAAGAGTTGATGCAAAAGATAACAGCGATTGTAGGATGGAATGGAAGTGGGAAGACGCTTTACATCGACAGTATGCGAAAGCAGCTGGCAAGTGACCGCCTTCGCTACATCGCTTTCAGTGACTCCTACGGACCTGCCGTCGACAAAGCTTACTATCTGCAACTTCGTTGGAACCAACACGACATTGACCCTGAGACTCCTAATGTGAGGGATTTATTGGAAAAAGCTTATCGTCTGGCAGGAGAGGATACCAAGGAGCGCAGAGAGTTACAACGCCATCTGTACGACCTCTTTCATATGGAGCCGCTACTCGATAAATATGTCATCACGCTCTCCAGCGGTGAGCTACGTAAATTCCAACTGACAAAGACACTCTTTGCCAATCCACGACTGCTCATCATGGACAATCCGTTTATCGGACTCGATGCAGAGACACGTGACCAACTGAAAGAACTGCTGTTACTACTCGCACAGAAGCATGAGATAGAAATCATCCTTGTACTCTCGAAGACAGACGATATCCCATTGTTTGTCTCGGAGATCATCGAGTTGAGAGACGGTCATGTAATGCCGCCATGTAGCAGGGAGGACTATTATAACAGACAAATGCCAATCCCTGCCCACGTGCTGAGCGAGGAGAAGCGGAAAGCTATCCTCGCCCTGCCCTATCACGATAATGACTACCATACACAAGAGGTCATCAAAATGCGACAGGTGAGTATTCGATATGGTGAGCGCACCATCCTCAACGGACTCGACTGGACTGTACGCAATGGTGAGCGCTGGGGACTGTCAGGACAGAACGGCTCCGGGAAATCGACACTACTATCACTGGTATGTGCCGACAATCCTCAGAGTTATGCTTGCGACATCACTCTATTCGACAGACCCCGCGGTTCGGGAGAAAGCATTTGGGAGATCAAGCGCCATATCGGTTACGTATCGCCAGAAATGCATCGCTCGTATCAGCGCAATCTGCCCGCCATCCGTATCGTGGCCAGTGGACTGAAAGACTCTGTAGGGCTTTACGTGAAACCCGATGAGGATGAATATGCTATATGTCGTTTCTGGATGAACGTCTTCGGACTAGCAAACAAACATGAGCATCCTTTTCTGAAACTCTCCAGTGGAGAACAGCGACTGGTGCTATTGGCTCGGGCCTTCGTGAAAGATCCGCAACTGCTCATCCTCGACGAACCGTTGCACGGACTTGACCTAATAAATCGCCGACTGGTAAAGGATGTCATCGAGACATTCTGCGAGCGACGTAACAAGACGATGATCATGGTGACTCACTACGAAGAGGAGTTTCCGTCAATAATAACTAACAAGAAATATTTAACAAGACAATGAACAATATGAAAAAAATTCTATTAGTAAGTTTGCTGATGCTCAGCATGAACATGCAGGCACAGGAAGTCTTCAATGAGCTGCGCCAAAAGAACAAGTCAATTGTGGAGAACCCACAGAGTAACGAACTAGTGAGAAAAATCAGTCAGTTTAAGTTAGACGCGCTGAACTACATGGTCATCAAGATGCAGGAAGAGATGCCCGACTCTACCGTCGACTATCTCGACCGTCAGGCTTATGCTATGAATGCTTTCGTCAGCTTCTATATCGAGAAACTTATCAAACTGAATAACATGCCACAGTCTCTTCAGGTAAAGATGACGAAGATGTTCATGGATGCCAGCTACTCGAACCCGCTCTTCAAAGACAAGGATAAGGATTTGACGCTCAGTTACTATAACTGTGGAGAATGCCTGACTCGTTTCTCACTCGATACAGACTGGCCACGTGCTCTGGCAGCGATTACCAAACTAATGGAAGACGAAGAATAAACACTGATATTATGGAAAGAACTTGGAGATGGTTTGGCAAGAAGGACAAGATTACCCTAGCTATGCTAAGACAAATCGGTGTTGAGGGCATCGTCACGGCCCTGCACGATGTACCTCTGGGTGAGGTATGGACCAGAGAGAAGATTCGTGATCTGCGAGAATACATTGAGAGTTATGGTATGCGCTGGAGCGTCGTAGAGTCGTTACCAGTTGTAGAAACTATCAAATACGGCGGTCCTGACCGCGACCACCAGATTGAGGTATACAAGGAGAGCCTGCGCAACCTGTCGGCAGAAGGTATCCACTGCATCTGCTACAACTTCATGCCTGTGCTCGATTGGGCTCGTACCGATTTGTTCCACAACAATCCCAACGGGGCTACAAACCTCTACTTCAACTATGCCGAGTTCGCTTACTTCGACATTTATATCCTGAAACGTGAGGGTGCCCGTGAAGAATGGGCTCAGTTCAAGTTTCCGGAAGGTGTTGCCGAAGGCCGCAACGTACTGGCCGAGTGCGATGAGTTGGCTAGGACAATGACACCCGAGAAAGACCACAAGCTTGTGGAGAATATCATCATCAAGACACAGGGTTTCGTATCTGGTAATTTTTCCGAGAAAGACGAGGCGCCTATCCAGAAGTTCCGCGAGTTCCTCAATCTGTATAAAGGTTTCGACAAAGCCCAGCTTCGCAAAAATATGAAATACTTCCTCGAGTCCATCATGCCGACCTGTGAGGAGTATAATATGAATATGTGTGTACACCCCGATGATCCCCCTATCGAGATTCTCGGTTTGCCGCGCATTGTCCGTACCGAAGAGGATATCCAGTGGTTCCTCAATGCTGTACCCAACAAGCATAACGGTCTGACATTCTGTGCTGGAAGCTTGAGTGCTGGTGCTTATAACAACGTCGTTGAACTGGCCAAGAAGTTCGCATCACGCACCCATTTCGTTCATCTGCGCAGCTGTCACATCTTCCCCAACGGCGACTTCACCGAGGCCAGCCATTTGGGTGGACGTGCCGACCTCATCGAACTGGCACGCATCTTCGAGAAGGAGAATCCTAACCTTCCGATGCGTGTGGACCACGGCATGACCTTCACTGACGAGCCTGGCGGCATCCTCGACGAGAGCAGTCACGGCCACAATGCCGGCTATACGCTCTTGGGCCGTATGTTCGCCCTCGGACAGGTACAGGGCATCTTGGCTACCGTTGACCGCGAACTTGGAATAGAATACAAACAACCCGGATTCTTTGATTAAAGGTAAAAAAGTAAAAAAATGAAACTTAATGATATTATCAGCGGCCAGTTTAATACCGCAGAATGGGAGCAGAAAGGCTACCAGCTCCCTAAGTTTGACATCAAGGCCGTGCGCGAAAAGACTGCCAAGGAGCCTACATGGGTACACTTCGGTGGTGGAAACATCTTCCGCGCATTCCCTGCTGCTATCCTGAACGATGCTCTGAACACAGGTAAGTACGATCGCGGTGTTATCGTTGCTGAAACCTTCGACTTCGAGGTTATCGACAAGGCCTACGCTCCATACAACAACCTGTCGCTCTGCGTGAACCTCTGCTCAGATGGTTCGATCGAGAAGAAGGTCATCGCCAGCGTTACCGAGGCCCTGAAAGCCGACCCTCAGTTCGAGGACTGGAACCGACTGGGTGAAATCTTCAAGAATCCAAGTCTGCAGATGATTTCATTCACCATCACCGAGAAGGGTTACAGTTTCAACGAAGCCGATCTGGCTCGCGGACTGAAGCCTGTATTCGCTATGGGTAAGGTTTGCGCACTGCTGCTTGAGCGCTTCAACGCCGGACAGCTGCCTCTCACCGTGCAGTCGATGGATAACTGCTCGCACAATGGCGACAAGGTGAAGGCTGGCGTATTTGCCTACGCTGAGCGCTGGGTGAAAGACGGACTCGTACCTGCAGCTTTCCTCGACTACCTGAAGGATGTAAAAAAGATTACTTTCCCTTGGTCGATGATTGACAAAATAACACCTCGTCCACACGAGAAGGTGAAAGAATTGTTGGCCAAAGACGGTTTTGAGGACAACGACTACATTGAGACGGAGAAGCACACTTTCACCGCTCCGTTCGTAAATGCTGAAGAAGTGCAGTATCTGGTTATCGAAGATAATTATACCAATGGTCGTCCACCACTCGACTTAGGGGGGGCACTCTATACCACTCGCGAGACCGTTGACAAGGTAGAAACGATGAAGGTAACCACCTGTCTGAACCCATTACATACGGCGATGTCTATCTACGGTTGTATGCTGGGCTATACACTCATCTCGGCAGAAATGAAGGATGAAGACCTGCGTGCATTCATCCAGAAAATCGGTTATATGGAGGCAATGCCTGTAGTCGTAGACCCTGGTGTGCTGAATCCCTACGAGTTCATCGGTGCCGTCATCAACCGTCGTCTGCCAAATCCCTTCATGCCAGACGCGCCTCAACGCATAGCGATGGATACCAGTCAGAAACTGCCTATCCGTTTTGGTGAGACGCTGAAGAAATATGTGGCCCGTGGATTAGATAAATCTAACCTCATACTGATTCCGCTTACATTAGCCGGTTACGCTCGCTATTTGAAAGGTATCAAGGACGACGGTACACCCTTTGACTGCTCTCCAGACCCCATGCTCGAAGAATTGCAAACAATCGTTGCTCCATTAGAGATTGGTAAGTCTAATCAGGATTGGAGTTGCCTGAAACAACTATACACACGAACCGATGTCTTCGGTCTTGATCTCTATGAAGCAGGACTCGGCAAACAAATCGAGGGGATGGTAAAAGAACTTTATGCTGGCAACGGTGCTGTCCGTGCCACCTTACATAAATACGTATCAGCAAGATAATATAGTGAGAAAGAAGAAGCCATTACCATTATTAGAACATATCACGATTACTGACTTCGCTGCTGAAGGAAAAGCTATAGCGCGAGTCGATGAGATGGTGGTCTTTGTTCCTTGGGCTGTTCCTGGCGATGTCTGCGACCTGCAGGTTCATCGCAAAAAGCATAGTTTCATGGAGGCAGAGATTGTCCGTCTACATACTCCCAGCCCTCTGCGCATCCAGCCATTCTGTCAGCACTTCGGCACATGTGGCGGATGTAAGTGGCAACAATTGCCCTACGAGGAACAGTTGAAGATGAAACAGCAACAGGTATTCGACCAGTTGACACGCATCGGTAAAATAGAACTTCCAAAATTCCGTCCTATCCTTGGCAGCGTAAAGACACAGGAGTATCGCAACAAATTGGATTTCGGATGTTCCAATAAACGATATCTAACGACAGACGAAATTGCTTCTCTTCCCCATGATAAATCGCAGAGTCTGAAAGACCTGCCCGCCATCGGTTTCCATATCACTGGAGCCTTTGACAAGATATTACCTATCGAAAAATGCTGGCTAATGGATGACTTGCAAAACCAAATACGCAATGAAATACGTGACTACGCCATTGCAAATGGACTCTCCTTTTTCGATTTACGTCAACAGGTCGGTTTGTTGCGCGATGTCATTGTCCGAAACTCGAATACAGGTGAATGGCTCGTCATTATCCAGTTCCACTACGATGAGACGGGGGGCGAGAAGGAAGCAAAAGGACTATTGCAACATATTGCTGATACCTTCCCACAGATTACAGCACTGATGTATCTCAATAATCAGAAGTGTAACGACACTATCAGTGATCAAGAGATTCTAACTTTCAAGGGTAATGACCATATCTTCGAACAAATGGAAGACCTCCGTTTCAAAGTTGGTCCGAAGTCTTTTTACCAGACTAATACCGAACAGGCCTATCATCTGTATTGTGTTGCAAGAGAATTTGCATTCTCTGAAAATTCTGAGAAACCCTTGGTTTACGACCTCTATACTGGCACTGGCACCATTGCCAACTTCGTCGCCCCAAAAGCCCGTAAAGTTATCGGCATCGAATATGTTCCAGAAGCCATCGAGGATGCAAAGATCAATTCTAAAATCAATCATATCGACAATACCCTGTTCTATGCAGGTGATATGAAGGATATCCTAACAGATAGCTTCATTGCCGAACATGGAAGACCAGACGTAATCATTACGGACCCACCTCGTGCTGGTATGCATCCTGATGTAGTGAAAACCATCCTCAAGGCTGCCCCTCAGCGCATCGTCTATGTCAGTTGTAATCCTGCTACACAAGCCCGTGACCTTCAGGAACTGAATGCAGACTATCGGGTAGCAGTCGTACAACCCGTCGATATGTTCCCACATACTCCCCACGTAGAAAATGTTGTACTATTAATAAAACGATAAATTATGAAGAAATTAATGATCTTAGCCCTCATGACGATGGGTTTTGCATTGGCTTCCAATGCACAAGGAAGTGAGAAAAAAAACACTATTGAAGTTCCCCAATGGGTAAAGAATATCAAATTCAGTGGTTACGGTATGCTTCAGTATCAGGCACAAAACCCTGAGGAGAAAACAGAGAATGCTTTCAACTTGCGACTGATGCGTTTAATCTTAGACGGTAAGATCAGTGATTTTGTCTGGCGTGTACAAATGCAGGGATCTTCTAATGCCGGACCTGGCAATCCTACCGTGATGCTGGTCGACCTCTTTGCAGAATGGCAGAAATACGATTTCTTCCGTGTGAAGGTTGGACAGTTTAAGCGTGCTTTTACTTTTGAGAACCCTACCCACCCCATCACGCAGGGATGGTATTTGTATGCCACCGTCGTAAATAGTCTTTCTGGTTTCGGTGACCGTGCTGGCGAGAAATCTTCTGGTGGACGTGATATTGGTGTACAGATTCAGGGTGATTTCCTGAAGAATGCCTCAGGGCGCAATCTGATTCATTATCAGATTGGAGTCTATAATGGTGAGGGTATCAACCAAAAGGATAAGGACAATCGAAAAGATATTATAGGAGGTTTATGGGTAATGCCTATCAAAGGTGTTCGCATCGGTGCTTTCGGATGGACTGGTTCACGTGGTGAAATGACTTGGACAGATGAGCAAGGTAACGACTGCAAAGGAAGTATCAGTAAGAACCGTTATTGTCTATCTGCCGAATACGACAAGGATGAATGGACTTTCCGTACGGAGTATATCCATAGTCAGGGATGGGGTGCTACCAAAGTTGATAGTAGAACCGTTGATTTCTCCAAGGGTGACAAGGCCGACGGTTTTTATGTTTTCGGTATTGTACCTGTACTGAAGAGCAAATTACATGCAAAAGCTCGTTATAATCTCTATCGTCCCTCTAAAGAATGGGGAAGTTCAAAAACAATGTATGAGGTAGGCCTTAACTACTTCATCAACAAGAACATTCAGATTAATGCTGAATATGCTTTGGTGAATGATCGTACGTTGAACAAGCACAACTACAATTTCGTAGATGTGGAATTTGACTTTAGGTTTTAAACTTACGCATCAATGCTTCCCACAAATGTGTCTTCTGACGTAGGATGTAAATAGAATAAGCCGTGCTGATCAGTATCAGTGCGGCTTCTGTTATCCAATAAAGCCAATTATCAGTCAAACATGATACCGCATAAGCAATGAAGCCTATTAACATTTGTATCATGGCATAACGAACTATTGTCCATGTACAACAATAGTGGTACTGCCAATAGGCATAACCTCCAACTATCATCAATTCTGCCACATGAGCAATGACAATCGCGAGACCCGTTCCCCAAATACCCCATGTACGGAAACCTACGACAATGGCAGTCACTAAGACAACAAAATATGACGTTTCCAATAGTAGATAAGATAATGAATAGCTTCGTGCCAGTGTGACATACGCTATCGGCATAGACAACACTTTAAAATACATAGCCAACACAGCTACCTGAGCCATACTGACCACAGGCAAAAACTCCGCACTAAACAACAACGGAACCAATATAGGCAAAGCTGTCAGCAATACCACTAGCATAGGTGAAAGCAACAGCAGTGATACCTCCATCTGCTTGTTCACCATCTCGTTAGTTTTAACAATGTCCTTGCTAACTGCAGACAAACGCGGGAAATAGTCTGTTTCCATAGAAGAAAACACAATGCCCGCATATGTAATGGTTAGCATATAGCCAACATTGTAGAGCCCAACCTCATTCAGACTGCCTTCAACATTAAGAAAAGCCCGAATCAACATTTCTGCAGCACTCCCAATAGCAGCAGCCAATACAAACGATAAACCTAACTTAACCATACCAGCACCCTCTTTCAGTTGATTACGACTAAAGTGCAGACGCAAAGGATAGCAGCGGTATGAATATAGTATCGTGGTCAGCATACTCATGCCCGCTATCAGCACAATAGCTGGAACGACTCCAGAATGCTCAAAGAAGTAATACAATGGTACTGAAAGAAACACAGAAGTAACGGCAGTATAAATTTGTATACGCGCAAGTGATCCCAAACGCCGTGTTGCTTTCAAGATAGCTGTTTCACCACCCGTAATGGCAATCATGGCTACCGCCAACGCCAGCATGGCATAGTGGAGCGTATGATTTCCCCACGTAAACGACAAATCATTTATAAGCGGACTAATAACAATACAAAATACAAAACCCAATAGTGATGCTATCAGGCTCCACAAGCGGATAACTTGTATATAATAATCCAACATATCCTGACGCTGCTGCTCATAATAGTCAGAAAGCCTAGGGACAGCACCAAACGAGATACCCATATTCGTACACTGCGAAGCAAAGTTCTGCGCTGAGACCAACAATGCATTAAAACCTATACCACCTGCTCCTAACAGCAGTGCCATAAACTTATTGCGTACAAGGCTTATAAGTATGACAATTCCCTGCACACCACCAAATATCCATGTGTATTTCAACACGTGGTTGTAACTCTCGTTGCGTTTTTCTTCCATGTTTCTTTATAAAACAAACGCAAAAGTACTGCTTTTATTCTTATCTCTGCACTTTTTTAATTATAATATGGAAAAAATGTTTGCAAATTTGGTTTTCTTCGCACATAATTGTATCTTTGCACTCATATATCGTATTTATATCAATATCAAATAAGAATTTGAGAATTTATAATATATTAGGAGTATGACTAATAACGAGAATACTATCAAAAAGTGGATGAAAGGAATTCCATACGAACTAGCTTTTTGGAACAACGTATACAGATGGAAGCGTACATTTAATGGTATGATGAACTGGTCTCACTATGGAAAAGAAATAGAACTTGAGCTATTTAATGCCTCGCTATTCCTCAGTTCTCAACCCTCACCAAAGATAATAGATTTAGGCTGTGGTATGAGTTATGCTACAGGTAACATGATTACACGAAACGGAACTCTTGAACCAATTGACATACACTACATTGATCCGCTTGCTACCAACTTCAACCAGATACTTAAACGGTATCACCGCCAATTACCAATGATAGAATTTGGTATGATGGAGTATATATCTGCATTCTACCCTAACCATGACACGGACTTAATTATCATCCAGAACGCACTTGACCATTCAGCAGAACCTGTCAAGGGTATTCTGGAAGCAATAGATGCCTTACGAATAAACGGAATTCTTTATCTGAACCATCATCCTAATGAAGCAGAAAAAGAACAGTATAAAGGGTTTCACCAATACAACATAACTATAGAGAAGGATCATCTTATCATATGGAACAAAGAAAATCACTGGGACATTAATAATATGCTCGGCACATTTGCATCCATAAAAACTTGCCAACATGACAATGGACACATTATTGCTGTTATAACAAAAAAAGAAGATGTTCCCACAAATATGTTAACAGAGAAAGCAGACATCCGTAACCTTTCAGGTGTATTGATAAATCTGAGTCAACAACATATCGGTAGAGCCATTTGCCAGAAAACAAATTATTGGTTTTATAATATAATACAATTTTTTGTACAATCACTGTCATGGGACACAAAAATGGAATTGAAAAGAATTATTAAGCAAGCATAAGAGAGAATATGCAAAATCATAGAATGCTACATATTAGTTTTATCATTACTTTTTATAATCTGCCTGTCGAGTTGCTTATCGAGTGTATCGACAGTATCCTACGATTGTCTTTGCGACCTTCTGAGCGTGAGATTATCGTGGTTGACGACGGTTCTGACAATAGTCCGATGAATGAATTAATGAAATATGGTGATGAGATTATCTATGTACGACAGAAGAACGGAGGATTAAGTTCCGCCCGCAACAAGGGTATCGACGTAGCAACAGGTACGTATCTCCAGTTTGTAGATGCCGATGATCAGTTAATTAAGGCGCCCTACGAACAATGTATAGATATCCTACGTAATCAAAAAGATGTGGATATGGTATTGTTTGACTTCTCTACAGATTTACAAATAGAAATAGTTACTGAGTCTGTAAAACCCATTACAGGATCTAACTATATGCTAAACAACAATATCCATGGTTCTGCCTGCGGATACCTTTTCCGCCGTATCATTTTAGGAGAACTGCGTTTCACATCAGGCATCTTACATGAAGATGAAGAGTTTACTCCTCAGTTACTCCTACGGGCTGAAGAGGTATATCCTACCCATATCAAGGCTTATTACTATAACAAAAGAGAAAATTCCATTACTTCTAGTAAGACTCCTTATGATACTGAGAAACGAATCAACGACCGCGAGGGTGTGATTATCCGTCTTCATGAATTATGTGATAAGTTGCCACATCAAGACAGAATGGCACTGAAACGACGTGTTGCTCAGTTGACGATGGACTATCTCTACCATATTATTATAGAGACACATTCCAGTGAAATTTTGAATCAACGGTTGCCACGACTTTACAACAAAGGACTCTTCCCACTTCCTAATGCTAAATATAGTAAGAAATATATTTGGTTCAGGAAAATGACAAATAGTAATATAGGTCGCATCATTTTGCTGCACACCCTGCCACTTCTGAAAAAAGAAAGATAATGGAAAATAAGATATCTGTCATCGTTGCCACCTATAATCAAGAGAAAACCATCGGTCGTACGCTTGATTCCATTCTTATGCAGCAATGTCATGTTCCTTACGAGATTGTTATTGGCGAAGACTGCTCAACAGATGCCACACTCACCATCTGTCAACAGTATTCTGAACAGCATCCAGACGTAATACGATTGTTTGCCAACAAGGAAAACAAAGGACTCATTGACAACTATTTTGACTGTCTTTTGGCATGCAAAGGTCAGTATATCGCCGATTGTGCAGGAGATGATTTTTGGACAGACCCTTTGAAATTGGAAAAGGAAGTTACTATTCTAGAGAACCATCCTGAAGTTACATTAGTGCATACTGACTGGTGTCGATATAATGAGCGCAGCAAAACATCAGTCAAGAGCGGTAAAACTTTTTTTACCACTCCTTTGATGGACGGTAAACAACTGTTAGAGGCTATCATCATACAGACCCAAATGCCTGTAATCCATCTTTGTACCTCTATGTATCGTGCAGACGTGATCCACAAGGCTATGGAAGAAGATGAGCATATGTTCCGCAATACGGACTTCGGCTGCGAGGATCTACAAGTGGCTTTTGTGATGGCACATCAGGGAATGATTGCTTATATTCCTGAATGCACACTCAATTATAGCCAAGGAGAAGAGACCGTATCCTCTTCCAAAGATGAAGAAAAACAATTCCAGTTCGTTCGTCGCGTATCAGCACAAAGTTACTATCTCTCTCAGAAATACGACATTCATAGTGTTGCCATCGAAACTTTTTTCCAGCAACGAGTCTTTTCCTTAGGCATGCATGCGTTCCGTGCATATAACGTTCAACTCTTTCATGAAACGAGAACCTGTGAAAAAAAATGGAACTCACAAAGACCTCTAAAAACAAAGTTCCTGTTTTTTGTTTTGGACCATAAACCCTTGTGGATTATAGGGTTAGTCACTCGAAACGTTATTGTTTCTTTAAAGAAATTATTTCACTGAAGATTGTCTCTAACTTCTTCCCAACTACTTCTGGAGAAGCCTGTAACCTGATTTTATTCGATAGTTCTTTTCCATCAAAGGTCGGAACTTGAACACGTTCCTTCATTGCTTTTGCCAAAGACTGAATATCGTCGATAGGAACAATTACACAACCCTTATCAATACGTAGATTTTGTGGAACACATTCTGTAGAAATAACAGGAATACCCGTACTCATAGCCTCCATTAACACCAACGGCTGTACCTCACTACGACTTGCCAACACTAAGGTGTCAGACTGATATAACAGGTCCCTGACACCTTGTTTATCTATTAGTCCATGAGTGGACATTCCTTCAGAGAGTTGATGACGACATTCCATAGAGTCTGTTCCTCTGCCCGCTATATGCAATTCAACATTTATTCCTTCCTCACGTAATATTCTGAAAGCAGCAAACAATATATCGTAGCCTTTCAATGACCAATAGTTAGCCAGACAACAGAAACGATATGGACGCCCTGACATAGATTGACGCTGATAATAATGGAAGAAATCCGTATCTATTATATTCGAGACATACTGCCATTGGTATTTTTTACCAAAATAACATGCTATACTGTCCACCAACTCTTCCGAAACAGGAATCACCTTATCAGCCTTCTCATATGCAGATTTCAATAATGGTATCTGCCAAGCATCACTGGGAGCCTTTCCAAACTCCTCTTCTAATATTGTTTTTGACAAATGTTCCGTAATGACATAAGGTATATGATTCTCTTTACTGATTTTCATCGCGGCATAACCCGCCCATTTGGCACAATGGGCATGTAAGATATCCGGAGTACCGTATTTATTCACATAGTCCTCATACATCGAACAAACGATAGATACCCAATGGTTAACATTGTGACGAATACATCTAGGAACACCTCTTTGATAGGATTGATAGACTGTAACACCAGCCATCTCATGTTCATAGCAATACCACGGCAGCGATACATAATCTTTTAGAGTGACAGTCACTCCCAACTGCACATTGCTCAGTATACGCACCTCATGACCCAATGCCGATAAAGCCTTTGCCTGATCTAAGCAAAAGTCACCACCCATAGGGGGGAAAAATGATGGTATCTCCAGTATATGCATCTTCATTCCTAACAAAATAGGGACGGACAATGTTATCCATCCCTATATTCATTAATTCAAAGAGAATCGCTTTACTCTGCAGCAGGAGCCTCAGTCTCTGCAGCGGGAGCAGCTTCTTCAGTAGGAGCCTCAGCAGTAGCTTCCTCAGCAGCCTTTGCAGACTCTTCCTCTGCCTTAGCAGCATCAGCGGCAGCCTTCTTGTCGGCTACTTTCTTTGCAATCTCTTCGTTCAGTTTCTTTTCCTGAGCCAGTTCCTTTGCAGCAGCGTCCTTCTTTGCCTTAGCCTCCTCTGCAGCGACCTTATCAAGGCCCTTCTGCTTGTCTGCCTTCCATGCATCGAACTTCTTTTGAGCAGCAGCTTCGTCAAACGCGCCCTTCTTAACGCCACCACGCAGGTGCTTCATCAAGTACACGCCCTCACGGCTGAGAATGTTACGAACTGTGTCAGTGGGCTGTGCGCCAACTTCCACCCAGTAAAGTGCACGATCGAAATTCAAATCTACTGTGGCAGGATTGGTGTTAGGATTATAAGTACCAATCTTCTCAGTAAATTTACCATCACGTGGTGCTCTTGCGTCAGCTATAACAATGCTATAGAAAGCATAACTCTTACGACCGCGGCGCTGTAATCTGATTTTTGTTGCCATAATTGAATTTAAATTGTTTAATTTTGTTTGAATTTCATGCTACTATCTCGTAATAGCGGCTGCAAAGGTACGAACTTTTAGTCGATTATACAAAATTTTCCAAAGATATTTTCGCTATATCACTTTTATTTTGTATTTTTGCTCCTTGTATGATAACAGAACTGTCTATCCTAATTCCAACTTACAACGGTAGTGTCTATCCCACCGCCAAGCAGTTGTCTGCCTTGTGTGAACGGATAGCCCTCGATGCACCGTCATCCTTTAAGTACGAGGTTATCGCGGCTGACGACGGTTCCGACCAGACAGACAAGGTAGAGGCTAACAAGGCGATTGATGGATTACCCCACTGTCGGTATATCCTCAAAGAAAAGAACAGCGGCAGTGCTGCCACCCGTAATTTCCTTGCTGCCCAAAGTCAGTACGAATGGTTGTTGTTCATCGACTGCGATATGGAGATTCCTGGGATGGACTATATCATGAGATACCTGCCCTGCGACGAGACTGACGTGACGAACGGAGGCATCAAGGTGGGAGCCAGTTGGGATACGCATCATCAGAATCTCAGATACCTCTACGAGAAAGACGCAGAACCCCATCATACCGTCAATAAACGTCAGACTGCAGGCTTCAAGGAGTTTCGTTCCACCAATTTCCTTATCCGTCGTTCCTGTATCCTGGCCCATCCCTTTGATGAGCGCTTCACAAAAAGCGGCTACGAGGATGTCTGTTTCGGAAAGACATTACAAGAGGCTGGTGCTACCATTCTGCATATCGACAATCCGTTAATCCTCAATGATTTTGAGAACAACGAGGACTTTATCCGGAAAACGGAGCGTAACATCACCACCCTATTCCGTTTCCGCAAAGAACTGAAAGGGTATTCACGGATTATCGACTATGTCGAGCGTATCCCCTTGCTCTTCCGACTTTGGCATACACTCTTTAGACGACTGGAACGCCGCCATCTCACAGGATGTCATCCACGTCTATGGGTATACCTGTTGTATCGTTTAGGATATTATGCCTCCCTGAAAGACTAAGGCAGGACTATCGTCTTTATCCAATCCTTGAGATAGCCCTTATACTGGTTTTGCGAGTCACAGATCAGTACAAGCACCTGTCTGCCGTCAACCAGTCGAGGACCTAAACACATGCCTTCATAGTTGGCGAAACTACGTGTCGACAGATTGAATCTCGTCTGAAACGATACCACCAACTGTTTCTCAAGGCATTGCCCTTTCATCTCTTTCGTTGGGGTGACTACATAGATGTGGTTCTTCACCCAAGAGCCAATACTATTCTTCGGTCTGAATACCTCACGCTCCATCACAAGCAGTCTGCCATCGGGCATTGCTGCCAAGGCAGGAACGCCATTCGTATGCTGACCTTCTTCCACCTTAGGCGACGGCTTATCCATCTGGTAGAGCCACTGGCAGGCAGGTTGCAGATCGTCACCAAAACTCTGAATACGCTGGTAACTGTCACCCTTCAAGGGCTTCTCCGAAATGATATAGAACAATCCCGTCTGCTGCTGATAGGTTAGAGCTTCCAATCCTTTGTTACCTTTTGCTTTCTTGAAGACATCGGGCACCTGTAGCCTGCGCCCTGTCAATCTTCCATTAATGGTATATTCAAGAACATCATTGTCACTTTCGCCCGAGATGAACACGGTACTGTCGGGAGCAAAAAATGCTATTCCCTCCTCGTCACGATTCGCCACGCCACCGGAACGGAAGCCATCCTCTCTGGCATGCTTTATCTTACCCGTTATCGAGTCGATATCTATCACGAACAGATGATATCCGCTCTCCTCCGCCTTGTCGTTTACCACCGCATAGCGACTACCACCCAACCAGGTAATACCGCTATAGTTGCCTGCTGGTATCGTCGTTGGGAATGCACGTTGCTTGTGCAACACCACTTGCTGTTCCTGTGCATAGCCGCCAATAACAGTCCAGCAACAGCCAAAAAGTAATAATTGTAGTCTATTCATTCTTTGCAAAGATACACAATTAATTCTAGAGATATCATCATCTTGAAAGCTTTTTTCTCATTTTTTCTCATTACCTTTGGTAAAGTGAGATTTTCTTTGTAATTTTGCATCCATATTATTCGTAAATAACATTATTTTGATAGAGAAGCATATTGTTTTAGAGGATATTGACCCCGTGGTATTTTACGGAACGGGAAACGCACATTTACAGATGATGCGAGCCCTGTACCCTAAACTGCGCATCGTGGCTCGCGACAATGTTATCCGCATCTTGGGTGATGAAGAACAAATGGCAGCCTTCGAGGAGAGTGCAGAGAAGATAAGACAGCATGTGTTGAAATTTAACGCACTTCAAGAAGAGGACATCATCGATATTGTAAAGGGGCATCGTACAAAGGATGAAGTACCAGAGGGTGTTGTTTGCTACTCTATGTCGGGACGTCCCATCAAGGCACGTTCGGAAAACCAGCAGCGACTCATCGATGCCTATGAACAAAACGATATGGTATTTGCTGTAGGACCAGCAGGAACGGGAAAAACCTATCTATCCATTGCCCTTGCCGTGAAGGCATTGAAGGAGAAGACAGCAAAGAAAATTATCCTTTCACGCCCTGCCGTAGAGGCTGGAGAGAAACTTGGATTCTTGCCAGGTGACATGAAGGACAAGATAGATCCCTATCTGCAACCACTCTACGATGCATTAGAGGATATGTTGCCACAAGTGAAACTACAGGACATGATGGAGAAACACGTCATCCAGATAGCCCCACTCGCTTTTATGCGAGGCAGAACTCTCAGTGATGCCGTTGTGATTCTTGACGAGGCACAAAACACCACGCCACAACAGATTCGTATGTTTTTAACCCGTATGGGATGGAACACGAAGATGATTATCACGGGTGATATGACACAGATAGACCTGCCTCGTGAACAAAAGAGCGGACTGGTAGAGGCTCTACGTATCCTTAATGACATAGAGGGAATCGGAGTTGTAGAACTCAATCGTAAAGATATTGTGCGCCACAAATTGGTGACACGTATCGTGAATGCCTACGAACGTTTTGACAAAGAGAAACAAAATAAAAATAAAGATGAAAGCATTAACAAAGACTGACTTCAATTTTGAAGGACAAAAGAGTGTTTATCACGGAAAAGTACGTGATGTGTATAACATCAACGACGACCTGATGGTGATGGTAGCTACAGATCGTATCTCCGCCTTTGACGTGATTCTGCCAAAGGGTATTCCTTTTAAGGGACAGGTATTGAACCAGATTGCCGCCAAATTCCTTGACGCTACCAGCGACATATGCCCGAATTGGAAATTGGCGACTCCCGATCCTATGGTGACTGTAGGTTTGAAATGTGAAGGCTTCCGCGTAGAGATGATTATCCGTAGCATCCTCACTGGTTCTGCATGGCGTGAATACAAAAACGGTTGTCGTGAGTTGTGTGGTGTGAAACTGCATGAGGGCATGAAAGAGAATGAGCGTTTCCCAGAGCCTATCATCACTCCCACCACCAAAGCTGACGAAGGTCACGACCTGAATATTTCGAAAGAAGAGATCATTGCACAGGGCATTGTCTCTGCTGAAGATTATACCGTGATGGAAGACTATACTCGCAAGTTGTTTGCACGTGGTCAGGAGATTGCCAAGAAACAGGGACTGATTCTGGTAGACACCAAGTATGAGTTTGGTAAGCGTGATGGTAAAGTTTATCTTATCGACGAGATACATACCCCGGACAGTAGTCGATATTTTTATGCCGACGGCTATGAGGAGAAACTCGCCAAGGGTGAGCCCCAGAAACAACTTTCAAAGGAGTTTGTACGTCAGTGGCTCATTGAGCATAACTTCATGAACGAGCCTGGACAGGTGATGCCCGAAATTACCGATGAGTATGCTGAGAGTGTATCTGACCGTTATATCGAACTCTATGAACACATCATCGGAGAGAAGTTCGAGAAAGCAAGCGAAAATGATGATATCGCTGCCCGTATTGAGAAGAATGTCAGTGATTATTTAAAATCCAGGAAAGCCTAAGACATCCTAAGACTACCTATATTCTCCTAATAATATAAATAATATGTACCAACAAGAGACGATAAATCCATACGGTAGTGGTACGAAAGCCACGCAGGTGGAGCAGATGTTCGACAACATTGCTTCTACCTACGATACGCTGAACCACCGTCTCTCGTGGGACATTGACCGAGGATGGCGTAAGAAAGCAATTCAACAATTGGTGCCCTACCAGCCACAGACAATACTGGATATCGCCACAGGAACGGGAGATTTTGCCATCCTTGCCGCAAATATGCTGCATCCTTCCAGACTGATTGGTGCTGATATCAGCGAGGGAATGATGAACATTGGCAGAGAGAAAGTCAAGAAAAAGGGACTACAGAACATTATCTCCTTTGAGAAAGAAGACTGTACGGCACTCTCCTACTCTGACGATAGTTTTGACGCCGTGACGGCAGCTTTCGGCATTCGCAACTTCGCCGACCTTGATCAAGGACTGAAAGAGATTTGTCGTATCTTGAAAAAAGGGGGCCATCTGAGTATTGTGGAGTTAACTTCGCCTATCAGTTTCCCCATGCGCCAACTCTTTTACATATATGCACACACAGTGCTGCCGATATATGGCAGGCTTATCTCTAAAGACGCCTCCGCCTACTCATATCTCACCAAGACCATCGAGGCATTTCCGCAGGGTGAACAGATGGTGGATATTCTGAAGGAGGCAGGTTTCAGCAATGCGAAGTTCAAGAGATTAACCTTTGGCATCTGCACCATGTATTTTGCAACAAAATAAGAAAATGAAATTATGGACAAGTACGGTTTAATTGGCTATCCCCTCGGACATTCCTTCTCTATCAGCTATTTCAACCAACGATTCAAGGATGAAGGTATTGATGCTGTCTATGAGAACTATGAGATTCCTGACATCGATGCACTTGCGGAAGTGCTTGACTCAAATCCTGAATTGAAAGGACTCAACGTCACCATCCCCTATAAGGAGAAGGTGATACCTTTTCTCGACAATATCTCACCCGAGGCACGAGCCATTGGAGCCGTAAACGTGATTCGGGTAACACATCGTGGCAGCAAAATTGAACTGAAAGGTTTCAACTCTGATGTCATTGGCTTTACCAAGAGCATTGAACCGATGCTTGACAAAAAATGGCATCAGAAAGCCTTGATTCTTGGAACAGGTGGCGCCTCGAAAGCCATTGACTACGGTTTGAAAAGCTTAGGTCTTGAAACAGTTTTTGTTAGTCGCTACGAACGTCCAAATGCCATTCAATACAAGAATATCACGCCAGAAGTGTTAAAAGAGTATAATGTGATCGTCAACTGCACTCCTGTGGGAATGTATCCGAAGACAGAAGAGTGTCCTAACCTGCCCTACGAGGCGATGGACTCGCACACCATTCTCTACGATCTAATCTATAATCCTGATGAGACACTATTTATGAAGCGTGGTGCCCAATACGGTGCAGACGTAAAGAATGGATTGGAGATGTTACTATTACAGGCATTCGCCTCTTGGGAATTCTGGCATGAAAAATAACCCCCTTTCTCTTTACAAATGAAATACGCAGAGAGTATCAATCTACTGACCACCCAGTATAACGACACCATCCGTGCACTGGAAAGCTCTTATAAAATGGAGAAGAAGTCGCATGGACTCATATCGTCTTCAAAACTGAGGCGTCAATACTCGAAGCGTTATGAAACTTTGGAACGGGAATACCAGAGGGAATGTAAGAACATTCTCACCAGTTATCAGAAAGCCAATCCTAAATGGGCCAAACGTCGTAAAATGTGGGAATGGGTTTTCTTTATTGCTACGGTTTTCCTTTTCGGAGGCTGCTCGATGATGCTTGCTATGGAAGACGATGAGACAGGACCCGTGACAGCTACTCTGCAGCAAAACACTCCCTACTGGAATGCAGACAATATCGAGATACCCTATCTGAAAGATGCCACCCAATATGTAGCAAATCCAGACTCCGTACTCTCACAAGGAGCTGTCGATTGCATGAATATTACGCTGCAACGTCTTGAAAATGAACTTGGTATCCAATCTGTGGTCATCGTTGTCAACCATATCGAGAACGATAATCCTTTCCGTATGGCGCAGGATGTCGGCAATAAATACGGTGTGGGGATTGATGACCGTGGCTTAGTGATTGTTGTTGGCTATCTAGATCATAGCATCAACATGTCGCCAGGACGGAAGCTGGAGGCCGACCTCACTGATGCAGAGTGTCATCGTCTGGAACAACAATATGTCGTACCAGCCATGCGCGCCGAGATGCCCGACAGCGGTATGATATATCTTGCAGAAGCCATCTACTCCACCCTGCAAAAGAAAGACCTGCCCGAGATGTCGCAACTTAGCAGCCCGAGCGATGATTTCGATGATGAGATTGTTGGTATCATGGGGGTATTCTTACTCATTATCTTACTGGGCGGTGGTTTCTTCCTCTTTCTCAACAATAAATACGTTTGGATGGGACTTATCGGTAGTGCCCATCTTTTGTCCAACCCCTTTGAGCCCAGCAGTAGTAGTGGTTTCTATAGTGGTGGCGGCAGTAGCCGAGGTCATAGCTTCGATGGTGGAGGAGGCTTCGGAGGCGGATCGTTCGGCGGAGGCTCATTTGGTGGCGGTGGCGCTACATCAAGATGGTAAGTTGATAGATAAAAGATAATAATTGATGGTTAAATTTTAAAATATAAAATATAAAGATTATGAAACTCAGTAAAGGACTTATCGCAATTATCGTAGTCATCGTCGTTATTGGCGCATGGGCTGCAAGTGCCTACAATTCAATGGTCAGTGTACAGGAAAGTGCTACTACCGCTCTGGCCAATGTACAATCTACCTATCAGCGTCGTGCCGACCTGATTCCCAACCTCGTGGAGACTGTGAAGGGTTATGCTACTCACGAGAAACAGACACTCGAAGACGTGGTTGCTGCCCGTTCAAAGGCTACCCAGATCACACTCGACCCAGAGAACATGACTCCCGAGAAACTAAAGGATTTCCAGCAAGCACAGGGCGAGCTCGGTAGTGCTCTCGGTCGTCTGATTGCCATTCAAGAGAACTATCCAGACCTAAAGGCTAACGAGAACTTCCGCGATCTGCAAGTGCAGTTGGAGGGTACAGAGAATCGTATCAACGAGGCTCGCAACAGTTATAATGCTGCTGTTCAGAAGTATAACGTCGAGATTCGTTCGTTCCCCAAGAATATTTTCGCCGGTATCTTCGGCTTCAGCCAGATGACGAAGTTCGAAGCAGAGGCTGGAGCTGAGAAAGCACCGAAAGTTCAGTTTAATTGATAATTAACAATTGATAATTAAATGACCGACAACAGATATATGATGCGTGGCGTCTCTGCCGCCAAGGAAGACGTGCACAACGCCATTAAGAACATTGACAAAGGAATCTTCCCGCAAGCCTTCTGTAAGATTATTCCTGACATTCTGGGCGGCGACCCCGAGTATTGCAACATCATGCATGCCGATGGTGCTGGCACGAAATCAAGCCTCGCCTATATGTATTGGAAAGAGACGGGTGACTTATCCGTATGGAAAGGCATTGCTCAGGATGCCATCGTGATGAATACCGATGACTTGCTCTGCGTGGGTGCTGTGGATAATATCCTCGTCAGTTCCACCATCGGGCGTAACAAGATGCTCATCCCTGGTGAGGTTATCTCTGCCATTATCAATGGTACTGACGAACTATTGGCAGAACTCCGTGAGATGGGTATTGGCATCTGGCCTACTGGTGGCGAGACGGCTGACGTGGGCGACCTCGTGCGCACCATTATCGTCGACAGCACGGTGACCTGTCGCATGCGTCGTGCCGACGTAATCAACAATGCCAACATCCGTCCGGGCGATGTCATCGTAGGACTTTCCAGCACAGGACAGGCTACGTATGAGAAACGTTACAATGGTGGCATGGGCAGCAACGGGCTCACTTCTGCCCGTCATGATGTCTTCGCCAAGTATCTTGCAGAGAAATATCCTGAGAGTTTCGACCATGCCGTGCCCGCTGAGTTGGTATATAGCGGTAAGTATAAGCTGACGGATGCCATAGAAGGCTCGCCTGTGGATACAGGACAGCTCGTACTCTCTCCCACTCGCACCTATGCTCCAGTTATCAAGAAACTGCTTGACGAACTGCGTCCAAAGATTCATGGTATGGTACACTGCACGGGTGGTGCCCAGACCAAGGTGCTTCATTTCGTCAACGACAACTGCCGTGTGGTGAAGGATAATATGTTCCCCGTGCCCCCGCTGTTCCGTGCCATCCACGAGTGTTCTGGTACCGACTGGCGCGAGATGTACCAGGTGTTCAACATGGGACACCGCATGGAAATCTACGTCTGTCCTGAGGTCGCCGACAAGGTCATTGCTCTGTCAAAGTCGTTCAATATTGACGCCCAAGTCGTTGGTCACATCGAGGAAGGCAAGAAAAGCCTAACGATTAAATCAGAATTTGGAGAATATAGCTATTAAATGGAGAGAAACAGTATATTACAGAAGCTGGACGGCTTGGAGGCACGTTTCGAGGAAGTGTCAACACTGATTACCGACCCGAGTGTGATAGCCGACCAACAGCGCTTCGTGAAACTGACGAAGGAATACAAGGACCTGGGCGACATCATGGATGCCCGCAAGCGTTACATCGCCTGCCTGAACAGTATCAAGGAGGCAAAGGATATCCTTGCCAACGAGGACGATGCGGAGATGAAGGAGATGGCACGTGAGGAACTTGCAGAAAACGAGGCGTTGCAGCCGAAACTGGAAGAAGAAATCAAAATCGCCCTCATCCCGAAAGACCCAGAGGACGCTAAGAATGTACAGATGGAGATTCGTGCAGGAACCGGCGGCGACGAGGCCTGTCTATTTGCCGGTGATCTCTTCAAAATGTATAAGAGTTTTTGCGACTCAAAAGGCTGGCAACTAAGTATCACGAGTGTCAGCGAAGGTGCCGTAGGCGGTTATAAGGAAATCGACTTCGCCGTAAGTGGTGCCGATGTTTATGGTACCCTAAAATACGAATCTGGAGTCCATCGCGTACAACGTGTGCCCGCAACGGAGACACAGGGTCGTATGCACACCTCTGCTGCCACTGTTGCCGTATTGCCCGAAGCGGATAAGTTTGAGGTACATATCAACGAAGGTGAGATCAAATGGGACACCTTCCGAAGCAGCGGTGCTGGTGGTCAGAATGTGAACAAGGTGGAATCGGGTGTGCGTCTGCGCTATATGTGGAAGAATCCCAATACAGGTGAGACGGAGGAAATCCTCATCGAATGTACAGAAACGCGTGACCAACCAAAAAACAAGGAACGCGCCCTCTCACGCCTGTATACCTTTATATATGATAAGGAGCACCAGAAGTATATGGATGATATCGCCTCACGTCGTAAGACACTTGTCTCAACGGGCGACCGAAGCGCAAAAATCCGTACCTATAACTTCCCACAGGGCCGTGTGACAGATCATCGTATTGGCTATACCACCCACGACCTTCAGGGATTCCTCGGCGGAGATATCCAGCCGATGATTGATGCCCTCACCGTAGCGGAGAATGCAGAACGAATGAAAGAAACAGAGTTATAGTGTGTTGCGATTTTGTCGCAACAACATCAAAATAGTAGAATATGACTAAACAAGAACTTATTCAACAAATCAAGGAGAAGCAAAGTTTCCTCTGCGTCGGTCTCGATACGGATATCAACAAGATACCGCAGTGCATCATTGACGAGGCGAAGGCAAAGGACGATGAAGATTATATCTTTCGTGCTCTTTGTGAGTTTAATGCACTCATCATCGATGCCACAGCACCCTACTGTGTCGCCTACAAACCCAACCTTGCTTTCTATGAGGCTTATGGAGTGGACGGTATGATGGCTTTCGAGGCAACCATCGACTATTTGAAAGAGGAATACCCAAACCACTTCATCATTGCGGACGCCAAGCGTGGGGATATTGGTAACACCTCGAAGATGTATGCCAAGACCTTCTTTGAGGAGTATGATGTCGATGCACTGACCGTAGCCCCCTATATGGGCGAGGATTCCGTAACGCCTTTCCTCGGGTATGAGGGAAAATGGGTGATTCTGTTGGCTCTGACGAGCAACAAGGGAAGTCACGACTTCCAGTTGACGGAGGACAACAAGGGGGAACGACTTTTTGAGAAAGTACTGAAGATGTCACAACAATGGGGCAACGACGAGAACATGATGTATGTGGTAGGTGCCACACAAGGTCAGATGTTTGAGGACATCCGCAAAATAGCCCCCAACCACTTCCTACTCGTACCTGGTGTCGGTGCACAGGGTGGCAGTCTTCAGGAAGTCTGCAAATACGGTATGACAAAAGATTGCGGCTTGCTCGTAAACTCCAGTCGCGGTATCATCTATGCCAGCAACGGAGAGGATTTTGCCGAAGTGGCAGCACAGAAAGCAAAGGAGTTGCAGGAACAGATGGCAGAAGAGCTTAAACTCTATAACCTTTAAACTATAACCTTTAAACTTTATTCTAAAGGTTTGACATAGCGCATCTCATGAAGGATGCGCTGTTGTCGTTTTAATACGTAGCCACTGGGCTTAGCGGAATTAAATCGAAGAGGATTAGGAAGTGTGGCGGCTATCAGGGCACATTCAGCCTTCGTCAACTGGGAAGCCTCCTTATGGAAATGCCATTCCGCCACAGCACTGGCACCATAGATTCCATCTCCCATCTCAATGGAATTCAGATAGACTTCCATGATGCGCTGCTTCGACCAGAAAAGTTCTATCAATGCGGTGAAATAGACCTCGAAACCCTTACGAGTCCATGAGCGACCTGGCCATAAAAATACATTCTTTGCCGTCTGCTGGGAAATGGTAGATGCTCCTAACTTCCGTTTTTCGGGATGTTTCATATTACGAATGGCAGCATGCTCTATTGCCTTATAATCGAAACCGTGATGTTCCAGAAAACGAGCATCCTCACTTCCCATCACTGCCAACGGTAATGATGGAGATATCTCTTCTAACGGCACCCAATGATGATGCAATGTCATTTCTTTACCATCAGATACCTGTTGTGCCACACGGATAAACATCAACGGTGTGAAGAATACAGGCACCCAACGTAACACAATAACAGAAAGGATAGTAGAAGCGAAAAACGCAACTACTATCCACAAAAGAAATCTTTTAATTTTCTTCCAGAAAGCCTTCATTACTGGAGCGTACCTGCCTCAGCCTTCTGAATCATCTCCTGGCTGGCATACATGTAAACCTCCACACGGCGGTTCTGCTGACGACCAGCAGCAGTAGAGTTATCGGCAACGGGATTGGTTGAACCCTGACCCTCAACGCTCTTAATCTGCTTGCCCTGAACACCACAAGAACGCAGATAGTTCGATACGCTGTTGGCACGATTAACAGACAACGGCTGGTTGATAGCGTCGCTACCTGTGTTGTCAGTATGTCCGATAATAGCGACATCACAGTCGGTATTGGAATTCAGCACACGGGCAAACTCTGCAAGTGAATTTTTAGCACTAGCGCTCAAATCAGCCTTACCTGTAGCGAAAAGAATACCAGAGTCGAAAGTCACCTTCACAGCATCAAGGCCGTTCGTATCCTTCACTGTCTCTACCTGAGCATTCTGAACCTGCTCAGCCTGTGCCTTAGCTTTATCCATCTTCTTACCGATGATTGCACCAGCACCGGCACCTACGGCACCACCTACTGCGACACCTACTGCCGTATTACCAGCAATAGCACCGATTATACCACCTAATAAAGCACCGCCACCGGCACCGATACCTGCACCCTTCTGGGTGTTGTTACATGCGAAGAGCATACCAACGCAAAGTAACAGAGACATTAATTTTAATTTCATAATACTTGAGTTTAATTAAACAAATACTAATTTGCGACAAAGATACAAATTAATTTGTAATATGGTATATACTTTCATAATAATTTCGTAATTTTGCACCAAATTTTGAAAAATAAAGGAATATATATGGCTAAAGAACTCAAAGAAATGACAAAAAGGGCTGACAATTACAGTCAGTGGTATAACGACCTCGTCATTAAAGCAGACCTTGCCGAACAGAGTGCTGTTCGTGGCTGTATGGTCATCAAACCCTATGGCTATGCCATCTGGGAAAAGATGCAACAACAGTTAGATAAAATGTTTAAGGAAACGGGGGCTCAGAACGCTTACTTCCCCTTGCTCATTCCAAAGTCATTCTTGTCAAGAGAGGCAGAGCATGTAGAGGGTTTCGCCAAAGAGTGTGCTGTGGTGACTCACTATCGTCTGCGTGCCAAGGAAGACAAGAGCGGCGTAGAGGTTGATCCCACTGCTAAATTGGAAGAAGAACTGATTGTCCGTCCTACCTCAGAGACGATTATTTGGAACACTTATAAGAATTGGATTCACTCTTGGCGCGACCTGCCCCTGATGTGCAACCAGTGGTGTAACGTGATGCGCTGGGAGATGCGTACCCGTCCTTTCCTTCGTACATCAGAGTTCCTCTGGCAAGAGGGACATACGGCTCATGCCACAAAAGAAGAGGCAGAAGAGGAAGCCAAGAAGATGCTGGGTGTCTATGCCAAGTTTGCTGAGGAATGGATGGCCGTGCCTGTCATGCAGGGTGTGAAGAGCGAGACTGAGCGTTTTGCAGGAGCCCTCGACACCTATACTATCGAGGCTATGATGCAAGACGGTAAGGCTTTACAAAGCGGAACTTCCCACTTCCTCGGACAGAACTTCGCCAAGGCCTTCGAAGTTACTTATCTTAATAAAGAAAATAAGCCTGAATATGTATGGGCTACTTCTTGGGGTGTATCTACCCGACTTATCGGTGCACTCATCATGACCCATAGCGACGATAACGGTTTGGTATTGCCTCCACGTCTGGCTCCTATTCAAGTGGTCATCATCCCTATTGCCACCAAACCCGAGCAAATGGAGCAGGTGAACAAAGAGGTGCTGCCTATCATTGAGGAGCTACGTTCAAAGGGTATCAGCGTGAAGTTCGACGATGCTGATAACAAGCGTCCGGGCTTTAAGTTTGCCGATTATGAACTGAAGGGTGTGCCTGTACGTCTGGTACTGGGTGCTCGCGACTTGGAGAACGGCACTATCGAAGTGATGCGTCGCGACACGCTCGAAAAGGAAACCCGTCCTATCGAGGGTATCGCTCAATACGTAGAAGGACTTTTGGACGAAATCCAAAAGAACATCTTCGAGAAAGCGCGCAAGTATCGTGACGAGCGTATCTACGAATGTGACAACTACGAGGAGTTCAAGGAGCGCGTCAAGGACGGTGGATTCTTCCTCTGTCATTGGGACGGTACTGCCGAGACCGAAGCACAAATCAAGGAAGAGACACAGGCAACGATTCGTTGCGTACCTTTTGCCTTCGAACAAACGCCTGGTACTGATATGGTCAGTGGCAAACCTGCTAAATATCGTGTCATCATCGCCCGCAGTTATTAGTATTTTACGAAAAATCAATAATTTACAGAAACTTCTGGTCAAAACATTTGGTAATGACCGGAAGTTTTTGTAATTTTGCAGCCGTTTTATGTCCCAAAAGGGGACGGTAGGTGCCGGAACAGGCGCTGACACCTATACATTATTAACCCATTAACATGGTCTGATAAACGTCTGTTCAGACCTCGCCCCAACCCAATAGAAGGGGCAACATATTAAATTTATGTCAGAATTAACAAAGAACGTCCAGCCATTGAACGACTTCAATTGGGAAGAGTTTGAGAATGGTATGGCAGCAAACGTCAGCAAGGAAGAACTTGACAAGGCTTATGATGAAACGCTGAATAAAGTCAGTGAGCATCAGGTTGTCGATGGTACTGTTATCAGTGTTGACAAGAAAGAAGTAGTCGTAAACATCGGCTACAAGAGCGACGGTATCATCCCCGCCTCTGAGTTCCGTTACAACCCCGACCTGAAAGCAGGTGACACCGTAGAGGTTTACGTAGAGAACGCTGAGGACAAGAAGGGACAACTCGTACTGTCACACAAAAAAGCACGTCTCTCTAAGAGTTGGGATCGTGTTAATGCAGCTCTCGAGAGCGAGGAAATCGTTCAGGGTTACATCAAGTGTCGCACGAAGGGCGGTATGATTGTTGACGTATTTGGCATCGAGGCATTCTTGCCTGGTAGTCAGATTGACGTTCACCCCATACGCGACTACGACCAGTTCGTTGGTACAACCATGGACTTCAAGATTGTGAAAATCAATCAGGAGTTCCGCAATGTCGTTGTTTCTCACAAGGCTCTTATTGAGGCTGAGCTGGAGGCACAGAAGAAAGAAATCATCGGTAAACTCGAAAAAGGTCAGATCCTTGAGGGTACCGTTAAGAATATCACCTCTTACGGTGTATTCGTTGACCTCGGTGGTGTTGACGGACTCATCCATATCACCGATCTCTCTTGGGGCCGCGTAGACGATCCACACAAGGTAGTAGAACTCGACCAGAAGATCAATGTCGTTATCCTCGACTTCGACGACGAGAAGAAACGCATTGCCCTCGGTCTGAAGCAACTCACTCCACATCCTTGGGATGCTCTGGATGCTAATCTGCAGGTAGGCGACCACGTGAAGGGTAAAGTAGTCGTTATCGCTGACTATGGTGCATTCGTAGAGATTCAGCCTGGTGTTGAGGGTCTGATTCACGTATCAGAGATGTCATGGAGCCAGCACCTCCGTTCTGCCCAGGAGTTCCTGAAGGTAGGCGACGATGTAGAGGCTGTTATCCTGACCCTCGACCGCGACGAGCGCAAGATGTCTCTCGGCATCAAGCAGTTGAAGGAAGATCCATGGGAGGCTATTGAAGTTAAGTATCCTATTGGTTCTAAGCACACCGCTAAGGTTCGCAACTTCACCAACTTCGGTGTATTCGTTGAACTGGAGGAAGGTGTTGACGGTCTGATTCACATCAGCGACCTCTCTTGGACCAAGAAGGTTAAGCATCCTTCAGAGTTTACTCAGGTAGGTGCAGAAATCGACGTTGTCGTTCTCGATATCGACAAGGAGAACCGTCGTCTCTCTCTCGGTCACAAGCAGTTGGAGGATAATCCTTGGGATGTCTTCGAGGCTAAGTACACCGTTGGTTCTATCCATGAGGGTAAGATCATCGAGTTGCTCGAGAAAGGTGCCGTTGTATCTCTTGACAAGGACGTTGAGGGCTTCGCTACTCCAAAGCATCTCGTCAAGGAAGATGGTTCACAGGCTCAGCTCAACGAGGAACTGCCCTTCAAGGTAATTGAGTTCAATAAGGATTCTAAGCGCATCATCCTGTCTCACAGCCGTACCTTTGAGGATCCTCAGCGTGAGGAGAAGAAGGCTGCTGCTAAGAAGACACGTGCTGCTAAGAAGGAAGAGGCTCCAAAGATTGAGAACGTTGCCGCAAGCACCACTCTCGGTGACATCGACGTACTCGCTGAATTGAAAGCTAAGATGGAGAAGGGTGAGTAATCCCCTACTCCTTCTTTCCAATAAATTATGGGCTGCATCCAAAAGGATTGCAGCCCATATTTTTTTCCACTAGAATTTTATCCTAAAAGGGCAGGTCATCAGCACTACCCTCACCTGCGGGCTCCTGTGCTGGAGGGAATGGAGAGGTAGCATCCTGAGGAGCAGCTGCCTGCTGTGGTGGGAATGGAGTTGCCTGTGGAGCTGCAGCAGGTGCTGCACCACGTGTTACATTGTATGCACGGATCTCATTGAACCAACGTCCATTGTATTCATGGGCATCAATGTCAAAACTGATTGTCAACTCTTCTCCGTTCTGAATGTTGAACTGTTTGATGCGGTCTTCACCGAAAACACGGAACAAGCACTTACGGGGATACTGACCAGGAACCTCAATGACATATTCCTGCGACATCCAAGCATTACCAGTACGTGAAGATACTCCGCTATTAGCCGGGAGCACGGCAATAATTTTACCTGTTAAATCCATAATTAATTATTCGTTATTATTTGTTTATTTTACGTTTCAGATTGCGAAATTACGAAAAATACTTTTAATTTGAGAATATTTTACCGAATATTTTTGCTATTGAGCAAGTTATTTTGTATTTTTGTGCTCAATTAGTAGGACTTAAAACAAATTAATTAAATACACATGAGATTTACAGTATCAAGCACTGCGCTTAGCAGCAAACTCAACGCTCTTTCAAGAGTGATTAACAGCAAGAATTCCTTGCCAATCTTAGCCGATTTCCTATTTGACATTCAGGACAACGTGCTCTATTTAACCGCTTCTGATAGCGAAAACGTCATGAATACGCAAGTGGAACTGACTGAGAGTGATAGCAACGGCCGTTTCGCCATTGGCAATCACGACCTGCTGGAAGGTGTGAAAGGCTTCTCCGAACAGCCTATCACCTTTGATGTCAATTTACAGGAGAATATCGCCAAAATCAGTTACCAGAACGGATTGTTCTCACTGCCTATTGAAAGTGCAGATGAATATCCACAGGCACAAAGTATCAGCGAAGGTGCCAACGTTATCAATATCTCCAGTGACTTGCTGTCAGAGAATATCAATCGCTCTCTCTTCGCTACAGCACAAGATGAGTTGCGTCCTGTTATGAATGGTATCTATTTCGACCTTACACCAGAATGTCTTGCTGTCGTTGCTTCTGACGGTCATAAGTTAGTACGTAACAAGATTTTTTCTATTCAGAGTGAACAACCAGCAGCATTTATTTTACCAAAGAAGCCTGCTGCTCTGCTGAAAGGCTTATTACAGAAAGACGGTGGTGATGTAGAAATTCGCTTCGATGAACGTAATGCCCAGATTAATTTCTCTGATGGACAGATTATCTGTCGTCTCATCGAGGGTCGCTATCCGAATTATAATTCTGTGATTCCTCAGAATAACCCCAACATTCTGACTGTCGACCGCATGGGTCTTCTCTCTGCCCTCCGTCGTGTTCAGCCATTTGCCAACGATGCCAGCAACCTCATTCGTTTCCGCGTAGAAAGTGGTACACTTCAACTGGATGCAGAGGATTACGACTTTTCCAAGACTGCCACAGAGCGTATGTCATGTGACTACAGCGGTCAACCTATGAGTATTGGTTTCAAAGGAGCATCATTTATCGAGATCTTGAGCAATTTCGATTGTCAGGATGTCATCATCCAACTTGCTGATCCCAGCCGTGCTGGACTGGTTCTTCCTTCAGAGCAGCCAGAGAACCAAGATGTACTCATGCTGATGATGCCGATGCTCATCAACGATTAATCTCTTTGCGAATGAAACTGAACTTACAGAAACCATTAGTCATTTTCGATTTGGAGACCACGGGCCTTGACCTTGTCAAGGACCGTGTCATTCAAATATCCTATATCAAAGTCTTTCCTGACGGAAAAGAAGAACGGGGGAATTATCTCATCAATCCCGAAAAAGCTATTCCAGAAGTCGTAGAAGAACTCACTGGTATCAAGAATGAGGATGTAAAGGATAAACCAACCTTCAAGCAACTTGCACAGACGCTCAATCAGGTGTTTAGCGGCAGTGATATTGCCGGTTATAATTCCAACCACTTCGATGTTCCATTGCTGGCTGAGGAGTTCCTCCGTGCAGGTATTGATTTCGATTTCTCCAAATGTCGTCTGATTGACGTTCAGACTATCTATCATAAGATGGAACGTCGCAATCTGGCTGCCGCCTATCTCTTCTATTGTGGACATAAGATGGAAGACGACTTCCAGGCACACCGTGCCGATGAGGATACGGAAGCAACCTATCGGGTACTACAAGGACAACTCGATATGTATACGACAGACAAGCAGGAAGATCCCGAACGTGTGTTACAGAACGACATGCAGTTCCTTGCTGACTTCTCAAAGAGCAATGACAATATTGACTTTGCAGGTCGTATCGTATGGGGAGAATTGAAAGACCGTACAGGTAAGACTGTTCTTGATAAGGATGGAAACCCTGTCATTACAGAGGTTTTCAATTTCGGAAAGTACAAAGGTCAGTCTGTTGCTCAAGTGTTACGCTTCGATCCAGGTTATTATAGTTGGATACTTGGCGGTGACTTTACCTATAATACTAAACAAGTTCTCACTCGTATCCGTTTACGTGAGAGCCAAATGAACTCATAATATGCTGAAAGGGAAGAAGATTGTCTTAGGTATTACTGGCTCCATAGCAGCTTATAAAGCATGCTATATCATCCGTGGGCTTATCAAAGCAGGGGCAGAAGTACAAGTTGTCATTACTCCTGCAGGGAAAGAGTTTATCACACCTATCACGCTTTCTGCACTGACTCAGAAGCCTGTTATCAGCGACTTCTTTTCTCAGCGCGATGGTTCTTGGCATTCCCATGTTGCCCTTGGCTTGTGGGCTGATGCGATGTTGATTGCTCCTTGTACCGCCTCTACGTTGGGAAAGATGGCAAATGGAGTTGCCGATAATATGCTTATCACCACCTATCTGTCTATGAAGGCGCCTGTTTTCATTGCTCCTGCCATGGACTTGGATATGTACCAACATCCCACAACACAAGAGAATCTTCAGAAACTACAGTCGTTTGGAAATCAGATTATTGAACCACAAAGCGGTTTCCTTGCATCAGGACTGGAAGGAAAGGGACGTATGGAGGAGCCTGAAAAGATTGTAGAATATCTTGACCGTGCTCTTGATGCTTCTGCTCCACTCGCTGGCAAGAAGATTATGATAACGGCTGGACCTACCTACGAGAAAATAGATCCTGTTCGCTTTATCGGCAACTATTCCAGTGGTAAGATGGGCTTTGCCCTTGCCGAGGAATGTGCACGTCGAGGTGCAGAGGTAGAACTCATCGCTGGACCAGTGGCACTTGCGACGACACGCCCTCATATCCATCGCACGGATGTGGAGAGTTGCGAACAGATGTATCAGGCAGCCATCAATACTTATGGACAATGTGATGCTGCCATTCTCTGTGCTGCCGTTGCTGATTTCCGTCCTGACACCATTGCAGATAAGAAAATCAAACGAGAGAATGAAGACTTAGTCATCCGCCTGAAGCCCACTCACGATATTGCTGCAGAACTTGGTAAGATGAAACGGGAGAATCAGCGACTGATTGGCTTTGCTTTAGAGACAAACGACGAACAGGCTAATGCACAAGATAAACTAAAGCGTAAGAACTTTGACTTCATCGTACTTAATTCCTTGCGTAATGAAGGAACCTGCTTCCAGTCTGACGAGAATCAAATCAGTATCATCTCCTCACAAGGACAGAAAGACTATGACCGCAAACCCAAAAGCGAAGTAGCAGCAGATATCATCACAGAACTATCAGCTATCCTATGAAGAAGATTTTCTGGTTAGTCATCATTACGCTATGCCCGCTTAGTTTGCATGCGCAGGAACTGAATGCTAAGGTGAATATCAATCACGCCCAAGTTCAGGGAACAGATGCCAGTGTCTTCGAGAACTTACAACAATCGTTAGAACAGTTTATCAATGATCGCCAATGGACTGATTATCAGTTTCAAAAGAATGAACGTATCAATTGCAGCTTTAATATCACTGTTACCAAATACGACAGGTCTTCAGACCGTTTCGAGGCAACGGCGATGATACAAGCCAACCGACCAATCTACTACTCTACTTATACTTCCACCTTATATAATAATAAGGACGATGACTTCAACTTCGACTATGCACAGTTCGACCAGTTGAATTTCCAAGAGGAGATGATTGACAACCAGTTGACTGCATTGATAGCCTATTATGCCTATCTGATTATCGGACTTGATCTTGACAGTTTCTCTCCAATGGGAGGAACCGATGTTCTTCAGCGTTGCCTGAATCTGGTCAACAATACCCAGAACCTCGGTTTCCCTGGATGGAAAGCCTTTGAGACCAGTCGCAACCGTTTTGCCATTATCAACGATTATTTGGACGAGGCGATGAAACCTATGCGACAACTGCAATACGACTATTATCGTACAGGACTTGACGAGATGGCTAACAATGCAGAACGAGGCAGGACCAGTATTACGACGGCACTCAACGGACTGAAGGAAGCCCACGAGAATAAGCCACTGAGCCTCTTGCCACAGATATGGACAGACTATAAACGTGATGAGTTAGCCAATATCTATCATGGCAAAGGTACTCAGAAAGAAAAGGAGAATGTCTATAACCTTCTCTTTAACATCAACCCCTCGCAAAGTAATGCGTGGGATAAGATTAAGAACTGACACATGTTAAAGCAACTATACATCAGGAATTTCACGCTGATTGATGAACTTGACATAGAACTGCGCCCAGGCTTCTCTGTGATTACAGGTGAGACGGGAGCAGGTAAGAGTATCATCCTTGGAGCCATTGCACTCTTGCTGGGACAGCGAGCAGATTCCAAAACCATTAAACAAGGGGCTGACCGTTGTGTCATTGAGGCACATTTCGACCTCACTCGCTACCAACTACAGTCTTTCTTTGATGATAACGATATCGACTACGATGCCTCCGACTGTATCATCCGTCGTGAACTGACATCCG
Source organism: Prevotella sp. (assembly GCA_017554145.1). GTDB lineage: Bacteria > Bacteroidota > Bacteroidia > Bacteroidales > Bacteroidaceae > Prevotella. The sequence continues at coordinate 27,909 of JAFZIZ010000009.1, read as the reverse complement.
CAGGAAAGAGTCGTGCATTCATCAACGACGTACCCGTAGCTCTTTCCATGTTGAAGGAACTGGGTGATATGTTGGTTGACGTACACTCACAGCACCAGAACCTGTTACTGGGAAAACAAGACTTCCAATTAGAGGTGGTAGATACGATTGCCCAAGACCAAGAGGTGCTGGCAGACTATCATACGTTGTATGCCGATTATCATAAGAAACAACAGCAACTGAAGGAGTTACAGGAAGAGATGGAACGTAATCGTCAGAACCTCGACTTCATGCAGTTTCAATATGAAGAACTCTCTAACGCCCAACTTGCTGAAGGAGAACAAGAGGAACTGGAACAGCAATGCGACACGATGACTCATAGTGAAGATATCAAAACAGCACTCTATGAGACGCAGAACAACCTCTCTGCCGACGAACAAGGTGTCCTTTCCCTACTCCGTAAGTCATATTCCGCCATACAGTCTATCACTAAAGTCTATCCTACCGCAGAAGAATGGACAGAACGATTGGAGAGTACCCAAATAGAACTCAAGGATATCGCTCAGGATATAGAGGCACGTTTAGACGCTATTGATTTCGATCCTGCTGAACTGGAACGCATCAACCAGCGTCTTGACAAACTCTATGACCTTCAGAAGAAATATCATGTAGAGACGGTGGGTGAATTGATACAGATACACGATGACCTGAAACGCCAACTCTGTCAGATAGAGAACAGTGATGAGACACTTACTACTCTTCAAAACGAAATTAAGAGCCTGAAAGAGAAATGCCAACAGAAAGCCAACCAACTCACAAAGCTCCGCCAGAAAGCCGCTAAGGACATTGAACAGGAGATGCGTGAGCGACTGGTAACACTTGGTATGCCCAACGTCCGTTTTGAGGTCATGATCCAACAGGAAGACCTTCACAAGAATGGACAAGACAACATCGCTTTCCTGTTTAGTGCCAACACCTCCAGTCCTTTGCAACCAATCTCTCAGGTAGCATCTGGTGGAGAGATTGCCCGAGTGATGCTTTCCCTGAAGGCGATGATTAGCGGTGCAGTCAAGCTTCCCACCATCATCTTTGACGAGATTGATACAGGTGTGAGTGGTAAGATTGCTGAACGCATGGCAGAGATTATGCAGGAGATGGGAGCCAACGACCGTCAGGTTATCAGTATCACCCATCTTCCACAGATTGCCGCCCTCGGCACCACCCATTATCGCGTATCGAAACTGGAGACCACTACAGGTACTACCAGTCAGATGCAGATGCTCTCCCAAGAAGAGCGTATCCATGAAATCGCCCAAATGCTCAGTGGCAGTGATATCTCTGCCGCTGCTATTCAAAACGCAAAAGAATTATTGAAAATATGAAAAGATTATTCATCCTATTACCATTTTTCCTCTATACCCTTTTACCTTTATCAGCCCAGACACCCTCATGGGCTGAGAAAGCTGCCAAATCAGTATTCACGCTGAAGACCTTCTCGGCAAACGGTTCCCTGCTTGCCAGCAGCACAGGATTCTTTATAGGCACGAATGGAGAGGCAGTCAGCAGTTATGCTCCCTTTAAGGATGCCCAACGAGCTGTGATTATCGACGCACAAGGCGACGAGATGCCTGTTGAAATGATCCTTGGAGCAAACGAGACCTATGATGTGGCGAAGTTCAAAGTGTCGACCAAGAAAACTGTTCCACTAACAATTGCCTCAACAGCCACTAACGGAAGTAGCGTATGGTTGCTTCCCTACTCTGTCAAAAAGACGCCTATCTGCGTAAAAGGTACTGTTAGTAGTGCAGAGAAATTTCAAGATACCTATGAATACTATACGCTTCAACTGACGACAGAAGAGAGTCAAGTCAGCTGTCCCGTTCTCAATCAAGAAGGTGCTGTTATCGGCATCATCCAACCCTCTGCAGGAACGAAGAAGGATATTTCCTATGCTGTCAGTGCCCGTTATGCAGCAGACCTGACTATCAAAGGTCTGAGCATCAACGACCCCGTACTGAAACAGACGGCTATCGCTAAAGCAATACCCGACGACCAGAAAGAGGCATTACTGGCTCTGTTCCTTGCTTCATCGACCATGAATGAAAGCCAATATGGAAACTTCATCGAGCGTTTCATCCAAAAGTTCCCACAGGTCTCAGATGGTTATCTCTATCGTGCCCGTTATCGTACCGCCAAAGAAGACTTCAATAATGCTGAGAAAGATATGGAGCAGGTTATCAAATTGGCAGAACAGAAAGACGATGCCCATTATCAGTATGCTGAACTTATTTACCAGAAAGAGATCTATCAAAGTGACAAGCCCTATAGTGCATGGTCACTCGACAAGGCTTTCAATGAATCGCAGGAAGCCTATCGTCTCAACCCCATACCTGTCTATCTCCAACAACAAGCACAGATTCGTTATGCACAACAACAATATGCGGAAGCCTATCAGCTCTATGAGCAACTAACCCATACTGACCTCCGCAGTGCCGATATCTTCTATGCCGCATCACGATGTAAGGCGCAATTGGGAGAGGCAGACCAAGAGTTGGCTTTGCTTGACAGTGCCATTAATATGTTTAGTCGCCCATACGTCAAGACTGTGGCACCCTATCTGCTTGTCCGTGCTCAGATACTGACTGGTATGGGAAAATTCCGTCCTGCCGTCAATGACTATAACGACTACGAGAGTCTGATGAAAACTCAGTTAGGACCTCAGTTCTATTATAACCGTGAGATAGCTGAAGTTGGTGGACATCTCTATCAACAGGCGTTGAACGACATCAATAAAGCAATTGAACTGGCTCCTTCTGATCCTTTATACCGAGCAGAGAAGGCTTCCCTTGAAATACGTGTCGGCAGACATAAAGAAGCCATCGAGACTTCCCAGCAACTCATTCGTATGGCACCAGAATTCTCCGATGGTTATCTATTCTTAGGACTTGCCCAGTGTCTGACAAACAATAAGTCAGAAGGTGCCAAGAATCTTAATAAAGCAAAGGAACTTGGCAACGAGCAAGCCCAGTCACTCATTGACAAGTACGCCAATTAGAATGGCATAGGGCCATTGTCCTGATAATTAGTAAATGGAGACTGGTTAGAATCATCCGACTGGTCTCCATTAATTCTGCTACCCAGTATCTCGCCTCCATTATCATCGTTATTCTTACGACGACCAAGACGTCCTTCTTCAGGATTTTCAAAACGAGTAAACTCACCACGGAATGTCAATAGGACATCACCTGTGGCACCCTTACGATGCTTGGCTATGATAATCTGTGCCATACCATGCAGGTCACGGCCATTATCGTCCTGATAGATATGATAGTATTCGGGACGATGTACGAAGATGACCATATCGGCATCCTGCTCAATGGCACCCGATTCACGAAGGTCACTTAACTGCGGACGTTTACCTTCCAATCCTTCGCGATTTTCCACGCCACGGTTCAACTGTGACAAAGCGATGATAGGAATATCCAATTCCTTGGCGAGACTCTTCAATGAACGGCTGATGGTCGAGACCTCCTCCTGACGACTGGAGAAGCGCATACCATTGGCATTCATCAACTGGAGATAGTCAATCATGATAATCTTCACGCCATGCTCACGTACCAGACGGCGTGCCTTTGTACGCAATTCAAAGACTGACAAGCCTGGCGTGTCGTCAATAAACAAGGGCGCACCCAACAGGTTGTTGACGCGCTTGTCAAGACGATCCCACTCATCGGGGTGCAGTTGTCCATTCAGAATCTTCGAACCTTGTATCTCACAGACATTGGATATCAAGCGGTTCACCAACTGGTTGTTCGACATTTCAAGCGAGAAGAATGCCATAGGAACTTTATAGTCGGCGGCAATATTCTTCGCCATCGAGAGGGCAAAAGAGGTCTTACCCATCGCAGGACGACCAGCCACGATGACAAGATCGGATGCCTGCCATCCACTGGTAAGGTCATCCAACTTATGATATCCTGTAGGAACACCCGTCAGACCGTCTTTATTCTCTGCAGCTTTCTGGATGACGTCTATCGCATTCTTGATGACAGGATCTATCTGGGTGTAGTCCTTCTTCATGTTCTTCTGCGAGAGTTCGAAGAGAGAACCTTCTGCTTCCTGCATCAGATCATCCACATCAACGGTCTCGTCAAAGGCCATTGTCTGTATGTTGCTAGAATAGGAGATGAGTTGTCTGGCCAGAAATTTCTGGGCGATGATACGAGCATGATATTCGATATTCGCTGAAGAAGCCACGCGTGACGACAGTTCTGTGATATAGGCAGGACCGCCCACATCCTCAAGATCGCCCTGTTTGGAAAGCTGCTCTGTCACTGTCCACACGTCAACAGGCTGCTCTTTCATCTCCAATTCACGGATAGCCTCATATACCTTCTGGTTGCGAGGCTCATAGAAACTCTCTGGATAGAGCATCTCACAGACAACGGTATAGGCATCTTTGTCAATCATCAAAGCACCTAATACCGCACGTTCTATCTCCGTCGCCTGTGGCTGCACATGGGCATAGGTATTATCTGTCGTTGTCTTTTTGCGCACACTCCTGCGCTGATTATTCTGTTCTGCCATTAATCTTAAACTCTTTAACCTTTAACCATTAAACTTTAACCGTTAACCTTTAATCTTTAACCTTTAATCTTTAACCATTAACCATTATAGTGCTTCGCACTCTTTCAACCAAAGTGCATAAGAAGCATCACTCGGCATACGCCAGTCACCACGTGGAGAGAGACTGACACTACCCACTTTCGGACCGTCAGGCAGACAAGAGCGCTTGAACTGTTGGGTGAAGAAGCGGCGACAGAAGGTCGTCAGCCATTTCTTAATCGTCTCCTTATCGTATTTCTTCCCAAATGCATGACGCGCCAGGAAGAATATCTTTGCTGGACGGAATCCGAAACGCAGGAAATAATAGAGGAAGAAGTCGTGTAACTCATAGGGACCCACTAAGTCTTCCGTCTTTTGTTTGATCTTACCTTGTGAGTCAGCAGGTGTCAGTTCTGGTGAGATAGGTGTATCGATGATGTCAATCAATGTCTCTTTCTGAGCCTTGAACTGTTGCAATCCTGCCATGTATCGGATAAGATACTGAATGAGTGTTTTGGGAACACCCGCATTCACACCATACATCGACATGTGGTCACCGTTGTAGGTTGCCCAACCAAGAGCCAGTTCAGACAGGTCACCCGTACCCACCACCATCGCATTGAGTTGGTTGGCAAGATCCATCAGTATCTGCGTCCGTTCACGAGCCTGAGCATTCTCATAGGTCGTATCATGTTTCTTCATATCATGACCGATATCCTCAAAATGCTGGGTAACCGACTTGGCGATAGATATCTCCATCTGCGAGATATTCAGCGTCTGCATAAGCGTAGTGGCATTATCATGAGTACGGTCTGTCGTTCCAAAACCAGGCATCGTCACGCCCACGATTCCTTTACGACTCAAACCCAGTTTATCAAAGGTACGTACACATACCAGCAAGGCAAGTGTAGAATCGAGACCACCACTAATACCAATCACCACATGTTCACAGTTGGTATGTGTCAGACGCTTGGCAAGTCCTGATGTCTGGATATTGAGGATTTCCTCACAAGTATCCTGCATCTCTTCATCTTTAGGAATAAAGGGATGTGGATTGACAGGACGCAACATCTGGAATTCAGGAAGTTCAACAGCCTTACAGTTGATGATCTGTGCTGTGGCCTGGCGCTGGGCATTGATAAAGGTCGAATTAGAATGACGCTCTGTCCGCAAACGTTCAACATCTATCTGAGATATCTTCAATTGAGGCTGGAAGGAGTAACGCTCCCCTTCTACCAACAATCGACCATTCTCGAAGATCATCGCATTACCACCATAGACCACATCCTGAGTCGACTCTCCGAAACCACAGGAAGAATACACATAACCACTGATGGTACGGGCACTCTGTTGGGCGATGAGTGAACACAGATAACGATGCTTACCGATCAGGTCGTCACTTGCCGAACAGTTAAGGATAATATCTGCGCCAGCCATTGTCAGCAGATTGCTGGGAGGAACAGGTGCCCATACATCCTCACATATCTCCACACCGAACTTCACGCCATCCACCGTCTCAAAGATTTTCGGCTCTGCGGATAACAGTATCTTGGAACCTGCGAGGTTGATTTCCGTAGGATTCAAGTCTTGTGCCGAGGCAAACCATCGTTTCTCGTAGAACTCGTTATAGTTAGGCAGATACGTCTTTGGAACCAATCCTAACAGACACCCGCTCTGGATAACGGCAGCACAGTTGAGCAGGATACCTCCTGCCTGTACTGGCATTCCTACCACACAGATGATGTTCAGCTTACGAGTGAAGTCAAGAAGCGTCATCAGTCCTTCCTCTGCCATCGTGAGCAGCAGTTGACCTTTGAAGAGGTCCTGACAACTATAACCCGTAATAGCAAGTTCAGGGAAGCAGATAATCTCTACTCCTTGTCCTTCCGCATTAGCTATGAGTTTTTCTATTTCGAGCACGTTATACTCGACATCGGCAACTCTGACGGCAGGCACTGCGGCTGCCACGGTGATTAATCCATGTTTCATATCTTTGTCTTTAACCTTTCACTCTTAATTCTTATTTCTTCATTCTTCATTCTTCACTTACGGTATCAGCAGCGAGGAATCCCCATAACTCAAGAATCGGAAATCATGAGCCAGGGCATAGTCGTATATACGATGCCAGTCGCCTTTCACAAAGGCACTGACCAGCAATAGCAATGTACTCTGAGGCTGATGGAAATTCGTAATCAGCATCTTCACAATCTTATAGTCGTAGCCAGGGGCTATGATAATCTGCGTAGAGGAGTGAAGCACAGAGAGTTCGCGTCTGTCCATCCAGTCGAGCAATGCCTGCAGCACCTCTCTCTTACTTCTTACTTCTTCCTTCTTCCATCTTCCATCATACGGTTCCCATTGGTTCACGTGCAGTTCCTCCTCTGTGGCATCTGGATTCTCCAGCACCTTCAGACCCATATAGTAAAGACTCTCCAGCGTTCGCACACTCGTTGTACCTACAGCAATCGCCTGACCATCATAGGCAATCAGGCGCTCCAAGGTATGACGACGCACAGCGATATATTCGGTATGCATCTCGTGACCCTCTATCTCCTCACTCTTCACAGGACGGAACGTACCAGCACCTACGTGCAATGTCAGTTCCTCGCGTTCTATCCCACGTGCGTCGATATCGGCAAGCACGCGCTCCGTGAAATGAAGACCAGCCGTTGGAGCCGCCACACTACCCTTTATCTTGGAATAGACGGTCTGATAAGTGGTCTTGTCACTCTCCTGCGTCTCACGATTGAGATAGGGCGGTATCGGTAACTCACCCATCACGTCGATGATATCAGCAAACGACACATCCCCGTCCCATTCAAAGTCTATCCACTGACTGGTACCATGTTCCCCACGCCTCGTTGCCCTAACTGTCAACTGTAAACTGTCAACTGTAAACTCTCTCTCCAGCGCTCCTTCTTTCCATTTCTTCAGGTTGCCCACCAGACAGAGCCACGAACACTTCTTGCGTGTCTGGAACATCTGTTCATAGTCAGCAGGCTCTGCTGGTTCCAAGAGGAATATCTCTATCAAGGCACCAGTATCTTTACGGAAATGCAGACGAGCCTGTATCACCTTGGTATTGTTGAACACCATCAGGCTGTTGGCAGGCAAGTGTTGAGGCAGGTTATAGAACATGTCCTCCCCCACTTCACCTTTATTGTATATCAGCAGTTTCGAGTGGTCGCGCTCAGCCACAGGATATTTGGCAATCCTCTCGTCAGGCAAGGGATAGTTGTAGTCACTGATTCGTATATGTTTCGTCTCTTTTGTCTCCATTAAAGCGAATAACGTTGCGAAATTACAAAAAATCAGGCAAAGCACAAAGTCTTTGCCCGATTTTTTAGTAATCCTCCTGCTCTTTCATGCCACAACCACCATGGAACTCTTCCACCAGATTGATGGAATAGGCATCTTCGCGCGACACTTCCGTCTTCGTCCAGTCTATTTCCCCTTCATGTCCGGCATAGTCGCTGATACGTACAGAACAGAGGTAGCCTTCGTCATTACGAGTATAGGCACTACAACCAGACATAGCGATGCGGTTACGCTCCTGTTGTCCCTTCTTGGAAACGATGTGACACCATTCTATGACACAGGTCTTGCCGTCGTCGATAATCGTTTCGTAGCGCATACCCACACAGGCAGGAATATAGGTCGCCAAACCATAGCCGAACTTATGGGCATTAGCCGACATCTCCTCTTTCGAGAGAATGGGCGTTCCCCACGGGTCGTATCCTCCCACGATACACTCTTTGGCAAAGGCTGCGTGTATCTTGTCTGGGTTACAGTATGGCGCATGATGAAGAGCTTCGTAATAGGCTCGCATAGCACCTGTCAACAAACCAGGATCGCCCATCTCGTAATGGGCAGGCTTGAAAATAGGCTTTCGATAAGGCGTAAGACCTGGAATAAAAGTATAGTGCGTGTACATCCTCACCTCTTCCAGCAGGGATGGTGTCCGAAGGTCGACAACCACAAAGAAAGGCACTTCCTCGATGGCTCCATCCACCACGAACTTGAATACGCCTTCCAAGGCAATCCTACCGCCTCCGATAGTTTGGAATACTGGAGTAAATGTGGCCGATGTCGCCTTGAACTTAGCCAGAAAACCTGCGGCAAAGGAACGGATATCCTGAAGACCTTCAAAGCGACCGTAAGGTGCATCGATGGCAGGTTTCTCGTCCCAGAACAGTTTCTTCTCACGAAACAGACCAGCCACCTCATCGGCCTTCCCAGCACAAAGAGCATTCACAAATGCCAAGTCGGGTGTATCCATCCGGATATCCTGAGGCATATCCTTATAGAGTCGCTCCAAGTTACAAGGTTTGCGAACAGGCATATCCGCCTCTTTCTCATTCTCTCCGTATGCCTGCATCGTCATCAAGGCTGTGCAGACGAGCAATAGAGTCTTCATCTTCATCATACTTATAGGTTTAGAGTTCTTTATTTATTTGCAAAGGTACGATTAAGTGAACGAAAAACCAAGAGAATTTTGAGTTTTTCCGAACGTGAGTACTTTAGACAAAGTCAAAGTTACTAAAAAATAATGAGCAAACCAAAGGTCACCCCATCTTTTCTTCCTTCTTTTCTATAACCTATAACCGTTATAATCCCTCTTACCTCTTACCAAGTGTTTCCCTGCTAATCTTTCAAGCAACCGATGGGAACTACAAATATGCCGTCAGGTCTTCTGTAAGCATATGGTCCAACTGCCGTGAGAACCATCATGAATGAAGGATTCTTCATTTTCGTGGTGTCGATAGTGTCGGCAAGGCTCTTCAATGCTTCTGCTCCTTCGTTTATCAGTTTCTCACCACCGAGTTTTACTTCTATCAGGGCATACGTGCCGTTTCTGCGATGCAACACAGTGTCGCACTCCAACCCTGAGCTGTCGCGATAGTGGTACAGCTTTCCGTCAAGCGCTTCAGCAAACACTCGCAAGTCACGTACAGCCATATCTTCAAAGATGAGTCCAAACGAGTCAAGGTCGTTAATCAGGTCTTTGGGTCCCAAGCCTAATGCTGCAGTTCCGATACTGGCATCTACAAAATGGCGAGTGTCACTGGTACGGATTGCCGACTTACTACGGATATTGGGATTCCAAGCTTCCAAGTCCTCAAGAACGAATAACTTTTTCAGCGCCTTGATGTAATCTGCGACAGTATCCTCATCAAGTGTGTTGGCATCATTCGACAGCATATCTGCCTTGATGGTACCATAAGATACTTGCTGTGAGACGTTACGAGCATAGGAACGTAACAGTAATCGAGTTCGCTCAGCACTGCGCTTCACACCATCTACTCGCTGTATGTCTCGTTCGCATACATCATCGACATATCCAAAAGCCTGATCCAAGGCGATCTCTCCTTCAAGCAGTGTGGCCTGAGGCCAACCACCTCGGCAGGTGAGATAGGCTATATCCTGTAATTCCAGACTGTTTGGCAGAGGTTCGAACATCTCACCTTCGAACAGACTACGCAAACTGACACTACCTGTGGATTCGCCCGATTCAAAAAGACTCATAGGGCGCATCTTGATTCTGCCTATACGACCTGTTCCACTATGCACGGTCTCTTCTGCCTGCGGCTTTACTGTTGAACCAGTCAGTATGAACTGAGAAAAAGCACCTCGCTTGTCCACTTCGTTGCGGATGGTATCCCACAGCTCAGGTATTGTCTGCCACTCGTCAATCAGTCTGGGCGTTTCTCCCTGCAACAGCGTCTTTGAACTGATTTCCATCATCTGCTTGCTCTGTTTCAATACCTCAGTGTCACCTAGGTCAAGCAGGCTTTTGGCCAACTGACGAGCAGTAGTTGTCTTACCACACCATTTGGGGCCTTCAATCAATACGGCACCCTTGCCAGCCAACTTGCGAGCTAACAGCTTGTCGGTAATTCTCAGTTTATAATTATTGTCCATATCATTTGAATATTGCTATTTATGCCGCAAAGTTACGATTAAACGAGAGCAAAGAAACTTGTTTCATTTGCCGAGCGTGAGTAACTTCGCCACTTTTCAGTGGCAAAGTTACTGATTATTATTGAATTATGCAAATATTTATAGAACTTTTCGGTTGTTTGTGGCAATTTTGTTCGGTTGTTTGTGGCAATTTTGTTCGGTTGTTTGTGGTTTTATCTTTAACCATTAACCATTATATCCCCTCTATCCTTACGGGTAGGCTCATCCTCTTATATTATTCTTCTGCTACCTCACTTCATTGTTCACTCATCCGTTTCCTCTGGCAGTTCTTGGATCCTGTCTGCTGGTGGCAGGTAGTCAGATGCCTTTTCTCGTGTAATCACAGAACGGCCAATCTGAGATTCCAGTTTCTTCCTAGCATCGCCAGCAATCTTTCCTCCCTTGCGAGCAACTGCAGCACTCTGCTTGAAGCCTTTCGGATTCTGGGCCTTGCTAATTTCTGTGGTCGAAGCCTCAGCCAGAATGTTCAGCGCCAACTCGATGTTCGTCATATTGTCTCGCAGACTCTCCTTCTTCAACCCCTTGTATTGCTTGTACTGTCTTGTAGTCTTTCCGCTCCAGGCCTGAGTGATGATATCTGTTAGTGACGCATACTGCTGCCCCTCCTTCACGCCAGCCCTGTCCCATTCATCCGTCAGTTCCTTGCGCACCTCAATACTCTTCAGTCGCTGGTTAATCCACTTGTCAGAATAGCCCAACCTGCGATAGTCAGCATAAGCCTGTTCGAAATTCAGTTCAGGGTCTTGCATCTGGTCAACACGTCGTGCTGCCACTTCAGCCATCCATTGCTTGAACGGCTCAGCCTTCTTCGAAGGTATAGACTCGATCAATCGGAACATCTGCTCCATGTCTGCTACGTCGGTCCGTCGCATCTTGCCGTCTGCGGCCATCATTTTCAACTGGTGACAATTTGTCACCGTTTCATTACCTTCCTCCTTCAGCCTCTGTTTCAGTTTGTTCCAGTACTTACGTGCTGTGAGATAGTCTTTGCTATCCGTCAGCACCCCACACACGTCGACGATAGAGAAGTACCATTTCTCTTGCTCATCGTCCCACTTTGTTCGAACTTTCTGTTCTCCAAACAGCCGTATCAACTCGTCCTTTGCCATCTTCTATTTTCTATTTCAGCATACAAAGTTACTAAAAAATAATGAGCCGACCAAAGGTCAGCCCATCTTTTCTTCCTTATTTTCTATAACCGTTAACCTTTAACCTATAATCGTAATTGTCCAGTCCCTAGTGTCTATTCTTTTCCTCTGCTCTATAGGTAAAATATAAGGCTATTAGGGTACATACACCAGCAAAAATGCCAAGTATTTTACTGGCTTTCCATCCAGGGAAAAACAGCAATACAATGATGTAAATAACGATAAGCGCAGCAAGACACACTTGAAATTTCTGTTTTTTATTCATATTCATTGTTTTTATATCATTTAAATTTTAGTAGTTTTATTCATCATCAATCCTCCTTTTGCATTCTTGCGATAAAGGTTTTTACAGCCGAGAAAAGCAGATACGCCACAAGGATGCCGACCATGATAATGATGTACCATTTCATGTCATACCAAGCAGCTATTACACCCTGTTTGATACCATCTATCATTGTTTTGAAAAACAAGCTCATCCTCTTATATATTATTCTTCTGCTGCCTTATCCAGCCATTACGTATCTGAAGGTTTCCTCTTCTTGTAGTTCTGGACGTTCTGTAATCATTCTGACATAATCACGAATCAAGTGGCGCCAATCATTGCCCTTCATGCTGAAATACTTCTCTTGGAACTCCTTCTGACACTCCACGACAATCTGCATAATCGTTGTTCCTTCATCCAATGCCATCATGTTGTGAATGAGGCGACGCACATCATCATCAGCCTCAACGTCTTCCAGCATCGAACCTACAGGCTTCATCTGAACCTCGGTAGCCTTCTTGCCGTTTGTACGAGGCTCTACTGTCTCCAGATTCTCGTCATTGTCTGAATCATATTTCTTAAAGTTTTCTGCCTGCTCGAAGATTTCCTTGAACACATCGTCTTGCGGAACTGGTGGATATCCGTGCTCTGCCAATATCAGTATCAGGTCCATCTGCAATTCGGCCTTGATGTCTGAACGATTGGCCCAGTCGGTATAATGCGACTTATCATCCACCATCTTCTTGACAGCAGCAGAAAGTGGAATAAGTTTTTCTTCAGGGTATTCAAAACCAAACTTATTGGCTATCTCTTTCAGGATATCATAGAAAGCCTTCTCTTCATAGGTAATACCAAGGTCCTTAAACGACTTTTTCTCAGCATTAACTTCTTTCAGCAATTCTGCCATTTGCTTAGCCACCTCATTCAATACTTCCTCTGCAAAAACAGCATTGTCGCTACGATCGTTATACTTCTGTACCAGCGCATTCAGACGCTTCGTAAAGTCAACGCCCTTCATCTTGTTTACCTTCTTAAAGTCGCTAATCACTGTGCGCAACAGCTTCTCCATCAGTTTTACCTTGGTATTAGGCAGTTTCAGTTTTTCGAGCCTTGCCATATAGTCCTGACTTAGCAAATCCAAGTCTTTCGTATTGGCATTCACCTGAACAACCTCTTCAACGCCCTCCGACTGCAAGGCCTCCTCTATCATCTTGCTAACCTTACGATTCATCTGCGATGCATCTGGAGCATCACCCTTTGTCAGTTTATAGATGATAGAACGCACACCAGTAAAGAAGTGAATATTCTCACGATCTTCATCTGTAATAGCTTCATGATTAGAGCATAGATTAAATGCAGACTTCAACTTCATGGTATGGCCCATAAACTGATTCTGCGTTTTCTCTGTAACTTGTACAAACTCAGCCGCATGTTTCAGGCACTCCAATTGTTCCAAAGGTGTACCTGTAGTAAATTTCGAGTAATCAAACGAAGCGAACATCCTGCGAAGAATATCTAGCTCATCCTTCACCATTATCAGCGATTGCTCGATGGTCTCCACATTATCACCCAAATCACCTGTTCCTGCATATTGCTTCAGGGCATTGTTCATATTGGTCTTGATGCCAATGTAATCCACCACCAAACCCTTATCCTTGCCTTCATACACACGATTAACACGTGATATCGTCTGCACCAATGTATGCTTCTGCAAAGGCTTATCAATATACATAGTATCCAGGCAAGGTACATCGAAACCTGTTATCCACATCGAGACAACAATCGCTATCTTAAAGTTCGACTCAGGATTCTTGAATAGCACATCGAGAGCCTTTCTGTCTTCATCAGAGCCTATCAGTTCGCGCAGTTCAGGCGCATCATCTTTATCGCGAGTCATCACCAGTTTGATACGCTCCACTGGTGTATGCTCACTATCGCCTATTTTCTCAGCCCATTCAGGACGCAGAGCTATAATCTGCTTGTAGAGGTCATAAGCTATGAAACGGTTAGAACAAACGAACATGGCCTTACCACACACCGTACTGCCTTCCTCAATGCGCTTCTCGTAATGTTCCACAAAGTCCTTGGCCACTACAGCCAGACGTTGTGGATCGCCAAGAATCTTATCCATCTGGGTGACAGCCTTCTTGCTTTCCTCTATCTGGTATTCGTTGGCTCCCATTTCTGCACATTGCTTGTAATAGGCCTCAATAGCCTCCAGTTGTTTATGGTCAGCAAATACCTTTGCAGCTCTACCCTCATATACGATACGACGCGTGATACCATCCGAAACTGATTCCGTCATAGTGTAAGCATCCACCACATCGCCAAATACATCTATCGTAGCATCGATAGGTGTACCAGTAAAGCCCACATAAGTAGCATTAGGCAATGAGTCGTGCAGATACTTAGCAAAACCATAACTGCGTTTTACGCCCTTATCTGTAATCTGCACATTCTGCTCAATATTGGTTTGCGAGCGATGAGCCTCATCAGAGATACAGATAATATTGGCACGATCAGAAAGCAGATTAATATCTTCTGAGAACTTTTGTATCGTTGTTAAGAACACGCCTCCACTCTTTCTACCTCTCAGCAGTTTGCCCAGTTCCTCGCGCGATTCTACATTAACAACATTCTCATCGCCTATGAATTGCTTGGCATTTAGGAACAAGCCAGAAAGTTGGTCATCGAGGTCTGTACGATCCGTTATTAACACGATAGTTGGACTTGAAAGATGGCGGCTTCGCATCAATACGCGTGTCAGATAAAGCATTGTCAGGCTCTTTCCACAACCTGTAGCACCAAAGTAAGTACCACCTTTACCATCACCATGAATATTGATGTGCGAATGCTCCAGAATGTTATCATAGAGCCTATGCGTGGCAAAGAACTGCGGATAGCGACATACGATCTTCGTCTCGCTCTTCGATGTGTCTGGGAAGAACACAAAGTCCTTGATGACACTCAGCAGTCGTTCTTTCCTGAATAGCCCTTCCATCATGGTATGCAGCGAGTCGATGCCGTCATTGGGCTTATCTGTTCGCTCTATTTTACGCCAGGCATAGAAAAACTCGTAGTCAGAGAACAACGTGCCATATTTATTATTCACGCCATCACTTATCACGATAAAGGCGTTATAGCGGAACAAGTCTGGTACATCTCTGCGATAACGTACTGTTAGCTGGGTGTAGGCGTTCATAATGGTGGTATCCTCCTTTACGGCGCTCTTAAACTCCAGCACTACTACTGGCAGACCGTTCAGATACACTATACCATCAGGGATACGTTTCTCTGCACCTTTTATCTCCAACTGGTTTACTACCTTGAATATATTACGCTCTACATTCTTAAAATCTATCACCTCAACGAACAAGTCAGGCTGCGAAGCATCTTCGCGCTTAATGGTAAAGCCCTCTGTCATCAACCTGTAGGTATGGGCATTCTGCTGATACAAAGGTGCGCCATTGTCTGCTGTCAGCTTGGCCATCACGCGCTCTATCTCAAGAGTGGTAATACCTTCTGCACTATATCTGTCCATCAGATACAGTTTCAAGTCATCACGAAGCAGCACATCCGATAACTCTTTGTGTATCGTCTCGCCGTTCTGATATCTATATCCTTGCTGTTCGAACAGCTCCATGATGCCCATTTCCAAGGCGTGTTCGTTAAAGTGTGACATAGGCTTTAATCTTTCTTATTTGAATACTTTATAAACGTATGAGTAGGATTGGTTCTCTAAATCGTCTGCTTTTATAGCGGCTTTGATGTTATCTTCTGCCCGTTTGATAGCATTATCCAATTTTCCGTTAGAGCAGAGATTTTTAACCCAGGTTTCCTTTTCCAAATAATTCCTATCTTTTAATACTTCAAATAAGTTTATGTCTTTTTGTGAAAAATAAGCATTCATATAAGGTTTTAACATCTTTGCAATTTCTTCACAGGTTCCCACAAATTTAGTTGTGTTCTTGAAATGAAGAAGAAACCAATATTCAAAACATGGCATGCTTGGACACAATATTACCCTATCATCGTCAATGAAAGATCTTATTTGTTTTACAAACCTGTTATGTTTCTCTAAATTCGTTTTATTTCCATATATTGTATCCCAATCAAAAACACAGAAAATCTTGGCTTCATTATTATCTTTTAATATTTTGTTGATTTTCTCTGGAAAAAAGGACGTATAACTTGATTCTTTTCCAAAATATTCAGGGATAACTCTTAGTTCTTTAATATTTCTAGATATGTGTTGAAAATAGAATCGTTCAGTATTCTTGCCTCCACTAATAACGAAAGGGGCCAGAAGAGCCATCTTCCTCGTTCCCATCCCCATATTTGAAGAAACTGATGAGGCTTTAAAATGTTTCTGCGGTTTTATCTCCGCTGCTAACTTTCTTCTTGCCATAGTTATTTCATTGTAGCACCAAACCTTTTATTACGGTATGCCTCTCTAATAGATGATAGACGATTAATTCCCCTGAAATCCGTCAACTTATATAGATCCGTAATACCTGCCTTATTCTTTTCTGTAAACCATACTGAGTCTTTTCTTATCAAGTCATCCACCAAATCTAGCAATCCATCATCATGTGTTGCAATTAAGATTTGTGATTTCGTTGGTATCTTAAGATATTCATACAAAACTTTCTCTAATAATTTGGGATGCAGAGATGTCTCTATTTCATCAATTGGTAAAAAACCATTCTTCTTTAATGCAACGTACAATGCTGCCTCAAGCCCGAAGACCCGAATTGTTCCACGAGATTCATCTCTTCCCAAGAATTGATAAGCCTCTGCCCCGTTTTCATTTTCTACAGAGTGTTGAAAGAAAGTCCGAAGTTGTTTTATTGTTCTTTCTTTCTTAATACGTTCTTTTTCACTTTTAGAGATATCATCATCTTCTAATAAAAGTTTTATAGTATCTTCAGAAATATCCTTGCTCACCACATCTGTTGAGATGTTTGTTACATTAAAGTCTGCTTCTTTAAGAAAACCCAAAATATGATTTACTAATTGATTGTCTTCAGAAGTTTTCTGTTGGGCATAATTGGTTAAACTTGTAGCAGGAGTTATCACCTGCATTATATTTGTCCTTAACCAATCTTTTGCAGAATCTATAAGAGGAAGATTTACATTTACTTGATTACGCGCCACAAAAAAAGATAGATTCTTTAAGCATCTAATGCTTATCTCCTCTTTTGCTACACTACTTATTTTATCTACATTCGGATTTGTCGTGTTAAAATGAATGGTAGATTGTCCATTTTCCAAGATACGTTCAAATAACAAAATGGGCTGAGTACTTTTATAAAATGATAATTTTTCCAAATGAACTTTGTCTTCATCTAAGATCAATTGATACCAATATTTAATATCCTGAGCATAAAAGATGATCTCAAAACTTGTAGGGTCATTAGGAGAATAACTATTAAGTCTAAAAGGTATAACTCCTGTGTCTTCATCCATATTATCTGGTTTATATGTCCAAAATTGATGCAAATAATCAAACACACTCAATAGATTCGACTTCCCAGAAGCATTATAGCCATAAACAACTGCAAAGCGTAAGAGCCTTGTATTTTCATTGATTTTTACCACCTGAGAATCCTCTGCGAACTTATCGTTGCTGGCCTCGAAACTGAACTTGACTTCGTCCTTAAACGAAAGAAAGTTTTTAATCTTAATTTCTTGTATCATATCATTAACATAATTTCTGCCGCAAATATACGATAAAACTTTGAGATAAAAACATTTTATTTCTAAAAAATGCACAATTTTTGCAATTTTTCAAAATAGAAACGAATATTTTCGCATTTCTTATGTTTATTGCTCATATTCTTTGTCGAGCTATGCTTCGTTCCCATTTTATCACCGTCACCACCTCATCCGTCTATCGTCCGCTACGTGCTGCAACCTATGCAGACACTCATCAGCCAACGTACAATCATCATTGAAGCACAACATATAGTGCTCTGGCATTGTTTCGTATTGTGGTTCTTTTTTATTTTATGCATGCCTTTATGAATAATTTACCAAAATCTGTGATTCGAAAAAAACTTTCTTTAACAGAAATAGAAGAAAATGTATTGGGAACCGTTTGTTTTTCCAATTGTTTAAGATTATATTTCTCTCTAATTTGGTTATATATTGTTTTATCTGTTCTAAATTGCCCACTCATATCTTTAAGAACACCCAAACTCTCAAAATTTGCCAAATATGCATTAACATTCTGAGGAAAAGACAATTCTACTTCATAATTTATTAGCGTAATGTGATCATAAAGAGTAATATAGCCGTTACCATCAGTAGAATTACCATTAAATATACAATATTGTATATCTTCTTTGTCCTTCATGTATTTCAATAATTTTGCCTCATCTGGTGACATTCTCTCTATCATGTTTACAAAAGAAGGGTGAGCGGTATTCACCATATCAACATTTGAAGCATTTGCTAACAAAGTAGTAAACATGTCTGCTATTTCCTCATTTGTTGTATATGATAGTTTTTCTATTATTGGAGTTCCTATTTGTGGGTGAACCTCACATCGTTTTTCTTCTGGAATCTGCTCTAACTTCTCTTTGTATTCATTCAACCGCTTTGTGAAGTTTAACTTAAACTTCTCATTAAGCAGTTTTACAGGAAGTAGAAAAGATGTACTAAACTCAAACACAGTCCCTAAAGCATTACCAACAGCCTTAACACTTGGTTGTGCTAAGTCGCTGTATACTTGTCCCAAAATATTAGGAGTCGCTTTTACTAATTCTGTTATTTCTGCCATACTTATTTATCTCTGTTTTCTATTGCGTTCTTTGCAGAGTCTGGTAGTTGTTCAAACATTGAATCAATCTCTTGAGGCTCTGTTATCATTCGTTCTGTTATCATATTAACCAACTTCATCAAGGCAACTGCAGTTTCTTTATTATCAACATCAAAGGCTATTTGACCAGGATGAACAGCTTTGTTTCCAACAACACGAACAATATCCAAAGCCTTTTGAACAGAAGATGACAGTCCTTTCTTTACCAGTTCTCCTATATTCTTGTTAATATCCCTATCTGTCTCTCCAAGTTCATTACATAGTCTATCTATTGCGAGACGCAACAAGGCACAGGCAGCGCGTGGAGATTTGTTGTAAATAAGCCCCGCTTCATTATACAGCTGTTTAACAGATTCTGGCATATCAGGATTCGCTTCTTCTGCAACTATATCAGGATAAGCATAATTATCATTTGCCCAGATAATATTTTTCTTACAATTTTCACAAGATGCTATTACAATGTGATTATCACCCTGAATTAGCCCTGCGCCCATAGACACCGCATGGCTTCCATTAAAATTTACATTTACAAAATTCATTTGGGATATAACACCACAATGAGGGCATGTAAATGCTTTCAAAGATTTGTTCGGTGCTACGTAATTCTTAGCCATATCTTTTGTTTTTATTGCCCCATCTTCGCCAAAAGCAAAGACTGTAATTCGGTTAGTTTTATATTTTCTTGCTCACGTATTTCTATTGCTTTATCAATTACCTCAACCTCATCATTGAAATTCTGCACAAGTTGATGTGGTGGTATAATAATATCCTTTCCTTCCATATCAGGAACTGTTAATTGGCTTTGAACAGAACCAGAGCCCTTAATATTTGAAGAATCAAGATAATAATAGAGATATTGCGCCATAATTTCATCCTGCGGTATGATAACAACAAGCCTAACAATTGGAACATAGGGTCGTTTTCTCAAGAAACAATATCCAATAGTACCTCGTGCTGATATAGTAATACTTTTTGCTTTTATAACAGGCTTTGTCGTATAACCAAATATGCCTTTGTTCTCTATTCCATTAGCATAAACAGGAATATTATAAGATTCTGTTTTTTCTTCAGAGAAATCGATAGGCTTATCACCTCCCGCTTTTAGTGTTGCCACATCCTTTAACGTTTCTATTCTCCAGCCCTCTGGTAGATTCTCCTTGTCGATGCCATCGACGAACATTTTGCGGTAGAGGGCTTGGGCTGTGGCTTCGAGTTTCTGAATCATTTGTTCATTCAAACTGATGCGACAAGAAAGCGTTTCGTATTCCTTCACGATTTCGCGCTGACGTTCTATTGATGGAATAGGAAGTCGCATATTACAGAAATCCTCCCAAGTTAGACTACCACGAACACCACCAACAGCATAATAACTGGCTTCACGATCAAACTCTGAACGAGAGAACCACATCATTAAGTATTTAGGTAACAACAATGTTTTATCAATGACCTCGAACATTGGATAGGCTGGCGACATAATTGCCTCGTCTTCCTCAAACATAGCAACGGGCATCTTTCCATCGCGGCTCACCTGCATCAAACTGCAAGCAAACTGCTCACGACGGATTACCTTATAGGTAGAAAGATCAGTGCCAATGACATTTGCCACTGACGGAATGAATGCCTTGTCAATCGTAAGACCTACAAGTTTCGTAACCTTTTCATCCCGATTACGAACATTCACCTCTCTGATATAGTCGCCTAAACGTTTGTACTCCATCTTCTTTTATTTTTCTTAATGATTTATACTTCAAACATTGCCGAAGGGTTAAACCCATTCCCCAGATGTTCTCTGTGGGAAATATAGCCCAATTGATTAGATAAGATGAGAGTATTACCTATTTGCGCTTTGATATTGCGGTGCGAATGTCCATAAATCCAGTAATCAATGCGACTATCGGAAATAAACGTGCCCAATTCTACCGTGAAGGCACCATTGATGGTACTGTTCTGAAATTCTGCTGCCGTGCATAATTGTGTGGGAACATGATGTGTGACAACAATAATCTTTTTAGCATCACTTTCTGAAATAGCTTGTTGGATGAAAGTGAGGCAACGCTCATGTTCCTGGTTGAAATCATCTGCTGTCAGACGATTCCCATCATACATAATGCGATAGAAGTCACTAACATTCCTTTCTGTCAAATATGCATCATACGGTTCTATCTTCGACCATAATGTAGATACGATAACATCTATGCCGTCAAGATGTACCACACTGTTGTAGTATGCATGCACATTGTGCCGAATTTGCTTGCAAAAACCGTTCGGTATGGAGTGAAGGTCGTAGTATCCATAGAAATCGTGGTTGCCCAAGCATACAATTACCTTATTGTAGTGCTCGCTTGCCCAATCCCAAAATTGATATGTTGAATAGGTGTCGCTTTTTGAGTCTGGCAAATCCAGATATGCCGTATCGCCAGCGATAAGTAAAATGTCCCCCGTAACCTCCAGAGGGTGTTTTGCAATCCATTGACAATTTTGCGGAAACTCCAAATGCAGGTCGCTGACATACTGGAAGCGTATGCCGCAGGTCGAGCTTGAGACTTCTTGTGCCATTTGATTAAGATTCGTATGTTCCCGTTTTGTCATCGCAATATCTTATAATTATATAATGTCTTATCTTTTTTCTAATTCTTTCCAATTCTTCAAAAACTGGAAAGATTTTTAAATTTTGTACCCTAACTTTTCAAACAATTCCTTCAACTCCTTCTTGCTTGCTTCTTCCTGTTGCAACAGGTCGCTCATTTCTGCCTGCAATTGGCGCATCTTGGTGTCGAAGTCTATCTGCTCATCACGATTCTTAAACTCGATGTATTTGCTGGGAACAAGGCTCCAGCCTTTCTTCTCGATTTCTTCGAGCGTTGCAGAATAACAATATTCAGGCTCGTTGTGATAGGTTTGTTCATAACCCTCACGCTGCCAGTTGTGAAAGTTATCGGCTATCTGCTGAATTTGCTCTGGTGAGAACTGTATATATTTCTTTTCATAAGGCTCACCCCATTGGCGCAAATCGATAAAGAGTACTTCGTTTTCACGGTTGCGGTATTTCACCAATTTACCATTCTGCTCTACACCACGGGCTTTTTTGTTGTTATTCAGAATCCAAAGCGTAACGCTAATATCTGTTGAGTAGAACATATTTCGAGGCAGAATAACGATTGCTTCTACCAGATGGTTTTGAAGTAGCTGCTTGCGGATAGCGAGTTCTGTACCATCGCCACTTAATGCTCCATTAGCCAACAGGAAGCCTGCAATTCCATTAGCAGAAAGCTTAGAAGCAATATTCAGAATCCAACCATAGTTGGCATTACTTGTTGGTGGAACATCATAACCCACCCAACGGGGATCGTCCTTCAGTTCGTTCTCTGCTCGCCAAGCCTTCTGATTAAAAGGTGGATTCGCCATAATGAAATCAGCCTTCAAGTCCTTATGCTGGTCGTTGTGGAAAGTATCAGCAGCCATCTCGCCCAGATTACAGGCGATACCACGAATGGCGAGGTTCATCTTTGCCAGTTTATAAGTGGTGTTAGTATATTCCTGTCCATAAACAGAGATATCACGTTTGTTACCATGATGAGCCTCTATGAATTTCATGCTCTGCACGAACATACCTCCAGAACCACAACAGGGGTCGTAAATCTTACCACGATAAGGCTCAATCATCTCAGCTATCAGATTAA
Organism: Prevotella sp.; assembly: GCA_017554145.1. Lineage (GTDB taxonomy): Bacteria > Bacteroidota > Bacteroidia > Bacteroidales > Bacteroidaceae > Prevotella. Next base: position 5,430 of record JAFZIZ010000009.1, on the reverse strand, counting down.
CGATGGTCTTTGGCGTGTAGTACTCTCCTTTACCCTTACCTTCTGCAATAGCGAACTTACCCAAGAAGTATTCATAGACACGACCAATGAGATCGTTCTCTGGGTCTTTCAGCGTATCAATCTTGTTAATCTCGTCGAGCAATGCAGCCAACTTAGTGCGATCTAAGGAAAGGCCTGCATAATAATTGCTTGGTAAAGCGCCCTTTAGTGTTGGGTTATTCTGCTCCACCTTTGCCAAAGCTTTGTCTATCTTAATGGCAATATCGTTCTGTTTAGAGTTCTCAATCAGGTAATCCCAACGACTCTCTGGCTCCAAATAGAATACGTTCTTAGCATTATAGAACACAGGATTATCAGCAAAAGCCTCCTTACCCTCAGCCACCAACTCATTACGTCGCTCCGTAAAACGGTCGTTGGCATACTTCAAGAATATCAGGCTTAGCACCACATGTTTGTATTCTGAGGGCTCCACAGAGCCACGCAGTTTATTCGCCGACTCCCACAAAGCCTCTTCTATCGCTTTTTCTTTTATCTGTTTCTTTGCCATAATTAACTTTCAATTATTTCGCCCTTTAGCCTTAATGCATCAGGGTCTATTGTCATTTGATAAATCTTTATGTTTGGATTCAATTTCTTTGCTACCTTTATCAGTTTCTCTTTATCTTCCTTGCTAATCTTAATGCCTAAATAGAGAGATTCGAAACAATCACTGGATATAGAGGGATAATGCCTTATCTCCTTCCCATCAACTAATTCTTCTCCCTTAAACTCATCGGGGATACATCGCTTAGCATCAATCCATGCAGGCTCTATAGTAATTAAACGTACCTCTTGTTCGTGCTCCCAATCCTTTGCCTTAGTTGTCAGTAATTCAAGCCAAGAAGGATGCTCATTAAAATAATCAACTTTAGGAATGATGTCTTTATATTTGACTTCTTCGGCGAAAGGGAAATAAAGACCAAAGAATTTATATTGCAAGCACTCTAAAAGTGCTTCTTTGTTTAAACCAATACATACTCCTTTATGTCCGTTATAATAAGCCCACATCAGCAATGAATCGTAAACTTTTGAAAAACAGGAAATCCAAGTATTATTTCTTTGGTTCTCCATATCGGTTTCTCCCTTCAACTTAAGAAAATCCTTAGGAGGCCAATTGTATTTAGTTTCGGGAACGTTTGAAAAATCAAACAATGCAGGGTGGCAATCAAATGGGTCATTAAACTTGGTGGCATTAGTGAATTGAAGATTGCTATAGTATAGCATCATCAATCCGCCTTTGGCATCAAGGTATTTATATAATATACTCTTTCCCATTTTGTGTACGAACAATAGATTTGTTTAGCAGTAGTTCCCTAATTGCCTTAAGTTTATCAAACGCAAAGATAGTAAATATCTTTGTAAGTTGCAAGGATTTCAATAGAAATTTGAGAAAAAGAGAAAGGGTTATAGGTAAAAACGGAAAGAGAGAAAGGCCGTTTCTCTCGTAGCGATACGGCGTTTTACTATTAATACTTTTACCTGTTACTATTAATAGTAGCAATTGCTACCATTAATGCTCGCAAATATTCCCACGTTGGGAATAAAAAGTTCCCACGTTGGGAATGAAACTTTCCCACGCTGGGAATAAATCGTTTGCCTTAGGCTTTCGATTCAAAAACTTATATGTTTAGCACTCGTTAGTATAGTACTTAGCAGGCATAAACTATATACTTAGCACTCGTAAATCATATACATTAATCATGTCCCAGATAAAGGTTAAAGGTTAACGGTTAAAGGTTAACGGTTAAAGGTTTAAGGTTAAAGGTTTAAGGGGGAATAAAAAACGTGCGAAATTACTTCCGCACGCTTTTATATAGATTTCTGAATTATTTGAATTCAAAGAAAATTCTTTGCAGGAATATGACGGATAACATTGTCATCACCACAAACAATGACATCTTCATCGTTCTTGGCTTTCTCCTCCAACATTTCACGCTCGGCTATTTCCAAACCTCGCGTAATCTTCTCTACCATTTCATTATGTTCAACGCTTGACATATTCTTCTATTTTTTTGAATAAAACGCAATTTCTTATTAACGATTCTTGATCTTTACCACCAGTGGCAACAATACTTCTGGGAGTCTCACTATTGTTGACTAAAACCCAGGTGTCAACAATAGGCATATATATATTGAAAAGATTATCAATACCCTCATAATACCTTCGAATAATAATATCCTTGGGTATGTTATGACCACCTTTGCTTACTCTTTCTGCTACACGCTCCATAGCTTGCTCTGGTGACTTCAGCCAAAAATAGAGCAAGGTTACCTCATATCCCTGCTGGTGGGCTTTCTCTATCAAACGGAAATAAGATCGAGTGGCAAGTGTGGTTTCAATGGAAAAGCTTTCATTTCTAGATAATAAATCCTTGATACGGCTAAGCATCAATCTGCCTGCCTCTATTGCCACACTCTCAGGATTGAATGGAGATAGACCACGCGCAATCTCATCTGCATTGACAAATTCCTTGCATTGCAGAATTCTTGGCAGGACACTATATGATGCCGTAGTTTTTCCTGCACCATTAGGACCACTGATGATATAGAGATGCTTATCTGTCATAACGCCTGCAAAGGTACATAGAAAAAGGGAAAGTCGCAAGGATTTCAATAGAAATTTTATAAAGGTTATAGAAGGAAGTAAAGGTTATAGATGCAAGAATGCAAGAATGCAAGAATGCAAGAATGCAAGAATGGAAGGATGCAAGAATGGAAGGATGCAAGAATGGAAGGATGGAAGGATATATTAGATATTTACTTTCCAATGACCAGTCTTGTCAGAACCAATACGACGAATATACTCACGGTTTTGCAACGTCTTGATTGTTCTCGCAATAGTGGGGCGAGAAAAATGACAGTATTCTGCCAACTTCTCGTATGAATAATCAGGGAATGAACTGATAGCAGCCAACACCGTTTGCTCAGTCTTAGACAATGCAGACACGCCAGATTTTACAGTATCATTTACAGTATCATTTACAGTGTCATTTACAGTGTCATTTACAGTGTCATCATCCCTCATCAGTCTCAGCAAGTCGAGCTGTGTGGCTATCACACGGTCAGCAATAAAGTCTGTGAACACTTCTGGGCGAGTATGTGCTGTTTCGAGCGAATAGATATATTCGTGACGCAGTATAGCAGGAATAATGGCGATGGTAAAACCATTACGCAACAAAGCGAGGTTCATCAACAGGCGTGCCACACGACCATTGCCATCCACAAAGGGGTGGATAAACACAAAACGCTGATGCAATGTAGCAGCCAACTCTATGGGGTGCAACTTCTTTTCGTTGTCATTATACCATTTGACGAGTTTCTGCATCTCACTCGGAATCTTCGAGACGGCTGCAACTGCATAGCGGCTACCACTGATATATACCTTCACGTTACGATAGTGCCCAGCCTTCTCTGCATCAATCTGTTGATAGAACAGGCTGTGAAGATTCAGGATATCCTCTTCTGTAAGCCTTTCCTTTTCCATAATCTGGTAGACGTAATCGTATGCTTTGGCATGACCAACTGCCTCGTAATGGTCACGCAGAGGCTTGCCCTCTATCGTCAACCCGTCTTCAATCACCACCTTGGTTTCCGATTCCGTCAAGCTGTTACCTTCAAGGGCATTACTCGTATAGGTTAGTCCAACACGATAATACTCACGCAACGATTTAAGCGTTTCAGGTGGCAGAGGCCTGTATGCGGATAGCAAGCGGTTGTTTTCGTCAGCCTTCTTATATTTAGCAATTATTGCATCCATTTTTCTCCTATGATAGCCATCATATTGAATTAATTCTTAGTTATTCAAAGTACAAAGATACGAATAAATTCATAAAGTCGCAAGGATTTCAAAAGAAATTTTATAATGGTTATAGAGGGAAGTAAAGGAAGGATGGAAGAATGGGAATAAAAAACGTGCGAAATTACTTTCGCACGTTGATATATAGATTTCTGAATTATTTACGCAAAAACCTCTTCTTCTGCTGCTACGCATGAATAAGCCACTTGTTCATCGACAATGAGATCAATGCCAAGGGCATCTTCCAATCTCGTAAGCGTGTCAAGCGACATATTCTCTGTGCCCTTGAGAATCTTAGACACATACTGCTGCGTACAATTCATGCGTTCAGCCAAAGACTTCTGTGTCATGTGCTCCTGCTTCATGCGCAAAAGTACCTTAACGGCAATCTTCTGTGAGTGTCTGAGCCAATGAGCGTTGGCTCGTCTCCATTCTGCTTCCTCGCGCCACTTTGATGGCGTCTCGCTCTTGTGAGTCTCGAGGAATTCAAGTGTTTTCTGTTTCATGTTACCTCCTTTTCTATTTATATTATTGTATCTCTGCAAGATAGTCAACAAGTCCATCAGCGTCAATAGCACCTTCATTGATGAGGAAATTGCGAACATATTCCATCTTGTTGAGTTCACGAAGGGTGTGTTCACGTTCCTGCATCGTACGAGTCAGCTTGATGGCACCACCAGTAATGATATAACATCCTGGCTCTAACTTGATGGCATACAGGCGAAGCCACGATGCGTGGTTAGGTCGTTCTTTAATACGAGCCTTCTCTTTTCCAAGAAGCATCTCGCTTGTTTGATTGTTGTTCAAAGGACGGAAAAGCTTATCCAAGTCGGCATCTGGTGATATATCCAGGATCAGACATTGTATGCGTTCGCTATCCTCAATGGTGTCATAGATCGCTTGATTGATATCTGTAATCATAAAGTACGATTCCAAGTCTGACATATTCTCCATAAAGAAATCAACTAATCATTCTGGATCGTTCCATTGTTCGAACAGTTGTTGTAGTACGTTATCCTTAGCGTCGTCTTCACGTATTGCCCAAAGGGTATTATTATCTAGTATCTTATCGAATTTCATATTAAGTCCTGATTTTGGTGCAAAGATATAACAAATATTCGGATTAAACAACTGTTAGTTGTAAAAAGTGAGTTTTTTAACAAAAAAAGGAAGTCGCAAGGATTCAATAGATATTTTTTCACAAGGCTTGCAGAAATCAATCACAAATCACAGTTAGCAAAAATGAGAAAATCCTTTGTATTAGCTGTTTGCTCGTGTCATTAAGGTCATTAGGTCACGAGTGTCATTAAGGTTTTTGAGTTGGGAGGGGGATTTTCAGCTCATAATAAATATAAATTTTAATTTATATATTATTATGCGGATTTTCGCACTCCGAATTGCTTAATGACACTCATGACACATGACACTCGTGACCACTCTCCAAAAAAAATCGAAAAAAAGTGGGAGAAAAATTCGTGAACCGCAATGAAATATGTTTACCTTTGCAACGTCAAATGAATGACGAAGAGTTTCGACCTAACTGAGGAAAAATATTTTTCTAGTGCACGAGAAAAATTTTCCTAACTGGGGAGATA
>JAFZIZ010000024.1 GCA_017554145.1 Prevotella sp. | reverse complement strand
GCATCTTATCCCATGCCACGGAATCGTTCTCCGCTGTAGTCTCATTCTGTGCCTGTGTTATTGTGGTCATCAGGCAAACCATTGAAAATAGAATCAGTCTTTTCATTTTAATATGATGTATTAATCATTATAGCATACACACTTCCTTAGGAATCGTTCAGGCTTTAACATTCGCGAGTGCAAAGGTACTGTCATTTATGCCTGACAAACGAATTTTCTTCCTGACATTTGTCTGACATTTGCCGTATTAGGGGATTTCTACACCTGATACACCCGGCTCATGCCGTCGGCCTCCATCGGGGCAATCTGCTGACGGAGAAGGACGAGGTAGAATCGGGGCAGCGTCTCGACGGGCTGATGGTCGGCGATGTAGCGGTCTATCTTTTGGCGTGCTGCTTCGTGCAGTGCTTCGTCATTACAAGCCACAAGGCGCGACTCATCCACAAAGGCGATGTGCCAGAATGCGAGGTAACCGATGACGTAATGCTCTACCGTTTTTTCCATATCATCCCCCTCATGGACAAGAGCAGAGAGTGGCAGGTGGGAACCCTCGCAGATTCCCACTACTGCCCAAGAGAGATTTATGTATTTGAGATTGTTCTGCATATTCGTGGATTATAGTCGGTTCTTCTCGTCATTATTGTTTCTATTCAATGTACTTTTCGGCCTCTTCTGCCAATGTCGGATGCCCTTTCTTGATGTATTGATAGACATCGTTGCGTGTTTTCACCTCGCCCTTGGTACGTTTGCTGATGCGCTCGACAAAACTGTCATCGAATATCTTTGGCTCGATGTGAGGGATGGAGAACTCGCTGACAGGACGGAAGAAGACAATGCCGTCGATGCGGTCGCCCATTGTTTCTGTTTCATAATAGGGACTGCCGTTCGTCCTACTCAACATCTGCTCGGTATAGTTGAAATGGAAGAAGTCTGAGACTTTAATGCTTGCAAATGGACTGCCAATGATGTCGAAAGCGACGGAACTGTCGCCATTCTGACGAAATGCTTCATCTGCAAGACCATCGCCGCAATGCTCCCATCGGAATTCATCAGCTGCCGGGATGTAGCCATTACTGCCCATCAGTCCGCCCCAAAGTTTTATAGAGAACACCCTGTTAGGATAGAGAACAGAAAGAATCTTCCCCGCCGTTGCCTGTACATGGTACATTTCTGACTTCGCATTGTAGGAACAATGGAACTGGCGCTGTGTATGTGATGAACCTGCATAGTAAAGTACCTTCTTATTCTGGCCAATGTAACTCGCAAGTTTGTTGGCTGTTGACTGGTCGCGGCTCAGCGTGTATTCATATTTGTCGCCGTCCAGAAGTTGCAACATATAGGGCGGGTCAAGCAATAGCAGACGGGTGAACTTGCCTTGCTCTCTGTTGTAACGCCACAATGCCTTGATGTCCTCCATTGCTTCCTTGTACGGCCAGCCGTATGTGTCAGGAGCATCGCGGAGAATCTGCAATGCCAAGTCCTCACGGAAGGTTCTCGACATCATCAGCGTGTCGGCCTTTTTCTGGTCAATGCTGTTGCCGCTTTCCCAAGCTAGCGCGTCAATGTGAAACGTAGTATCGTTTGCAGCATGGTCGAGGTAATCAGCCAAGAACTGCATGTGATCTTTTATCCAGTGGTCTTCGCCTAATGATACCACATTATATTCTTTTATCTTCTGAGTAATGTAGTCGAACGGTTTCACCGTCTGCTGCTGGATGAACGAAAGATAGGGATTGCTTGTCTGTGCCCAGCCCCTCATAACGACGAGGGCGAGCAGTGCGGTGATGATGGTTTGCTTGCTCATATTCATTGCTTTTATAACTTGTAATACGCTGTTACTAAAAGTTCGCGGCCACGGATGCGGTTGGTGGAGGTGCTGCTGGTGAGGTCGCTGGTGACGATGTATGAATAAGTGTCACGGTTCAGCAGATTGTTGAGCGAGAGAGTGAGGTCGAGCCGTTTGGACTTATAACTGGCTTTGATGTCGGCCAGAAAGAAGTCTTTGTAATTGCCGCTGGTAATCTCGTTTCTGTAATACTCACCTCGCAGGTCAATGGTGAACGGACTGATGGGAATGATGATGGAAAGGTCTTGCTTCCAGTTGTCAATTGCTTGGCTGTAATCCATAGACTGGATCTTCATTCTGTTTTGGCTGAATGTGATGCCATAGCGCAAATGCATGTCTTTCCAGAAAGAAAAGTCGATTCCCATACGGGCGTTGATCATCTGACTATTGTAGTCGGTCATAATTCCGTTCTGCATCATCGAGGCATCGCTGTTCATGTAAAGAGCACGTAGGTTGACCACACCATTCCAGAGGTTGATGCCCTTGCTGGCTATCAGGTTGGCTTGCCATGAATGGGACTTGCTTTCCTGCTCAACAGTAGAAAGAATAATGTAGTCACCCACAAACTGGCGTGTCGGCGTATAGGGTGAGGTGCTGAAAGTGCGCGATACGGACAGGATGGTATGCAGGGCTTTCAAGGCATCATTGTAGGTAATGCCGCCACGGATGGCCTGTGTGTGGCCATGCAGATAGCCCGCATAACCTTGGTTGATATACTGGAAGTCCTGAAGAATCAAGGATTGGTAGAATCGGCTGGCATCCAAAGGCTCCAATGAGGAAGAGCCACCCAATGAGAGACGCAGGCGAGGCGTGACATACCATCGTATGCTAAGGTCTGGCGAAAAGAGCACCTGATGATGGCCATCATCTTTGCTATATTTCTCATAGAGGTATTCAGTCGTTGGTGTCAGTTCGATGTTAATATCGCGCGTCTTATAGGTCAGCCTTGGCTCTACATAGAATCGGGCAAAAGAGAAACGACTGTTGTCAGCCAACAGTCCCAACGTATCGGGAAGTCCTGTCAAGTCAGATTCCAAATGATGCAAGGTTGCATTCACACCACCCTTGAGCGAGAGGCTGAAACGTCCGAGTTTGATACCGCCCATCGCGTAGGTGTCAGTGCTGTATCGCTGACTGCTGACGTGCTGATATAGTGAATCTACAGACAATGACTGCGGACGGCTGATGATACGGTTATTGGAATAGAACGACACAAGGCGGTTGCCATACTTGCGGATGACATACAGATTGTCCTTGATGTCGTATTCTGGCTTGCGGGCAAACTGATAGTGATTAGCGGTTCCAATTTCGTCAAGCCATTGGTGACTCCAATTGAAATCGCCCGACAGTGAGTTCTTCAAATACTGGTTGGCACTGTTATGTTCATACTTCACCAGTGCATAGAGTTCGTTGTCCTTTTGCAGATAGTCCTTGCGGTTGTCGATGATGCGGTTTCCATCGGGCAAATAGTACACCGTCTGCCGTTCGCCTTCTGCCGTCTCACGGTTGTTGTTATAGATAATCTGCACGTTCATCTGCGACGATTCGTTGAACCGTTTCAGTGTGTTGAGCGTCACGGCATGGCTACGGTTGAACAGGGTACGACTCTCGGCAAGATGGGGGGTCGTGGGTGGAGATAGTTGGATATAGTCACTTTGACCCTCCAGATCATCGAGACTAAACAGACTCGTCGTTTCTTTGCTGATGTCCTGTCCCGTGTTGTTGGTCTTATAGGTGAGCATCGTCTGGAAGTCAGACTTTATTCTCAGGCCGAAGCCCTCAAACTTCCACAGCCCTTTATCATTGCTGATACCAGCCCCGCCATTGAACGATGTCACCCAATGGCTCTTGGCTCCTTCCTTCATACGGATGTTCACTGCCGCCTCGTCGGTATAGGTAAAGTCCTCCAATACGCGGATGGGCTGGTGGTTCCTCATCACCTGTACTGAGCCGACATCCACCTGTGGTAGCGAGTTCGTTGCCACACCGTATTTGCCGCCCAGCATATCCAGCCCTTCTATATAGAACTTGCTGATAGGCTTACCCTCAAACTTAATCTGTCCGTTCTGCTTGTTCACCTCAAAACCGGGGATACGAGACAAAACATCACCGATGCTGCGGTCGTTCTGATCAGCAAAGGTGCTGACATTGTAGGTTATAGTGTCACCCCGTTCACGCACCTTACTTGCCTTGACGGTCACCTCTTTCAATGTTATGTTTTCCTCCTGCATCACTATTCTCAACGGTTTCTCGTTTGACAGATTATCAATGCGCTGTTTCTTAAATCCAAGCATCGAGACTTCCAGATAACTATCGGCATTTGTTTCAATGGAGAACGAGCCTTTACTGTCGGTCTTTCCAAAGCGTAGCATCTTATTCGTGCCATTGCTGCGAACCTGAATAATGGCACCCGTCAACGGATCACCGTTTTTGTCGGTGACCGTTCCCGTTATCCGCATCTGCGCCATTGCCACAAGCGGAAGGAAACAGCATAACAGAATTATAAGGCATCGCTTCATTCCAGTTCCATTGGTGGGATTATGATTGTGTTTGCAGGATAGGAGTTAGGATTAGTCTTTATCTTCAGATATTTCAATCGATCCAAGGGTTCATACTTATATTCAGCAAAGTTATAGAAAGTGACGGGCGACAGATTACTTGTCATAATGCTGCTGGCTGTGATGATTATATAGTCCTTACATTCTGCCCGCAATATTAATCCTGGCAGGCCGTTCAGCTTCCATGGGCCGAGGCTCACAGGGATATCGCCAGCATACCAAACCGTCCACTCCCTGCCCCGGAACTTTGTTTTGGCCTTATGGCACTCATATCCGATAATTGTTTGCACAGAATCCTCATAGATTTCCCAATCCATAGTGGGAGTTTCTTCCTCAATGACATATTTACTGCCAAATACACTGGTATAAACCGACACCTTACCTGCCGACAGATTCTTATACATGTAATCGTTATGACCAGGAGAACTTGGCAGTTGTTTGCTGGGGTCGTTACGATTTTTGATCGCTTCTAATGATTCATAGAGTGGAATAGTACTTATATTTATATCTGGTGATGCACGTAGTGAATCGTTTCTGTAACTGGCTTTGCTGAAATACTGGCTAACATTCTTCCCGCAACGAAGGGCATATATGTCCTTGTCTTTTCCGTGAGTTACATTATACGTGATTTCCAAGATTGAAGGCTCAATAACATGAGTTTCTTGTGCCACCCCCCTAAGAGAAAGCATCCATAAAAATACAATCAATATCTGTTTCATTTTTCTAATTCAATATAAGGTTTTGCTTGAACGACTTTCTCTGTATAAGGAATTGTCCGTGGGCGATTCTTGTACTTTAGGAATTTCTCCCTTGTCATGTGATAGAATTTCTCATCGCCCCAATTATAAAATGTAACAGGGTT
>JAFZIZ010000008.1 GCA_017554145.1 Prevotella sp. | reverse complement strand
GTGTGATTTGGGTACATCGTGCATATTTTTATAAGGAGAAGTAAGTTATGGAACACGCAATATCATTACTGTTTAGGTCCATCTTTGTGGACAATATGATTTTCGCCTTCTTCCTCGGCATGTGTTCCTACCTTGCTGTGTCGAAGACGGTGAAGACCTCATTAGGTCTGGGTATGGCTGTGACCTTCGTGCTCACGGTGACTGTTCCCGTCAATTATCTGTTACAGACAAAAGTCTTAGGTCCTGGCTGCCTCGTGGAGGGTGTCGACCTGAGTTACCTGTCGTTTATCCTCTTTATCGCTGTGATTGCCGGTATGGTGCAGCTCGTTGAGATGACAGTAGAAAAATATTCGCCGTCACTCTATGCTGCACTGGGTATCTTCCTGCCGCTGATTGCTGTGAACTGTGCCATCATGGGTGCCTCGTTGTTCATGCAGCAGCGCATCCTCATGGAGCCTACCAACTCACAGGCCATCACCTCTATCTGGGATGCCGTCGTTTATGGCTTCGGCTCTGGTATCGGTTGGACGCTGGCTATCGTGGCTATGGGTGCCATCCGTGAGAAGATGCAGTATTCCGATGTGCCCAAGCCCTTGCAGGGTCTCGGCATTGTGTTTATTACCGTCGGTCTCATGGCGATGGCGATGATGTGTTTCAGTGGACTGAACATATAGTAATTAAGAATTAAGAATTAAGAGATATGGCTCAGTTTATTGCATATAGTATAGGAGTATTCCTCTTGGTAATCATCTTGCTGGTGATTATCCTGCTCGTAGCGAAGAAATATCTTTCTCCTTCGGGCAATGTGAATATTGAGATTAACGGTGACCGTACCATCAATGTTCCTCAGGGCAACAATCTGATGGCGACACTCAACCAGAACGGCATCTTCCTGCCTTCTGCCTGCGGTGGTAAGGCCTCTTGCGGACAGTGTAAGGTACAGGTTCTTGAGGGTGGGGGTGAGATCCTCGACTCTGAGAAGCCTCACTTCACGCGTAAGCAAATCAAGGACCATTGGCGTCTGGGTTGCCAGTGCAAGGTGAAGGGTGACCTGAAGATTCATGTCGATGAGAGTATCCTGGGTGTCAAGGAGTACGAGTGTACCGTTATCAGTAATAAGAATGTGGCTACGTTCATCAAGGAGTTCAAGGTACAGCTGCCTGCCGGTGAGCATATGGACTTCCTGCCTGGTTCGTATGCACAGATTAAGATTCCTAAGTTCGACTGCATCGACTATGATAAGGACTTCGACAAGAGTCTCATTGGTGACGAGTATCTACCCAGTTGGGAGAAGTTCGGTCTGTTCCCATTGAAGTGTAAGAACCCCGAGGATACCATCCGTGCCTACTCCATGGCCAACTATCCTGCCGAGGGTGATGTCTTCATGTTGACGGTACGTATCGCTACACCACCGTTCAAGCCCGACAAGAGCGGCTTCATGGAGGTGAATCCGGGTATCGCATCATCGTATATCTTCTCACTGAAACCAGGCGACAAGGTGATTATGAGTGGTCCGTTCGGCGACTTCCATCCACACTTCGACTCGAAGAAGGAGATGATCTGGGTTGGTGGTGGTGCCGGTATGGCTCCGCTGCGCGCACAGATTATGCACATGACGAAGACACTACACACGACCGATCGTGAGATGCACTACTTCTATGGTGCACGTGCGCTCAACGAGGTGTTCTATCTCGACGACTTCCTGGGCTTGGAGAAGGAGTTCAAGAACTTCCACTTCCACCTCGCCCTCGACCGTCCAGACCCTGCAGCCGATGCTGCTGGCGTGAAGTACACGCCGGGCTTCGTCCATCAGGTGATGCTCAATACCTATCTGAAGGACCACGAGGCTCCCGAGGATGTAGAGTACTACATGTGCGGTCCTGGTCCGATGTCGGCCGCTGTCGTCTCGATGCTCGACAGCCTCGGCGTCGATCCCGAGTCGATCATGTACGATAACTTCGGAGGATAAAAAAAAGGAGCCAAACGGCTCCTTTTTTTTTTTATGATTGTGCTTCTATTTCTCCGCTGAAATATTCTTCGAGTTCTGTGGCAGCACTGGCGGCTTGGTTCGGCAAGTCGCGGATGATGACACCGTGTTCCAAGAGGGCGATACGCGTGGAGATATCGACCGTGTGCTGCAGGTTATGACTGGAGATGAGCAGTGTGGCACCCGTCTCACGGGCATAGTCAGTCAGCACGTGCTTGAGAACGAGTTGGCTCGAAGGGTCGAGGAAGTTGAAAGGCTCGTCGAGGATGACCGTCTGCGGACGACGGAAGAGGGCAGAGATGATACCTACCTTCTGTTTGTTACCGGCAGAAAGGTTACGGATGAGTTTCTTCTGTCCGAACACCTCACCAGCGGCAAACTGCTCGAAGTCTTTCAGTCGCTCATCGACCTCCGTCTGTGTCATTCCCGATATCTTACCAAGGAAAGCGAAATACTCCTCAGGTGTGAGGAAGTCAATGAGGAAACCCTCGTCGATATAGGCACCGACATGCTGTTTCCAGGCTTCGGACTCCATAGGATTGACGGAATCAATCCACACGGAGCCAGCATCGGGTTTCAGCAGGTCGAGGAGGAGGCGGAAGAGCGTGGTCTTTCCGGCTCCGTTGTTACCCACGAGTCCGAGGATGTCACCGTCGTTGATCGTAAACTGGTCGATATCGCAGGCGATGGTCTCGCCAAAATTCTTCTTGAGATTCTCTATCTTAATCATCTCTTACCTCTTAACTCTTAACTCTTAACTTTTATCTCTTAACTCTTAACTCTTAACTCTTAATTATTATCTCTTAACTCTTACTTACACCAACCCTTTTCCATGGCAGTGCTTGAACTTCTTACCAGAGCCGCAAGGACAAGGATCGTTACGTCCAGGCAGTTTCTCCTTGATAATCGGGGTACGGGGCTGCTGGGCACGCGTGTCGTTGGCAGCAGCGGCAGCCTGATTGGGGTCAGTCATCTGCTCTTGTGTCAGACTTTGTTTGCTCTCAGTATATTGGTTGCGCTGTGTGCGCTGTTCGGGAGCAGCCTCACGGACGTCGCCTTGCTGCATCTCGGGAATAGCACCGCGCATGAGGATGCTGACGATACGGTTGTTCATCTCGTTAATCATCGTATCCCATACCTTCGCACTCTCGAGTTTGAAGATGAGGAGCGGGTCTTTCTGCTCGTAGCTGGCGTTCTGTACGGAGTGACGCAGTTCATCGAGTTCACGGAGGTTCTCCTTCCACGACTCGTCGATGATGTGCAAAAGCATCTGCTTCTCAAACTCCTTGACCACGGTCTTACTGTCGCTCTCGTAGGCTTCCTTTAAGTTGCAGGCGATATTGTACATCTTGCGTCCGTCAGTGATAGGCACCACGATACGCTCGTACATGTGACCCTGATTCTCGTAAACTTGTTTGATGACAGGAATGGCTACCTCGCGGATGCGCTCGGTCTTGCGGTTGAAAGTCTCCATCACCTGCTGGAAGGTATCCTCTGCCAGTTTGTCAGGCTGTTCGTTGACGAACTGCTCACTGGTGAACGGTACTTCCATGGCGAAGATATGCAGGAATTCCTCTTTGCATCCCTCGTAGTCGTTGTTCTCGATGATGTTTACCACACGGTCCCACAGGATGTTGGAGATATCCATACCGATACGCTCTCCCATCAGGGCGTGACGACGCTTCTCGTAGATGACAGTACGCTGTTTGTTCATCACGTCATCGTATTCCAGCAGGCGCTTACGGATACCGAAGTTATTCTCTTCCACCTTCTTCTGGGCACGCTCAATCTGACGACTGATCATCGGGCTCTCAATCATCTCGCCCTCTTTGAAACCGAGACGGTCCATCACAGAGGCAATACGCTCGGAACCGAACAGACGCATCAGTTTGTCTTCAAGTGATACGAAGAAGAGGGATGAACCTGGGTCACCCTGACGTCCGGAACGACCACGCAACTGACGGTCGACACGACGTGACTCATGACGCTCTGTACCGATGATGGCGAGACCACCAGCGGCTTTCACTTCGGGTGACAACTTGATATCGGTACCACGACCAGCCATATTGGTGGCGATGGTGACAGCACCGAGTCCATTGGTCGACTGACCAGCGAGGGCTACGATGTCAGCCTCCTTCTGGTGGAGCTTAGCATTCAGCACCTGATGGGGAATACCCTCGCGCTTGCCCGTCTCTGGATTGACATACATATCGAGCATACGGCTCAGCAACTCGGAGATTTCCACCGAGGTAGTACCAATCAGGGTGGGGCGGCCTGCCTTACGCAAGCGTACAACCTCCTCGATGACGGCACGGTATTTCTCACGGGCAGTCTTATAGACACGGTCGTCCTGGTCGTCGCGGATGACAGGACGGTTGGTAGGAATCTCCACCACGTCGAGCTTGTAGATGTCCCACAACTCACCAGCCTCCGTAGAGGCAGTACCGGTCATACCTGCCAGTTTATGATACATACGGAAATAGTTCTGCAGAGTGATGGTGGCGAAGGTCTGTGTGGCAGCCTCTACCTTCACATGCTCCTTGGCCTCGACAGCCTGATGGAGGCCGTCGCTCCAGCGGCGTCCCTCCATGATACGACCCGTCTGCTCGTCGACAATCTTCACCTCGCCGTCGATGACCACATACTCATCGTCCTTGTTGAACATCGTGTAGGCCTTCAGCAACTGCTGGAGGGTGTGCACGCGCTCACTCTGAACGGCATAGTGGTTGAGCAGCTCGTCCTTCTTGTTCAGACGTTCCTCGTCAGAGAGACCTGTCTCTGTCTCCAGAGCAGAGAGCTGACCAGCGATATCGGGCAGCACGAAGAGCTCGGCATCATTCACCTGTTTGGCAAGCCAGGCGGTACCCTTATCGGTGAGGTCGCAAGAGTTCAGTTTCTCGTCAACGACGAAGTACAGGGGTTCCACAGCCTCCGGCATACGGCGGTTGTTATTCTCCATGTAGGTGTTCTCTGTAGCCTGCATACCTGACTTGATACCCTCTTCGGAAAGGAACTTGATGAGGGGTTTGTTCTTCGGCAGGGATTTATGCGAACGGAAGAGAGCAAGGAATCCTTCCTCCTCCAGTTTCTTGTCGTTCTTCTCGCGTCCTTCGGCAATCTTCTGCTTGGCTTCTGCCAGGAACTGGGTGGCCAGCTGGCGTTGTACGCCGACGAGCTTCTCTACCAGTGGCTGGTATTCCTCAAACATCTGGTCGTCGCCTTTGGGTACGGGACCAGAGATAATCAACGGTGTACGGGCATCGTCAATCAACACGGAGTCGACCTCGTCGACGATGGCGTAGTTATGGGCACGCTGTACGAGGTCTTGTGGCGAGATCGCCATATTGTCGCGCAGGTAGTCGAAACCAAACTCATTGTTCGTTCCGAAAGTGATGTCACACTGGTAGGCCTTACGGCGTGCCTCAGAGTTAGGCTGGTGCTTGTCGATACAATCAACGCTGAGACCGTGGAACATATAGAGCGGTCCCATCCATTCGGAGTCACGTTTGGCCAGATAGTCGTTGACGGTTACCACGTGAACACCATTACCTGTCAGTGCATTCAGGAATACAGGCAGGGTAGCCACAAGGGTCTTACCTTCACCCGTTGCCATCTCGGCAATCTTACCCTGATGCAGGACGACACCACCGAAGAGCTGTACGTCGTAGTGTACCATCTCCCATTTCAGGTCGTTACCACCTGCTGTCCAGTGATTATGGTAGATAGCCTTGTCGCCATCGATGGTGATGAAGTCTTTCTTCGGGTCACCAGCCAGTTCACGGTCGAAATCCGTAGCAGTGACGATGGTCTCCTCATTCTCGGCAAAGCGACGAGCCGTCTCCTTGACGATGCTGAAGACCTCAGGCATCACCTCATTGAGGGCATCCTCATAGATATCCAATGCCTCTTTCTCCAACTTGTCAATCTGTGCAAATATCTCGGCACGCTCGTCAATGGGTGTATCTTCAATCGTACCTTTCAGGCGGTTGATCTCCTCTTTCTGCGCCTTGGCAGCATCCTGCACCTGCTGCTGGATTTCCTTCGAGCGCTGGCGCAACTGGTCGTTGTCGAGCTTCTGTATCTCGGGATATACGGCTTTCACTTTCTCTACCAGTGGCTGAATCAGTTTCATGTCACGGGTAGACTTGTTGCCGAACAACGATGTCAAAATCTTGGTTAAATTCATATCTTATTCTTTTTGTTTTTACCTTATTAATATAATACGGGGTGCAAAGGTACGAAATATTTTCCGTACTTTTACTTGCCTTTTTACTTTTTTACTTTTTTGTGATTAAAAAAGAGGCTCTGCCGCACAGGCATTCGGAGCACGAATACGGATAGCACGTGCAATGGCAGGTGCTATACGGTCAACAGTGACAGGTGTCTGAATACGTTCTGCCTTCGTTCCTGCTCCATAGATGATAATCGGGAAGGGAACGTGTGCTGAACGAGAGGAAGACTTCTCCAAGGTGTCCTCATTGACGAGCTTCCAACCCGGTGCGATATCGAGAATCAGATCGCCACATTTCTCCACGTTAAAACCGTTGCGGACCGTTTCAAGCAAATAACTATCACTTGTCAGTAACTGATTGGCAGTATATACGTTACGAATGCCGGACAGCTGCAACAGAAACTCTTGTGAACGACTGGAAATCTCACCTAGATGGATGTTCTTCTGGCGGAGCAGTTGATGGTTGAAATAAATCTGGTTCTTATAACAGAACTCCACATATTGTGCGGAACCGAAGACGGCTCCCAGGTACATATTCAGGAGATTGGCGGTACGGTTGATATAGAACGTACCAGTGGGAATACGAAAGCGCTCTTGGTTGCCTTCTTCCTCTTCCTCACGACTCGTGGTTCCCGTAATGACGAAGAGCACGCGGTCACGACTTATCGTCTTCTCAATACCGTTCAGCAGTTCTGCGATGGTCTGGTCGAGGGCTACGTAAGACTCCATCTGCTGTCCTGCCTCATAAGTCAGACTCACCAAGTCGGTCTTGTCATCATTGCCGATACCCGCCTGCTCGATACAGCTTAGGGCAGCATGGGTCATGGTCTTGTTGATGTCGGCATCAGGCTGGTAGAGACGGGTATAACCGCTCAGCCATTGGTTCAAAGGACGGTAGTAGGTGGTCGTCACCCATTTCCCGTTATTCACCCACGCAGCACCATCGGCAGCATGTCCTGCCGACAAGATGGCAGCATCGGCAGTAGGAGCGAAAGCAAATACTTTCGCGATGCCGTCAGTCGCCATTTTCAGTTCGTCACTGAGGGTAGAGGTTCCTAAGAACTGTGGGGAGTGCCCTATCTTCTGGTCTCTCACGCAATTCTGCGGTCGCAACGTTTGTCTGTCAAGCCACTCGTTGGCGGTGATGCCATGATAATAGGGAGAGGTGCCTGTATGCAGTGAGGCGATGGCAGATGCCCGATCGACAGGTACAAAGTTATACGACCCGTTGGTGAATACCATTCCTTCTGTCAGTAGCCGTTTCAGTCCCTCTTTCGAATAGAGTGGGGCATAGGTCTCCAGATAGTCAGTGCGTAGCTGGTCGATGGTGATGCTCACCACCAGGCGAGGAGCCTGTGCAATAGCTTGTGCATAAGCTTCGGAGTTGAAGCCTAAGATAGACAGGAGGGTGATATACAGGTATCTATTTCTCATGAACGTACTCTATTTGTGTGGAGTATACTTTGTAACAGCAAACATAATGCCAAACTCCAGATGCCCTCGGCATAGTGTTGGAACAGACCGCCAATCAGAAACAGGATACACAAGGCGAAGGTGATGTGCCAATAGCGGGTGTTCTTGCCTCTGATGACAGGCCATAGGAAGAACCAAGGCAGTGGGTTCAGGAGGATGAACTGCAGATTCAGACTCACCGTAGGATGCTGGGAGAAGAGCATCAGAAACAATCCGATGCCGATAATACCCGTGATGAGCATCAGCAGCACATCCCACACGACAAAGGTGCATCGTTTCTTCCACTCGATGAGGAAGATAATCACGCCGATGACTAAGAAGATGACCATCGTCTCCAGGGGAGAGAGGGGGAATCCCGCGTTCTGTATCTGTACACCGGCAGGCACTGCAATACGACGTTCTTTCACCAACGGACGGTATTTTCCGTTGAGGTAGATCTCCGCATGGTCGAAGTCGTACATCAGGTTGTAGGGTAGGAATTCCTGTTGTCGCATATCCGTCTTACTGTCGGCCTTGATACCTAACAACAGGTCATTGGCGAAGCGTGACCAAGGGTTGTTCTTCGTCATCTCATGCACCATCTCCCTGTAACTGGGCGTATAGTCCTCTTTAGGATTGTATTGCAGTTTTCCGTGGATGCACTGTTCGATGATGTCACGCGCCTTCGTCGTACAGTTATTATAGAAATAGTTATAGCGATAGACGCGGTTCTCGTCCTGCAGGTTCACGGCAAGGGCTTCTTGCAGCACCGCTTTCTCTTCGTCTGTCAGGTTCAGCACCTGTTCTGTCACCATACTGCCAAAACGGCGGTATTCCTCTTGAAAGAGGCGGTAAGGATAGGCCCCTAACTCATAGTCAGTGAGTCCAAAAACAAAACGAAGTCCGAAGAAAGGTTTCCTGAAGTCGAAGACACCGTAGTTGAAGGCAACATCGATACCTCCTTGACGTATATCGTGGAAACGAATGGCGGTATGTCCGTAAAGACTATATATCTCATCGTGCGGCTGACAGGTCAGTAGGCTGATTTCCACAGAGTCCATCCGAAGGGAGTCCTGCTGTGCTGCCATCGGTGTTACTGTAGCCAAAAACAGTCCGATCAAACCGCCCTTCAGAGCATTAAAAATATTTTTTAAATGTTTCACGATGCAAAATTAACCTATATTTTCCACTTAGCCTTCGATTATTTCGTTTTTTTTCAATAATTTTGCAGTCGAATTTTGAAAGATAAAGAAGAAAACGAATGAAGAAACTCCTTTTTAGTAGCATTCTGCTGGGCTTTGGCACTCTGTCGATGATGGCCCAGAGTGGTACAAAATCACCATATAGTCAGTATGGATTAGGAATCTTAGCCGACCAGTCGCAGACAGCTAATCGCGGTATGGGTGGCGTGTCACAAGGTCTCCGTAGTGGTAATCAGGTGAATATGCAGAACCCTGCCTCTTATTCTGCTGTTGACTCTCTGAGTATGGTTGTCGATGCAGCCGTATCTGGACAGATAACCAATTTCAAGGAAGGTGGTTCCAGAGTCAATGCCAAGACGGCGAATTTTGAATATGCCACCGCTTTATTTCGTGTATTCCCTAAGTTTGGTGCAAGCATCGGTGTTGTGCCCTATTCTAATATCGGTTATGGTTATATCACAGAAGAAGGTATCAAGAATTCCTCGGCGAAGGCATTGATGTCGTATTTGGGTTTAGGTGGTTTACATCAGGCATATCTGGGATTGGGCTATGAGTTGTTCAAGGGTTTCTCCCTGGGTGTTAACGCCTCTTATCTCTGGGGAGAATATGAGCGTACGGTTACCGTGCTGAGTGGTGAAGATAATGGTAATTCGCTCATCAAAGGTTATGGAGCAGACTTCAGCAGCTATAAGCTCGACTTCGGATTACAATACCAACAGAAACTACCCAAGGGCAGTTCTCTGACAGTAGGTGCCACCTTCGGCTTGGGTCATAAGTTAGGTGCCGATGCATCGATGATGATCATTTCAAATGGCGGTTCAGATACAACGACGATAGCCAATGCCCATTCCATTCCGATGACGATAGGAGGTGGTATTGCATACAACCACAGGAGATCACTGACGATAGCTGCTGACTATCAGTTGCAGCGTTGGAGTGAGGTCGATTATCCAGGAACAAACCTGTCAACAGGTCAGTACTCCTTGATGAAGGGTATCTATAGCGACCGTCATAAGGTGATGGTGGGTGCAGACTGGCTTCCCAGTGCTGATCCGATGGCTCGCGGATTTCTGAAGCATGTGCATTATCGTATCGGTGCTTCATATACTACACCTTATTATAAAATAAATGGGCAGGACGGTCCGAGGGAGATTAACGTGAGTGCCGGTTTGGGTATTCCGTTGGTTAATGCGTGGAACAACCGTTCTGTACTTAATGTCAGTTTCCAATGGGTCAACCAGTCGGCAAAGAATCTGATTACGGAGAACTCCTTCCGTATCACACTGGGCTTGACCTTCAACGAGCGCTGGTTTGCTAAATGGAAAGTCGACTGATTCGCTTTTGGCTTTTGGCTTTTGGCATTTGGCTTTTGGTGGTTGCATGTGAACAGCCCAAGGAACACACAGCACCTGCTATTCACGAGCGTGACTCTGTGTCGATGATGACAACCTACGGAGTCAATACATTGATATCAGACTCTGGCGTCATCAAATACCGTATCGTTACGGAACGATGGGATGTGAACACCATCAAGAATCCTTCCCGTTGGACCTTCGAACGGGGGGTGTTCCTAGAACAGTATGACAATCAATTTCATGTGGAGGGATATGTCTTTGCAGATACTGCCTGGTATTACGACCAGTTGAAACTCTGGGAACTTCGAGGCAGGGTACGCATCCGTAACCTTAACGGTCTCGTTTTCCGTAGTGAAGAACTTTTTTGGGACGGTATGAATCATGAGTACTATTCCCATAAGTATTCCCGCTTAGTGACCCCTGAGCGTGAGTTGGAAGGAACCTATTTCCGCAGTGACGAACATATGCGCCATTATGTGGTGACCAATAGTACAGGCTCATTCCAGTCGTCAGATCTGGAACCAGAGGAAGAGGAGCCAGCAAAAGAGAATGATAAAAACAAGAACGCTGCCGATACTGCTAAACAGAAACCACCTGTACGTCAGGCAGCAGTAAAGCATAAGGCGACAACAAAACCCATACAGCCATGACGACTCTCATCGTAGGATTGATTATCTCCATGATATTCTCCGCCTTCTTCTCAGGGATGGAGATTGCTTTTGTGTCGAGCAACCGCCTGCGTGCTGAGATGGATCGTGAGAAGAATGGATGGTCGCAACGTGCTATCGCCTATTTCTATCAGCATCCTAACACGTTTGTAAGTACGATGCTGGTGGGTAACAATATCGCACTGGTCGTCTATGGAATCCTTTTTGCCCGTATCTTCGACACGTATATCTTCTATGGTCTGAGCGATGGTTTTCGTGTCATTGCCGATACGCTATTGTCAACCATCGTCGTGCTCTTCACGGGTGAGTTCCTGCCGAAGACTTTCTTCAAGTCGAGTCCGAACCAGATGCTGACTTTCTTCGCACTGCCTGCATGGATCTGTTATGTGGTGCTTTATCCCATCTCTCGGTGTGCCACGTTGCTCTCTCGCGGATTGCTGCGCCTGTTTGGAGTGAAGATGCCGAAGGTGGAGCAGGACAAGGAATTCTCAAAAGTGGATTTGGATTACCTGGTGCAGTCGAGTATCGACAATGCCAAGAGTGAGGACGAGATAGAAGACGAAGTGAAAATCTTTCATAACGCGTTGGATTTCTCTGAGACGAAGGTGCGCGACTGTAT
This sequence comes from Prevotella sp., assembly GCA_017554145.1. Lineage (GTDB taxonomy): Bacteria > Bacteroidota > Bacteroidia > Bacteroidales > Bacteroidaceae > Prevotella. The sequence goes on along the minus strand of JAFZIZ010000008.1, from coordinate 276,268 downwards.
GGTGCCCCGTACAGAGATAGAGGCGGTGGATATCGAAGACTGCCCCATGGAACAGTTGCTGAACCGTTTTGTAGAGAGCGGTCACTCGAAGATTGTAGTCTATCGCGATGATATTGACCATATCATTGGCTACGTCCATTCCTCCGATCTCTTCAAGCAGGCCAACTCTCAGCTCTCAACACTCAGCTCTCAACTCATCCGGGAAATGCCTTTCGTCCCTGAGACGATGGCTGCCAGCAAGTTGATGCATATCTTCTTGCAGGAGAAGAAATCACTGGCAGTGGTGATTGACGAGTTTGGCGGAACGAGTGGACTCGTGTCTCTGGAAGATATCGTAGAGGAGATTTTCGGAGATATTGAAGACGAGCACGACAATACGAAATATGTTGCCAAAGAGATTGGGGAGCACGAGTATATGCTCTCTGCCCGTCTGGAGATAGAGAAGGTCAACGAACTATTTGACATTGATTTGCCGGAGAGTGATGATTATATGACCGTCGGCGGATTGATTCTGCATGAGTATCAAAGTTTCCCGAAACTCAACGAGGTGGTCAAGATAGGACGTTTTGAGTTCAAGATTATTAAAAATACGATGACGAAAATCGAACTAGTAAGGCTAAAAGTGACGGAATAAACTATTTTTTTCGTTATATCTTTCGCCGTTTGACATAATTTTTGTAATTTTGTCGGCTGATTTGAGCAATCAAGAAGAAAACTAAAATAAAAAAACAAAATAATAATGGCAGCAATTGGAAAAATCAGAAGCTGGGGTCCCGTTCTCGCTACAGTGATCGGTCTCGCCCTGTTTGCGTTTATTGCCGAAGAAATGTTCCGCTCTTGTGAAGCTACAAACAACGAGAAGCGTCAGCAGGTCGGCGAAGTGTTAGGTAAGAAAATCTCCGTTCAGGATTATCAGGCTCTTGTCGATGAGTATCAATCCGTCATCAAGATGACTCAGGGTCGTGACAATCTGTCGGAAGAGGAGATGAATCAGTTAAAGGATCAGGTATGGCAGCAGTTTGTCAACAACACCATTATGGAGCAGGAAGCCTCTAAACTCGGTCTGACTGTTACTGATGAGGAGTTGCAGAACATCATGAAGACAGGTACCAATCCGATGCTGATGCAGACACCGTTTGTCAATCAGCAGACGGGTCGCTTCGATGTGAATCAGCTTACCAAGTTCTTGGATGACTATAAGAAAATGCAGTCTCAGCCACAACAGGCTCAAGTACTTGAGCAGTACAAGCAGGTTTATGACTATTGGAAGTTCATTGAGAAGCAGTTGCGCGTGAATGCACTTGGTTCGAAATATCAGACCCTGCTGGGTCAGTGTCTGCTCTCTAACCCTGTGTCTGCAAAGATGGCTTTTGCCGGTCAGACAGAAGAGAGTGATATCCAGTTGGCTACGTTGCCTTACACCGCTATCAAGGATACAGATGTTAAGGTTAGTGAGTCTGATGTGAAGGCAAAGTATAACGAGCTGAAGGAGATGTTCAAACAGCCTACAGAGAGTCGCGACATCAAATATGTAGACTTCCAGGTGGTGGCTTCTGCCGCTGACCGTGCCGCTTTGATGAAGACCATCAACGACGCTCGTCAGAAGTTAGAGAGTGGTGCCGCTCCTGCAGAGGTTGTCCGCAAGGCACAGTCACAGATTGCCTATACAGGTGTACCCATGACCAAGCGTGCTTTTGCCCGCGACATCGCTGCTAAGCTTGACTCTATGCAGGTAGGACAGGTAAGTGCTCCGTTTGAGACTGCCCGTGACAATACCGTTAATGTCATCAAGCTCATTGCCAAGTCTGAGATGCCAGATTCTATCGAGTATCGTCAGATTCAGGTAGGTGGTGAGACTGTTGAGGCTGCTCGCAAGACGGCCGATAGCATTGCTACAGCCCTGAAGGGTGGTGCCGATTTCGAGGCACTTGCCAAGAAGTATAAACAAGAGGGTTCCAAGCAGTGGCTCACCTCATCGATGTATGAGAACGTCCAGACACTCGATGCCGACACAAAAGCATATATTACGACGCTCACTACAGCAGCTCCGAACGAAATAAAGAATATTGAGTTTACTGGTGGTAACATTATCGTACAGGTAACCAACCGCAAGGCGATGACCACCAAGTATGATGCTGCTGTCATCAAGCATACCATCGATTTCTCGAAAGAGACCTATTCTGCAGCATATAACAAGTTCAGCCAGTATGTCAGCGAGAACAAGACACTGGAGGGCATCGAGAAGAACGCTGCTAAGTTCGGCTACAAAGTTCAGGAGCGTAAAGACCTCTTCAACTCTGAACACACTGTTGCTGGTCTCCGTTCTACCCGTGAGGCAATGAAATGGATTTTCGATGCCAAGAAGGGTGAGGTCTCTCCACTCTATGAGTGTGGTAATAACGACCATCTGCTTGTGATTGCCCTCACCAATGTTCACGCCAAGGGCTATCGTGACGTGAAGGATGTCGAGGAGCAGTTGAAGCAGGAAGTCATCCGCGACAAGAAGTTCGAAAAAGCTGCTGAGATGCTGAAAGGTGTGAAGAGTCTCGATGCTGCCAAGCAGAAAGGTGCTAGCATCGATAGCGTTCATCAGATCACATTCTCTGCTCCTGTCTTCGTACAGGCTACTGGTACCAGCGAGCCTGCTTTGAGTGGTGCCGTTGCTGCTGCCAAGAAAGGTCAGTTCAGTGCTGCTCCTATCAAGGGTAATGGTGGTGCCTTCCTCTTCCAGGTTATTGAGAAGAAGCAGCGTGAGGGTGCGAAGTTTGAGCCGAAGGCTGTTCAGGATCAACTTCGTCAGCGTGCACTTCAGGCTGCCAGCCGTTTCATGAACGAGCTTTATATGAAGGCTAACGTCGTTGACAACCGCTACCTGTTCTTCTAAGTAATTGTTTAGTATCATTATAAAGATGAAAAATCGGGCAAAGGCTTTGTGCTTTGCCCGATTTTTTGTAATTTTGCATCCGATTTAAATTTAAACATATATTGTAAATATGATGATCAACATTACTTTTCCGGACGGTTCTGTTCGCTCGTATGAGCAGGGCGTTACCGGACTTCAGATTGCCGAGAGTATCTCACCGGCTCTGGCACGCAGCGTGATTGCCTGTGGCGTGAATGGTGAGACCGTAGAGTTGAACCGTCCGATCAATGAGGACGCTACAATAGAGCTCTACAAGTTCGACGACGAGCAAGGTAAGCATACCTTCTGGCACACTTCTGCACACTTGTTGGCGGAGGCTCTGCAGGAGTTGTATCCTGGCATCCAGTTTGGTTTCGGTCCTGCCGTAGAGAACGGTTTCTTCTATGACGTCCTGCTGCCTAACGGTGAGATGATCAAGGAGAGTGACTTCCCCAAGATTGAGGAGAAAATGCGTGAACTGGCTGGTAAGAAGGAACCTGTGGTTCGCAAAGAGGTGGCTAAGGCCGACGCTCTGAAAGAGTTTGCTGCCGATGGTCAGACCTATAAGTGCGAGCATATCGACCAGGATCTGGAAGATGGCAGTATTACGACCTATACACAAGGTAACTTCACAGACCTCTGCCGTGGTCCGCACTTGATGGATACAGGTGAGATCAAGGCTGTGAAACTGACGAGCGTGGCTGGTGCCTTCTGGCGTGGTGACGCTACTCGTGAACAGATGCAGCGTTTGTATGGTATCTCGTTCCCGAAGAAGAAGATGCTCGATGAGTATCTCGTGATGCTGGAAGAGGCTAAGAAGCGTGACCACCGTAAGATTGGCAAGGAGATGGAACTGTTTATGTTCTCCGATAAGGTAGGCAAGGGTCTGCCTATCTGGTTGCCGAAGGGCACGGAGTTACGTCTGCGCTTGCAAGACCATCTGCGTAAGGTGCAGAAGCGTTTCGGTTATCAGGAGGTGATCACGCCGCATATCGGTTCGAAAAATCTATATATCACCAGTGGTCACTATGCCCACTATGGTAAGGACTCCTTCCAGCCCATCCATACACCAGAGGAGGATGAGGAGTATATGCTGAAGCCGATGAACTGTCCTCACCACTGTGAGATATTCGCATGGAAGCCCCGTTCCTATCGTGACCTGCCTTTGCGTATCGCTGAGTTTGGTACGGTTTACCGTTATGAGCAGAGTGGTGAGTTACATGGACTGACGCGTGTGCGTTCGTTCACGCAGGACGATGCCCACCTGTTCTGTCGTCCAGACCAGGTGAAGCAGGAGTTCCTGAATGTGATGGATATCATCGGTATCGTGCTCAGTGCCTTCGGCTTTAATTTCGAGGCACAGATTAGTTTGCGTGATCCTAACGATCATGATAAGTATGTAGGAACCGATGAAGACTGGGCACTGGCTGAGGCTGCTATTGTGGAGGCATGCCGTGAGAAGGGCCTGCCTGCTAAGGTGGAATACGGTGAGGCAGCTTTCTATGGTCCGAAACTCGACTTCATGATCAAGGATGCCATCGGTCGTCGCTGGCAGTTGGGTACTATTCAGGTAGACTATAACCTGCCGAAGCGCTTCCAACTGGAGTATACTGACGAGGATAACCAGAAGAAGACACCGGTGATGATTCACCGTGCACCATTTGGTTCAATGGAGCGCTTCTGCGCCGTACTGATTGAGCATACCAGCGGTCACTTCCCCTTGTGGCTTACGCCTGACCAAGTGGCTATCCTGCCATTGTCAGAGAAATATAACGACTACGCCAAAGAGGTGGCTAAGAAGTTCGACCTCGGTGGTGTTCGTCCTACTATTGACTTGCGTAATGAGAAACTCGGTCGTAAGATTCGCGACAACGAGTTGAAGCGTATCCCTTATATGGTGATTGTCGGTGAGAAAGAGCAGGCTGACGGAACTGTTGCCGTTCGTCCACAGGGCGGTGGTGAGCAGAAGGTCATGACCATCCAGGAATTCATCGACCATATCAATGCTGAGGTGGCTGAAATGACGAAAGAGTTCTGATATAGTTTATAGTTTAAAGTTTATAGAAATAAGATATGAAACCGACATTATTCTTATTGGCAGCAGGAATGGGCAGTCGCTATGGCGGACTGAAGCAGCTCGACGGACTGGGACCCAATGGTGAGACTATCATGGACTATAGTATCTACGATGCTATCCAGGCTGGTTTTGGAAAAATCGTATGGGTGATCCGCAAGGACTTCGAAGAGCAGTTCCGTACGCAGATTCTTGCTAAGTATGAGGGACATATTCCCTGTGAACTCTGTTTTCAGGGCATTGACGCCTTGCCTGAGGGTTTTAAGGTTCCCGAAGGACGTGTAAAACCTTGGGGCACTAACCATGCCGTACTGATGGGTAAGGACGTCATCAAAGAACCATTCTGTGTCATCAACTGCGACGATTTCTACAATCGTGATGCCTTCATGGTCATCGGTAAGTATCTGTCAGAACTTCCCGAGGGCGCCAAGAATCAGTATGCGATGGTGGGCTTCCGCGTAGGCAACACACTGAGTGAGAACGGTACGGTGGCTCGTGGTATCTGTTCGAAGAACGAGCAGGGACATTTGACGGATGTGGTAGAGCGCACGGAAATCGTACGTTGTGCCGAAGACGGCTCTAACGCAGGTGCCGCCAATGAACCTATTCGCTATAAGGACGAAGAGGGTAAATGGGTTGTCGTAGACGACAACACCCCTGTATCCATGAATATGTGGGGCTTCACACCTGACTATTTCGAGTATTCAGAGGCATACTTCAAGGAGTTCCTGAATGATCCGAAGAATATGGAGAACCTGAAAGCAGAGTTCTTTATCCCGTTGATGGTTAACAAACTTATCAATGAGAAGACTGCTACGGTGGAGGTGCTGGATACTACCTCCAAATGGTTTGGTGTAACTTATGCCGCTGATCGTGAGGATACCGTAAACCGTATCCAGCAATTGGTAGATGATGGTATATATCCCAATAAACTATTTTGATGCTGAAAGATATTTTGACAGAAAGGGAGTGCAGTGAACTGCGCTCCCTTATCGATAACGCAGAGAGTATTGTACTCTGTGGTCACATGCATCCTGACGGCGATGCCATAGGCTCTGTGCTGGGATTGGCAGAGGTACTGAAAGGACTGGGCAAGGATCCCTTAGTGGTGGTACCCGATCAGTTTCCCGACTATCTGCACTGGATGCCGAATACGCAGCAGATTGTTCGCTATGACAAACGGAAGGAGTATGTGGATACTGTTCTGAAGATAGCCGACTTGGTGTTCTGTCTGGACTTTAATACCCTGTCACGTACTGATGCGATGGAGGAAGTTCTGCAATCTTCTCCAGCCAAGAAAGTGCTGATAGACCATCATCTGGATCCACAGGTAGATGCCGTGCTGACGATTTCCCATCCAGAGATGTCGTCAACCAGTGAACTGGTGTTCCGTATCGTCTGGCAGATGGGACTCTTCGAGCAGCAAGGGAAACATTTTGCAGGTCCTATCTATTGTGGTATGATGACGGATACAGGTGGTTTTACCTATAATTCTACAGAACCGGATATTTTCTATATTATCAGTCTGTTACTGACCAAGCATATTGATAAGGACAAAATCTATCGCAATGTCTATCATAACTATAGCGAGCATCGTATCCGTCTGGTGGGTTATGTGCTCTGTCATAAATTGGTGGTGGATAATATGCATCATGCGGCCTTCTATACTTTGACGCGTGAGGACTTGCATCAATTCCATTTTATCAAGGGTGATGCCGAAGGTCTGGTGAATATGCCGTTACAGATTAAAGGCATCAAACTCAGCATTTCTTTGCGTGAGGATACAGAGCGTGACAACGTGATATGGGTCAGTTTGCGCTCTGTTGATGATTTCCCTTGTAACAAAATGGCAGAGATGTTTTTCAATGGCGGTGGACACCTGAATGCCTCTGGTGGCAAGCTCCTTTGCTCGATAGATGAGGCTGTGGAAGTGGTGAAACGTGCCATGTTGTATTTTGAAGACACGTTAAAGTAGCCTAATATTGTAGATAATTGGTAATTTATTTGTAAATTTGTGCCCGAAATCAAAAGAATATAAAGGATATGAAGAAAATATATAGTCTGTTACTCCTGCTTTGTACCATCTTGCTTTTCATCAGTTGTAGTAATGGTGAGACTTATTCAGACTTGAAGGAAGCGGAGCGTGACGCTATCAACCGTTATATTAGTGAGAAAGGCATTAAGGTGATTGGCGAAGAAGTTTTTGAGGCGAACAATCAGACCACAGATGTCAACAAAAACGAGTACGTCTATCTGCCGAAAAGTGCCGTTTATATGCAGATTGTGCGTAAGGGTTGTGGTTCCCAGATAGAGGAGAATAAGCAAGTGGAGATTCTCTGCCGCTTTTCTGAATATAATATCAAGGCAGACTCGATGCTGATTAGAAACGATATTGCCTATGGAGCATATATCAAGGGAATCTATTATGATTTGTCGGCGTATCCTGAGAAGATGAGTGTGACGCGTGTGGGAATGTCCTATACCGCTTCGTTTGTTGCAGACAACAGCGTGATGTATGCTTTCCACGGTTCCGCTTCAGTTCCTTCTGGATGGTTGGTTCCGTTATCTTATATTAATATCGGACGCCCAGAGAAGGCTGGTGACGAGGTGGCTAAAGTTCGTCTGATAGTGCCTCATACGCAAGGTACACCAGATGCATCGTCCAGTGTTTATCCTTGTTTCTACGAGATAACTTACGAACGAGATATTTAAAACCAAGAAAACATGACTCTTATTAAATCGATTTCCGGTATCCGTGGAACTATTGGAGGTTCTACGGGCGATACCTTGAACCCCTTAGACATCGTGAAGTTCACCACTGCTTATGCACAGTTCATCCGTCGTGAAAGAAAAGGCTTTTCCAATAAGATTGTGGTAGGACGTGATGCACGTATCTCTGGTGAGATGGTCAAAAACGTGGTCTGTGGTACGTTGATGGGAGTAGGTTATGATGTCATTGATATCGGTCTTGCTACAACTCCTACTACAGAATTGGCTGTGAGGATGTCTGGTGCTGATGGTGGTATCATCATCACGGCTTCACATAATCCCCGTCAGTGGAATGCCTTGAAACTGCTGAACAACGAAGGGGAGTTCCTGACAGCGGCTGATGGTGCTATTGTGCTCGCTATTGCCGAGCGTGAGATCTTTGAGTATGCCGATGTAGATCATCTGGGACATTATATCGAAGACTCTTCCTTTGATGCCCGTCATATCGAAAGTGTCCTTCAACTGAAATTAGTGGATGTAGAGGCTGTCAAGAAGACGAAATTCAAAGTATGTGTAGATACCATTAATAGTGTGGGTGGTATCATCCTTCCCAAATTGTTAGACGCACTGGGTGTGGAGTACACCATTCTGAATGGGGAGGCAACAGGTGACTTTGCCCATAATCCAGAACCTTTGGAGAAGAATCTGCAGGGAATTATGGATGAGATGAAGACGGGTAAGTATGACTTGGGTATTGTGGTTGATCCTGACGTTGACCGTCTGGCCTTTATCTGTGAGGATGGAAAGATGTTTGGCGAGGAATATACGCTGGTTAGTGTGGCCGACTATGTCCTGTCGAAGACGAAAGGTAATACCGTTTCTAATCTTTCTTCTACCCGTGCGCTGCGTGACGTGACACGTAAGCATGGTGGAGAATACGCTGCTGCAGCTGTAGGTGAGGTGAATGTGACCACGAAGATGAAGGAAGTGAATGCCGTTATCGGTGGTGAGGGTAATGGTGGAGTCATTTATCCTGAGAGCCATTATGGTCGTGATGCACTGGTAGGTATAGCGCTCTTCCTGACTTCTCTTGCTGAGAAGGGTTGCAAGGTGAGTGAACTCCGTGCCACCTTCCCAGACTATCAGATAGCCAAGAATCGTATTGACCTTACTCCAGAAACCGATGTGGATGCTATTCTGGTGAAGGTCAAGGAAATGTTTGCCGCTGATGTAACAGCCCAGGTGAATGATATTGACGGTGTGAAGATAGACTTTCCCGACAAATGGGTACATCTGCGTAAGTCGAATACCGAACCGATTATCCGCGTCTATAGTGAAGCTGCCACGATGGAGGAGGCTGACGCTATCGGCAAGAAACTCATGCAAGTCGTTTACGACATGCAATAAAACAAAAAGTGCTTCCCACAAGGAAGCATTTTTCTTTTTCTCTCTATTTACTGGTTTCTAATGAACTACGCTTGTCACGCCGATAGGAACGGTAGTCATCAAGGGGTATCTCAATGTCTGGTTCTGTCAGTTCGCCCTCGTGTGGCAGATGGAACTTCATATATTTGATGTTCAGTCCTCGGTCGATCCACATCTGTTCATAGTAGGTCTGAATACTTAAGAGGTGAGTGGTGAGTGGCGAGAGGTGAGAGCAGTGATATAGGTCTTCTGTTCTTTCATCTACCAGGAGTCCGTTTTTCTCTACCATATAGGTGGTATAGGTGAACAGAAAGTTGGAATCTGTCTTCAGATGGATAATGCCGCCATCAATGAGGAAGTGGCGATAACGATTCATAAAGTAAGTACTGGTCAGTCGCTTGCGTGGGTTCTTCATCTGTGGATCACTGAACGTCAACCATATTTCCTTTACTTCGTCAGGTGCAAAGAAACGGTCGATGATTTCGATATTCGTTCTCAGGAAAGCGACATTTTTGATGCCTTCCTTGATAGCCTGCGTAGCACCTGTCCACATTCTCGCTCCCTTGATGTCCACTCCGATGAAGTTCATGTCAGGATAGCGTTTTGCGAGTCCTACTGTATATTCTCCTTTTCCACAACCTAATTCCAAGACGATGGGGTTGTCATTATGAAAGTACTGTTCATGCCAGTGTCCTTGCATCTCGAAAGGAACATTCTCAATGACGGAAAACGGATACTGAAATACGTTCTCATAAGTCTCCATGTCAGCGAATTTCGCCAGTTTGCCTTTTCCCATATATTGATTTCTTTTGTGCAAAATTACAAAAAAGTATGGATAATTTTGGGCGAATAGATGAAAAAGTTTAATTTTGCAGAAAATACCAACTTAAATTATTAATAAACAATGGAAAATTACAAAGAACTCCCTCAGTTGGGGATGGGTGAAGCCATTAAATTGGCATCAAGTCGTTTGACGGATTTCAAAGGACGTAGTCGTCGTTCTGAATTCTGGTGGTGGATGTTGGTTGTATTGGTCGGCAACTTCGTTCTGTCGTGGTTTATCACCAATATGTTAGTATCAGGCATCGCCAGCATCGTAGTAATGTTTTTAGGATTGGCAGTTACTGCCCGTCGTCTGCAGGATGTCGGAAAGAGTGCTACATGGGTATATGCCAGTTATGGATTGGGTATCATTTACCAGATTCTTATGGCTACCTCTGGAGTAATGGCCCAATATGTTATGATTGCCCAGAGTGGGAATATCGATAAACTCATGGCGTTTGCAGAAGAGAATGCCAGTTCCTTCCTTCTGATTGGATTGGTGTCACTGTTGTGGTTTATTTCCTGTCTGATCGTGTTTATCTTTACGTTGATGGATGGTAAACCAGAGACCAACAAATACGGTCCTTCCCCCAAATATGTAGAAGCATAAAAAAAGAGGTTCAAACGAACCTCTTTTTTATTTTATCTTATGAAGATTACTCGATAACTACAGTTGTCCAGCCATGCTTGTCCTCAATCTCACCATACTGGATACCACGCAGGGTGTCGAACAGCTTCTTTGACTGTGGACCGGGCTTGTCGCCAAACGAGTAGCGTTTACCTGTGTCGAGGTCGTCAATATACGAAATAGGACTGATGACAGCTGCTGTTCCGCATGCACCTGCTTCCTCGAAGGTCTCGAGCTCCTCTTCAGGGATAGGACGGCGTTCTACTTTCATTCCTAAGTCCTCAGCTACCTGCATCAGACTCTTGTTGGTGATAGAGGGCAGGATAGAGGTTGACTCTGGTGTGATGTAGGTATTGTTCTTAATACCAAAGAAGTTGGCAGCACCACACTCATCGATGTATTTCTTTTCCTTAGCGTCGAGATAGAACTCGCAAGCGTAACCCTTCTCGTGAGCCAGATTGTTGGCAAACAAAGAAGCTGCATAGTTTCCACCTACCTTATATTTACCAGTTCCGAGAGGAGCTGAACGGTCGTATTCACGAACAATGACGTATGGATTGCTTGAGAATCCGCCCTTGAAGTATGGACCTACTGGCGTTACGAAAATAAGGAAGCAGTACTCCTTAGCGGGGTGAACACCTACCTGAGCGCTGGTACCAATGAGCAGTGGGCGGATGTAGAGTGTAGCACCACTTTCGTAAGTTGGTATCCACTCCTGATTGAGGCGAACCACCTTCTTAACCATCTCGGTGAATAGCTCTGTGCTGACCTCGGGCATCATGATGCCGCGGCAGGTTGACTGCAAGCGCTTAGCATTCTCGTCGACACGGAAAATGCGCACCTTACCATCTGGACAACGGTAAGCCTTCAGTCCTTCGAAAGCCTCCTGACCGTAGTGCAGACAGGTTGCTGCCATGTGCAGGTTCAGATACTCGTCGGAGCAAACTTCTATTTCTCCCCATTTACCGTCGCGATAATAACAACGTACATTGTAGTCGGTCTTCATATAACCGAACGACAGACTACCCCAATCTAAATCTTTCATATCGTAATCATTTTAATGTCTTAAATTATAAATTGGTGCAAAAGTACATAATTTATATTTAATCTGCAAACGAAATGGGTTTTATTTGTCTTCGTCGAGTATCTTTTTGATGTCCTCGTCGGTTTTTGTCAGTTTATCCTTGCACTGTTTGATGAGTTCCTTTGCTGTTTTCAGTTGCGTGGTCAACTCATCAATGCCATACTCATTGTTCTCCATCTTCTGCACAATCTCGTCCAGTTGACGGAGGGCTTCTTCATAATTTACTGCTTCCATATTACTTTCGATTTGATACATCCTTTTTCTACTTTTGTCTCGATCTCGTCACCTTCTTTCAACTGCTTGGGGTCGCGGAGGACTTTACCATGATATAATGTGATGCTGTAACCTCGCTTGAGCAACAGAGTCGGGTCAAACGATAGTACTTTCTGTTCTGCGAGTTCCAGATGATGATGTTCGTGGGTTAGACGCTGGTTGATGGCATGAAGAATACACTCATAACGCTGTTCCAATTGATGCTCCATAGTCGTCTTCACCATCGAGAACAAGAAAGCAATACGTTGTTGGAGGTCGCTAACGTGTTGGAGCGTGTCGGCTAGATGACTGATCAGCAGAGATGCCGCTGCCGTTGGTGTCTTCACTCGGGTGTTCGATACCATGTCCAGTACGCACTCATCGCGGTCATGTCCGATACCTGTAATGATGGGCAAGGGGAAGTTGGCTACGTTCTCTGCCAGTGACAATGTGTCGAAACCACTCAGATCACTGGTTGAGCCACCACCTCGGATGATCACCACCACATCAAAGTTACTGGCTTGTTCGTTGATACGATTGAGGGCTGCAATGATGCTCTGCTCGACTTGCTCACCCTGCATGATGGCAGGAAACAGGGTAGGATAGAACACCAGTCCGTAGTCGTTCTCCATCAATTGCCGACAGAAGTCCCCATAGCCAGCCGCTGTCTCTGCAGAGATAATGGCAATACGCTGGGCGAAACGTGGAATGGTGAGTTCGCGTTGTAAGTCGAAAACGCCCTCTTCCTTCAGTTTCTGGATAATCTGTTGTCGGCGTTGTGCCATGTCACCCAGCGTGAAGGTCGGGTCAATATCCGTCACAATCCAAGAGAATCCAAAAGCTTCATGGAATTGCGGATAGACTTTCAGTAAAACTTTCATTCCAGCCCGCAATGACTGACCTGTGGTACGCTCGAAATAGGGTTGTACTATTGTCCAGGTCTGTTTCCAGCATTTGGCCGAGGCACGGGCGATGGGCGTGTTCGATGTCTCGTCCTTTTCCACCAGTTCCATATAGCAGTGTCCTCGGTTTTCCCTGCACTCCGACAATTCAGCCTCCACCCAATATTCATCGGGCAATTCCATCTCTATCGCCTCACGCACGAGGGCGTTTAGCAGTTGCAGTGTATATCTTTCTTCACTCATCGTTGGCACAAAGATACAACTATTCTACTGAGTCACCAAATTTTGTGAACAAATTGATGTAAAAATTTGGTAGTGTATCCGTCTTTTAGTAATTTTGCACCTCAGAATATTAAACTAACAAGATATGAAAAGACTATTATTGGGAGACGAGGCGATTGCTCAGGGTGCGTTGGATGCAGGCTTGAGTGGTGTCTATGCCTATCCTGGCACTCCCTCTACAGAGATTACAGAGTATATCCAGATGTCGCCATTGGCTAAGGAGCGTGGTGTACATAGCCGTTGGTCGACTAACGAGAAAACCGCTATGGAGGCTGCATTGGGTATGTCGTTCATGGGAAAGCGTGCCCTGGTATGTATGAAACATGTCGGACTGAATGTTTGTGCCGACCCGTTTGTCAATAGCGGTATGACGGGAACGAATGGTGGTCTCGTCGTACTGGTGGCTGACGATCCTTCGATGCACTCTTCACAGGACGAGCAGGATAGTCGCTTCTATGGTAAGTTTGCCATGGTACCAACACTGGAGCCGAGCAGTCAGCAGGAGGCTTACGACATGATGCAGGAGGCTTTCGATATGTCGGAGCAGTTGCATCTGCCAATCTTGATGCGTGTCACGACGCGTATGGCTCATAGCCGTGCCGTGGTAAATGTGAAGGAAGAGCCACGAAAGCCGAATGAGTTAAATTACGATGCTCAAGCTTCGAGTTGGGTGTTGTTACCTGCCTTTGCCCGCAAACGTAATGATATTGTAACGGCTCAGCAGCCGCTGTTGGAGCAGATGGCTGTTAACAGCAAGTATAACGAGTATATAGATGCTGATGACCGTGAGATGGGTGTTATCGCCAGTGGTATTGCCTATAACTATCTGATGGAGTGCTTCCCCAATGGCTGTCCGTTCCCTGTACTGAAGATCTCCCAGTATCCGATTCCCAAGAAACTGATTCGCAGGATGACGGATGACTGTGAGTTTGTACTGATTGCCGAGGAAGGTCAACCCTTCATTGAGGATCAGGTGCGTGGTGTGATGCCTGGCAATGCTGTTATCAAAGGACGCCTGACGGGCGAGCTTCCACGTACGGGTGAGTTGAATCCTGACCTGATCAAGAAGGCGCTGGGTATGGAGATTGGGGAGAACTATGCTCCTTGTGAGGATGTAGCTCCACGTCCACCTGCTCTTTGTCAGGGATGCGGACACCGTGATGTATATGCTGCACTGAATCAGGTATTGCTCGACTATCCCAATGCCCGTGTGTTTGGTGATATCGGCTGTTATACCTTAGGTTTCCTGCCTCCTTATAAGGCCATCCACTCGTGTGTTGACATGGGTGCCTCTATCACGATGGCAAAGGGTGCCTCGGATGCAGGGCAATGGCCTGCCGTTGCCATCATCGGCGACTCTACCTTTACGCATTCTGGTATGACGGGCTTGTTGGATGCTATCAATGAGAATGCGGATATCACCGTTATCATCAGTGATAACCTGACCACTGCGATGACAGGCGGACAAGACTCTGCTGGAACCAATAAGTTTGAGGCTATCTGCAAGGGCTTAGGCCTCAGTGAAGAGCATTTGAAAGTAGTCATTCCTCTACCTAAGAATATGGAGGAGATTACGAAGACCATTCGCGAGGAAATTAATTATCATGGTGTGAGTGTCATCATTCCACGTCGTGAGTGTATGCAGACATTACAGCGTCATTTGAAACAAAAGAAAGCACAGGAGGCTAAAAAATGAAAACAGATATTATACTTTGCGGTGTAGGAGGACAAGGTATCCTCTCTATCGCTACCATTATCGGTGAGGCTGCCATGAATGAGAACCTGTATATCAAACAGGCAGAGGTGCATGGTATGTCACAGCGTGGCGGTGACGTACAGTCGAATCTCCGTATTTCGAGTGATCCTATTGCCAGTGACTTGATACCGAAGGGTGGGGCAGATGTCATCATCTCCATGGAGCCGATGGAGGCATTGCGCTACTTGCCATTCCTCTCGAAAGAGGGATGGATCATTACATCGAGTACTCCTTTTGTGAATATCCCTAACTATCCTGAGATAGAGACAATTAAGGCAGATTTGGAGCAGTTGCCCAATGTTATTATGCTCGATATAGAGCAGGCTGCCAAGGATCATGGTGTACCCCGCTCTGCTAATGTCATCCTCTTGGGTGCTGCCCAGAAGGCATTGGGTATCGAATACGAGAAATTAGAAGATGCCATCCGTCGTGTCTTCGGTCGTAAAGGCGAAGCTATCGTGGAGGCGAATATCAAAGCATTGGCAATCGGCAAACAAGCACAGAAATGATGGAAACACCCATAAAGAAAGAGATCGTCGACGGACTCGTTGCCGACTTAGGCATCAAAGACTTTGCGAAAGCCACCATCCGTGAGGTAAAGCAGGTGGCTGCTAAAGCGGAGAAAGTGTCAGGTATAGAGTTCATCAAAATGGAGATGGGTATTCCTGGTCTTCCTGCCGCCCAGGTAGGTGTGGATGCACAGATCAAAGCATTGCAAGACGGTATTGCCCATTCGTATCCTGACATTCAGGGTGCTCCTGCGTTGAAGCAGGAAGCCTCGCGTTTTGTGAAGGCTTTCATTGGTTTGGATGTGGCTCCTGAATGTTGTGTACCTGTCAGTGGTTCGATGCAGGGTACGTTTGCCTCGTTCCTGACCTGTTCGCAGGCAGATAAGAAAAAAGATACCGTTCTGTTTATCGACCCGGGTTTCCCCGTACAGAAGATGCAATTGCAGGTGCAAGGCGTGAAGTATGAGACTTTTGATGTCTATGACTATCGTGGTGAGAAACTGGGTCCGAAACTGGAGAGTTATCTGAGTAAAGGGAATATCTGTGCGATTGTCTATTCCAACCCCAATAATCCTGCGTGGATTTGTCTGAACGAGGATGAGTTGAAGACCATTGGTACGCTGGCAACAAAGTACGACACCATCGTGATGGAAGACTTGGCTTACTTTGCCATGGACTTCCGTAAGAATTTGAGTGTCCCCTTCCAGGCGCCTTATCAACCTACTGTTGGGCGTTATACCGATAATTATATCTTGCTTATCTCTGGTTCGAAGGCTTTCAGCTATGCTGGTGAGCGTATCGGCGTGACCTGTATCTCCGATAAGTTGTTCCACCGTCACTATCCCGATCTGGCTGCCCGTTATGAGGGACTGCCTTTCGGTCTGGTATTCTCTACACGTATGCTCTACGCCCTTTCCTCAGGTACCAGCCATTCCGCACAGTTTGCAATGGCAGCCATGTTGAAGGCAGCTACGGATGGTACGTATGATTTCCGCAAGGAGGTGAGTGTCTATGGTGAACGGGCACGTAAGTTGAAGGATATCTTCTGCCGTTACGGTTTCCATATCGTCTACGACAAAGACCTTGACGAACCTGTTGCTGATGGTTTCTATTTCACCATCGGTTATAAGGGGATGACAAGCGGTCAATTGGCTCTCGAACTGATGTATTATGGTGTCTCAGCAATCTGTCTGGTGACGACAGGTTCTCATCAGGAAGGCTTGCGTGTATGTACCTCGTTTATAGAGGATCATCAGTATGCACAACTGGAGGAACGCATGAAGATCTGGAAAGCCAATCACGAAGGATAAAATAAAAGAGGAACTCGAAAGTTCCTCTTTTTTATTCATCACTCATATCTACAGGTTCGAATTTAAACTCATCTGTCGTCAGATACCTTACATCATATTTGCCTTTTGCCTTCACCGTGTATTCTTTACGCATCTTGATGAAAAGCTTTTCTGCCTCCTTACGGGTTTCAGCAAACATCACGACACAAACACGATTAAACTTTTGCTTGGAATTCTCCAAATAGTTCTTCATCTGAGAAGAGTAGTGCTCCCTGCCCAACAGAAACTTGTCTTTGGAGTCATACCATACATTTTTCACTTCCTGTACATCTGTCATATAGATGATAGAGTCTTGAAAAGAAGCAGAGAACCCAAACATATACATGATGGGTTTCATGACTCTCTTTGCTTGTATCTCTGTCGGCATGGCAATAGCCAGTAACAGAGAAAAGAGGATATACTTTATAATTTTCATTGTCCTAAATATGTTTTTAACAATTTGTTCTTTGTGTCAGCGCGCAGACGACGGATGGCTTTCTCTTTGATTTGACGGACACGTTCGCGCGTGAGTCCGTATTTCGTGCCAATCTCATCCAGTGTCATCTCTGGTTGGTTGATACCAAAGTATGCCTCAATCACCTTACGTTCCCTGTCGTTGAGCATCTGCAACACACTTGCAATCTCGGCTCTAAGTGACTCCATCACTAACTGACGGTCTGCCATCGGGGCATCGTCGTTGACCAGTATGTCCAACAGGCTGTTGTCTTCACCGTCAATGAAAGGAGCATCGACAGATACATGGTGTCCACCAACATGTAAAGCATCGTCGATCTTCTCTTCGGGCAGATCTATTTTTTCAGAGAGCTCTTCCGCTGAGGGACGTCGCTCAAACTCTTGTTCGAAGCGGCTGGCCTCACGATTAATCTTATTCACAGCACCCACCTGATTCAAAGGGAGCCTGACGATACGACTCTGTTCGGCAATGGCCTGAAGAATACTCTGACGGATCCACCATACGGCGTAGGATATGAACTTGAAACCACGTGTCTCGTCGAACTTCTCCGCTGCCTTGATGAGTCCTAAGTTTCCTTCGTTAATCAAATCTGGCAGTGACAGCCCTTGGTTCTGGTATTGCTTGGCCACAGAGACAACAAACCTGAGGTTTGCCTTCGTTAATTTCTCCAGCGCCTTGCGGTCGCCTTTACGGATACGCTGAGCTAATTCCACCTCCTCGTCAATCGAAAGCAGTTCCTCTTTACCTATTTCCTGTAGATACTTATCGAGTGATTCGCTCTCTCGATTCGTAATGGATCTGGTGATTTTTAGTTGTCTCATTTAGTCGTTTTTAGTAAGCCGAATGCAAAAGTAAGGTATTTTTTTGGAACCACCAAAATAATACCTTACTTTTTTTCATTGTGTGAGAAGAACACTTACTCGTTTTGCAGATATACGACGAAGCCTCCGCGCTTGCCAGTGGGGAAAAGCCCCTTGATGACTAACATCTGATCCTTGGCATCTTTCACTACCTGCTGCAAATCGTCAAAAGTTTTCATTGGCTCATCATTGATGGTTTGGATGATGAAGCCTTTAGGTACACCGGCATCTTTCATCTTTCCGCCGCTTACCTTGAGCACCTCCAGACCATAGTTGATCTCCAACTGTTTCTTCTGACTATCGGTGATAGGACGTACATCAATACCCAGTACGTCGACATCAGCGTTCTTCACAACTTTTGTGTTACCCTGTTCGTTCTTCAGAGTGAGGGTAGCGGTATGACTCTTCTTGTTGCGCAGATAAGTCACTGACACTTTGTCGCCAGGACGCTTCTGGGCAATGATACCCTGCAACTCACCGAATCTCTTTACCTTCTGACCGTCGAGTGAGGTGATGACGTCACCCTTCTGTAAGCCTGCTGCTTGAGCGGCACCGTCGTCTACTACCTCAGCGATATAGATTCCTTCCATTGTACCGAGATCGACCTCGTTACCCTTTTCCTTCTCATTGTCAACGTATGCACAGACATCACTGCCTTTAATACCAATCATGGCACGCTGTACGCTTCCATATTTCTTGAAATCCTCTACTGCCTTGTTGACAATAGCGGTAGGAATGGCAAAACCATAGCCAATATTAGAACCTGTCTGAGAATAGATCATGGCATTGATACCAATCAGTTCACCACGGGTATTTACGAGAGCACCACCTGAGTTACCTTGGTTGATGGCTGCATCGGTTTGGATCATTGAAGCCACACCTTCACCCATCTGACGGGCTTTGGCAGATACGATACCAGCAGTTACTGTGTTGTTCAATCCAAGAGGATTACCAACGGCAAGCACCCATTCGCCTACTTTCACGTCGTCGCTATTGGCAATGACGATGGCGGGCAGATTCTTGGCATCAATCTTAATCAGTGCCAAATCAGTCGTTTTGTCGGCACCGATGATACGGGCAGAATATTCTTTGCTGTTCTCATTCAGGGTGACGGTCAATTCATCGGCACCATCCACTACGTGATTGTTGGTTACGATATATCCGTCGGCAGAGATAATCACACCAGATCCCGCAGCTGCTCTTTTGGGTGTCTGGACTTGACGCTTACGTGTGCCATTACCACCCTGGCCCTGTCCGCGTCCGAAGAATCCGCCAAAAGGATCACTGAAAAAATCCTCAAAGGGATCAGAATACTCAACGGTCTGAACCTTGGAATTAATCACAGACTTGATGTAAACGACAGAAGGAAGAGACTTCTCTGCTGCGTAAGTCAGGTCTACGGGTTGTCCTGGTGCTGCGGGTTGTGCTGCCTGTGTCTTGTTACACGATGCCGCTGAAAATGCGATTACTATCAAGTAAAACGCAGGAACTAAGTTCTTTACAATCTTTTTCATCTTTCAGTTATTTACAATTAAATGTTTATGTTTTACAATCTCTTTGACGATTTGACTGTGTGACAGTTTAACGTCGTTGCTCAAAGTTGGGTGCAAATATAGACGCAAAATTTGGTAAACTGTCAAATTGTCGTATCTTTTTGTCGCAATTTAACACTTCAACGGCCTTGCTTAACGGCTATTTGAAATTAACGGTTAAAAGTTGAAATACTGATAAAATTAACGGATAAAGAATGGATTAGTTGCAAATATTTAATTATCCGTTATTTCTCCTCGTATACTCTGTCGCATCAACTCCCGAATTTGTTCGGGATCCTGATAGTGTGATTGTAAAAACATCAGTTTAGTGACGGCACTCTCAACAGTGGAATCATAGCCACTGACAACACCAGCCTCCTGTAGTTGATAGCCCGTATCGTAACGGCCCATCTCTACCGTGCCCTGCATACATTGGCTAATATTGATGACCACCTTACCATTGCGAGTGGCTTCCTTCAAAGCTTGCAGCACCCAGGGACGCTGAGGTGCATTGCCGCTGCCGAAGGTACGCATCACGATACTCTTCAGGTTGGGTGTGGCAATGATATGGCGCACCAGGTCTTCACGAATACCCGGAAACAGCGAGAAGATGATGACGTTATTATCCAGTCGGAAGTGGGGCTTCATGGGTTTGTCCCAACAGGGTTTCAGTACTCTATCAGTATGATAGGTGATATTCACACCTGCATCCACCAGATGGGGATAGTTGAACGATTCAAAGGCGTTAAACTCCTCTGCACTCTGTTTGGTAGTGCGATTGCCGCGTAGCAATCGGCCATTAAAATAGATTCCTACTTCGGGCACTCTTGAGTGTCCTTCTTCATCCTTGGCAGCGGCTATCTCAATAGAGGTAATCAGGTTTTCCTTGCCATCTGTTCGCAACTGCCCGATGGGCAATTGCGAACCAGTAAAGATGACAGGTTTTGTGAGATTCTCCAGCATATAGGAGAGGGCAGAGGCAGTATATGCCATTGTGTCTGTTCCGTGCAGTACTACGAATCCGTCATAATCCTCATAATGGTCAGCGATGATATGACTTAGTTCCGTCCATTTGGCAGGGGTCATATCACTGGAGTCAATAGGCGGATCAAACTGGTGGGTATCGATATGCATGTCGAACTGTTTCAGTTCTGGCACGTTATACAGCAGGTGCTCGAAGTCGAAGGGCTCCAAAGCACCTGTGTACGGATTGCGGTTCATACCGATAGTTCCGCCAGTGTAAATCAGTAGTACTTTACTTCTCACCTCTCACTTCTCACCTCTTATAAAGCAATTTCCAACATGACAAACGAATATGGCTCGAGGTCGAATGTCATCTTGTTCTTCATCTTGATGGTTTCCTTCTTAGGAACGATAGGAGCCTGCTCGTAGTTGTTCTCGTCGTTAGGCTGACCAGTCAGCGTGGTCTTCACAGCAGTCTTGATACCCTTGAAGCGAGAGAGGTCGATATTGGCCTTCTTGGCCTTGTCGCCAGCATTACAGAGCTTGACGAAGAGCTGACGGGTCTTCACGTTTAGCACGACGCTCTGTCCCTGCAGATAACCGCTTTCCTGACCCTCGGGCAGTCCCTGCCAACGGGGAGCGACATCGGGATTCTCGATAGTCACGCAGTCACCATAGTAGTATTGTCCGGCACTCTGTCCGAAGATCTGCTGGATGTAGTAGCTGCAGGTGAGATACGGACGGTCGTTGTCGAAGTAGATAAGGTCTGGGTTCCAGTTGGTGTTGGTCTTCTTGGCGAAGAGGGGAGCGTAGCTGGTCATGCTGACGATATCACCGTTCTGCTCTACGTGCAGGAGGTAGAGACCCTCAGCCAGCGCGTCGATGAGTTTCTTGTCCTTGGCGGCATACTCACCCAGATACACCTTCGTCTTGCGGTCGCGAGGATAGTAGTTGTACTGGCGACTGCTCAGGAAATACTTGTTGGGCTCATAGTAGTGCTCGTCGATGATAGGCATCCCCAAATCGGTAGCGATACGCCAGCCGTTCTCCAAGTCGGAGTTGCCGGGGTGAGAGCCAGGACCTGCTGTTCCTACGATGACGATATCAGGATATTTCTCCATTACTTTTTTATATATATACGTGAAGCGCTCCTCGAACTCAGGCGAGATCTTCTCCTCGTTACCCAGTCCAAGATACTTCAGGTTGAAGGGAGCGGGATGACCAGCATCGGCACGCATCTTGGCCCATTTCGAAGTGGCGGGATCGCCGTTGGCCCATTCAATCAGGTCGAGGGCATCCTGTGCCCACTCGTCTATTTCTGACATTGGACAGGCATCCTGAGCCTGTGTGGGATACATGCCCCATCCGCCGTTGGTGCCTTGACAGTTCACACCACAGGGGAGGATAGGCAGGGGCTGCATGCCGAGGTCTTCACAGAACTGGAAGTACTCGAAATAGCCCAGTCCCATGCTCTGATGATAGCCCCAAGTGTTCTTCAGACCCTTGCGCTGCTCTTTCGGACCAATGGTAGTCTTCCAGCGATAGGTGTCCCAGAATCCGTCACCGCCACCATGTACTACGCAACCGCCTGGGAAGCGCATGAATTTCGGATGTAGGTCTGCTAGTGCTTGGGCGAGGTCCTTGCGCAGACCGTGTCCCTTATAGGTATCCTGTGGCATCAGCGAAATCATGTCGATATCCAGATCTCCGTCGTTGAGTACGAGAATCTGCAGTACGGCATTCGATGTGGTACTATCAGGAGTCAGTACAGCGGAATATTTCTTCCAGGCATTGTCCTTCACGTCGATGATGGCGTCAGCCAGCAGTTTAGGATTGCGTGGAGGCCAACCTTGCTGCTGCTCTATCAGGGCGATGCGGATTTGCTTGGCATTGCCGATGTTACGCATGAAAGCCGAGAAGTCGTATTTCTCGCCAGCCTTCACGGAGATACCGTCAAAGCCGCCGTTCTCGATACCGTAGCCTCTCCAGCCACGATAGTCGTAGAACTCCTTTGTGCGTTCTGCATGCAGACGCATATAGGTGGGGTTGTTGGCATTTAAACCGTCTGTCATACGGATTTCCAGCATTCCGAGGGAGTGTCCTGGGCGAACGATTTTCCACGCCGTAGCAGGTCCCCATCCGTCGCGCTCAGAGGGATTGTATTCAAACGAACCGTTCTGTACCAGTTCGGCATACAGACCTCCGTCTGCAGAACTACTGATATCCTCGAAAAAGATACCAATCAACTCGTCACTGATAGCCTTGCCGCCCTTGGGAGCGTTTATCGGCTTCTGGGCGTTGATTCCCAGCGTCGCTGCCATCATCATTGCAGCACACAAAATAACTCTTTTGCTCATCTTATTTTTTGATTAAAATAGTAATAATGGCACAAAGGTAAATAAAAATCCTTGTTCTTCCGCTATTGCTTACGTTAATTTTTCTTCAAAAGACAGTAGATAATTTCTCCAAGAGGAAATATTTCATTAAATTTGCACAAAAATCAAGATGAACGAATACTAAAAACAATACTATTATGAAGGCATTCAACGACAAAAATTTCGTGCTTGACAATGAGATAGCACAGGATTTGTATCATAATCATGCGGCGAAACTGCCCATCATCGACTATCACTGTCACCTACAGCCTGATATGGTAGCCAACGACCATCGTTTTAAGAGTATCACGGAACTTTGGTTGGGAGGCGATCATTACAAGTGGCGTGCCATGCGTACCAATGGTGTCGACGAGCGATATATTACGGGTAAGGATACCAGTGATTGGGAGAAGTTTGAGAAATGGGCAGAGACGGTGCCATACACCCTGCGCAATCCGCTGTATCACTGGACACATTTGGAGTTGAAGACGGCCTTCGGCATCGACAAGCTACTCTCGCCCAAGACGGCGCGTGAGATCTTCGACGAGTGTAACGAGAAGTTGCAGAAACCCGAATTTTCTGCCCGTGGATTGATGAAACACTATCATGTGGAGTGTGTCTGTACGACTGATGATCCCGTTGATGACCTGCACAACCACTTGGAATATGTCCGCCATAAGGCTCCCGATGATCCAATGATGCTACCTGCATGGCGTCCTGACAAAGCGATGAATATCGAGAAGCCTGATTTCAGTGCCTACGTTCATCAGTTGGAGAAGGTAACAGATATGACAATTACCAAGTTCTCCGATATGATGGATGCCCTGAAGAAACGTCATGATTTTTTTGCGGAAAGTGGCTGTAAACTCTCCGACCATGGACTGGGAGCCTTCGACGATGCAGAATATACCGACTCACAGATAGAGACTATTTTCGAGCGGGCGATGCGTGGACAGAAACTCTCCAATATCGAGGTCTGCCAGTATAAGAACTGCTTCCTTACTGTGATGGCTGAGATGGATGCCGATAGCGACTGGACGCAGCAGTTCCATTATGGTGCTATCCGCGACAATAATACGAAGATGTTCCAGCAAATTGGTCCCGATACTGGTTTCGATTCCATTGGAGAGTTTAACACCGCTATAGCGATGTCTAGGTTCTTTGACCGACTGAATCAGAAGGACAAACTCACTCGTACTATTATCTATACGCTCAACCCTTGTGCCAACGAGATGATTGCTACGATGATTGGTAATTTCCAAGGTGGTGAACCTGGTAAGATGCAGTTTGGTAGTGGATGGTGGTTCAACGACCAGAAAGATGGTATGGAACGCCAGATGAATGCCCTCTCCGTGCTTGGTCTGTTGAGTCGCTTCGTGGGCATGTTGACTGACAGTCGTTCCTTCGTCAGTTATCCTCGTCATGAGTATTTCCGTCGCATCCTCTGTAACCTGTTGGGTAATGATGTGGAGAAAGGTCTCTTGCCCGACGACCGTGAGCTCTTAGCCCAGATGGTGGAGGATATTTCCTATAACAATGCCCGCCGCTACTTCAAGTTCTATTAAGGACGGTATAGACGGAAATGTTATCCCTGCCCATAGGTTATATTCTCGACTTGTTGTTGGGCGACCCTGCGTGGTTGCCTCATCCTGTTGTTGGCTTCGGCAAGATGATAGGCTATGGGGAGCGTTGGCTCAATCGTGGCAAGTGCCGTATGTTGAAGGGAGCCCTTCTCGCCCTCGTCCTCATCGCCTTCGCCTACCTCATCACCTATTTTCTTCTCTCACTCCTTTCACTTCTCATTCCTCACTTCTCATTCCTCATTTCAGCTTTGCTGATTTTCTTCTGTCTCGCAGGCACCACGTTGATACGTGAGGTGAAGGCCGTATTTCTGGCACTCGACCGTTCGTTGGAAGAGGGTAGGCGACAGGTGGCGCGTATCGTGGGGCGAGATACCTCTGAGCTCAGTGCACAGGAGGTGCGTACAGCAGCCTTGGAGACACTGGCAGAAAATCTTAGCGATGGCGTGATAGCCCCTCTGTTCTGGTTGGCCGTCTTAGGTGTTCCTGGTATGGTGGCATATAAGATGGTGAACACGCTCGACTCGATGATAGGCTATCGCACGGAGCGCTATAAGGATTTTGGCTGTTGGGCCGCGCGCATCGATGATATTGCCAACTATATCCCTGCCCGTCTCACTGCTTTCTTAATGGTTACTGGCTCTTGGCTCTTGGCTCTTGGCTCTTGGCATAATAGCCAACTGCTAACAGCTTTCCGCTTTGTTTGGCGTAATGGACGTAACCATGCATCCCCCAATAGTGGCTATCCAGAGGCAGCTCTTGCTGCCATCCTCGATTGTCGCTTTGGCGGTCCTCATTATTATTTTGGTGAGTTGTTCGATAAACCCTATATTGGAACTAACGACCGTGAACTGACTACCGATGACATGTATCGTGCCGTCCGTATCAACCGTTGTGCCGAAGTCATCATGGTCGTCCTCGTTACAGCACTTTAATATACTTACAACCCGTAAGTACTATATTTAATAGATAAAGATGTCACCCTGAATAACTTACCATGGGAATGTTTCGGGGTCGTTGAGAACGTTTGAGCGCAGGTTTTGGTTCAGGGCGCTGATGGCCTGCATGTCGTCGTCGGAGAGCGAGAACGTCATGATTTCCAGATTTTCGGCAAAGTGATTGGGCTTGGCTCGGGGGATGGTAATCAGTCCTCGCTGTACAATCCATCGAAGCACAATCTGCGAAGCAGTCTTCTGGTATTTCTTAGCCAATGATTGGAGCAACGGATGTCCCACCACATCGATGTCACCTTGTCCGAAAGGTCCCCATGCTTCTATTTGGATGCCCAGCTGACGGTTGTAGGCGATGTTCTCTTCCTGCGTCATAAAGGGATGCACTTCTATCTGGTTGATGACGGGCCGAATCTCGGCATAAGAGAGCAGGTCGTCCAGATGATGACGGTTGAAGTTGCTCACGCCGATGGACTTTACCTTGCCCTGTCTTACGTAGTCCTCCATCACCTGCCAGGTATCTTTCACGCAATCTTTTACGGGCCAATGAATCAACAATAGGTCGATATAATCAGTTTTCAGTTTAGTCAGGCTCTCGTTAATAGACTTCCTGACGGCCTCGCGACCATTGCGCATGATGTTCGTGGCGACCTTGGTGGTGACGAAAATCTCCTGTCTCGGCACTCCGCTGTCAAGGATACCTTGTCCTACCTCGACTTCGTTCTCATAGCCTTGCGCTGTGTCAATATGACGGAATCCTGCTTCCAATGCCAGACACACGTTCTGTCGGGCCGTCTCTCCACGTAACGTCCATGTGCCGACGCCTATCTGTGGAATCTCAATATTATTGTTAAGTCTAATCATCTTTTTGTTGGGTTATTTGATAATCAATCCTAAAAGTGGTTACAAAGATAGCAAAATTCAATGGATTATTACTATCTTTTCAAATATAAATTGCAAAAGGAAGTCAAATAATATTGAGGGAGTTGAGGAAAATAATGACGATGGCGATGGGTACCAGCCAGCGCAGTACAACTAAATATACAAATGTGCCCACGCGAGACCCCTGATACCTCGCCTTCGGTACAAACCATCCGGTAAACAATGCCGTTACCAATGCGCCAACAGGTATCAAAAAGTCGGTGACAAAAGCATTGGCAGAGTCAAACAGGTTAAGCCCCCTCACAGTAAGCCAGTCGGCATGGCCTGTCATAGACAGGATGCACAGTGTGTTGGTAATCGCCTGTATCACAGCGACAACGATCACACTCTGATGTCTGTTGAGCGGTATCTTCGTACCTGCTGTCGCTTCGTGGACGAAAGCTACCATTACCTCCATCATGGAGATGGTCGACGTGATGGCTGCTACACACATCAGCGCAAAGAATGACACGCTGACCAGCGTCGGACTGAACATGTGCTGGAACACCGCTGGTAGTGTCACGAAGGTCAGCTCCGGTCCCTCAGAAGGACTGAACCCGTAAGCAAACACCGCTGGGAACACAATCATGCCAGCCAACAGCGACACAATGATGACGAGCACAATCATCTGCACCGACGTCGATGTGACATTCTGGTCTTTGGGCATGTAGCCGCCATACGTGACGAGTGCACCCACGCCAACGGACAGCGTGAAGAAGCTGAGGCCCATCGCCTCTAGGAACACCTTAGATGTGATTTTAGAAAAGTTTGGCTCAAACAGATAGCGTAGTCCGGTGCTGCCGCCGTCGATAAAAATCATGTGGACAGCCAGCACAATCAGGATTAGGAATAGCAGCGGCATGAGGATCTTGCTCAGGCGCTCAATGCCCTTGTTCACATCGAACCATAACACCGATGCTGTCAACACGATGGCAATGAAAGCATACAATGTCATCAGGGGAGCATGACTTTCGAAAACCTTGAAATGGGCTGTCAGTCCTGCGGCATCCATACCGGAAAACGTGTTCGTCGCTGCCTCGACCATATAGTCGATGCACCAGCCTGTGACCACAAAATAGAAACTCATGATGATGGTCGCAGTAATCAGATTCGTCCATGCAAACCACTGCCAGCGGTTCGTTCCGCTCAACACCCGGTAAGCACCAAAGGCGCTTCTGCCCGACAGCTTGCCTATCAGAAATTCGTTCATCACCAGAGGAACGCCGAATACCAGCGAACACACAATATACAGAATGATGAATGCTCCGCCACCGTCTTCCCCGGCAACATAAGGGAACTTCCAAATACTACCTAATCCAACGGCACTGCCTGCTGCAGCCAGTAATACACCGATTTTCGACGAAAAAGACTTCTCCATATAATCACATTTATCGCCATCGTTTCTTAATTTGGGGACAAAGTTACGAATAAGCTCGGAAAAGCCAAAAGTTTTTTGGCAGTATTCATAACTATTTGTAATTTTGTGGCATCATTAGAATTATAAAAAAATAATGAACATACAAACAATTAAAAGTTTATGAATAAAGTTGTATTGATAACTGGTGCGACAAGTGGGATTGGACTGGCTTGTGCAAGAAAATTCGCAGAGAACGGTGATAGACTGATTCTTACTGGAAGAAATGAAACACGTCTGGCAGACATCAAAAAGGAACTGACGGAAAAGGGGGCTAATGTATTGACGTTGACCTTTGACGTGAGAGATCGTGAGACGGCTACGAAAACAATCGAATCATTGCCTGCAGAATGGCAGGAGATAGATGTATTGGTAAACAATGCAGGACTGGCTCTTGGTCTTGAACCTGAATTTGAAGTCAATCCTGATGATTGGGAAACAATGATTGATACTAACATCAAAGGATTGTTGACTATGACTAGACTTGTTGTGCCAGGGATGGTGAAGCGCAATCGTGGACACATTATCAATGTGGGCTCCGTCGCAGGCGATGCAGTCTATGCTGGAGGCAATGTTTATTGTGCTACTAAAGCAGCAGTAAAGGCTCTTTCCGATGGACTGCGTATCGACGTTATCAATACAGCTATACGTGTAACGAATCTGAAACCAGGTCTTGTGGAGACCAACTTCAGCAACATCCGCTTCCGTGGCGATAATGATTGTGCGGCCAATGTTTATAAAGGGATCGAGCCTCTAACTGGCAATGATATAGCCGATGTCGCTGTCTATGCTGCCAATGCACCAGCTCATGTGCAGATAGCAGAGGTACTTATACTGGCCACTCACCAAGCGAGTGGTAGTTTGATTTATAGAGAGTAATGTCTTACCCTAAAAACGAAGTTTTTAATTCAACGTTTTTTAAAGGTAAGACATAATTGTTCTCCCTGAATTTACTGGCACAAAATGCCAGATGAGGGGGGATTACATCGTGAAATTGATGGTCAGAACTGCCGGCGATTGTTTGGAGAGCGCCTTGAGATACGCCTCAACATGGTTCTTTTTGGCATGTGTCTGGATATCATTGTTAAAAATCTTGAAGTTGGTAAGTGAACCAGGGTACTTTGTGTTGTCGCTTAAGATGACTGCGATATCTGACGGCTTGTCAGGCGTAGCATTGACAAGAGAGACATATTCGTCGTAGGTAAGGCTTTCGATGTCGATGCTCTCTGGTACTGTCAAATAGAGTTTAAGATAGCCGCTTGTGCTCTTGGTGTAGGTCACAGTCTTGCTCCATTTGCCGTTTATGACCTCTTCTCTTTGTTCTGTCCCGTTGTCGTCAATGTAGCCAACCTCAATTTTTGTGTAAAGGGCATACAGGTTGCCGGTATTTGCATCTTTCTCTTTAGGGAAATTGAGTGAATAATTGACTTCACACCCCACGATTTTAGGTTCAGGCGTAGAGTTGTTGTCGTCACCACCGCAGGCAGTGAATACTGCGGTTGTCATTGCGCAGCAAAGGACGGCTGCGAGCGTCATCATCATCTTTTTCATATCACTAATAATGTTTAATCGACTACAAAGATATAGTAAAAAAGTGAAATATCCAAATTTTTGGACATGTATCTGTAAAAATGAGGAGCCATTTGGCTCCTTTTTTCATTATTTTTTCGTACTTTTGCATATTAAATAGAAGTGACACAAAAAACAAATTAAATGAAGTATTTACGTCTTTTATTACATCCATTTATGGGAAATGAAGTTTTCTTCGTTTTCCTTTATATTTTGGGGCTTCTTACAACGTATTTTGATAATTGTGCGATGGGATTCCCATTTCCAAAGCATAATCTTTTTGCAATCTTCTTTGACCTCTATCTTCTTTGTCTGTTTTTGATGATTCTTCCAAAGAATGTTAGGAAGTGGATAAAAGGTGTTGTCGCTATTTTGCTTTATTCTGTAGCACTTGTAGATACGTTTTGTGTTGAGAAATTCTCTATCCAATTGGGACCGGAAATATTGAATGTTCTCTTGGAAACTAATCAGCGTGAATCGACAGAATTTCTTCATGAGCATATTCATTTTGATTTGTTGTGGTCTGGCATCGGTCTGATATTACTTTTGCTTATTGTTCATCTTCTTTTTGCTAATTATGCTTCAGCAATAATGAAGAAATGGAGAGAATTCTCTATGTCGTCGTTAAGAATAATACTTTCTTTAGTCCTTATTGCTTTTGTCTTGTTGTCTACAGGTGTCGCATTCGATTCTCGTATCAAGTTAGTGGAATTTCTCGGGTCTTCCGATTTAGAACACGCAGATTTGGATATAGACAACCATTTTCAAAATACTCCTGTCACCAACATTCTGTTTGCGATGAAGATGAAACAACTTTCCAACAAGGATTTGGATAAATTGGTCCAACTTCACGATAGTGTGACCATAGATAGTTGTGATAATTCCTCAATACATTTAGTCTTAATTATAGGTGAAAGTTATATCAAGAGTCATTCTCAACTTTATTGGTATGAAAAAGCTACAACTCCACGACAGGTTGCACGTCTTGACAGTTCTAATCATAAAGGAATTCTTATTCCTTTTACAGATGTCGTAAGTCCATCGAATCTTACCAGCCTTGTTTTTAAATATATCTTTTCTTTATATAGTGTTGATAGTCCATTAGGATGGTCGCACTATCCTTTATTTCCTGTCTTATTCCGTAAGTCAGGATATCAAGTGACTTTTATTACTAACCAATATGTTCAATCCTCACAGACAGATATCATCAATTTCATTGGGGGATTGTTCTTAAATGACGAGCGTCTGAGCAAATTACAATTCAGTTATAGAAATAAGATAACGCATAGTAATGATATGGATCTGTTGGCAGACTATGATTCTTTGCGACAATATAATACAGGAAAGGATCTTACTGTTTTTCATCTGATAGGTCAACATAGTGATTTTCAGTATCGTTGTCCTGAGGAATATAAAGTTTTTAAACCTTCGGATTATGATTATCGCCGAGATCTTAGTAATGCAGAGAAAAAAGTAGTAGCTGACTACGATAATGCTACTTATTATAATGATATGGTTGTTGATTCCATCATAACAACCTTTAGTGCCGATGATGCATTGGTTGTCTATATCCCTGATCATGGAGAGGAGTGCTACGATGGTGAATTGCATCGAATTGGACGAATACCAAATAGTTCTTCTGAGGAAGTATTGAAGAACGAATACAGAGTTCCTTTGTGGATATGGTGCTCGGACAAGTATATGAAAAGCCATCCCGACATGGTGAAGCAGATGAAAGATGCTCGTCACCGTCCTTTTATGACTGATGATATACCGCATTTACTACTATATTTGGCAGGTATCCATTGCTCATATTATGAGGACAAGAGAAATCTCATAAGTCCCAAATATGATTTAACTAGGAAAAGAATGATTTGTGGGGTGTCATATCAAAATAGAAGAACAGAAAGATAAATTAAATAGAATGGAAAAGGAAAAGTTACATCCTTTGATGTTCGTGGGTACGGGCAGTGATGTCGGCAAGAGTGTGATTGCCGCAGCCTTCTGTCGTATCTTCCTGCAAGACGGATATAAGCCTGCACCATTTAAGGCGCAGAACATGTCACTAAACTCTTACGCGACACCTGAAGGACTGGAAATCGGTAGGGCACAGGCGGTACAGGCAGAGGCGGCAGGCATTCCCTGTCATACCGATATGAACCCAATATTGCTGAAACCCCAGTCGGACCATACCTCACAGGTGGTACTGAACGGCAAACCTGTAGGCAACCAGTCGGCAGGTAGTTATTTTCGCAACGAGGGTAGGGACGAACTGCGCCGTGAGGTACATGCCGCCTTCAACCGTCTGGCTGCAAGATACAATCCCATCGTGATGGAAGGAGCAGGTAGTATCTCTGAACTAAACCTACGGGAAGTGGACCTTGTCAATATGTCGATGGCGATGTATGCCAATGCGGATGTCATCCTCGTAGCGGACATTGACAGAGGCGGTGTGTTTGCGAGTATCTATGGCAGTATCATGCTACTTAGTGGGGAAGAGCGTAAACATATTAAGGGAATCATTATCAATAAGTTCCGTGGTGACATTAAACTTTTTGAGAATGGTGTCAAGATGATAGAAGACCTCTGTCATGTGCCTGTCTTGGGAGTCGTTCCATACTTTACGGATATCCATATCGAAGAGGAAGATAGTATGTCGCTGAGTCAAAAGTCAAAAGTCAAAGGCCTAGAGTCAAAGGTCAATGTTGCCGTTGTATTGCTTCGTCACATGAGTAACTTCACGGACTTCGATGTGTTGGAACAAGACCCTCGTGTACACTTATATTACGCCAGTCAGCCGGCGGACATTGACGAGGCAGATATTGTGATATTGCCTGGTTCCAAATCGACTATTGACGACCTATTGCACCTGCGTCGCAACGGGATGGCAGAGGCCGTCATCCGTGCTCATCGTCGCGGTGCTACCGTCTTAGGAATCTGTGGTGGTTATCAGATGATGGGACAATCGGTTGAAGACCCTGATGGCATGGAAGGAGACATCACTAATATGCCGGGGCTTGGTCTTCTACCCATCCATACCACGATAACTGCAGAGAAAACGACTCGTCAGGTCACCTTTGAGTTCAATGGACAAAAGTGTCAGGGCTATGAGATACATCAGGGTGTTAGTGATACTGATGAGGCAATATTGACGGCAGACCATTGTATGGGGACTTATATTCATGGTATCCTCGACAATGCCCCATTTATCGACTATCTGCTTCGTCCCTATGCCGACAAGTTGGCATCTACAGAGCCATTCGATTATCAGGCTTATAAGGAACAGCAATATGACCGTCTGGCAGACCTTGTCCGTCAGCATGTAGATATTCCAGCGGTCTATCGTATCATGAATACTATATAAAATAACAGAAGAATATGAAGAGAAAGATAACGATGATGACAGTTCTGGCAGCAGTAATGATGCTGATGTCGTGTGGCGGAAAGAAGCAGGGAACGGCCATCGGAGAGAGTGTCACTGACGTGGATTCCGCGCTGTTAATTCGTCCGCAGTATGCAAAGGGTTTTACAGTGAAATACCTGGAAGACGGTGTTCGACTGGTGGACGTGGAAGACCCTCAGAAAGACGAGGATAAGATGCCAGTGAGTTATCAGTTTGCGTTGGTGCCGAAGGGTAGTGATGCCAAGGTGCCTGAAGGCTATACGAAGGTAGAAGTGCCAGTGGAGCGTACACTGGTGATGACGATGTTGCAATTGTCAAACTTTACGGCACTGGATGCGCACGACGTCGTGAGGGGTATTACGGGTACGAAAAATCTCTTTAACAAGGATATCAAGCAGCGCGTCAAAGATGGGCGTATTGTGAAGATTGGTATGGAAGGTGAGTTTGACCCCGAACTGATTCTCGCCGCCAATCCTGAGGTTATCTTTATCTCTCCGTTTAAGCGTGGTGGCTACGATGCCATCAAGGAGACGGGTATCACGCTGATTCCGCATTTGGGCTATAAAGAACTCGACCCATTAGGACAGGCAGAATGGGTGAAGTTTGTCGGAATGTTTATCGGAAAGGAGAAAGAGGCGAATGCGCTTTTCAACGGAATTGAACAGCGGTATAATAGTTTAAAGTTTAAAGTTGAAAGTTTAAAGATAAAAGAGCTTCCGACGGTCTTTAGCGGTGAGATGCACGGTGGTAACTGGTATGCCGTGGGTGGTAAGAATTTCCTCGCACAGTTGTTCCGCGATGCTGGTGCCGAATATATCCTGAAGAACGACGATACGGGTGGTTCGAATATCGAGTTTGAACAGATGTATGCGATGGCAGCTAATGCAGACTACTGGCGCATCCTGAATAGTTATCCCGATACTTTCTCGTATGAGGCACTGAAGGCCTCGGAACCGCGTAACGAGTTGTTTAAGGCATTCAAGGAACGGAAGGTCATCTACTGTAATATGAAGCAGACGCCTTATTATGAGTCAACGCCTGTAGAACCGGATGTCGTATTGAAGGATCTGCTTGCCGTATTTCATCCAGAATTGGTAGAGAAAGATTATCAACCGAAATACTATAGGCTACTGAAATGAGAAAGCGTATCATTTCTTATGTGTTATTACTGTTGGGTATCATCCTTTTGTTTGTGCTCAACTTATTGTTAGGAACAGTGAAGATTCCTGTAGGGGATATCGTTGCCACGCTGACGGGCAGTGGTGAGGTGTCGGAAATCACGCGGAATATCATCTGGAGTTCACGTGTGCCACAGGCATTGACGGCAATGGTGGCAGGTGCTGGTCTTGCCGTCAGCGGCTTGCAGATGCAGACAGTATTTCATAATCCGTTGGCTGGTCCCTCGGTATTGGGTATTTCCCACGGTGCCTCATTAGGTGTCGCTTGTGTGGTGTTGATGTCAGGCTCGCTGGGTGGTGTCGCCTTGAGTCGTTTAGGATATATAGGTGATGTCGCTATGTCGGTGGCTGCCATCGTCGGTTCGTTAGCAGTGATGGCACTGATTCTCTATATCTCGCAGAAGGTGAAGGGTAACGTCACACTACTGATTATCGGTGTGATGATCGGTTATCTCGCAACGGCAATCATCGGTGTCTTGAAGTATTTCTCTGCCGAAGAGGATATCAAGGCTTACGTCGTGTGGGGCTTGGGTTCTTTCTCGCGTGTATCGGGTAATCAAATGGTGCTCTTTGTGGTATTGATGTCCATCTTATTGCCGATGAGTATGTTACTCGTAAAGACGATGAACCTGCTTTTACTGGGCGACGGCTATGCCCGTAACTTAGGTTTGAATATTCGTCGTGCCCGTATGCTGGTCATTCTCTGTTCGGGTGTATTGGTGGCTATTGTCACTGCCTATTGCGGACCTATTATGTTTATTGGTTTGGCAGTACCTCATCTTTGTCGAGCCCTGTTCCGCAGTAGTGACCATCGGATTCTGATGCCTGGAACACTGTTGACAGGTGCTGCCTTAGCGTTATTGTGTAACCTCATAGCCCGTATGCCTGGCTTCGAAGGTGCACTACCTGTGAATAGTGTCACTGCACTGGTGGGCGCTCCCGTTATAGCGAGTGTATTGTTCCGTCGTCGTCAATCAATAGAAGAGTAAGATGTGCATGGGGTACTAACGGTTGACAATGCTCCATACAATGACGGATGACGGTTTGAGCGAAAGTTTCAATCTTATCTTTCGGCAATTTGTCCCATAGTTCACGAGCCAATGATAATTGACAATTGATAATTGACAGTTGACAATTGGCTTCATTGAGCATCTGTTGGATAAAGGCTTTATCCATTGTTGCTTTGCGACTATGGGTGTCTAAATGACCGTTTGCAAGTTTGACGGCTTTACCTAACATCACCCCGAGGGTAATGTTCTCGAACTGTAGTTCATCGGCTATCTTCAACGTCTCACCGATATAGTTACCATATTCCACGAAAGCCTGTTGGGGAAGGGTAGGATAATGTGCCTTGACAAATCGCTCACTCTTGCCACCGCTATTGATGACTATACGGTCCGTACCAGAGGCCTTTGCTACTTCCATACACTTGCGAATGCTGTCGATAAATGCTTCTTCGCTGAAGGGTTTCACAATACCACTGACACCGATAATCGAGATACCTCCCTCAATACCTAATCGGGGATTGAAAGTGCGACGGGCAATCTCCTTGCCATCAGGGACGGAAATCGTAATTGATAATTGACAATTGATAATTGACAATTGTTCTATGTTCTGACGAATCATTTCGCGTGGTGCCTTGTTGATAGCAGCCTCACCAGGGGGATAGTCGAAACCGGGAAGGGTGAAACGACCAATACCCTCACCACCAATAATATCTATATTGGCTGTTGGCTTTTTGCTATTGGCTATTCGCTTTACATTCGCGCGGACTTCGATACCATTCGTTATATCGGGATCGTCACCAGCCTCTTTGATACAGTAGGCATATCCTTTACCATATCCGACGGATACATTGATAGTCTCGCCATTCGGCAACAAGACAGGGACTTCATTGGGTGTCTCGTTTTTGAGCAGTCGTATCGTCTCGGCAATGGCAGCAGCCGTTGCACAAGTTCCTGTTGTCAATCCACTATGCAACGGATAAAACTCGGGCAATAGTTTCTCAACAGCACGACGTAAACCATAAGGACCATTAACATGCACGATGGTGACATTTTGAGGATTAGGCGTATGTGGTGGATAATCAGGACGTTCTACAACGAAAACCTTAATACCTGCCTGTTTTGCAGCTTCAACTTTTTCTGTAAAGCCACCACTATGCCCACTTTCCTTAGTAATAATAGCCTGCGGCTGAAGGCCGCGTATCAAATCCGAAGTATCATCTGTCATTCCCGAGCTTTGCTCGCCTACCCGTAGCCTTTCATAATACACCAGTCGTTCTTCAGGGAAACAATTTGCTTTGGCAATAAAATGCGATGCACTACGATTGAGTATACGGAACCAACATTCATGCTTTTGCCAATAAGGACGCAAAGTACCAATGTTATTCACGCCTGTCAGAGCCAACAAACGATCAATTTTCTCTGATTCAAGTTTTATTAAAGCATCTTGATAA
This sequence comes from Prevotella sp., assembly GCA_017554145.1. Lineage (GTDB taxonomy): Bacteria > Bacteroidota > Bacteroidia > Bacteroidales > Bacteroidaceae > Prevotella. Next base: position 239,917 of record JAFZIZ010000008.1, on the reverse strand, counting down.
TCCTTACACCATATCAGGTCTTTATCATGTGGTGGATAAATCCTATCGTATCGGATAATCGGTGCTTTGATGTGCTTGGCAAGGAAGAGGAGATTTCGATGAAGTTCCTCTGCAAAGGGATGGGCAGCATCAACAATCAAGTGAATGTCGTGCTCACGACAACAGGCAATCATTTCGGACACTTCCATGCCACCAGTCAAGTGGATGCCGTTCACCAATTCTATTTTCTGCCCGTCACTACGAGTAGAATAGTAATAGGTTGTACCAGCCTCTTCCAGTACTTCTACCGCCTTGCGACCTTCCGTCGTTCCTCCGAATACCAGTATCATGCTTCTCCTTGTCTGAAGAGGTGAGTGAAGTGTTTGTTATAGAGTTCTGATAGACCTTGACGGTTGTCGATGGCTTCGCCAACAACAATCATCGTAGTGAGGGTGAGTTTATTATCATGGACAATCTTCGCAAGGTCTTTCAATACACCACGATAAATCTTCTGGTCGGGCCACGTCAAATGATAACAGGCTGCTACAGGGGTGTCCTCAGGATATTCCATGAGTAGTTCCTTCTGCACGTCATCCACGATGGCAGCCGAAAGGAATATACACATTGTACTCTGACTCTTAGCAAGCAAATGCAGTTGTTCTTTCTCAGGCATTGGCGTGCGACCCTCACCACGCGTGAGAATAATCGTCTGACAACGCTCAGGTATCGTGAACTGACTCTGCAACTCAGCGGCAGCAGCGAGGAAGGATGAGATACCAGGTGTGATATGATACTCCATGTGGTTGGCATCGAAGAAAGCCATCTGTTCCTGGATAGCACCGAAGATACAGGGGTCACCTGTATGCAGGCGTACGATGAAGTGCCCCTTGTCGTAATGCTCTTTCATCAGTGCACATTGTTCTTCAAGATTCATGTCAGCCGATGAGCGTACAACAGCCTCAGGTTTATGACATGCCGTGAGTTCCTTGGGCACTAACGAACCTGCATAGAGAATCAAGTCTGCCCTTACCAACATTTTACGACCACGAACACTTACTAAGTCAGGATCACCAGGACCAGCACCGACAATTTCGATATGACCACCCCCCATCTGACTTTCACGAGGGGAGGATTTACGCAGGTATTTATAGTCGATGGCCAATGCTGCCGTCCAGTTCTTACCTTTGACCTTGGGTACAACGAGTTTGCCGTGATTGGAACCGAGAATGGCTGCTGCCTCACAGACGCTCGGGGTACCGACGTGCATCTTAACGATGATACTAGGATTTGGTACATCTACTGAAGAGAGTTCTTTTGCAGTGAAGAAGCGGACGCTTTTCCCTTGTTTGCGAAGATGTTGGACGAAAGGCTCGTTGGCCTTCACATCAATAGTGCACCATTCTCGGACACATGGCATGAAACCACTGTCTTCTAGCATTTTACAAATACGTTTATATATGAGGTCAACGGGAGCTGCCATATTAGCGAGTCCAAAGCCAACAGTAGCTATTTTAGGTACATAATGAAGTATTAAAACATCTAAAGGAGGGATTACTAAATAGGGAGAAACAATAATAAACAATTTGTAATGGTCATCCACTTCCTCTGGACTGTTGACAATCGTGACGTGATCAGGAAGCGTACGCCTCAGATAGTCAGTACCTTCATCACTAAATTCTATGAAAAGGGCGGTAGGCTGACGATTGACAAAAGCGAAAATACTTTTGTTTAAATTTTTGCGAAAATCGTCTTCGTTATCCAAGATGATGGAGGCAATATGCCAGTCAAAACGTTGTTCAAAGGTATCAAGTGCCCAGAGTCCTGCATTATCACTCTGTGTAGTGATAACCTCTTTGGCACCAAGGATACCAGCAATCTCTCGTGTCAAATCGTTGGCACCACCAACATGTCCACTAAGCACTGAAATGACATTCATACCTAGACTATCCACACAAACCACTGCCGGGTCTTCGTGTTTGTCCATAATGTATGGTGCGATGGTGCGTACACAGATGCCCATAGCACCGATAAACACGAAGGCATCGAATTCCTTCCACTGTTTTCCGACATCCGTGCGACTGATGCTCTTAGCACTGAGTTCACGCTGGAGGGTGTTGGCAATATCTTTGCCTGCATCGCTGATTTGTATAATCGCTATCTTTTGCATTTGAGTATTTCTATGGGGTGATGTTCATCTATTATGATTCTCATGGAAGACTCTTGGATGAGACCGAGTTCCTGACAGGCTTCGTCCCATAGTTGGTGACTGTCTGTTGTTACCTTTGGGGCTTTTACACTGTTCATCACGATACAGCCGTCAGGGGTAAGTACTGTCAGTACCTTCTTCATGATTTCTTTCAGTTTACCACCATGCCCACCGATGAAGACGGCATCAGGTTTGGAGAGGACAGAGATATCCGTTTCGAGAAAGTCACCCATGTGGATGTTGATACCTGGGGTACAAAAATGACGGGCATTCTCTTGAATGATAGCCTCGCATTCAGGACGGATTTCAAAAGACTCTATCTGTAGATGGGGAAACTGTAATTTTGCTTCGATACTGATACTACCCGTACAGAAACCGATGTCCCATAGCACTTTTTTCTTGGGCAGGTCTAATGCTTGTAGGGTCAGCAGACGAATCGGCATCTTCGTAATCATCCGTTCACGACCGTCAAGTAGCGTAAATTCATTATCTGGAATGCCGAAATAGCTTTTAGCTGTTAGCTGTTGGCTATTAGCTTCTATGATTACGCAATTGGGATGAGCGAAGGTCTTCTGAATAGCCTCTTCCAAAGTCAAAGTAGATACTTTCTCTTCTGTCGGATTACCTAAATGTTCACCGACATGCATTTGATACCAACGATAGCCGTAGTCAATCATTCGTTGGGCGATGGCAGCAGGGGTATGTTCCTTGTCTGTCAAAATACCTATTTTCTCTGTATGTTCAATCAGTGCTTTGTCGAATTCCTGCCAAGGACGACCCGTCAGTGAGACGATATGCATATCATGATAGGGCATGACCAGTCGATGAGCCAACATTTGCAGGGAATTGAAAGTAGCGTAAACAACGATCTCTGCATCAGGCATCTTTCGCTTGATGGTATTCGCAAAACCGAAGAACAAAGGGTCACCAGAGGCGAAAACGATGAATGGGGCTGTTGGCTTTTGGCTGTTAGCCTTTAGCTTATACTGTTCGAAGACGTCATCGAGGGGAACGGTGATGTCTATCCATGTGGCATCTGATGGAAGCAATGGTGCTACTATCTCATGATGGCGTTTGCCACCAGAGAATACTTTCCCTTGCTGAATGATTTCCATTACCTCAGGTGGAAACCAAGGGTTGGATTGGTCAGTGATACCTATAACGATGAACTTCATAGATCGCGTCCAGGTTTAAGTTGTTCAGCATCATTGAAGGTAAGGATGGCATTACAGAGTGTGGCAGCAAGATTACTACCTCCTTTGCGACCCTCAACAATGATTTTGGGAATATTCTTAAAGGGCTTTACCATGTGTTTTGATTCGCAGACGTGAACAAAACCAACAGGGGCGGCAATGATACCAGCGGGATGTGCCTTTCCCTTACGAATCAGATCACACAGTTCCATCAATGCTGTGGGAGCATTGCCAAAGGCAAAGAGCGCATCAGGATGCTCTTCTACAGCGAGACGAATACCAGCCTGTGTCCTTGTTATACCCAAAGAGGTAGCCATTGCGGCTACACGCGGGTCACTGAGATAACACTTTGCCTCGATACCGAGACGTTCTAATGCGCCCTTTCGAATACCACTGGTCACCATCGTTACATCGGTGATGATGGTTTTCAGTTCGCCATCAGCAACCTTCTTATATAATGTCTCTATGGCACCTTCATCGGTATAGAGAATCTTCTCCATCTCGAAGTCGGCAGTAGTATGGATGGCATGCAATAGTGCCCACTTATGTCCCAAGGAATAGTCTTTCCTGTTCAATTCACTTGCTATCGTGTGGAACGATGCCATCATAATCTGCTGACCAGGTTTCTCACCTCTCACCTCTAGCTTCTCACCACTATAATACCCCCTCGGTGTGATTATCTTGCCGTCACTGATATACGACTGTGAGTTACCAATGAGGATAACGGTAAACATATCTACGTCTTCAGGGTCAAACTGAGCGAGAGTAGTAACCTTCACTTCCTGTTCCTCACGTCCTGCCTGATGGACATAACCTACGGGTGTGTCTGCCGAACGCTCCTGCATGAATAACTCTACGAGACGATACAACTGCCAATAACGTCCATGTGATTTAGGATTATAGATAGCTGTCACGAAATCACCAGTGGCAGCCGCCTTGATGCGTCGCTCGATGACTTCCCATGGCGTCATCAGGTCGGAAAGGGATATCGTACAGAGATCATGACCGATAGGGGCACCCAACAGTGATGCCGCCTTTTGGAAAGCAGAGATACCGGGTAACACTTCGATTTCTATTCTCTCACCTCTCACCTCTAACCTCTCACCTCTCATCTCGAAGATAAGGGGTGCCATTCCATAGATGCCGGCATCACCAGAAGAGATGACGACGACGTTCTTTCCTTCTTCAGCAACTTCAAAAGCTTGTTGGGCACGTTCCTTTTCCTTCTTCATACCTGTGTCGATACACTCACAATGTTCCGACAGATAGGGTTGGATGAACTGGAAATAGTACTTATAGCCTACAATGGCATCAGCCTGTCGTACTGCTTCCAGTACAGCGGGTGTGATATCTTCTGGACAGCCTGGTCCTATGCCTGCAACGATGATTTTTCCCTTCATGATGACAAGGTTACGAAAAAATTTGATTTTAGTGTTTTAGCTTGATTTTCAGTCCGACTACCAGCATCCGTCCGGGACTATAGAGCGCATATTTACGCAAGGAAGAGTCGATGCGACGATCTACTTTATCAAAGATATTATCTATACCGATACTCGGTTCGAGGAAAGCCCATTTGGCAACATCGAAGGAATGGGTGGTATGGATATTCCAGACACCATAGCCGGGTGCATCCTCATAATCAGGATAGTAGGTCTTAGATTGTAGTCTTCCACTGAGGTTGACGTTCAGTCCGTATTTTCCCCAACTGTGGTGATAGTTGGCAGCAATGGTAGCGGCATGACGGATGCTTCGTTCCAATACCGACCATTCCGTCCCGTTGTTCGTACGGGCATAGGTGTATGCATAGTTTGCCGACAGGTTGAAACCTTGGAAGAGATTGGCAGAGACATTCGCCTGTAATCCTTTCACATCCCCTTTGTCACTATTCTGATAAAGGGAATAGCGTTCGAGTTTAGCGGCTTGATCGGCAGTCATCTCAGGGAACTCTTTTTGTAACATCTGTAGAGCAGCATCGTCCACGTCGATATTCTGACGAACCACCATATCGTTGATACGGTTGAGATAACCTGTAAGGCTGACGGCTATTAACTGTGAACGGTATTCAGCATTCAATGATACGTAATGGCTCTTTTCTGGTGAGAGTTGCTGGTTACCGAAGATAATCTGTGCCTTCCCTCTGTTGACAGAGAAATAGTGATAGTAGAGTTCGTCAAGACCAGGGGCACGGAAACCTGCCGAGTAGGTGGCACGGAAATTCATAGGACCTATGCTGTACATGAGGGTTGCCTTGGGCGTGAAGTGGTTTGAAAAAGTCTGGTGATGGGTGAGACGGGCACCAATGGTGGCCGTGGCAAAACCACGCCCCAGACGAACCTTGGATTCATGTTGTGCATAGGCAGCGAGTGTATAGACATGTTGGTGGATGTCGCCCGAGGTCGCTGTCAGATAGTCTTTGCGCCAATCAGCTCCAAAGATTGTGGTAGAGTTTGAGGATAGTCCGAGGATGGCTTTCACTTCTCCTTCCATACTCCGTTGTTTCTTCGACTGTACGTAGTCACCAATGGTATAGTCCTTGGTTTCCACATCGTATTCCTTACCATAGCGGAAGCGCTCGACGGTGAAGTCTGCCTGTAAAGAATTGCGGGTATTGAACTTATAGATACCTCCGATGTTCCATCGGAAACCCTTGTAGCGCATTTCATAATCCGTTCCCCCTGTGATGTCTTCACGGGTGTTCGGACGGTCGGTAATCTTATAGGAATAGTCTAAGCCCGCATTCATGGCTAAGTGCCTATTGGGGGCATAGGTGAATTTCTGACTGATGATACTGGAACGATAACCTGTGAAGAAAGGCGCGATGGTCTCTTGTGTCTCCGTATCAGAGCCCTTCACATACTCTAAGTTATTGTTCTGATAACTGTCGGCACGGTCGTGGGTGAAAGTAGTATATGAGCCGAAGCCGTTTTTATAGATGTCAAGACTGACGCTTTCCGTCAGGACGCCGTGCCCACTGACTTTCGTATCGTTGGTAACGCTACACAAGGAACTGGTCGGTTGGTCGGTGATGATGTTAATCACGCCTGCGATGGCGTCGCTACCGTATAGGGAAGAGGCGGCTCCGTCGAGCACCTCAATACGTTTTACGCGTGACATGTTGATACGGTTCAGGTCGACATTATTAGAGATGTCACCTGAGAGTTTCTGTCCGTTGATGAGAATCAGAATATATTTATTGCCCAGACCATTCAAGCGAAGGAAGGTACCCATGGAATTGGGTGCCATCGAGGTCTGGGGCATCATGCGTGTCAAGGCATCGTCGAAGGTGGTGATACCTTGTTCGCGTATCTCCTGACTGCTGATGACATGTACAGGAGTGGCTGTGCTTTTCAGTCGTTGGTGGTGACCAGAACCAGTCACTACCACCGGGTTCAGGTTATACATACGGCTCACCAGCGATGAGTCGCGATGTTCCGTTTGATGGATTTGGGCGAAAGCGGCACTCCCCGAAAGGAGTGCCGCAATAGTTGCTATGATTGTTTTCTTCATTCGTTGTTTGATTATTCTTCGTCAGGAGCCGTTGTCGGGGTAGACAAAGCCTCTTCGGTGCCGAGTTTAGCAATAGCCTCACTGGTATGCTTCATCCACAGTTTACGTACAGCACTACGCTCTGCCAAGGCAGGGATATAGTCGTCACCACTCTTATATTTTTTCCAGCAAGGCTCTGTGAAGGTGGTCTCGTAAGCCTTGGTGTCGATACCAGCGGCATTGAACAACGAGAACCAGCTCTCGTCATCTTTCGGGTCAGACATGTCGTTATGAGCGTGGTCACCGGCAATAGACATCAGCACGAAGAGTTGTGCCTTTGTAGCCGTATTGGCAGGATAAGTGATGGTCTTGGTCATGTCACCGATCTGATACTCGAAAGTACCACCTGCGATATGCTTCAGCACGTCCTTTGCATAAGTCTCGTCCATATCCACCGTACCTACATAGTAGTTTTGGTTAATGGCACGCAGTGCATCTTCGAGTTGCAGGTAACGGATGTTGCCGCCGTAGTAGTCGTAACCCTCTGGATTACCGTGTCCCATGAAGGCAACGATACCCTCAGCAACGGCAGCCTTGATATCGCTCTCGTTATTCAGTGTGGTGGCGAGCGTCTTAGCATCGCTCTCCTCTGCCATCAATGGTGTACCAACAACCACGTTCAGGTCAAGGCTCTTCATATAGGCCTTTGTGAAGTCATTGTTACGGTTGTTCATGAAGTCCTTCACATAACTGTCACGTACGCGACGATACTCCTCACCAGGGATGACCTGCAACGATTGGATGACTACCTGCTGATAGCCTGCCAGGCCGATAGCAGTCAACCAGTGCTCAGGATCGTAATAGTCTTTCGGGTCTACATTCTCACCGGCACGTGCCTGATTGATACAGATAGCGGAAGAGAAAGAGAGATAGACATCCCAACCGCTAAAGTTAGCCTTGTAGTCCGCTACTACCTTGTCGAAGGTATCGTAAGCTTGCTCCCAAGTAGAACCGAAGGCAACCAACAGGATGACCTTGTTGCTTGACTTCTGTCTATTGACAGTCTCGTTGACAGCCTGCTGATACTTGTCGTAATTCGACTGTCCATTGCCATTGTTGTTACTGTTTCCGTTGTCATCGTCATTGTTACAAGCGATAAACGTTGCACTTACGACAATTGCCATCATGGCGATCATCAGGAATTTAATTTTCTTCATTTTCTTTAGAATTAAAATTAGACTTATATTTGTTAGAAAGTTTCTTGCCTTTATTGAGTTTAACGGAAAGCGAAGCGTAGATGGTGCGCCCTGGTGTCGTCGTTCCTAAATGCAGTCCGTGAGGTGTGCGATCTATGTAGTCGAAGATATTATCCACACCCGCCTCTATACGTAATACTTTGCCTATCTGATGGGTGGTACTGATGCGCCACAACTGATAGCCTTTACCGTCACCGTCTATTTGATAATAGCGTTTGCTTGACATACGTCCGTAGATACCGATACCGAGATGATAATGCTTGGAGAAATCATGGTTCCAAGTGGCATACCAGTTGGCTTTATGGTGTGCCATACCGTCGATGGTGACACAATTCATCACCTCTTTCTCTGAGTCGTATTGGTTGGCTTGCGTATCGAGATAACTGTATGAGCCGCCGAGGGTGAAGTGACGTGCTTCATAGCGTACAGTAAAGTCGACACCATAGGTCTTGGCATCTTCCATGTTCTGATACTGGCGTACACGTTTCGGGTCGTATTGGATAATCAGGTCACCGGGAGCCTCATTTGTTGGGATAGTGACGAGGGTAATCATATCCTGTACCTTATTATAATAAGCTGAGAGTGTCATGGTCAGACGCCCGATGGTATATTCACCGCTCAGTCCGAAGTAGTTGGAAGTCTGTGGTTTGAGGTCGGTATTTCCCAAATAGAGATACACACCATTCATATTCTTCACATACTGATAGTGCAGTTCCTTGGGGGTAGGGGTCTTATAGCCCTGACTCCAAGTGGCACGCAGTCTCAGGTTACCAGCCTTCAGCATCGCTGATAGTTTGGGTGTCAGTCGAGTACCGAATCCTTCATTGCGTGTCAGTCGAAGACCTGCTGTCAGGAACAATGGGTCGAGTAGTGAGAACTCGTCTTGCAGATAGACGGATTCCGTATTGTCAGTAGCCTTACCGGCTACCACACGCATCGGAGCTTTCAACCAGTCGTAACGATAGTCGAAGCCAGCGCTGAGTTGTTGCTGATAGGGTAGAGAGAAGATTCCCTTCAGACTGATATTTGTCAGTTGCTGGTCACTCTGTAACTCTTTGTCACCGGGGAACCAAGGGTAATAGTTGGTAAAGCGTCCGTTCACATAACCGTCTGTCAGCGTGGTATCTGTAAACACGTAGTTGTATGCATGGCGTTTCCAGTCGGCATCGAGCGTAATCACATCCGTCTCGTTGAGTTTCCATTTACCGCCCACCGATGCCGATGCGTTATCGTATTGCAGGTCGTAAGTCTTGATATCCACGCCCGGATGATGCCCGCAAGGACGATAGATGCGCTTCCAATAGATGCTACCGCTGGCATAGAGTTCCAACTGCTCTGTGGGCTGATAGGTCAGTCGTTCTGCCAACTGCCAGTTAGTATGTCGGTTGACAGTCTTATTACGTGAATCCGTGATATGATATTCCGTCTGCGAGGGCGCTTCCTCTGAGGTGTTTTGCCAACCGTCTGAGTGTTGCAGTTGAAAATTAGTATAACTCGATAACTTTCCGTAATTCAATGCGATACCGTTATGTTGACGAATGTCCCCATAACTACCCACACGACTGGTGTTCTCAAACATAAAGCCCTTCTCTTTGTGCTTCTTCGTGATGATGTTGATGACACCCGCAATGGCATCCGAACCATAGAGTGCAGAAGATGCACCCTTTACGATTTCAATCTTCTCGATGTTATGAGGATCAATCAGTGAGAGGTCGTTGTCACCACCATTATCACCATGCAGTCGACGACCGTCAATCAGGATCAGTATATACGAGTTACCCAGACCGTTCATCTGCAATCCAGATCCCATATCACTCTCGTTAAAGGCAAATGAGGCGGTCAGCCCCGAGAGGATATCCTCTATCGAACGACCGGCATATTGCTGTAGTTGACGATGACTGATCACCTCTGTCTGCACAGGGGCATCCTTCAACAGATGTTGTGTGCCAGTACCTGTCACTACCACTTCTTGTAAACTGTCAGTGCGCCACACGTCCGTCTGTGCCCATGTACCAACAGTCAACAGCCAAAGGCATAAAGCCAATCCCTGTCTACATTTCATCATTCTTTTTGCTTTTCCGTCACCGCATATTCCTGTGCGTGCGTACTACTTTAAATTGTTTAAGGCAGGTCTTCTGACTTTCCCCAGTCTGTTTTACCTTCCCGACTCTGTGTCAGTGGCGTTATACAAACAGACTTTCTTCAAGGGGGATTACAGCAGCAGGTACTGTTCTGGATTCTCACCGGATTCCCTTACATCAGGCGGCATCAGCCACCAGATTGCCTTTCTTGGATGCAAAGATACAACTTTTTTGTTAATACATACCAATAATCGAATATTTTTTATATTTTTGCAGCGTTGAAAGCAAAATTTCTGATAGCGGCACCAACGAGCGGGTCGGGAAAAACGACGATAGCACGGGGGCTGATGGCACTACTGACACAGGAGGGCTATCGGGTACAACCTTTTAAGTGTGGTCCTGACTATATCGATACGAAGTTCCATACAGCAGTATGTGGAAGACCGTCGGTGAACCTCGATACATTTATGGCTACACCAGAGCATGTGAAAGAGTTGTTTGTCCGTTATGGACAGGATGCCGATGTTTGTGTCGTGGAAGGTATGATGGGGCTTTTTGATGGTTATGACCGAGACAAAGGCTCAACGGCAGAAATTGCCCGTGTGCTGGATATACCTGTGATACTGGTAGTTGATGCGAAGTCGGCAGCCTATTCAATGGCACCGCTACTCTCAGGTTTCATCCACTTCAATAAAGATGTCCGCATTGTGGGTGTCATTTTCAATAAGGTGGGAAGCGAACGCCACTATCAGATGCTTCAGCAGGTGTGTGATGATTTGCGTATAGAGTGCTTGGGGTATCTGCCCAAGTCATCCTCGTTGGAACAGGGTTCCCGCTATTTGGGATTGGACTTCTCGAAGACAACCGAGAGTCGTGAATTAGTGAACTTACTCAAAGAGAATGTGAGATGGGAAAGACTTTTAGAACTCTGATAGCACGTAATGACGAGTCGTTTTCCTTTCTCTATCAAGAGACAATAGACTCGTTGGGAGAGGTGGCATTCTTCGATCCAGAAACAGAGGTGCCGAATTTGACAGATGTCGATTTTCTCTATCTACCAGGCGGATATCCTGAGAAACACTTAGAGGTACTGGTTCGAAACGAAGCTTGTAGAAACGCCATCAAGGACTATGCAGAGCGTGGCGGACGCATACAGGCAGAATGCGGTGGTATGATGTATCTCTGTGAGTCGATTGTTACAGACGAGGGCGAGTATCCGATGTGTGGTGTATTGCCCTATCGGATTACAGCAAGGAAAGCAGATAGGAAACTGTCGTTAGGTTATCGCCGTTTTATGCTCGATGGCAAGGAATATAGAGGACATGAGTTCCACTATACGCAGTTTATGGGTGAGGTACCTAAGAGTATCACGCAAGTCTATAATGCCAAAGGTGAGCCTGTTGATACTCAGGTGTTTCGCTATAAGAATGTTCTTGCAAGTTATACACACTTGTATTTAATTAATAAAAAGTAATCTTTTATTTTGTCAATTGATGAAATAAATGTACTTTTGACTTTGTCGAAAGTAGGCTGCATCTCGGAAAAACAAAAGAAATATATAATTTCTCTTGGTTTTTCTCTCGTTTTGCACTACTTTTGCACTCGCAATTGGTTCACCAGTGAGTGATTAAAAAGGGAATGGGGTGAGAATCCCCGACTGTCCCGTAGCTGTAAACAGCCATTTGAAGGCGTGAACATGATGTCACTGATATTATTGGGAAGACGTTCATAGCCTGGTTGTAGAGTCAGAAGACCTGCCTTTTGCGACAAGTTTAAGTCTGCCTCTGGGGTTAGGAGACTGGAGCAAGAAAATGAAGAAGGTTGTAGTGGATATGGTATTGACGATGATGTCGGTAGGTGCAATGGCACAGACAGACACCATTACCAGTCGTACGCATCAGTTGGACGAGGTTACCATCACGGAGACACAACGGAAACATACCGTTACCAGTACGGCACCGTTGCATCTGCTGGATCGTAAGGATATGCTGACGATGGGTGTGACGGATATTGCCGACGCCCTGCACCGTCTGCCTGGTATCACGTTGCGTGACTACGGTGGGGCAGGGGGTATGAAGACCGTTTCCGTGCGTGGCTTTGGTGCCAAGCATACGGGTGTGAGCTACGACGGTGTGATGCTCTCGGAGTGTCAGAGCGGTGAGATAGACCTTTCGCGCTACTCGCTGGATAACGTGGGCAACCTCTCGTTGACGATTGGCGACAACGACGATATCTTTATCCCTGCCCGTCAGGCCAGTGTTCCTGCCGTGCTGCATATCCAGACGCTGGCATTGCCGACAGAAGATACGCGTCCGCATCTCACCACACAGGTGAAATTCGGCTCGTTTGGCTATGTGAGTCCTTTCATCCGCTACGAGCAGAACCTCTCCGACAAGTTTGCCTTCAGTGCCGTCGGTGAATATACCTATGCGGAGAACGACTATCCGTATGAACTGAAGAACGGTTTAGAGACGATTCAATCCGAACGGAACAACAACAAGATGAACAGTGGACACGGGGAACTGAACTTCCTATGGACTATCAATCCGACCAATAGGTTGAGCGGTAAGGTGTATTATTACGACAACGACCGCCAGCTGCCTGGCATCGTACATTATTATGTGAACCTGAACAAGGAGACGCTGCGTGACAGGAATGTGTTCAGTCAGCTGATGTATCAGACGCGCTGGGGTGATCGGGTGTCGCTGAAATGGAATGCGAAGTTCAACTGGTTCTCGTCGTCCTATCGCGACCCTTTGTATGAGGGGAATATCAACGATGCTGACTACTGGCAGCGGGAGGCCTATACGGCTGCTGCCGTGCTCTATACGCCCAATCGGTATTGGGCTTTCGACTATTCGGCCGACTATGCGTTCAACAACCTGAATGGCAGTTCGAAGCGTACGGTGGTGGGGCGTCCTTATCGTCATACTATTCTTCAGTCAGCGACTGCTAAGTATCGAGATAACCGTTTGACGATGATTGCACGACTGCTGTACTCGTTGTATCTGAACGACTCGAAGGAGGGACCGAAGAGTCGTAATATGCGCCGTCTGTCGCCTTCGTTGTCCGTCTCTTATAAGTTGCTGGAGGAGCATGATATCTATGTGCGTGCCTCGTATAAGAACATCTTCCGTGCTCCAACGTTCAACGAGAACTATTATTACCATTATGGCAGTACGAATCTGAAGCCGGAGAGCACGAACCAGTATAATCTGGGTATTACCTATGCCGACGACCTGTCGGAGAAGACCACCTTCCAGTTTACCCTCGACGGCTACTATAACCAGGTGACAGACAAGATCGTGACGTTGCCCGTCAATATGTTCATCTGGCGTTGTGTGAACGTTGGAGAGGTGAAGATTATCGGTGTGGATTGCACGATGCGAGCCGCCCGCAGGTTTACGTCCGAGCATATCGTCTCGATGACAGGCAGTTACAGTTATCAGTCGGCCAAAGACAAGACGCTGCCTGGTTCCTCGTCGTACGACAATCAGTTGGCTTACACGCCGTTGCATACTGTCAGCGGCTCGGTGGGATATGAGAATCCGTGGGTGAACCTCTCGTTGCATCTGACGGGGATGAGTGACCGTTGGGCGAACAACGAACATTATGAGGATACGGATATCGACGGGTATGTGGAGTTCGGTCTGACGGCATGGCGCCAATTCCGTTTTGGTCGTCATCAGCTGGAGGGCAGGATAGACCTGAAGAACCTATTGAATACGCAATATGAGTTGGTGAGATATTATCCCATGCCTCGCAGAAGTTATCAAGTTACACTTAATTATAAATTCTAACAAAAATGAAAAAGTATCTTTTAAGTTTCGCAGTAATCATGAGCACAGTGCTCTTTACTGCATGTAACAAGGACGACAACGATCCACAGAAGTATGAAATCCCTGTGAGCAATGGCGTCTATGTGGTTGGTTCAGGTAATACTGGTAACAGTATTGTCGGTAATCTGACGTATTTCGATTATGAGACAATGACAGGTACACTGAATGCTTTCAGTAAAGCTAACGGTGGTATGAGTCTCGGTATGACTGCCAACGACGCACTACGTTATGGTGGTAAACTCTATATCGTCGTTGATGGTGAACACTCTGTTTTCGTATGTAACGCCCAGAGCATGAGAGTTATCACGAAGATAGACATGACTGCCGCTACCATGTTGGGTGAAACAGGTGGTGTAAGTCCTCGTCGCATTGCTGCTGACGACGGTAAGATATACGTTTCTACCTATGGTAACATGGTGGCTGCTATCGATACTACCAACTTTGCGCTGGTAAAGAAGTATGAAGTAGGTTCCAAACCTGAGGGCGTCTGTGTGACTAATGGGTATCTCTATACTGCCAATTCTGACTACGGTTATGGTAATGCCTCTATCTCAGTCATTAGACTGAGTACAGGTGAGGTCAGCACATTGACTAATGAGAGCATCCGTAACCCGCAAGACATCGCTGTAGACGATGCCGGAACCATTTATTTCCTTGACTATGGACAGTATGATTCAGAACCTCCTTACACACAGAGAAACGCTGGTGTCTACAAAATTTCAGGAAATATCGTCACGAAAGTGGTTGCTAATGCTACTGGTATGACATGTGCCGGTTCGAAGATATACACCTATAATGCTCCCTATTCATACGGTGAGGTTATTCCTGTGTCTTATTCTATCTATGATATCCAGACGGGTACGTCTTCTTCGTTCTCACCCTCAGATATTGAGAGTCCTGCCGCTATCGGTATAGATCCGTTGACAGGTTATCTGTATATCGCTTCTTATCATATGGTGGAAAGCGAGTGGGGTACTTATGCTGACTATTCTTCTAATGGATACGTCAACTACTATGATGGAGCTTATAATAAAAAAGGTAGCTTCGAATGTGGTGTAGGTCCACAGCGTATCGTCTTCAATATTAGTACAGAGATTGTTGAGCTTTAATGCGTAAAGTCCTCATATTAGGATTATTAGCCGTATGGCTGTCTTCTTGTGGGAATCGCATCAGATTCTCACAGGAAGACGGTGATACGTTGCATTTAAAATATTCCACGTTGCTCTCTATCGTCAAGTATGACGGTTATACACAGGTGGATATCCGTAACCCTTGGAAAGAGGGCAGAATCCTGCACACTTATATCCTCGTGCCTCGTGAGGGACAGATGCCTGACCATGTTTCTCATGGTACGATTATCCGTACGCCAGTGGAGCGTGCTGCTGTGTTTACAACAGTACATTGTGCCTTGTTGACGACGCTGGGACGCGGAGAGCAGATTGTGGGTGTGGCAGACCTGAAGTATATTAAGATTCCGTATATTCAGGAACAGGTAAAGAAAGGACTTATTGCCGATTGTGGTAATGGCCTGAGTCCTGTAGCAGAGAAAATCATCGATATCAAACCTGACATCATCATGCTGTCGCCCTTTGAGAACAGTGGCGGCTATGGTAAGTTGGAGGAGATAGACATCCCTTTGGTAGAGTGTGCGGAATATATGGAGAATTCACCATTGGCCCGTGCGGAATGGATGAAGTTCTATGGGATGCTATTTGGAGAAGAGGCGAAGGCTGACAGTCTCTTTGCTGAAGTAGACCAGAACTATCATGCGTTGAAGGCAGAAGCTAAGAAGGCAGGACAAGGACAATCCGTCCTGATTGATAAGATGGTGGGTTCCGTATGGTATGTGCCAGGAGGCAAGAGCACTATCGGACAGATGGTGAAGGATGCCGGAGGGCGTTATCCTTGGGCGGATGATGACCATAGCGGTAGCATCTCCTTGCCTTTCGAAGCAGTATTGGAGAAGGCTGGTGATGCTGAGGTATGGCTCTATCGCTATAATAGCGACCATCAGCAGACGTACAAGGAACTGCTGAGTGAGCATCGTGGTTATAACCAGTTGCAGGCTTTCGCTGACCAGAATATCTATTCCTGTAATGTGGAGCAGTCGTTGTTCTACGAGGAATCTCCTTTCCGTCCCGACTGGTTGTTGAGTGATTTTATTCAGATACTGCATCCGAATATAGCAAACAAAGTGCCATTGAGGTACTTTGTAAAAGTTAAGAATTAAGAGTTAAGAGTGAGTAGGGGAGCGATATATTGTGTAGGACTGGGAGTGGTCATTGCCGTGTTGTTTATTCTCAACTTGGTGATGGGTTCCGTGTCTATTCCTGTGGAGGATACTTTCCGTATTCTAATGGGAGAGGAAGACGTGAAGGCGTCATGGCGATATATCATTCTTGACGCTCGACTACCACAAGCACTGACGGCTATCCTCTGTGGCAGTGCCCTTGCTGCCAGTGGTTTGATGCTTCAGACCGCCTTCCGTAATCCGTTGGCAGGTCCGAGCATCTTTGGTATCAACAGTGGTGCAGGATTGGGTGTCGCCTTGGTGATGCTATTTCTGGGAGGAAGCATCTCTGCGGGTTCTGTCAGTCTCTCTGGGTTTGTTGCCGTCTTGGTAGCTGCTTTCGTTGGTGCGATGCTGGTGATGATGCTGATTTTCTTTTTCTCTACCATCGTTCGCAATCACGTGATGCTGTTGATTATAGGTATCATGATTGGCTATATCTCCAATTCCGCTATCTCACTCCTCAATTTCTTTGCAACAGACGAGGGTGTCCGTTCCTATATGGTGTGGGGCATGGGATCCTTTGGTGGTGTCTCCATGAAGATGATGCCCGTATTTGCCAGTATCACGATATTTGGACTGATAGGAAGTCTTTTACTCATCAAACCCTTGAACGCCTTGATGCTGGGCGACCGCTATGCGGAGAATTTAGGCATCAATATCATCAAGACACGCAACTGGCTGTTGATAGTGACAGGTATCCTGACAGCTATCACGACAGCTTTCTGTGGCCCCGTTGCTTTTATCGGACTGGCAGTACCTCATATAGCCCGTCTGTTGTTGACAACGGATAATCACCGTTCTCTGCTTCCTGCCACGATTCTGATGGGTGGTGTGATTGCCCTGTTGTGTAATCTCATTACCATTCTGCCAGGGGAGAATGGCGTCATCCCCTTGAATGCTGTCACCCCGATTATGGGTGCTCCAGTCATCATTTACGTCATCATAAAGCGTAAGTAATTGTATAAAAAGCAAAAAATAAACAAGTTTATTTTGTTCTGCGGTTGGTTTTCATTAACTTTGTAGCCAAAATATCAAAACAGAATGGAATATACGTTATTTAAGCACCGTAGTTATCGTGGAGTCATTTCTAGAGGCTTCGGTTTATACTTTACCCATTTCCGCCTGTTCTTCAAGGCATCCTGGTTGATGGCTATACTCTATGCTGCTGTCTTTGCAGCCTTAGGCACCATCTGTGCCATCAAGCTTCCTGCCATCACAGCAGAGATGATGAAACAGACCGTTGTGCAGCATCAGCAGTTGTCGCTTGGGGTGGCCCAGGAATATTTGCTGTTGGGAGGTGCTTTCATCTTCTTGACACTGTTGTATATCGTTGTCGAGGCCTGTACCTTTGGTACTGTTCTGAATAAATTGAAGGAGCATCAGGATACGGACACGATGACTGTTCCTGCGAAATGGTTTAGTATCAGCAGAAAACTGATGGGACGAACGCTGAAGGGTTATATCTTCAGTTTCCTTGTCATCTTGATTCCAGTGGTGATAGTGGCAGGACTGATTATGTTATTGTTGAAGTTCGTACCTTTTGCACCTGACACACTGACAGCCACCTCCTTGATTCTTGCTTTGATTATTTTCCTTTTGGCTTTCCCATTGATCTATGTGGGTATGAAATATATCCTGAACAAAGGGCAGGGTTATTTCTCCGTCTTGTCGAAGAATTATGGCACAGGTCTCAGTCATTGGGGACATATCTTTACGACCTATCTGATAGGAACAATGATAGTCAGTATCCTGATGGGGCTGTTCTGTCTGCCTATCATCATTCTGACGCAGGCTCATGTCATGGCGCAGGAGGGTTATCTGAACGGTGACCCGTTGGGGATGCCAGATTATGTGAATCTCCTGACGATTATAACGTTCTTTTTGACAGGTTTTATACTGGTGTACCTGTATCTGCCGTTGTTGATGATATTCTACTATATGTACGGCTCAATAGAGACCTACGAGAAAGAAAGGGCAAAAAATAAAATCGAGATATGAAAAGACTATTGTTTATTGACCGTGACGGAACCATTATCGAGGAACCTGCCGACGAGCAGATAGACTCTTTTGAGAAACTGAAATTCACGGAGGGTGTGATTCGAAACCTCGTTTTCATCCGTCAGCGTCTGGACTTCGAATGGGTGATGGTGAGCAATCAGGACGGACTGGGGACAGCATCCTTTCCTGAGGATACCTTTTGGCCTGTGCAGAACTTCATCCTACAGACGTTGAAGAGTGAGGGCGTGGAGTTTGACGATATCCTCATTGATCGTCATTTCCCAGAAGACAATGCACCCACCCGTAAGCCGAATATCGGACTGGTGGAGAAATACATCAATAACCCCGAATACGATATCGCCAACAGTTATGTGATAGGCGACCGGGATACTGATTGCCTGTTTGCAGAGAATATCGGTTGTAAATTCCTACAGTTAGGCAGTTGGGACAAGATAGCAGAGACGCTCTTTGCAGGAGAACGTTATGCGGAAGTGAAACGTACTACGAAAGAGACGGATATCGAGATAAAAGTGTGTTTGGACGGTACTGGTAAGTGTGATATCTCTACAGGACTTGGCTTCTTTGACCACATGTTGGAGCAGATTGGCAAGCATGGTATGATGGACTTGACGATACACACGAAAGGTGATCTGGAAGTGGACGAACACCATACGATAGAGGATACAGCTATCGCTTTGGGAGAGTGCATCCTACAGGCTTTAGGTGACAAGCGTGGCATAGAGCGCTATGGCTATTGTCTGCCGATGGACGACTGTCTGTGCAGTGTCGCCCTCGACTTTGGCGGTCGTCCTTGGCTCGTATGGGATGCGGAGTTCCATCGTGAGAAGATTGGAGAGATGCCTACGGAGATGTTCCTGCATTTCTTCAAGAGTCTTAGTGATGCAGCCAAGATGAACCTGAACATCAAGGCAGAAGGCGAAAACGAACACCATAAGATAGAAGGTATCTTCAAAGCACTTGCCCGTGCGCTGAAGATGGCAGTGCGTCGTGATATCTATCATTTTGAGTTACCCAGCACAAAAGGATTATTGTAAGAGACAGGCATGAGGGAATTAAAATGGGGATTCATCGGTTGTGGTGAAGTGACGGAAATCAAGAGTGGACCAGCCTTCTCGGAGGTGGAAGGTTCCAGCGTGGTGGCTGTCATGAGTCGTACGGAGCAGCGTGCCCGTACCTATGCTGTTAAGCATGGTGTGCCCAGATGGTATACAGACGCCCAAGAACTGATTGACGACCCCGAGGTGAATGCCATTTATGTGGCAACACCTCCCTCCAGTCATGCTACATACGCCATTATGGCGATGAAGGCAAGTAAACCTGTCTATGTGGAGAAGCCGTTGGCAGCCTCCTATGAAGACTGTGCCCGTATCAACCGTGTGAGTGAGGAGACGGGTATGCCTTGTTTTGTGGCTTATTATCGTCGTTACCTGCCATACTTCCAGAAGGTGAAGGACATTGTGAATAACGGGGTGATTGGTAAGATGGTGAATGTGCATGTACGCTTTGCCGTTCCCCCTCGTGAGTTAGACTATAGTAAACCGAAGGAGTTGCCTTGGCGCTTACAGCCTGAGATAGCAGGAGGCGGTTATTTCTATGACCTCGCTCCTCACCAGTTGGACTTGTTGCAAGACATCTTCGGCGTTATCATAGAAGCGCGTGGTATCTGTGCTAATCGTGGAGGTCTTTATCGGGCAGAAGACAGTGTGAGTGCCTGTTTTGAGTTTGAAAACGGACTGCCGGGTAGTGGGTCATGGTGTTTTGTTGCCCATGAGTCAGCTCGTGAGGATCGTATCGAACTGATTGGTGACCAAGGTTCGGTGAGTTTCTCAGTTTTCGACTATGCTCCTATTAAATTGCATACGAGTGAGGGTACTCAGAATATCAGTGTGCCCAATCCGCCGTATGTGCAGTACCCACTGATTAAAAATGTCATTGAGCATCTGCAGGGCATCAGTGTCTGTGAATGTACCAGTGTGTCAGCAACGCCTGTCAACTGGGCGATGGATCGTATATTAGGAAAATTCTGATGGTGAGATATATTTGTTTTGTCATATTGCTGTTAGGTCTGGGAATAGAAGCGAGAGCCAATGATTCCTTGGAAGTGGAGAAGCCAAAGAAAGAGAATTGGTTTCGTCGTACCCTTCGTAACTTCAGTGAGATTGACGAGAACTATGTGGAGCCACAGCATTATAACTGGTCGGCGATGTTACAGGCCACCTATAACTACGACATCTATAAGTTAGCGTCTGATGGTCAACACAAACAATCGCTGACGTTTGCACCGGAGCCCAGTATGAAGGCTGGTCCTTATTTTGGTTGGCGATGGGTATTCATGGGTTATACTTTCGACTTGAAGAACTTGAATTTCAGTTCCAACAAACAGGGTTTTGAATTCAGTTTTTATGCTGCACAGGTTGGTGTAGACCTGTTTTGGCGTCGCACGGGTAGTGATTACAAAATACGTAATGTAAAATTGGGCGACCAGGTGAAGGATGACTTTTTGGAAGACCATCCCTTTGACGGTCTGAAGGTAGGTATCACTGGTGCTAACGTCTATTATATCTTCAACCACAAGCGTTTTTCTTATCCTGCCGCCTTTGCCCAAAGTACTTGTCAGAAGATCAGTTGTGGCTCGTGGATGGCGGGTGTGGGTTATCTTTCCAACACCCTGTCGTTCGACCATGAGAACCTGCAGAAACTGGTGGAGGAGAAGGGCGATATCAGTGTGAAACTCGATAGCAGTCTGATGTTTAATGAAGTGAAGTATTTCGATGTGAATGCATCTGTGGGCTATGCCTATAACTGGGTGTTTGCACGTAACTGTTTGTTTTGTGCGAGTCTGTCGATGGCACTTGCCTATAAGAATTCTCGTGGTGAAACGGTATCAAAGGAGGAACGAGGCTTTGATTTTAAGAATTTCAATGTCGATGGCATCGGACGCTTCGGTATAGTGTGGAATAATACCCAATGGTATGCAGGGGCGAGTGCTATTATCCGTTCCTATAACTATCATAAGTCACGTTTCTCTGCCAACAATATCTTTGGCAGTCTGAACTTCTACGTCGGATATAATTTTGGTAAACGAAAACAATATAAGCAAAATCAATCAAAACAATAAAATATGGAATTACCTGATTTCATGAGTTATGCCAACAAGTTTTCTCAATCGGATTTCGTTGAGAAGATTTCCCGTATTGCCAAACGGGCTGGCTCAAAACTGGTGTATGCGGCATTAATCCTGTATTATACCTTGCAGAGCAAAAAGGTGAGTAAGGCTAACAAAGCAATGATCATTGGAGCTTTGGGTTATATGATTAGTCCGTTGGATGTTCTACCAGATGCTATTCCCATTGTTGGACTCTCCGATGACCTTGCAGTATTGATCTATGTCTTGAAGAAGGTCTGGACTGATGTCGATCCAGAGATACAGGAGAAAGCAAAGGCACGCCTCTCTAAATGGTTCGACGATGACGAGATTGAGGAGATTCATGATCTCTTTAAGGAGGAATGACCTACGAATATGACATCCGAGTGCTTCCTCAGGTGGCTGCCAACGAGCAGTCGCTAAAGGCTTTTATAGCTGAGGAGAAAGGACAGGATGTCCGTACGATTACGCATTTACGTGTTCTTCGTAAGAGTATTGATGCCCGTCAGCGTACCATCTACGTTAATCTGAAAGTACGTATCTATGTTAACGAGATGCCTGAGGACGACGGCTACGAACCTGTCGACTATCCCGATGTCTCAGAGCGTCCGCAGGTGATTGTCGTCGGTGCAGGTCCTGGTGGTCTTTTTGCTTCCCTTAAACTCATCGAATTGGGCTTGCGTCCTATCCTTTTGGAACGTGGTAAGGATGTGCATGAGCGGAAGAAAGACCTCTCGATGATTACGAAGACTCAGCTGGTAGACCCTGAGAGCAACTATTGTTTCGGCGAAGGTGGCGCCGGAGCCTATTCGGATGGTAAACTCTATACCCGCAGTAAGAAGCGTGGTAATGTCGAGAAGATCCTACACGTGTTTTGTCAGCATGGAGCTTCTACTAATATCCTTTCCGATGCCCATCCGCATATCGGTACGGACAAGTTACCGCGTGTCATTGAGAACATGCGTAATACGATCATCCGATGTGGTGGTGAGGTCCATTTTCAGACAAAGATGACCCGCCTGATTCTTGAAGGCAATAGAGTAGTCGGCTGTTTGGCAGCCGACAAAGAGTACAAGGGGCCCGTGATATTGGCCACTGGCCATTCCGCCCGTGATGTCTATCGCTATCTGGCAGAGTCGAAGATAGAGATGGAGGCGAAAGGTATTGCTATAGGTGTCCGTTTGGAGCATCCGTCTATGCTGATTGATCAGATACAATATCACAACAAACAAGGTAGAGGGAAGTACTTACCTGCCGCCGAATATTCATTCGTGACACAGGTTGATGGGCGAGGTGTGTATTCGTTTTGTATGTGTCCTGGAGGCTTTGTGATTCCTGCGGCTACTGACAAGCAACAAATTGTCGTCAATGGCATGTCTCCCTCGAATCGTAACGGACAGTGGAGCAACAGCGGTATGGTGGTAGAGGTACGTCCAGAGGACGTTCCCGACGTTATCCCGTTATCCCGTAATAACGATATAACGAAAAGCGATGCCTTGAAAGTAATGGCTTTTCAAGAACAACTTGAACAGAACTGTTGGCAACAGGGAAATATGAAGCAGACGGCACCAGCTCAACGAATGGCAGACTTCGTCAATAACCGCTTGAGTTACGATCTGCCGAAGAGTTCCTATGCTCCTGGGTTGATTTCCTCTCCCTTGCATTTCTGGATGCCTGAGATGATCACCAAGCGCCTGCAGGAAGGTTTTAAGTATTTCGGAAAACATGCGCATGGCTTCCTGACTAATGAAGGCGTGATGATTGGTGTGGAGACACGAACTTCCTCACCAGTACGTATCATAAGAAATACGGACACGCTGATGCATGTCCGTATTCAAGGTCTTTTCCCCTGTGGCGAGGGTGCCGGCTATGCTGGCGGCATCGTCTCGGCAGGAGTGGATGGTGAGCGTTGCGCAGAGATGTGCGCGGCTTACTTCACCGGAATCTTATCTACACGCTTCTGATGGCGTCCGCCTTCGAAGGTTGCAGTAAAGAACTCATCCATAATCTTACGCGCCATATTATTGTCGATGAAACGACCTGGCATCACCAGTACGTTGGCATCATTATGCTGACGGATAAGATGTGCTATCTCTGGAATCCAGCACAGACCGGCACGTACCTGCTGGTGCTTGTTGAGGGTGATGGAAATACCTTCACCAGAACCGCAGATAGCAATACCAGGATATACCTCACCGTTCTCAATACCTTCAGCCAGTGCATGACCAAAGTCGGGATAGTCGACGGAGGCATCACTCCATGTACCATAGTCCTTATAGGGATAACCCTTCTCTTCCAGATACTGGAGCACAAATTTCTTTAAAGGGTAGCCTGCATGGTCGCAGGCTACTCCAACTGTCTTAATCTCCATTATGCAAGAAGCTTTTTAACTTGTTCGTAAACATTCTGACCAGTGTAACCGAGTTTCTCATCGAGCACCTTGTAAGGAGCAGAGAAACCGAAGCTCTCAAGACCCCATACGGTACCATCGGCACCTACGAGACCTTCGAGGTTCACGGGCAGACCAGCGGTCAGACCAAACTTCTTCTTACCTGCGGGCAGTATGCTCTGCTGATATTCCTTCGACTGGCTGCGGAACAGGCCTTCAGAAGGAACGCTGACAATACGTACTTTGATACCGTCTTGACGGAGCAGGGCAGCACCAGCCTCCAAAGTAGATACCTCAGAACCAGAAGCCAGCATGATGACATCATAGTCGGCATCACTTCCTGCAACGACGTATGCACCCTTTGTAGCCTGGTTGTAGTCATTACCTTCTGGCAACATCTCGATGTTCTGACGAGAGAAGATGAGTGCGGTCGGCGTATCGATGTTCTCCATAGCCATACGCCAGCATACTGTTGTCTCTTCGGCATCGGCAGGACGCAGTACGAGAACGGAGTTCTTGCCACTGTGGTTCTTCAGTTTCTCCATCAGACGGATCTGAGCCTCTTGCTCAACGGGCTCGTGGGTAGGACCGTCCTCACCAACGCGGAAGGCGTCGTGTGTCCAAATGAACTTCACGGGCAGTTCCATCAAGGCAGCCATACGTACGGCAGGCTTCATATAGTCAGAGAATACGAAGAAGGTACCGCAAGCGGGGATCACACCACCGTGCAGAGCCATACCGATACAGCAGCATGCCATAGTCAACTCAGCTACACCAGCCTCGAAGAATGCACCGCTGAAGTCACCGCGAATGATGTCCTTGGTCTTCTTCAAGAAGCCGTTGGTGTTGTCAGAGTTGCTCAGGTCGGCAGATGCACAAATCATGTTGGGAACCTGCTCAGCAAGAACACCGAGAACAGTAGCCGATGCGTTACGTGTAGCGCAACCAGCCTTCTGCTCAACCTTGCTCCAGTCAATCTTCGGAGCCTTGCCACTGAACCATTCCTTCATCTGCTCAGCTTTCTCTGGATTAGCCTTTGCCCATGCATCCTTAGCTGCATAGCGCTCAGCCACAATCTTCTTCAGTTCCTCAGCACGCTTAGCATAGAGTTCCTGTACTTCGGGGAATATCTGGAAGGGATTCTCGGGATCGGCACCGAGGTTCTTCATCGTGTTGATATATGCATCGCCACCGAGAGGAGCACCGTGTGTAGCGCAGTTGCTCTCGTAAGAACTATTGTCAGCCTTGCGAGCACCCTTACCCATAATACAGTGACCGATAATCAGACTTGGACGCTCTTTCTCTGCCTGGGCATTCTTGATAGCCTCACGAATCTGATCAACATCATTACCGTCAATCTTCTGAACGTACCAGCCCCAAGCCTCATACTTCTTGGCAGTATCCTCGCAGGTTACCACCTCTGTACGTGTAGACAACTGGATATCGTTGGCGTCGTAGAACATGATGAGGTTGTCGAGACCCAGGTTACCAGCGATACGACCAGCACCTTGAGAAATCTCTTCCTGTACACCACCGTCAGAGATGTAGGCATATATGGTCTGACCCATTACGTCGCCTAACTTAGCCTTCAGGAACTTAGCAGCGATAGCAGCACCTACAGCAAAGCAATGACCCTGTCCCAGCGGACCAGAGGTATTCTCAATGCCGCGCTCAATCTCACGCTCGGGGTGACCTGGAGTCACTGACCCCCACTGACGTAGGTTCTTTAGATCCTCTAAAGTGAACTTGCCGATGAGGGCGAGTTGGCTGTAGAGCATCGGAGCCATGTGACCGGGATCGAGGAAGAAACGGTCACGTCCTTCCCATGCAGGATTCTCGGGATCATAAACGAGGAATTCACTGTAAAGTGTGTTGATGAAATCAGCACCGCCCATAGCACCACCGGGGTGACCAGACTTTGCTTTCTCAACCATTGAGGCAGCCAGAATACGGATGTTGTCCGCTGCCATGTTCATAATTCTGTTGTCGTTCATAATTAAAACCTATAATTATAATTAATATTGTTATATTCTATAACACATAACGCATTTGCAAATTTACAGATTATTTTTCACATTTCCGCTATTTTTTTGAATATTTAGCAAAACCCCCAAAGTTTTTATCAGAAAATTTGGTTTGACTTGTAACTTTTCTATACTTTTGCAAAAAAAATATGATATCTTGTAATTTTTAGATTACTTCTTGCATCTAAGGGTTAAAAACAACAAGAGAAATGAAACAACAAGAAGACAAATTCGCCCAGTTGGTAAGGGAACATAAGAGCACCATCTATACCGTGTGCTACATGTTCTCCCACGACGAAAATGAAGTGAACGACCTCTTTCAGGAGACGCTGATCAACATGTGGAAAGGCATTGATAGTTTTCGCGAAGAAAGTAAGATCAGCACGTGGATCTATCGCGTTGCCCTCAACACATGTCTTCTGCAAGAGCGTAAGAAAAAGAGAGAAGTCAAGAAAGTACCTCTGACGATGGATGTGAACTTCTTCGAAGACAACGACACCAATAGCGCGCAAGTTCGTATGCTCCATCAGCGCATCGGAAAACTCGGCTTGGTCGACAGAGCCTTGGTGATGATGTGGCTGGAGGGTATGAGTTACGACGAGATTGGTGCCGTGATGGGACTCACCCCGAAGAACGTGGGCGTAAAACTCTTCCGCATCAAGGAACAAATGAAGAAGATGTAATGTTTCATGTTTGTTTAATGTTTAACGTTTAAAGAGAAAATTGCAAGATTATGGAAGATAATATGAATTTCGAGGAGATGCGCAACCAGTTTGCTATTCTCAAAGACCAATTGAATAAACAGGAAATCGTCAGTGACCATCTGTTGCGTGAGACGATGAAGGCGAAGAAGAGTGCCATCAATAGTACGAAACGTTTTGAGTATATCTGTGTCGCCATCTGCCTGGTACTCTATCCGTTGCTGGGTTTCGACAATACGATTAATCCGGCGTTCATCATTGCCACTTGCCTGATGGTGATTGTCAGTGCTGTTGCCACCCATTACATCCACAAACCTGTGGACGACCTCAACTTCCTGCGTGATGATTTCACTACGGTAGCCCGTGTGATGGCAAAGTTCAAGAAGCAGTATAACCAGTGGCTCTACTACGTTACACCTGCCCTTATCATCCCTTGGCTTTGCTGGACTTGTTACGAGTTTGCATGGAAGAACGCTCTGGAAGGTGTCAACCCCTGGTTTATGACTTCTGCCCTCATTGTAGGTGTCATCATTGGTTTCCTTATTGGCTATTACTATCACCGCAAGGCTGTGAATGCCGCTCAAGAGATTATGGATCAGATAGAAGAGATCGAATAAACACTCGACATATAATTAATTTTCGTAACAAAAGAAAGGAGCACCCGTGAGGATGCTCCTTTGCTATTGTGTAAGAGAGTAGGGGGATTATGCCTCCCAGTTCTCTTGTGTCTTGCGAACATAGCTCTTGTAACGGAGCTGTGCCATGCGTTGTGCCTCTGCGAAGAGTTCTTCGGCCTCGTTAGGATAAGCCTTCTTCACTGACAAGTAACGAACCTCGCCGAGCAGGAAGTCGTGGAAGTTCTCCCAGTTCGGCTCCTTAGAGTCGAGTGAGAACGGATTTTTACCTTCGTCGATGAGGGCGGGGTTGAAGCGCCACAGGTGCCAGTAACCGCACTCCACAGCCTTCTTCTCCTCAGCCTGGCTCTTACCCATACCGCCCTTGGCTTTCAGACCGTGGTTGATACATGGAGCGTAAGCGATAATGATAGAAGGTCCGTGCCAAGCCTCAGCCTCGCGGATAGCCTTCAAGCACTGTGCATGGTCAGCACCCATAGCAATCTGTGCTACGTAAACATAACCGTAGGTGGTAGCAATCATACCCAGATCCTTCTTGCGGATGCGCTTACCCTGAGCAGCGAACTGAGCGATAGCACCGAGAGGAGTAGCCTTAGAGGCCTGACCACCAGTGTTAGAGTAAACCTCAGTATCGAGCACGAGGATGTTTACGTCCTCACCAGAAGCAATCACGTGGTCGAGACCACCGTAACCGATATCATAAGAAGCACCGTCACCACCGATAATCCACTGTGAACGCTTTACAAGGTAGTGATCCAGCGTCTGGAGCTCCTTGCAAACGGGACAACCCTTGGCAGCGCTTTCAGCGATGCACTTGCGCAGTTTCGGAGCAATCTCCTTCGTCTTGTCGGCATCTTCCTTGTTGTCGATCCACTCCTGAGCGAGAGCCTTATACTCGTCGCTGGCATTACCGTCGATCATCTCCTGCAGCAACTTAGCTACACGCTCCTTCATCTTCTTGTTACCAAGAGCCATACCGAGACCGAACTCACAGAAGTCCTCGAACAGAGAGTTGTTGAATACAGGACCCTGACCCTTCTCGTTCTTCGTGTAAGGAGTAGAAGGAATAGAAGCAGAGTAGATAGAAGAACAACCTGTAGCGTTGGCAATCATCTGACGATCACCGAACAGCTGGCTGATCAGCTTCACGTATGGAGTCTCACCGCAACCAGAGCAAGCACCTGAGAACTCGAACAGAGGCTGAGCGAACTGAGAGTTCTTCACGTTGCTACGGATGTCTACGAGATCCTGCTTGCTGGGAACCTTAACAAGCTTGTCCCAGTCGGCAGCCATCTTCTTCATATCGGCAGCATCGGGGTTGAATGGTACCATGGTGAGGGCCTTACCGAGCTTCGGATTACCTGGGCAGATATCAGCACAGTTACCGCAACCCAGACAGTCGAGTACTGAAGGCTCGATAACGAAGTGCATACCCTTCATAGCTGCAGGAGCCTTCATCTCGATAGTGTCGATTTCGAAGCCCTTCAACTCGTCGTCGGTCAAAACGAACGGACGGATAGCAGCGTGAGGACAGATGTAAGCACACTGGTTACACTGGATACAGTTGTCTTTGTTCCATGCAGGAACGAAGGCCTCAACACCACGCTTCTCGTATGCGGCTGTACCAACTTCCCAAGAACCATCGGCAGTGCCGAACTTAGCGAAAGTGCTGACGGGCAGCAGATCGCCGGCCTGAGCGTTGATAGGACGAACCACCTCTTTAACGAATGCAGGAGCATTATCCTCCTTAGCAGCATCATCTGGCAGGTTAGCCCACTCAGCCTTTACAGCAAACTTCTTGTACTCACCACCACGGTCAATAGCAGCATAGTTCAAATCAACTACATCCTGACCCTTAGCGCCGTAAGACTTCAAGGCAGCAGCCTTCATCTTCTCAACAGCTAGCTCTACAGGAATCACCTCCGTGATACGGAAGAAGGCACTCTGCAGGATGGTGTTGGTGCGGTTGCCCAGACCAATCTCTTGTGCAATCTTGGTGGCGTTGATGGTGTAAACAGTGATATTGTGTTGTGCGAAATAGCGCTTTACCTTGTTAGGCATGAACTTCTCCAACTCAGCATCGTCGAAGATGGTGTTTAGCAGGAAGGTACCGCCATCCTGCAAACCACGTGTTACGTCGTACATGTGGAGGTAAGCCTGAACGTGGCAAGCCACGAAGTTAGGTGTGGTTACTAGATAGGTAGAACGGATAGGTGTATCACCGAAACGCAGGTGAGAGCAGGTGAAACCTCCTGACTTCTTAGAGTCGTAAGAGAAGTAAGCCTGACAGTACTTGTCGGTGTTGTCACCAATAATCTTTACTGAGTTCTTGTTAGCACCTACGGTACCATCAGCACCCAGACCATAGAACTTAGCCTGGAACATGCCAGCACCACCGAGGGCAATCTCCTCAACTGCGGGCAGAGAGGTGAAGGTAACGTCATCTACGATACCAATAGTGAAGTGGTTCTTTGGCTCTGGCATAGCGAGGTTGTTGAACACGCTGATGATCTGAGCAGGAGTGGTATCGTGAGAACCAAGACCGTAGCGACCGCCAACGATCAGAGGACGATCCTCTACATCGTAATAAGCATCCTTTACGTCGAGGTACAGAGGCTCACCATTAGCACCGGGCTCTTTCGTACGATCGAGTACAGCAATACGCTTAACAGTCTTAGGAACTGAAGCAAGCAGATGCTTGATAGAGAACGGACGATAGAGGTGAACAGAGATCATACCAACCTTCTGACCGTTAGCGTTCAGGTAGTCGATAGCCTCACGGGCAGCATCAGTAGCAGAACCCATCAGGATAATCATGCGGTCAGCATCCTTGGCTCCATAGTATGAGAAGAGGTGATACTCACGACCGGTAATCTTAGAGATCTCACCCAAGTATTTCTCTACTACCTCGGGAACTGAATCGTAGTAGGGGTTACAAGCCTCACGGTGTGTGAAGAAAGTCTCGGGGTTCTCAGCAGTACCACGTGTGATAGGACGCTCAGGCGACATAGCACGGTCGCGGAAACGCTTGATGTACTCTTCGTTAACGAGCGGACGGATATCCTCCTGGTCCATCAACTCAATCTTGTGATACTCATGAGAGGTACGGAAACCGTCGAAGAAGTTTACGAACGGAACCATGGTCTCCAGAGATGCAAGGTGAGCCACAGCTGTGATATCCATCACCTCCTGTACAGAACCCTCACAGAGCATAGCGAAACCAGTCTGACGGCATGCCATCACGTCCTGGTGGTCACCGAAGATACAGAGAGAGTGAGAAGCCAGCGTACGGGCAGAAACGTCGAATACGCAAGGAATCAACTCACCGGCAATCTTGTACATATTAGGGATCATCAACAGAAGACCCTGAGAAGCGGTGAATGTAGTGGTGAGAGCACCAGCCTGCAGTGAACCGTGAACGGCACCGGCAGCACCAGCCTCTGACTGCATTTCCTGAACTGAGACGTTCTGGCCCCAGAGGTTCTTACGACCACGGGCAGCCCACTCGTCAACATGCTCCGCCATAGGAGATGACGGGGTGATGGGGTAGATAGCAGCTACCTCCGAGAACATATAGCTCACGTGAGCCGCAGCCTCGTTACCATCACAGGTGATAAATTTCTTTTCTTTTGCCATTTGTTTAGTAAATTAAAAAATATATTTCGTTATATCGTTATTACGTTATTTCGGTATTTCGATTAATACAAGAATCCCAACAACCACAAAGGTATCTGGTTATCCTTTCCGATTTCCGTGTTATAGCGTGCATAAATCGTATCAGGTGTATATCTTATTTTGTTATGCGCATCGGCATCACAGACACGGAACTTGAGTTTGTCATCCACGATATAGACGGAATCGCGCGAACCCTGATTCACCTTATGATCCTTCCATAGCGAGTTCACGAAGAACGTTTCCATTGCTGTCTGCTTATCCACATGGATAGGATAGATAGCATAGAGCAAGTTGGAGTTATGGAGCATCACTTTGGCAGGCTTCTTGGGGAAGTCTTCGCCCACAGGATAGATCATATTGAGCAGTCGCGCATCAGTGAGGTATTTGATATAGTTCATCACGGTAGCACGACTCGTACTGATCTGTTTGGCGAGTTTGCTGACATTAGGAGCCTTGGGGCCCTCTTCTGCCAGTTGGTAGAACAGTTTCTTGATTCTAGTGAGATACTTCAGTTCTATCTGTTTGATGAGCAGAATATCTACCTCTGTCATCATGTTCATTGTTTTCAGCAAGTTCTCGCTGTAGTTTCGGTCCTCTTGGAAGAAGGGATAGAAACCATGATGGATGTAATCCTGAAAATACTTGTTGGGGGAGGCTTTGGGTAGAATCTGCTTGATGATGTGTTCGTGATTGTGCAGAATGTCATCAAGGGTGTAAGGCTTGAAGGTATTACCAGTCTTCAGATTGATAAACTCTCGGAACGAGAAGCCGCGCAGGTTGTAACTCTTTACGATACCGTTCAGTTCGGGATTCTCTTCTTTCAGACGCATCACACTGGAACCAGTGAAGACAATCTTCAGCCCTGGATGCTCGTCGTAACATCGGCGCAGTTCCTTCGACCAGTCGGGCTGCTTGAATACTTGGTCAATCAGTAGCACACGACCGCCTTTGTGATAGAACTCTCCTGCAAAGTCTGCAATACCACGCTCCTGAAAGTAGAAGTTGTTCATGTTGATGTAGAGACACTGCTTGTCCTGGACATCAAAATGCTCTTTTGCATATTGCAGTAGGAAAGTCGTCTTACCAACGCCACGTGTACCCTTAATACCAATCAAGCGGTCGCTCCAGTCTATCTCATCCATCAGGGTGCGATGAACAGGGGCATTTACATGCTCTACCAAGTAACGATGCGTACGGAAAAAAGCCTCCATTATTATAATAATGTTAAAAAACGAATGCAAAGGTACTAAGATTTTTGTAATTTGCAAAGCGGAGATAGCAAAATCTTGTAAAAAAACACATTTTTTGATTTATGTAAATAAAAAAATAACATTTTGCAACTTATTTAGTACCTTTGCAATGGATTTGCAAAGGAAATGAAACTACATATCTTCAATCCAGAACACGATATTGCGTTGGCAAGTAATCTTACCAATTTCACTGCTCCGCATGCAGGTCGTCAGTTGCGTGCAGACTTGTGTTTCCTGCCTGCTTTGTGGGCAGCAGAGGGCGATGTTGTGTTAGTGGAGGATATCAATTATGCCTCACGGGCTTTCCGTAGAGCTGCCAGAGGACGTCAGTGTCAGGCAGAGTTTGTGACAAAGTCTCAGTTGTCTGCCCTTCCTATTGATGCTGTGGAGCCTTGGGGATGGGATGCCGCCTTGCGCCATCAGTTGTTAAGGGCTGGGGTAGACGAGGCGTTGTTGCCTACAGAAGCGACTATCGCTGAGATACGACAGTTGTCCCATCGACAGACATCCGCCGCCTTGTTACGTCAATTGCAAGGCGAAGGACTGATAGGCGAGTCGGTGCTTTGTGAGTCGGAAGAGGCAGTCATGCACCAGTTGTCGTTACATCCCCGTTTGGTATTGAAAGCCCCTTGGAGTTCCAGTGGTCGTGGCATCCGTTTTATCGAGGGTGAATTAAATGACTATCATCGTGGATGGCTACGCAACCTGTTGGCGAGTCAAGGTGGAGTGATGGCAGAGCCTTACTATCAGAAGGTGAAGGACTTTGGTATGGAGTTTGAGGCGACCGATGAAGGTATCCGTTATCTCGGTCTCTCGCTGTTTCATACTGCCAATGGCGCCTATACGGGAAATATCCTTGCCACAGAACAGACCAAGCGAGAGATGATGAGCCGTTATGTGTCTCTCGATTTACTTGATACCATCCAGCAGAAGATATGCAGCACGTTGTCATTGGGCAACTATCGTGGTCCCTTCGGTATCGACATGATGATAGTAAGGAATGAGGAATGTGGAGTGAGGAATGTGGAGTGTGACGGATGCTTCCTGCATCCGTGTGTGGAAATCAATCTTCGCCGTACGATGGGACATGTAGCATTGGCCCTTACCCCTACCGACGATGATGTCCGTAAGGTGATGCGTATCGAATATCTGGATAACTATAAACTCAGAATCCGTAAACTTTATCTCAAATAGGGATTGTATTGCAGTTCCTCAGCCAAAGTAGTCTGGGGACCGTGACCGCAATAGAATGTAGTGTCTGTAGGAAGTTTAGCGAGCCTTCGCAGACTTTCCATCATTTGTTGCCAACTGCCACCCTCGAAATCGGTACGTCCGATACTCATGCGAAACAGTGTGTCACCTGTGAATGCCGTTTTCTCTGCCTCACAATAATAGACGCAACCTCCTGGCGTATGGCCTGGGGTATGCAGAATGGTGAAGGTATGACTGCCGAAATGTATCTCTTCGTCTTTTGCGAAGTAGTGTCCTACAGGGGCTTCCTCTTCTTGCAGATGGATGCCAAACAGGTCTTCGCCTTGTTTGTTCAGGTGTTCTATCAGGAAAGCATCCTCGCTCATCGACTCTACCTTCAGACCGAATGCCTCATAGATGGCATGGTTGCCCCAGTTATGGTCAAGGTGTCCGTGGGTCGCTAACAGGTGGACGGGCTTCAGACCGTTGTCTTTGATATAGTTACAGAGGGCATCGCGCTCGTGTTGGTAGTATGCTCCACAGTCGATGATGACGCACTCTTTGGTCTCGTCGCTCACGATGTAGCAGTTCTCCTGCAACATATTACATTCAATTCGCTTGACGTTCAGCATGGCAGATAGATGATGTTTTTCTCCTTAAACCATTCCTCTTGGAAGAAAGTGCTAATCTCTGTGATTTCCACAATGTTACGATACGGATAGGTCTCTGCCTGCAGGTTACCGCCTTTCAGACAAATCACACCGTTAGGCAGGGCATTACGCTGTTCTTTCGCGATGTTCTTCTTCACAATCTTCATCAGGTCGGGCAGGGGCATCACGGCACGACTGACGATGAAGTCGTATTTCCCTTTCTCCTCCTCACCACGCAGATGTTCTGGATGACAGTTCTTCAGTCCGATAGCATTGCAAACCTCTTGCGCCACACGAATCTTCTTACCCGTTCCATCAATGAGTTTAAAGGTACATTCTGGGAAAAGGATGGCAAGAGGAATACCTGGGAAACCGCCACCCGTACCGAAGTCGAGAATCTTACTGCCTGCACGGAAGTTGATGATCTTCGCTATCGCCATCGAATGAAGCACATGATGCTCATAGAGATTATCGATATCCTTGCGCGATATGACGTTGATCTTCGCGTTCCAGTCGCGATAGAGCCCATCCAGTGCAGCTATCTGTCGCCGTTGCTCCTCCGATAATTCCGGAAAATATTTGAATATCTCTTCCATCTTACTTCATCAATTTTTCCAATTTCGAGTACGACAATGTCAACTCCGTATTACCCTTCGAATAGGGTGCTATCTCGTAGGGATTATAGATGAAGGTGATCTCGTCGTCACCCAAGATGAAGTTCTGGGGCGCATAGATATCCATCGTCAACAGGTAGTCCTGTTCGTGCAGTTCGTCGAGTGACTTGCATTTCGTTAGTTTCTTCAGTTCCTCCATCAACAGGTCGTTCAACGGATACTGGTAGCCTTGTACGAAGATATCGTCGAGTTTGATTTGCTTACCCGTCTTCTTGTCGAAGTTCATCACGAGTTGTTGGTGGATGGGGTGGGCACCGCCTTCAAACATATCGAGGTCGATGGTATACACGATGCAGTCGTCCTTGCCCCTTTTGGCATCCGTCTCGATGGTATAGCGGTATTCATACCATGCGCGCTTCGCCTGGTCACCACGGTCTTCCCGATAGAGTGGTGCCATGTTTTTCTGATACTCGTGGGTATAATTATTGGCAAACGAGTCGACAGCCTGTTGTACAGGCA
The DNA here is from genome assembly GCA_017554145.1 of Prevotella sp. GTDB lineage: Bacteria > Bacteroidota > Bacteroidia > Bacteroidales > Bacteroidaceae > Prevotella. The sequence continues at coordinate 204,772 of JAFZIZ010000008.1, read as the reverse complement.
GGTTTGTCATCTGGAACAGTCGTTCCGTGATGGCATCGTTGATGTTTTTGGCCACCTCGTCATTGCCTTTCATGTATTTCACCTGCAGGTTCATCTGACACTGGGGAGCGTTGTTTTCGTTGAGGATAGGCACTGCTTTCGTTGCTTTCGCCTCATCCATATCGATGCTGCTACTGGTGAAGATACCGCCTCCCTCGCCGCCTCCGCAAGCCGCGAGTACGAGGGTCATCATTCCAATCAAGTAATGTTTTTTCTTCATATTGGCTGCGAAGTTACGAAGATTTTTTGGGATATGCAAATAAAAAACGAGGTAAAAGATTGGTTATATCGCAGATAATGTGTATATTTGCGACATCAATCTATTGTGTATTAACTAAAATCTGAATGATATGATAGTTGGAGTTCCCAAAGAAATCAAGAACAATGAGAATCGTGTGGGCATGACACCGTCAGGTGTTGCCGAGTTGGTAAGACGTGGACATCAGGTCTTCGTACAGCATACTGCAGGGGAGGGCAGTGGTTTCAGCGACGAGCAGTATCAGAAAGTCGGCGCACAGATTCTGCCGACTATCGAGGATGTCTATGCCAAAGCGGAGATGATTGTGAAGGTGAAGGAGCCTATTGCCCCAGAATATCCGTTGGTACGCAAGGGACAGGTGTTGTTCACCTACTTCCATTTCGCTTGTGAGGAGGAACTGACACATGCGATGCTGAAGAGCGGAGCTACGTGTATCGCCTACGAGACAGTAGAACTTGACAATCGTGCGTTGCCGTTGCTCATCCCGATGAGTGAGGTGGCTGGTCGTATGGCAGCCCAGAATGGAGCCTATTATCTTCAGAAGACCAAGGGTGGCAAGGGTAAGTTGATGGCTGGTGTTCCTGGTGTGAAGCCTGCCAAGGTCCTTGTCCTTGGTGGTGGAACGGTAGGCGAGGCGGCTGCACGTATCGCTGCCGGCATGGGTGCCGATGTCACGATTACCGATGTCTCACTGCCCCGACTGAAACAACTCGCTGCCGAGTTGCCTGCCAATGTGCATACACTTTACTCATCGGAACATAATATCCGTCAGGAATTACCAACCGTTGATGTCGTTATCGGCTCTGTACTCATCCCTGGCGACGCTGCACCCAAACTGATAACGAAGGATATGCTCTCGCTGATGGAAAAGGGAACGGTATTGGTAGATGTCGCCATCGACCAGGGTGGCTGCTTCGAGACATCCCATCCTACGACACATAGTGAGCCTGTTTATGACATCGATGGCATCATCCATTATGCCGTAGCCAATATCCCGGGTGCTGTGCCTAACACCTCTACCATCGCCCTCACCAACGCCACGCTGCGCTATGCTATCGCCTTGGCAGATAAGGGTTGGCAACAGGCTTGTCGCGACGACCGTTCTCTGGCTCGTGGTGTCAATATGGTGGATGGCAAGTGTACCTACGAGGCAGTTGCTAAAGTATGGGGATTGGACTATACGCCGTTGGAACTGTAATCTTAGATTTCTGATATACCGCCTGTCAGGTGCTTGCCCAGGTTCTTTTTCTTAGGATGACCAGCATATTTGAGTCCTCCTACGCCTGTCACTTTGCCGTCGATATATTCAGAGGCATAGCATGAGATACCACCTACGCCAGTAACGCTGGCCTTCACGTTGCGTGCCTTCAGTTGCTTGGCATCGATGTTGCCCACACCGCTACATGACAGTTCAGCATCGAGTGTTTCGCCGTCTATCGTAATGTCGCCTACGCCACTGCATCTAACGTACACTTTGTCTGCCAGTATCATCTTCAGACTGAAACTACCGACACCTGAGTTTACAACCTCCAGCGTGTCTGTATCCAGTTTGTCGAGTGATACGGTGGCAGCACCGCTGTTGTCAATCTTCAGCAAGTCGGCGGTATAGACCGTTATCTTGACGTTTTTTCCTTCGATATTGACATTGTCTTTTGCAAACTTGATATCCAATGTCTCGTCCTTGCTCTCAAAACTAAACAAATCGATGTAATTATCTGGAGCAGAGAATACTACGAGACCGTCCTTTGCTTCATCGTGGACTATTTTTACCTGTGCAAACACATGGATGGCGACTTCCGTAAACTTGTCGAGTTTATACTCCTTCTTGACGATGTTATCACTTGGCTTGATTGTTTCCAAACCATTCCAATTAAACCTACATGCTGTCAGAACCATCATTCCGCACACAATCAGTAATACTGCTTTTTTCATAAACTTTCTCTTATTTTTAAGTTATTCTTTTGTCTATTAGACGCAAAAGATAGCCCAAAAGTTGCATGAGGTGGCAAAAATATGGTGTTTTTCTCCTCTTCGGAGGAAATTTTTTTCCCCTTCGGAGGAAAAAGTTTTCCTCTTCGGTCTAGTAAAAACGCTTTAGGAAAGTATATAGTTTACGAGTGCTAAGTATATAGTTTATGCCTCGTAAGTATAGTACTTTTACTTGCTTAATATATAGTTTATGATTTCTATATACATGACAGTATGACGGCAATGACAGTAAATATTATAAAACTTTTCCTGCGTACGTATATGCGCACGTACGCACGAAGTTTTTTGTTTTTCTGTCGTCATAGTGTCATCTGTCATCGCTTTCAGGAGGAAAACTTGAAAAGCAAATGCAAAGATACAAAATTTAAAGCCCATTTCCAAATTTTGAGGCACTTTTCTTGCGAAATCTTTGCAACTTTCAGATTTATTCTCTATCTTTGCCTCTCGAACACCATCAATATGCTTTAGTGAAAGCGGTGGAGCGACTTTAGTGGGTTAAACAATAGCATCAGCTATTTATTCAGAGAATCTTGAAACCTCGGAAATTTCAAAGATGTACTACTTTGAGTAAGTCAGCCGATGCCTGCGCGATAGCGTGGGCATGACTTATATCTTTGTAGTACAGGTACATCCGAGGACCTCAAGATTCAAGAGAAGAGTCAAGTCTGCGCTTCTTTTGTGTCCTGAGGTCTCTTTCGAATTACCTGTAAACAAGCCTGAAGATATAGTCTGATTGCTGCAAGATGTTATTGCGATGAGTAGCATTCAAGACATACGCGCACTTGAGTTGCGCATTACGGATATAGTAGACGACTATATCCAGCAGCGATATAACGAGGACGATGTTCTCGCTATAGGTCGTCGTTGTGGCAAAATCTCAGTGAATGCTGATGCCCAAGAAAAGATAAAGATAGGAAAAACCACAGAACTATATCCCCTGAAAGATTTAGTACGTACTGGTGATGATGGTAATCCCGAAGCTGACTGCGACAAGATTTCCGACATTGCCAACAGCTGGGTTTTCCTGGATTAACTAATCCTAAAATGAAATGAATAAAACTGAGAATACAACATAGAGAAATATAAAGTCTTCGAACATCCTTGATTAGGCTGCTGGAGCAGAATTAGCACTTCACAGAACACATCAGTCAGACAAGGCAACGGATGTCTCGCTCTTAACAACGAGGGCGTGGACAGTACGATTGTTGTCTGGTGTAGGCCGTGCTAAGCCTTGCTCCTCTCAATCTCTTCCGCGCCCTCATTTCAACAACGAAATGGGGGCTTTTTCATGAGTCCCTCTGAGCAAAAAGCAAAGAGAATGGCAACAGTAGAAAAAGACATAAGAGAGGAATCTGAAAAGATTTCAAAAGTAAAGAAGCTTGTAAAAAGGCGTGCTGAAGAATTAGAAGATAAAGCGTTAGTTGAAACACCTTTATCGGAAGGTACTATATGGAAAGAATTGTCATTTCAGTATCCCGAAAGAACTGTTAGAATTGGAACCGTTTTTAGTGGTATTGGTGCAATAGAACATGCTTTTCAAAGATTGGGTTTAAAACATAAGATTATGTTTGCTGGTGACATTGAACCTAATTGTAAAAAAAGCTATTTTGCTAATTATAAGATTAGCGAAGAAGATTGGTTTTCTGATATCCGAGATTTTGATGCTCGGAAGTACAAAGGCAAAGTAGACTTTGTCATAGGTGGGGCACCTTGTCAAGCCTTCTCGATGGTGGGTCATCGACTTGGTTTTGAGGATGCTCGAGGAACTCTTTTTTACGAGTTTGCTCGCGTAGTGAAAGAAACTCAGCCGAAGCTTTTCCTTTTCGAGAATGTGCGTGGTTTGCTCAACCATGACAAGGGACGAACGTGGCATGTGATGCATGATATTTTCGAGGAACTAGGTTATGACGTAAAATTTCGTGTACTTAATAGTTGCGATTATGGTATACCCCAACATCGAGAAAGAGTCTACTGTTTAGGATTTAAGAAGAAAACAAAATTTGAATACCCTGCACCAATTGAATTGGAGTATAAAATGTATGATTTCTTAGAAGATTATATAGACAGTAAGTATTTTCTAAAAGAGAAGGGAGTTAAGTTTGTCACTAGTCACAAGAATAGAGATAAAAGTTATACTCAAATCAATGGTGATATTCAATTATGTCAAAAGAGAAACCAACAGTTCAATTGGCATGGGGATTTTGTCTATCATCCAGATTCGGAACTGACACCAACGGATGAAGCTTTTGATGAATTTATCTTCGATGTGCGAGATGTGGAAGAAAAATACTACTTGTCGGATAAAGTTGCTCACTATGTATTAGCTGGTGGCACCAAGAATTTCAAAACGTCAACGAAGACTGATCTCGAAGTTGCTCGTCCATTGCTTCATTCAATGCACAAAATGCATCGTGCAGGAGTAGACAACTATGTAACGCACAAGGGACGTATCCGCAAATTGACACCTAGGGAATGTTTGCGTCTGATGGGCTTCAAGGACTCGTTTAAGATTGTCGTTTCGGATACCTCTATGTATCAGCAGGCTGGCAATAGTATTGTTGTCGATGTGCTGATAGCTATCCTCAAGCAATTAGACATCACAAAATACGGCAAAGAACAATGAATATAGAAGGTGAGAAGTTTACGTTTGTCAATACATTTGAGACCCCTATCACTGTGGCGGATAGCTGGGTGATGCCAAAGAATAAGCTAGGTGATGGCAATGGTGAAGCTAAATTGTATGTGAGTTCTCGAGACAAAATGGAGGAGTTTTTCGGCGAAGTAGGTTTTACAGCAACTTGTTTTGTACTTCGACAGGATTTGCAGGCATATATGCAAGCAATACAATCCGAGTATTTCTCACCTTCACAAGAATACCGAGGCAAAGAAGAAATGCATGCTTTGTGGTCTGAACGTATGGAAAAGATAAATGCTTTACCCTCTGGTATAGTTGTCTTTACTATTAGAGAACAGTCTCAAATTGCAGGTCCACGAGGTTATGTCAATTCTTCTGATAAAGTATACAAACTGATACGTGAAATTTCTCTTCCTCTAGTTTCATACATTTCGGCTATGCGCCTTGATTACAATGGACAGCCAATGTTCTATCTGAAACTTTTTGCAGATTTCGAGGAAATTGAGAAACGCAAGGCTTTCATTGAGAATTATGGTGCTACTAAGCAGGAATCAGAAGAACCTTTCTTTGGAGCAAGTGAAGAACAGATAGAACCCAAACCACAAATCAGATATGGGCGTGAAGGACAGGAAGAATATCGACGAAAACTGTTAGAGGAATGTCCATTCTGTCCTATTACGATGATTAATGAGGAGTCGTTGTTAATAGCCAGCCACATTAAACCCTGGGCGGTTTCTAACTCCAAAGAACGAATCGATCCGAATAACGGATTTATTCTATCTCCTCTCTATGACAAATTATTCGACAGAGGGTATATAACGTTCAGCAATGACAAACGTGTTTCAATATCAAACTGGCTTTCAAGGCAGGTCAAAGAGAGAATTGGTATTAAAGAGAACCAATTGTTCCAATTTCTCCCGATGAATGATTCAAGAGCAAGTTATTTGGAGTATCATCGCTGTACAGTATTTAAAGGGTAAATCTCTGTATCTTTCGTATTGTATAGAAATGGACCACCTTACTTCCCAACAGCGGCACAAGAACATGGCGGCTATCCACTCGAAGGATACGAAGCCAGAGATGATTGTGAGGCGTTGGTTATGGAAGAGGGGGTTCCGTTATCGTTTGAATCATAAAGGGTTGCCTGGACATCCTGATTTGGTGTTGAGGAAATACAGAACGTGCGTATTTGTAAATGGGTGCTTCTGGCATGGACACTATATTACAATAAACAATAACCAAGATACAATAATCGAGAGTTCGGAGTGTTGTAAGATTCCAAAGACGAATAGGGAGTTCTGGGTGAAGAAGATTCGAAGGAACAAAGAGCGTGACAAGGAGGAACAACATAAATTGGCGGCAAAGGGTTGGCATTGCATCACCATCTGGGAGTGTGAGTTAACGCCCAAAAAACGAGAAGAGACCTTGAAGTCTTTGGCATTTACCTTGAATCACATCTACCTACAAGATCATAGTAAATCTAAAATGTATGATGTGAAGAGAGAAGTAGAATTCGAAATGCCTATGGCAGCAGAAGAATAACTTATTTTCTAAAAGAAATAACAAAGGAAGCGCCTTCATACTATCTTTAGCTCCAATATCAGAGATACAAATACCTTGAAGGGGAATATTATTGGCCTTCGCAAATCATTCGTGCGAGGGCGTTTAGTGTAAGGCATTGACTGCGTGTAATGGTTTGTTTCTCGTTATGGTGCTCCCAAGGAGCCAGTAGAAGCAGTTGGCCACGTGAACAAGCATCCATGCGTTTTCCGCCAGGCTTGGCAAGGTCGGTGAATCCGTTCTCTTGAAGGATAATCAGTGGTAGTCCTGCTTCGAAAGCTGTTCTCATAATGTGTTTCTCTCCTTTTGAGATGCAGGGCGATACCAGTACGGCGCCTTGTCTACCCAATGCCAGAATTTCTGCCACTTTAGTCTCTATCTGTTCTTCTGTCAGGCTGCGAGAGCACTGCACTTGTACGAGCGTAGGGCGGTTTAGTAGAAAGCGATTACCTATGGCCGAAAACTGCTGAGTGCCTATCGTTAGACCTCTTTGTACGCGAAAGAAATCAGGGTGTTCACGTTTCATCAGTAGGCGGCGAGGGTTGTCGTGAAGATAGTTTATCCATCGTTCTAACTGCCCTTCACGTAGTAGTATCTTGTCGTTAAAGCCACGAGCAAAGAGGAAGCCGTGAGTTCGGTCTTCTTTGGGGCGAGGGTTGGTTGGTGCTGATGGTTTTGTGCGTTGCGACTGAGTCGCAACATACGTAACACCTAAGACCAGCTCCCTATATGCGCGATTGCAGCCCGTCTTAAATCCACGTATCACACGGCTCAGGTCTTTCTCCATCCGTTCTTTAACGAAAAGAATACCATGAAAATGATCGGGCATCATCTGAAGAGCAATAATCTCTATCTGAGGATAGTATTGTGGTATGTTCCACCATTCACTCTCTACGCGCTTTCCTAATTCTGTCAGTTCCGTTCTGGGTTCCTCATTGCTACCCGTTTGTGCCTCACTATAGCCGACTACTTTTCCAAAGAGAGGCTTGCGTCCTTCTGTCACCATCGTCACCATATACATCTGGCGTTCAGTATAGTCGTGACCTATACACCGGCGTAACATTGACGGTTTCTTTTCTCTGGCAAATGCGTTCTGTTTCTCAAACACTTCACGTTTCATACAAGGGAAGAATGGAACTACGAAATAATGTTTACTTCTTTCTTACTGGTTTTCGTTGTTTGGGAGAGGGCTTGGGTGTTTCCTTGGGCTGTTGGGGAATATCCTTGGTAACGATTGCTTTCAGGATGCGGATGTCTTCAAGGGGACGCTCATACTTGTCGGTAGGACTTTGTTGGATGCTGTCGACGACATTCATCCCTTCAATGACTTCTCCGAAGACGGTATATTGGCCATCGAGATGGGGAGTGCCTCCAACGGTCTTATAAGTAGCAATCATCTCGGGAGTGAGTTGGACGCGACCTTGTGTCGTGGTGTCGAGACGTTCCTGTACCTTTGCGAGTTTCGCATCGTCGAGGATGCGTCCCCAGACAATATAGAACTGACAAGCGGAACTGCGCATCTCTGGATTGACATCGTCGCTCTCACGTGCCATTGCCACTACGCCACGACGATGGAATATCTGAGGAAGGCGGAACTCTGGCTCTTGGGTATAGTCGAAGTCGCCCGTCCCTAATCGCTGTCCGGGTAAGGCATGCTTGCTGTTGATGTCACCACTCTGAATCATAAAGTCCTTGATGACACGATGGAAGAGTAGGGAGTCGTAGACGTGCATCTTGACGAGCTTGAGGAAGTTGTCACGATGCTGTGGTGTCTCGTCGTAGAGAGCAATACGGATATTACCAGCCGTTGTCTCGAATAACACTTCCGTCGTGGTGGTCTGTGCCGTCGCATTAAAAGCCGTTATCAGCCACGTCAGAATCAGGAGATAGAATTTTTGTCTTATCATATCGCTTGTTTATTTCTTATGGGCAAAGTTACAAATTATCCGTGAAATTTGCAAACTTCAGAATTATTTTAGATAAATTTCTCACACTTAGCAAAAAAATAATTATTTTTGCTCTCGCTTAATCGAAATTTTGTAATTTCGCCGCATCGAACTGAAACTATCAATCAATGAAGAAAATGGGAATCATCATGAGCTTGTTGACTGGATTGCTGGGGACACTCAGCAGTTGCATGTCACATCAAGGAATGCCTACGGGTGAACTAATCAGCGTGGAGTACACAGAAAATGGCACAAGGGCTGGTAATAAGTATTACGGCAGTGTGGAACGTCAGGAGAATGGTACTGTGATATTGAAGGCAATGAAACAGAACTATGACTCGATCATCGAGAAGAAGGTGGATGCCGAGGTGCTTACACATATCCAAAACGTGATCAAGGAGCATAAGATGTATAAGTACAAAGAAAAATACCGCCCAATACTTCAAGTACTGGACGGCTATTCTTGGTGTTTCGAAGCTAAATTCTCTGACGGGCAGAAAATTTATTCAAGCGGCTTTAATGCGCGACCTCACGATGACGGTTGTGAGATTATCCAAGCCTATATGATCGAACAGGTTACTGCTGATTCGCATTGATGCGCGTCTTGATCTTGTCGACGTAGGCATCGATGGTGGCAATAGCCACGATATTTACGACATCACGTACACCAGCACCGAAGTCGATAAAGTGAATCGGCTTGTTGAGTCCCATCTGTATCGGGCCGATAATCTCGACATCGGCATCGAGCATCTGCAACATCTTATACGATGAACGGGCAGAGGTAAGGTTGGGGAATACGAAGGTATTCACGTCCTTACCCTTCAGGCGAGTGAACGGATACTGCTCGTCGCGCAACTCTTTGTCGAGGGCAAAACCTAACTGTAACTCACCGTCGATGGCGAGTTCAGGATATTCCATCTGCATGATCTCTGTAGCGCGACGTACCTTTAAAGCACCAGCACTGGTAGAACTACCGAAGTTAGAGTGGGAGATCATCGATACCACAGGCTTCTCGTTGAAGAAGCGGACACTGGTAGCTGCGAGTTTCGCAAGGTCGACCAGAGTCTCTGTATCGGGATTCTCATTCACCATCGTATCGGCGAGATAGAAGGTGCCCTTCTGTGAGTTGATGATATGCATGGCACCGAAGTGACTGAACTCAGGACGGATACCGATAACTTCCTTCGCTACCTTGATGGTGTTGGAGTATTTGGTGTAGAGACCCGTGATGAAGGCATCAGCCTCGCCTGTCTCTACCATCATCATACCGAAATAGTTGCGCTCGAACATCTTATCGTTAGCTTCCTGGAAGGTATAACCATCGCGCTGACGCTTCTCCGTAAGGATGCGTGCATAACGCTCACGACGCTCCTGCTCGGAAGGATGACGCAGGTTAACTATCTCTATACCTTCGAGACTGAGGTCGAGCGAGGCAGCGAGTTTAGTGATGAACTCATCGTTACCCAAGAGGATAGGTTGGCAGATACCTTCAGCCTTTGCCTGAACGGCAGCCTTCAACATGGTGGGATGGACAGCCTCGGCGAATACGACGCGCTGCGGATGGGCAGCAGCAGTAGCATAGAGCTTCTGTGTGAGTTTGGTCTCCTGACCGAGCAATACGCTGAGTGAGTTCTTGTATTCGTCCCAGTTCTCTATCTTCTTACGAGCCACACCGCTCTCAATAGCAGCCTTGGCTACAGCGGCACTGACCTCGGTGATAAGGCGTGGGTCGACGGGTTTTGGAATGAAATACTCACGACCGAAAGTGAGGTTATTGACCTTATAGACATCGTTGACAACATCGGGAACAGGCTGTTTGGCCAAATCGGCGATGGCATAGACGGCAGCCAGTTTCATTTCCTCATTGATGGCAGTGGCATGAACGTCAAGGGCACCACGGAAGATATAGGGGAATCCGATGACGTTATTGATCTGGTTGGGATAGTCGGTACGACCTGTAGACATCAGTGTGTCGGGGCGAGCCTCCATCGCATCCTCGTATGAAATCTCAGGAACAGGATTAGCCAATGCGAAGATGATAGGATCTTTCGCCATTGTCTTCACCATCTCCTTCGAGAGCACGTTACCCTTTGAAAGACCCACGAAGACATCGGCTCCGTTGACAGCCTCCTCCAACGTATGGATATCTGTGCGCTCGGTAGCGAAGAACTTCTTCTGTTCGTTCAAACCTTCACGAGCCACACTGATGACTCCCTTTGAGTCGAGCATAACGATATTCTCCTTCTGGGCACCAATCGCCATATAGAGTTTCGTGCAAGAGATAGCAGCGGCACCAGCACCGTTGACTACAATCTTCACTTTCTTGATATCCTTGCCAATCACTTCGAGGGCATTCTTCAAACCTGCGGCAGAGATAATCGCCGTACCATGTTGGTCGTCGTGCATCACAGGAATATCAAGACTCTTCTTCAGGCGCTCTTCGATATAGAAACATTCTGGTGCCTTGATATCTTCGAGGTTGATACCACCGAAGGTAGGAGCAATCTTCTCTACGGCCTCGCAGAATTTCTCGGGGTCTTTCTCATTGACTTCGATATCGAAGACATCGATGCCTCCATAGATCTTAAAGAGCAGTCCTTTACCTTCCATCACTGGTTTACCACTCATCGCACCGATGTCACCAAGACCCAGTACGGCAGTACCATTAGAGATAACGGCAACGAGATTACCTTTATCCGTGTATTTGTAGGCGTCGTCTGGATTCTGCTGAATTTCCAAACAAGGATAAGCAACACCAGGAGAGTAGGCGAGAGATAAGTCTGTTTGTGTTCGATAGGCCTTGGTAGGCTTCACTTCAATTTTACCAGGGCGGCCAGCCTCATGATATTCAAGGGCGGCTTCTTTTGAGATTTTTACCATACGTGATACGTGTTTTGTGTCAATTACTTTCTAAAATTTCGCGCAAAATTACAAAAAACTAATTGAATACGAGCGTTTTTTTAATCTTTTTAGTATCTTTGCTTTCAAATTGACTACATATGCAAGAAATAAAAGATTTGACGGCTTACCGTCTCGCATTAAAAGAGAAGATTCTCCAAACGGCAACAATGGCTTTTGTGGAGAAAGGAATCAAGGATGTGAAGATGGACGATATTGCCAACGCACTGAGTATTTCAAAGCGTACGCTCTATGAGATTTATGGAGACAAAGAGTCGTTGCTCTTTGAGGTGGTGAAGAGACACACCCAGACTAAGCGTGAACAATTGAGGAAGTACGGAGAAGAGGGGCACCACGTCATAGAGATTATCTTGGAGGCTTATCGCCTACGAGTGAAGGAGTCGCATGATGTCAATCCTGCCTTTTATAAGGATATTATCCGCTATCCCATGATCGTGAAATATATGGAGAGTCAACGTGAGGAGAACAAGGAACAGTTTTTGCTGTTTATGCAGCGTGGTGTGAAGGAAGGACTGTTCCGTGCAGATGTCGACTATACTATTCTTCCGCATCTGTTTGAGGCCATCGCCCAGTATGTGATGAAAGTAAATCTATATAATAAGTATTCGCTGGAAGAGATATTTACCAATCTGCTGTTGGTACCTCTTCGTGGTTTCTCTACAGAGAAAGGACTGAAGATACTGAACGAAGCGAAATTCTAATCAAACAAAAAATCGGGAGATTCAAAATCTCCCGATTGCTTTTCCTATGAGGTGCCTGGCGGATTCGAACCGCCGTAGACGGTTTTGCAGACCGTTGACTAAGCCACTCATCCAAGGCACCTTGTCATCTTAGCGGATGCAAAGGTACGAATAAGTAAGTAAAATACCAAAGAAAAACGTGATTTTTTTGTTATTTATTTGCAATGACAAGTATTCTGACAACAATTCTGGTGCTTTTTCTGGCAGTTTTTTCTCAGTTCGCAGTCTCGGCAAGGGTCTCGAAAGGTATGGTAGATACGCCACGCAGCATATCCTATTGCCAAGAGAAGAATGATGATGACGAGAATGATCTGCATGGGACTACAGTTTCGAGAGTTTACGAAGCATCAGCTTGTTGATGACCTGAATGCGGCGACCTCCTTTTTCGATATCTTCTCGTACATTATTAATATTATTAAAGAGATCGCTGAAAGCATTCAACAGGAAGTTGGGTTGGCTGGCGTCCTCGATAGCTTCTGGATTGGTCACGATGCGGATACCGTTGTGCTCGATGTGTACACTAATATCTGCATCGGTCATCAGTGGGTCGCCGTCGAAATGGATGGCACCAGGCTCTTTACGGTGGATCTGGATTTGCTTGGCACGGAAGGTCTTGATCTTCGAGTTGTTGCCGAAGGTTTTCATAAACAGGTCGGCTGCGATCTGTGGGGCATCAAGGGCAGTGAACGGCTCCATGATTACCACGTCCATCTCACCGTCTTTCATCGTGGCCCCAGGAGCAATATAAGCATTGTTGCCGTATTGCGAGGCATTGGCACAGGCAATCAGGAAAGCCTTGTATCTTTTTGCACCTGTCTCGTCTTCCACCTCATAGGTCTCAGGTTTGTATTTCAATCCTTCCTTCAGTACGTTTTCCACATAGGTGATGGGTCCGCGTTTGCCTGCCTCTGCAAACTTCAAGGATATGAAAGCATCGAAGCCCATGCCACAGGTACAGAAGAAAGGAATATCATTGATGACTCCATAGTCGAACTCTTCTATCTGACACTGGTTGATAATCTTCAATGCCTTACGGATATTCATCGGGATACACAAATGGCGGGCAAGCCCGTTACCAGAGCCGCAAGGAATAATACCCAATGCCGTCTGAGTGTGTGTTAGCGATCGTGCTACTTCATTCACAGTTCCATCGCCTCCTACTGCAACGACAGCGTCGATACCCTCTGAGGCACATTGCTTGGCAATTTCAGCAGCGTGTCCTTTATGGTCTGTCATGCGGATATCCGTATCGAAGCGTTTACTGTCAATCTCCTCGGCAATCATTCTGGGAATATCGTCCTTGTTTTGATTGCCGGATATCGGATTTATGATGAATGTAATGCGAATTTTCTTACTCATAATCTTTTGCAAAAGTACAATTTTTTGGTCGAAATAGCATGTTAGGAAAAGATATTTTTCAATAAAATCACGATTTATCTCATAAAATGTGCACTATTTAGTAAAAAATGTGTAACTTTGCAGCCTGAAAATAAAAATTAACGAAACTATACCTTATCGGAATGGGACAGTTACAAGAGAAATACAAGCACTATCGTGAGCCACAAAAGTTCATGGAAGCTGATGTGTATCCTTATTTCCGCGCTATCGAAGGAAAGCAGGGAACTGAAGTGGAGATGGGCGGTCATAAGGTGCTTATGTTTGGTTCAAACGCTTATACGGGACTGACAGGTGACCAGCGTATTATTGATGCTGCTAAAGCCGCTTTGGATAAATACGGTTCTGGTTGTGCAGGTAGCCGTTTCCTGAATGGAACACTTGACTTGCATGTACAGTTGGAAAAGGAAATCTCGGAGTTTATTGGTAAGGACGATTGTCTATGCTTCTCTACAGGTTTCTCTGTAAATCAGGGCGTTTTGGCAATGGTAGTTGGAAAAGACGACTATATTATCTGCGACGATCGTGACCATGCAAGTATTGTGGACGGTCGTCGTCTTTCGTTTGCCAAGCAGTTGCACTACAAGCACAATGATATGGAAGATTTGGAGCGTGTGCTCCAGAAATTACCACAGGAGGCTATCAAACTGATTGTGGTGGATGGCGTGTTCTCTATGGAAGGCGATCTTGCCAAACTTCCTGAGATTGTGGAACTGAAGCACAAGTACAACTGTTCTATCATGGTGGATGAGGCTCACGGAATCGGTGTCTTCGGCAAACAGGGACGTGGCGTTTGTGACCATTTCGGACTGACTGATGAGGTTGATCTGATTATGGGTACTTTCTCGAAGTCGCTGGCTTCTATCGGTGGTTTCATCGCTGCCGACTGGGATACCATCAACTTCCTCCGTCATACCTGTCGTACGTATATCTTCTCTGCATCTAATACTCCCGCTGCTACTGCCGCAGCTATGGAGGCATTGCATATCATTCAGCAGGAGCCTGAGCGTATCGAGGCATTGTGGAAGGTAACCAAATACGCCTTGAAACGTTTCCGTGAGGAAGGCTTTGAGATTGGTGAAACAGAGAGTCCAATCATCCCGTTGTATGTACGTGATGTGGATAAGACTTTCTTGGTTACTTCTCTTGCTTTCAAGGCAGGCGTGTTCATCAATCCTGTCATCCCACCAGCATGTGCTCCTCAAGATACGCTGGTACGTTATGCATTGATGGCGACACATACGGAAGAACAGGTTGACCGTTCCGTAAAAGCCTTGAAGAAGATCTTCGTAGAGCAAGGAATCATCAAAGCTGCGATTTAGCGAATGCAGATTGAGCTTGCTCAAATCTGCTGAGCGTAAGCAGTTTCGATGCAAAGCATCAAATAATTGCTGAAAAATTTGCAGGGGTCATAAAAAAGATGTACCTTTGCACCGCTTTTGAAGCAACGAGGTGTAGCGCAGTTGGTAGCGTTCCTGGTTTGGGACCAGGCTGTCGCAGGTTCGAGTCCTGTCACCTCGACTTCTCAGAGAGTTCTCTTTTGATGAGAGAACTCTTTTTTTTATTTAAAATGTTTGGTGATTCAAACTTTTTCTTTATCTTTGCAGGGTATAGACTACAAACCTTAAAATAGTATGACTCTCAGGACCATATTCCGTGGATGGTTGTCAGCATTGTTGTTGACAGTTTGTATGCCATTGTTTGCGGATGAATCGAATCGACTTTTTAAGGTTTATGATTCCTCTAACGGACTGGCTGACAATAGTGCACAGACTATTGCCTGCACTCGGTCTGGTCGTCTTGTCATATCTTCCATCGGACACGTGAATTTCTACGATGGTTCTAATTTCGTCCATATCGACCCAACACCTGAGAATGTCTATCCTCTTCCCAAATACATGGGACACTATCATCTGTACTTTGACGACCATTTCCATCTTTGGCTGAAAGATAAACAACAGGTGACCTGCGTAAATCTGATTATGGGTGTTTTTGTCACAGATGTGCAAGGAGAGTTGAAGAAGATGGGGTTCGATAAGAAAGCCGATGACCTGTTTGTCTGTGCAGATAGTTCGGTGATGCTATTGACCAATCATGAACTCTATAATAGCAGGACTAAGAAGTCATATTCTGTCAAGAAGGGAAGGGTATTGCAGGATGTGGAGAAGTTCCAGAACAGGTTTTTGCTGTTTTATGATGATAGTAGTGTAGATGTGTTTGATGTGTCATCGGGAAAACGTATCTACAGTAATTTCGGCTTGGACGAACGGCGAAGGGAGATATACAATCAGTCGTCTGTTGTAGAAGTGGCTCCAGATGGCATCTATCAAATTAGGAATGGACAGGAGGGAGGTATCCTCTTGCATTTTGACGTGATGAAGGGGGAGTGGAAGGTTGTGATGGAACAGTCCTTCCATCTGAATAATATGGAAATTCACGGTCAACTCCTATATGTTGCCTCTCAATTCGGTTATCTGACCTATAACATGACCACGGGAGAGCAACAGCATTATAAGGTCATTAGGAATGCCAACTATCAAGAGATCAATACCGACATCAACGACATCGTCTTTGACAAGCAGGGAGGTATGTGGATTGGTACGGAGCACCGTGGACTGCTCTATTCCAAACCCTTTCAGTCGCCCTTCAGGGCTTACGATTGGAGTAATCCGAAGGCATTGAAGTATGGTGCAATGATGTACGACCATGCACAGGCGAATCAGGAGCCGTTGCCTCGTCGCGTGAACTGTATCTTCCATGATAGCCGAGGCTGGACGTGGCATGGTTCCTATACGGGGTTGAGACTCTATAAGACAGGAAAA
This sequence comes from Prevotella sp., assembly GCA_017554145.1. Lineage (GTDB taxonomy): Bacteria > Bacteroidota > Bacteroidia > Bacteroidales > Bacteroidaceae > Prevotella. The sequence continues at coordinate 188,468 of JAFZIZ010000008.1, read as the reverse complement.
GAGAAGGCTCCTATTGTCTATACGATGACTGACGGTCTGGCCAACAATGTGATTCATTCCATCGTGGAGGACGATGCCCATCGTTTGTGGGTAGCTACCAGTAATGGTATCTCCGTTTTGTTGTTTGAGAATGGCGAAGTGGAGAAGATTGTCAGTTATGATGACGAGGATAACATACCCAAGGAAACGTTTGACAATGGCAGAGCGATGAAACTGCCCGACGGTACTATCATCATGCAGTCTTTAGACCATGTGGTGGAGTTCAATCCTGCCTCGTTCCATACGATTGGTAATATCAATATGAAACTCTATCCCAAAATGATTCGTTTGTCAGTCAACGGACAGTTGATAGAGACAGGAGAGGAGTATGGGGGTATTGTCATTTTGGATAATGCCATCACGCTTGTTAAGAAGATCAACCTGAAATACAACCAGAACACGTTGTCGATGGTCTTCACGGGCAGAAACTATTTCCGTCCGACACAGACTTATTATCGTGTGCGCATTAATGGACTTAACGACTGGCACGTCTATTCCTATTACGACAAAGACGGTAGGGTAGACGAACTGGGAATGCTTCACCTTCCCGTTATCGGCATAGAGCCTGGCGAATACCTGTTGGAGTTGCAGGCATCGATGTCGCCAGACGAATTCCCTGATGAGACCTATCAACTGGTTATCTCTGTTAATCAGCCGTGGTGGCGTAGGACTTTCCTGTATATTATCCTCGGTGTCCTGTTGCTGGGATTGCTGATTGCCAACTTTGTTTATTACAACCGTAACACGCGTTTGAAACTGAATCGCAGCAATATTGAGATTACGATACTGAACAGGATCAAGGCTTATGCCAAGCGATGTGAAGACCTTGCTGATGAGGTATTGCATCCCAGTACTTCTGATACGAACCAGACAGATGTTGTTGATGAGGCAAATAGCAGTTTCATGCAAGTGATGGGTCAGGTGGTACCTTATGTCAGTACCCATGAAGACCGTCCGCTCACGATGTATGAGTTGTCGGTGATGGCAGGTATGGAGTTGGATCAGTTCTATGAGACGATAGCCGACAATCTCTATAAGAGTCCGTTACCATTGGTACTGACCTTCCGTCTCCAGCGTGCTGCTGAGATGTTACAGGGAACTAATAAGAGTGTAGATGAGATTGCAGAGGAACTGAAGTTTGCTTCCCCGAACTTCTTCATTGCCAGTTTCTATCACCAGTATCGTCAGACGCCAGACGACTATCGTGCGTCTAATCCGCGATAGCCTACCAGTCGCCAAGTGCGATCACCCAGTCCTTTGTAATAAACCAATGCCTGATAGGTGTTGCCTGTCTGGTAGAAGTTGCCTTCTGTCGGTGCCGTTTTTCCTTCCTTCGTCACGTAATGGTAGGAATAGTATCCCTGTTTCTGCATGATCTGTGCGCGATAGCAACTGCTGCCAGCATCATAAATCATCTTGTAGGCTGTCTCGTCGTTGTTGTTGGTCCATTGTCCGTCGATATAGATGTCGCCGCAATAGTTTGACTGCAAGGTGTAGTTCACCCATACGTAGTCGCAGGTATAGTCAATCTCCGTGCGGTCGCTGTTGCGGATGAGGAAGGCACCGTTGGCAGACTCGTCCGTCAGGTAGTTACGGCGCAGCCCTGTAGCGAAGGGGTAGGCTTGATAGCGTTGCCCGTCCCAACTGATGCGATCGATACCCATCGTGGGATGACTCACATCGAGCACTTCAAACTTATGGTATTCATTGCCGGCATCGAAGATGAGTTCGTGATGATGTTCCCATTGCAGTCCCTTCTGGTTAGTGTACGAGGGGCGGGGGTTCAGGCGTGCCGTCTTTTCGTTCCAGTTTTGCATTACAACGGTATAAAGTTCTTCGTCAGGGCGGATGATACGCAAGTCATTGTAGGTGATTGCCATCGATAGTTGCTGATGACTCCTGTTGGCATCAATATCTGTATTCGTTGTCATTGCTATTTGCATCTTCACCAGTGGTTCTACAACATAGAACTCTGCGTCGAGTACCTTCTCGTGTCCTGCGTCCTCGTCGTAGATGCTCAGTCGGTAGTTGCCGCTCATCCTGAGGCGACACTGGTCGTTGGGTATCGTCAACTCATAGTGTGTATAGAGCACTGTCGTGTTTAGTGAGTTCTGATAGTCATCCAGCGGATAGTCGTTGAAGCCCTGCAGCCAGTCGCTCTCAAACACCTCCGTCGCTTCCGTCCAGTCGGCTTCGCAACGCGTGAGATGACAGATATAGCGATGGGCGTTGTGCGACAGTTCATCGAAGCCGATGGTCAGCACATCGTCCGTCCCTAATTCCATCACAGGTCTGTTCTGCCAGTCGTCATTGACGATGGTTGTCAGTGTCTTCACTGTTGGCGAGTATATTCTGTTGCCTGCCTGTGCAGTGATGGCAAATAGAATCAAACCAAACAATATCCCTTTCTTCATATCGCGGACAAAGGTACGATTAAGTGAGGAAAAAACCAAGAGAATCTTGAGTTTTTTCGAGCGTGAGTACCTTCGAGACATAGTCTCAAAGGTACGATTAAGCGAGCGAAACACCAAATTTTTTCTAAACAATTACGCATATATCTTTTGGTAATTCGTAAACTATTATGTACCTTTGCGGTCGTAAACTAAAAATAAATAAACCGACAATAAAAACCGAGAACAGAATGATGAAAATATCGATTAAGAGAGAGCAAAGCCATACTGGTTTGAGCTTTGCCGAGTGGAAGATATTTCGACCGCAGGTCAAACAGAGCATCAAGTTATTATTGACCCTCCTGCTGCTCTGCCTATCGACGACGGCGTGGGCGTATAAAGTTACGCTGAATTATAACTATGATGGTGGCCCGATTTATGATACAGGGGATCAAGGGTATTATTTTACACCGCCTTCAGCCTCACGTACCGGATTCTTTTTCTGGGGTTGGTCGGAATCACCAGATGGCCCTGTTCAACATCCAGTAGGATTTGAATTTACCTTGACGGGAGACGTAACGCTCTATGCCGTTTGGAATGATACTCAACCATCACCCTATTACATCTTATTTAACTTAAACTATGAAGGTGCAGCAGAGAGTTTCATAATACCTGTATCTTCCCCCTACACTTATACACCATCATTGCCAACACGTGACGGTTATACCTTCTTAGGTTGGGCGGAATCACCGACAGGATCTGTGTTATATGAGCCTGGTGAACAAATCACGCTGACAGGGAACCTGACACTCTATGCCAAGTGGGAATCTTTTATTAACAGTTTTGAATACACAATTACGAACAAGCGGCTTAGAACAGTGGAGTTGACGGGCTATGTTGGTGATAAGCCGACTGGCGCTTTGGAAATCCCCGCTTCCGTCATGATAGAAGACAATGCCTATGCTGTGACGAGCATCGGGAAAAATGCCTTCAAAAGTTGCTTAGATTTGATGTCTGTCACCATCCCAGCCAGTGTGACGAAAATTGGCAAAGAGGCCTTCTCTGACTGCGAAATTCTGACATCTATTATTATCCCTGCCAGCGTGACGAGCATTGGTGTCGGAGCCTTCCTCAACTGTTATAGTCTGGAATTAGTCACCGTTTATGCCACGCCAGTGCCAACACTTGGTAGATCTGCTTTTAACGACAATAAACAAGATCGCAAGATTTATGTGTTTAGCAATTTAGAGAGTGATTATGAGTCGGCTACACAATGGAGTGATTATGCTGGTTCCATCAATCCGATAGCCGACGTAACGGTAAGTGGTGTGACGACAAATCAGAATCCTGATAGACCGACAGACTATTGGAGTACCTACTACCATCCGCTGGCTAATGTGAAGATCAAAACGGAGGGCGTGAGAATCTTCAAAGCTTCGCTGATGGGTTCCTCTCTGACGCTGACCGAAGTTGAGGGCAACGTCATCAAGGCAGGACAGGCGGTAGTGTTGAAATCCCCTGTGTCGGGTGAACTCGATATGGAACTGACATCTTCAGTAGCCACAGGTGATTTCTCAGGCAATGAGTTGAAGGGTACGACAACAGCGTTGTCAGGAGCCGAAGGCAATATCTACGTGCTAAACTACACAGCAGCAAACGGCATGGGTTTCTATAAACTCAAAGCATCGGATTCCATCAGTGCCAACAAGGCGTATCTGTATTACAACGGCACTTCTTCCAGCAACTTCTTCGGATTAGAGGAGGATGACGAGACAACCTCGTTAAGTGAAGAGTTTAGAGTGGAGAGTGGAGAGTTTGCTACCGCTGAAGGTTATTATGACTTGAGTGGTCGCCATATCGAGAAGCCGACAAAGGGCATTTACATCGTGAATGGCAAAAAAGTTGTCTTTAAACGTTAACCTTTACGAAGATAATACAGAAACCCGCTACTTTTCTTTGAGATAGGCGGCACCTATCGACCCGTTTGCTGCGGGGTATCGGGTGGATAGGTAGGGGCTATCTCGGAAATGGAAAGAAAATAAGGTTTTCTCTTGGTTTTTTGCTCACTTAATCGTACCTTTGTAGCCAATTATGAAGCAGATAACGTATATAGCGGTGCTGATGGCGATGGTCATGGCATATTCCTGTGGAAATAGGAAGAATGCGGCAGACTATGACCAGATGATAGACAGTATCCGTAAGGCAGAGGCAGCGAAGGAGATGTTGAAGTCTGCGACGGGTGACCCTGTGGTGGCTTTCTTCGACTCATTAGAGATGAAGTCGGTGCCGATGAAGTATAATGTGACGTTTATCGATTACCTGCCCCAGATGACGAAGGTGCCTTCGACGTTCAACGGTCGTTTCGACTATGAGAGCAACGTACAGTTATTGGCAGCTAAGTTGCCGCCTTATAAAGACTATCACATGATGTTGGTAGCGGAGAAACTAGACTCTACACAGACTGCATTGTATCTCTGTACGATGAATCAGGAGTATGTGCTGGTAGACCGCCTTTGTCTCTACGAACAGAAGATAGAAGACAGGGACGGACGGCTGGGACTGATGCGTCAAGAGTATTATGTTACGAGTAATTATGAGGTGACGCTCGTTAGTTATTTCCGTGCCGAGGATGACGAAGAGGAACAAGAGACAGCTGCCTGTCGCTACGTGATCAACAAGGAAGGTAATTTCGAGGAAGTCATTATAGAGTTATGATAGCAGTAAAAATCAGTGACGAACAACTACGCAAGGCAGCGGGCGAGGGTATGGATGCTTTCGTTGAGGTCTTTGTGGATGCCATTCGCGAGGCTATCGGCGGTGAGTTGACAGCCGAGACAATGGCTGTGTTGAATGCCGACCAGATTACTCTCTTGGCGTGGAACACGCTGCATGAAGAGGTGATGGACGGAGGCTTCGTGCAACTGATACATAACGGCTACGGTCCCTTCATTTTCAAGAACCCGTTTGCAAAGGCAGTTAAACTGTGGGGCATGCGTGAACTCTCGAAACTGATATACAGTGCTCATACGCTTTACGAGAAATACAAGGAGAAGATAGAGCGCGAATGTAACGAAGAAGAGTTTATGGCACTGTTCGAGCAATGTCCTGAGTTCGATGATCTGGATGATGAGTTCGTAGAGAACGAAGAAGAATGGACAAACGCAATCGCTCGTTATATTGATAACAATATTGAGCGATTTGCGGAAATTAAGTAAAGGTTAAAGTTTAAAGGTTAACGGTTAAAGATTGAACAAAGACGAAGAGAAGATCAGGAAGAAGAGTCCTGTACAGATACGCAACAAGAAAGCCTCGTTTGAATATTTCTTCATCGAGACGTATACAGCAGGCATCGTGCTGACAGGTACGGAAATCAAGTCCATCCGTCTTGGCAAGGCAAGTCTGGTGGATACTTATTGCTTTATTACCAATGGTGAGATATGGGTGAGGGGCATGAATATCTCGCCTTATTTCTATGGCTCGTATAACAATCACGAGATGAAGCGCGATAGGAAATTGTTGCTCACCAAGAAAGAGATACAGAAACTACATGCCGCCACGAAGCAGACGGGCTATACTATTGTGCCGCTGCTGGTGTTCATCGACGAGCACGGACGCGCGAAAATGGATATTGCACTCTGTAAAGGTAAGAAGGAGTTTGACAAGCGTCAGACGCTGAAAGAGAAAGAAGACCGCCGTGAGATGGACAGGGCGATGAAAGTATATAAAGGTTAAAGTTTAAAGGTTAACGGTTAAAGATTGACGAGACTTAACGACATTATCAAGGAAAGGATTCTGGTGCTCGATGGAGCGATGGGAACAATGATTCAGAAGTATAACCTTACTGAATCTGACTTCCGTGGACAGCGCTTTCTCGACATGCCGGGACAGATGAAAGGCAATAACGATATGCTCTCTCTGACCCGTCCGGATGTTATCGCTGATATCCATCGCAAATACCTTCAGGTGGGTGCTGACATCATCTCCACGAATACTTTCAGTTCGCAACGCATCTCACAGGCAGACTACCATCTGGAAGACTATAGTCGTGAGATGGCATACGAGGGTGCGCGTATCGCCCGTCAATGTGCCGATGAGTTTAGTTCGTCGGACAAGCCTCGTTTTGTGGCTGGTAGTATCGGTCCTACTAATAAGACATGCTCGATGTCGCCCGACGTGAGTAACCCTGCCGTCCGCGATATGACCTACGACGAACTGCATATCGCCTACTGTGAACAGATCGATGGACTGATAGCGGGTGGGGTAGACATCTTGCTGATAGAGACTATTTTCGATACGCTGAATGCCAAAGTGGCTGTAGATGCCGCGATGACAGTGATGCAACAACGAGGCGTGGAACTGCCCATCATGCTCAGTGCTACCGTCAGTGACTTGGCTGGTCGCACTCTGAGTGGACAGACCTTAGAGGCGTTCCTTGCCAGTATCAGCAGTTATCCCATCTTCTCTGTAGGACTGAACTGTTCCTTCGGTGCCGCCCAGATGATTACCTTCCTTCGTCAACTGGCACGTAAGGCACCTTACTATATCAGTGCCTATCCGAATGCAGGACTGCCTAACTCGATGGGACTCTATGACGAGACCCCTGAGAGCATGGCACCACAGGTAGGCAAGATGATTGACGAAGGACTGGTGAATATCATTGGTGGCTGTTGTGGTACCGACGAGCATTTCATCGAGCAATATATCCCATTGGTAGAAGGCAAGCAGCCGCATCAGCCAGTGGAGAAGCCACAGACAATGTGGCTTAGTGGTTTGGAACTGTTGGATGTCACCCCAGAAGTGCATTTCGTCAATGTCGGCGAACGCTGTAATGTGGCAGGCTCCCGTAAGTTCCTGCGACTTATCAAGGAGAAGAAATACGATGAGGCGATAGCTATTGCCCGTAAGCAAGTGGCTGATGGTGCACTGGTGATTGATATCAATATGGACGACGGCTTGCTGGATGCACAGACGGAGATGGTGACTTTCCTCAATATGATTGCCGCCGAACCGGATATCGCTTCTGTCCCTGTGATGATTGACTCTTCTGACTGGAAGGTCATTACGGCAGGACTGAAGTGCGTACAGGGCAAGTGTATCGTCAATTCCATCTCGCTGAAAGAAGGTGAGGAGGTGTTCATCCGTCATGCACAAGACGTGAAACGCTATGGCGCTGCAGTCGTCGTGATGTGTTTCGACGAACAGGGACAGGCAACAAGTTATGAACGTCGTATTGAGATAGCTGTGCGTTCGTATCGTATTCTGACCCAGCAGGTTGGCATGAATCCATTAGACATCATCTTTGACCCGAATGTATTGGCTGTCGCTACAGGTATGGAAGAGCACGACAGTTATGCTGCCGATTTTATCCGTGCTACGGGATGGATACGTAAGAACCTGCCTGGAGCACATGTCAGTGGTGGTGTGAGCAACCTCTCGTTCTCGTTCCGCGGCAACAACTATATCCGTGAGGCGATGCATGCTGTATTCCTTTATCATGCCATTGCACAGGGCATGGACTTCGGTATTGTGAATCCTGCTACGAAAGTACTTTATAGTGATATACCGCAAGAGCAACTGACCATCATCGAGGATGTCATCCTGAATAGTCGCAAAGGTGCCGCCGACGACTTGACAACCTTGGCAAACCAATTGTTGGATGAACAGAACAAAGAAAACAATTCTCCACTAATCTCTAATCATTTATCCAATACCCCAACCGAAGCTTGGAGAAACGAGGATGTAGAGCATCGCTTGTGTCATGCATTGATTAAAGGTGTGGGTGATTATCTACAGCAGGACTTAGAGGAAGCATTAGCGCAATATCCTAAAGCAGTGAACATCATCGAAGGTCCGTTGATGGCGGGTATGAATGAGGTAGGACAATTGTTCGGTAGTGGAAAAATGTTTCTGCCTCAGGTCGTCAAGACAGCACGTACCATGAAACAGGCGGTAGAGATCTTACAGCCATATATCGAACAGCAACAGGAAGGCGATGGTAAGAAAGCAGGGAAAGTGTTACTGGCCACCGTCAAGGGCGATGTGCATGATATTGGTAAGAATATCGTGGCAGTCGTTCTTGCCTGCAACGGCTATGAGGTGGTGGATATGGGTGTGATGGTACCTGCCGAACAGATTGTCCGCAAAGCGATAGAAGTGAAAGCGGATATTATCGGACTTTCTGGACTCATCACTCCGAGTTTGGAAGAGATGGTGAATGTGGCATACGAGATGCAGCGTGCAGGACTGGATATCCCCATTATGATTGGAGGTGCCACGACAAGTGAATTGCATGTTGCATTGAAGATAGCACCTGTTTATGGTGGTCCTGTGGTATGGATGAAGGATGCCTCACAGAATGCACTGGTAGCTGCTCGTCTTTTGAACAAAGACGAGGAACCGAAGATGGAGCGTGAGTTGGAGGAAAAATATCAACTTTTGCGTGAGGAATATCAGCAAGAGCAACAACAACTGCTCTCTATTGATGAGGCACGACAGAAGAAGAAAGACTTTTTTAAAGGGTAAAGGTTAAAGATTGATGATAAAGACAATAGCATTTGATTTAGGTGGAGTAGTGGTTACGATAGATCAACCACGTGCTGTCAACCGTTTCAAAGAGATTGGGTTGGCAGATGCGGAACAGCGGTTGGACCCATATACGCAGATGGGTATCTTCGGCGATTTGGAACATGGACTTATTACGGCAGAGGACTTTCGTGTGGAACTCGGTAAACTGATAGGCCACGAAGTAACTGTCGAACAGTGTGCCTATGCTTGGCAGGGTTATGCAAAAGATGTTCCGATGCGTAATCTCGAGGTTTTGAAGCAATTGCGCCAAGAAGGTTATCGGGTGGTACTTTTGTCGAACACGAATCCCTATATGATGATGTGGGCGATGACCCCAGCCTTTGACGGACAAGGACATTCACTTGCTGACTATTTCGACCATTGTTATTTGAGTTTCCAGTTGAAGATGATGAAGCCCTCGGAAGAGATATTTCGTCAGGTATTAAAAGAGGAGCAGGCGCTACCTGAGGAGGTATTGTTTGTTGACGACGGTCCTCGTAATGTGGCTGCTGCCAGTCAGTTGGGCATCCGTACCTTCTGTCCAAAGAATGGTGCCGACTGGACGGAAGAGATATATGAGTATTTAGGAGTATAAGAGTTATGACAAATCATCAAGTACATAGAATAAAATGGACGGTTCTTTCCGTTCTCTTTTATCTTTTATCATTTAGTTCTGTAGGTGCACAAACCTATCAGGCTCCGAAACGTGAGTTCCGTGGCGCGTGGATACAGTGTGTCAACGGACAGTTTCAGGGTTTGGGAACGGAGAAAATGCAGCAGACACTCTTATACCAACTTGATGAATTGCAGAAAGATGGTGCCAATGCCATCATTTTTCAGGTGCGTCCAGCCTGTGATGCCCTTTATCCGAGTACATTAGAGCCTTGGAGTCATTTCCTGACAGGTGTGCAAGGTAAGGCTCCCTCACCATATTGGGATCCTTTACAGTGGATGATTGACGAGTGTCACAAGCGTGGCATGGAGTTGCATGCATGGATCAATCCTTATCGTGCCAAGACGAAGTCAGCGTATCCATTAGCTGCCAACCATATTGTCAGTCAGCATCCAGAGCGTGCTTTCGAGTACGACGGCCTGATTGTACTTAATCCAGCCTTGCAAGAGAATCGTGACTATATCTGTACCATCGTGGAGGATATTCTCCGTCGTTATGATGTCGATGGATTGCATATCGACGACTATTTCTATCCTTATCCTGTGGCAGGAATTGAGATTCCTGATGATAATCAGTTTAATGCCGATAATCAGGGATATACCAATAAGGGTGATTGGCGCCGCCATCAGGTTGATTTGCTCATCGAACAACTCAATAGCACCATCCATCGTGTGAAACCATGGGTAAAGTTCGGCATCAGTCCCTTCGGTATCTATCGTAACCAGAAGAGCGACCCGAAGGGCAGTAAGACCAATGGTTTACAGAACTACGACGACCTTTATGCCGATATTCTGTTATGGATAGAGAAGGGGTGGGTGGATTATACCGTGCCACAGCTCTACTGGGAAATGGGACATAAGGCAGCCGATTATACCGAGTTGATACGTTGGTGGAGCAATTATGCCTCTGCGCGTCCGTTGTATATTGGTGAAGACATAGAACGTACCGTCAAGGCTGCTGATTCGCAGAATCCGAATCGCAACCAGATGCCTGCGAAGATGCAGTTGCATCAGGAGAATAAGGGTGTTCAGGGTACGGTACTCTGGTATGCGAAGGTTGCTGTCGACAATCTCGGCAACTATGGTACGAGTCTTCGCAATACGTATTGGCGTACACCTGCCTTACAGCCGCTGATGCCTCATCTCGATAGCAAGGTACCTGACAAGGTAAAGAAACTGAAAGACATTGACATGGGTAGTGAACGCGTCCTGATGTGGACTGCCCCGAAGTTCACGAATTGGGATGATGAAGCAATGAAGTATGTCATTTACCGTTTCTTGAAGGGCGAGGACCTAAACATCAATGATCCTTCCCATATCGTTGCCATCACCACTGACACTTTCTATGAATTACCTCATACTTTAGAGCCTGGCAGATACGTTTACCTCGTTACTGCTATTGATCGTTTGCAGAATGAGAGTAAACCAGTAAAGAAAAAAGTAAAAATCAAAAGATAAAAAAGGCTTGTTTCCACGGAAACAAGCCTTTTTGTATGTATATATTTACTTCAATGTTAGTACGATGATGCTCTTGGCGGGAATCTTTACCGTTAGGATATCCTTTTTTAACTTGGCATCTTTATAGTCGGCAGGAGCCACCTTGTTGGGATTATTGAAGTCGTTGAAGTCGGCAACATCCTTAGAGGTGAGGATGCGTCCACTGACGGTTTTTGCATTGAAACCATTAAGTTGGACATCAATAGTCTTATCTTGGTCAAGGCTGACATTAGTGAGACTAAGCACAATGCTGCCGTCCTTCGTCTTGGCAGCAGAGGCAGAGAGTAGGGGACAGGGGCGGTAGCCGGCATCCTTGGCACCTTCCTTCTCCTTGAAATACTCCTTGCTCACCTGGATAATCTCGCTCTCAATGTCGATAGGCAGATAGGTAGCCTCTTGGAACGGAGTGTACATCTCGAAGACGTGATAGGTCGGCGTGAGTACCATGTGGCCCGTTCCCTCCTGGTCGGTGAGAATCATCGACTGAAGTACGTTGACAACCTGTGCGATATTCGCCATCTTCACGCGGTCGGTATGACGATGGAAGACGTTGAGTGACAGAGCAGCGACGAAAGCATCGCGCAGAGCGTTCTGCTGATACAGGTGACCGGCAATAGTGCCAGGCTCCTCGTCCCACCAGGTACCCCATTCGTCAACGAGCAAACCTACCTCGTGGTTGGGGTCTTTCTCGTCCATAATCGCCTTGTGCTTCTTAATGACTTCCTCAATCTCCAAGCACTTACCCAGTGCCCAGTAGTACTGGTCGGTATCGAACTTGGTGGCAGAACCCTTCGATCCTGTCCAGCCGGAGCAGGTATAATAGTGGAGACTGACACCTTGCATACGGTTGCCAATCTTATCCATCAAGACAGTAGTCCAGTTGTAATCATAATCAGAGGCACCACTGCCAATGCGATAGAGCTTGTTGTTGCTATAGTCGCGCAGATAGGTATTGTATTTGCGGAATAGGTCACTATAGTATTCGGGCGACATATTACCACCACAGCCCCAGGCCTCGTTACCAATACCGAAGTACTTTACGTGCCATGCCTTGTCGCGACCGTTCTGACGGCGCAGACGAGCCATCGGCGTATCACCGTCGCTGGTCATATACTCCACCCATTGTGCCATCTCCTTCACCGTGCCACTACCGACATTACCGCTGATATACGGTTCGCAGTCAAGCATCTCGCAGAGGTTCAGGAACTCATGGGTACCGAAGGAGTTGTCCTCGATGGTGCCACCCCAGTTGTTGTTACGAAGGGAAGGACGCTGGTCCTTGGGACCAATACCATCCATCCAGTGGTAGTCGTCGGCAAAGCAACCGCCAGGCCAACGCATTACGGGAATCTTCAAAGACTTCAAAGCTTCGAACACATCCTTACGGTAACCGTTGATGTTGGGGATAGGGGAGTTCTCGCCCACCCAGAGGCCGCCATAGATACAAGAACCTAAGTGCTCGGAGAACTGTCCGTAAATCTCTCGGTTGATTTTCTCACCCGGTTGGTCAGCATGCAGTGTTGCTTTGACATTGTCTCCTGCTGTCGCAGTGAGTGTCATCGCGCATGCCATCACGATTGTTAATAGTAACTTTCTCATATTAATATTCATGTTTATTGTTTCATGTTTCTGAGCGAAGCGAATTTAATGTATCAGAATCTCATTCCAAACGCCCCGCGTATATACCAGTCGTAGAGTTTGACACCTGTCTCGTTGTGCTTGTAAGAGAAGCGGTGCAACTGTCCGTTGATGCTTGCAAACCAGTTTTTGCCGTAATAGGTGATACCGGCACGTGCGTTGATGTTCACCCTCCAACGGGTATTCTTGATTTCTGAACCAGACTCCCAGATTTCCACGTCCTTCTGCCAGGAGAGGTCTTCCACGTATTCTTCGCTATAGATGTCTCCAAACATGGGCTTCTCTTTCTTACCATTAGCCCACTGCCGTTTCTCGGAATCCCATTCCCCGTAGGTTTTCATCACTTCTTGAGACGTTTCATAAGTGGCGAAGTCGTAGTTGAAGTCATATTTCGTCACCTTCACGCGGTTGTAGACACTGACGGTAGGCATCACCATGATATTGAACAGCCAGTTGCGGGCGGGCACCCAGTTGTAGCCGTAGCCGAAACCGATGTTGCCTTGATGGACTTTGATCTTTCCAACATCATTGGCAGCAACGATGAACTCACCGTTCAACCTGTCGGAGAAGTCGAGGGACGACTGATACCAGGAGAGTCCCAACAGGAAGGAACCTGCAGAGCGGCGCTGGATGACCGACTGGTTATAGGCGGCAGCCTGAGAGTATCGCCTACCACTGAACACGTAGTAGCCGTCGACGAAGACAGAACGTACCCAGAAGGGTGCATAACTCTTATAATCCACCCTATCGTCATATCTCCCAAGTTCTGATTCTTCATGTATTTTTACTGTCATGTCGTCGGCACTGAAGCGCCGGAGTGTGAAAGTCAGTCCGTAGTGCGAACCCGTGGTACTCAAAGTGAAGTAACGTCCAGCACGTTTGGTCAGCGACTGGGAATAGCCGATACCAAGTCCGCGATAACCGACCCATACACCTACAGAGGTGGTCAGGGGCTGATTGATACGCAGGTCCCAACTGATATTAGTAGAGGAAAGGTCGATGCCATACGTCTTCGATAGTTTCGCTAACAGTTCATCGTCGAACGAAGAGTTCATCGTCGTGTATAACTGGTCGACTTTCGGACGGAGGATGACACGCCAAGGCTTTTGGGGAACCTCGATATAACTGGTGTCCACCTTCCGGAAGAGGGCAGAGTCTAGTTGCTGCTTGACCGTATTAGCCGTGCGGCGAGCCCAACTCTCCTTTTCTTGGGCTTGCACCGTCACGACCATACAGATCAGTATACAACTGAATAGAAAGGAATTCTTTCTCACCTTACGTTACTTTAATTCTTGTTGGCTACGGCAGCCTGTTCGATAGGCAAGCACTTCTTATAGTTCTCGATATACTTCTCGAAGCCTGCGACATCCTCGGCAGTGGGAGCAATAGACACACCCGTATTGCCTGCGAAGACAACATCCTCGAGATAGTCGGCGAGGTTCTTGCCATTCTTGTTGATCAGGTAGCCAGCCAACAGGGCGATACCCCAGGCACCACCTTCACCGGCAGTCTCCATCACACTGATGGGGCTGTTCAATGCAGCAGCCAACATACGCTGACCTACGCCGGCAGTCTTGAAGTAACCGCCATGACCCGTGATACGGTCTACGCGAATCATCTCGTCCTTAAACAGGATATCGTTACCAATCTTCAGTACACCGATGGCACCGTAGAGGTTGGCGCGCATGAAGTTAGCGAGGTTGAACTTATCGTTGGCAGAGCGCACGAAGAGGGGACGACCGTCTGCCAGTCCAGTAACGGGCTCACCGCTGACATAGTTGTATGCCATCAAGCCACCGCAGTCGGTGTCGCCCTCCAATGCCTTGTTGAATAACTTGCCGTAGAGTTCGTTCATATCTACTGGAATACCAAGTAGTTGCTGATATTCCTTGAAGAGTCCCACCCACGCATTGATATCGCTGGTACAGTTGTTGCAATGGACCATGGCCACCAGTGAACCATCAGGTGTGGTGACCATATCAATCATTTCGTATGGCTTTGACAGAGGTTTCTCCAATACAATCATTGAGAAGGAAGAAGTACCAGCGCTGACATTACCTGTACGCTGTTTCACGGCGTTGGTGGCAACCATACCCGTACCAGCATCGCCCTCGGGAGGACATACTGGGATGCCTGCTTTCAGGTGACCTGATACATCGAGTTTCTTAGCACCTTCAGAAGTCAGGAAACCAGCATTCTCACCAGCATTCAAAGACTTAGGCAGGATGTCGAGCAACTTCCAAGAATAACCTTTCGGTGCAATCAACTTGTCGAACTTCTCCACCATCGTGGCGTCGTAGGTCTTTGTGGCGGGATCCACGGGAATCATGCCCGAAGCATCGCCTACGCCCAACACGAACTCACCTGTTACTTGCCAGTGAACATAACCGGCGAGAGTAGTGAGGTACTTGATGTCCTTCACGTGCTCATTGCCCTCCAGGATACACTGGTACAAGTGTGAGATGCTCCAGCGCAAGGGGATATTGTAGTTGAAGAGCTCAGAGAGTTCTGCAGCTGCCTTTTCTGTATTGGTGTTACGCCATGTGCGGAAAGGTACGAGAATCTCCTGTTTCTCGTTGAAAGCCATATAACCATGCATCATCGCCGAGAAGCCGATGGCAGCAAGACTCTCGATTTCGCAGTCATACTGCAGCTGCACGTCCTTACGGAGATGAGCGTAGCATGCCTGAAGTCCATACCATATCTCTTCGATAGAGTAGGTCCACAGACCGTCTACTAATTGGTTTTCCCACTCATGTGAGCCCTGTGCGATGGGTTTATTATCTTGGTCGATGAGTACGGCCTTGATGCGTGTGGAACCGAATTCGATTCCCAGAATGGCTTTTCCAGCCTCGATAGTTTGTTTTGCGGTCATAATCTTTATTTTAGTTTAGTAAATCTGATTGCAAAAGTAGTTTTTTTTCTGCAAATAGCCAAATAAAAAAATCTTTTTGTACTCAAATAATTGATAACAAATAAAGGAGCATCTGATTGGATGCTCCTTTATTTGTGTGTATGTGAGTAATTTACTCTGCTTTGAACAAATCCTTGATACCACCAATACTGCCCAGTAGGTTGGTAGCTTCGTAAGGCAGGTAGACAGTCTTGATCTTGACAACTCTGACTTTCAGAATTAACAAAAATACTTTCAAAATATGCAAAATCTTTTCCGATGGGTGCTTAGGGCTTGCATAATTGGTTTTTTTTTCGTATCTTTGCCAACAAAGTAATTATAGAAAGATATGAAAACGAAATTGATATCAACCACCTTATTGTTGTTATTAGCAACTCCATCTTGTTATGCCCATGGATATACGCTAGCTATTGCCAATGGCATCATCGCGATACTTATCATTATTGTGATAGTCCTTGTCGTGTTAGGTGCCTATAGTATATATTATAATAGGATTATCAGTCGACGTAACGAGCAGATGCAGCGCATCCTGACGGTATTGAATGAATACAGAGAACTGGTGGGTAACAGTGCACTGACGCTAGATGAACAGGAAACGTTAATGAAGAAGAAACTTCAGATGTCGAAGAAGCCACAAGTCGTTCAGAAGGACGAGAAGCAAAGCTTCTCTGTCATGATGGATGCCCGTGTCAATAAGGAGCGCCCCTTCACCAATCCTGATTTCGACCATGACGCACTGGTTCAGTTCATGGGAGTCGATAATGAGACGTTCTGTAAATTGGTGCCCCGCTATAAAGAGCCTGACAGAACGCTGGACTATATCAACTCCCTGCGCGCAGAATATGCAGCTAAGTGCCTCATGGAGCACTCCGACTACTCTGCTGATGAACTTGCCCACAAGTGTGGCTTCAGAGATACCGCATCATACATCAGTGCCTTTAAATTTGCCTTCGGAATCACTCCTGCTGAATATCTGAACAGCATGAGTAAGATGTTCAAGAAAAAACTGAGGGAGGATGTGTGATGGTATGATGGCTGATGTATGAAGGCAGATGTGTAATAAAAAAATCCTGTGACTCACAGGATTTTTTTATTGATAGCAAATAGATGTTTTTATTCAGACTTGAACAGGTCTTTGATGCCACCGATGCTGCCCAATAGGTTGGTAGCCTCGTAAGGCAGGTAGACAGTCTTGGTCTTGTCGCCCTGAGCCAGTTCCTGCATCATCTGGATATACTTCTGTGCAAGGAGGTAGTTGGCTGGGTTGGTAGACTTGCCGACAGCCTCGGTAATCAGTTCGATAGCCTTTGCTTCTGCCTCTGCCTTGCGGATACGAGCCTGAGCCTCACCTTCTGCATGCAGGATAGCCTGTTGCTTCTGGGCATCAGCACGGTTGATGATAGCAGTCTTCTCACCTTCAGAAGCCAGAATCTCAGCAGCTTTCTCACCCTCAGAGGTCAGAATCTGTGCACGCTTGTTACGCTCTGCCTGCATCTGTTTCTCCATCGCATTCAATACGGTTGAGGGAGGAATGATGTCCTGCAACTCTACACGATTTACTTTTACACCCCATTTGTCGGTAGCATCGTCGAGGACGGCACGCAGTTTGGTGTTGATAGTATCACGAGAAGTCAGTGTCTCATCGAGTTCCAGTTCGCCGATGATGTTACGCAGTGTGGTCTGTGTCAGTTTCTCAATAGCGTTGGGCAGGTTCGAAATCTCATACACAGCCTTGAAAGGGTCTACAATCTGGAAGTAGAGCAGGGCGTTAATTTCCATCTGGATGTTATCCTTCGTAATCACGTTCTGTGAAGGGAAGTCGTACACCTGTTCGCGGAGGTCGATGGTGTTGGAGTAAGCATAACGTCCACGGTTCAGTACGACGATGTCCTTGGCACGGTCGATGAACGGGATGATGATGTTAATACCCGGATTGAGCGTGGCGTAGTAACGTCCGAGACGCTCAATAATCTTAGTTTCCGACTGAGGGATAATCACGAGTGCCATCTTGGCGAAGATAATCACGCAGATTACGATGGCGATCAGTACATAAGTCATAATGTCCATAATTATAAAGTTTAAAGTGTATAGTTTAAAGTTTAAAGAATCTCTACTGTGACGATGGTGCTTTCGCGATTGATGACGCGGACAGTGGCGCCTTCCTCGATAGTATCATCACTGACAGCCTTCCAGAGGTCACCGTCAATCTGCACATAGCCAGGCTCATTGACATTGATAGCCTCCGTTACCTTTCCTGTCCGTCCGATTAAGGCATCAGCATTCGAGGCACGGTTGGGCTCGTTCTTGTGGAGCCAGCGTAATGCCACAGGTCGCACGAAGAAGATGCTCAGTAGCGAGAAGATGGCAAAGATGAACAGTTGCCAGTAGACATTCAAACCGATGACTGCTGCAATGATAGCAAAGACAGCACCGATGGAGAAGCAGATGATGAAGAAATCACCTGACGAGAGCTCCAGAATCAGGCAGAGGATGGATACTACGGCCCATATCTGCCACATGTTTGCAATTAAATAGTCTATCATATTTGTAAAGTTTAACGTTTAGTGTTTAATGAAATTATATCGAGAGGACGAAGTCGTCCCAGTCTTTCGTAGAACCTTTCTTGCCAAATACCTTCTGATAGAGTCGGCTGCGAGTAGAAGCTACACTCTCTTTCGAATGTGCTGTGAGGGTGGCAATGTCTTTCGGAGCAATGCGCACCTTGATAAGCAGACTTACATTATAGTCCTGGTCGCTCATGTTGTAGAGGCTATAGAGTTTCTCACTGAATCCACCGTAAACTGTATCCACCAATTCCGCCAGTTCATGCCAGTCACTATCGCGCATGCTCTTTCCTTCATTTAAGTATTGTTTGATGCGCAGGTACACGGGTGCGGCGAAGATATCGGTCACGCTATGCTCGCGTTTCTCGATGACAGCCATCTTCTGCATGGCATGGATGTTGTCGAGTCGGCTCTGCAACAGTTGTATCTTGTGACGGTTGCTCTGTATCACCATAATAAATAAGATGATGTAGAACACGGTGCAGATGATGAGCAGAAACAGCTCTCGGTTGGTCAGGATCATGTTTGTTTGAATTTTGATGATTTTATAATTCTGATTTTTTGTTGATGCAAAGATACGAAATAATTGTTTTGCCTCCAAGAAAAACCGTTTGCAAAAGTGTGCAAAGAGTCGAATGCACACTTTTGCGAAGAAATAATACTATAATTCGCAGAAAATTCCTACCTTTGGGGCGTAAATGGCAACACCGTTAACAATCATACCCCTGATGCTGCGTGCCAAGCGTCCTAGTCGAATGAAGGATATGCAGGCCGTGAGTCTTCCTTTCTGGATTCGGAAAGGTTATGAGGGTATGACCTTCTTCGGCCATATCATTACGCATAGCAAAGCGGAGGCAGAACGTTTTAATAACAGACATGATGCGCTGAAAAATCACGAGATGATCCATCTCTATCAGGCACGCAGCACGCATGACTCGTGGATGTGCTTCTATTGGAAATACTTTCTCTTTTGGCTGAAAGCCCGTTGTTACCGTAAACATCTGCGCAATGCTGGCTATCTGCTGAATCCCTTCGAGATGGAAGCCTATGAGCACATGCATAATCTCGACTATCTGGCTGACAAAGAAAATGGCGCCACAGAATGGCGCCACTATGCGGAAATGTCGCTCAAAGAGCGATTGGAGTGTTATAAAGCCTTATACTTTTCACTCTGTGACTGAATCAACTCCTTGTCGTCGAAGTAGTTGATCTTCATGGCAGCACGTACCTCACTCATCGTCTGTGCAGCCGTCTCACGGGCCTTCTCCGTTCCCTTCCTTAATATATTATAGATTTCAGGAATATCCTGCTCAAACTCATGACGGCGCTGGCGGATAGGGTCAAGCATCTGATTCAGTATCTGATTCAGGAACTTCTTGCACTTCATATCACCCAGACCACCATGACGGTAGTGATCTTTCAGTTCGTCGAGATTCTGATACTCGGGCAGGAAGTTGGCAAAGTCTTCATCTTTCGAGAAAGCATCGAGATAGGTGAAGACGGCATTGCCCTCTACATGTCCAGGGTCATTGAGGTTGATATGCTCGGGGTCGGTATACATGGAACGAACTTTCTGCCATACCGTCTCGGCATCATCGGAGAGGTAGATGCAGTTGCCGAGCGACTTCGACATCTTTTCCTTACCGTCTGTTCCTGGTAGACGACGGGCGGTGGCATTCTCTGGTAGCATGATATTAGGCTCAACCAGTACTTCTCCGTAGGTGGAGTTGAAGCGGCGCACCAGTTCACGGGTCAGTTCGAGCATCGGTTCCTGGTCTTCGCCCACAGGTACGGTAGTTGATTTAAACAGGGTAATGTCAGCAGCCTGACTGACAGGATAGCAGAAGAATCCCAAAGGGATATTCGCCTCAAAGTTGCGCATCTTGATTTCTGTCTTCACGGTCGGGTTGCGCTGTACGCGACTAACGCTCACGAGGTTCATCAGATAGGTAGTCAACTCTGCCAACTCGGTAATCTGACTTTGGATAAACAATACGCACTTCTCTGGGTCGAGACCAGCGGAGAGATAGTCGAGGGCTACCTCGATAATATTTTGTCGTATCTTTTCAGGATTGTCGGCATTGTCGGTTAGTGCCTGTACATCTGCCATGAATACGAACATCTTGTCATAGTCGCCTGCCTGTTGCAGTTCCACACGGCGACGCAATGAACCGATATAGTGTCCTAAGTGGAGTTTACCCGTAGGGCGGTCGCCTGTCAATATAATCTTTCCCATTTTCTTATTGTTTTCTGATTTGGTGTGCAAAATTAAGAAAAAAAACGCAAACTCATGCCGTTATCGCCTTTTTTCTTTTAAGAAAGCCCACATAAATACATCCGATGATAACATATACCAATAGGATTTGCACAACGGAGGGGTATAATCCTTCAATGCTGGTATAGGGCAGGGTAGTGATAGCAGTAAGGGCACTCATCATGACTTTTGTTACACTTGCCAATACAATGGCGAAGACGGACAGGTGGGTAATGAGCAATAACAGAGCACCTGTCAGGATAAGATAAGCACCAGGGATGACAACGAAGTTAGAGAGCAAGAAATAGACGGAAAAACGGTGGAAGTAGAAAGCAATTAAAGGTGCTACACCAATTTGTGCTGACAAGGAAATGGTCATCATGCCCCATAGCCAACTGACCCACCGATGTTCCATCAGCCAATGGAGTGGAATAAGACCATAGAATAGGGGGAGGAACAATAGAATGGCGAGAACGGCAAGGAACGACATCTGGAAACCGATGTCGAAGAGTGCGTTAGGTTGTGCTATCAACAAAACGATGGCTGTGAAGGCAAGTACATTGACACTCATCTTCTGTCGGTAACCTAACGAAAGTAGTCCATAAACGGTCAACATCGTAGCCGAACGTACCACACTTGGTGTCATTCCCACCAAGAAAGCGAACATCCAGAGGACTAATATGGTTATAATCTGAGTAATGATGCGCCATCGTCGTCCCACTACCAATAAGGAGATAAGCATATAGATAATGCCGAGGTGTAAACCACTGATAGCCAGTACGTGCCCAGCTCCTGTTATATTGAATAATTGTCTGGTCTCTGGTGTTAATGTCGACTTGTCGCCCAGTGTCATGGCAGCGATAATAGCATAGCAGTCTTCGTCAAATCCTTGTTGTTGGTATTCCTCCAACAGCTGTTGCCGATAGTCTTGCAGTCGCTCACCTGTATGGCGTACATAGGATGACTCAGGAAGGGGATGCTGGAAAAGACAGATACCGAAGACAATGGTTGAAATCCATATTCCTGCCGTCTGACAACGAGAAAAATGGTAGAGCAATAGGGTGACAATGACGCTAACGGCTAAAACGCCGAGCGTCAACCACACATCAAGAGGAAAGTACTTCCCGATGACAATGCCGAGGATAAGACAACATGCGATGGGGAGTAATGGAGCAATGAACCGTTGACGTAGCATGCCGATTATACGTATTTCTCCACAAATTGGTCTTCTGAAATAATCGGAATACCGAGTTGTTGTGCTTTCTGGTTTTTGCCAGAGGTCGAAGTAACGTCATTGTTGATGAGGAAACTCGTCAACCCGCTGACGGCAGAGGCAACCTTTCCACCCTGTGACTCGATATATGCTTTTAGTTCATTGCGGTTCTTATAATGATGAACATCTCCCGTGATGACGAAGGTCAGTCCTTCGCATTTATTACCCGTAGGTTCATTCGTTGCTTGTGTGACGGTAATCTTCTCACGCAGATGTTGGTAAAGCTGTTTATTATGCTCATTGCGGAACCAGTTGACAAATGATGCCGACTTCTCTGGACCGATACCTGCCACATGGGCAAATACCTCTTCCGGTTCTTTCATCGGGTTGAATAAGTCGCCTGTCTCTTTGGTGGTTTCCGCTACTAGCTCATCCAAGGGATAAGTGCCCAACAGTCGCTTACATACGTCCATACCACATAAGGGGATATTCATGGCATAAAGCAACCGATGAGCTTCCACGCTGGCAGATCGTTCGATGCTGCGGATAATATTGGAAGCTGACTTCTCTCCAAAACCTTCCATTTGAGCGATTTCACGGATGTGGTTACGCAGGTTATAGAGGTCAGCGTATTCGCTAATCCATCCGAGGTTGA
Organism: Prevotella sp.; assembly: GCA_017554145.1. Classification (GTDB taxonomy): domain Bacteria; phylum Bacteroidota; class Bacteroidia; order Bacteroidales; family Bacteroidaceae; genus Prevotella. Next base: position 166,068 of record JAFZIZ010000008.1, on the reverse strand, counting down.
TGAACTTCGAGAGGGTTTGTTCTGAAATACCATCCATATTCATTCCGTCCTTAGATACGAAGCGAGCAAACTTCTTCAACTGTTTGGCAGGACAGTCAGTGTTGGTACAATGCAATGTTTTCGTACCGCTTGCTTCACTGATACGGATTTCTGTTGACGCGTGGCATACAGGACATTCATGGGGAATCTCTAATGAGCCTTCCGTGCGGTTGACCTTGATGACCTTTGGTATAATCTTGTTTGCCTTGATGACACTGATCTCCGTACCTTTTCCTCCGATTCCTAATCGCTCACATTCGCTGATGTTACAAAGGGAGGCTCGCTTGACAGTAGTTCCTTCCAGTTCTACGGGGCGGAAGATAGCGACAGGTGAAATCGTGCTTGCTGCACATGACCATTCAATCTCTTGCAATACAGTATCTGCAGACTCATCCTGCCATTTGAAGGCGAGTCCTGCCTTGGTGGCGTGATGACCTGTGATACTTCCCGTCAAGGCATATTCCGTGTCATCGTAACAAATAACCAGTCCGTCGACGGGGAAGGGATTCTGTTTACTAGTTACCTTCTCGGTGAAACGGTTGATGACAGTCTCCACGGCCGTCAGGTTGGGCTGGTCGATACGTTCATGGTCTACAGTATGGAATCCTTGTTTCTCTAACCATTCCATGCGCGCTCCCCATGAAGTGATATCCTCTTCAGTATGTACTAATGTAAATGGAATCCATTGGATATGGCGCTGTTTTACCTCTTCTATGTCTTTCAGTGTCAGTGAGCCAGAGGCGAGATTACGAGGATTTGCATAGTCTTCGCCTGACTCCATCAAAAAACGTTCGAAGTCATCATAACTGATAACAGCTTCGCCACGGATAACAATATGTCCCTTATCTTTGATTTGTTGCGGAATACCATTGATAGCTTTGGCGAGATGGGTGATATTCGTACCGATATGTCCGTTACCGCGAGTCACCACCTTGGTTAACAGGCCATTGTCATAAGTCACTACAAGCGTCAATCCATCGAGTTTCCATGAGATCCAAATGTGGCGTCCCTCTGCCCATTTCACCAATTCTTCTAGTTGCTTGGTCTTTGCTAATGAGAGGGCGGCAAACTCGTGTTCCTCCTTTTGTCCTGTAATACTGTCTTCCGACACCTTCTGTGTGGGGGAGTCGGGTAGGATGGTTCCTGTTTCTTCTTCCAGTCGGCGTAGTTCATCGAAGCGAGCATCCCATTCATAGTCAGTCATGCGTTCACTTCGTCCATTATAATAGGCATCGGAAGCCTCGTTCAATTCTTTGACGAGTTGTTCTATCCGTTGTATTTTGTCGTCTGTCATTGTTTTTTTCGTTTGAACTCAAGTGTTTTGGGTAGTTTCTGCCATTTACCGTCCTTAGGAATCTTGACAGTGCTCCCTTCTTTTTGTTTGAAGATGTAGATAGAGTCGTTTTTCATGGTGAGCGATGCCGTTAGATCTTCGCTGCCGAAGTCGTTGACGAGCGTCATTGTGGCTTTCTTCTCGCTCTCTATCTCTGCCGATACCATCACCCAGCAGAAGGAATGGTTTTTCCTTCCGAGATAGCCAGGTAACTCGCCGTAGAGCTCTTGTCCTGGAATCTTGATGTTCTGTTCATAGAAGTTGATACGAAGGTAAACCTCGTATTCATCGTTATAGAGGTAAGCCTTGAATGCCTCGTTTTCCCCTTGTGCAAAGGAGGGAACGGCCATCAGTACCATAAGTATCAAGATAACAGTTTTTTTCACCTTCGATTACTTTTCCGACAAAGTTACTAAATCTATATCAATTAATCGGGCTTTTGTGCCAAAATATATTTATTTTCTTAGTAAAATTAAGAAAAATTTAGTTACCTTTGCCGCTGTTATACATGTATAGAGATGGGAAAAGTGTTATTAACCCCAGATTATATCTTTGAATCGAGCTGGGAAGTTTGTAATAAAGTTGGCGGTATCTATACCGTGCTTTCTACTCGTGCAAAGACGTTACAGGATGCAATGAAGGACCATATTCTTTTTATCGGTCCTGATTTTTGGCAGCAAAAGCAAGATGATACGACGGAAATGAAGGATAGTCCTTATTTCCGTGAAGACAAAGCTCTCTTTGCTGATTGGCAATGGGAGGCTAAGGAGAGAGGCTTGAAACTGAGAGTTGGTCGATGGACGATACCCGGTGAACCAATTGCTATCTTGGTGGACTTCAAACCTTTCTTTGAGAAAAAGAATGAGATTTACGGTTGGCTATGGGAACATTATCAAGTGGATTCGTTGCACGCTTACGGTGACTACGATGAGGCCTCGATGTTTTCTTACGCTGCAGGACTAGTGGTGGAGAGCTTCTACAAGCACTACTTGAATAGTAAACAGAAGGTAGTGTATCATGCCAACGAGTGGATGTGTGGACTGGGTGCCTTATATATAAATAATGTGTTACCACAGATTGGTACTGTCTTCACAACGCATGCCACGAGCATCGGCCGATCAATAGCTGGTAATATGAAACCACTTTACGACTATCTTTTCGCTTATCATGGCGATCAGATGGCAGACGAGTTGAATATGCAGAGCAAGCACTCTATAGAGAAACAGACTGCATGGCATGTGGACTGTTTTACGACCGTGAGTGATATCACCGCCAACGAGTGCAAGGAACTGCTCGACAAACCCGTTGATGTAGTTTTGCCTAATGGTTTTGATGATAGCTTTGTGCCAAAGGCGGCTACATTTACGAAGAAGCGCAAGGCTGCCCGCAAGCGTCTCTTGGAAGTTGCCAATGCCTTACTGGGTGAGATGCTTGATGATGATACGCTGATTGTCTCCACTTCCGGTCGCTATGAGTTTCGCAACAAGGGTATTGACGTGTTCGTGGAAGCTATGAACCGCCTTTTGCGCGACAAGGATTTGAAGAAGAAGGTGCTGGCGTTCATCGAGGTGCCTGGTTGGGTAGGAGAGCCCCGCAAGGATTTGCAAGAGCGATTGAATCAGAGTAATCAGAATAATCAGACCCCGCTTGAAGTGCCTCAGGTTACGCACTGGCTTCACAATATGAGTCACGACAATGTGCTCGGTATGTTGAAGTACTATGACATGCATAATCGCAAGGAAGATCAAGTGAAAGTGATTTTCCTGCCTTGCTATCTCGATGGTAAGGACGGTATCATGAATATGACCTATTATGATGTTGTATTGGGTAATGACCTCTGTGTCTATCCTTCTTATTATGAGCCTTGGGGCTATACCCCATTGGAGGCCATCGCTTTCAAAGTTCCATGCATCACTACCGACTTGGCAGGCTTCGGCCTCTGGGCTAACAAAGAGTTTGGGCACGACGGCGAGATTACGGATGGCGTAAAGGTGATTCATCGTACGGATTATAACTACTCTGAGGTTGCTGATGTCATCAAGGATACCGTTGCCGAGTTCTCAGGAATGACGAAGCAGCAGGTAGACGAGTGTCGCAAGCATGCGGGTAACTTATCTAAGAAAGCTCTTTGGAGTGAGTTTATCCAATATTATTATGAAGCTTACGATATTGCACTGCGTAAGGCAGAGGAGAGAAGTAAGAACTAAGAATTAAGAGAAAAAAGTCAAATATAATATTTGCAAGAATTATGAAAATTAAAGCAGATTATGCAAATGCTCCACAATGGAAAGAGTTGACCGTAAAGTCAAGTCTTCCAGAGCAATTGAAGTGTTTGGACGAGATTGCCCACAATATGTGGTGGGTATGGAACTACGAGGCACGTGACCTGTTCCGTGACCTTGACCCTGAGCTTTATCATGACGTAAAGCACAACCCGGTGCAGTTGTTAGAGCGCCTGAGCTTTGCGCGTAAGGAAGAGATAGTAAAGGATAAGGCGCTGATGAAGCGCGTGAAGAGCGTTTACGACTTGTTCCGCAAGTACATGGATGTGAAGCCCGACTCCAAGCGCCCCTCTGTGGCCTACTTCTGTATGGAGTATGGTATCCACTCGGCGCTGAAGATTTATTCTGGTGGTCTTGGAATGCTGGCCGGTGACTATGTGAAGGAGGCTTCCGATTCCAATGTAGATATGTGCGCCGTCGGTTTCTTGTATCGTTTCGGTTATTTCACTCAGAGCCTGTCTATCGATGGTCAGCAGATTGCTAATTACGAGAGTCAGAATTTCGGTTCTTTGCCTATTGAGCGTCAGCTCGACAAGGACGGCAATCCGATGGTAGTTGATGTTCCCTATACCAACTATCAGGTTCATGCCTATGTATGGCGTGTGAACGTAGGTCGTGTAAAACTCTATCTGTTGGATACAGATAACGAGATGAACTCCGATTTCGACAAGCCTATCACCCATAGCCTTTACGGTGGTGACTGGGAGAACCGTCTGAAGCAGGAAATCTTGTTGGGTATCGGTGGTATGCTACTGTTGAAGAAACTCGGTATTAATAAGGATATCTATCACTGCAACGAAGGTCACGCAGCACTCTGCAACCTGCAACGTCTGTGTGACTATATTGAGAATGGTCTGACATTCAATCAGGCTTTGGAATTGGTTCGTGCCTCTTCACTCTATACCGTACATACTCCTGTGCCTGCTGGTCACGACTACTTCGACGAGGGTCTCTTCGGCAAGTACATGGGTGGTTATCCTGCTAAGCTCGGTATCTCTTGGGATGAGTTCATTGGCATGGGTCGTACGAATCCCGATGATAAGAGCGAGAAATTCTGTATGTCGACTTTCGCCTGCAACACCTGTCAGGAGGTAAATGGTGTTTCAATGCTTCACGGCTGGGTTTCTCAACAGATGTTCGCTCCAATCTGGAACGGCTACTATCCTGAGGAGAATCATGTGGGTTATGTGACCAATGGTGTTCACTTCCCCACTTGGTGTGCTACAGAGTGGCGCAAAATCTATGCTAAGTATTTTAACGAGAACCACATGTCCGACCAGTCGAACGAAGAGATTTGGCACGGTATCTACGATTGTCCCGACGAGGAGATCTGGGCTACGCGTCAGGCTCTTAAGAACAAGCTTTTCGAGTATATCAAGGAGCAGTTCCGTGAGACATGGTTGAAGAATCAAGGCGATCCCTCTCGTGTGGTGAAACTTTTGGAACGTTTCAATCCGAATGCATTGGTTATCGGCTTCTGCCGCCGCTTTGCTACTTATAAGCGTGCTCACCTGCTGTTTACTGATGAGCAGCGTTTGAGCCGCATCGTGAACGATCCCGAACATCCCGTTATCTTCCTCTTTGCCGGTAAGGCACATCCTGCTGATGGTGCCGGTCAGGGGTTGATTAAGAAGATTTATGATATTTCGCAGCGTGATGAGTTCCAAGGCAAGATTATCTTCCTTGAGGACTATGACTTCTTGCTCGCCCGCCGTTTGGTATCGGGTGTGGATATCTGGATGAACACTCCGACACGTCCGTTGGAGGCTTCTGGTACCTCTGGCGAGAAGGCCGAGATGAATGGTGTTGTCAATCTCAGTGTGAAGGACGGTTGGTGGCTGGAGGGCTATCGCGAGGGTGCCGGTTGGGCACTCACCGAGAAGCGCACCTACCAGAACCAGGGCTATCAGGATCAGCTCGATGCTGCAACTATCTATAGCCTTTTGGAAAACGAGATTGTGCCTCTCTACTATAATAAGGATAAGAAGGGCATCTCTAAGGGTTGGATTAAGGTCATCAAGAACTCTATTGCCCAGATTGCTCCTCATTATACGATGAAGCGTCAGCTCGATGACTACTATACGAAGTTCTACGAGAAGGAGGCCAAGCGCTTCAAGGAACTCTCTAAGGACGATAACCGTCTGGCTAAGGAGATTGCCCAGTGGAAGGAGGCCGTTGCTGAGCGTTGGGATGCCATCAATGTTGTCTCTTCTGAGTGGGACTTCCCTGCAACGGGTGCCGAGGCTGGTCAAAAGTATCATTTGAAAGTCGTGCTCGACGAGCAGGGTCTTGACGATGCTATCGGTTTGGAGAAGGTGAACGTCTGCACCAATAAGGACGGCGATGATCGTGTCTTCAGCATCGAGCCGCTGAAGGTGACAAGTCATGAGAGTAATCTTTACACCTTCGAAGTCGATCTTGAACCGAAGCAGTTCGGACTCTATAAGTCGGCACTCCGCATGTATCCGAAGAACAAGCATCTGCCTCACCGTCAGGATTTCTGCTACGTGAAATGGATAGAGCTTCCAGCTATGAATTAATAAGTTTTTCTGTTTTCATAAATAAAAGAAAGGCATCCAATTGGATGCCTTTCTTTTATTTCTTCAACTCTTCCGCGATGAAGTCTTCGATGGCGTGTCCACGCAGACCGCGTCGGAGAATTTTGCCATGCTGATCGAGGACGATGATGAAGGGAATGTTATGGAATCCGAAGGAGATACCCATCTCACTATTGTCGCCTTTTAAGTCGCTGAGCTGCAGCCAAGGGAGAGAGAGCTTCTCTACGGCTTGTTTCCATTCTTCAGCATCGTCATCGACGGAAATGCCGATAATACCAAGGCCGCAATCATGATAGCGATTATAGATATCCTTTAGGCGGGGCATCTGACGGCGACAAGGACCGCACCATGAGGCCCAAAAGTCGAGAATAGTAATCTTATTTTTCTTCACTTCGCTCATGACGCTGACTGGTGTGCCAGCGAGGTTGAGAAGCGTGAAGTCTTCTATTATCGCACCTTCCTCGGAATTGGCGGAAGCACCGATGGCAGTCTCTATTTGTTTGATGAGGGGGCGTTGGCGCATGTCGTCAGGTAGGAGCTTGATTAGTCGGCGGCGCTCGCTGTTGGGCAGGATGTCACGTGGGTAGAACGTCAGAAGGAAATAGCCGAGCTCGTTATGTATGTTGCGCTCGATGAAACCGATGACGACTGTACCGAAGCGATGGTTAAGTTGTTCCATCTGCTCCATAGCACGTTGTTCTTCATTGGTGGGATCGTCATGCTCGTAGACGTGCTCTGCCAGACGATTGATGTCACGAGCCACTGCCATGACAGAGTCGTTCAGTCGCTGCCATTCGTCGTTGATGACCGTACCACCCACACGTCCAGCTGTCGGGTCGATGGACATCTTCACCTGTATGCGTCCGGGCTCGAGGAAGAAGGAGGCGCTGAGCTCTTCATGGTTTATGCTGTAGAGCATGCAGAAACGCACACTATCTGCCTCGCCGCTAAGTTCGAACTTGCCGTTATGGATAATGACGGAGTCACAGGGAATGCCGTGCTCCATATCAGTTGTAAGGTAGAGCTTTTCACCGTCGGTAGCTCCTTCTGTAGTACCGCTAATATGGTAGTTTTTAGACTGACAGGCAGCAAGCATAATGCCTGCTGCCATTATCATCAAAAAGGATTTGAAATTCATCTATATTAAATAATGTATTGGCTTGAGATACTCTCGTTGTTGATAACACGACGGATAGTCTCAGCAAACAAGTCGGCAACACTGAGTTGTTTTACCTTAGCGCAACGCTGGGTATAAGGGATAGAGTCGGTGAAGACAATCTCCTCGAGAGCAGACTCTTGAACACGTTCACTGGCAGGACCACTCATCACGCAGTGGGAAGCGCAGGCACGAACGGTTACGGCTCCAGCTTCTTTCATGATATCGGCAGCTTTGGTAATCGTTCCTGCCGTATCTACCATGTCATCAATAATCACAACATTCTTGCCGTCAACATCACCGATAATCTGCATAGTGGCAACGACATTGGCGCGTGCACGCGTTTTATTGCAGAGTACCAATGGACATCCCAAGTATTTGGCATAGGTGTTGGCACGCTTAGAACCACCGACATCAGGCGAAGCAATCACCAGATTGTCGAGTTTCAGCGACTGCAGATAGGGCAGGATGACGTTTGAGGCGTAGAGATGGTCGACAGGAACGTCGAAGAATCCCTGAATCTGGTCGGCATGCAAGTCCATTGTGATGACACGGTCGACTCCGGCAACGCTCAGCAGGTCTGCCACCAGTTTGGCGCCAATGCTGACACGTGGTTTGTCTTTACGGTCTTGACGTGCCCATCCGAAATAGGGGATAACGGCATTGATAGTACGGGCGGAAGCACGCTTGGCTGCGTCAATCATCAACAATAGTTCCATCAGGTTATCGCTGTTAGGGAATGTGCTCTGCACGAGGAAAATGTCGCGACCGCGAATAGACTCCTCATACGACACGGCAAATTCGCCGTCGGAGAACTTCGTAATCACCAGTTCGCCTAACGGACATCCTAAACTTTGGCAGATTTTCTCTGCAAGGTACTTGGTGGCAGTACCAGAAAATACCATGTAATTCTTGTTAGAGCTCATAGTCTTTTAGATATTTATCCTATTATTTTTCTTATTTTCTCGAAGTGGGCTATCAGGGCTTTGTAGTCAAGTTCCTGATGAATATTGAAGCGGTTCCAGAGATCGCCACAGATCACCACGCCACCAAAACCAAGATTCTTTGCCCAGCGGAGATTGTCGATGTTCATGCCGCCTAGTGCATACACATGGCGGTCAATCAGTCCTTTCTTAGCAGCATTCTCCAGTTGGTTGGCAGTAAAGGAAGATTTCTCGTTGGTCTGTGTTTGGCTGTCGAAGATACTTTTTAGAAAGACATAATCAACATGGCGCTTTACCTCTTTTAAATCGTCAATACGAGTACACGTACGACTGATTTTCCCTTTGTAGCCTTGTGGTATCGGGGTATTGCTGTCATCTATATGAATACCTCTCAGTTTGTATTCTTCCTTCAGATAGAAATGGTCATGAACGACAATCTTTGAATGACAGTCATCCGACAGCAGCGTAAGCAGTCGCTCAGCATACATTGGTGAAGAACCTGGCTTGTGCAGGTGCAGGCAGTCAAGTCCCTCATCGAAGAGCGATGTCAGGATTTTGTCTTCCTCCACGAAAAACGTGGGTTGTGTCATTACGATGAGTTTCATACGATTATTATCTCGATTCACCTGCAAAATTAATAATTTTAATGGAATAATGCAATTTAACCGCAATAAAAGTTTATCTTTGCAGTCGAAAAATATATTTTACTCACGAAAAAAGAAATGAGTACACCTATTTATATAATAGAGGAGGAGAAACTGCGCCATAACTTGTCGCTCATCCGACAGGTGGCAGAGAGAACAGATTCGGAATTTATCTTGGCTTTCAAGGCTTTTGCCCTGTGGAAGACGTTCCCGGTATTCCGTGAGTATATTCATTCTACCACTGCCAGTTCACTGTCGGAGGCAAAACTCGCCCTCAATGAGTTTGGTAGTAAGGCGCATACTTTCTCGCCAGCATATACTGATGAAGAGATAGACGAGATTGTGGCATGTTCTTCCCATCTAACCTTCAACTCGCTGTCGCAATATGAGCGCTATCATCATCGGGCAGCAGCATGTTCCATAGGGTTGCGTATCAATCCGGAGTATTCGGAAGTGGGTACCTTGTTATATAATCCCTGTGCGGCTGGCACCCGTTTCGGTGTTACGGCTGATAAGTTGCCGGAGCAGTTGCCTTTTGATATCGAAGGTTTCCATTGTCATTGTCACTGCGAGAGTGGGGCAGACGTTTTCGAGCGTACGCTTCGTCATATCGAGGAGAAGTTCTCACCGTGGTTCCCGCAACTGGAGTGGATTAACTTTGGTGGTGGCCATCTTGTTACTCGCAAGGACTACGACATTGAGCTGCTCGTCAATATTATGCAGGGATTCCATCAGCGCTATCCCCATCTGAAGGTGATTTTCGAACCAGGAAGTGCCTTCGCCTGGCAGACAGGACCGCTCGTCTCTCATGTTGTTGATATCGTGGAGGACAAAGGCATCCGTACAGCCATCCTTGACGTCAGTTTCACCTGCCACATGCCCGATTGTCTTGAAATGCCGTACTATCCCGATGTTCGCGGAGCTGTCCACGTAGATGAAACCTCTCACCTCTCACCACTCACCTCTCACCACTATAGATTGGGCGGCAACAGCTGTCTCGCTGGCGACTTCATGAGTTCTTGGAGTTTTGACCATGAACTTCAGGTTGGCGAGGAAGTTATTTTCGAAGACATGATTCATTACACCACAGTTAAGACCAACATGTTCAACGGCATCTCTCATCCAGCTATCGGGATGCTTCATGAAGATGGACAATTGGAAATATTACGTCAATACAATTACGAGGATTATCGCAACAGAATGGACTGAAAACGTCACTTTTCATCGAAAATCCATTGTATATCCATAAAATATGCTTATATTCGCAACCGATTACTGACTCAAAACAAATATTAGAATGAAGAAAATCCTAATGATGCTGGCATCTGTCTTGCTGATAGCATGCATATCCAAGACCAATAGTGAAGACGATTTGACGCTCAATTCGAAGTTCAATAGTACGTGGAATATCCATGAGTCTTTTGAACATAACGACGATGGCTCCATCACCTATAACTCCATTCCGTGGGGTGGCCTTTCTGCCGATATGACAGAACGTAACTTGCCAGTCGATTGGTCGCAGTATGAGTCTCTCACCGTCGAATACGCAGGACCAACCAAAGTCGGTACGCAGGTGAAGATAGGAACGAGGGTCATCGTATATGGTAAGAAAGGTATCTCTAAGTTAACCATCTATTTCGATGGTCAGGATGTCAGTCAGGTTGCTGAGGTGATTATCCAGACGGCTGATTCCTGCTCTCTGGGTGTGAAGAAGGTTTATCTGACTCCAGGTACTTCTCAGTGGGATTCCACTCCCATCTGGACGGGAGAATGTTCTTTCGGTAACTGGGAGAATAGCTTCGTCATCGATGCCGACAAATTTGTAGATGCACAGCCCGGTGACCAGTTGGAGTTTATCTATCAGAACGATACGAGTGATCCCAGCATCATCTATTGGCTTTTTAAAACAATCTACCAGGAAAGCGACAAGACGTTGGAAGGCAATGACTATCAGTTGAACGAATGGGGCTGCTCGCCAGTAGGTGATGGCGGTGTCTTCCGTATTCATCTGACGGCAAATGATGTCAAGGAACTGAAAAAGCACGGTCTCTTTACGAATGGTTATTATAATATTGTTACGCAAGTTAACCTGCTGCGTAAGGGATATACCAATGCCAATCCTGATGCTAATCCCAAGTAAAATCAATTTTTCAGTAAAAAAATCACTCGAAAAGTTTGTCAGTTCCGAAAAAAGCATTACCTTTGCATCCGCAATCGAGAGAGGTTGCCTAAGACAAGCGGAATTTCCGTGCAAGTGAGTGCAGAAAGTTTACTTTATGCCGAACGCAGCCGGAAAAGACGAATCTTCGAAGAAGATGCGGAAATAGCTCAGTTGGTAGAGCACAACCTTGCCAAGGTTGGGGTCGCGGGTCCGAGTCCCGTTTTCCGCTCCACTTATTGAACAAAAAAGAGCGTCAAGGAAAGGCTTTGACGATATAAATGCCCAGGTGGCGGAATTGGTAGACGCGCACGTTTCAGGTGCGTGTGCCGCGAGGCGTGCAGGTTCGAGTCCTGTTCTGGGCACTCTTTTTTATTCAATATTAATATGTTGGAGAGGTGGCGGAATTGGTAGACGCGCTACTTTGAGGGGGTAGTGTCAATTGCGACGTGGGAGTTCGAGTCTCCTCCTCTTCACGTAAAATTTTGAAAAGGAATAGCAAACATTGCGGAATTTTCGTGCAAGTGAGTGCAGAAAGTTTACTTTATGCCGAGCACAGCCGAAAATGCCGATTGGATTCCAAAGGAATACAAGCGGAAATAGCTCAGTTGGTAGAGCACAACCTTGCCAAGGTTGGGGTCGCGGGTCCGAGTCCCGTTTTCCGCTCTTTTATCATAGACTTTCTTGAAAACCAAACTATTCGGATGAATTTTTATTTACGTTATTTTGAAAAAGAAATCCTTGTCACTAATGTCGACGATGCTATTGCATTTCTTGCCGATATTGATGAGATAGGAATGAATCCTATGCTTGAGAATGATATCCGTGATTATTGTGCCAGTGATGTCTTTTACCCCAAGCGTTACAAGATACGTCCCCGTGTTTACTTTATTATTATCAAGACCGAGGCTGCTACGATGCTTGATTTCAAAGAGAAGCGTGCCTTACATACGCCTGTGGAATCACGTGAGAAGATGCAGGCTCCAGCCATCGTTCGTTTGAACGAAGAGATGCCGGGATGGTATGAGGGCTCTTTGGACTTCAAGCGTGTACAACAAGTTCCAGGTACAGGTAAGTTCCAGTATCGCGACACTCATTTCGTGGCTCAGTGCAAGGCAATCTCCGGTATAGATTGCTATAACCGCATTATTGATCATCTGCGAGGTAGAGTCGATGAGCGTAGCCAATTCCCTTCCGCGAAAGGAAAGAACTTTAAGTTCCGTTATCTTGGTCAATGTAAATAAGCATAAGGTATGAATAAAGTGATGTTGATTGGTAATGTGGGTGCTGACCCTGAAGTACGTTATGTAGAGCAGGGTGTTGCCGTGGCTCGCTTGCGATTAGCAACAACTGAGCGTGGTTATACCTTGCAGAATGGTACGCAGGTTCCAGATCATACTGATTGGCATAATGTAATACTTTGGCGTAAATTGGCCGAAATAGTTGAGCAATATGTCCATAAAGGCGACAAACTTTATATCGAAGGTCGTCTACGCTATTCTACCTACGACGACAAGCAAGGACAGCGTCGCTATGTAACGGAGATATGGGCAGATAATATGGAGATGCTTTCACCAAAATCCGACAATGGACTATCTTCAACAAATCCTGAGTGAAGTACACATGATGGCACCTGATTATGGTGCCATGATTGCTATTATTCTGGCATCCTTTCTGTTGCTGCTGTCTGGTTTTGCCTCTGGTTCAGAGATTGCTTTCTTCTCTTTGTCACCGGCTGATTTGAGCGAATTGGAAGAGGAGAGGACGGAGCGTGACCGTCAGATTTTAGGATTGCGTGAGGAGTCGGAGCGCACTTTAGCTACGATTCTAATTACTAATAATCTGGTAAATGTAACGATTATTATGCTTTGCAACTATTTCTTTGCAAAGGTGGTGGACTTTGGTGGTGTCTATTGGTTACAGTTCGTATGCCTGACAGTATTGTTGACTTTTCTGTTGCTGCTGTTTGGTGAGATTATGCCGAAAATTTATATGGGACAACAGCCACTGCGCTTTTGTCGTACGGCAGTAAACGGCATTTTGTTCTGCCGCAAATTGTTTTATCCCTTCGCCACTATTCTTATTAAGTCACGTATTCTTGCCGACAAAGTAGTACAGCAGGAGAACCATGTGTTGAGCGTGGATGATTTGGAGCAGGCATTGGAACTGACAGACAAAGAGGAAATTAAGGATGAACAGCGTATGTTGGAAGGTATTGTCCGTTTTGGCGATGAGACGGCAAAGGAGATTATGACCAGTCGTCAAGATGTAGTCAACCTTGATTTCAAGTCATCGTTCAACGAAGTACTGAAGTGCATTGTCGAGAATAACTATTCCCGTATTCCCGTTTATCAAAATAATATCGATAACGTTCGTGGTATTTTATATATCAAGGACTTATTGCCTCATCTACGTAAACCAGCTAATTTCCGTTGGCAGTCGCTCATTCGTCCTCCATATTTCGTCCCTGAGACAAAGAAGATCGACGACCTGTTGCGTGAATTTCAGGAGAACAAGGTACATATCGCCATTGTTGTCGATGAATTTGGCGGTACCAGTGGTATCGTCACGTTGGAGGATATCTTAGAGGAAATCGTGGGTGAAATCAACGATGAGTATGATGAGGACGAGAAGAGTTATGTCCGTGTCAACAGCAATACGTTTATCTTTGAAGGTAAGACGTTGCTCAGTGATTTCTATAAGATTTTGAAACTTGATGATGAGATATTCGCGGAGGTAGAGGGCGATGCCGATAGTCTTGCAGGATTATTACTGGAAATCAAGGGCGACTTCCCTGAGATGCATGAGCGGATAGACTATCTGAACTTCACGTTTGAGATATTAGAGATGGAAGAACGTCGCATCTCCAAGGTGAAGGTCATTGTTCACCAACCCAGTTCCGACCAGCCTACGGCATGATACCATGCCATCTTAGGTATCAACTCATTGTATTTGAGCAGTGTTTCCTGATATCGCTTTAAGGGTATAAACATGCTGACACCTCCGAAACGTTCTTCTGTCACTTCGAAGTCAAAGTAAAGGGTTCCCATGACTTGCCATCTTTCACTCATCTTCTTGTAGACCACTGCCTCGTTGAACGCTTTCAGCCAATTCTTATAATCTTGCTCGTCAGCATGTCGGAGCAGGAAGTCGTTCATGTCATACATGACGTGCTCTTCTTTTTTCTTCATACTGTATGCATAGTAATAGATGAGTTTATCGGTATTGATGTTTGTTCCCGATTGATAGATGTTGTTGAGAATCAACTTGGTTGCTTGAGCGAGTTGTGGAAGACGGTCCGTTCGGATGACGGAGAGGGGTAGGTGTCCGCCTTCTTCGTCAATGATGTCATAATAGTCATCACATGTCTTTTGATACATCTGCACATCATCGTAGTTGAACAAATCGGGGATAACTTTCTTATAGGGAGCTCCACTTCCAGGTATTCCTGCAGGCGATGCGATATAGTATTCCGTCACGTCTTTCAGTTCGTAGGTAGTCTCAACATTCTGCATGTTACAGCAGTCGGCGAAAATAAACTTGAAAGGATGGGGAAGAGACTTCAGGGCTACTCTGAGGGAAGGGATATTCATCCACAGCCCCTGGTCACTTGCCTTATTATTTCCGTTGTCAACGGCGATAGCTCTTTGTGATGTCACCGAGTCGTTCATAATCACCCAGCCATTGCCGTGTCCCCAGAGGATGAGCCCGTAGTCGTCTGCTGGATAGTTTGTCATCACCCACTGGATCACCTCCTTCATCTTCTCTGGATCTGAAGTATAGAAGTCGTGTTCATATTTTTTGACGGTGTCTGTCGGTTGCTTGTCGTTGTTTTGCAGTCGGATGATGCAAGGCTTTTCTGATGGGTTCGCACGGTCTACGAACACCATCATGTTATCATATTTTGAGATGCTTTTCACACCAGCAATCATTTCATTGATGTCGCTCTGTGTAAATCCCGACAACGAGTTCTCCGCTGCCATATAGGCTATCACCGTTCTTTTGGCAGGTGGCACCACTTTCTCTTCGTCTTTCGAACAGGATGTCAGCAGTACCAGTGCCGTCATTATGAGTATCGTTATCTTTTTCATCGGGACAAAGGTAGTACAAAATTTCGAGTAAGCAAAAAGAAAACTGTATTTAATTTGTTTTTTCTCTTCTAAGAATTTTATATTTCCAATTTATGAACTTATGTTCTAAATTTGTGAACATATATTCTTAATTTTAAAACATGTATTTTCAAATTGCGAATATAACTTTTCATTAATTCCAGAAAGAATATGAATTAATTCAAACCACATTCTCAATTAAGTCACTCTGTTTCGGTGAGTGGGCTTTCTGTTTCTCTATAATTAATATGGTAATTCTCCCCATTTTTAGGTATATTATTTGAAATGTGGTGAATATATGAGGATTATTTTGTAATTTTGCACGCAAATAAAGGATTTGTTAAATGATGAAAAGTTTAAGATTTACGCTTATTGCATGGATGCTCCTCGTGGGCACAGTCTTTGTATGGGCAGATAAAGTAGACAAGGCCGTCAATATCAAGGTGGGTAACAAAACCCGCAAGTACAGACTCTATGTCCCGAAAGACGTGAAGGAGAATACGGCTCTCGTGTTTTGCCTTCACGGCACAGGAGGCTCGTCGGATAACAAGCAACCCAGTTTCGATGCTATTGCCAACAAGGAGGGCATCATCGTGGTATATGGTCATGGTGAGACGTTCTATTTCCCCGTCTTCGGTATGAATGCACCGGGATGGCATTCTACGGGCGAATGGAGCGAGGACATCGACTATATCAAGGCGATTATCGAGGATGTAGCCGCTAATTACTCTATCGATCGCAAGCGTATCTATTGCTGCGGATTCTCCAATGGTGGCATGATGACCTATACGGTAGCTAACCTCTTGGGCGATGTGTTTGCAGCGTTTGCCTCTATCAGCGGCTATCCTATCAATGAGTTCCACCTCCATCATACAGGAGCGCGCCCTGTGCCTTTTCTGCATATCCACGGCAAGAACGACAACTTCGTCAAGTATTCGCTGGTTCCGAAGATTATCAATAACATGGTGGCTCGCAACGGCAGCAACCCTGTGCCTACGGTTGAGACGGTTTCTGGGAAATATAAGAAGAGTGTCTATGAGGCTGGTGAGGGTGGTTTCCCCATCGTGTTCTATGAGGTGGACGGAATGGGTCATGAGCCTGCTACCTCGAATACGGAGGACGGTAACGCCTCGAAGACCATGTGGAACTTTATGAGCCAGTATACGCTCGACTCGCCCTGTGACCCTACGCTGAAGTGGCGTCCTCGCATCGAACAGGAGGGGTGGAACCCAAAGAGATACGGATGGACGCTGAACTCAGGTACTACCATCTGCTCGTTCGGTAAAAATCAGGATACTGGCACCAACGGCAATGCCAACGTCTATCCATCTTTGCAATTCATTAAGGGCGACTATCGTCTGACGTTCAATGCTATCGGCGAGGCTGGCAAGAAGGTTACTGTAGAACTCAGGCATCTTGCCGGTGACAAGTCTGTTGTCTTTACCAAGACAGTCGAGGTTGGACAGAATCTTATCATTGATTTCAGCATTACCGACGACTGGGCAGAGTTCAATATCACATTCAGCAAGGCCGACGAGGCTGATGATATCCAGATAACTGGTATCGAGATTCACTCTACCAATACTGAGGGCATTCAACCTATTCAAGGTCGTACGGTTACGCAGGCAGAGGGAATCTACAATATGTCTGGTGTACGTACCAATGAACTTACCAAAGGTATAAACATTGTTAAAACTCGTGATGGTATGTCACGCAAGGTATATCAGTAATGAAGTTATCGGAACTGAAAACGGGTGAACACGGAGTGATCGAGAAGGTGAGAGGCCACGGCGGCTTCCGCAAACGTATCATCGAAATGGGCTTCATCAGAGGCCAAGAGGTAGAGGTGTTGCTGAACGCTCCGTTGCAAGACCCCGTGAAATACAAACTGATGGGCTACGAGGTGAGCCTGCGTCGACAGGAAGCTGAACTGATAGAGGTGGCACTTCCAGACCGAGCAGTGGTGAACGTAGCACTCATTGGTAATCCGAACTGTGGAAAAACATCACTGTTTAACTTTGCTAGCGGTGCTCACGGAAGGGTAGGAAACTATAGCGGCGTGACAGTGGATGCATCAGTGGCTCACGCACAGTTTGATGGTTTCGAGTTCAATTTGACTGACTTGCCGGGCACGTACTCTTTGTCGTGCTACAGTCCCGAGGAACTTTATGTGCGTGAACACCTGCAACAGCAGCATCCCGACGTGGTCATCAACGTCATCGACGCTTCGAACCTGGAGCGCAATCTGTATCTGACTACCCAATTGGTGGACATGAATGTGAAGATGGTGTGTGCTTTGAATATGTACGACGAGTTTGAACATAGGGGCGACACGGTGAAGATAGACACGCTGGCTACGCTGTTTGGTGTTCCGTTCATTCCGACATCGTTTAAGTCGGGCAGGGGAGTGCAGGAACTGTTCCACGAGGTCATCAAGGTCTATGAGGATAATAGTGAGACCAGCCGTCATATTCATATCCCGCATGGTCATGAGTTGGAGGCAGGTATTGCTCATATCCAGGAACATCTGAAGGAGGACGAGAACGTACGACTTCTGTATTCCACACGTTATCTCGCCATCAAACTCTTAGAGAACGATACTTCTGTGATGCGTTATGTGCGTGGACTGTCGAATGCCGACGAGATTATCGAGGCGAAGGAAATGGCATCGAAGCGTGTGCAGGAAGAGACAAATCAAGACTCTGAGACGGCTGTGATGGATGCGAAATACGGCTTCATACACGGTGCATTGGCAGAAGCGGAGTTCAAACTTGGCTCAAAGGCGGATACCTATCGCATGACGCACCTTATCGACGATGTACTATCGAACAAATACTTAGGCTTCCCCATCTTCTTCCTCATCCTGTTCGTGATGTTCCAGACAACATTCTCGCTCGGACAGTATCCGATGGACTGGATAGAGGCAGGTGTGGAATGGCTTGGTGAGATGGTGGGCAACGCCATATCGGAGGGTCCTTTGCGCTCGATGTTGGTTGATGGTATCATCGGCGGTGTGGGTTCTGTCATCGTCTTCCTGCCACAGATATTGATACTTTATTTCTTCATCTCCTTTATGGAGGATTCGGGCTATATGGCACGTGCTGCCTTCATCATGGACAAGCTGATGCATAAGATGGGACTGCACGGAAAGTCGTTTATCCCACTCATCATGGGCTTCGGTTGTAACGTACCGGCAGTGATGGCAACAAGAACCATTGAGAGTCGTCGTTCCAGAATTGTTACCATGCTTATCCTACCGTTTATGTCGTGCTCTGCGCGCCTGCCTATCTATATCATGATTGTGGGTACGTTCTTTGCCCAGAAATATCAGTCGTGGGTGATGATATCGCTTTATGTGGTAGGTATCATCATGGCTGTCATCATGAGTAAGATATTCTCATCGGTCATCGTAAAAGGTGAGGATACACCGTTTGTGATGGAACTGCCACCATATCGTATGCCGACGGCAAAGGCGATAGGTCGTCATACATGGGAGAAAGGTAAGGAATACCTGAAGAAGATGGGAGGTGTCATCCTCGTGGCTTCTATCATCGTTTGGGCACTAGGATACTTCGGTCCAGCAGGTGTCGCTCCGTCGATGGATCAGTCGTATATTGGAAAGATGGGACAGTTAGTGGCGCCTTTATTCTCACTACAGGGCTTCACGTGGCAGCTCGACGTCTCGCTGATAGCGGGTGTAGGTGCGAAAGAAATAGTAGCTTCTACTGTTGGAGTGCTGGGTGGACTGGAACAGTTGACGCCACTGATAGCCTATAGCTATCTGCTCTTTGTATTGCTTTACTTCCCTTGTATTGCTACGATTATTGCCATCAAAAATGAAACGGGTTCTTGGCGATGGGCAGGTTTTGCTGCTGTCTATACCACGATTATTGCGTGGATAGTTAGTGCAATTGTCTACCAGATAGGAAGTCTTTTCTGATTATTCATGATGATAGGGCTCACCCTTGATGATGGTGCAGGCGCGATAAACCTGTTCCGTAAACGTGAGGCGTATCATCTGATGTGAGAACGTCATCTTCGAGAGACTCAGTTGTTCGTTGGCACGAGAATAAACATCTTTCGAGAAACCATAAGGGCCACCGATGATAAAGACGAGACGGCGTGCCGTATTACGCTTCTGTTCCAGCCAACGGGCAAACTCCACACTGCGATATTCCTTGCCATGTTCGTCAAGCAACACCACAGTATCGGAAGCCTGTAATTGTTTTAGTATCAGTTCCCCCTCCGTCTGTTTCTGTTGTTCTTCAGTAAGATTCTTGGTATTCTTCAGTTCGGGAATGGTCACTACCTCAAAAGGCATGTAATGACCAATGCGCTCTACATAGTCATTGATGCCAGTAACGAAATGCTTATTAACGGTCTTTCCGACTTGTATGAGAATCGTTTTCATCTCGTCGTATGGAATCCTTCTAGGTTCTGATAGCGGCGTAGCATCATACGCTGATAGATGTTACGCATCCAATAGGGATTGGTTACCGTGAAGGCGAGTCCAATAACAATCAGAAAAATGAATGCTATTGTCTCATCGAAGATGGCTTGGAAAATTAGTACAAAAACAACGGGTGCGAACATCGCTACCATTGAGAGGATGGCTTGCCATTTGTTCTCCATCTGGTTCTTACCCGTAATCTTCTCGTTCAGTGGTAACGTATCTTTGTTAAATACTGCCAACTGGAACAGCATGCAATAGACGGGCCCTGTGGCAGTCAGCAGATAGGCGAGTATCATGAGGATAGAGAACTGTCCCATGATGACGGGAGGCAGTTGCAGTATGACGGGTAGCAGTAGGATACAACAATAATAATAGTATTTGGCACGCAACAGGGTGAGGATATTCTCCTCGTGTACCATCAACAGGTCGATATAGTTACCCTCTGGACACATCACCTTCACGAGATTGGTGGCTCCGAAGAAGATGAAGGCATAGAGGCAAAGGAAATTACGAGCGAAATTGCCTTTGTAGATATCACCAAAGGCGATGGCGAGGGAGAAGAAGGTGATGAAGCAGAGGCCCTGAATGAAACGCGAGCGTATCGCCTTGTTGCGCATCGTGCTCTTGATTTCGAGTTTCAGGTATTCACCAATCTGTCCGAAGCGGTTCAGCGCCTTGAACTCTGAAACGTGCTTCAGCTTCGTCTTCTCGTGCTTCGATATCTCATGATAGATGAAGCGCATCTGCGTGTAGCGGTTGATAGCGAAGAGCACGATAAATAGGATGACAAACAAGGCGAACGTCCACCACGAGAACGCATAGTCACCCAAGAAGTCACCCACCGAGTCCATCACATGGTCCATCGTTTCATCAGACAGGAAGAAGAACGGTCCGATAAGCGATCCGTAGAATACGATAGGCAGTGCCCACCATAGCAAACTCTGATTAATCAATGTACGTACCAACAGATACCACTGGCTGTTTACCAGAATCATCAGGTATAGCAACATTAGCATGCCGATGGCTGCCCCAGTGGACAGTCCACCACACCATACGATGAATACGTAGGGGAGTATGACCGTCATCCAGACCAGATTGCCCCAATCGAGAATCTGCGATACCAGGAAACAATCGATAGCAGTGTATTTGCTGAGGGGTGTCAACAAGTAGGGTTTTACCAGCATGAGGGGTGTCTGCTGTGTAGCAAAGCGCGTAGAGAAATCGATTATCAGCAGGAAGGGCATGACAAAGAATATCATCTCGGGTGAACTCTCCTTGGCGGCGAGCCATCCGAGGAAGGTGCCGAGAGCTATAAATTCTACTGCCACGAAGGCAAGGACAATATATCCGATGAGTTTACCATACTGGTTCGCCTCAAACATCGGGTGGCGTTTCTCGCTAAGCTTTGTATTCTTACGCAGCAGGAAAAAAAGTTGTATCTTGTTCATCGAAGGTCTATGATTTCAGCGTTAGGGTAGGCTTTCTGGTTAAAACGGAAGAGTCCGTCGGAAAGGTTGGCTTTCTTAAAGTTTTTGACATTGATGGTCATCCATTGCTTGTTTTGTAACATACGTACTTGAGAGGGAACATACGACTGTTTGTTGATGGTGATTTGCATCTCCTGTACGCCTTTATTCTTCGCCGTTGCCTTCAAGGTCACCACAAAGTTCTGTCCGTTGGCAGTCATCGTGGCAGCATAACCTTGCTTATACATATAGATGAAGTTGTAGGGATTAATTGCCTGCAAGTCTTCCTGTGTTGGCGTATTGACATTCACCTCATCATTATCCTTTACATAAGTCCACTGCGTCTTACCGTCAAACCAGACGATACCAGCAGAGGTGTTGGCATAAAACTTCTTACCTTTGACGGAAATAGTGCCACTCGAATTACCATATTGCTTGCTGCTGATGGTAAAGGAAGCGGTGACGCCACTCTTATTGGAAACAACAGCGGCAGTCTTGTCGAGCACCTGCTTAGCCGTCTGGCCGGATGATGCAATTGCGAAGAGCATCGCTGTTATCAGAATACAAATCTTTTTCATTATCTCTAAACTATTATCTATCAACTATTAATTCTCATCTACCTGAGGTTACTCAGGAGGACATTCAAGCTATGTTCATCCTGAATCAATACTTCACGAGGTTTCGAGCCATGAGCAGCACCTACCACACCAGCCTTCTCCAACTGGTCCATCAGTCTGCCGGCACGGTTGTAACCAATAGCAAATTTACGCTGTATCAAACTGGTAGAACCACTTTGGTTGACAACAATCAGTCGGGCGGCATCCTCAAACATCGGATCCAAATGCTGCATATCCACATCGGCTGCCTCACCCATATCATCGTCAGGCATATCGGGCTCGGGCAGTTCGAAGGCACAGGGATAACCCTGTTGCTTCGCAATGAATTGGTTGATACGCTCCACTTCTGGGGTATCCACAAAGGCACACTGTACACGAATCGGTTCGCCACCTGCCAAATAAAGCATATCACCACGACCTACCAGTTGTTGTGCACCTGGACGGTCGAGGATGGTACGTGAGTCAATCATCGCACTAACCTTGAAAGCGATACGACTTGGGAAGTTAGCCTTAATCGTACCAGTAATGATATTTGTCGTAGGACGTTGCGTGGCGATAATCATATGGATACCCACTGCACGAGCCAACTGTGCGATACGGGCAATAGGCAACTCCACTTCCTTACCAGCCGTCATAATCAGATCGCCAAACTCGTCGATAATCACTACAATATAGGGCATATACTTATGTCCGTGAGCAGGATTCAACTGACGATCAATGAATTTTTTGTTATATTCCTTCAGGTTACGAGCCTGTGCCATCTTCAACAGATCGTAGCGAGTATCCATCTCCTTACATAGTGAGTTGAGCGTACGTACCACCTTCGTGACATCGGTGATAATGGGATCTGCTTCCTCATCAGGTACTTTAGCCAAGAAATGCTTGTCGATGGAAGAGTAGATACTAAACTCTACTTTCTTCGGGTCAACAAGAACAATCTTCAACTCTGACGGATGTTTCTTATAGAGCAAGGAAGTGATGATGGCATTCAGACCGACAGACTTACCTTGACCAGTAGCACCAGCAACAAGCAGGTGAGGAGCTTTGGCAAGGTCGAACATGAATACCTCGTTGGTGATAGTCTTGCCCAAAGCACAAGGCAGATCCATTGTCGTCTCTTGGAATTTCTTCGAATTCAGAATAGATTCCATCGAGACGGTAGTAGGTTTCGCATTCGGTACTTCAATACCAATCGTTCCCTTACCGGGAATCGGGGCAATGATACGAATACCCAAGGCAGCAAGCGACAGGGCTATATCATCTTCCAGATTACGGATTCTTGCAATGCGCACACCAGCGGCTGGAGTAATCTCGTAAAGAGTAATAGTAGGTCCTACTGTCGCTTTGATACTACTGATCTCCACACCAAAGTTCCTCAGCACCTCAACAATACGGTTCTTATTACGCGTCTGCTCCTCCATATCGATGTATGGCTTGCCATCACTATCATACTTCTGCAACAGGTCGAGGGTGGGATAGTGGTAATTCTCCAGGTCACGCTTAGGATCGTATGGCGTTGTGATATCCCCATAGTCACCTACGAGATCTTTGCCATCGGCAGTCTCCTCTTTCTTTCCTGTCTCAACAATCATGCTGATACCAGAATTGTCTATTTCACCAGGCATAATATCATCGGCCATCACAGTCTCTTTTTTCTCAATAATGGTGACGGGCTCCTTAACGCTCGCAGGCTTTATGTCGTCAAACTCTACAGTTTGTGTTTGAGGGTCGTCAAAAACAGTAGGATCTTCTACGGTATCTATCTCCTCTTTGGAATCATCGGCATCCCCTCTGCCGATGTTAATCTCCATCGGAATTTTCTTCAGATAACGAAGAGGATTGAAAATCTTACGAATCAAGAAGACAGTCTCTCGGCTAAGGTAGATGAGGAAGGCGACAGCCGATACTGCCAAAAGGAATATCAGTCCTGGTGCGCCTATCAACCCTTCTATTGTTTCGCACATCGCCTGACCATGGTCACCACCTGGATTGAAATGGGAATTAGGAAGGAAAGGGCTCAGGAATTTTGCAAAAGTAATTGATGCCCATACCATAATAATGGTAAGACACATAAACCACTTTAAAAGTCCTACCTTGTAAGCTCTCATCAGATTAATGGAGAGCAAGAAGATGAAGATAGGAATGAGGAAAGCAGGAATACCAAAGCAACGTTTGATGAAGAACCATGAACTATATGCTCCTAATGAACCACAGGCATTCTGAAATTCCCCATTCTGATTCATGATTTCTCCATCACGGGGAGTTTCTATCATACTCTGATCTGCAGCTCCTGTTGTAAAATAGGAGATGAAAGCCCATATCAAATAACCTGCCACAAAGAGCAACAAGAATCCTAAAAAGAAATTCAAGCGCTCGTTATGAAATATCTTATCAATACCTAATACCTCTTTAAAGGAAGAGGAGGTGTTTGTCTTCTTTTTCTTGGCCATAATATTATAAATAATGTGCAAAAGTAATTGAAAAAACTAAGAAAACGCCATAAAATCGTGTTTTTTTTGTATTTTTGCACCTTGAAAACAAAACTTTGATGAAAAAGATTATCTATAGCAAATACAATAAGACGAAAATTGGAGGTTTGCCGAGAGTGGTTTTTGAAGGGCATATTGTGGTAGTGACTACAGAAGGAGAGGCGGAAAAAGCTGTTAACTATCTGCTTTCGAGACCCATACTCGGAATAGATACAGAGACGCGACCTTCTTTTAAGAAAGGACAAGTCAACGAAGTGGCACTGTTACAGGTATCCAGCCATGATATGTGTTTCTTATTCCGTCTGAATGTCATCGGGATGACACCTGCCGTTATCCGACTGTTAGAAGATACGACAGTTCCCAAAATAGGACTTTCCCTTCGTGATGACATGATGATGTTAGGCAGACGTGCAGCGTTCCAGCAAGGAAACTTCATTGATTTGCAAAACCATGTGGAGGAAATAGGAGTGGAGGATATGAGCCTGCAAAAACTCTATGCCAACTTCTTCGGACGACGAATATCGAAAAGAGATCAGCTCTCCAACTGGGAGGCAGAGATTCTAAATGAGAAACAGAAGATATATGCTGCTACAGATGCGTGGGCTTGTATTATGTTATACGAAGAACTCATGCGATTGGAACAGACAGGAGATTATGAACTGATAAAAGTGGAAGAAAATGTACAAGAGAATACAGTTACGGAGGGGTAAGGACGAGAGCCTGAGGCGCTTTCATCCTTGGGTGTTCTCTGGTGCCATTCAACAGATAGAGGAAGGCGTCGAAGAGGGTGACTTGGTGCGTGTTCTGACTTTTGATGGTGATTTCATTGCAATCGGGCACTATCAACAGGGGTCTATTGCTGTACGTGTCTTGACATTCTCCGATGTTGAAATCGACGATGAGTACTGGCATTCCCGTTTACAGTCTGCTCTCCAGATGAGAAAAGCTATTGGACTTGTCACTGATCATTCTGAATATTCAGACTCATACCGATTGGTACATGGTGAGGGCGATAATTTGCCAGGGTTGATTATCGATGTCTATGGCAATACGGCTGTCATGCAAGCCCATTCTATCGGCATGCATCTGATGCGCAAGCAGATAGCAAAAGTATTAGTAAATGTGATGGAATCACGTATTTCAAACATTTATTATAAGAGTGAGACTACGTTGCCTTTTATGACTGCCGATGATATGAATGGCTTTCTATATGGAGGCAGTAATAACAATATCGCCATGGAAAACGGATTGAAGTTCCGTGTCGACTGGTTGAGAGGACAGAAAACGGGATTCTTTGTTGACCAACGTGAGAATCGTTTGTTGTTAGAACAATATGCCAAAGGGAAGCGAGTATTGAATATGTTCTGTTATACTGGTGGTTTCTCGTTCTATGCTATGCGTGGCGGAGCAGAATTAGTACATTCTGTTGATAGTTCGGCTAAAGCCATCGAACTGACACGCGAGAATGTATCTCTTAATTTCCCTGACGATGCGCGTCATGAGGCGTTTTGTGAAGATGCTTTTAGGTTTTTAGAAGGGATTGGAAAGCCAAAAGCCAATGGCCAAAAGCCAATAGCCAGTTATAATCTTATCATCCTCGATCCGCCTGCCTTTGCCAAGCATCGTGGTGCTTTGCATAATGCTTTGAAAGGTTACACCCGTCTGAACCAGAAGGCTTTTGAGAAGATAGAGAAAGGTGGTATCCTTTTCACTTTCTCTTGTTCTCAGGTAGTGACGAAGGAACACTTCCGTAATGCAGTCTTTACGGCTGCTGCTTTGGCAAAGTGCAAGGTACGTATTCTCCATCAGTTGCATCAACCTGCTGATCATCCTATTAATATCTATCATCCTGAAGGAGAATATCTGAAGGGACTGGTTCTTTATGTGGAATAAAGTAAAGAGTTATATTAAAAAGTATAAACTGCTTAATGACAATAATTTATATCTTGTTGCATTGAGTGGTGGGGCGGATAGTGTGGCACTCTTACTGATGCTCGATGAAATGGGCTATAAAATCCATGCTATTCATTGTAATTTCCATCTCCGTGGAGAAGAATCAGATAGGGATGAACAGTTCTGCGAGACCCTTTGTATGCAAAAACACATTCCATTCCATCGCATTCATTTCGACACGTTAACTTATGCGGAAATGCATAAAGTTAGCGTTGAAATGGCAGCCAGAGAACTTAGATATCGCTATTTTGAACAGCTTCGTCAAGATTTGGGTGCCCAAGGCATCTGTGTGGCTCATCATCGTGATGATTCTGTCGAAACGGTATTATTGAATTTGGTTAGAGGTACAGGATTGCGTGGGTTGACAGGTATTCAACCTCGAAACGGTTACATTCTTCGTCCATTACTATGTGTGTCAAGGGCAGAAATTGAATCTTATCTTGCTGAGAAGGGACAGGAATATGTGACGGACTCTACCAATCTGGAGGCTGACGTACAGCGTAACAAGGTTCGTTTGCAAGTACTTCCATTATTGCAGGAATTGAATCCTGCCGTCAGTGATAATATTCAGCAAACAGCGGAACACGTATTAGAGGCACAGAAGGTATTAGATACAGTTATTGATGATTACAAAGACGCCAAAACGATTACATTCAACGAGTTAGATAAAATCGGTTCAAGAGAATATCTATTATTTGAATGGCTTAAAAACTATGGTTTCAACGGCGTTCAGGTACAACAGATTATGGAGGCAGAGACAGGTAGAATCATATCATCTTCTTCTGGATATGATGTATTGAAAGACCGTGATGCCTATTATGTTGAACCCTCTTTAAAACCGTTTAATTCGTTGCGTATTCCAGAAGAAGGTATCTATATGATAAATGAAACCGCTAAGTTCTCAGTTAAAAAAGAGTCTGTTTGGTTATCAAAAGATGCCGCTATTGCTACCTTGGATGCCGATCAAGTACGTTTTCCGCTAACGGTTCGTCAAGTGGAGGAAGGCGACTGGATGATTCCGTATGGTATGGAAGGACGTAAATTGTTGAGCGATCTCATGACAGACCGTAAGATGACGATCTTTGAGAAACGTCGTCAACTCGTTGTTACTGACGCAGATAACAATATACTTTGGCTTGTTGGTATTCGTATCGATCACCGTTATCGCATTTGTGGTAATACATCGAATACACTTACCATCAATATTTCAGAGCGATAAATAGCTACTTTGACGGTGAGTTAAAAAAAATGTTTTTTATTTGGTTTTTCGCCCAAATTTTCCTACCTTTGCAGACTAAAAATAAAAACAAGGTAAAAAATAAGATAAAATATGGGTAAAAGATTCGCTGAACATAGCGGTTTGAACTTAACGCAGGTAAACAATGATATCCTGCAGATGTGGAAGGAGAACAATGTGTTCCTTCGCTCTGTCGAAGAGCGTGAGGGCTGTCCTCAGTTTGTGTTCTTTGAAGGACCTCCCTCAGCCAATGGTCATCCAGGTATTCACCATGTACTGGCTCGTAGTATCAAGGATACTTTCAATCGTTATAAAACTATGCGCGGCTATCAGGTACACCGTAAGGCAGGTTGGGATACTCATGGACTGCCTGTTGAGTTGGGCGTAGAGAAAGAACTTGGTATCACAAAGGCTGACATCGACAACAAGGAGTCAGAGCGTTATATCTCCACAGAGGATTACAACAAGAAATGTCGTGAGAATGTGATGATGTATACTGCCGAATGGCGTGAACTGACGGAGAAGATGGGCTATTTCGTAGACCTTGACCATCCGTATATCACTTACGACAACAAGTATATCGAGACACTCTGGTGGTTGCTGAAACAGTTCTATCAGAAGGGACTGCTTTATAAGGGCTATACCATCCAGCCGTATTCACCTGCCGCAGGTACGGGACTTTCGTCTCATGAGTTGAACCAGCCCGGATGCTATCGCGACGTGAAGGACACAACGTGTACGGCACAATTTAAGATGAAAAATCCGAAGCCAGAGATGATGGGATGGGGTACCCCATACTTCCTTGCATGGACAACCACCCCTTGGACACTTGCTGCTAACTCGGCACTCTGCGTTGGTCCAAAGATTGACTACGTTGCTGTGCAGACCTATAATCCATATACTGCCGACAAAGTGACTTTGGTATTGGCAGAGGCTCGTCTGAATGCTTATCTGCCTGCAGAGGGTAACATCACCGACGGTGGAGAGATGCCAGAATACAACAAGGGTGATAAACTGATTCCCTATCGCATCGTGGCACGATATAAAGGAACAGATCTTGTCGGTATGGAGTATGAGCAACTGATGCCAGCCATCAAACCGATGGGCGATGCTTTCAAGGTGATTCCCGGTGATTACGTAACGACCGACGATGGTGCTGGTATCGTACATATTGCTCCGAACTTTGGTGCCGACGATGCTTTCGTTGCCAAGAAAGCAGGTATTTGTCCGATTGTCCTCATCGACAAGAAGGGTGCTGAACGTCCTGTGGTCGATTTACAGGGTAAATATTTTGTTATTGAGGATCTTGACGAAGAATTCGTCGAGCGCTATGTCAACAAGGATGAGTGGAACAAGTTTGCAGGACGTTATGTGAAGAATGCCTACGACGATACGCTGACCGATAAAGACGAGACACTGGATATCTCTATCTGCATGGATCTAAAGGCTCAGAACAAGGTGTTCAAGATTGAGAAGCACGTCCACAACTATCCGCATTGCTGGCGCACCGATAAGCCTGTGCTCTATTATCCGTTGGATTCTTGGTTTATTAAGTCGTCGGCTTGTAAGGAGCGCATGAGCGAACTCAACAAGACGATCAACTGGCAACCGGAGTCAACAGGTACGGGACGCTTTGGTAACTGGCTCGACAACCTGAATGACTGGAACCTTTCACGTAGTCGTTTCTGGGGTACACCACTACCTATCTGGCGCAGTGAGGATGGTGAGGAAATCTGTATCGGCAGTGTGGAGGAACTCTATAACGAGATAGAGAAATCCGTCAAGGCTGGTTTTATGAAGAGCAATCCTTTGAAGGATAATGGTTTCGTGCCTGGTGATATGTGTCAGGAGAATTATGACAAGATAGACCTTCACCGTCCATATGTCGACTATATCGTATTGATGAGCGAAAGCGGTAAACCTATGAAGCGTGAGAGCGACCTAATTGACGTATGGTTTGACTCAGGTTCAATGCCTTATGCTCAGATTCACTATCCGTTTGAAAATCGTGATGCTATCGATAAGAATCAGGCTTTCCCTGCTGATTTTATCAACGAGGGTGTTGACCAGACACGTGGATGGTTCTTTACATTGCATGCTATAGCTACAATGATTTTCGATTCTGTAGCCTTCAAGAATGTTATTTCATCAGGATTGGTACTTGATGCAAAAGGCAACAAAATGTCAAAGCATGTGGGTAATGTGGTGAATCCATTTGAGATGATTGAGAAATACGGAAGTGATGCCGTTCGCCTGTATATGATGACTAACTCTGAGCCTTGGGACAACCTGAAGTTCGACCCCGAGGGTGTGGATGAGATTCGTCGTAAGTTCTTCGGAACGCTCTATAATACCTATTCTTTCTTCGCACTCTATGCCAATGTGGATGGCTTTGAGCCCTCTATGCAGGTGGAGGCACAGTCTCGATATTCAGACAAGCCAGAGATTGACCGCTGGATTCTTTCTTCGCTCAATACATTGATTAAGAAAGTGACGGAAGAGTTGGAGAACTATGACCCAACGCGTGCAGGACGACTGATTGACAGTTTTGTCAACGACGACCTGAGTAACTGGTATGTCCGTCTGAACCGTAAACGTTTCTGGGGTAAGGAGATGAGTGACGACAAGCGTTCGGCTTACGACACACTCTACACCTGTCTGCTTACCATCTCTAAACTGCTGGCTCCGTTTGCTCCGTTCTATGCCGACCAACTCTATCGTGACCTTGGCGGTGAGAAGGACAGTGTACATCTTGATAACTTCCCTGTGGCTGATGAGTCGTTGATTGATCAGGACTTGGAGGCTCGTATGGAGATGGCACAGAAGATTACTTCAATGGTACTTGCCTTGCGTCGTAAGGTTAATATCAAGGTACGTCAACCTCTACAGCGTATGATGATACCTGCCACCGAAGAGCAGAAACGTCATATTGAGGCAGTGAAAGACCTGATTATGAATGAGGTGAATGTGAAAGAACTGCAATTTGTAGAGGGTGCTGGTATCCTTGTGAAGAAGGTAAAATGTAACTTCCGTACGATGGGTAAGAAGTTCGGTAAACTGATGAAAGGAGTGGCCACTCAGATGGATGCCCTTACTCAGGAACAAATTGCAGAACTGGAAGCCAATGGTACTATTGGTATCAATGTAGAAGGTAATGATCTCATAGTTGAGGTAGCCGATGTAGAAATTATCAATGAAGATATTCCTGGATGGCTCGTTGCCAACGACGGTAACCTGACTGTTGCCTTAGAAGTAGAATTGACTGAGGAATTGAAACAAGAAGGTATGGCACGTGAGATTATCAACCGTGTTCAGAATATCCGTAAGGACAGTGGACTGGAGATTACTGACCGTATCTATATCACCTTGGCTCCTAACGAGGAGATTCAGAAAGCAGTGGATGGTTTCGGTGAGTATATCAAGACTCAAGTACTAGCCGACCAAATTGCTATCGCAGCTAATGATGGTACAGAAGTAGACTTTGATGAATTTAAATTGAATATAAAAATAACTAAATCTTAAAAGTATTATGGCAGACAAGACTCGCTATTCTGATGAGGAACTGGAAGAGTTCCGCCAAATCATCAATGAAAAATTGGCACTTGCCAAACGCGACTACGACCAGATGATGAATGTCCTAATGAATAAGGACTCTAATGATGTGGACGATACTTCCCCCACGTATAAAGCACTGGAAGAGGGTAGTGTTACTCAGTCGAAAGAGGAACTGATTCAGATGGCATCCCGTCAACAGAAATTCATTCAGGGTTTGAAAGCAGCTCTGGTACGTATTGAAAACAAAACCTATGGTATTGATCGTATCACAGGTAAACTGATTCCGAAAGAACGTCTGCGTGCCGTTCCTCATGCTACTTTGAGCGTGGAGTCAAAGATGGCAGGCAAGAAGTAAATGAGTAACGCAAGCATTGTAAAGCGTGGATGGATGGCTGTTGCTGTGGTAACGGTCATCCTCGTTGTCGACCAGATCATTAAGATTTGGGTAAAGACGAATATGACGCTTCACGAGCAAATAGAAATTTTTTCGTGGTTTAAGATTGTCTTTATCGAAAACAACGGTATGGCATACGGTATGGAGATAGGTAGTAAGTTGGTACTCTCTCTCTTCCGTGTTATTGCTATCGGAGCGTTGGGTTATTATATAACTCGTCAGGTGAAGGCAAAGGCGCGCTGGGGATATATTTTCTGTTTGTCGATGATTATGTCGGGAGCGGCTGGCAATTTATTTGACTCTATGTTCTATGGACTGATTTTCAATGCTTCTTCTGAATTCTATGTTTCTTATTTTGTACCCTTCGGAACGGGTTATGCTCCGTTCCTAATGGGTAAGGTTGTGGATATGTTCTACTTCCCCCTGATTGTGACGACATGGCCCAACTGGGTACCTATGGTAGGAGGTGAGCAGTTTATCTTCTTCAGTCCTATCTTTAATTTCGCAGACTCTGCAATCTCTGTAGGTGTTGTCCTCCTATTACTTTTCTATCGGAAAGAAATCAGTGAGATATCGTTCAAGAAAGAAAAAAGTGAAAGCCGATGAGGAATAGTCTTGTCATCGCATTATTGACGATACTTGTGATAGGTTGTAAACCTACGGTGCCGTCGGAATATATCCAACCAGGTGAGTTGGAGGATATACTCTACGATTACCATGTGTCGCAGGCAATGGCAAAAGAGAAGAGTACTGGTGGTCATGAGGATGCTGAGTATAAACAGAATGTCTATTTCCGTGCCGTTCTGAAGAAGTATGATATCACGGAGGCAGTCTTTGATTCCTCTCTGATCTATTACTATTCTCATGCCGACAGACTAAAGGAAATCTATACCCGTGTAACTGAGCGCTTGAATGACGATGCAAAGGAGTTGGGTGCTTCTGTAGGTGACATTAACAGATACTCACAATATAGTGAGACGGGTGATACTGCCAATATCTGGAAGAACGAGACCGACGTGCTGCTTATTCCCAAGCCAACCGCCAATCGTTTTGATATCCATGTGGAAGCAGATACCTCTTTCTATCAGGGCGATTCCTTCATGTTCCAATTTATGTCTGACTTCCTCTATCAGAACGGTTCAAGGGATGCCATCCTGTGTTTGACGGCTAAATATGAGAATGACAGTATTACGCAATCTGTGTCGCGTATTTCCAGTTCGGGAATGACACAACTTCGTATCCCCCATTATCAGGAAGGACGATTGAAGGAACTCAACGGATTCATCTATCTCAATAATGATTTACATGAGGAAGGAGATATACGCAAGTTGATGTTCATCAGTCAGATACAATTGATACGTTTTCATCATAAAGAAGAGAAGGATGAGCCAAAGAATGACACAGAAAACAAGGCGGATAGCCTGCGCAGAACTCCTGACGCCTCAGGGAACAGTGCTGACACAACACGTCGTGGAAATATCCCACGGAAAGGTAGTCCAGTATTATCCGCTAAAGAAGGAACTTCCGTTTACCGAGTGGGAAATGTCGAGCTTAAGCCTGCGAAAAGATGACGAAGGGCAACTGACTCTCTGGAAAGATAATGAACCAATAACATAAAAAGGTATGAATCTGAAGGTACGTTTGGCAGTGATGAACTTCTTGGAGTTCGCAGTATGGGGCTCCTACTTGACCTGTATGGGTATCTATCTGAGTAAGATTGGGATGGGCAACCATATCGGTTCCTTCTTTGCCATGCAGGGTGTCGTATCCATCTTCATGCCTGCCCTGATGGGCATAGTCGCCGACCGTTGGATACCTGCCCAACGTCTGTTAGGCTATTGTCATCTGCTTGCCGGTACCTTTATGATACTCGCTGGTTGGTATGGTTACCAACAGGGTGATCATGCGGAGTTCAGTGTCTTGTTCGGACTCTATGCCATGAGTGTCGCTTTCTATATGCCATCGCTTGCATTATCATATTCCGTCGCTTACAGTGTATTGGCAAAGGCGGGCTTGGATACGATTAAGGATTTTCCGCCTATCCGTGTCTTTGGAACAATCGGTTTTATTGCCATGATGTGGTTGGTCGACGTATTGGATTTTGAACAGAACCAGAACCAGTTTATCATGAGTGGTGCCCTTAGTGTCCTTTTATTCCTTTATAGTTTTACACTTCCTTCCTGTCCTGTCAATACTGATGGTAACAAGAAATCCTTTGCCGAAGCCTTGGGACTACAGGCTTTCTCGTTATTCAAGCAGAAGAAGATGGCGATATTCTTTGTCTTTTCCATCTTCTTGGGAGTAAGTCTTCAGATCACAAACGGCTTTGCGACTCCTTTCATTGACCATTTCCAAACGATGCCCGAATATGCGGATTCCTTCGGAGTGAACTATCCAGTGGTTCTCTATTCTATATCACAGATCAGTGAGACATGCTGTATCTTGCTCATCCCTTTCTTCATGAAACGCTATGGTATTAAGAATGTGATGCTCATTGCGATGTTGGCATGGGTACTTCGTTTCGGACTATTAGGCATGGGTAATCCTGGCAGTGGTGTGTGGATGTTCATCCTGTCGATGATTGTCTATGGTGTCGCCTTTGACTTCTTTCATATCAGCGGCTCCCTCTTTGTCAATAAGTCTACGGATGCCAGTATACGATCCAGAGCACAGGGTTTGTTTATGTTGATGACTAACGGCATTGGTGCAACGTCAGGCTCTTTAGTAGCACAGGCTGTAGTAAATGCACATACCAATAGTACAGGTGAAATCGACTGGGTTTCCTGTTGGTATATCTTCGCCGTCTATGCGATGGTTGTAGCAATTGCCTTCGCTCTGATATTCCGTCCTAAAAAAGAAGAGGTTAAAGTATAATTAACGATGAAAGAAACGAGATACTTCTATGTCCCCGATGCAGCCCACTTACAGGAGTTGCCGTCCGATGAGGCATCGCATGCTGTGCGGGTGCTCCGTCTGGGTACTGGTGACGAGTTGATGCTGATGGACGGGCAGGGGTGTTTCTATCGGGCTGAAGTTACTGTTGCCTCCAACCATCATTGTATGTATGCCATTCAGGAGACGATGCCTCAGGAGCGTCCTTGGCAGGGACATATCCATCTTGCTATTGCTCCTACGAAACTCATCGACCGTATAGAATGGATGATTGAGAAGGCGGTGGAGATAGGTATTGACGAGATTACTTTCTTGGATTGTAAGTTCTCGGAACGTAAGGTCGTCAAGACGGAACGATTAGACAAAATAGCGGTCTCTGCGATGAAACAGAGCCGCAAGGCATGGAAGCCTGTACTTCATGAGATGACATCGTTCAAGGATTTTATCACTGCCGACAGAGGTAGTGACAAGTATATTGCCCATTGTTACGAGGAAGTGGAACGTACCTTCCTCTTCGATGAACTCAAAGCCCTCGCTGCTACAGAGGATGTTACCATACTCATTGGTCCGGAGGGTGATTTCTCTATGGATGAAGTGAAGGAAGCCCTTGCACAAGGTTATCATTCCGTGCATCTGGGAACCTCACGACTAAGGACGGAGACAGCAGGACTGGCTGCCGTGATGATGGCACAACTAAGTAAAAACGAATAAGCGTATGAGGATAATATCATTACATCAAGTAGTGCCGCAGGTCTTTGTCGACCGCGAGGATATGAACTCACAGATATGGCATACGGAGGTAGACTTCGAGAAAGGCAATACCTATCTGGTAGAGGCGGAGAGTGGTATGGGCAAGAGTACGTTCTGCAGTTACCTCTTAGGCTATCGCCACGATTATTCGGGACAGATATTCTTTGATCAGGATGATGTGCGACGCTATAAGATATCCCAATGGGTGACGGTGCGTCAACAGCATATCGGTATGCTCTTTCAGGAGATGCGTCTCTTCCCTGAACTCACGGCATTGGAGAATGTACAGATTAAGAACCGCTTGACCAGTACCGTCAGTAAGGCGACGATAGAAGAATGGTTCAGCAAGTTGGGTATTGCTGAGAAGTTGCATCAGAAAGCCGGTCTTCTCTCACAGGGACAGCAACAGCGTGTCGCCTTCATGCGCTCGTTGGCACAGCCTTTCGACTTCCTCGTGGTGGATGAGCCGATATCCCATCTTGACGACGTAAATGCCCAGTTGATGGCAGACATGGTGATGCAGGTGAAGGAGTCAACACAGTGCGGCGTTATTGTCACGAGCATTGGCAAGCACCTTCCTTTGACGTATGATTATACATTGAAACTATAAATTAAAAACGAAAAGATATGAACAATCAGTATTGGCAACCAGAATTGGAGACAATGCCTCGCAAAGAGTTAGAGGCATTGCAAGTGAAAAAGTTACGTAAGAGCATTGAGATTGCTCTACAGTCACCTTTCTACAAGAAGCGTCTGGGTGATTTAGGAATCACGCCCGACAGTATTCAGACCGTGGCAGACATCCGTAAGATTCCGTTCACCACGAAGCAGGACTTGCGCGACAACTATCCATTCGGATTGGTAGGCGGTGATATGAAGGATGCCATCCGCATCCATTCTACTAGTGGTACGACAGGCCATCCTACGGTAGTGACCTATTCGCGTCACGATATCGACTCATGGGCAAACATGATTGCACGTGACATGTATATGGTAGGCTGCCGCGACACCGATGTCTTCCAAAACTCTTCTGGCTATGGTATGTTCACGGGTGGTCTGGGATTCCAGCATGGTGCAGAGAAGTTGGGTGCTACCACTGTTCCTGCCGCCGCTGGTAATTCTAAGCGTCAGATTATGTTCATCAAGGACTTCGGTACCACCTGTCTGCATGCCATCCCTTCCTATGCCATCCGTCTGGCTGAGGTGTTCCAAGAGGAGGGTGTTGATCCCCGTTCCACTAAACTTCACACGTTGTTTATCGGTGCTGAACCTCATACGGAAGAGCAGCGCCAGCGCATTGAGCGCCTGTTGGGTGTCAAGGCATATAACTCGTTCGGTATGACGGAAATGAATGGTCCTGGTGTGGCTTTCGAGTGCTTGGAGCAGAATGGTATGCACCTCTGGGAAGACAACTATATCCTAGAGATTGTAGATCCTGATACGTTGGAGCCAGTGCCCGACGGAGAGATGGGTGAGATGGTATTGACTACCCTCGACCGTACGATGATGCCAATCCTGCGCTATCGTACCCGCGACCTGACGCGTGTTATTCCTGGTGAGTGTCCTTGTGGACGTACGCATCGTCGCATCGACCGTATCAAAGGACGTACCGACGATATGTTTATTATCAAGGGTGTCAACGTATTCCCCATGCAGGTGGAGAAGATTCTCGTCAAATATCCTGGTTTGGGCAGCAACTATCTTATCACCCTCGATACCGAGGAAGATAACGATATCATGACGGTTGAGGTAGAACTCGATGGATTGAACACTGATGTATATCCTGAACTTCAGAAGATGACGAAGGATATCCAGCGTGCCTTGAAGGATGAAATCCTGCTGACGCCGAGAGTGAAACTGGTGAAGAAAGGCTCTCTGCCTGTCAGCGAAGGTAAGGCTGTCAGAGTGAAAGACCTTCGTCCGGGACGTGGATAAATAACGGTTAAAGGTTATTGGTTAATGGTTAAAGAGATTTATAGGGTATTGTTGACGGTTGTCGTCATGCTATTCATGATTCCTTGTCAGGCTCAGCCGAAGATGAGGGAGGTGTTTCAGCGGATGCCTGCTCAGATGCTACCTTACCTGACGGAAAACAGTAAGTTGGACTTTATCGACTTTATTGATTCTGGTATGAAGGCTGAGGTTCGTAACGAATTAGGAGGTAAGAGTGAGATGCTCTCGCTGACCGACGTATTGGCGGATATTCAGCTTAGTCCTTCGTTGCGGATTACGATGCATATAATGCCTGTCAACGAGGCAGTAGATAGTTGTAATCAGGTGGTCTGCGTAATCACTACCTATGGCAAGGATTCCCCTGAGAGTAAGGTAGAGGTTTATTCCGTTCAATGGAAACCTCTTGATGTGGCACCCCATCTGTCACTTCCTCAGGAACCCTATGTGGCAACGTTCAAGTTTGATACCACTGTAGGGTTGTCGCTTTGTATAGCTGATGCACTTGATCCAAGGGCTTTTGAGGAGCAGGAAGAAGAATTTGGACGGTTAAAATACGTCAAATGGGTACACTAAACACTTAAAATGTATTAAATATGTAGTATATATTGAAACTACACTTGCGAGAAGCAAATGATATTTCTATCTTTGCAATGTGTTTTTCATGGTATTAGATTATTAAGGTTAATTAAAAATATGGTTGTCGTGAGATAACCATATTTTTATTGTATCTTATTTTATTATTTATAATTCGAGTGTTTCTGTGAACATGTCGGGGAAGACTGCTGCCAGATTCCTCGTTTCCTTGAATAGTCCGAACAGGGCACTTCCGCTTCCGCTCATGGCTGCATAGACAGCCCCTTCTTCATAGATTTTCTGTTTGATAACTTCTAGTTCTGGATGGATGGCAAAGATACCTTGTTCGAAATCATTCACCAGTTCATCCTTCCATGTATCTACAGGTTGCATCACGATGTCTTTACAACACTTCCTTGGCATCTGTGGTGTGATGCGTGCATAAGCCTGTTTGGTGGAAACGGGGATGTCAGGACGTACTACTGCCATGTGGTAACCCTTCAGACTCAGGTTGATGGGTGTCAACTGATTACCGATACCTTCTGCATACGCAGGGCGGTTCATGATAAAGAAAGCACAGTCAGCCCCCAATTGTGCCGCATACTGGATGAGCTGCTGTTCCGATAGTCCTAATCCAAACGATTTGTTCAGTAACACTAACATCGCAGAGGCATCGCTGGAGCCGCCGCCCATACCTGCCTGTGTGGGTATTCCTTTGTAGAGATGTGCATGTAGTCGGGGCAGGGAAGGGAAGTCTTTTTTAAGTAGATTGTAGGCTCTTACCACAAGGTTCTTCTGTTCGTCGCCTTCAATATTGATGTTCGTCACCTTGATGTCACAGTCTACTTCAGAAGGGAATGTGTCGTCCATTGGTGTCACCTCCAGTGCGTCTTTGATGCTCACAGGATAGAACACTGTCTGCAGGTTATGGTATCCGTCGGCTCTGCGTTCCACCACGTTCAGTCCGAGATTCACTTTTGCATGAGGGAATGTAATCATAACTCTTTCGTTCTTATTGGAGGCGAAATTACGAAAAATATTCGAAATACGTATTAAAAGTACTCCTTAAATCCATTATATCATTCTTTAGGTTCCTCAGCGGCTTGTGGCTGAGAGGGAAGTGTTGATTGGCTGCCGTTATGATCCGAAGGAATAGGAGATCCTTCCCCAGCAGGTTGACCTTCGCCGGGAATGGCTCTTTCATGATGGATGCTATCGACGGAGAGAGAATCGGAGTCAGACGGTGCTTTGAAATAGCCACCACAACCATATTGCGCCATCGAAGCATCGATATCCTTCGGTACGGTGAATTTGGTGCGATATTTCTTGAAAGCAGGATCACCCAATACGAGTTCGAGGAAGTTGCCACAGATGGGTAATGCCGTGCGGTTGCCTTGTCCTAATTGTCCAGTACGGAAATGGATGCAGCGATATTCACCACCCACCCAGGCACCAACGACGAGGCATGGTGTAGTGCCAACGAACCATGCATCAGAATGGTTGTTTGATGTACCGGTCTTGCCACCGAAGTCAGTATCATTGAGATATTTGCTAATGAAGCGATAAAGGGCACTGCTGGTGCCATGCATGCCACCCTGCAAGAGTTGCTGTACGAAGAAAGCACTCTTATGGGGGAGGGCTTGTTTCTGTTCGGTGGGTGCAGTATATATCTCATTGCCGTCACGGTCGAGAATACGGGCAACGAGGACGGGTTCATGAGCCTTGCCGTCGTTGACGGGTGTGCAATAGGCATTGACGAGTTCGAGTAGGTTGACATCGCTGGAACCGAGGGCGAGGGCAGGAGTGGGGTCAAGCTTACTCTTGATACCCATAGCGTGGGCAGTCTTCACAATTTGTGGAATACCAACCTCTTGACCGAGACGGACAGCCACAGAGTTGACACTCATGGCGAAGGCCTGTTTCAATGTGATATTGGCATTCGAAAAACGACCATCGGCATTGGTTGGTGCCCAGAGTACTTCTTTCTTTTGGCGTTTGTCGTAGACTTTCATCGAGAAGAAGGCATCCTGACGGGTATCACAAGGGGTGATACCTTGGTTCATTGCTTCCGAATAGACGAAGAGCTTAAAGGTGGAACCTGGTTGACGCATGGCCGTCACTTTGTCATATTTCCACGTCTTGAAGTCGAGATCGCCCACCCAAGCTTTCACATGACCGGTCTGTGGCTCCATCGCCACGAAGCCGCAGTGCATGAAATGTTCCATATAACGTATGGAGTCCATCGTTGACATTTCCTTTTCGATATAGCCTTGCTCATAGTCGAAGAGTTTCACAATGTGGGGCTGATTGAGATGATAGTTGATGGAGTCCTGATTATTGTGATACTTTTGCGACAGATATTTATAATAAGGCAACTTCTTGGCAAGGTCTTCGATGAAATGAGGTATCTCCTGACCGCGTTCGTCACGCCAAGGGTTCATGTTTTGCCAGTGATTATCGAAACTCTTCTGAATAATCTTCATCTGCTTGGTGACGGCCTCTTCGGCGTATTTCTGCATACGCGTATCAATGGTGGTGTATATTTTAAGACCATCGCGATAGAGGTCGATATCATTCTCGTTGCACCAATCACGAAGGAAACTGGCTACTCCATCGCGGAAATAAAGAGCCTGACCGTCGTAGTTGTTCTCGACGCTGTAGTCGAGGTCGATGGGTTTCTGTTTCAGTGTGTCATAAGCCTCCGCGGTGATGTCCTTATGCCTGAGCATGTTGTTTAGCACCACATTGCGGCGGTTGAACGAGTTCTCGGGATTGATGCGTGGATTATAGTAAGTTGTTGCCTTCAAGAGTCCTACGAGAATGGCACACTGATCGGGTGTGAGGTTCTTAGGTGTCGTACCGAAATAGGTTTTGGCTGCCGTCTTAATACCGAAGGCATTTGAGCCGAAATCAACGGTATTGGCATACATTGTCAGAATCTCCTGCTTATCGAAGAATAGTTCGAGTTTCACAGCAGTGATCCACTCTTTGCTCTTCATAATGAGCATCTTAACGCCAGGGATATATCCAAGAAGACCAGTGGAATATTCTGTGCGGACACGGAACATATTCTTCACTAACTGTTGGGTGATGGTAGAGGCGCCGCGGGCATCATGATGTACTACATAGTCCTTGAAGGCTGCGAAGACACCTTGAAAGTCTATGCCAAAGTGCTGATAGTAGCGCTCGTCCTCGGTATCTATCAACGCACGCCAGAATACGGGATTCACATCATCAAACTCCACAGGCGTGCGGTTCTCGCTGAAGTATTTTCCAATCAATACACCATCAGCACTATAGAGCTCGGAAGCCTGTGTGGTCTTGGGGTGCATAATAGCGCCAAGGCTGGGCGATTTGCCGAAAAGCCATAGGAAATTGATATCTACCATAAAGAGGTAGAGTAAAAAGGCTGCTATGAACGAGGCGAAACCTATCGCCGTCTTGGTGTACCATTTGCGTCCCTGATACAATCGTTTATACCATTGCCAACCCTTTTTGGGGGCTTGGAGTGTTTTTTCTAAGTACTTATTCATATTGTGCTATATACTTCAGTATTTCTTCTTGTTGTGGATGAAACCATTGTATTTGTTCGTCGCGCTTAAACCAAGTGAGCTGCTTACGGGCATAGCGACGGGTGTTTCCTTTGATGCGTTCAATGGCTTCGTCAAGACTCCAGATGCCATCGAGATAGGCGAACATTTCTTTGTAGCCAACTGTGTTGAGTGCATTGTTGCTCCGTTTGTCATAGAGCGAACGGGCCTCTTCCAATAATCCTTCGTCCATCATCCTGTCAACGCGTCGGTTAATACGGTCATAGAGTTCCTCGCGATTGCGGTTCAATCCGATCTTGACAATCTGAAAGGGACGGGCTTTCTTCTCCTGAGTGCGGAAGGATGTGTAGGTGCGGCCAGTCTGGTAGCAGATCTCCAAAGCATGAATCACGCGGCGATGATTCTTTCGGTCTACTGTCTCGTAATGTTCAGGGTCGAGGCGTTGTAAATCCTTACAGAGTGCTTCTAATCCTTCTTCCTCGTATCTCCTTTTCATTTTCTCCCTGATATCATCCCTCACGGTAGGGATATCATCGATACCGTTACATACAGCGTCGATATACATCATACTACCTCCGGAAAGCAGTTGGATGGATGAACGTTTGAATTGCTCGTCAAGGAGCGACAACACATCCTGCTCATACATAGAGGCGTTATAATAGTCGTCGATGCCGATGCTGCCCACGAAATAATGCTTCACTGCTTGAAGCTGCTCTGTCGTCGGTGTCGCTGTACCAATCTTCAGTTCACGATATATCTGACGAGAGTCTGCATTGATGATAGGTATGCCATAATAGCGTGCGATATCGATGCAGAGTGCTGTTTTTCCGACAGCCGTGGGACCGATGACGACGATGAGCGTCATTATCTGATGACTCCGCGCTTAGAGTTCTCGATGAACGAACAGATATATTCCACCTCTTTCGAGTCAGGATATTTGGCGCGTGCTTCTATAATACCGTCTTTCAAAACTCCTTTCGAGTAAATGATACGATAGGCATCATGGATGGCCTCAATGGTCTCATTGGAGAAGCCACGACGTCTCAATCCTATCAGGTTCACACCAGCATAACGTACAGGTTCTTTTCCAGCTATAACATAGGGAGGTATATCCTGACTTGTACGCGTACCACCTTGGAACATAATGTAGCCACCAACGTGAAGGAACTGGTGGAACAGGCAGGTGGCACTGATAATTGCACAATCATCGACAATGACCTCGCCGGCAAATTTCGTTGAATTACCGATGATGCATCCATTGCCAATGATGCAGTCATGACCGATGTGCATATTCTCCATCAACAGATTGCCATTGCCTACCACTGTCTTACCCTTCGAGGCGGTACCACGACTGATGGTGACATTCTCACGGATGCTGTTATTGTCGCCAATCTCGCAGGTTGTCTCTTCACCTTGGAATTTCAAATCCTGAGGCTTTGTCGATATCGAGGCACCTGGGAAAATCTCGTTGTTATTGCCCAGACGGGTTCCGAAGTGGAGCGTCACGTTGTTCAACAATTTGTTATTGTTGCCAATCACCACGTTTTTGTCAATCACGCAAAACGGACCAATGATATTGTTATCGCCCAATTTTGCCTCGGGGTCGACGACTGCTAATGGATGTATCTGATTTGCCATAATTTACTTGTTTTTTACGATTTGTGCGGTGAATGTCGCTTCTGCTACGACATGGTCACCTACGAAGATATAACCCTTCATGGAAGAGATTCCATGACGGACAGGTGCCAGAAGGTCGACTTTGAATATAAGTGTGTCGCCAGGTACTACCTTCTGACGGAATTTCACATCGTCAATCTTCATAAAGTAGGTTGACCAGCGCTCAGGTTCCTCTAATGTGTTGAGCACCAAG
Organism: Prevotella sp.; assembly: GCA_017554145.1. Taxonomy (GTDB): domain Bacteria; phylum Bacteroidota; class Bacteroidia; order Bacteroidales; family Bacteroidaceae; genus Prevotella. Next base: position 123,092 of record JAFZIZ010000008.1, on the reverse strand, counting down.
AGACCGCCACATTGTGCCATTGCCTCAATCTGAAGGACACCAGGCATCACAGGTTCTTCGGGGAAGTGTCCTTGGAAGAAGGGCTCGTTGCTGGTAATGTTCTTAATACCCACAATGGTGTTGGCACCTAACGAGATTACTTTGTCGACTAGTTGCATGGGATAGCGGTGGGGCAGCAACTCACGGATGCGGTTCACGTCCATCACAGGCTCCTCGTTGGGGTCGTATATGGGGGCCTGAACCTCATGCTTGCGAATCTCCTTGCGCATCTGACGGGCAAATTTGTTGTTGATGGTATGTCCCGGACGAGTAGCAATGATGCGGCCCTTGATGGGTTTACCAATGAGTGCCATATCACCGATGACGTCGAGTAGCTTGTGGCGCGTACACTCATTTTCCCAAACCAGCGGCTTATGTTGGATATAACCAAGCTCATTAGCATCTCGGTGCTCTACGCCCAGCATGTCAGCTAACATATTGAGACGCTCCTGAGTCGTCTGACGCTCATAGATGACGATGGCATTATCCATATCGCCGCCTTTGATGAGGTTGGCCTGCAACAGCGGCTCGATATCACGGACAAACACAAAAGTACGTGCGGCAGCAATCTCTGTAGAGAATTTGTCGATTTTGTCGAGTGTAGCAAACTGCGAGTTAATGAATTTCGATTCAAATGAACACATCGCCGTAATCGAGAACTCGTCGTCGGGCAGGATTGTGATACATGAACCAGTGTTTTCATCCTTCACCTCGATCTTCTTGCGGATGATATAGAAATCTTTGGGGGCGTTCTGCTCCTCTACACCTACTTCGTTGATTTTCTCCACATACTTGATAGCCGAGCCGTCGAGGATGGGGAATTCAGGACCGTTGACCTGTATCAAACAGTTGTCAATGCCCAGTGCATAGAGTGCGGAAAGTCCGTGCTCTACGGTAGATACGCGCATATCTCCCTTGCCCAGTACAGTACCACGTTGAGTGTCAATGACGTTTTCAGCAATGGCATCGATGATGGGCTCACCTTCCATATCAATACGCTGAATCTTGTATCCATGGTTCTCGGGGGCAGGATTAAACGTTACCGTGAGGTTCAATCCTGTATGCAAGCCTTTTCCGAATAGCGAAAAACTACCTTTGAGTGTCTTTTGTTTCATATTTTGTTTTTACGATTATTTGACGATTATTTTTTCTCTTTCAGTTCATCAAGTTCTTTACGGAGTGCAGCCATTTCTCGATACATATCGGGCAGTTTCTTGAAGACAGCCGATGCTTTGAAGAACACCTTCGGGTCGATGGCAGGGGCTCCGATAAGTTGCTCGCCATTTCCCTTCGTATTGCTGATGACACCACTTTGAGCTCCAATGAATGTCTTGTCAGCAATGGTGATATGTCCTGAGAATCCAGCCTGGCCGCCTACCATACACCAGGCACCAATCTTTGTGCTTCCTGCCATACCGACTTGTGCCGACATGACGGTGTTCTCACCAATCTCACAGTTATGGGCCACCTGAATGAGGTTGTCCAGCTTCACACCTTTGTGGATGATAGTCTGACCCATTGTCGAGCGGTCTACACATGTGTTGGCACCAATCTCCACATTGTCCTCGATGACAACGATGCCTAACTGTGGAATCTTGTCGTAACCTTCCGTATTGGGAGCGAATCCGAAACCGTCGGCACCAATCACCGCTCCTGCATGGATGGTAACATTCTTGCCAATCTGGCAACCGTCATATATGGTGACATTAGGATAGATGCGTGTGCCGTCGCCGATTTTCACGCCGTCACCGATGACGGCAAAGGGACCGATATAGACGTCTTTGCCAATCTGGGCAGACGGTGATACAAAGGCCAATGAATCAACCCCCGTCTTCTTAGGCATCGATTGAGCATACATCTGCATGAGTTTTGCCACACATTCGTAGGCATTCTTCACACGAATCAGTGTGGTGGTTACAGGTTTCTCCAATTGGAGATCCTCATTAACCAGTACGATACTTGCTTTTGTATCATAGATGTAGTGGGTGTATTTGGGATTCGATAGGAAAGTGATGGCTCCTTCTTTGCCTTCTTCTATCTTGGCAAAGGTATTCACAGTAGTCTGTTCATTGCCATCTACGGTACCTCCTATAAAATCGGCTATTTGTTTGGCTGTAAACTCCATTTTGTTGTTAAGTTTTTTATTTAATCTTTGCAAAGATACTACTTTTTTCTTAAACAAGTAGATTACGTAAGTAATATTAACGGTTTTTTTAGTAAAAAAGACGATGGTTACATGAATTATATGTATATTTGCACTGAAAAATCGGGAGTTTTATGGAAACAATACTATCGAGTGCACAGAATCCACGCATCAAGAATTTGTTGTTGTTACAGCAGAAATCGTCTGAACGTCGCAAGCAAGGACTGTTTGTGGTGGAAGGTAGGCGAGAGTTGCAACATTGTGTGGAAGCAGGATATGAGATAGATACGCTTTTCTTGTGTCCAGAGTTATTGGAAGGCGCATCATATACGGCAGCCCATGTGTTTGAGGTAACTCCTGATATTTATGAGAAAATAGTCTATAGGGGAACGACGGAGGGCGTTGTTGCCATTATCCGTAGTCGTCAGATGACATTAGAGAATCTGCAACTATCGGAAAATCCTTTGCTGATGGTATTGGAACGTGTGGAGAAACCCGGTAACCTGGGTGCCATTCTCCGTTCAGCAGATGCTGCTAAAGCGGATGCTGTGATTGTCTGCGATCCATTGACAGACCTATATAACCCTAATCTGATCCGCAGTAGCATCGGTGCCATCTTTACCGTTCCTACTGTTGCCTGTACCTCGGAAGAGTGCATCCGTTTCCTTCAAGGGCATGGCATTCAAATACTGACGGCACAGTTGCAGGATTCCCATCTCTATTATGATACGGATATGCGTAAGGGAACTGCCATTGTGATGGGTACGGAGGCTACGGGGCTTACAAACCAATGGCGTGAGGCGGCTACGGCTCATATCCGTATACCAATGTTGGGGCGACTGGATTCCTTGAACGTCAGTGTCTCTGCTGCGATTTTACTCTACGAAGCAGTTCGTCAAAGGGCAGAATAAGCTATTTCGTGTAGAAATCAATGAGTCTGGTGAGTGCCTGTTGGCATACTGGACAGAAATCCTTACATTCGTTGGTGCGCATCCGACAGTCTTCCTGTCCTCGCCATACTCCCTTGGAGAGATAACCTCCTCCTTCTACGAGTCCGACTTTTCCCTCATCAATCAAATCCTGCCATTTTGCAGGTTTTCGAGTGGTCGTTGTCAGGTTAGGCTCCCAAGGCTCTGTATCTGCGAAATACATCGGGTCGCTATCTCCATACGGATACTCATCGGCCAATCCGCCAAAGGAATGTCCGAACTCATGAACCACTACGGGGAGGAACTTATCGCCACGCGTATAGCTCAGATTATAGGAGTTATAGATGCCGCCGCCTCCGTAATGCGCTGTGTTGGCAAGGATGATGATGTGCTCATAGGGGACGCACGCCAGCCAGTCGTGAAGATGCTTGAGGTGCAGGGTGGTGAGATAACGTTCACTATAGAAGGTATCGAAACGGGAACCTAATGCGGTATTCAACCAGAGACCTTTGCCTGGTTGACTGACATCCGTATCATGGGATGGAGCAAGTAATGCAACGATATTGAAACGTCCACGTAACTGCTTGAACGGTTCGTGCTCGAAGAGCGCTTCCGTGGCAGCGCGACAGTCAGTCAGGTATTGTCCCATCTGTTCCTCTGTATAGCCTTCAGAGACGTAGGCTATATGGATGCAACGGGTTGTGTCATCAGCCTGCTGAAGTGTGATATACGATGTATTCTCCTTCTTTTGCAGTTGACGGATTTGGATATCCCGAGGGTCGACATCGTGAGTCAGACTGGTCATCACCTGAGCATGATAGTCACGGAGTTCTACCGTGATACTGACAGGTTGCTTAGGATATGGAACCAAGAATACGTTTTCAAACGACTTTTGAGTCTTTTTCGCTTCATCGGTGGCAAGCCATTCTTGAAAGAGGGTAGAGAAAGAATGGCGATAGATAACGCTGCCACTGTCCTTATCCTTCACCGTGATGCAGCCATTCCCCTGTAATGGAAGTTCGCTTAAACGGTGCTTGCGTCCATACCAGCGGGCATTCTTGGATAACTCGTCGACAAAGATATATTGGCTGTTGGCATCGCCTGCGAAGATATAGTCGAGACGCAGGGTGCTGTCACAGAAATACTGCTCAAAAGTCTGGGCGGATAAAGGCAGAATACTGGAAAGGAAAAGTAGTAAAACGAAAGTCTTTTTCATATGATATCGGGGATGAGTTTCTGAATATAGGGTCTTGGCCAATCTTTCTCATGATAGCGTTTTGTATCGTATTGCATCAGGTCGAGGTCGAGGGTTACCTGTTGTTGGGTACGTCCTGTCTCTGCCTCCATCTGTTTAAGCCTTTTTTCGAGGTCTTCCACACTAAGAGATGTTGTTCCACATGCGAGTCTGTTCAAATACATCTTTCTACTACCTTTGATGTCTCTGGTCCATATCGTTCGACTGAATTGAAGATTACTTAATAGCGCTTCCAAACGTTGCGATGCCCATTGGATATGGGCAGTCTGTTGGTAGTTGGAACCTAAGGCAATGATGACGTATGGCATTTTCTTTAAGAACGTCTTGAAAGTAATTATAATTTCAGGTGATTCTTGATTTGCCGTTTCATCTGTTTGGTGATACGGTCGTTAAGGGGTGGGATAGGCGTGAACCCTTCATTCAAGCCTGTCAGTTCTTCCATGAGCTGCATGATGCGTCCCGTCATTTTATAGAGACGTTCTTCTTTCAGTGTTTCTGAGAGATGATCTTCCTCTATATCGTGTTCTCTTAACTCGCGGTCGAGCTCACATAAATGACTGATAGTTAGTCGTTTTCTAAGAATCTGTTTGCGGAGATATTTAAAGGTAGCCAACAAGCGCTCATTCTCGGATGTGAACTGTAGTCCGATGGCATCTTGGATGGATTTGGAAGGCTCATAGTGGTTAGGTTTATACCATGTCACCTTACTCATATCCATATCTGGAGCCGGATAGTTCAGAATACGGATTCCCCTGTTGACTATGCCCTCAATTTGTTCCTGATATGCATAACAGAGCAGATGGCGCCATTGTTCCTGATCGGAAATGGCACAAAGTTCATCGGTAATCCATCTGCTGTCACCTGTAATACCTGCCTTGATGAAATGACGAAGCATCTTAAGAGTATTGTCGCTCATCAGTTCAATGGTATTACTGTCAAGCACTTTGCGATAGACAGCATAGGTCTTTCGTGCCAGTTCGCTAGGAGTAATAGAATGAGTAATCATTGGATTACGGATAATCTCCATCCGTTGGTTCCATCCCAAGTTCCGAATACATTCTTCTTCCATTCTTCCCTGAATGATAACGGCATAGGCACTTTCTACGATATGTCGTTGGTATAACAGGCGTTTCGGAAGTTTCTCTTTCCAATAGTTCTCATCGAGAATCCACGGCTCTAACTGTCCATAAGGAGAATGTACCATACGGGTACCTTGTTTGGTAGCGATTTTCAGAATATGTGAAGAAGAATTTCGCCAGCATCCATGTATATGCAGGATATCATAGTGTGTTGCTTGCAGTTTCTCTTTTGCCTCCATTTCTTCCGATGCAGTGATGTTTTCAGCCTCCAATCCCATATTATCTACTAACATGTTTACATAACCTGCAATCATGTTGTCGTCTTTGGGATAGTAATGGAGAATTCTCATCGCTGATAAGGAATATGGATTAGTGTGTCAGAGCCTTCCAGATTACATGTAGACGCAGACCTGCCAGTCTGCGACGACGGATAATCTGGTCATAACAGCGGACGGCATCAAATATACGATCACGTTTGACAGCCACAGCGTCGTAGATTCCGCGACGTCTCTTCTGCCATTTTCCACGATGTCCACGGCCAGCGCGACGTTCAGCTTTGCGTAATAGTGGTATGGCATCCTCTAACTGTTGCCATACTTGATGTCTTACTATTTCAGGGTGTTTCCTGTTGCTATATACCATCACCACCTCTGCATAATGATCTTCCATGAGTCCGTCGATCCATTCTGGAGACGTAGGTGGACGTTGGATGTCTGTCAATACAATACGTTCGCCCTTGGCAGCTTTGATACCTACTGTCATGGCAAGGCGCAGCCTACTGGGGTTGGTCACCGATACGGGCATGAAGGTGGTATAGAGATTGGAGTGTTCATTTTTCAGACGTTTCAAGATATCAGGAGTGTCGTCTGTGGAAGTGTCATCCACTACAATCACCTCGTATGTTGTCTGACAAGGCTGTGTCAGGAACTGGGGCAGGTTCTGCTCCAATAGGTTTCCTTGGTCATGGACGACCATTACCATTGACAACTGAGGTCTGATTTCTTTTGTCTGATTATCTATTGTCATGGTTTATTTAGATTTCATCACTCATATATCCTTGTGGAAGACGGCGACAATTGTATTGGGATGCCATAATCTCGCCATAGGCTCCAGCAGAACGGATGGCCAACAGATCTCCACGTCGGCATTGGTTCAGGTCTATCTGTTTGGCAAAGACATCCGTAGACTCACAGATAGGGCCAACCACATCGTATGTCTGAGTAGGTTCTTCGCTGGTGATATTCTCTATTTTATGATAGGCCTGATAGAGTGCGGGACGGATGAGGTCTGGGAAGCCGGCATCGACAATGGCAAACTGTTTGATGGCACCTTGCTTTATATATAAGGTACGCGTGATAAGACTGCCACATTGTGCTACTACGGCACGTCCCAATTCAAAATGGAGTGTCTGTCCAGGACGTAGCTTCAGTTTCTTGGCATAGGTGTCGAAATAAGCTTTGAAATCAGGAACAGGGACACGATTGGGATGTTGATAGTCAACACCAAGTCCACCACCTACATTGATATGTTCCATGATGATACGATGCCGTTCTAATTCGTTCTGCAGTTCATTGACACGATTGCATAGGGCTTCGAAATCGCCCATATCCAGAATCTGACTACCAATATGGAAATGCAGTCCGACAACTTTGATGTTCTTCATCCCTGCAGCCTCTTCGATGACACTCATCATGTCACGCATGGCAATGCCGAACTTATTCTCAGCCAGTCCTGTCGTGATATTGGCATGGGTATGAGCACCCACGTTGGGATTCAGGCGGAAGGCGACACGCGCCACTTTTCCTTTCTGACCAGCAAGTTCATTGATAACCTCCAACTCAGGAATACTCTCCACATTGAAACAGAAAATATCGTTGTCGAGACCGATATTGATCTCCCAATCACTCTTACCTACGCCTGCAAAGACAATCTTGGAGGGAGAAAATCCTGCCTTTAAGGAGGCTTCTATTTCGCCGCCGCTTACACAGTCAACACCCAAGCCGGCCTCACGGATGAAGCGCAGTATCTTAGGGTTGGCATTTGCCTTGATGGCATAGTGTACGCAGAAGCCCTCGTGTTTGCCTGCCTCGGCATTGATGGTACGGAGTGTCTGCCGTAATAGTTCTGTATCGTAATAGTAGAACGGAGTGTCTATCCGTTCCAGTTTCTCTATGGGAAATATTCCTTTTGCCATTGTGTTGTGTTGCTGGGGTATTATTTATTGAATAATGTATTGCTCAGACTCTGGAGAGCACGCTTCTTGTCTTCCTCACGGATAAGGAAGGAGATATTGTAGTTGGAACCTCCATAGCTGACCATGCGGACGGGGATGCTCTTCATCGCATCCAGGGCGAGGGTCTCGAAACCGATGTTTGACCAGTCGAGGTCACCGACCACACAGATGATACACATATTGGTATCAACCGTTACGGTTCCGTATTTCTTCAGCTCATCTACAATCTCACCCAGATGTGCAGAGTTGTCGATAGACATAGAAACGCCGACCTCAGAGGTACATACCATATCAATAGGTGTCTGGTAACTCTCGAAAATCTCAAAGACTTTACGGAGGAAACCTGTGGCAAGGAGCATGCGACTGGACTTGATTTTGATGGCAATGATATTATCTTTGGCAGCCACGGCCTTGATCTTACCATATTCTGTCTGATTACTGATAGTTGTTCCCTCAGCGTCAGGATCCATTGTGTTCAACAGACGTACGGGGATTCCTGCATATTTGGCAGGTTGGACACAGGTGGGGTGAAGGATCTTTGCACCAAAATAGGCAAGCTCGGCAGCCTCTTCGAAATGAAGCTGATGAACAGGAGCCGTCTTGTCAACCACACGTGGGTCGTTATTGTGCATGCCATCGATATCTGTCCAAATCTGAATCTCTTCAGCATTCAGGGCAGCACCTATTAACGAAGCGGTATAGTCAGAACCTCCGCGCTGTAGATTGTCAACCTCGCCATAGGCATTGCGACAGATGAATCCTTGGGTGATATATACTTGCTGACCTTCGTTCTTCTCCATGATAGCCGACAGCTTCTCACGGATATAGGCTGGGTCAGGTTCTGAATTCTTGTCAGTGCGCATGAAATCCAATGCATTGAGCAAAACGGCCTTGATACCCAATTCCTTCATATAGTTGACCACCATATTGGTAGACATCATCTCTCCTTGTGCCACGATGATTTTTTCTTCGAACGAAGTAAAGAGTTCCTTGGTGAAGGAACGCAGATAATTCATCTCGGTGACAATAAAATCACGAGTAGTCTTCTTCATCTCGTCGGTCGAGTAAAGTTCATCAATATGCTTCATGTATTTCTTTTCAAGCGCATTGATAACCTCATTGGCTCCCTCTGGGTTCTTTTTGTAAAGATAGTCAGAGATTTCCACCAGAGAATTGGTCGTTCCAGACATGGCAGACAGAACCACGAATACGGGTTCTCCTGATTTTGTCACCAGTTTTGTAACCTCTTTCATGCGGGCCGGTGAACCTACCGATGTACCGCCAAATTTCATTACCTTCATTGTATATTCTTTTTTTAATTTATTTCTATATAGACAAATCCTCACGTGTAGAATAATCTACTTTACGTATCTCTTCTTGCTCGTTATTCTCTTCATAGACGGCTATTTTATTATAGTCGTTGGTAATCTCCTCCAAATGGCCATCGATACAACGGTAAACAATGCCTGGATAATCCTTCAGCAGAGGAATGTTGTGTGTAGTCATCACAACAGCAGTGCCAGTCTGGGTGATATGTCTCAACAATCCGATGATATTGGTGGCAGTCTCTGGATCAAGATTACCTGTGGGTTCATCGGCAATAATGATTTTGGGCTTGTTCAGGATGGCACGGGCAATAGCAATACGTTGTTGTTCACCACCAGAAAGCTCATGTGGGAAACGGTCACCATAATCCTGCATCTCCACATCTTCCAATACGTCATGGATGCGCTCCTCTATCTCTTCTTTGTCTTTCCAGCCTGTTGCTTTCAAGACAAAAGCAAGATTGTCATGGACCGTACGGTCACTCAACAGTTGGAAGTCTTGGAAGATAATACCCATCTGACGGCGTAAGGCAGGAATATATCTGCGTTTCAGTCCTCTCAAGTCATGGTTGAGAACAAAAGCATTCTCTGCCTCGTCAACGTCTAATTCGAAATAGAGTGTTTTTAACAGAGTGCTCTTACCAGCACCGACACGACCGATGATGTAGATAAACTCACCTTCATCTACATGAAAGTCCACTCCTTCTAATACGAGAATACCATCTTTCTGATAGATGTTCGCTTTCTGATAATCTATAAGCATATCTTCAATTTTTCAATTTTTCTAATCGTTACTTGTAACGCTTTGTACCTTTAGGTCAAAGAATTCTACTTCATATCTCCATGAGCCTTTGCTTCACGGCGTTTCTTGTCCCAGTTAGGGTCATGCCGCTTCTGAAGCTCCGCAGCGACGTCTTCAATACGTAATCCTTTATCGGTAAGAAGAACCAATAAATGATAGAGTAGGTCGCTGGCTTCGTATATCAGATGGTCGCTATTGCCATTGGTTGCCTCGATGACGGTTTCCAAGGCTTCTTCACCGACTTTCTGCGCAATCTTGTTGACACCGTCTTTAAAGAGTTTGGTGGTATATGAACCTTCTGGCATCTCTTCTTTACGCTTATTGATAAAGTCCTGCAATTCCGTTAGGAAGAGTAGGGGATTGGTGTCGTTGCTTTCTCCCCAACAGGTATCTGTTCCTGTATGACAGGTAGGACCGACAGGATGGACTTTGACTAACAAGGTGTCGTTGTCGCAGTCTATCTGCATGCTAACGAGATTCAAGAAGTGACCACTGGTCTCTCCTTTTGTCCACAGCGTCTGACGGGTACGGCTCCAGAACGTCACATGTTGAGTCTCTATCGTTTTCTGATAGGCTTCTTCGTTCATGAATCCGAGCATCAGAACGTTCTTCGTCGTTACATCTTGTACGATGGCTGGCACGAGTCCACCCATTTTTTCAAAATCTATCTTCATAGTCTTACGTTAATTCCTTCTTCTTTTAAATACTTTTTGAGTTCAGGTACAGGAATCTCTCCGAAATGGAATACACTGGCTGCCAAAGCAGCATCAGCATGTCCTTCTGTGAATACATCACGGAAATGCTCTCTGCATCCTGCACCGCCACTGGCAATGATGGGAATGGAAAGATGGTCTGCCAATTCCCGCAGCGCCTCATTGGCATAGCCGTTCTTGGTACCGTCGTGGTTCATCGAGGTGAAGAGAATCTCACCTGCACCACGTTCCTGTGCCTCATGTGCCCATTCAAAGAGTCCGCGTTCTGTACGTTCGCGCCCTCCTTTGAGATAACAATGCCAGCCATCGGCATCCAGACGGGCATCAATGGCTACCACACAAACCTGACTGCCAAAACGGTTGGTAATCTCATCAATCAGTTCTGGTCTGCGGATAGCAGCACTATTCACACTCACCTTGTCGGCACCGGCATAAAGCAGGCGCTCTACGTCTTTCAGTTCGTTGATGCCTCCACCCACGGTGAAGGGTATATTGATGGTCTCTGCCACGCGCGTTACCATGTCGGTAAATGTCTTACGGCCCTCAAATGAAGCGGTGATGTCAAGGAAACACAGTTCGTCAGCCCCTTGCTCGCTATAGGCCTTACCCAGTTCTACAGGGTCGCCTGCCGAGCGCAGGTTCACGAAGTTCGTGCCTTTGACCGTCTCACCGTCTTTGACATCCAAACAGGGTATTATGCGTTTTGCCAGTCCCATAGTTCTTTCAAATTAATTTTACCTTCATAGATTGCCTTGCCGAATACTACGGCAGGGATGTCTGCTTGGTTGAGAGCCTTGATATCGTCAATACTGCTAACCCCGCCACTGGCAATGAGATGCAGTTCGGGATAGGCATCCATCACGCGCTGATAGAGGTCGATGGCAGGTCCTGCGAGGGTACCGTCCTTCGAAATCTCCGTACAAAGCACATTCCTGACACCGGCTTCGACATATTTCTTGAGGAAAGGCAGCAGGTCCTCTTCGGAATCTTCCTTCCATCCGTTGATACTGATCTTTCCATTGCGCACATCGGCACCCAATATCATCCGCTCGGCACCGTATTTCTCCAACCATCCCATAAAGAGTTCTGGTTGAGTGACAGCGATAGAGCCTACAGTTACCATCTTAGCCCCATTGGCAAAAGCCTTTTCAATATCCTCATCCGTCTTGATGCCACCACCAAAGTCGATGATGAGATGTGTCTCGGTAGCCAAACTTCTGAGCACAGTCTCGTTGACGATATGCTTTGACTTTGCCCCGTCCAGATCTACCACATGCAGGCGTTGGAACCCGATGCGTTCAAACTCCAGTGCCATATCCAGAGGCTCACCGTAGATAGTCTTCTGGTCGTAGTCACCTTTCGTCAGTCGTACACACTGACCGTTGATGATATCGATGGCAGGAATCAGTTCTATCTTCATACTTCAATTCTTCAATTTTACAATTCTAAGAATCTCTTGAGAATCTGTTCACCTACAGCACCGCTCTTCTCGGGGTGGAACTGACAGGCGTAGAAATTATCCTTTTGCATGGCAGCGGAATAGGGCAGGATATAGTCTGCCATGGCTGTCGTATGCTCACAAAGGGGTACATAATAACTATGTACAAAATAGACATAGGTGTTCTCTTCAAAGAGAGGTCCTTTGACGTCATGCAGACTGTTCCACCCCATACAAGGAACTTTCTCCTCGTGTCGTTGAGGCTGGAAACGCTTTACGTCCGCATCAAAGACGCCGATACAATCCACATCACCTTCTTCTGAATGCTTGCAAAGTAACTGCTGTCCTACGCAGATACCAAAGACGGGCTGCTTCAGGTCGCGGATGACCTCATCCAGCCGACGCGCCTTCAGATATTCCATGGCTTCACCGGCATGTCCCTGTCCAGGGAAAAGCACACGGTCAGCACGCTGAAGTTGTTCAGCATCGTCTGTCAACAGCGGTTCGATGCCCAGCCTTCTGAGGGCATTCACCACTGAATAGACATTTCCTGCGTTGTATTTTACGATGGCTACGTTCATAACTATCAACTGTCAACTATCAACTGTCAACTAAAAATGATGGTCTTGTTCTTATACGTCAGGATCTTACGCTGGATATGTTTCGAGACAGCATGGGACAGCACAATCTTTTCCAAGTCTTTGCCTTTGAGCACTAGACTCTCTGGTGTGTCCTTATGCGTGATACGTGTTACATCCTGTTCGATGATAGGACCAGCATCCAGTTCTGCTGTCACATAGTGACTGGTGGCACCGATAATCTTCACGCCACGCTCCCATGCCTGATGATAAGGTTTCGCTCCCACAAAAGCGGGAAGGAAGGAATGGTGGATGTTGATAATATGATTCGGGTATGCTGCAATCATCTCATCACTGATAATCTGCATGTAACGGGCAAGGACGATAAATGTCACACCTTCTTTTTTCAGCAGTTCCATCTCCGCAGCCTCTACCTCTTCCTTATTAGAATGGTCTTTCTTGATGCTCCAGACGTAATAGGGGATATTGAACTGTTCTGCCACATAGCGTAAATCCTCGTGGTTCGATACGATACAGGGAATATCGATATCCCATTCTCCAGCCTTCCAGCGGGCTAACAGGTCATACAAGCAGTGACTCATCTTTGATACAAAAATCGCCATTCTGGGGCGTTTGTCACTGAAATACAACTTGCAAGTCATCTTGTAACGTTGGGCATAGAGGGTATTAATGTACTCCTGAATCTTGTCTTGTGGAATCAGGAAATTCTCCAATTCCCATTCGATGCGCATGAAAAACATGCCATCCTGTTTATCTACATATTGGTCGAGGTAAACGATATTACCCTGATTATCAGTAATAAAGCGAGTTACTTCTGAGATAATTCCCTGTTGGTCGGGACAGTGCAGAAGCAATATAGCGGTTGGTTTCTTCATCTCTAAAATCCATCTTTGTTTAAATTAATGTGCAAAATTACACAAAAAAAATCATATTACCAAAGGTAATAATGAAAAAATCCCCCATCATGTATTTGAGGGGGATTTCTATAGAATTTTTCAGGTTTGATATTCAAACTTATTTAACCACCTTCTTGCCGTTTATGATGTAAAGGCCTGAAGGAAGTTCTTCAAGTGATGTTGTTGACATGCGAATACCTTTCAAGTTGTAGATACCCTTTGATGTGTCTAAAGTCTTGTCAGTCGTAATATCGTCAATACCAGTAGGTTCACCTCCATTCAATCCACGTACGAAACCAGCATAGACATGCTTGCGGTAGTAGTTGAGATCCCAGATACCAACAGGCTCGCCACCGCGCCATCCACTACCTGAGGGTGCATCGGTAGTACACCACTGGCAGATGCCCCACTGCTGTTCTGGCGGTATGATACGGAAGTACTCTTGGATGATCCACTCGTAGAAATTTGCCATCTTCTTATGTTCGGCTTCTGTCAGTTGATTGGTTTTGACGGAACTTCCCCATCGGTTTGACCCACGGACATAACCCATATCGAGTTCTGAAACGCGAACCAGTTTACCTGAATTAGCCATGAGTTGGAACATCTTGGTGATATGCGATTTGATACTGTTCTGAATACTTGCATTTTCAAAGCAACTGATATGCATCTGTGTACCTATACCGTCAATCTTGGTCACACCGTCAGCCTCCCACTTCTTAATCCAGTTGATGAGTGACTTCACCTTCTTGTTGTCGTCCCAGTCAGACTCCAGATTGTAGTCGTTGATGAAAAGTTTGATATCCTCTGGTCCATACTTACGAGCCAGACGACATGCTTGACGAACGTATTCAAGATCGCCCATATAGTCCTGCCAGTAGAATTTGTCGCCACCGACATCCCAGGATTGACTGTCTTTTTGCTCAGAACTCTGCAAAACGTAGTTGCCTTGCCCGTCATTGCCGCCACCGGAGATGGCTTCGTTAACGAGATCCCAACCTTTCACCTTTCCGTCGCAGGCCTCCATCATGCCCTTAATCCACTTCTCCATAGCGCCTACGAGGGCATCGTGTTTCTCCTGGTCGGTTAGAGGAACGGTCTTAACCTTGTTGCCTTCAAACTTGATACTCTTAATATAGATGTCACCTACATAGTCCGGAACATGCAGCAACAAGAAGTTGGTGTCCATGGTTGGAATGACGCTCACTTCTACACTCTGCCAATCTGTAGTGAAAGAAACGCTAACACTTGTCCCCGTTTGGCTATCTTGGTCATTGTTACTGGTCCAGTCTCCAAGATGTCCATCCAAACGACCTGTGTTTGAACCTTTTACGTCTATTGTCATTTTAAAAGTCTTGCCTGCTTTAAGAGGAATATTTTCCATCACAATAAATTGCACTTCCCATGGCTTTGATTTCTGGGTCGTTACCTTAAGACCATTGGGGGCATCGAAAGAGATTGTGTAGCCGTTCTCGATTTCATTTGCTTTCCAGTGGTTAAAACTTGTGTATTTACGGAAGTCCTCGTTGGCAACCACTGTCCATATTTCCTCAGCATTGGGGTCTGGTTTGTCTGCAATAAGTTTCGACAACCAACCGATGGGCTGCTGTGAATGCCAGGCAAGAGTATGACCATAGACACTGAGACCTGCTTCGGTGGCAGCTTTCACATAGTTTTTCACTGCGGTGAAATTCATATTGCCATTTCCATCCACGCAACTGGCCATCTTCATAGCATTACCTGCAACAGTTTCATTGAAGTTGGCATTGGTCATCTTATAGACTGTGGATTTCTTGAGATAGTCGTTGACTGTTGTACCAGCACCTAGTTTAAAATTAGGGTATTTCGATTTGTCGATGTACTCTTTGAGAGCCTGATACTTATCCAAATATCTGTAGTTGTCATCCCCTGGTTTACCCAACTCAAATTTTTCCTGTGCCATAGCCGAGGCCGAGAGACAGGCTATAAGCATTAATAAACATAATTTCTTCATAAAATATTATAGTAATTGTAGATTCGGCTGCAAAATTACATAAAAAAAACATATTACCAAAGGTAATAACGAAAAAATCCTCTCATCTTTGGTACCTTAGGAGTTTTTCCTCCTCTTCGGAGCAGCACTTTTTTCTCTTCGGAGGAAAAAGTTTTCCTCTTCGGTCTAGGAAAAACGCCTTCGAATAGTATATAGTTTACGTGTGCTAAGTATATAGTTTATTTGAAATAAACACTATACTTACGAGGGCTAAGTATATGACTTTTACTTGCTTAATATATAGTTTATAAAAAATACAGATATACAGTAAATACAGATAAATCTGAAAGCCTCTCGGATGCTCAGCGCCAGTTTGTGGAATATATCATCAATGCCTATATCAAATCTGGTATCGACGAGTTGAGAATGGATAAGTTGAAGACGCTGTTGGAACTGAAATTCGGTTCTTTGCCTGAAGGCATCAATGCCTTAGGTAGCGTCCCCATTGCTCGTCAAACCTTCAAAGACGCCCAACGACATTTGTATGCGGGGTAAAATACCTCATATGGGGAAAGGCTACGGGTAGGCGCGTCAGCGGGAATCAGTCCACTTGTGAGGCTGCAGAAGAATAAGAATGCAAAAGGAGGATTGATGATGTTAGAGTTTTTTTGCTGGTGTATGTACCCTAATAGCCTTATATTTAAGGTCCTGTCGGATGTCTTAATCATTAGCGGTCCGTAGAATGATGCTGGTGGCTCCAAGAGTGAAGAGGGTACCGTCTTCTATCAGACGACGCTCATGGGGCTTCAGTTCTATATTATCGACGAAAGTACCAGTATTGCTGTTGTTGTCACTCAGCATATAGCGAAGTCTTCCATTTTTGTCACGGCTTACGTTGATAGTACAGTGATTGAGGTCGACACTGGGGTCAACGGTCTCAAAGGGAGTGTTAATGGGATTACCTTTCTGATAGCGCCCAATAATATTATCTCCCATATGGAGAGGGATCTCCTGTTTGAAATGGAAGACATTCTCTATGACCACAATACTGCCACATGCTGTGTCAAGGTTGGAAAATTGAGTATTTGCCAATTCATTTTCCTTCTTCTGAGTCTCACGCAATTTAGAAACACCGATACGGATTCCGAATTGTTTTCCACATTCAGCACATTGGAAAACAAGAGACTGACCTTCTTGATATTGGGTCTCGTCGAATAAAATATAAGTATCACATTTAGGGCATCTTACGCGTTTCATACTCCAGTTTTTCTTTTATAGACCCATGCTTCTTCAAAATCCTCTTCAAACCGCAAGTTATGTAGTTCAATATAAGCGGCACTTTCGGACTTGAAGTGTCCATATACTACGCGTATGATATGATTGTTGATGTATATTTCTGTGTCCTTAAATCCTCTTGCTTTTAACATGCGGACAAACTCCTCGGCATTGGAACGTTTTACCTGACTGGCCAAAACAAGGCAATAGGGACGGTCAGTATTGGACTGTACCGCCTGCTGAGGTGCTGGTTTCTCCGCTGATTTCTGCTGAGTAGTATCTTTATCCACAACAGGTTTTGTTGTTGCCTTACTGTTCTGGTTTATAACAGGAGTAGCAGACGTTATATTGGTATCTTTCGGTATGAGTTTATGGATAAAGCTGTTCTGTAAGGCACTCATCGTCTTGGATCCCATATTGCTGTTTGCCACAGGTGTAGTCAACATGAAAAAGAGAATAATAGCCGCTGCAATGGCAACAGCATTTCGTACCCATGACATCTTGATATTGATAGTACTATCTTCCTCTTCTTCATATTCTGTCATGTCATAGAGAGACGGACTTGCCTCTTCTGTTTCCATATCAACAATTTGGGCTTTTGGTTCGTCTTTCTCTTGTTTGATAGCTGGTGATGACAGGGGGAGGAATTCGAAAGTGCCGAGGCCATATAGCGATGGGGACAAAATTCCTGATTCATTAGGCTCGAAAAGATAAGTTCCTTCGTCGTTAGCACGCAACACACCGATACCTTCCAAACAAAAGCTACCTTCATGGGAAATTCTTCGCCTTATCTCATCAATCTCCTGTTCGATATGGCGAAGGGCTTCCGGATAACTGATGTCTTGTGACTCCATATAGGCTTGAGCCAATAGAGAATCATTCATCTTTAGCTGCGGATTGAACCCCAGTGTGCGAATAGGGGGAATAAACGTTCCATCCCTTTCGTCAACATGGGCAGAAACATAATGTGCGACAAAGCCTCCGAAATCGGGCACTATCACACAATCGTTGCTCAATAAGAGCACTTCGAGATGTTTTGCTAATTCAATCACGAGTGCAAAATTAAGAAAAATCTTAGAAACTCGCAAATAAAAAAGCATTTTAAATAACATAAAATTTAAAAATCTTTTTGTTTTCCAATATTATTTACTATTTTTGCACTCAAAAGAAATTGTTTATTGAATGATGGAATATAAAACAACTGAAATAGATGGCGTTTATATCATAGAACCGCGTGTGTTTAATGATTCGCGTGGTTATTTCTTTGAGGCGTGGAAACAGAAGGAGTTTGACGAACAGGTCGGACCAGTGAATTTTATACAAGACAATGAGTCTAAATCGAGTTATGGAGTTCTTCGAGGACTCCATTACCAGAAAGGAGAGGCGGCACAGGCTAAATTAGTACGTGTAATCAAAGGAAAGGTGCTTGATGTCGCTGTTGATATCCGAAAAAGTAGCCCCACTTTTGGACAGTATGTGATGGTGGAACTCAGTGAGGAAAACAAAAAGCAGTTTTTTATACCTCGAGGTTTTGCTCATGGATTTCTTGTATTAAGCGAAGAGGCTATATTTACCTATAAGGTTGACAATGTTTACGCTCCCCAATGTGAGGCGGGTATCCGATGGGATGATCCGGATTTAGGTATTGATTGGCCTATTGATCCGAAAGAGATTCTGATGAGTGAGAAAGATCTGGCTCAACCTTGTATGAAAAATGCAGAATTATTTGATTAACAAACTAATTATTAATATATTATGAATATAGCAATAGTTGGAACGGGTTATGTAGGATTAGTGTCGGGAACATGTTTTGCTGATACAGGTGTTAATGTCACATGTGTGGATGTTGATGCGAACAAGATAGAGCGTTTGAAACAAGGAGAAGTACCTATCTATGAGCCAGGTCTTGACGAATTAGTAAAAAAGAATGTGGCTGCAGGACGCCTGAAGTTCACTACAGACCTTGCTTCTATACTCGATGATGTAGAGATCGTCTTCTCTGCTGTGGGCACACCTCCCGATGAGGATGGCTCTGCAGATTTAAAATATGTATTGCAAGTTGCAAGAACGATAGGTCAGAACCTAAATCACTATGTGGTAGTGGTTACTAAATCTACAGTTCCTGTGGGTACTGCCCAGAAGGTTTACCATGCGATTAATGAGGAATTACAGAAGCGTGGCGTGAAAGTGGAATTTGATGTAGCTTCCAATCCGGAGTTTCTGAAAGAGGGTAGTGCTGTCAAGGACTTTATGTCACCAGACCGTGTTGTGGTAGGTGTTGAGAGTGAACATGCGAAGAAAGTACTGTCAAGGCTCTACAAGCCTTTCATGATGAATAATTTCCGTGTGATATTCATGGATATTCCATCTGCGGAAATGACGAAATATGCTGCTAACTCCATGCTGGCTACACGTATCTCATTTATGAATGATATTGCCAACCTTTGCGAACGTGTTGGCGCAGATGTGAATATGGTTCGTGCGGGAATTGGCTCTGATACCCGTATCGGACGTAAATTCCTCTATGCTGGCTGTGGTTATGGTGGAAGTTGCTTCCCGAAAGACGTGAAAGCGCTTATCAAGACAGCAGACCAGAACGGCTATTCCATGGAAGTCCTGAAGGCTGTAGAACGTGTGAACGAAAAGCAGAAGTCAGTACTCTTTGAGAAATTACAGAAAGCATATCATGGAGAGTCGTTGAAAGGGAAGACCATTGCGATGTGGGGACTGTCATTCAAGCCTGAGACGGATGATATGCGAGAATCGACAGCACTTGTTATGATTAAGATGCTGTTGGATGCAGGGTGTACAGTTCGTGTCTACGATCCTGTTGCCATGGATGAATGCAAGCGTCGTATCGGTGATGCTGTCATCTATTGTAGAGATATGTATGATGCAGTTCTTGATGCAGATGCTATGTTGTTATTGACTGAATGGAAAGAATTCCGCCTACCGACATGGAAAGTCATCAAGAAAGCAATGAAACATCCACTGGTCATTGACGGACGTAATATTTTTGATATCGAGGAGTTGGAAGAGAACGGCTTTGAGTATCATTGTATCGGAAAATAAATGAGAAAATACTATCTTATTTTTATTGGTGTATGTTGGTTACTGGCATTATCAGGGTGCCAGCAGAAATCATCGGATGCCATAGATAGAGAGGAGAGTCTGACGGCAAAGCAGTTGCTGCAAGGAATCTGGGTTGATGCAGAATCCGAGACTGTTACCTTCAAAATTAAAGGAGATACTGTCTATTATCCCGATACCACCAGTATTCCAGCTTATTTCCGTATCGTGGACGATACGCTTATGATAGGATCTACCGTTACCAAATATCCTATCATCAAACAAGCAGAGCATCTGTTTTGGTTTAAAAGTCCTAATGGAGAGATTATCAAACTCACAAGAAGTACGGACGCTGCCGACTCCGCCGCCTTTGAGCATCGCAAGTTGATGCAGTCTCCTATAATTAATAATAAGGTGGTGAAGCGAGACACCATCGTTTCGTTTGAAGGTGAACGCTATCATTGTTATATCGCTATTAATCCGACAAGAAGCAAGGTCATGAAAAGTGAACTCTCTGCAGATGGCGTACAGGTGGAGAATGCTTATTATGACAATCTGATACATATCAGTATTTTCAAAGGGGGAACACGTATCTTTTCCAAGAATTTTGTAAAGCAGATGTATGCCCAAAAGGTTCCTGCCGGTTTTCTTAATCAGGCCATTCTGAGTGACATGGATTATGATAAGACAGATGCTCAAGGATTCCATTTCAATGCTACACTTTGTATTCCTGATGCAGCCAGTTGTTATATGGTCAGTACAACGGTTTCTATCAAAGGAACAGTGTCTATGGAACTGATAGAATATTAAGGGTGGTGATATGAGAATAACGCTGTTGCAGACAGACATCAAATGGGGGAACCCTCATGCCAATATCAAGTTGGTAGAGCAACTAATGAAAACCACTGGTGATAGCGATTTGTATATCCTTCCTGAAATGTGGAGCACAGGATTTGCTACAGAGCCAGAAGGTATTGCTCAAGACGAAGCTGTCAATGAGGCTCTTTTGTGGATGAGAGATGTTGCAAAAGAGAAACAGTGTGCAATCAGCGGAAGCCTTGCCGTGCAATTGTCAGATGGGACATACCGTAATCGGCATTATTTTATAGATGGACGGAATCATCAAGAAGTATTCTATGATAAACATCATCTCTTTACTTATGGTGGTGAGAATCAATATTATACGGCAGGTCAAAGCCATACTGTTGTAAACTATGAAGGTTTCCGTATTTTGCTGTTGACCTGTTACGATCTGCGCTTCCCATGTTGGAGCCGATATGCCGATAAACTGGAATATGACATGATTGTTGTCGTTGCCAATTGGCCTCAGTCTCGTCAATCCGCCTGGCATATACTGACAAGAGCACGGGCGATAGAGAACCAATCCTATCTGGTAGGAGTGAACAGGGTAGGTGATGATGATTATTCTCATTATGTTGGAGCCAGCTGTGTTATTTCCCCTACAGGAAAAACGATTGCCCAGTGCCATCGAAATCAGACAGAGGCTCTTACTGTGGAGTTATCCCTTGCGGATTTGCGGCAGCGACGTGACAAATTTCGTGTTCTGAATGATCGTGATTGAAAAAAATAAAGGGTAAAACGTTGTCGTTTGCTAAAAAATCCCTATCTTTGTAGTCGGAAACTAAAAACGATATAATGTTATGACGCTAATTATCGTATTATTACTGGTACTTGCCTATCTGCTTATTGCCACTGGTCATCTGACTGGAGTGAATAAAGCAGCTATTGCCATGTTCCTTGGAACGGTAGGATGGGTACTATATGTAAGTTACGGTACAGATTTCGTCATGCAGCAACATCCTGACGATTATGCAGAATATTTGTCAGGGACAACTCCGACTAGTGAGACCGTTAAATATTTTATCTACGATAAGATATTCTTGACCTATGTAGGCAAAGCGGCTGCTATTGTCATGTTCTTGCTTGCCACCATAACAATTATTGAAATTCTTAACAATAACGGCTGTTTTGACTTTATTACAGAGTGGATTCGTACTCGTAATTCCAAACGTCTGTTATGGACCATCACATTAGCGACCTTTGTCATCTCCGCTAATTTGGATAATCTAACGACCACGATGATGATGCTGGTCATCATGAATAATATCCTACAAAGTGGTCGTCAGCGAATGCTAGTTGGATCAGCAATCGTCTTAGCTGCTAATTGTGGTGGATGTTTTACGGTGATAGGTGATCCCATTGGATTGATTCTGTGGGGCGATGGAGCTGTGACGGCAAGTCATTTCTCTGGTTATCTGGCTCTTCCTGCTATTCTGGCATGGGTTATTCCCACGATTCTAATCAATCGTCAATTGCCAGACCGTTTAGATTGTGAATGGAATCCATCACCATTCCGCGGGGACGATACGAGGTTGAATCGCTGGCAACGGTTTATCATGTTAATTGTAGGTATTGGAGGTCTATGGTTTATTCCGACGTTTCATAATATCACCAAACTGGCTCCGTTCTTGGGTGCGCTCTGCGTGTTGAGTGTCTTATGGGTAGTTAACGAGGCATTTAATCACAAGCTAATGAATGCAGACCAGATGGCACAGCGTCGTATTCCTCGTGCCCTCCAATATGGTGCTATCCAACAGATGCTTTTCGTCATGGGAATCATGATGGGTATGGGCTTGATGATTGAGACGGGTGTATGGGGTGATATCGCCGCATGGTTTGATACCAATATCCATAATATCTGGTTGATAGGAATCGGCTCTGGTGTTTTGAGTTCTCTTATTGACACTTTCACTGTTGCCGTCAGCAATATCATGCTATATCCAATAGCAGAAGCTGGAGATATGGCAACCAATGGATCCTATTGGAAGATCATTGCTTACTGTACGGCTGTTGGAGGCTGTCTCTTGTCAGTAGGTTCTACCAGTGGCTTGGCATTGATGAAAATGGAGCACGTAAGGTTGTGGTGGTATCTCAAGAACCTGACACCTAAGGTGCTGATTGGCTGGCTGGTCGGTATCGTCGTGCTATGGATGGAAATTAATTTAATCTAAAAACAAAATAACTTTAAATATTCAAACTGCTTATGTCACAGATTAATGGACGCATATCTCAGATTATCGGTCCTGTTATTGATGTGTATTTCAATACAGAGGGACTGGATGCGGAGAAGGTGCTCCCTAAGATTCATGAGGCGCTGACTATAGAGCGTCCCAACGGTTCGCAGCTTGTTGTTGAGGTCCAGCAGCATATTGGTGAGGATACCGTACGCTGTGTGGCTATGGACAATACTGACGGTCTTCAACGTGGACTGGAGGCTGTACCGATGGGATCGCCTATTTTGATGCCTGCTGGTGAACAGATTAAAGGTCGTATGCTGAACGTCATTGGTCAGCCTATCGACGGTATGAAACAACTTGACATGAAGGGTGCTTATCCCATCCATCGTGAGGCTCCTAAGTTTGAGGAGTTGTCAACGACGAAGGAAGTGCTTTCTACTGGTATCAAGGTAATTGATTTGTTGGAACCCTATCTGAAAGGTGGTAAGATTGGACTGTTTGGTGGTGCTGGTGTAGGTAAGACGGTACTTATCATGGAGTTGATCAACAACATCGCTAAGGGTCACAACGGTTTTTCTGTGTTTGCTGGAGTAGGAGAGCGTACTCGTGAGGGTAACGACCTTATCCGTGAGATGATTGAGAGCGGTGTTATCCGCTATGGTGAGAAGTTCAAAGAGGCTATGGCTCAAGGAAAGTGGGATCTCTCTTTAGTAGATCCAGAAGAAATGAAGAAGAGTCAGGCTACTCTGGTTTATGGACAGATGAACGAGCCTCCTGGTGCACGTGCTTCCGTTGCCCTTTCTGGTCTGACGGTTGCTGAAGGCTTCCGTGATGGAGGTGGTAAAGACGGTGGTGCTGCCGATATCCTTTTCTTCATTGACAACATCTTCCGTTTCACTCAGGCTGGTTCTGAGGTTTCTGCCCTGTTGGGTCGTATGCCATCTGCCGTAGGTTATCAACCAACGTTGGCTTCTGAGATGGGTACCATGCAGGAACGCATCACTTCTACTAAGAAGGGTTCAATCACCTCCGTACAGGCTGTGTATGTACCTGCAGACGACTTGACCGACCCAGCACCTGCTACAACATTTACCCATTTGGATGCAACGACGGTGCTCGATCGTAAGATTGCCGAGTTGGGTATCTATCCAGCCGTTGACCCATTAGGAAGTACATCCCGTATTCTTGATCCATTGGTAGTGGGCAAGGAGCATTACGAGTGTGCCCAGCGCGTGAAAGAGATATTGCAGCGTTATAAGGAATTACAGGATATCATCGCTATCCTTGGTATGGACGAGCTTTCCGATGAAGATAAGCTGACGGTAAACCGTGCTCGTCGCGTACAGCGTTTCCTCTCTCAGCCATTCTCTGTTGCAGAACAGTTTACGGGTCTGCCAGGTGTAATGGTTCCTATCGAAGAAACCATTAAGGGCTTCAATGCCATCCTTGACGGTGAGGTAGATGATCTGCCAGAGCAGGCATTCCTCAATGTGGGAACGATAGACGATGCTAAGGCAAAGGCCAAGAAGCTCCTTGAAGCAGCAAAAGGCTGATGATAATTGATAATTGACAATTATGTTACAGCTTAAGATAGTTTCGCCCGAGAAGGTAGAATACGACGGAATGGTCGAGAGTGTTCTCGTACCTGGTACAATGGGACAGTTTGAGATACTCACTGACCACGCACCCATTATCTCTTCACTTGGTAAGGGAACCGTGGAATATGCTACGGCAGAAGGGAAACAACAGCTTCAGGTATCAGGAGGCTTTGTTGCTGTCCAACAGAACAAGGTTAGCCTTTGTGTCGAGGTTGACGAAGTAGAATAAGAGTTCTTTGAAACAGTGATAACGACAAGTATTGCCATCAGTGTAGTATATACGATACTCGCCACATTGGCTTTCGTGGCTGGTTATCGGGCTGTACGCCACTCCGAAAGAGCATTGACACTTTACGGTCTTGTGGCGATGGCATTGCGTATGCTCTCAGCAGCCCTCGTCGTGATTATCTTCCTCTTCATCGTTGAAGATACTACTTTCCGGCGTACTTTCATCATCACGTTCTCTGTGTTCTATCTACTTATGCTCATCTTTGACGTTTGGTTCTACATCCGTTCACAGAAAAAGTAAATAATAACAAAACAAGTAAGAAATGAAATATTTCAAACCACTTCTCTGCATCGCTATGATGCTCTTCACACTTCTCCCTGTCCAAGCGACGGAAGAGAAGAAGGAGGGTGTTGACTTGCAGGGTATCTTGTTTGGACATATCCAGGATTCTTATGAGTGGCATATCATGGACATCGGCGAGACTCCCGTTGTCATCAACCTGCCTGTTATCGTGAAAAGTTCTACGGGCTGGCATGTGTTTTCTTCTTCGAAGTTCGAACACCATGCAGATGCTAACGGACTGCGGCAGGGACCCTACGGACTTGCCATTGCCACAGAGGGTGACAATGAAGGTAAGATCGTAGAAAATGGCAGTCCTGTGTTCGACATCTCCATCACGAAGACGGTAGTCGTGCTCTTTATTGATGCCATTCTACTCCTGCTCTGTGTACTCATCCCTGCCCGTTGGTGTAGGAAACATAAGATTGACGATCCTGCTCCCAAAGGATTCACAGGTTTCATGCATATGTTTATTATGTATGTCTATCACGACATCATTGAGAGCATTCTGGGTAAGGAAGCTCCGAAGTATGCGCCATACCTGTTGACGTGTTTCTTCTTCATTTTCATAGCCAACGTGATGGGAGTTATGCCGTTCCCGCCGGGTGGAGGCAATCTTACAGGTAATATTGCCTGTACGTTGTTCCTCGCCCTCTGTACGTTTGTTATCACGAATGTCACAGGAACGAAAGAGTATTGGAAGGAAATCTTCTGGCCCGATGTACCTACGTGGCTGAAGGCTCCTGTACCCCTGATGCCGTTTATTGAGCTCTTTGGTATTTTCACCAAGCCGCTGGCATTGATGATCCGTCTTTTTGCCAACATGATGGCAGGACACGCTATCGCTATTTCGCTGACGTGTCTGATCTTCGTCATGTATGGCATCCATGCAGCAGCGGGTACTGCTATGATTCCTGTCAGTGTCGCCATGAGCATCTTCATGATGTTATTGGAAGTGCTGGTATGTTTCATCCAGGCTATGGTATTCACCATGCTTTCCGCAGTATTCATCTCTCTGGCTCATGTGCATGAGCATGAAGCCGCAGTCAAAGAATAAAAAGTAAAGATATAATATTAACAATTAAAATTTTAAGATTATGATTTCATTAATTTTGTCAACAATTCCATTTGCGAATTTGGGTGCCGCTATCGGCGGTGGTTTAGCAGTTATTGGTGCTGGTCTCGGTATCGGTAAGATTGGTGGACAGGCTATGGATGCTATGGCACGTCAGCCAGAGAAGATCAACGACCTGCGTTCAAACATGATTGTGGCAGCCGCTCTTATTGAGGGTGTAGCTTTCTTCGCTATTATTATCGCACTGCTGGCTCTCTTCGTATAAAAGGTGCTGGTTATCTGGACAATATTGTGTAATTTCAATCACAGCTTATGTCATTAATAACACCTGGTTTTGGATTACTGTTTTGGATGACGATCGTCTTCTTGGTGGTCCTCTTCGTCTTGTGGAAATGGGGTTTCCCCGTGATTGTCAAGATGGAGCTTGACCGCAAGGACTATATTGACTCGTCGCTGAAGAAGGCGCATGAGGCTAACGAACGTCTTGCCAATATTCAGAAAGAAGGTGAATCCATCTTACAGGAAGCACGTGAGAAGCAGGCTCAGATATTGAAGGAGGCTGCTGAGACGCGTGATGCCATTGTAGAGAAAGCCCAGGAGAAGGCGAGGGTAGAAGGCGCCCGTTTGTTGGACGATGCAAAAGCCGCCATCGAACAGGAGAAGAAAGCTGCCATTGCCGACATCCGCAAGCAAGTAGCTACGCTGAGTGTCGAGATTGCTGAGAAGGTTCTTCGTCAGAACTTGCAAGGCGACCAAGCACAGATGGATTTGATTAATCGTATGCTGGATGATGTTTCTGCTAACTAATTCTTAATTGTCAATTGAATTAAGCGTATGGATATCGGAGTAATATCGGTAAGAT
Organism: Prevotella sp.; assembly: GCA_017554145.1. Taxonomy (GTDB): domain Bacteria; phylum Bacteroidota; class Bacteroidia; order Bacteroidales; family Bacteroidaceae; genus Prevotella. The sequence goes on along the minus strand of JAFZIZ010000008.1, from coordinate 96,187 downwards.
ATGCGAGAGCGCTACTGAAGAGTGCTACCGACCAGAAGCTGGATGAGCAAGTCTATCAGGAAATGATGACCCTTGCCAAAAGTTTCGTGGAGGTACCACAGTTGCGTCAGACGATAGACAATCCCATGCTCTCGAAAGACAAGAAAGAGACGTTGCTACAAACGGCCTCTGGCGAGAAGGTTAGTGCGCTGACAAAGAGTTTCATCCGTCTCGTGCTGAAAGAAGATCGTGAGAACGTGATGCAGTTTATGGCTAATAGCTATGTCACGCTCTATCGCAAGCAGAAGAACGTCATCCGTGGAAAGCTTACCACTGCTGCCCGTGTCTCGGCTCAGACAGAGCAGAAGATGCGCCAGATGGTGGAGAGCAAGACTAATGGTACTGTGGAGTTTGAGACGGAGGTGAATCCTGACATTATCGGTGGTTTCATCCTTGAATACGACACCTTCCGTATGGATGCCAGTGTCAGGTCGAAACTCAACAATATTCTTAACACACTTAAAAAGTAAATAAACAATGTCAGATAAAATTAAACCAAGCGAAGTCAGCCAAGTACTGCTCGCCCAGTTACAGGGCATCTCGAGTGCGGAGAAGTTTGACGAAGTAGGTACTGTGCTCACTGTCAGTGACGGTGTGGCTCGTATCTATGGACTACGCAATGCAGAGGCCAATGAGCTGTTGGAGTTTGAGAATGGTACGATGGCTATCGTGATGAACCTGGAGGAAGACAATGTCGGTTGTGTGCTCCTCGGTCCTACGGCTGGTATCAAGGAAGGACAGGTGGTAAAGCGTACAAAGCGTATTGCCTCTATCCGCGTCAACGACAATATGCTGGGACGTGTCATCAATCCTCTTGGACAGGCTGTCGACGGCAAGGGGGATATCGACCTTACTGACTCTTTCGAGATGCCACTTGACCGTAAGGCTCCAGGTGTAATCTATCGTCAGCCCGTTAAGGAACCGTTGCAGACGGGTCTGAAGGCTATTGACTCGATGATTCCCATTGGTCGTGGACAGCGTGAGTTGATTATCGGTGACCGTCAGACGGGTAAGACGGCTATTGCCGTGGATACCATCATCAATCAAAAGAGTTTCTATGAGGCAGGCAAACCTGTCTATTGTATCTATGTTGCCATCGGACAGAAGGCATCTACCGTTGCTACCTTGGTGCAGACGCTGAAGGAGCATGGTGCTATGCCTTATACTATCGTGGTGGCTGCTACCGCTGCTGATCCTGCCGCCATGCAGTATTACGCTCCATTTGCAGGTGCTGCCATCGGTGAGTATTTCCGTGATAGAGGTCTGCCAGCATTGGTTGTTTACGACGACCTGTCGAAGCAGGCTGTTGCCTATCGTGAGGTATCGTTGATTCTCCGTCGTCCTTCTGGACGTGAGGCATATCCCGGTGATGTGTTCTATCTCCACTCTCGTCTGTTGGAGCGTGCTGCTAAGATGAACGAACAACAGGAGGTGGCTGAGCAGATGAACGATTTGCCCGAGTGCATGAAAGGATATGTAAAGGGTGGTGGCTCATTGACAGCATTGCCTATCATTGAGACACAGGCTGGTGACGTATCAGCTTATATCCCCACAAATGTGATTTCTATTACTGATGGACAGATATTCTTGGAGAGTGACCTCTTCAACCAAGGTTTCCGTCCTGCCATCAACGTAGGTATCTCCGTAAGCCGTGTAGGTGGTTCTGCACAGATCAAGTCTATGAAGAAGGTGGCTGGTACGTTGAAGATCGACCAGGCTCAGTATCGTGAGCTCGAGGCCTTCTCGAAGTTCTCTTCCGATATGGATGCTGTGACGGCAATGACGCTGGATCGTGGTCGTAAGAACAACCAGCTGTTGATTCAGCCTCAGTATAGCCCCATGCCCGTTGGTGAGCAGGTAGCTATCCTCTATTGTGGTGTTCACGGTCTGATGCGTGAAGTACCCATTGATAAGGTTCGTGAGTGTCAGACAGCCTTCCTCGACAAACTGCGTTCCAGCGCTCCTGAAGTGATTGAGACGCTTGCCGCAGGTAAGATTGATGATGCCACGACTGACAAGATTGAGGAAATCATGTTCGATATAGCAGGAACCTATAAAGCCTGATAGCCTATGCCCAGTCTGAAGGAAATAAAAGGACGTATTGCCAGTGTTCAGAGCACACGTAAGATTACGAGTGCAATGAAGATGGTGGCTTCGTCGAAACTCCATCATGCGCAGGTAGCCATCCAGAATATGCTGCCTTACGAAACTATGTTGGAGCATATCCTGAAGTCATTCTTGGCAGCAGAGGCAGAGGCACAGACCATCTTCGATCAAGAGCGTCCCGTGAAGCGTGCCGCCTTGGTGGTATTCTCTAGCAATTCGTCGCTATGTGGTGGCTTTAATGCTAACATTATCAAGCTTATGCAACATACCGTTAGCGAATTGGCTGAGGAGATAGGAATCGAGAATATCGATATTTATCCTATTGGTAGAAAGGTGGCTGAGAAAGCTCAGAAGTTAGGCTATCATGTCATGGGTAACTACGCCGACATGATTGACCATCCCAACGTTCATCAGTGTATAGAGATAGCGATGGAGTTGGGAGGCCGCTTTGCAAAGGGTGAGATAGATAAGGTTGACCTCATCTACCATCACTTTAAGAGTGCTGGCTCACAGGTCCTCACTACAAAGACGTTCCTGCCTATAGATATCGAGAGTGAGTTGGAGCGTGATCATGAGCGCGATCTTACTACAAACATTGTTACCAAGAAGGCTCAAGACTATCTGAAGAAGAGAGGTAAGAGAAAGGTGGTAAGAGGTGAGAACGAGGCTGTGCCTTTAAACGATAACTTCATCGTGGAGCCTGATATGAACACTGTGCTTTCACAACTTATGCCGAAACTGGCCCACTTGATGTTGTACACAGCTCTTCTCGACAGTGTTGCCTCCGAGCATGCCGCCCGTATGGTGGCCATGCAGACGGCAACGGATAATGCCGATGAGCTCTTGCGACAACTGAACCTGCAGTACAACAAGAGTCGTCAGCAGGCAATTACTTCCGAACTGCTCGACATTGTAGGTGGTACGGTAAATAACTAATCCCGAAATCTTTTTATACACTTACTCATACCTCATTGAGCGTGCCGGATGGATACGCGAGACGAGGTATGAGGGTGCTATAAGTATAAAGATAGTGATGAGTAGGGTGGCAATGTTGAGGAGCACAATCAGTGGAATGTTCAGTTCCATGGGTGCTGTGCTGACGTAGTAGTTGGCAGGATTCAGCTGGATAAAGCCTGTGTGTTGTTGTAACAGAATCACCCCGATGCCAATGATATTACCCCAGAGCAATCCTTGTCCGACGATGAAAACGGCAAACCACAGGAACGTATGACGCACACTCTTGTTGCGTGCTCCCAAAGCTTTCAGCAATCCGATGGTTTGCGTACGTTCAAGAATGATAATGAGCAGTCCACTGATCATCGTGAAACCTGCCACACAAACCATTAGAGCAAGAATAATCCATACGTTGATATCGAGGAGGTTGAGCCACGAGAATATCTGTGGACAGGCCTCTTGGATGGTGTGTGAGGTAAGTATCTCACCATTGTGATCAGTATGTCTGTTAACACGTTCTATCACACGTTCTGAAACGCTTTTAAGCTGGTCGAAGTTATCAACCAACAGTTCGGCACCGCTACATTGGCCTTTCTCCCATTTGTTCAATTTTACGGGTATGGGCAGATCAGTAAAACACAATGCCTCGTCAAACTGTGTCATATTGGTTTCATAGATAGCAGCCACATTGAACTTACGGGCCCGTACATCATCATAGCCGATAAAGTAGGCATATACTCGGTCGCCTACGCTAAGTCCAAGTTTATTTGCAGTCATCCGAGATATCATGATCTGGTACGAACTCTTCTCGCTGGAGAAGGCAGGCATCTTTCCCTCTACCACATTGCTTTGCAGGAAATGGGTGTCGTAATCCTCACCGATACCCTTGATGGCTACACCCAAGAAATCACTGTCTGTTTTCAGGATTCCTTGTGTCACGGCATAACGTCCTACGTGGCGCACACCAGGAATAGACTTCAGAACTTTGTAAAGGGAGTCGTCAATGCAAACGGGATAGGGCGTAGCACTCTGAGAACTGATGAAACTCTCTACCTGAATATGACTTCCGAATCCCACCACTTTGTCGCGGATGGTATGCTTAAAGCCCAAGACTACGGCTACTGTGACAATCATGACGGCAAGTCCGATAGTCACACCGATGGTAGCGATACGGATAGCAGGGCGACTCACCTTACGATGGTCTCCATGATCAGAATATATCCTTCGGGCAATAAAAAACGGAAAGTTCATTAATCCATTACTCTTCCGGGGTAGGTTTCGAGTGCTTTCTGCAGAATGAAGAGTGCACGCTCCAAGTCTTTCTTCTTCAGCACATAGGCGATACGTACCTGATTGATGCCTGCACCCGGAGTGGTATAGAATCCTGCGGCAGGAGCCATCATCACCGTCTCACCCTCATATTCGAAGTCAGCAAGGCACCAGCGACAGAAACGCTCAGCATCGTCAACAGGCAACTTGGCAACGGTATAGAAAGCACCCATAGGAATAGGAGAGTAGACACCAGGAATACGGTTGAGACCGTCAATCAGACACTTACGGCGCTCCACATATTCATCATAGACGTCACGATAGTATTCCTCAGGAGCATCCAATGATGCTTCAGCCACAATCTGACCAATCAGAGGAGGTGAGAGACGAGCCTGACAGAATTTCATCACAGCCTTGCGTACCTCCTGATTCTTCGTAATCAGCGCACCAATACGGATACCACATTCTGAGTAACGCTTCGATACAGAGTCGATGAGGATAACGTTCTGCTCAATACCTTCCAGATGGCAGGCAGAAATATAGGGAGACCCCGTATAGATATACTCGCGATATACTTCGTCGGAGAAGAGATACAGGTCGTATTTCTTCACCAAGTCACGAATCTGGTTCATCTCACGTCGGGTATATAGATAACCCGTCGGGTTGTTGGGGTTGCAGATCATGATAGCACGAGTGCGGTCGTTGATCAACTCCTCGAATTTCTCCACCTTCGGCAAGGAGAAGCCCTCGTCGATTGTTGTAGCAATAGTACGTATCTTCGCACCAGCAGAGATAGCAAACGCCATATAGTTGGCATAGGCAGGCTCTGGCACGATAATCTCATCACCTGGATTCAGACATGAAAGGAAGGCAAACAGCACCGCCTCTGAACCTCCAGAGGTAATGATAATATCGTCGGCAGTAACATTGATATTGTATTTCGCGTAATAGCTGACAAGTTTCTCACGATAACTCAGATAACCTTGTGAGGGAGAATACTCCAGAATGTCACGGTCGATTTGTTTCAAAGCATCAAGACCCACCTGCGGCGTAGGCAGGTCGGGCTGTCCGATATTCAGATGGTACACCTTTGTACCTCTCTTTTTTGCTGCGGCAGCAAGAGGTGCGAGTTTTCGAATCGGTGATTCGGGCATCTCCAGTCCGCGAACTGATATTTCCGGCATTGTTTGTCTAATTTACGTAAATCGGGTGCAAAATTACGAATAAGTGAGAAGAAAACCAAATATTTTTTGCCAAATTCGGAATTTATGCTTACTTTTGCGCATCCAAAACGAATAAAAAATGAATTACGAAGAACTTATTGCGTTGAGAAAAGATGGTAAGCTGAATAAGACGCGCTTGCCTATAGGTGAGTATTATCGTCAACAGATTGATGGTAAGTTTCGCAGTGTAGTGGACATCTTCCCAGAGTTGAACAATAATATCAAGTTCTCAGAGGCTTTGAAGGCTGACTGCGAGACCAACTCCAAACTCAACAATCAGCACATCCTTCATTTCCGTCCTGTTAAGGAAGGAACAGATATTACCCGTCTGGAGTTGGAATTGGGACAATATCAGCCTTTACAGCAAGTGCTCAACGATACGCCATCTATTGTGGCAGAGCCTAATTTCATCGAGAATTTCACGCGAGAGTTATTGGAGGTTACTGCCTATCTGCATGAGCAGGGCGTGTTCTATGTTTGTTACTCGCCGCAGACAATCTTCCTTCGTAAGGGCGACAATGCCGTGTTGTTGCCGACTGTCGGCTCTCATTATCTGTCGATGGGCGATCCCACACAACTCTATTGTAATGGTCAGGAGCAGTATGTGGCTCCAGAGGTGATGAACAGGGGAACAATAGACGACCGTTGTGATGTGTATTCTATTGGTAAACTTTTACAGAAAATTTTCGACCAGTCGGACATCCCCTTGGAGTTACGTCGCGTCATCAAGAAGGCAGTCAGCGAGGCTCCTGAAGACCGTTATGCCACTCCCGATGACATGCTGAAAAGCATCAACCTCAAGCGTAATACCTATCGTTCCATTATCACTGGTATTATTGCCGTTGCTATTGCTGGCTTGATTATCGCTCTTTATTTCGACATGATGCCAGAGACCCACGAGGTAGAATATGTGAAACCTGCTCCCCGTCAGGCAACAGACGATTTGATTGACGACGGTTTCTCTCCTGAAGAACTGGGTGTTGCTGCTGATGGTGACTCACTGGTGGCTGCGGAACATGTATCACAACAGGAGTATCAGGCAAAGGCAGAGGCTATCTTCCGCAAGCGCTACGAGGCTGCAGCTGATAAGATTCTCTCGAAGATCTATAATAAGTCGAGTATGAACGTCAGCGAGAAGAACTTTCAGGCAACGAGTGAGTCTACGGTTGACGAACTGATGAAGGCGCAACAGGAGATTGCTGCCGAGTCTGCATTGGATCCAGGACGCAGTCAGTTGATTGCTACGGAGATTATCGAGCGTCTCACTGAACAGAAAAAGAATGCATTGGGTGGCTCCAATAGTCGTGGCGTACAATTGCCAGATAAAAAAAATAAAAAGTAAAAAAATATGAGATCAAGAACAGCTATTTGGTTTGAATGCAAGATTTCCTACGAGAAAGTAATGGAGGACGGCTTGCAGAAGAAGGTAAGTGAGAATTATGTCGTTGATGCCCTCAGTTTCACAGAGGCAGAGAAGCGCATCATGGAAGAGATGTCCAGTTATATCAGTGGTGAGTTCACCGTCAAGGACATCAAGATAGCCCCCTATAAAGAGATATTCTTTAGTGATGATCCTTCTGCCGACCGTTGGTATAAGGCTAAACTCCAGTTTATCACCATCGATGAGAAGACTGAGAAGGAGAAGCGCAGCAATGTGAACTATCTCGTACATGCAGCAACTCTGAAAGGTGCTGTCAACAATATCGAAGAGGCGATGGGCGGCTCTATGATCGACTATGTCATTGCCGGTGTTGCAGAGTCAACCCTGATGGATGTCTTCGAATATGGAAAGAGCGATGAGTAAATATGTACGACGTAAAAAGTAATCTGAAACGAGTTCTTGCTGATTTGCCACAGGGTGTACGCCTTGTGGCTATTAGTAAGTACCATCCAAACGAATATATCGAGTCTGCCTACGAGGAAGGACATCGTATCTTTGGTGAGAGTCACGAACAGGAACTGCGCCAAAAGGTAGAGACGCTGCCGAAAGATATCCAGTGGCATTTCATCGGACATCTCCAGACCAACAAGGTAAAATATATCGCTCCTTATATTACGATGATAGAGGCGGTTGACACCTTAAAGCTCCTTAAAGAGATTGATAAGCAAGCTGCTAAAAATGAGCGCGTTATTGATGTATTACTCGAACTCCATATCGCAGAGGAAGAGACTAAATACGGCCTTACTCCCGATGCCTGCAGACAGTTGTTAGCAGATGGCGAATGGCGAGCTTTGGAGCATGTCCGTATCTGTGGTTTGATGATGATGGCGTCGTTTGTTGACGATGAGCAACAGATCCGTTCTGAGTTCCGTATTGCCAGAAATCTCTTTGACGAGTTGAAAGCCCTGTATTTTGCCGACAAGGACTATTTCTGTGAGCGTTCCTGGGGCATGAGTCACGACTATCCGATAGCCGTAGAGGAGGGTAGTACGATGGTACGTGTAGGCACTTCTATCTTCGGTCCCCGTGTGTATTGATGGAAATTATCCAAATTAATCATATTATAAATCAAAAATCGTTATGAAAAAGTACTTGTTATCAATTGCCATGATGCTGATGACATCGTTCTCACTTCAGGCACAGAGTTTGGACGGTTATTGGATGGCCGTAGAAAAACAGGACAATGTCGCCATGGCTATCCTCTTATATTTCAATGGGCAGAATGATGTCCTCCAGACGGTATATAGTGAGATTGACGACGAGAGTGCTGGTACGATAGGTGTGGCGTATGTTGCCCAAGACATACCGTTTAAACGTAAAGGTAACACGCTGACGATTAACTTCGATGCCAACAAAATTCTTGTTCTCATCAGGAAGACGGAATGGAATGACCAGGTGAAACAGAAAATCGCAGATAATCCCGAATTAGAGGATCAGTTAAAACAGGCTTATATGAATGGTTTCCAACAACAGAAATCAGGTATGGCGGAAGCGATGTTGCATGGAGATATCAAGATTGTTGATATCACAGAAACGAAGCTCTCTCTGGAATACGACGACGAGGTTTACGATTTCGAGAAACAAACCGATTGATACATTCAAGCAAAAGTATTAATAGTAAAAGACCGTTTCGCTATATGAGAAACGGTCTTTTACTCATGTCAAACTTTTTTAGGGGTTACTTCACTTACTCCACAATCTCTCCTTGTTTATTTATCTTGTACGAAGTGCCATCGGCATCCTCGACTTCTGCTATACCTTCGGAGAAATCATAGGCAACCTTCCATTTACAAGGAATCACCAGTTTTCCTGTCTTATCGATAAAGCCCCATTTAAAGTTAGCATCCTCGACTTTAGCCAGTCCATCAGAGAAAAAATACGTTGTATTCCACTTGCAAGGAATCACTAATTTACCCGTCTTATTAATATATCCCCAATAATCGTTGTCGCCCATAACTGCTGCCAGTCCTTCAGTGAAAGGTAGTGCATGATTCCATTTGCAAGGAATTGCCAGTTTGCCAGTCTTATCGATAAAGCCATACTTGGCATTGGTGTTCCCAACAACAGCCAAACCTTCAGAAAAGGATCTTACCTCAATCCACTTACAAGGAGTCACCAATTTACCCTTCTTGTCGATAAAGCCATATTTTGCAGCAGGATCCAATACTGCAGACATACCTTCGGAGAAGTCGTAAGCACTTTCCCATTTACAAGGAATCACCAGCTCTCCTGTTTTATCGATAAAACCTACCAATTCATTGTCACCCCTTACAGAAGCCAAACCTTCAGAGAAATCACTTGCTCCAACCCACTTGCATGGAATCACAACAGCGCCTGTCTCGTCAATAAAACCATACTTCCCATTAGTAGAATCCAACACTTTTGCGAAACCTTCAGAGTATTCGCTCTTTTCTTCCCACTTATCATTTATATCCTCAGTCATTGTCTGATTCTCATTCGATTGATTTTCATTTTTTGACTGTGTCGTCTGCCCACATGCTGACGAGGTCAACATAACAAAGGCAATTACTGATGTAAAAAATGTTCGTTTCATAAATATCTTTAGTTTTAAAGTTATTATTAATTACTTTGCAAATATACAACAAATTTCTATAACTACAAAATATTTATAGCAGAAGGTGAACAACGTAATGATTTCGAGATTTCAACTCAAATTGACTTCAATTTTTGCAAATACATGAGAAGTACGTTACATATACAACCAACACCTAAACCGTGAACTTCCCTTTAGCAAAGTATATAGTTTACGAGTGCTAAACATATAGCTTTTCTAAAAGTATTGATAGTACTATATAGATTAAAACTCGGTTCCAACCGACCGATTGGACATATTAGGGCGAGCGCTCCAAGATATCAGGGCGCCCGCCCCAATTTATGCGGGTCTGCGTCCTGATCAAGCAAACCGCCGTTTCTCTCCCTGTTACATCGTGTCTTTCTCCCTGTTAGAACGAGCCTTTTCCCCAGTTTCCCTTAAGGAACACAGGGGGACAGTCCCTATGTGAAGTGTTGGGCAATAATGATTAATATCCTAAGAATTCTTTGACAGCAGGGGCGTTTTCGAGATCTTTTCTGCCGACGTAGAAGGGACCTGGGGAAACTAACTCGAGGTACTTATCCAGAAACTCCTCCCAAGGTAGTTTGAAGAAAGAAGCTGGAATAAAGAACGTTCTCGATCCACCAGCAGAGCGGTTGCCTGCCTGGACATAGGCTGAATAGCCTCCCAACTCATGCTTTTGTATACGGTATATCTCCAGAAACCAGTCACCGCTGCATGTGCATGATGCTGGTACGTCGATGGTCTCCTTTACAGGATTCCCATGTCCAAGTTCATAGTCACGACCACTGGCAAGGCGATGGAGAAACTCTTCACAGTCAATCTTCAGAGGCTCTGGCTTTAACGAACCATCATATTGCGAGTGATAAGCGACATACTGATAGCGACATCCTATCTTTTCGATACCCAAATTAGTATTATCTGCTATCATGTCCCTTGTTGCCCAAGGGAAGTCTGCTTTCATCAGTTCGAATGCCTTGTCAATATAGGCATTCATATCATGACCGTATGGAAACTTCTTACTCATATATTTGTATTAATAGGATTTATAGCTCTTTGAATACGTATTGACCTCGTTTCATCTTACCCCAATGGATGGCATGCTTAGGACAATGGTGATAGCAGGCAAGGCAGTTGGTACAAGATCCATCGTGTTTCCAACGGGGTGGGGTGCCTTTAATATCATCGACAGGACAGAGTTTGGCACATAAGCCACAATGGATACAAGCATCCTCATCTACCCAGAAATGCTGGTCGGTAATAAGGTGTTTATTGTAGTAGCCGCCTATCACATAAGTAAAGGTAAAGGGGATGGCTCCCTTAACGAGTTCTTCTATTCCTTTCTCTTGATTCTCAATAACTTGGCAAATATGCTTCATGCGTTCCTTTGCCGCTTTTATCTTTCGGACTTCCCCCTCAGGAGTGTCGAGATGAAGGAAGGAGAAACATACGTTGGATTCAGGCATAACGACAGCAAAAGCAGCATCGGTATGGAGTCCTTTTCTGCCCAATTCCTTGTTGAAGATACGCATAGCATAGCCCATATTGTCGCCACAGGTAGTCAAAGCATAGACATAAGAAACGTTCTTAAACGTCGATTTCCCGATGAAATCGCGCACGATTCGTGGAGGTTGCCACCCATGAGTAGGGAAGCAGAAGCCCAGTCGCTCACCTTCCTGAAGCGTATATTCGCACTTTTCCTTCCTGATTTCATCGGGAATATAGCGCAGTTCATCACCTGTGGCAAGTGCCAGTTGCTCTGCCGCCCATTTCGTATTACCTGTTCCAGAGAAGTAGAATATCATGGTGCGAAGTTACGATAAAATCGTAATACAGCCAAATTATGTCTTTATATTTTGGCTATTTTGATAAAAAATAGTACCTTCGCAGCCGATTATGAGATACTTCATCTGGTTTAGTTACGACGGTACCCATTATCACGGTTGGCAATTACAGCCCAACGGTAACACCGTGCAGGCAGAACTGCAACGGGGTTTGTCGCTGTTGTTACGTGAAGAAATCACAGTGACAGGAGCGGGAAGGACTGATACAGGAGTACACGCCCGACAGATGGCTGCCCACTTTGATACGGATGCTGTTTTCGATACAGATACGCTCGTCATGAAGATGAACGGGGTATTGCCACCAGATATCAGTGTGAGCAAGGTAGAACAGGTGAGCGACGAGATGCATGCCCGTTTTTCGGCTTTCGCGCGTACCTATCATTATTATATACATACGAAAAAGAATCCTTTCCGTCGTCATTATTCTTTGGAACTACATTATGTGCTGGACTTCCCCTTGATGAACGATGCTGCACGTATCTTGATGGAATATGAAGACTTTGGTGCTTTCTGCAAGGCTGGTAGTGATGTGAAGACGACAATCTGTCATGTGACGGCTGCAGAATGGCATCAGACAGCAGTTGATGTCTGGTATTTCGAAATCACCGCCAATCGGTTCCTTCGTAATATGGTACGTGCTGTGGTAGGAACGCTGATAGAGGTGGGAAGGCATCGTATGACGCTTGACGAGTTCCGACAGGTGATTATCGGAGGCAGAAGGACACAGGCAGGAGAGTCGATGCCGGCACAGGCGCTATTCCTCGAACGAGTCGAGTATTAAAGTTTAAAGATTAAAGATAAAAAGTAGGGATGACTTGGTTAATATTGGCTTTTATGTCGGCAGCATTGTTAGGCTGCTATGATTCCTTTAAGAAACAGGCATTGAAGGAGAATGCCGTCATCCCCGTATTGTTTCTGAACACCTTATTTTCCTCTCTTATATTCCTGCCATTCATCGTGCTGAGTGGACAGACAACCTTGCTTGACGGAACACTCGTTCATGTGGCATCAGGCGGATGGGATATGCATAAATACATCCTGCTGAAAGCACTTATCGTACTGAGCAGTTGGCTGCTTGGCTATTTCGGAATGAAACATCTGCCGCTAACCATCGTCGGACCGATTAATGCCACACGTCCTGTGATGGTGTTGGTAGGAGCCTTGTTGGTCTTTGGCGAACGACTCAACGTATGGCAATGGATTGGTGTGCTACTCGCCATCCTCTCGTTTATGATGCTGAGTCACAGCGGAAAGAAAGAGGGTATAGACTTCAAGCATAACCATTGGATATGGATGATAGTAGGGGCTGCTGCCTTTGGTGCTATCAGTGGACTCTACGACAAATTTTTGATGGCACCTGTAGAGAAGGGGGGAGTCGGTCTTGACAAGATGATGGTGCAGTCGTGGTATACCATCTACCAATGTGGTATGATGCTGGCTATGCTATTGTTACTATGGTATCCCCATCACGACAAGACGACACCATTCCACTGGCATTGGTCGATTATCGGAGTGAGTGTATTTCTTTCTACTGCCGACTTCATGTATTTCTATTCTCTGTCGATGCCTGACGCGATGATCAGTATTGTTTCGATGATTCGTCGTGGTTCCGTTATTGTCAGTTTCCTGTTTGGAGCAGCCTTCTTCCATGAGAAGAATCTGCGTTCAAAAGCCATCGATCTGGCATTGGTTCTTTTGGGTATGGTATTCCTTTATATCGGCTCAAAGTAACAATTATTTACGTTTTCAATCAAAAAACTTACGAATTGTTTGGCTGTTCATTTGAAAAGTAGTAATTTTGCAGCGAAATTAGAAAGATATGAAGAATCTGAACCTACTTAACAACATTATTATTATTCGACTGCGTAAAAGTAGCCGGAAGTGATGAGGTATTCAGAAAATTAAAGATAAAGATAAAAATTAAATATGAACGAGCCTTTCTCACTTCCGGGTGTAGAGAGGCTTTTTTAGTTAATAGATAAAGATTAAAGGTTAAAGATTAAAAGTTATATGAGTGACAGATTGTTTATTTTCGACACGACACTGCGCGACGGTGAACAGGTGCCAGGATGTCAGCTGAACACGATTGAGAAGATTCAGGTGGCAAAGGCACTGGAGCAGTTGGGCGTAGACGTGATTGAAGCAGGATTCCCCGTCAGTTCTCCTGGCGACTTTAACAGTGTGATTGAGATTTCGAAGGCCGTTACATGGCCTACTATTTGTGCACTGACACGTGCTGTCCAGCATGACATTGACGTTGCAGCAGAAGCGTTGCAGTATGCCAAGCGTAAACGTATCCATACAGGTATTGGAACGAGCGACGAGCATATTCAGTTAAAATTCAATTCTACGCGTGAAAAGATTCTGGAACAAGGTGTGGAAGCTGTGAAATACGCCAAGAAGTTTGTGGATGATGTAGAGTTCTATTGTGAAGATGCTGGTCGTACGGATAATGAATATCTGGCGCAGGTGGTAGAAGCCGTCATCAAGGCTGGTGCCACTGTGGTCAATATTCCCGACACAACAGGTTATTGTCTGCCTCAGGAGTATTTCGAGAAAATCAAATACTTGAAGGAGCATGTAGATGGTATCGATAAGGCAATCATCTCTACTCATTGTCATAACGACCTTGGTATGGCAACGGCAAACACCTTCAATGGTGTGATGGCTGGTGCCAGACAGGTGGAAGTAACCGTCAACGGTATTGGAGAGCGTGCTGGTAATACCTCACTCGAAGAGATTGCCATGATACTGAAATGTCATAAAGGATTGGGTATCGAGACGAATATCAATACGACGAAGATTTATCCAACGAGTCGAATGGTATCAAGTCTGATGAATATGCCTGTGCAGCCTAATAAAGCGATTGTCGGTCGCAATGCCTTTGCGCACTCCAGTGGTATCCATCAAGACGGCGTATTGAAGGATGTGCATACTTACGAGATTATGGATCCCAAGGATGTGGGTATAGATGATAACAGCATCGTACTGACAGCACGCAGTGGACGTGCAGCCCTGAAGTATCGTTTGATGGTAAATGGTGTGGACGTCAGCGAGGAGAAACTCGACAAGATATACGAGAAGTTCCTGCAGTTGGCTGACCAAAAGAAGGATGTAACGGATGCTGACGTATTGATGTTGGCTGGTGCCGATACGGCCGAGGCACATGCTGTACGTCTCGACTTCCTGCAGGTCACTTCTGGTAAGGGTGTAAAGAGTGTGGCTTCTATCGGACTGGACATCAGTGGTCAGAAGTTTGAGGCAGCCGCATCGGGTAATGGTCCTGTCGATGCTGCCATCAAGGCGCTGAAGAAGATCATCATGAAAAAGATGACGCTGAAGGAGTTTACCATTCAGGCTATCTCAAAGGGTTCAGACGATGTGGGTAAGGTACACATGCAAGTGGAATACGACGGTGGTATGTACTATGGTTTCGGAGCCAATACTGATATCGTTACTGCTTCTGTAGAGGCATATATTGACTGTATCAATAAGTTCAAGAAATGAATACGTTATTTGACAAGATATGGGATAAACATGTGGTGCAGCAGGTAAAGGATGGTCCCACACAACTCTATATCGACCGCCTGTATTGTCATGAGGTAACTTCACCTCAGGCGTTTGACGGTATGAGGGCACGTGGGTTGAAGTGTTTCCGTCCTGAACAGATATACTGTATGCCCGACCATAATACTCCAACGCACGATCAGGACAAACCCATCGAGGACCCTGTATCTGCCAAGCAGGTTGCAACCTTGGCGCAGAATGCCAAGGACTTCGGGTTGAACCACTATGGGATGTACTCAAAAGACAATGGTATTATCCATGTGGTAGGACCAGAGAAGGGACTCTCTTTGCCAGGAATGACCATTGTATGTGGTGACTCCCATACTTCAACACATGGGGCGATGGGGGCTGTCGCCTTTGGTATTGGTACGTCTGAGGTAGAGATGGTGATGGCCTCACAGTGTATTCTCCAGCAGAAACCAAAATCCATGCGCATCAATATCAATGGCATATTAGGAAAAGGTGTGACAGCAAAGGATGTTGCGCTCTATCTGATGAGTCAGTTGACGACCTCTGGTGCTACAGGTTATTTTGTGGAGTATGCTGGTGATGTTGTTAGAAACCTCTCGATGGAAGGACGACTGACACTCTGTAACCTCTCTATTGAGATGGGGGCCCGTGGAGGATTTATCGCTCCTGATGAAGTGACCTTTGAATATATAAAAGGTAGAGAATATGCTCCCAAAGGAGATGATTGGGACAAAGCTTTAGCCTATTGGAATACCTTGAAGAGTGGTGATAATGCTGTATTCGATAAAGAACTGACCTTCGACGCCAAGGATATTGAACCACGCATCACTTATGGTACTAATCCAGGAATGGGAATTGGTATCACGGAGGCGATTCCTACAAAGAGTGGGGCAGGCTTTGAAAAAGCATTGAACTATATGGGATTCAAAGCTGGTGAATGCCTATTGGGTAAGAAAATAGACTATGTATTCCTGGGCGCCTGCACGAATGGACGTATTGAGGACTTCCGTGCCTTTGCTTCTATTGTGAAAGGTCGTAAGAAGGCAGATAGCGTCATAGCTTGGTTAGTACCAGGTTCATGGGCTGTCCGTCAGCAGATTCACGAAGAGGGCCTAGACACTATTTTCGAAACATCTGGTTTTGAGATTCGTCAACCAGGCTGCTCTGCTTGTTTGGCGATGAATGATGACAAGGTTCCTGCAGGCAAATATGCCGTCTCGACCTCAAATCGTAACTTTGAAGGTCGTCAAGGACCTGGCTCTCGTACTATTCTCTGTTCACCACTTGTTGCTGCCGCAGCAGCAGTCACAGGAATAATCACTGATCCAAGAACACTCTTATGAAGCAAAAATTCAACATCATTACATCCACTTGTGTGCCCCTTCCTTTAGAGAATGTGGATACAGACCAGATTATTCCTGCCCGTTTTCTGAAAGCAACGACGCGTGAGGAGAGCTTCTTTGGTGATAACCTCTTCCGTGATTGGCGTTACCATACAGACGGAACTGTGAATAAGGATTTTGTGCTGAACAATCCTACCTATTCTGGTTGCATCTTGGTTGCAGGTAAGAACTTTGGGTCTGGCAGTAGTCGTGAGCATGCTGCATGGGCAATTGCCGGTTATGGTTTCCGTGTGGTTATCAGTTCGTTCTTTGCCGATATCCACAAGAACAATGAACTGAACAATTTCGTGTTGCCAGTAGTTGTCTCGGAGGATTTCCTGAAAGAATTATTTCAGAGTATTCAGGATAATCCGAAAACGCTGGTTGAAGTCGACCTGCCTCATCAAACTGTCACGAATAAGGCGACAGGGAGACAGGAGCAATTTGAAATCAATAGTTATAAGAAACATTGTCTGGTGAACGGACTGGATGATATCGATTTCCTATTACAGAATAAAGATAAGATAGAAGAATGGGAACAGCAGAACAAGTAAATTCCTATCAGCGCATTCCACCATTCGTCGAGATCATGGACTCGACGCTGCGTGATGGTGAACAGACCAATGGCGTTTCGTTCCTGCCTCATGAGAAGGTGGTCATGGCACGTAAACTACTCTACGACCTGAATGTTGACCGCATCGAGGTCGCCTCGGCACGTGTCTCTGAAGGTGAGCGTGAGGCAGTGACCAAAATATGTCGCTATGCCCAACAGATTGGACGTTTGGATAGGGTAGAGGTCTTGGGATTTGTTGACGGAGGGAAGTCTATTGATTGGATCAACGAGTGTGGAGGTCGTGTGCTGAACCTGTTAGCTAAAGGTTCACTGAAACACTGTACGCTGCAACTACACAAGACTCCCGAAGAACATATCAGCGACATCCAGCGTGAAGTGGCCTATGCCGCCGAGCGAGGCATCAGCGTCAACTTGTATTTAGAAGATTGGTCGAATGGTATGAAAGATTCGTTGGAGTATGTTTATCAGTTGATGGATGTGCTAACAGCTAATAGCCAAAAGCCAATAGCCATTAAGCGCTTCATGCTGCCCGATACACTGGGTGTGATGAACCCTCTTCAGGTTATCGAGTATTTCAGAAAGATGCTGAAACGTTATCCTGATGTTCACTTCGATTTCCACGCCCACAACGACTACGACTTGGCTGTATCAAACTCTTTGGCTGCTGTGCTCAGTGGTGCTCGTGGACTGCATGTTACAGTCAATGGACTGGGCGAGCGTTGTGGTAATGCTCCCCTGGCTTCTGTACAAGCCATCTTGAAAGATCAGTTCCATGCCAAGACAAATATTGTGGAGAGCCAGTTGAACGACCTCTCGCGTATGGTTGAGAGTTTCAGTGGCATCTCTGTGGCCCCCAATCAACCTATCGTTGGTGAGAATGTGTTTACACAGGTGGCTGGCGTTCATGCTGACGGTGATACGAAGGACAAACTCTATTATAACGAACTCATTCCAGAACGTTTCGGACGTAAGAGGGAATATGCATTAGGTAAGAATAGCGGAAAGGCCAATATTGCCAAGAACTTAGAAGAACTTGGTCTTGAACTGACTCCTGAGCAGACACGTCGTGTAACGGAACGTATCACAGAACTGGGTGACAAGAAAGAGATTGTGACTCAAGAGGATCTTCCTTATATTGTCAGCGATGTGTTGAAACACGATGGCTCGGAGGATAAAGTCAAACTTATCAGTTATGTTGTATCAACAGCTTACGGACTGAAGCCTGGTGCCAATATCAAAGTTGAAATCAACGGTCAGCAGTATGAAAGCAGCGCAGTAGGTGATGGTCAGTACGATGCTTTCGTGAAGGCCCTTCGACATATCTATAAGAAATACCTTGATCGCACATTCCCTACATTGGCCAACTATCAGGTATCTATTCCACCAGGTGGACGAACGGATGCATTGGTTCAGGCAGTCATCTCATGGAACTATAATGATGGTATTCTTCGTACTCGTGGCTTGGAT
Organism: Prevotella sp.; assembly: GCA_017554145.1. Taxonomy (GTDB): domain Bacteria; phylum Bacteroidota; class Bacteroidia; order Bacteroidales; family Bacteroidaceae; genus Prevotella. The sequence continues at coordinate 77,776 of JAFZIZ010000008.1, read as the reverse complement.
GCCGACCAGACGGAAGCTGCTATCAAAGCTACTTTCAAGATGCTGAATATTATTGAAAGTGATTTAACGAAATAAAAGAAAACAATATGAAATTAAAGATTGCAATCCTTGCGGGCGATGGAATAGGACCCGAAATCATGAAACAGGGAGTGGCTGTACTCAATGCTATTGCTGAGAAATGCAGTCATACGTTTGAATATACGGAGGCTATCTGTGGTGCTCATGCCATTGATGTCTGCGGAGATCCTTATCCTGACGCCACTCATGATATCTGTATGAATGCTGATGCCGTGTTGTTTGCTGCAGTCGGTGATTTGAAATATGACAATGATCCAACGTCAAAGGTTCGTCCAGAACAAGGCTTATTGGCTATGCGTAAAAAACTCGGCTTGTATGCGAACATCCGTCCTGTAGCAACTTTCGACTGTTTGTTACACAAGAGTCCTTTGAAAGATGAATTGTTGAAGGGAGCCGATTTTGTGGTTATCCGTGAACTGACAGGAGGTATGTATTTCGGAGAGAAATATCAGGATAACGACAAGGCTTACGATACGGATATCTATACTCGTCCTGAGATTGAGCGTATCCTGAAGGTTGCCTTTGAGATGGCGATGAAACGCAATAAACACCTCACAGTGGTAGATAAAGCGAATGTGCTTGCTTCAAGTCGTTTGTGGCGACAGATTGCCAAAGAAATGGAGCCACAATATCCTGAAGTGAATACGGACTATATGTTTATTGATAACGCTTCCATGCGTGTACTGACAGAGCCTCGTTACTTTGATGTTATCGTAACAGAGAACACCTTTGGTGATATACTGACAGATGAGACATCTTGTATAACAGGTTCTATGGGATTGCAGCCATCATCCTCATTGGGAGAACATACTCCACTCTTCGAGCCTGTTCATGGTTCATGGCCTCAGGCAGCTGGACAGAACCTTGCCAACCCATTGGCGCAGATTCTCTCTGCCGCCATGCTGCTGGAACACTTCGGACTCAACAAGGAGGGTGCTTTGATTCGTGAGGCTGTCAATGCATCTCTTGATGCCAATGTGCGTACTCCAGAGATTCAAGTTGAAGGTGGTGCAAAATATGGAACAAAGGAAGTTGGAGCATGGATAGTAGACTATATCAAAAAAGCATAATACTGGCGATTGGCTGTTGGCTTTTGACTGTTGGCATGCAAGCTCAGACCAACGAGCAGTGGCGTGACTCTTTGAATGTAATCAACCAGAAGATAGCCACTTCTCCTTATAGTACGGACTTACATCTTCGTAAAGCCGCCATCAATTTGGAGTTACAACAGTGGGAATACGCCATTGATGAATATAAGACAATTCTACGCCACGATGAAAATAATCTGACGGCATTGTTCTATCGTGCCTATGCCTATACACACACACGTCAGTATAGTTTAGCCAAAAACGACTATAACGATATTCTCTTGAAGGTGCCTACACATCTGGAGGCTCGTCTTGGTCTGTCGTATGTATATCAGTTGATGGGAAAACGTAATGATGCACTTGACCTGCTGAATATAGTAGTAGAACAGCATCCAGATTCAGTAGCTGGTTATGTGGCACGTGCTTCTTTAGAAACAGACATGCAACGATATGATACAGCACTCTATGATTGGGAAGAGGTCATTAAACGAGAACCTGATCATACAGATTACCGGCTTTCTTATATAGATGTCTTAATCCGTTTAGGTAGAAACGAAGTTGCTCGCCGTGAACTCGATAAATTAGCGGGTAGGGGAGTGAATCAAGGGGTTCTTCGAGACTTTTACAAGAAACTCAAAAAATAATCATAAACATTATAAAGCAGGAATCCCAAATCTCTCATGAGGTTTGGGATTCTGTTGTTTGTTTGGAATAAATTATCTTTGTTTGTTCTCTCCGGTGTTATGCTTCAGGAATTACTGATACAATACTCTTGTCGCGTTTTCCCTTATGGAACTGAACCGTTCCGTCAACGAGAGCATACAAGGTATCATCTTTACCAATACCTACATTATTACCCGGGTTGTGCTTAGAGCCACGCTGGCGAACAATAATGTTGCCTGCAACAACCTTCTGGCCACCGAAAATCTTAATGCCGAGTCGCTGAGCTGCTGACTCACGGCCGTTCTTAGAACTACCTACACCTTTTTTATGTGCCATTTCTTGTTCCTCCTACGTTTTTAAGCGATTACTGATTTAACTTCTACTTGTGTGTACTGCTGACGATGACCATTTCTCTTGCGAGAGTCCTTACGACGCTTCATCTTGAAAACAATCACCTTCTCACCCTTTACAAGGGGATTGATCACCTCACACACTACCTTAGCACCACTTACGGTGGGTGCACCTACCTGTACTGAACCATCGTTGTCGACAAGCAGTACCTTGTCGAATTCAACAGTGTTACCGGCTTCCACGTCCTTCATGTGGTTGATAAAGAGCTTTTTACCTTGCTCTGCCTTGAACTGCTGACCGTTAATTTCTACAATTGCGTACATTATAAAATGTTGTTAAAACGGGTTTTTCCGCATGGCGCATGGCATCGTGCCACGTCTTAACTGAGCCACCACGGACTAAATCGGGCGCAAAGGTACAAAAAAGTGAGTAAAATACCAAAAGAAATTGCATTTATTTTATTTTTAGGTAAAAAAACAAAGCGATGACCCTCACAGGCAATCGCTTCATATCTTCAATAGGTATTAGTCCCTTTAAGGTAAAAAGATTGTTTTCAGGATAACTGCTGCAAAAGTACAACAATTTTTAATATTATCAAAACTTTTCTGCTGTTTTTTTTCGACAAATCGACTGTGTACCCACACATAACAACATTTTTTAAGAAAAAGTGTAAAAAAAGTAGTGCAATCGATTTACTTTTTTTTCTTATGATGACCGTTTCGGTTGTCGTTTCTTTTGTATTTTCGATGATGGTAGCCAGTACGTCCTCTACCACCTCGTCCCCTTGTTGATTTTCGTGGCGCGAAAGTTTTATATTCAGGAACCTCACCCAATCCGTCAGGAAGTGGGTTTTTGGTAATATCCTTTTCTAAAAACCGTTCAATGTTCGAAAAATAGTACATGTCATTGTCGGATACAAAAGTAATTGCCATACCATCACGTTGTGCACGGGCTGTGCGTCCAATTCGGTGAACATAATCTTCTGCATCACGAGGTACATCATAATTGATGACCATCAATATATCATCAATATCAATACCACGGGCAACGATATCTGTAGCAACTAGAACATCCACTTGACCAGATTTGAAACGATACATCACATCGTCTCGTTCTTGTTGACTGAGATCACTGTGCATCGACGCACAATTAATATGCATACGTTGAAGTTCCCAAGTAATGTCTTTCACTTTATCTTTCTTGCCAGAGAAGATGATAAGACGTTTCAGTTCCCCTGCTTTGAAAAGAGAACGAATAATACCTAATTTCTGTGGTTCATAACACACGTATGCCGATTGTTGTATCTTTTCTGCTGGTTTGCTGACAGCAATTTTTACTTCCACATAATTCGTCAACAAAGAGCGGGCAAGTTGTTGTATTTTATCAGGCATAGTGGCAGAGAACATAATTGTCTGGTGGTTATTAGGTAAAAGTTTGGCAATTTGAAGGATATCATCAGAGAATCCCATATCCAACATGCGGTCTGCTTCGTCTAGCACAAAAAAAGAAAGACGAGAGAGATCCACATGCCCCATACGAATATGAGAAAGTAGGCGCCCTGGCGTGGCGATTATCACATCCGCTCCCATCTTCAAACTACGCATTTCTTGATCAAAACGAGTGCCGTCATTACCTCCATATACTGCTACGCTTGATACTCCTTCCAAATAATAACCGAAGCCCTGCATCGCCTGGTCAATCTGTTGGGCTAACTCTCGAGTGGGAGCCATCACAATACAATTAATAGCATCTCTAGGAAAACCACCATCATCCAACAAACTTAGGATTGGCAATAGATAGGCAGCAGTTTTTCCTGTACCAGTTTGTGCTATACCAATTAAATCTTTTCCATCAAGTATTTGGGGAATACATTTTTCTTGAATAGGGGTCATCTCCTCGAAGCGCATGTCATATAGCGCATCAAGGATATTATCATTCAAATATGTCTCTTCAAAAGTCATTTAGCTTGGAGCTTGCTTATAACAGAAGTAAGCGATAATTGCATATAATAAGTTTGGTATCCATGCTGCTAACATAGGAGGAGTGTCCGCATTGATAGCAAAAGTGGAACTGATGGTCTGTAATAATATATAAGAGAATGATAGAGCAAGACCGATTCCCAAATACATTCCCATACCACCTTTTCGCTTACGGGATGATAGTGAAACACCGATAATTGTCAGGATAAATGAGGCAAAAGAAGTGGCTATTCGTTTATGATATTCAACCTCATATTGTACAACATTACTTGAGCCTCGTTCCTGTTGTTTTGAGATATATCGGAGTAATTCTGGTGATGTGAATGTCTCTTGTTGTCCTTTAGAAAAAATGAGATCCATAGGTTCCATTTGAATAAGTGTATCAATCTCAGAACCAGTACTAATCTTCTCGCGCATACCTTTTAGTTCACGGATTTTATAGTTACGTGCCTTCCAATGATAACGAGAATCCGAAATAGTGTCATATTGGATAATATTTGCTGTCATATGACTAACAAGTTTCTTTTTCTCAAATTTATAAAGCGAAAAACCATACCCTGTTTTACGGACATCATCGTATTGAGAAATATAGGCAACTACGCCACGATCCACCATCAATTGGATATTTGTCGCAGTTGTTTTCCTTCTGCTGTCCTTGTAGAGTGATTCAAAGTTATGTCTTACTACAGTTCCTTTCGGGATAATATATGCTCCTAAGTAGAAATTAACTAATGCGATGATAGCGGCAGATATCAAATAGGGACGTAAGAGTCGTTTGAAGCTCATACCGCAAGCAAGCATTGCTATGATTTCTGAATTACCTGCTAATTTGGAAGTAAAAAAGATGACAGCAATAAAGACGAACAAAGGTGAAAATAGGTTGGCGAAATAGGGCACGAAATTCATGTAATAATCGAATACGATAGCCCTAAGAGGGGCATGGAAAGTAGTAAACTTCGCTAGATTCTCATTAATATCAAAGACGATAGAGATCGAGATAATCAGAATGATAGAATAGATATAGGTACCAATAAACTTCTTGATGATATACCAATCCATCCGTTTGATATAAAGAAAAGGATTCAGTTTCTTGAGAGGTTCCAGTTTTTCCCAAGGCAATGCACGACACTTTCTCATCAATGGATGTAACATGATGAGTAGTTGCAGCCACAGACGACGAATCTTTTTTAATATGTCGGCTATTTTTTCCTTCATCTTCTACGTCCTAAATCCTCTATGACGGAACGTTTCCATTGTACGAAATCACCTTGTTCAATATGTTGTCTGGCATCTGTGACCAATCGTAAATAGAAAGCAAGGTTATGGATTGATGCTATCTGCATTGCCAACAATTCTTGTGCCTTAAACAGATGATGAAGATATGCTTTCGTATGAATTTGATCAATGATACATCCATCAGAATCAATGGGCGAAAAGTCATCCTCCCATTTCTTGTTACGCATATTCATCGTTCCCTGATATGTAAAAAGCATCGCATTACGACCATTACGGGTGGGCATGACACAATCAAACATATCCACACCACGTTCAATGGCCTCTAGAATATTCTGAGGTGTACCAACTCCCATAAGATAACGAGGCTTATCTTTGGGTAAAATCTCATTTACAACCTCAATCATCTCATACATCACCTCAGTCGGTTCTCCCACAGCAAGTCCGCCAATGGCATTTCCGTCTGCGCCTTTGTCTGCAATATATTTGGCAGCCTCTTGTCTTAAGTCTTTAAACGTACATCCTTGTACTATGGGAAAAAGACTCTGTCGGTGTCCGTAGAGCGGTTCGGTCTCATTGAAACGTATGATGCAGCGGTCAAGCCATCGTTGCGTAAGTCCTAAGGATTTTTTTGCATATTGGTAGTCACTCTGTCCTGGAGGACACTCATCAAGTGCCATCATAATATCCGCACCAATGATGCGTTGCGTATCTATCACATTCTCTGGCGTGAAAATGTGACGTGAACCATCAATATGGCTTTGAAACTCACAACCTTCTTCACGGAGTTTACGAATACCTGTCAAAGAGAACACTTGAAAACCTCCAGAGTCTGTTAATATCGGACGATCCCATGTATTAAACTGATGTAATCCGCCTGCTTTCTCGAGGATTTTTAATCCTGGACGGAGATAGAGATGATAGGTATTCCCTAAGATGATTTGAGCCTTAACCTGTTCTCGCAATTCTGAGAAATGCACACCCTTTACACTACCACATGTTCCCACAGGCATAAAAATAGGAGTTTTAATCTGCCCGTGATCTGTAATAATGATTCCGGTACGTGCCTCACTTGCCGAATCAGTATGTTGTAACTCAAATGTCATTTGTCTTTGTTTTCTTCTTCAATCTCGAAGTTTAGAGGATTGCTGACAATTTCGTCTGTTAAGGCAAAGTCCCATACATCCTGTACATTCTCGACATAATGAAAGTTGACTCCTTTCAGATACATATCAGGAATCTCGTCAATATCTTTCTGGTTATCACGACACATCACAATATCTGTAATACCTGCACGCTTAGCGGCTAGTATTTTCTCCTTGATACCACCTACAGGTAGTACCTTACCGCGAAGAGTAATTTCTCCTGTCATTGCAGTATTCTTACGCACTTTACGTTGTGTTAAGGCAGAGGCAATTGATGTCGCAATAGTAATACCTGCTGAAGGTCCGTCCTTTGGAGTTGCCCCTTCAGGTACATGGATATGGATATTCCAATGATCGAAAATGCGATAGTCTATATTCAACTTCTCAGCATGTGCCTTTACGTATTCCAATGCAAGCACGGCGCTTTCTTTCATCACATCCCCTAGATTACCTGTGAGTGTGAGCTTAGAACCTTTACCTTTAGACAATGATGTTTCGATGAATAGAATCTCTCCGCCTACACTTGTCCATGCAAGTCCAGTAACAACACCAGCATAGTTATTCCCTTGATAGATATCACGATAGAAAGGTGGCTTGCCTAACAGGTCTTCAATCTCTTTGGGAGTAATTTTAAGATAGGGGAGTGAACCGTCTTTGGCTTTTTGGAAAGCCATCTTACGCAGAGACTTATTGATTTGTTTCTCCAACTGGCGCACGCCACTTTCTCGAGTATACTGTTCAATAATTTTCTCAATAGCAGCTTTGTTAAATGTAAGTCCTTTATCGGTAAGTCCGGTGTTCTCTTTCTCTTTTGGAATCAGATGTCGCTTGGCAATCTCATATTTCTCCTCAGTAATATAACCACTAACCTCAATGACCTCCATACGGTCGAGTAGAGGTTTGGGAATTGTACCCAGATTGTTTGCCGTTGCAATAAAGAGAACTTTCGACAGATCGTAGTCTACATCTAAGTAATTATCATGGAAGGCATTGTTTTGTTCAGGGTCGAGCACCTCCAATAGGGCAGAGGCTGGATCACCGTTATGTGTCATTTGTGTGACCTTATCAATCTCGTCAAGGATAAACACTGGATTGCTTGATCCTGCTTTCTGGATATTCTTAATGATACGTCCAGGCATTGCCCCAATATAGGTACGACGATGTCCACGGATTTCCGCCTCATCATGTAATCCGCCTAATGACACACGCACATACTTGCGGTTCATGGCATCGGCTATGGACTTGCCAAGACTAGTTTTTCCGACTCCTGGAGGACCATACAAACAGAGAATAGGCGATTTCAAATCACCACGTAATGAGAGTACAGCAATATATTCAAGAATACGTTCCTTTACTTTCTCCATACCATAGTGATCTCGGTCCAGAATCTTTTGTGCACGATCCAGATTGAGGTCGTCTGTTGTGCATTCATCCCATGGCAGTGTTACAAAATTCTGCAGATAGGTAAGTTGGATATTAAACTCAGGACTTTGTGGATTGAGTTGATCGAGTTTGTCGGCTTCCCGATAGAAGATACGCTCTATCTCATCACTCCACTGCTTCTCCATTGCTTTTTCCAATAGTTCTTTCTTTTCCGGAGAACTCTCGTTACCCATTTCTGCCTGCAGGTTTTTAATCTGCTGTTGTAGAAAGTAGTTACGCTGTTGTTCGTCAATATCGTCCCGTGTTTTATTACGGATATCGAGTTTCAGAGTCTGTAAATCAATTTCACGGTTAACTATCTTCATGGTATTGAACAAGCGTTCTTTGATAGATGACATCATGAGTAACATCATCTTCTCTTTAACAGAGAACGGCAAGTTAGAACAGATGAAATTGAGTGCCATAATATTGTTACCAACATTTTTGATGGCAAACGCTGCTTCCTCTGGTATTTCGTCATTCAGCTTAATATATTCAGCTGTTTGGTTACGCAAATCCTCTATAGCTGTAAGAAATTCGGTGTCCTTCTTATCAGGTTCTATTTCTGGAGCAATTTCTACATGACCTACTAAATAGGGCTTGTATTTTTGTAACTCCATCAGTTTGATACGTCCAAGTCCCTGAATAATGGCAGTGATATTGCCATTAGGAAGAGTCAGTAGCTTTAGCACTTTTGCATAAACTCCCATATCATATAAATCAGCACGAATAGGCTGTTCTGTCTCTGGGTCACGCTGGCAGAATACACCTATTAATGTGTCGCTTTTTTCAGCCATACGTACTAGTTTCATACTTGACTCACGTCCAATAAGGATAGGAGTAATAACACCAGGAAACAATACGATGTTACGAACAGTAAGTATCGGGAGTGAATCAGAAATACTTACATTACTTAGGTCGCTATAATCGCCTTCAACATCAGCTATCATAGAGAAAGACCTGTTCTTATTATCCATATATACATTCACAGTTTCTTCCATAATTAGGCTGCGAAGGTACGCATTTTTTTTTGAATAAAAAAATCTACATCCTAAAATTTGTTTTTTTGAAGACTTCTTTGTACCTTCGCACACCAAAATAGTCAATATGTTTAAATTCAAACAATTCACCATACAACAAGACCTATGTGCCATGAAGGTTGGAACAGATGGAGTCCTTTTAGGCGCATGGGCTACAGGAGGCTTGAAGATACTGGATGTGGGAACGGGAACAGGAGTCGTAGCACTGATGGTGGCACAACGTTATCCAAAGGCGCAGATCACAGCTCTTGATATTGATGAAGGTGCTGTTCGTCAAGCAAAGGAGAATGTAGAAAACTCTTCTTTAAGAAATCGAATCATCGTTTTACATGAGGCGGTTCAGGCTCATCAAGGAAAATATGACGCTATTGTAAGTAATCCACCGTTTTTCATGGATTCACTACCTTCTCCTAACGAGCAACGTAATATTGCACGACATTCAGACACGTTGAGTTATGCAGATTTGATGCAAGCATCATATCGTTTGCTGAAAGACGATGGAGAGTTGTCTGTAGTCGTGCCTTTTGACTATAAAAAAAGGATGGAGGATGAAGCGACTTTTGTAGGATTCTTTCCTCATAAGATTCTAGGTGTTCGTACTGTAGAAAAACGGCCTGCTAAACGATATCTCCTCTCTTTCATCAAACATCCTATAGAAGTAGAACATCATATTATCACCATTGGTGATAAAGAATATAGGGAAATGACCAAAGATTTCTATCTGTGATAACCCGTTCTCACAAAATCGGCAAACTGTCCTTGATACCCATTAAACACGTTAATATCGACATCGCCTGTAATACCTTGTACTTTGCCAGTAGATGATAACTGCCAATATACGAGTTTGACATCAGGTTTATATTCACCGTAACGAGCGATCCATACATTGTATTTCTGTTTGATGTCTGTTGCATTTGCCATATGTTTGAAAATGAAAGACTGATTGACATACAGTATAGGAAGCTTGCCAGTACGTCGCTCAACAATCTGCATCCATACCTTGATACGACGCATCAATTCCTCGTCACCAATACTTTCAATCTGTGCTTCAGTCGGTTCAACATCAAGAACAGGAGGAAAATCTGATTGAGCAACAATAGAATTCTTTAGAAAATAGTCTGCTTGTGCCTGTGGCGTCGTGCTTAGTGAAAAAAAATGGTATGCTCCCACGTGAATATTGTGCTTCTTTGCTTGTTGATAATCCTGCCGAAAATACTTATTTTGAATGGTAGTACTTTGGGTAGCCTTGATATAAATAAACGAGACGGGAAAAGTCAGTCCCTCTGTAGGGTGGCGTTTACCCAAAGAGAGGATTTTCAGATTGTTCCAATTGATACTGAAATGATGGCGTCCTTTTTCGTGCTGATGGCGAGAAATGTCTATACCATATATTCTTTCGGCAGTATATCGAAGCCGTTCCCCCATGAATTTTCCTTTCTTCCATTCACCCACGCGCAATTGATGATAGGGTGAGGACTCAAAACCAAATCCCTGTCTTTGGTCTTCTTTCCAAAGTCCATCGTAGTAGCTTCCATTATAGGCACGATAGATACCTTGACCTGATGCTGTCACCTGATCATCCATTTGTCCAAAATAAACACCTAAAGAATCTGTTCTTCGAGCAACAACAATAGTATCATGATCCCAGATACCCCTAACAACACGTCCTTCTTGATCGATTTTTATTCCTCGTCCAGTGAAAGGATGGTGAGCATAGAAACGTCCTGCATACCAATAGCTTTTTTCTGTTATGTATGCAACTAGATGACGTTGTCGTGCAGGGATAGTATCATAGGTGTAATATGGTGTGGCATTTGTCTTTGATAATAATCCTGTGAGATGTTGACGATGTTGATGAAGTTTTGCGTGATGAGCAGCTATCAGGTTATAACCTTCATCTGACACATTATGATTACGCAGATAATATTGAATCTCTTCTATCTCCTGATCCGCTAATTGTAGTGCATGACGGAGAGAATCGTCGGAAGGACGTTGATGAATAGTTACAATGACCTTATCTCCGATGCTAATCGACTGTCGTTGATGGATCAAAGGAGAAAAAGGGTGGAGTAGTCCTAATAGTACTACCACACAGATATCGATGATAGTCGTATTGTATTTCAATTCTTCATTTTTTCTTTTTCTTGCTCTTTCAACCAGTGATCTATCAATTGACGGGCAATAGATAGCTTTTCCGGAATTTTTGGAAGATGGTCTTTATCATACCACGCCCCTTTTGATAGCTCTGAACGTTGAAGGTGTATTTTTCCACTGTCATATTCTGCTGTGAATCCTACCATCAACCCACAAGGATAGGGCCATGGTTGGCTACTGAAATATTGAAGGTTTTTGATATGTAAACCTGTTTCTTCCATCACTTCACGATGAACAGCATCTTCTAACGTCTCACCTGTTTCTACGAAGCCTGCCACTAATCCATAGAAGTCTGTCCGGAAATTCTTGGCATGAACAAGTAATATCTCCTTGCCTCGACGCACTAGGACTATAACGGCGGTAGCCAGTTGTGGCCATATCTCCTTACCGCATTGTTCGCATTTCTTGGAGATGGGTGTATCAAAATGCATCGGACCGCCACATACTCCGCAGAATTTCGTATTAGAATCCCAATATAGAAGTTCCTGACATTTTCCTGCTTTCAGATATTCTTCCGAAGACAGTTTGTAGTAACTTTGTCGCAGGCCACACATCTCGTATCGTTTTTGATCCGTTAAGGGGTGATCTATTCGATATGTCTTGTCACCGTCAACGTCCATCACAGTAGTCCATGGTTTTAGTTCTACAGGAGGTTCTATTGGAATCCTGTAACCATTAGTGGTCTTTTCTAAGACCAAGTCACTCTGACAAAATACAAAATATCTCATTTACCAAATATTATTTTTCGATCTCTTTCTATAGCAGGCTTCGTCCAAGCCTCTGGTACAAATCTCCAGTTATTATATGATTTTGCCTCGACAACACCTTCCTTTTCAATCTTATGCGTTAGATAATAGCGCTGATTACGTTCACTCATATATTCTATACGTCCAGGAATTGAGTCTAAGGGAATACCTGCTCCACGAGTCAATAGTTCTCCTCCGCCATTACCACGATAACTGTTCATGGTAACTCTGTACCACGCATGCTCATCAAAAGGACGACCATCGGAGAATTGAAGGATATGTACTTTCTCTCCATTAGGTTTTGTTACATCTACTTCATAGTCAATACCAACAGCAGAGTCGAAATTGAAAGTGAGATTCTTGAAACCCATACGTTGCTGATCTTTCCCTGTTTCTAACGACATCAACATGATATGATCATCAGGTGAGTGCATCGTATTCACCCACTGATCATAGCTCATTTCCAAATGCTTACGGATTTCCTCACCTGTCATACGAAGAACGTATATTTGATTCTCGTAACGATACAGTTTAAACATGTCGCTAATATAGACAGGTCCTGCCTGAATCTTGGAATTATAGGTCAATGGAGCATTAAACGACACATCTGCATGAGTCATCTCCAATTGTAACTCATGAATATAATCTGTAAACGGTGCAGGACCAAAGAATGAGTCAAAAGAACAAATAGACTTCTTGAATAATCCGATTTGACGATCAATATATGCTCTTACACTATCTATCTGGGATTGGAAATGACTCATAAATATTTCATCTATGGGTTCAGAGGTAACATCTACAAGTTCCGCTTTTTTTCCAATAATGTTCCAGTGACTGTTTTCCTTTTTTAAAGTAAGAGTTGTCTGAGCAACTTTTAGAGCATTACATGACGGATCCAGACAGACGACTCCATTATCCAATGTTTCAACTCTTTCCGTATGATCATGTCCGTAGAAGATGACGTCAAAGCCGTTTACTTCTTCAGCAATTTTCTTGGTAGCATCTTCATCATAGTGTAGTGTCGCGATACCACCGTCCCAACCACTGTGGAAAAGGCCGATTATTACATCAGCCTTCTCTTTTTCTTGCAGAACTCTCATCCATTTACGGGCACTGCCTACCATTTCTTCAAAACGCATACCCGTCCATAGGTTCTGATGTAACCAATTAGGGATAGCAGGAGTAAGTAATCCGAGAACTGCCACCCTAACGCCTTCGCGCTCTAATATGATATAAGGGGTACAATAAGGAAGGTTTGTTTTTGTGTTGATAACGTTAGCTGCTAACATCGGACAATTCACTTCCTTAATCCATTTATCATATACCGTATGACCTGTCTCAATGTCGTGATTTCCAAATATTTGTGCATCATATTTTAAGTAATTTACAACTTCAGCAGCAACGTTGGGAAGCTCAGTTTTTATATAGTTAGTATAATAACATGTTGGTTGTCCTTGAAGGATATCGCCATTGTCTAAGAGAATAAGGTTATTGCCGTATTCTTTCCTTTGTTTTGAAATATAGGAACTTACACGAGCCATCGTACCTTTCATTGATTGACGCTCGATAAAATTATAAGGAAAAAAAGCGCCATGCACATCACTGGTTTCTATCAGTTGGAGTGTCACGGTGTTATTTTCTTGTGCAATCGTAGTCATACTTATGATGGATGCAAAAGCAACCTGTATAAATCTGAAGTCTTTCATATTTGATTATGTGAGATGGCTTAACAGGAATTCTTCAGCACGTTGTAAGTCTTCAGGCGTATCAATACCTACCGTCTCAACTTCTGTGATTCCTACTCGGATACGATATCCGTTTTCAAGCCAGCGTAGCTGTTCCAGACTTTCTGCTATCTCCAGTGAAGACTGTGGCAACTGAGTGATTTCATGAAGAATATCCCTACGATAAGCATAGATACCCAAATGTTTCAAGTAGGGGAAATACTCCAACCATTTCTGTTGTTCTTTGCTTCTGATATAAGGGATAACAGAACGGCTGAAATACAAAGCGAAACCATGTCGATCGGTAACAATCTTTGGTGAATTCGGATTCATGACGGCTTCAAAAGATTCAAAGCGTTTTCCTAATGTACCGATCTGTGTCTGAGGATGGTCAAAGAGGTGTTGTAATGTCTCTAATTGTGAGGAATGGACGAAAGGTTCGTCACCTTGAATGTTTATAATGACATCCGCTTGGGTTTCTATTTTCTCACAGGCCTCCTCAATACGGTCCGTACCACTTTGATGATTGCTCCGTGTCATCACCGCCTCACCACCAAAGGAACGCACAGTATCATAGATGCGTTCATCATCAGTTGCTACATAGGCTTCGCCCAATGCTGCCAACGCTTTCTCATAAACGTGTTGGATTACGGGGCGTCCTCCTAAAAGAGCCAGTGGCTTACCAGGAAAACGTGTGGAAGCGTAACGGGCAGGAATAATCCCTATAAACTTCATAATAATCGCTAATTTTTGTGCAAAGGTACGAAATTATCTCTATCTTCCGTTAATATACCCTAATTAATTTTGAGAGTCACACTTTTTTTTCTACTTTTGTCATGTTAAATTTATAAAATTCATAGAAAGATGAAACTACGAAATATTGTATTTACAATCATTATAATATCACCTTTTACTCTTCAGGCTCAAAAAATCACACTTGGATCATGTACAACTGCCGATGGCGGTGACTATAAGGGTGAAATGGTGTCAGGTAAACCTCAGGGTAAAGGTCGTGCAACCTATAAGAATGGTGACTGGTACGAAGGTGAATATGAGAAAGGGAAACGACAAGGAAAGGGTACTTATACCTTCTCTGACGGAGAGAAATATGAAGGAGAATGGTTTCAGGATCATCAGCATGGACAAGGAACGTTCTATTTCCAAAATAATAATAAATATGTAGGACTGTGGTACACAGACGAACAACAGGGCCACGGTGTGATGTACTATTTCAACGGTGATGTCTATGATGGTGAATGGAAACATGACAAACGTAACGGACAAGGCACCTATACCTTTAAAGAAGGTGCTAAGTATGTAGGTCAGTGGAAAGACGACATGAAGAGTGGGAAAGGGGTCTTCACTTGGCCTGACGGCTCTTCCTATGATGGACAATACGACAATAACCTGCGACAGGGAAAAGGTGTTTTCAAGTATTCCAATGGCGACCTCTATGTAGGCCAGTGGAAAGAAGACGCTCCTCATGGGAAAGGCATCTACAAATTCCAAGGCGGAGATGTTTATGAAGGTGATTATTTCCAGGGTGAACGTACAGGACAAGGTGTGTTCCGTTATGCCAATGGTGATAAATACACGGGGAGTTTCGTTAATGGTGACAAACAAGGCGAAGGCATGATTGTCTGGAAAAACGGCAATGTCTATCAGGGGCAATGGAATAATGATAAACCCAATGGACGTGGTAAACTGGTCATGAAGAATGGAGATGTTTTTGAAGGACAGTTTAAAGACGGAACGATACATGGTGAAGGTATTGCTCGCTATGCCGACGGCTCCAAATTTAAAGGTATCTTCAAAGACGGTAAGCGCAATGGTCCTGCTATCGAACAAGATAAAGACGGTAAACGCTTCGAGGGAACATACGTTGACGATCGCCGTGACGGACCTTTTGTAGAGAAAGATGCCAATGGAAATATCGTTGCACAGGGCACCTACACACGTGGACGTAGAGAAGTGGATAAGAACTAAAATATACAAAATACTATGGTAACAACGAAGAAAACTACCGTGAAAAGAGTAACGAAAAAAGTAGTAAAAAGAAAAGAAGAACCCAAACACATTGGATTAGTCAGAGATGACTCATGGCTCGAACCTTTCGAAGCAGCAATTCGTGGACGTCACGATCATGCTGTTTGGAAAATCAATCAGTTGACACGCAATGGCAAACAGACACTTTCTCAGTTTGCATCAGGTCATTTATATTTCGGACTCCATAAACTCGCCAAAGGGTGGGTATTTCGTGAGTGGGCACCAAATGCTACAGAAATCTACCTGATTGGTGACTTCAATAATTGGAAAGAGTCGGATAAATACAAGTGCAAACGCGTTGAAGGTACAGGTAACTGGGAATTAAAACTCTCGGAGAAAGCCATTAAACATGGAGACCTCTACAAAATGAAGGTAAAGTGGAATGGGGGAGAAGGTGAACGTATTCCAGCCTGGTGTCGTCGTGTAGTACAGGATGATCAGACAAAAATTTTCTCTGCTCAAGTATGGAATCCTGAAAAGATATATGAATTCAAGAAGAAAAGTTTCAAGCCCAACAAGGCTCCTCTATTGATATATGAATGCCATGTGGGTATGGGACAAGATGCTGAGAAAGTCGGCACCTATAAAGAATTCACAAAAAATGTATTACCTCGTGTCAAAAAGGATGGTTATAATGCCATTCAGGTGATGGCTATTCAGGAACATCCATATTACGGTTCCTTCGGCTATCATGTATCCAGTTTCTTTGCGCCCAGTAGCCGTTTTGGCACCCCCGAGGATCTAAAAGAGATGATTGACACTGCCCACAAGATGGGAATTGCAGTGATTATGGATATTGTTCACTCCCATGCTGTAAAGAACGAGGTTGAGGGATTAGGAAATCTTGCTGGTGATCCAAACCAGTTCTTCTATGCTGGCGATCGTCATGAGCATCCTGCATGGGATTCGCTTTGTTTCGACTACGGCAAGGATGATGTACTGCATTTCCTGTTGTCCAATTGTAGGTATTGGTTGGAGGAATATAAGTTCGATGGCTTTCGTTTTGATGGTGTCACTTCTATGCTTTATTACTCTCACGGCTTAGGCGAGGCGTTCGGAGGTTATGGTGACTATTTCAATGGTCATGAGGACGATAATGCTATTTGTTATCTGACATTGGCTAACTGTCTGATTCATGAAGTGAATCCTAATGCGATCACGATTGCTGAGGAAGTATCGGGTATGCCTGGTCTGGCAGCTAAGTTTGAGGATGGCGGTTATGGTTTTGACTATCGTATGGCTATGAACATCCCTGATTATTGGATTAAAACCATCAAGGAGGTGCGTGATGAGGATATCAATGTATGCTCTATCTTCTGGGAAGTAAAGAACCGTCGCCCCGATGAAAAGACGATTTCGTATTGTGAAAGTCACGACCAAGCCCTTGTAGGTGATAAGACTATTATTTTCCGTCTAATTGATGCTGATATGTATTGGCATTTTAAGAAGGGGGACGAGAATGACATGGTGCATCGCGGCATTGCTCTACATAAGATGATTCGTCTTGTGACGGCTGGTGCTATCAATGGCGGTTATCTGAATTTTATGGGTAATGAATTCGGTCATCCTGAATGGATAGACTTCCCACGTGAGGGTAACGGCTGGAGTTATAAATATGCCCGTCGCCAATGGAATCTCGTAGACAATAAAGAGCTGTGTTACCATTGGTTAGGTGATTTCGATCGTAAGATGTTAGAGGTAATTAAGAGTCAGAAGAATTTCCAAGCGACACCCGTGACGGAGATATGGCATGACGATGGCGATCAGGTACTCTGTTATATGCGTGGCGACCTGGTTTTCGTCTTTAATTTTTCACCGATGCGCTCATACACAGACTATGGTTTCCTTGTTCCTACGGGTTCCTATGAAGTTGTTCTGAATACTGACGCGAAGGAGTTTGGCGGAAACGGTTTTGCAGATGATAGCATTACTCATTTTACCAATTACGATCCTCTATATGTAGAAGACCGTAAAGAATGGCTAAAACTCTATATCCCAGCTCGTTCAGCAGTGGTATTACGTAAATTATGAAATTGACTCTCCGCCAACTGTGGCAAACCCTTTTCATCGTGGTCATACTGATGTTCATCATCGGTGTGATCACAGATGGTACTGATGTTTCCAACTATCAGCATCGGATGGAACGTTATATGGCGGAAGGCAATTACGAAAAAGCATTGGAAGTCGGTGAGGAATCAGATGCTACAAATGCTAAACTCACCCAATTGCGTATCAAGGCTTTGAGAAAGACACATCAATTAGGCGATAGACTTTTTACATATCCTGTTATTGGCAACAGTAAAGGAATGAGAGGACTTAAGGGTGATGACGAATTATGTGCTTATCTTATAGACCGTCAATTAGACAAGTTCGCAGAAACGTTGCCACGTTATTATACTGTCAATGATTCACTACCTCGACATTATCAAGAAGCATTGATTCTCTACAACCATAAACGTTCGAAACCCCGAATAATCTATCACAATACAGTGATGGAAACCGATTATAAGGATTTACAGGATTTGGAGCAGAAATATACCAATAAGAGTGAACGGAAATTGAATGTGATGCGCCATTATCGGGGCACTTACTGGTATTATTTTGATTATCAGAAATGATTTCTCGTAGTAGATTATACTATTTTGCTTGTTTATTCTAATTTTTTTTGCACATTTTGTAACATAATTAGAATATTTTTGTGTAATTTTGCACGGAAAATTATTTTCTTTTATGACACATAACATCTTCAAGGGCTTAGGTATCGCCCTGATAACTCCTTTTATGGAAGACGGATCGGTAGATTACAAATCGCTGATGCGTCTGATAGAATATCAATTGGACAATGGAGCAGACTTCTTCTGTATTCTTGCTACAACAGGTGAAACACCTACGTTGACGGCAGAGGAAAAACAAAAGATAAAAGAATTGGTTGTTAGTCTTGTGGGAGGTAAGGTTCCTATCCTGATGGGATGTGGTGGATACAATACTGCTGCGATAGTGGAAGAGCTGCAAACCAGAGATTTCCAAGGTATTGACGGCATCCTCAGCGTGTGTCCCTATTACAATAAACCTTCACAAGAAGGACTCTATCAGCATTTCAAAACGATAGCAGCTAACACTTCACTGCCTGTAGTGCTTTATAATGTTCCTGGTAGAACAGGTGTGAATATGAAAGCTGAAACGACAGTCCGTTTAGCTCACGACTGTCAAAATATCGTGGCTATTAAAGAAGCTAGCGGTAATCTGGAACAAGTTGATGAGATTATCAAGAATAAACCCAAAGACTTTGACGTGATTTCTGGTGACGATGCTTTGACGTTCCCCATGATATCCTGTGGAGCAGTCGGTGTCATCAGTGTGATAGGCAATGCTTTACCTCGCGAGTTTTCAAAGATGATACGCCTTCAAATGAAGGGAGAGTATGATGGTGCCCGTAAGATCCACCATCGTTTTACAGACCTTTTCTCCCTGCTCTTTGTCGATGGCAATCCTGCTGGTGTAAAAGCCATGCTTCATGAGATGGGATATATCCAGAATGTTCTCCGTCTTCCTCTTGTACCAACACGCATTTCCACATTGCAACGTATGAGTGAAATCATGAAAGAACTCAAGATATGAGGTGAATGGAGGATAGTAGGGTCATTCGTGAAATTACCCCGTTGATGGGTAAAGATTCTCTCTATATTGCAGACCGCAAGAAGAAAGAATTTACCTATCCTATCCATCATCATGAAGTCTTTGAGCTTAATTTCGTTGAACATGCTGCTGGTGTGCGTCGTATTGTCGGCGACTCCAATGAGGTGATTGGAGAATATGATTTAGTGTTAATCACTAGTCCCGACTTGGAACATGTATGGGAACAAAACACCTGTACCAGTGAGAATATCCGTGAAGTCACCATCCAATTCTATTTTGACATGAGTGATGATGGTTTCTTCTCCCGCAATCCTTTCTATTCAGTCCGTAAAATGATGCAAGAGGCTCGCAAGGGACTTTGTTTCCCCATTGATGCCATCATGCATGTTTATAATAATATCGACTCACTGAGTGGTATTCAAGATAGTTTCTATGCCTTCACCAAGTTTATGACAATCCTCTATGAGTTGTCGAAATGTGAAGGTGCCCGCACATTGGCTACCAGTAGTTACGCTAAAGTGGAAGTGGCAAGCGACTCCCGTCGCGTATTAAAAGTCAAGAATTACATCAATGATAATTATATGGACGAGATTCGATTGGCTACATTGGCTGACCTTGCAGGAATGAGTCCTTCCGCCTTCAGTCGTTTCTTTAAACTTCACACAGGTCGCAACTTGAGTGACTATATCATTGATATGCGGCTTGGCTATGCTGGACGTATGTTAGTCGATACCTCTAAGAGTGTTGCGGAGATATGTTATGCATGTGGCTTTAACAATCTCAGTAACTTCAATCGCATTTTCAAAAAGAAAAAGAATTGCTCTCCCACCGAATTCAGGGAAAATTATCATAAGACAAGAGTAATTGTTTAAGAACAAAGAGCATGCCTGTATTGAAAAGAAATATCATTATCCTGATTGGTATCATAGGAGGATTTCTTTCTATGCAGGCTCAGGCGATGTCTGAACTCGAAAGAGAACGAATAGAACTGGAAGAGATAAATGCTCTCATTATAGAATCCCGCAATAAACATCTTGATGTTGATTTAGCTCTATCTTTATGTCAGCGTATAGTTTTTTTCTATAATCATACGATGGACGATTCTGTGTTCTATCATGCACCTAAAGACCTGATAGAGATTCGTAATACCAAACAATGGAATAAGTATTATGAAACATGGACCTATTTGGTCAATGCTTATTTGTATAGTGGACGGACAAACTCTGCCTTACGTGAGGTGCAGGCAGTTTTCGAGGATGCCAAACAACGAGATAATAAATATGGTATGGGCATTGCCTATTATACTATGGGAAGTGTCTATGCCAGCATGAATAACCTTGACGAAAGTGTCAAATCCTACCAGAAAGGATTAGATATCCTCTTGAAAATCAGACCTTATCCATCCATTATTCCAGACGTATATTCTTATTATGGTGACATACTCAATATGAGGCATGAATATGCTAAATTAGAGAAATTGACAGAAAACTGGGGCAGTTTCTTGGATGAATATGTCAAGAACATGTCCTTTCCGGAGGGTAAACCAGATAGTCTTAAGGTAGAACATCTTAGTCCTGAAACGATAAAAACACTTTATTCTTATTATAATATTGCATGTGCTCAGTCTGCATTGGGTCTGGGACAGCTTGAGAAAGCTGAAAAGATGTTAGAACAGGCTCATTCTAATTTAGTCACAGAGAATGAATCAGTCGGACATTCTTGGTTGTATTATCTGACAGCCTTACGTACACAACAAGGCAGATATCAAGAAGCTCTAGAACTAAACACAAAACGGTTAAAGATTGCAGAGGAAGAGAATGACATGACGACATACATTGATATTATCCATCAGCGTGCTGACATTATGAAAGCGTTGGGAAGGTATCAGGAAGCCGCAGACTATTACCTGAGAATGTATGCCATCAATGATTCTGTCAATGCGTTGGATACCAAACGACAATTGACTGAGATGAACACCTTGTTCCATGTTGATGAGTTGAAAATGGAGCAGGAGCGTGCACAATTCCGTAATACCTTGATTATTGTCGGTTTGATAGTACTGGCTTTGATTATCTTCAGTATCTTCCGTTACATTGCTGCTAAGCGCTTGAAAGTAGCCCATGAGAAACTTCAGACTACCCACGAGGAATTGCTTACTGCCTACGACCAGTTGGAAGAGACAACGATAGCAAAAGAACGTATTGAGAGCGATCTCCGTATTGCCCGAAATATCCAGATGGGAATGGTTCCTCATACCTTTCCCGATCGTCCGGATATTGATCTGTATGCATCGATGACTCCAGCCAAGGAAGTTGGTGGTGACCTCTATGGTTATCTGCTCCTGCCTGCTAAGACGGAAGGGGTGGGTGACAAACTCTATTTTGCCTTGGGCGATGTCAGTGGTAAAGGTGTACCTGCTTCTCTATTTATGGCACAGGCCACTCGTTTGTTCCTTACACTTGCTAAACAACAGATGATGCCTGCAGAGATATGTACTCGTATGAATGATGCCCTCTCTGGTGAGGACAACGAGACAGGAATGTTCGTTACGATGTTTATTGGTCTCATCGATCTTCAGTCTGGACATCTCGATTTCTGTAACGCTGGTCACAATCCACCTGTACTTCTTGGCAAGAAAACCGAATTTATAGAAATGATATCCAATGCACCTATAGGGCTCTTTCCTGAATTAGATTATGAAGGAGAAGAGATTTCCGACATTTGTGGAAAGCCTTTCTTTGTTTATACCGATGGACTCAATGAGGCCGAAAATCGTCAACAGGAACAATTCTCTGACGAACGGCTCCTTGAGATATTGGAGACCACGCCTTTTGTGTCTTCACAAAAGACTATTGAGTTGTTGGTAGAAGAAGTGGAGAAACATCGTGATGGTGCAGAGCCTAACGATGACCTTACCATGCTATGTGTTAAAGTAAAAGGAAATAAATCAAACTAAATGATCACGCCTATGAAGAAAGAAATTCAGATCAAAAACCAAGTAGATGAGTTAGCTCGTGTCAATCAGTTCATCGAGGAAATCGGCGAGGAACTGTGTCTTGACATGGAGCTGCAAATGAATCTAAACTTGGTCATGGAGGAGATGGTGTCAAATATCATCTTCTATGCGTACCCTAAAGAAAAAGAGGCTACTATTGAGTTGCTTGCAGAGTGTGACGGAAAAGAGCTCACCTTTGTCTTGAGTGACCGAGGAAAGGAATTCGATCCAACTATGAAGGAGGATGCTGATCCCAATATCAATCCTATGGATCGTGAAATTGGTGGTATGGGTATCTATATTGTCAAGAACATTATGAATGAGGTGACTTATCAGCGTTTGGAGGGCAAAAACCTGCTGACAATGAAGAAGGAAATCAGGTAAAGGTTAAAGTTTATAGAGTAAATAAAAACAAACAATAAATATATTAAAGATTATGACACAGATTATGAAAGTAGATGGCAAGACCATCATTAAGACTGGACAGCGTATCGACACAATGAATGCCGGTGAGTTTGAAAGAGAGATTGAGCCTGCTTTGGCAGACGGTGGTGTTGACCTGGAAATGGATTGCTCAGAACTGAACTATATGGCAAGTTCTGGTCTTCGTGTGATTCAAAAGACAATGCGTACAGTAATGCAGCAGAAGGGAAAATTCAAGATGACCAATGTAAGTCCTGAGATTTATAAGGTCCTGAATATGACCGGTTTCACGAAATTCATGACAGTAGAAAAGAGGAAGGAGTAATCACATGACTTGGGTAATTATCGCATTAGTTTTAATCGTTGTAATCCTCTCCGTTGCTCTCTATTTCCAGATTAAAGGTTCGCATGATCAAGCCACTGAGCAGGAGACTTTGCTAAAGGATTATCAGCGTCGCGTAGACGAGCAGCAGCAACTGTTGGAAGATTATCGCGCATTGGAAAAGAACTTCAATAATGTTGGCGAAGGTTATGAGCAAGCTCTCGACCTCTACGATAAGATGGAAGAGAACAGTCGCAAACTGGAAGAGCGTAACACGTTCTTAGAGAAACAGAACAAAGACCTTCAGAGTGCCAATGCTCAACATGAGGAGACATCACGCACCAATAAGGAATATTTCCAAAAGATTATTCAGGAGATATCTCGTGAAGCTGGCAGGTTAGATCCGTCTGGATTCGGTCCTATCAGTACACTGGTCCTCCAGATGCAGGATATGTTGGAGATGGGGTCTGATGTGTCACTTCCTCGTGAAGACAATGTTGTAGCTGAGCAGATAGCCAAACAAGCAATTGCAGAGTCAACTATTGACCAGTGTAAGTACTTCACATTCGAGGTAAAGGTTAGCGATCAGGCAGCCTCCATGTTACAAACTAACCTGATACAAGCTGGTCATGCACTTGCTCTTTTGCTTGACAATGCTAAGAAGTTTACTACCGAAGGTAGCGTTACGCTCAATGTCGATGCTGACTTGCAGGAATCAAAGGTGATCTATGCCGTTGAAGATACTGGCTTAGGCGTTAATGCCGAAGAGGCTGAGCGTATTTTCGAGCCTAATGTCAAGCTGAATAGTTATTTCGATGGTCAGGGGCTTGGCCTTACTTTCGCTCGCAGCATTGCTCGTCACTTGGGTGGTGATGTGGTGCTTGATACTACTCATACTGGCAAGGGTGCACGCTTCGTGATGACCCTGCCGATGCAATGATTTGGATAAGTATATAGTTTGGAGCCTGTAAACATATAGTTTAAGGGCTCCAAACATATAGTTTAGCACCCCTAAACTATATATTAATATTTTTGATGACAATGAGAAAAAACCTATTATTCAATCAAGGAAAGCGCTATCTGCTACTACTAACCATATTTTTGACAGCAGTAGGAGCGTATGCCGACAGAGTAACCAAAACATATACTTATTTCGAAGGCTCATACGATAATTATCAATTCGTTGAGGAATCGTATGGTAATGATGAAGGGTGTTGGGCGACAGGAGTAACAGATGTTACCATAGCATCCAATGTGACCTACGAGAAAGTCTATAGCGTGATTGTCAGGGGTGGATTTGCCAACTACGGAGTTGTCACTACCGCCACACTGTCTGTGAACGGAGAAGCAGATGAAGACATCTATCAGACAGACATCGATACCTATCAGGGAAATCGCAATAGTATTCAATTGTCGGATTATACATTCACACTCAACGAGGATGATACGGATGTTCGAATTAGGCTATACGCAAACAACCAAGGTGACTTTCTGATAGAAAGTGTCACCGTGGAATACGAGGAGACCCCAGGTTATGGGATATCGTTGATAACAGCTACTTCTGGAAATGGAGTGAGGGTAACAGAGAAGAATGCGACAGACGTGTTGAATGATGGCGGTTCCGTTCGTTTTGATGGTGTTAATACGATTATCTTAGACAATGCCAGTTTCCGAAAATTGACGATTACAGACAATGAAGCTTTCCCCGATGGTTTGAAAATATATCTGAAAGGAGAAAACAATCTACAAGGCAATGATGTTGCCTTTGACCGAAGTGGTGCTGCCAATTCGATACCGTTGACGTTTATGACCGACGATTTAAATCCTGGTATATTGAACTACTCGTGTCCGTTGAGGACCCTTATCACCCCTGCTGACGCTTTCTTAGGGTTTAACGTTGAATATGTGAATCGGCTTGCAGCCTCCCTAACATCACAGACACAGACACAAGTACAGTCGCAAGTTCTAACTATCAGTCCGTTAATGATTCCTATTATCACAAAAGAGGGAGAGGATAACGAAGCTGAGATCACATTCAAAGAGAACGACTTCAAGGACGGTACGGAGTACAAGTCTCTTGTCAACTTCCTGTTGAATGGAATTTTGTACACAATACCAGCCGATGATGACGGATTTCTTGCTGACGGAACGATAGGAACAGTTGCCATCAATTCCGTGATGACACAGGCGGATGTCAATTCCATTGCTGCTCAGGTAGATGCTGGTACCCTGGTTCCCTGTACCAACGATTATGCCGAAGTCTTCAAAGGATTGACATTCCTGTTGCCTGCAGGTTCGGGTACTATCAATATCGAAGCAAAAACTAACGAGGCAGGTGTATTGAATGTAAAGATTGGCAATAAAAAAGCCCTTGTCTATCATGATGCCAGGAATGACTATCAAGAGTATGAGATTCCATATGCTTGCACAAAACCGACCTATGTGTTCATTTATAATACTGCTACATCAGCATCCTGTAACTCTAATGACGATCGTGCTCCTGGCAGAAAAACAGGAACTACTACTCAGATTAAGAAACTCAAAGTCAATGGAAATCGTGTCTGCAGTAGTGCTGCGCCTCCAACAAATCCGGTATTACTAACCAAAGAGGATATTGCATCTCAGGTAAGTGCCTTGTCAAAGGGTGATCATCTGATTATTAAGAATATGAATGTCACAGGTCTTGCCGATGACGTCTTTGAAGATGTGCCAAATGATATTACCTATATCGATCTCAGTAATACAAGTCTCTCTAATATTACCGTCGACCGAACGGTTGCTCCATTCAAGAACATTCCCGACAATGTCTTTATCTATATGCCCATTTATAATGATTGGACAGAAGGAACAAACAATGTCATTATTGGTGCCGTATGTCCTTCTATGCTACTGAATACCGATAATGATTTTGAGGTGGCAAATGACTTCACGGCAGAAGAATTGACACAGGGACAATATAAAAAAGGTGTGAAATACAGTGTTTGTTTCCCATACGCCATTGATGCAGAGTTAGCTGCCACATTAGGCGTGTTCTATACATTATCTGTTGATGAAGATAACAAACTGATAATGACTGCAGTTCCAACGACGGAGGCAAATCGAGCCTATATGTTTAAGTCGGCTGATGATGCTGGTATCACCACCACAATGGTTAATATCAAGGCTAACAACTCCTCCGCCTCTTCCCGAAAGTCGGCACCATTGTCCATTGACTTTGTTGGTACCTATAAGACTATAGATATTGTAAGTGATGGTAATACCAAAAACTATCTCTTCAACCCAGCTGAAGGAATTTTCAAGAGAGTAGAGACGAGTACTATGATAGCCCCCTTCAGTGCCTATATCAAAATGAATACCTCTTCCCCATGGGAAGCAACACCAGATGTTTTAGAGACTTCATGGAGTGATGAGGAGCAGACAGGCATAAGAACTATTCATCTTTCATCAAATGATGGACAGTGGTACAATCTGAAAGGACAATCTACAGAACGACCGCTTAATAAGGGTGTTTATATCCATAACGGTATAAAGGTCGTAATAAAATAATAATCAACTATTTTCTTCGATGATACATTTGTGGGGCAGGCGACAGGGCAGGCCCCACTTTTTTGCTTTATAGAAAAGATTTTCAAAAAAAGTTCCGAAAATGTTTGGTAGTTCGACGAAAAGTGCGTACCTTTGCAACCGCAAAAACAAAAGGATGGCTCCCTAGCTCAACTGAATAGAGCATCTGACTACGGATCAGAAGGTTGTGGGTTTGAATCCCGCGGGAGTCACGAAGAATAAAAGACCAAGACGATAGTTCACTTTCAGTCTTGGTCTTTTATTTTATTGTTGAGTTTCCCTGAGTTGTCGTATGTACGCCATAAAACGATCGATAATGGTAATCTTTTCGCGATTAGGCAGAGGGATGAGTGAGGCACCATTATTAAACTGCATCACAGTAGTTTTGCCATCCTCAAACACGGGCCAGTTAGGCAAACCCTCGCCATTGGGATTCATCGTCTTGGCAAAGTTTACCCAGTATTGTTGCATTAGATCACTCACCTTCTTCTCTTGTGGATACTTCTCTGCCTTGTCGTCGAAAACTCCCTTCAGATACATCATATCATCGGCATGAGCAGCACCACGGCGATTACCCTGTGCATAGACGGTACTATCAGACTTCTGAGCTAAATATGCCACATAGACAGGACTCTTGCCCGTCTGCTTCTGTAAGGAAGCCCATGCATAGGAAGGCCATCCGAAACTCACGTCACGAATCAGGTCACGCATACTGAAAAGGCGTTCCTCGGCAGTAGTGCCAGGATAGTACACCTTCGCACTGTCGCCCCACTGGCCAGGCAGTTGACTCATCTGCTGCTGATACATCTCTTCACTTACTGAAACAAAAGATACAGCACCCTCATCACTATTGTGCATAATCAACACGGGTACGTCATTATAGTTACCCTTCTGATAAAGACTATAGATAGGTTCGGGAATAACATAGCCGTCAACGATAGGAGTGCAAAGAGGGAAATTAACTCCATTACCCGTGAGATCCTTGGCATCCATCTGACGCATCTCCTCGATGGAGTTTTTCTTCAACTGGCCCATAAACATCTGACCATATACCTGCGCTAACTCCTGATTCACCACATTTGTAGCCGAGATAAAGCCTCCGCTCTGACTGATACAAGCACGGAACAAGCCCTTGGCAAGAGGTGATGCACAGAGGATATGACAACTCATGGCTCCCGCCGACTCACCGAAGATAGTCACCTTTGAGGGGTCGCCACCAAAGTTCTTGATGTTACGCTTTACCCATTGCAAGGCAAATATCTGATCGAGGAGACCATAATTACCAGTATGTCCTTCGGGCGATTCCTTGGCGAGATCGGCATGTGCCAGAAAACCTAACGAGCCAGCACGGTACTCGATAGAGACGGCTACCACTCCCTTACGGGCAAGATTCTGCCACAGGTCACCGCCATAATGCTCCGTCTGGAATCCACCACCATGGATGAATACCATGACGGGCAGGGCATCGTTCACCGTCTTGGCAGGTGTGGCAACACTCAAATATAGGCAATCCTCGCTCATCATGTCGTATTTCACATAACTCTTTTCAGGCTGTGGGGGCCACTTCGCCACATCTTCTGCTTTCAAGACGCCCTTCCAAGGTTTGGCTGGTTGTGGCGCTTTCCAGCGTAAGTCGCCCACAGGGGCAGCTGCATAAGGAATGGCTTTATATACGGCGAGGTCTGTTCCGTCGGGGGTAGCCTCTACATCACCTGTTTCTACATGCGTCTTCATCAGTGGCTGAGCCTGTGCAGTCATCGCAAATGCGACCATTGCAACAAAAAATATACTTTTCATTGATTCGGTTTTTGGTGTTTATAAAATTATTCGGCTACAAATATAACGAAAAGTCCGCAATTATCACTATATTTGCATCCGATATTAAGTAATATTAGAAATGGACATTAAAGAATTACTAAATAAAAATGATCGTTTCGCTGCTAATGCAGGCTGTAAAATAACAGAAGTTGACAGACACCATGCTGTTGCCGAGATGACAGTCATGGAAGCCCATCTGAATGGTGGTAATGTCTGTCAGGGAGGAGCACTCTTTACTTTAGCAGACTTGGCTATTGCTGCACTAATGAATAGTCAGGGGCAACTTACCTTCGGCATCTCCAATAGCATCATGTTTGTAGCCAGTGCCCATGAAGGTGATACTCTTCGAGCAGAAGCTATCTTCGTATGCAATCACCACAAGATACCTTCCGTCGAAGTACGTGTCACTAATCAGGACAATACTCTAATATGCCACGTTACGGGCATGGGATACCGTAAGTCAGTATCTATTTCCAAGGAATAATTTTTGAAAGTTTAGGTTCTTTCACGAACCCCTTAATTACGCCAGTATGAATGTGTAAATAAAAATATCAACGTGATATCTTCAAGTCAAGAAAACCAAAATACAAACATATGCAAGAGATTAATTACAAAGACATGAAGTTCAATCCGTTCAATCTGATTGGAGGTGAATGGATGCTGGTGACTGCGGGTAATAAGCAGTCGGGATGTAATACAATGACAGCCTCTTGGGGACATCTCGGATGTCTATGGGGACATAACGACCCGACAGCAGTGATTTACCTACGCCCTTCACGCTATACTAAAAAATTTGTGGACGAAGAATCCTATTTCACACTCTCTATCATGGACAAGTCATTCAAGAAGCAGATGGCATATCTCGGCAGTGTCTCTGGACGTAACGAAAATAAAGTCACCAAAGCTGGTCTTACTCCTGTCTATGCAGACAACTCTGTCTTTTTCCAAGAGGCCAAATTGGTACTTGTCTGCAAGAAGATATATGCCTCAGAACTACAAGAAAATGGTTTCCTCTATCAAAATACTATCGATGAGAACTATCCTCAGCGTGACTTCCATACGATGTATGTAGGAAAAATCGAAAAGGTGCTGGTAAGGGATAATGAGTATCTGGGATGATACCTTCCTTATAATATAATTATAGCATTTATGAAACAAATTACATTTTCATTTTTGTTGATAGTCCTGTTATTATGTTCTTGTGGCACCAATACCTTAAAGAATAAAATAACAGCAGAGATGGCATACGAAGGAGTCTGCAACTATTGCCATAGCGAGTATGACTGGAGTGTGGCTAAAGGAAATTCTTCTATTATGTATGTACAGATGGGAGAAGAGACTGATTCTGCCTATCAGGTGATATTTCGCAGTTATACTGGTGCTTTCGTGAATTTCTATGTCAACAAAACAAGTGGTACAACAAGGATGGAAGAATATGTTCCAACTCTTGATGTTAAAAGCGAAGCAGGAACTATTGATATATTCGATTATTTAAAGAAAGAAAACTAAAAGATAACAGAATTATGAAAAGTTTCAAATCTACAGCGTGGGTTCTTCCACAACCCGTGCTAATCATTGGTACTTATGATAAAAATGGTAAAGCAAACGCCATGAATGCTGCTTGGGGTGGTCAGTGGGATATGCACGAAATAATCATCTCATTTGGCTCTCACCAAACAACTGATAACCTTGCTGAGAATCCAGAGTTCACCGTCGCTTTTGCAACTACAGAGACGATGGTAGCTTCTGACTATGTTGGCATCGTGAGTGGCAGGAATACTCCTGACAAGATGGAAAAGGCGGGTTGGACTATTGAGAAAGCTTCCAACGTGAACGCTCCTGTGTTCAAGGAGTTCCCGATGACTCTTGAATGCCGGGTGAAGCAGAAGATAGACGAGAGTGAGTCGGGCTATTACCTCGTAGCAGAAATCGTCAACATCCTCTGTGATGAGAATTTTCTGGCTGAAGATGGAAAGCCTGATGTAGAGAAGATGGAACTAATCACCTTCGATCCCGTTCATCACACTTATATCCAACTGGGTAAGACTATTGGCAATGCATTCTCAGACGGAAAGCAGTTGAAATAGTTACCTGACATAAATAATGAGAAAAGGGTTTGTTGCTCAAATAAATGAATATACTGATAATAAATGGAAGTCCCCGAAAGAAGGGTTTGATATCGCAGATGCTTGACATTATGCAGAATGAGGCATCGGATAAAGGGAATCAGGTGCAGGTGGTTTACACAAATGATCTGAACATAAGACCCTGTATCGGCTGTATGGTGTGTCGAACTAAAAAGAAATGTGTGCTCGGAGAAGACGACTCACAGCGAGTATTGAAAATGATACAGGAAGCCGATGCCATTATCATGGGTGCTCCTTGTTATTGGGGCAACATTCCTGGACAGATGAAATTGTTGTTCGACCGTATTGTCTATGGTATGATGCGCGACACGCCTCGCTTTCCAGAGCCGTTGATGAAGGGCAAGAAGTGCATTCTCCTAAGTACATGCACCACACCATGGCCTTGGAATATATGGTTCAAACAGTCACGTGGTGCCATCCGTGCTATGCGAGAAATCTGTCGCTATTCCGGTTTTAGGATTGTGACAACCATCGAACGCGGTGGTACAGTGATGCATCCGCAACTATCTGAACGCGACAAGCAAAAATGTCGCAAAGCAATAAGGATACTATTTGAACAATAGAATTCGAAACGTTTATAAAATCCGCTTGACTCCAGGAATCATTTTTAACACCCATGTCAGCTGGAAGGAAAGGATGGTGGTAACGACTCCGATGAAGAGGAACTTGCCAAAGGCACCCATCCAGATACCATCCACCATATTCTGCAGGACAATCATTAATATCAGGTGGAATACGTATGCACCATAAGAATGAGCAGCACACCACTGCCAGAAACGGGAGGAGGCACATACAAACTGACGGAACAACCAGATCAGGCCAAAGCTGATGAAGATACACATCAGTGACTCATAGATACCAAAACATTGCCAGACAAAAGCATTCCATGGTCCACCATCGCGCAGATAGTTTCCTACAGCCAAAGCAATACCGATAAGTAAAGCTGTAGAGCCCGTTAGATTACTCATCTTGTCGAGCCACTGGAAACGATAGGCCAATATACCGAGAACGAACATCATTACATATTGGAGATAATGAGCCGGTTCCATAGGAAGTGGTATGATGCCAAACGGCCAGATCCAATGATCTTGTGGGCTGACCAAGCGGATGAAGTAGCTGCCAATACCCATTACCAACGCCACGATAAGCAGACCGATGATAGTCGGTTTAGAACTACATGCTTGATGGATGGGTGATACAAATCGACGAATCAAGGCATAGATAAGACAGAACACCAACAAACTCTCGACAAACCACATATGGGCAATTTCCGGCTTTCCTGTCATGACGCAGATAAGGGCTCCAATAAAGAGAAGAGGGGTGCCCAAACGGAGCAGTTTCTTTTGGACAAAAAGTTTTGTTCCTTGCTTATCAAAACTCCTTGGCACGAAATAGCCCGAGATAAAAAAATAGAGCCCCATGAAGAAAGCAGCATTGGTAGAAAAGAAATGCCAGATCCAAGGCATAAATTCTGCCGGATTGGATGGTGTATAGGCCCATCCTCCACCATCACCGTATGCCTGTCCGGCATGATGCATAATCACCAAAACGGTCAGACAAACCTTTAGATTGTCAAGATAATAGAGTCGTTGATTCATTGTAAACTTTTCGTCTTCTATTTTCCATTTGACGCTGTAAAGTTATGAATAGTTGCAGATTCTACCAAATTTTGAGGACTTTCTGAATGTTTTTATATCGAATGGTCCTGTTATTGCAGACTTTTCATTATATTTGTAGCCGAATAAATTATAATAAGAGGATATGAAGAATTACATTTTCACGTTAGCAATGGTGATATCGCTTGCTGCCTGTAGCACCATGACAAGTGCAGAACGGGCAGAAAGAGATGCAAAGATAGCAGCTGCCGTCAACAAGGCGCTGACGAGTCGACGCTATACCGTGAATATTGATAGGATGTACCCTCTTCGCGGAACCCCTGTCGATGTGTCGTCAGATTATTCTCTGGAAGTAAAAGGCGACACACTGGTTTCATATCTCCCATATTTCGGAAGAGCGTATAATGTTCCCTATGGCGGTGGAAAAGCCCTGAATTTCACGGCACTCATCCAAGAGTATCAAACAGGAAAGACTCGTAATGGCAATACACAAATCACGGTTCGTGTAGACAACGATGAGGACATCATCACCTACATACTCGACATCTTCCCTACAGGCAACACCAGCATCCACGTGATGGCTAGAGAACGTGAGCAAATCAGTTACACTGGAAATATCGAAATAAATAACTAAAATAGACTAAGAAAAAAGGTAATTTTATGAAAAAGCTAATGACTATCTTGCTGTCTCTCGCCATGACAGCGGGTGCTTCAGCACAACAGAGAACAGAGAACAGTGATGCTCAGGCAGCAATTAACAACATCATGACACGCACCAGCATCCGACAGTACACTGATGAGCCCGTCTCTAAGGAGAACATTGAGACCATGCTCCGTGCAGGTATGGCAGCACCTACAGCCGTCAACAGACAGCCTTGGCACTTCGTTGTCATCAATAGCAAGGAGAAACTCACAGAACTCGCAGGCAACAACCCTCGTGGCGGTATGCTGAAACAGGCTGCACTCGCCATCGTTGTATGTGGCAATATGGAAAAAGCATTACAAGGTCCGGCACAGGGTTTCTGGATTCAGGACTGTTCAGCAGCCACGGAAAACATTCTTCTTGCAGCCAATGCTCTCGGACTCGGTGCCGTATGGACGGGGCTATATCCTGATGAAAAACGTTCTGGTGAGGTGGCTAAGGTACTGAAATTGCCTGAGACTTTCATTCCTCTCTGCACTATTGTTATTGGTCATCCAGCAGAACATCCTCAGCCCAAAGACAAGTGGAAGCCTGAAAACATTTCCTATAACGAGTATGGTGGAAAGTCTGAGTAGATCACGCATGGAAGACCATGCTGCGGGACACATACCATCAGGATACTGACCATCAACGGAAATCCATTGCGGGTCTTCCTTTCTTGTAAAAAAAGAGATAAAAATAGTTCTTTTGGATTTCTTTTGCAAAGAGAGACCTGAGGGAACAGGGAGAAATATACGTGCTAACAGGGAAAGAGACGGCATGTAACAGGGAGAGAGACGGCGGTTTGCTAGATTCGGGCGGGCGCCCACATGAATTAGTGCGGTCGCCCTTATATTTTAGAGCGCCCGCCCTGATATGTCCGAGCGGTCGGCCGAAACCAGTTTATATTCCTTAGATACTTCTCGCTTGGGGAAGTATAACCAGCGGCGACTTTCGCGGACCTTCCACAGACTTGGATGGTCACCCTTGCAAAGGCCGTCGAGATAACTCTTAGCAGAATCGCGCTTCAGCCCACTGAATATCATAATTATTTGGTAATGTTCAAAATTATTCGTAATTTTGCAACGTAACCTCTTTCATTTAGAAATGTACAAAACCCGTTCTTTACCCAATACACGCATTGATGTGGCTGATGCCCTGAGAGGCATAGCGGTAGCAGGTATCATCCTGTATCACTCCGTGGAGCATTTTAACATCTTCACCGAAGAGCCAATAGTGCATACGTTGCCTTGTGACCAGACAGTGGCTGATGTGCTGGCATGGCTGCTTTCTGGTAAGATGTACGGCATCTTCGCCATGCTCTTCGGATTGAGTTTCTTCATCATGAACGACAACCAGCAACAGAAGGGATACAACTTCTCTGGTCGTTTTGCATGGCGCATGTGTCTGCTCTTTATGTTTGGTCTTATCAATGTGGCATTCTACGATGGTGATATTCTAATGCTCTATGCCGTCTATGGACTGTTGCTTATTCCTATCAGCTACCTGCCATCACGAGTCGTCTGGTGTATTATAGGTCTGCTTACCATCCAACCTGTGGAATTGTTCTGTCTTCTGACGGATACCACCATAGACCATTCCACCATGTGGGAACTTTATGGAAAAATCAATAGCATGCACGAGCATGGAACATTTTGGGAGAATACCCTCACTAACCTGCGCTATGGCTTCGAAGTGAATTTCCGCTTCAATGTCTTTAGCGGACGTCTTACACAGTTGCTCTGTCTCTTTATCCTCGGTATGCAGTTAGGGCGACAGCGATTGTTCTACAACGAGGGAAATAATCTAAAGATATGGCACGCCATCTTCTGTATATCTACTATTTTGGTTTTCGCCCTGAGTTTTGCTAACTT
The DNA here is from genome assembly GCA_017554145.1 of Prevotella sp. Taxonomy (GTDB): domain Bacteria; phylum Bacteroidota; class Bacteroidia; order Bacteroidales; family Bacteroidaceae; genus Prevotella. The sequence continues at coordinate 43,030 of JAFZIZ010000008.1, read as the reverse complement.
TGGTGAACTGGAAGGCTGGCTTAAGCCCATCTACAACCTCATCATCCTCTTGATGATTGTGTCGGTTGTGGTTTCTGCATGGTATGCTTTCAATGGGGTTCGCAAAGTGCTACATCATCTGTGTATCTTCGGACGTATGAGTCTCACTAACTATCTATTGCAGTCCATCATCGGCTGCTTTATCTTCTGCGGTTATGGTCTCGCATGCTATTACAAATTGGGAATTACTTATGCTGTCATTGTTGGTCTTGCAATGGTTATCGTCCAGTATTGCTTCGCTCGTTTCTGGTTCAAGAGCTATTCTCGTGGTCCGTTGGAGGGTTTATGGCGAAAACTAATGTGGATTGATAAAAAAGAATAATAACCATTGATGAGGACTACGAAGTGCTTGGCTTCTGAGTTGTTTGCCTTGCAGGATACGACGAATCTTGTTACAGAATGTCTCAATCTCCTGCCACAAGGCTTCACTATATGGAGTATTCTAAAATCAAAAACTAAGGATGAAAGCATAGTGGTAGGGCTTATTACCATCAATAGTGTACTGAGGTAACGTACGCTGGCCCCATGTATCTACACCACCTACTCCATGGACATTCAGATCGATGTTTAGGTTGACGAAACGGCCCCGTTGGATTTCATGAGGATGTTTGGCGCTTTCGAGGTCTTCCTCGCCATAGTCCCATGCACGGATACAAAGGGGTTGTAAACCTTCGATACGTAAAACATTCTGACCATTTCCTATCTTGAACCAACGCACATCTGTACGACAGCCGTTGTCCTGCGGATGGATATATTCCGTCTCGAATTCAGAGAGCGGCATCTGGTAGCGACCTAAGAATGCACTGCGCTTGCGATCGGGATAATTCTCCCAAGGGCCTCGACCGTAATACTCGATGTTGGTAAAGTCGGCTGGCAATCGCATGCGCATGCCGAACTTAGGCATCACGGGTTTGTCGGTATCTGATGGCTGGTAGTCCACTTCAACCAGAATAGTGCGCTCATCAATGACGGTATAGTTCACAGTGACGTCGCTGACCTCTCTCCACACGGCAGTACGCTCTGCGAAGTGGGCAGCATGCTGGTTGTCGTTCTCAGGCTTCCAGAAGTAGGGCTCCAAGGGTGCCTGTAGCATCTCCTGACCATCGACAATCCACGAAGTAAGGTTGTTGCCTTCGATGGTGATGTTCTTAAGAGGTGAGAGGTGAGAAGAAAGAGGTGAGAGGTGAGAGAAGTCGTAGGGCTGGAGCACAAACTGCTCGCTGGCAACAACGAATCCTTTCTTTGCCCATGGTTTGTCCTCTTTCAAACGGGCAGAGACATTCAACAGACGTTCCCCATCAATAGTGACGGCATCACGGGTGATATCGTACTCACTGGGGTCAGTAAAGTTGTCGCGATTGATGATGCGAATACGACCATCGGTCTCTCTGACAAACGTCAGTGGCTGATAGACATGTTGCACTTCGAAGTAGTGAGGATGCGGCTTGCGGTCAGGCGCTATCAATCCATTGATATTGAACGGTCCGTCGTTAGGCTTATCGCCAAAGTCGCCTCCGTAGGCAAAGAACTCGATACCATTTTCGTTTTTAAGCAATCCTTGGTCTACCCAATCCCAAACGGCTGCGCCTGCAATGCTGCTATCGGCATATATCACATCCCAGTATTCCTGGAAGTTTCCCATCGAGTTACCCATGGCGTGGGCATATTCGCGAGCTATCAGTGGCTTCTCTGTTTCCTTCTCAGCCTCAGCCTTCAACACATCCGGCGTAGGATAGCCAAAGTCGTGCAGAGCAGAGTAGCGAGGATGACAATCGTAGAAAGGCAAACGGGTAGAATCCAGTCGACAAACCGTATCGTACATGGCCTGGATATTAGGTCCTACTCCACCTTCATTACCAAGACTCCACAGAATCACGCAAGGATGGTTAAAGTCGCGCTTCACCAGCGATTCTGCACGGTCCACATGCGCTTTCTCCCATGCTCTGTCATTACCCATTTCTTCGTTGGCGTAGCCATAGCCGTGAGACTCCTGATTGGCTTCGTCCATCACGTACATACCCCAACGATCACAGAGTTCGTAAAGATATTCACGATCTGGATAATGGCTAGTGCGCAGGAAGTTAATGTTAGCCTGCTTCATCAGCGTAATATCTTTTTCATAAGTGGCATCATCCACATAACGACCAGTAATAGGATGGTGGTCATGACGATTCACACCACGTAGTTTCACATTCTTACCGTTAATCTTAAAGACCTCACCTACACACTCCACACGTTTCACACCCAGATGGTAGTCGAAGTGTTCATCGCCCAAATCGATGCTAAATGGATAGAGATTGGGCTTTTCAGCCGACCACAACTTAGGATGATTGATGAGGTACGTGAGTCGGATGTTTGTAGTGTCTCCGGCAGCAAGGCTTTTCACCTGTCCCTCAATCGTCTTGCCATCGATATTGAAAGCCACCTTCAGGTTTTTCGCTTTCTGTTTGCCTGTATTGCAAAGAGTGATATCTGCCGTTACGTTGGCTTGTGAGAAGTCGCCATTAGGCACAGCTGTTACATGATAGTCAGCTATATGAATCAACGGACGTACCCACAACTCCACGCTGCGGAAGATACCGCTGAGTCGCCACATGTCCTGATCCTCCAAATAGCTTCCATCGCTCCAGCGATACACCTCAACAGCGAGTTTGTTTCTACCCTCACGTAGATACTTCGTCACATCAAACTCAGCAGGCGACATCGAGTTCTGACTGTAACCCACCTTCTTCCCATTGATCCATACATAGAAGGCAGAATGTACTCCACCGAAGTGCAGAATCAGGTTTTTGCTGAGCATTTCCTTTGTAACGTCGATAAACGTCACATACGAACCTACAGGGTTACGGTTCTCATAAGCTGTCCAGTCCTTAGGTGGCTCAGTAGTAACACTTGGACGGTTTCTTACAAACGGATAGTTGATATTGATGTAGATAGGAGTACCAAACCCCTGCGTCTGCCAGTTGCCTGGCACAGTAATCTTGTCCCAGTTGCTCACATCGTAATCCTCACGATAGAAGTCAGCCGGTCGCACCTCAGGATTGCGACTCCAATGGAACAGCCATTGTCCATCGAGCGAAATGATTTCCTTACACTCCTTCTGTTTCGAAGGCAGTTGCAACGTGGCATGATACGGTAATTTATTCATGCCGAGTACAGCGGGATTTTCCCAGTCATTCTGGGCTTGTGCTGTTATAGCCAGTACTGAGGTTAAAATAACGAGGACTTTTTTCATAATTTACTCTTAATAGTGATGGTTGATGTTGGCAGGGTACTCATGATGCTAATCTGCACGTTTCCTTTCTTTTCCGTGCTACGTACCACTAGCAGGGCACGGCCCTTCCAAGTGGTGACACGAGGTGAGGTGTAAGGCTCACGGTCTTTCAGGTCGGCAGAGGCAAAAGACAACAGACTGCCTTGTCCCTTCACAATAGCCTCACAGGGGATGGCAGCATCAGGACAGACATTGCCATCCTTGTCAATAACCTCAACGGTGATGAAGGCCAAATCCTGTCCATCGGCAGTCATCACACTACGATCAGGGATGAGGCGCAGACGAGCAGGCTCTCCTGCGGTACAAAGAATCGTACTCTTTCCGCCAGCCTCAGCGCGGAGTGTGCCTAGCTCATAGGGGATTGTGAATACTGCTTTATATTCTGTACTTTCACTAATGGCCTTGGTACCGATGAGTTTGTCGTTCAGATAGAGCTTCGCCTCTGGCGCCTTTGTATAGACCTCCACCTCGACGGGTTTTCCTTCCCAGCCTGCCCAGTTCCACGACTCCCATGTAGGCCATACGCTCCATGCGGTCTCATGGATCTTTCCATGATAGCCATCGGGTTCTTTCACGGCCATATAAAGAAGAGGTGAGAGATGAGGGGTGAGAGGTGAGAGATTACTACCCCAAAGCATCTCACGATAGTGACTGATGGGCTTTCGCCAACCAGTGATGTCCACATCGCCACAGTAAGCACCGTGCCAGTCGGGTTGTCCACCATCGACATAGTGCTCACCTGGCCGTTCACCCTCGTAGTAGTAACGACCGATGCCCGACTCACCTAAATAGTCGAGACCCGTCCAAACAATGTCACCAATGACATAGGGATATTTTTGCACCAACTGCCAGTTCTTGAAGGCATCACGAGGAAAGCTTTCCGTCTGCCACATCACACGTTGAGGATTACGCTGGTGATCACTCTCGTGCTTGTGAATCATGTAGTTATAGCCACCAATATCGAGCACATCAAAATGCGGATCGTAAATCTCCCAGTCGCTGTCCCACGCACAGAGAGCCTCAGTCACAGGACGTGTATCGTCCTCTTCCAGAATGGCCTGTTTCAGTTGGCGGGCGGTAGTGACGACACGGATATCCTTGCGTTCGATGACCTCATTACCGATGCTCCAGCAGATGATGCTAGGATGGTTGCGGTCGCGCTGCACCATCGCGTGGATATCCTCACGATAACACGAGTCAATGAGCGTAGAGTAGTCATAAGGGGTCTTCGCTGTGCGCCAGCCGTCGAAGGCCTCACCAATCACCAGCATACCCAGCGAGTCACAGGCATTGAGGAAGGCACGTGTCGTGGGGTTGTGCGAGGTCCTGATAAGGTTGAATCCAGCCTCCTTCATAAGCTTCACCTTACGAATCTCAGCCGCGTCGAAGGCCATTGCTCCCAGCACACCATCGTCGTGGTGCACACAGGCGCCATTGATTTTTAGCGGTTTGCCGTTAAGCACAAAACCCTTCTCGGCAGAATACTCTATGGTGCGGATACCGTACGTCACAGGCACCACATCACCCTCAGTCTCGATAGTGGTATGGTAGAGGTAAGGATCGTCGGGCGACCACAAATGGGGATTCTCCACGTGGATGGTTTTTTCGATAGGCTTGCGCGCTCCATTCTCCATCACCACCTCGGCCTTGATATTCACCGTATGGATGTCGGGCGTCGTCACCCTGATGCTCCGTTCGTCAATATAGCGCTGTCCTTTCGTCAGCAACCACACGTGGCGATAGATACCCGAACCCGAGTACCAGCGACAGTTAGGCTGCTCGCTATTGTCAACCTTGACCACCACCTCGTTGAGATTTGAGGTTTGAGATTTGAGATTTGGGGTTTGTTTCAGATATGGTGTGATATCTACGGTAAACGGTGTGTAGCCATAGGCATGTTGTCCAGCCTTCTGTCCGTTGACAAAGACCTCCGCTTTCTGATAGACACCCTCGAAGTGTAGCATCACCCGCTTATCTCTAAACTCTAAACTTTCAACTCTAAACTTTTTCCTGTACTCGCCCTTGCCGCCCGGATACCAGCCGCCACCAGTACCTGTAGCGCCCTTGTCGGGATTAGGTGCCTCGTAGATGTCCCAGTCATGGGGCAGGTTTACATTGATAGTCTTCCCGTTGCGCGTAAACTGCCAACCACTATCAAAGAGAGTTTTTGTCTGTGCTACTGCCATCATCGTGGTGAGCAGAACTGTCAAAACGCATAAGAAAATCTTTTTGATCATATTTCCATGTTGTTAGTTGCTATTTACATTACCACTTCTATATCACCGAAGGCCATGCGTTCACCCTCTGCCAAACGGTCGGCATCGAGGCGGAGAATCTTAGCCTTTATGGGAGCAAACTTAATGGTCTGCCAGATAGGATTGTTGACGATGTTCGAGAACTCTCCCGATGCGACCTTCTTCCAATCATTCCAGTCAGACGATGCCCATAGCGAGTAATGGGTAATCATACCGTCCTTGGAATCCTGTGGCGGTAAATATCGGAACGAGGTGATGGACTGCTCGTTGTCGAAGTCAATAATCATCTGCTTAGGGCTGATAAAGAAGATATGCAGGTTCGATGACAACTTCTCGCCAGCATCAGGGATGTCGGCCGTCAGTTCTGGAGCAAGATAGACTGCGGTCTTCTTGATGATGGGATCGCACTTAGCGTCAAGGACGGTAAAGCGCAATTTTGTTGCGTTTATAGTGGGGAAACAGATGATACGACGATGCCCAATAGTGGTCAAACCGTCGCCGTTAGTAACGAGTTCATCCTTTAGCGGTTTCCATTGCCCGTCAACCTCAGCCTCCAGTGAGAACTTCTTGACACGCTGACCGTAGCGAATGTCTTCTTCAACTAAGAAGCGGTTGAAAGCCGTAGGTTCTTGGAAGGTGATGATGGTCTCCTTTCCCTGTTTCTTGATTATTGCCTCCTCTGCTAAATCCTTCTTAAAAACCTCGTCAATCATTTTCTTGAAAGCGATGCCCCTGAGGCTATCATTAGGATGGATGCGTCCGTTGGGCATGACGGGGAAGTTGAGCAGCAGCGTCGAATTACGGCCAACACTCTTATAATAGGTGTCCATGAGTTTTGAGAGACTCTTGACGTGTTCATCCTCCGTCTTATGGTAGAACCATCCCGGTCGGATGCTGGTGTTTGTCTCACCTGGCACCCATGAATCACCATTCTCCAGTCCGTAGTGAAGTTGTTCGTAAGGCACATCACCCTCCTTGTTCAATAGACTCCAGTTCGTTTCTCCTACGTTACCAGCCTCAGTACCTACCCAGCGCAGGTCGCCTCGGTCGCCACCGTCGTTCCAGATGACAGCATCGGGTTGCAACTCACGAATCATGCGGAAAGTCTCAGCCCATTGGTAATATGTCTTACCGTCAATCTTGCGTGTCTCGTTAGCCCCGCCATACCAGCCATCACCACCATTGGCACCATCGAACCACACCTCGAAGATGTCTCCATATTGTGTAAGCAGTTCGCGCAACTGGTTGCGGAAATAGGTCACGTATTCTGGATGTCCGTACTCAGGATGGTTCCTGTCCCAAGGCGAGAGATACACAGCAAACTTCAGTCCTTCCTCACGACAAGCGTCGGCTAGTTCGCGCACCACGTCGCCCTTGCCCTGTTTCCAAGGTGAATTCTTGACGGAATACTCAGTATATTTCGATGGCCACATGCAGAAACCACAATGGTGCTTGGCAGTGAAGATGATGCCTTTCATACCTGCCTGTTTGCAGACGCGCGCCCACTGCCGACAGTCAAGATTGCTTGGATTGAACAGCTTTGGATCCTCGTTACCGAAGCCCCATTCTTGGTCTGTGTACGTATTCAGCGAGTAATGTATAAAGGCATACATCTCCATCTCCTGCCAGCGTAACTGGTTTTTTGTTGGTACAGGACTACATGACGTGGGTTGGGCAGGAATAGTGAAAGGCAACATAGACGTCAGTAGCAGAAATAAAAAACTCTTTTTATACATTATATGAATTGGTTTTTTTTTGTTTATTCCAATTAACCTTAACATTGTAAATAGATTTTGAGGATGAAGTCATTTATATATTCCCAAGATAAACATCTTGTAGACCTTCCTCAATAGCGATGCGCTGTGCCTCTTTCAAGGTGCTGATAGGAGTAGGATTGATATCCTGAATCTTATAGCGAGGAAAGAAACGACTAAAATGGAGTGGGTGGTCAGCAAGACCATTGTCTGCTATCCAGCGACACATCTCTCGAATCATTTTCATATCGTCGTTGATGCCAGGAATGATGAGATTCGTCAGTTCTATCCAAATACCAGCATCCCTCATCGTGAGGATTGTGTCAAGAACGGTAGAGAGATGTCCACCACTGACATGCTGATAGATATCATCGCTGAATGATTTCAAATCAATGTTGGCAGCATCGAGATAGGGTAGAAGGTCACTCAGTGGTTCCTTGCAGACATAGCCTGCCGTGACGAGGATGTTCCATAGTCCGCTTTCATGTGCCAACAGTGCCGTATCCGTCACATATTCTATATAGGTGAGTGGCTCTGTATAGGTATAGGCGATACCTGGACAGTGATGTTCAAGACAGAGTTCTACTACCTGTGAAGGTGTAAGATGATAATGTCCCACATCCGATGGTGCTACTTGCGAGATTTCGTGATTCTGACAGTTCAAGCAATGAAAGTTACAACCTGTACAGGCAATAGATAGACATTTCGTGCCAGAATGAAAGTGATACAGTGGTTTCTTCTCGATAGGGTCAATGGCAACTGAACAAGGTTTACCATAAACCTCACTTATCAGCACTCCATCTTGGTTACGACGACTACGACAGATTCCTGTCTTGCCATTGGCAATATGACAATGATGCGGACAGAGCAGGCACTCTATCTTCCCGTCGTCCAACCGCTGATAATATCTACATTCCATTAAAACACAATCGCTTCGTAAACATACAGTTCTGCGTCTTTCCAACCGTCCCAGCCAAGACCCGCCTTGTCTTGCGAACAATGTCCCACGAACTCTTCCTTCGTCCAGTTTACCTCATCAGCGACCTGAGGCAGAAACGTTCCACTGCGATAACCTTTACGGATATAAATGCCATGACGGTGTAACAGAAACTCATCCAGACTCTGTATGCGTCGCATGGGAGTGAGAACAGAAATCTCAATGTCGATATCATCCAGTTCCTCTTTGGTAACAGGCAAAAACCTTGGATCTTCGAAAGCTGCCGCTCTTGCCATCTCTGCTACTATCTCATAGAGTGGCACATCTTCGCCGAAATGTCCAATACAACCGCGTAGTCGTCCCTGTTTGTGTAGGGAGACGAAGGCACCACATTTAGCTGTTAGCATTTGGCTATTAGCCTTTGGCAAAGAGCTAAGTACTAACTGCCATGAGCCAACAGTCCCTTTGCCGTCCAACGAATCCTTGATACTCGTCAGTGCTATCTGTTTCAGTAGCCGTTTATCGTCCGCAGACAGAGAGAACTCTGTTCCTCGAAGGACGGCAAAGGCATGATAGCCCACCACACGACTATGGTCATGGTCGTCAATATCTCCAGAATTCTGATACAACAGGTGTTTCACCTCATAGTTACTATCCATCATTAGTAACAATGTGATGATAGGAAACTCTCCACAAGCACTTGTTGCCAGATTCCGTATACCACTATTGGCATTTTTCTCGATAGTGGATATAAACTGCCCCACGTCGCCACTCTCCAACGCTTTGCCTGTCTTGGCATCTACCGTGCAAGCATCCTCATATGACGGATAGTGAGAGAAGTCGCTACTGATGACAAATAAGTTCTCCTCCGTGAAATAGGGTTTCAGTGCTTCTGCTATTCGTTTCAGTTTTTGGTAATCATTAGTGGAAATGATGATGGGTATGATAGGAGGAATATCCTTGATGAATCGTCTTTGTAGGAACGGCAACTGCACCTCTAAACAATGCTCCCTGTCGTGGGCTTCAGGACGATAGCGGAACACACTATCTGCCTCTATCAGTTTCTGCGCCGTCTCGACATCTACCTTCACCTGTCCCAATGGGGTAGCATAATAGTCTGCTTCCATATTCACCGATACCTCGTCTAACCACTCATGATGACTCGGTCCTAATAGGAAAATCCGCTTATATTGCTTATCGGCAGGTATCGACATATATGCAGCCGCTGCAACATTGCCAGAAAAATAATAGCCAGCATGTGGCACGATGATGGCAGCCAGATGATTCCACTTCTTGTCATTCGCATGCAACACTAAGAAACTGTCAACCTCTGCGCTGAGCCGTTGCGCATTACCCTCGTAGAACCGTCCTGCCTGAGTAGCAGGTCTCACCGTCAATTCTTTCCGTTGTCCGTTACATGTATTCATCATCATGATTGTTATTATTATAGTAACTAGTTTTCCCATTTTTATCGGGTTTTCAAATATATTCGGCTACAAATATAATAAATAAATCTGCAATTCTTATGATTTTGTGTAGTTTATCACGGATTATTTCATATTCTACGGGTAAATCCCCATTTATCTTTAGGGTTTTAGGACCTTCGTTTTAGGAAGATTCCTTTTGAATACTTCTGAAAAAGCCATACCTTTGCAATGTGAACAAGAAACAAAATGTCTAACTCTTAAAGATAGGAGATATGATTATGAAGAAAATGATGATGATGGCAATGATGATGGTAATGACTATCACAGCCAATGCAATGAGCTATAACGCAGCAAAGAACGAGGCTTTGTTCCTCAGTGATAAAATGGCTTACGAGCTGAATCTGACGGATGCCCAGTATGATGCCGTCTACGAGATCAATCTGGACTACCTGATGAGTGTAAATGGTCGCCATGATGCTTATGGCACTTGGTGGAATCGCCGCAATACAGAACTCCGCTTCGTGCTGAATGGTTGGCAATTCAATAAATTTATGGAACTGACCTACTTCTATCGTCCGATTACGTGGCACAATGGAGCATGGAGATTCCATATCTACAGCCACTATGACAGAACACGCTTCTTCAAGCACCATCCAACAGTGTTTGCAAGTTACAAGGGTGGTCATACACGTCCTTACCACGCTCCGAAGCCCGTTGCTCCGATACACCATCACCCCAAACATGATGGTCCGAAGCACATCGCACAGAAAACTTCTGGACATCACGTTCCTGTACATCACGGTGGTCGTCGCTAAGGCGACCACTTTTTTTATACAACATTTTGAGGATTCCCCTCAATGAACGCTCGAACATTGTTAATAGCCACATCTGCTAAACGAATCCGTGCTTCATTAGATGCCCAAGCAATATGCGGTGTGATATAGGCATTCTCGCATTCCAATAGCGGGTTGCCAAATATTGGAGGTTCTTCTGTCAACACATCGGCACAGAATGCCTGCAGATGGTTTGAATTAAGAGCATCTGCCACATCCAAATCATTGACCAACGGACCACGTCCCGTATTGATAAGGATAGCGGAGGACTTCATTTTCTGCAGCGTCTGGTAGTTAATTAGATATTTGGTGTCTGGCGTCAATGGACAATGCAGACTTAGCACATCACTCTCAGCCAACAATCCGTCTAGTGTCCTTTTCTCGATATATGATGGTAATGCTTCCGCCGTCTTACTGGTATAGGCAATGACGTTCATACCAAAGGCATGGGCGATGGCAGCCACACGCTGACCGATGTTTCCCAGTCCGATAATGCCGAAGGTCTTTCCTGCGAGTTCTGTCAACGGCGTGTCGCAATAACTGAAGTCTGGACTATTTGTCCATTTCCCTGCTCGATTTTGAATGGCATAGTGTTCGGTATGATTGGTAACGGTAAGCAGATGTGAAAAGACCATCTGCGCCACACTCTCTGTGCTATAGGCAGGAACATTAGTCACCGTGATACCGTGCTTACGGGCAGCCTCCAAGTCTATCACGTTATAACCCGTTGCCAATACGCCAATATATCTCAACTTGGATAGTTGTTCTATTTCTTGCTTTCGCAGACACACTTTGTTTGTCAGAATAATCTCTGCATCCTTTGCTCGCATAATAACCTCTTCGGGTCTTGTACGGTCATAAACAGTCAGTTGACCGATTTCCTCTAACGGTTTCCACATATGACCGTCAGGATTCGTAGTATATCCGTCAAGTATTACTATCATCATATTATATAATGTATTGTAAATGTCGTTGCAAATATAGTAAAAAATCCTGAAATTAAAATAAATGTGAATTTATTTTGTATTTTGCTAGTTTTTTTCTATCTTTGCAAAAGTAAGTGATAAGTACTAATCCTAAACAATTACGATTATGAAGAAAAAGTTTATTTGCGCCGTTTGTGGATATATCTATGAAGGCGATGCTGCTCCCGAGAAGTGTCCAATCTGTAAGGCTCCTGCCTCTAAGTTCTCTGAACTGAAGGACGATGCCGATATGACCTATGCTACTGTTCATAAGATTGGTGACGGTAAGCCTGAGGGTGTTTCACAGGAAATGATTGACGACTTGCGCAACCACTTCAATGGTGAGTGCAGTGAGGTAGGTATGTATTTAGCTATGGCCCGTCAGGCCGACCGTGAGGGCTATCCCGAAATTGCCGAGGCTTTCAAGCGCTATGCTTTTGAGGAAGCCGACCATGCTTCTCGTTTTGCTGAGTTGTTGGGTGAATGCGTATGGGATACTAAGACGAATCTGGAGAAACGTGCTGCTGCAGAGGCTGGTGCCTGTGAGGATAAGTTCCGTATTGCAAAGAACGCCAAGGCTGCTGGCTTCGATGCTATCCATGATACTGTTCACGAGATGGCTAAGGACGAGGCTCGTCATGGTGCTGGCTTTGCTGGACTGCTGAAGAGGTACTTCAAGTAAAGTTTATAGTTTAACGATTAAAGGTTAAAGACTGAAATAATAAATTGTAAAAAAGTCCGTTTTATCATCAGATGAAACGGATTTTTTTATGTCTCTTGACCTCCGCAGCATTGTTGGTGGGTTGTACGGATAAGGACGAGTTTTCAGTAGACCCTTCGGTGCTGCTGACATTCTCCACTGATAGCGTATCAATGGATACGGTATTCAGTACCGTTCCTACGCGTACATACGATTTCTGGGTACATAACGAGACTAATACTGGTGTACGCATCAAAGAAGTCCGTTTGAAGCAACCTTCACTTTCTGGTTTCCGCGTGAATGTGGATGGTAATTATGTTGATTCTGTTGCCTATGACTTTGAGGTGCGCAAGAATGACTCCATCCGTGTGTTTGTGGAACTGACGGCACCTGCTGTTGCACAGTCGGAACCCAAACATATTGAAGACCTGTTAATCTTTACTTTAGAGAGTGGGGTGGAGCAGCCTATAAAACTCTGTGCGTATAGTTGGAAAGCACGGTTTATCGATGAGAAACTGGAGGTGAAAGAGAATATGCTGATTGACGACCGTCAACCTATCGTTATTCGCAAGGGCATTCGCGTTGCCAAAGGTGCTACATTGACACTTGCTCACACGCAACTCTATTTCCACGATGGTGCAGGCATTGAGGTGGAGGGAACGCTGGTAGCAGACAGTTGCCTGATGAGGGGCGACCGTCTGGATCGGATGTTCTCCTATCTTCCTTATGACCGCATCAGCGGACAGTGGAAAGGAATCATTATTCATTCTTCCTCTAAAGATAATCTGTTGCAGGATTGCGAGATCAGGAATGCTTGTACGGCTATCTCATGTGAGAAACAGTCATCACTCACTCTGCTTCGATGTACCATTCATAACTGTATGGGAACGGGCGTGGAAACCAATGAGGCTTCTGCATCGTTAGACAGTTGTCGCATTAGCAATACGCAAGGCGATTGTCTGAATGTGATGAGTTCAAACGTTCATATCGACCATACCACGTTAGCACAGTTCTATCCTTTCTCTGCCGATAGAGGTGTCGCTCTCCGCTTCGATGCAAAGAGTGTGATTACCTGTGATAATACTCTGATAACAGGTTATGAGGAGGATGTCGTCATGGGAGAGGGTACTGATTACACCTTCTATCATTGCATTATGAGAACACCACAACCGACTGATACGGAAGGAGTTGAAGATATTATTTGGGAGGCACCAGATAGTGAGGTACAAGGCAAAGATCACTTCGTCACGTTTGATACCGACAACCTGTTTTACAACTTCTCTATTCAGGAGAAATCACCTGCCTATAAAAATAAGATAGGAGACCTTAGAAATCTGTAAAACTCAATGGCATCAGTGCCTTGATGCCATCCACGATATAAATATGTTTTGTGCCATATAGCAGGATGCGGATGGGTTGCTGGAAACGTGTCTCCGTCTCAACCATTACCTGACGACACACGCCACAAGGACTAATCGGCTCTTCTTGCATATTTCCTTCCGTATTACGTGCCGCAATAGCTAACATCATAACGGGAGAGTCAGGATATTGTGCACCAGCAGCGTAGAGGGCAGTGCGTTCTGCACAGATGCCCGCAGGAAACGCCACATTCTCCTGATTACAACCCATGATAGTTTCACCATTCTTCAACAGTACGGCAGCACCTACATGGAAATTGGAATAGTTGGCGTACGATCTGTCGGTTGCCTCTATCGCTTTCTCTACTAAAGCACGTTCTATGTCAGATAACTCTGTGATTTGTACCACCTGAATGATTGAATTAATAAACCTCTCTTCCATAATCTTTCTAATTTTGTTGCAAATATAATTATTTTTCTTTACTTTTGCAACAGAAAACAAAGAATTGTTCATGAAGAGATATATCCTGATTGTTTTGTTGGCTGTCGCTTTCAGTATCCCCACCATGGGACAGATGGTGTGGAACAAGGCGTATCAGCAGTACTTTGACCAATACAAGGATTTGGCAATTGAGCAGATGATCCGCTATCATATTCCTGCCAGTATCACGTTGGCACAGGGAGTGTTGGAGTCAGGTGCTGGTAAGAGTGAACTGACCATCAAGGGCAACAACCACTTCGGTATCAAGTGTCATGGATGGTCAGGTGGAACAATCTATCACGACGACGATGAGAGGAATGAGTGTTTCCGTGCCTATAAGAATGCTTATGACAGTTATGAAGACCATTCCAATTTCCTGTCAACGAGTTCGCGCTACAGTTCTCTTTTCCAATTAAAGCAGACTGATTATAAGGGATGGGCCCGTGGCTTGAAGGCTTGTGGCTATGCTACGAATCCCCGATATGCCATCCAGTTGATAGATATCATCCAGCTCTATAAACTCTATGAGTATGACACAGCCAAGAAATACGATAAGTTCCAAGAACATGAGACACATGTGGGGCATCTGCTTGAACATCAGGTTTATGAGTTTAATCAGAACTATTATGTAATTGCCAAGGCTGGTGATACTTTCCGTTCTATTGGCAAAGATGTGGATGTCTCGTATAAGAAGTTGGCAAAATATAACGAAATGGACCGTGATGCCCAATTGGAAGAAGGTGATTATGTATGGTTGCAGAAGAAACGTCGTAATGCGCCAAAGGAATACAAGAATCGTCCGCATATTGTGCAGGCAGGTGAGTCGATGTACACAATCTCTCAGAAGTATGGTATTCGTCTGAAATACCTGTATAAGATGAATGATTTAGCACCCGATTATCAGATTCAAGTGGGCGATGCCCTTCGAGTGAGATAAGAGGAATATACTCAAACCCCATATAATTATGAAAAAAAGTTTTTATATCCTGATGGCATTGATGTTGGTAACATTGATAGGATGTAATCGTTTCCGTCCGAAAACAGACCATAGGCAACAGATGGAGCAAGTGCGCCTACCAGTAGACACTGCCCAGAAGAATGACATTGATGTGGATGATGAGAGTTGGAAAGACGAACCTCTGCTGGAGATTCCCGATATACCAGGTGAGGCAGGCACACATCCAGATGCATCCGGTGCCGACCGTATGTTCCGTGAGGGCTATTAAGTCGAAAAAAGTTTAGTTCTTCAATAAATTTTCAAGGAAATTGTCCAGATCTTGATCAAGACCTGCCATCAGCTCTTGGTCAACAATTGCAGTATCATCGTCTACGAGATAGAGTTCTGCGATATGTTCACGGTCATCGTCTTCCAATACAAAGGAATAGGGCTTTAGGATGGACATCTGTTCAATCTGCTCTTTTTGCTTATTCAATACCGAACGGAGTGTTGTCTCTATTTCCTCGTAGAAATTGTCATCCTTGTTCTCAATCCACTGCTCTATGACGCAACGTGTAATCTCGTTGTCGTCATCATCCAACGCCAAGAGCTCTCCCGTATCTTGTGATACCCTCAGATGAACGTCTGTGAGGATATCAGCTTCTTCTTTAGGAGGAAACTTGTCAGCGATCTTTCTGATGGCACGTTCAATCTGTTGCAGTGTCTGTTCGGTTTCTTTCATCTTTCTTTTGTACTTAAGACGAGGCAAAGGTACGAATAAGTGAGCAAAATACAAAAAGAAAAGGAAATTTTCTTTTTTATTTTCGAACGAAAGTACCTTCGAGCGTGCTCAAAGGTACGAATAAGTGAGCGAAATACAAAAGGAAAATGAAATTAATTTGGATTTTTCGCATTTTTGTAGTACCTTTGCATGGTTTTAATCAGGGTTGTTATGAGTCAAAAAATCCGTCATGAGGGTGTTATTGACAGTATTGAGGAGGGTTGTGTGCATGTGAGAATCCTTCAGTCTACTGCTTGTGGTACCTGTAAAGTGGCAGGATACTGTAATGCGGCAGAGGCGAAAGAGAAACTCATTGACGTATATACCACTCATGCGACTTCATATCAAGTAGGAGATGCCGTAACAGTTTCTACTTCTCAGGATGTGGTTGCCCATGCGCTCTTGTGGGCTTTCGGACTTCCTCTCGTCTTGATGATAACCGTATTAGTACTTGTACTTTGGCAGACAGGTAATGAAGGACTGGCAGCCCAGAGTAGCCTATTAGTGTTGGTTCCTTATTATGGTCTGCTGTTTCTGCTGCGCCATCGCATGCGTCAGCAGATGACTTTTGAAATAGAATAATATAAACAAGCAAATACAAGATATTATGGATTATATATTGATTGCGGTAATAGTGCTGGGAGCCATTGGACTGGTGGCGGCTTTGGTGCTGTATCTCTGTTCAAAGAGATTCGCTGTCATTGAAGACCCTCGTATTGCACAAGTTATGGAGACGTTGCCTGGTGCTAATTGCGGAGGTTGCGGCTTTGCAGGCTGTGGCGGACTTGCCGATGCATTGGTGAAAGGTGCCGATGCTGGTAGTCTCGACGGATTGAGTTGTCCTGTAGGTGGACAGGAAGTGATGAATAAAGTAGCAGACTTATTAGGAATGGCGATTGCCAATGGAGATCCGATGATCGCCGTAGTACGTTGTAACGGAACTTGTGAACTCCGCCCAAAGATAGTTGAGTATAACGGTCTGCGCACTTGTGCCGCTATGAATGCCTGTGGTGCTGGTGAGACGGCTTGTGGCTTTGGCTGCTTGGGTTGTGGCGATTGTGTGTCTGCATGTCAGTTTGATGCTATCCATATCAATCCAGAAACGGGACTTCCAGAAGTAGACGAGATAAGCTGTGTAGCATGTGGTGCTTGTGTAAAGGCTTGTCCTCGTAGTATCATCGAACTACGCAAGAAAGGACCGAAGGGTAGGAGAGTGTATGTCTCTTGTGTTAACAAAGACAAAGGACCTGTTGCCATGAAGGCTTGTAAGGCTGCTTGTATTGGTTGCGGTAAGTGCGAGAAGGAATGTCCCTTTGGTGCTATCAGTGTAGAGGGAAATGTCTCGTACATCGATCATACGAAATGCCGTTTGTGTCGTAAGTGTGTGGCTGTTTGTCCTACCAAAGCAATTGTGGCTGTCAATTTTCCACAACCTAAAAAAGAGGAGGTCGAATCATGAAAGCAAGAACATTCAGTATAGGTGGTATTCACCCCGATGAGAATAAACTGACACATGAGGTAGCAACCCAGGTGGCAGCATTGACGAAGCAGGCAGTCTTCCCATTAAGTCAGCATATTGGCGCTCCTGCTAAACCAGTAGTCCAAAAGGGTGACAAGGTGAAGGTTGGTACGATGATTGCTGAGGCTGGCGGTTATGTGTCTGCTCCAATCTTCTCATCTGTCAGTGGTACGGTATTTAAGATTGATACCGCCATTGATGCCACAGGTTATCGCAAGCCTGCCATTATTATTAATGTAGAAGGTGACGAGTGGGAAGAAAGTATTGATCGTTCTGATAAGTTGGAAACCGTGAAAGAGCATCCAGAACTTACACCCGAGGAAATCGTTGAGCGTATCAAATCGGCTGGTATTGTCGGTATGGGTGGTGCTGGTTTCCCAACTTTCATCAAACTGACTCCTCCACCGACGGCAAAGGCTGAGTGTGTGATTATCAATGCGGTGGAGTGTGAGCCTTATATTACTGCCGACTATCGTCTGATGATGGAACATGTCGACGAAATACTGGTGGGTCTTGAATTGTTGATGAAAGCAGCGAAGGTGACAAAGGGTTATATAGGTATCGAGACCAATAAACCCAAAGCCATCGAACTTCTTTCAAAGAAATGTGCCGAAGTGTTTGGCTCTTCGGCATATCAGGTCTCCGTAGTTCCATTAAAACAACGTTATCCACAGGGTGGTGAGAAACAACTGGTAGATGCTGTTATTGGCCGTCAAGTACCTGCGCCTCCTGCCATCCCCGTCAATGTGGGTGCTATCGTACAGAATGTAGGAACAGCCTTTGCTGTTTATGAAGCAGTCATGAAGCATAAACCATTGTTCGAGCGTTATACCACCGTAACGGGTAAGCGTTTACAGAATCCCGGTAACTTTCTCGTTCGTATGGGTACACCGATGAAGGATTTGATTGATGCCTGTGGTGGTATGCCTGATGGCGACAATAAGCTGTTGGCTGGTGGACCAATGATGGGAAAGGCATTGACTTCCGTTGATGTACCTATCTGCAAGGGTACTAATTCTGTGACGATTATCTCTGCAGAGGAAGCCGTTCGTAAGGAACCGCAGCCTTGTATACGTTGTGCAAAGTGTGTAGGTGCCTGTCCGATGGGTTTGGAGCCTTATCTATTGGCTAAACTTGCTGCTGTTCAGAACTGGGAACGCTCCGAACAGGAAGATGTGGTAAGTTGCATTGAATGTGGCTCATGTCAGTTTACTTGTCCAGCCCATCGTCCATTGCTTGATAATATCCGTCTTGGCAAGGCGACAGTCATGGGAATTATTAGAAATAGAAACGCTAAAAAATAATATGGGAAAACTTATCGTATCTTTATCGCCCCATGTACACGGAAGAGACACCGTTGAGCGTAATATGTATGGCGTTATTATCGCTCTGCTACCTGCGCTCCTTGTTTCGTTCTGGTTCTTCGGCATAGGTTCTGCTATTGTCTGTGGAACGAGTGTTGCCGCATGTGTTCTCTTTGAGTGGGCAATCAACAAGTATATTCTTCGCAATGAACGTACAACGATATGTGACGGCTCTGCTGTACTGACGGGCCTATTACTTGGTTTTAACTTACCCAGTAACCTGCCTATTTGGATTATCATCATCGGTGCGCTGTTTGCTATCGGTCTTGCTAAGATGCCGTTTGGCGGTCTGGGTAATAATCTGTTCAATCCTGCCCTTGTGGGACGTGCAGCTTTGTTGGTGGCATTTCCTGCACAGATGACTACTTGGCCCAAAGCAGGTCAGATAACCAGTTATCTTGATGCAGAGACAGGTGCCACACCGCTCTATCTGATGCAGCAAGCCATTAAGAATGATGACCCCTCGTTGCTTGACCAACTGCCCGATTCACTGAGTATGTTCCTTGGTAATCATCCTGATGGAGCAGGAGCATTAGGTGAGATATGTGGTGCCGCTCTTCTATTGGGCTTGATTTATATGTTGTGGCGAAAGATCATTACGTGGCATATCCCAGTGAGCATTATCGGTACAGTCTTTGTGTTCTCAGGACTGATGCACCTAACAAGTCCTGTCTATGCCGATCCTGTTTCTGTGATTCTTAGTGGTGGTCTGCTGCTCGGTGCTATTTTTATGGCGACAGACTATGTTACTTCGCCAATGACACCGAAAGGACAACTTATCTATGGTGTCGCCATTGGTGTACTCACAGTTATCATCCGTAATTGGGGAGCATATCCAGAAGGAATGTCGTTTGCAATTCTGATTATGAATGCGTTCACACCGCTAATCAATAATTATGTGAAACCACAACGATTCGGGGAGGAAACAGCATGAAGAAACTGGAATCATCTTTATTGAATATGGTGCTGGTGTTGACTGGCGTTGCTATCGTGGTAGGTGGCATTCTTGCTGCCGTCAACCATCTGACAGAAGGTCCTATCAATGCACAGAAAGAGAAAGCCCTTGCCGATGGTATCAAGGCTGTCATGGTGTGCAATGATATAGTCGTTGCTAATACCGATGAGGTGAAGCAGAACGACGATAAGGGTAAAGAACTCACGTTTACCGTTTATCAGATTCAGGACAAGAAAGGCAAAGATCTTGGTGCTGCTGTTGAGTCGTCAACGATGGGCTTCGGGGGTAATCTACGTGTGCTCGTGGGTTTTAATCCTGAAGGAAAGATACTGGGTTATACCTTGTTGGAACAGCAGGAGACACCTGGCTTGGGTGCTAAGGCTGACAATTGGTTCCAAAAGGGTGGTAAAGGCGATATCATCGGTAAAGACCCGAAAGAGCCGTTGACCGTTTCGAAAGACGGTGGACAGGTGGATGCCATCACCGCATCAACCATTACCAGCCGTGCTTTTCTCTTGGCTATCAATAATGCATATAAGGCGTATAAGACCACTCCAGCCCCTGATGCGGAGACTGGAGCAACTGATGTAAGAACAAAGAAGTAAGATATGAACGCAATACAAATCATCAAAAACGGTATTGTCAAGGACAACCCCACGTTTGTCCTGATGTTGGGTATGTGTCCCACGCTGGCTACTACCACGTCGGCGATGAACGGTCTGTCGATGGGACTGGCAACGATGGCAGTACTGATATGTACTAATTTTGTGATTTCATGTATGAAATCAATCACCCCCGATAAGGTACGCATCCCTGTGTTCATCGTGGTGATTGCTGCCTTCGTAACAATTCTGCAGCTATTGATTAAGGCGTACCTGCCCGACATCGATGCTGAGTTAGGGTTGTTTATCCCATTGATTGTGGTGAACTGTATCATTCTCGGTCGTGCAGAGGCATTTGCAGCGAAGAACTCACCTGTTGCCTCATTGTTTGACGGCATCGGTATTGGTCTTGGCTTTACACTGGGCCTGACATTGTTAGGTATCTGCCGGGAGATTCTCGGTGCTGGTTCTGTCTTCGGGTTCACACTGTTACCAGAGACCTACAACATCCTTCTCTTCGTATTGCCTCCAGGGGCATTCATCACATTGGGATTCTTAATTGCAATCGTCAATAAAATGCGTAGCAATTCGTAATAACGATATAACGAAATAACGACATGGAATATATATTGATTTTCATTTCAGCTATCTTTGTGAACAACATCGTGTTGTCACAGTTCCTCGGTATTTGTCCTTTCCTTGGTGTCTCAAAGAAGATAGATACCTCGCTGGGCATGTCTGCTGCGGTAGCCTTTGTGATGACGCTTGCCACTATTGTGACGTGGCTAGTACAAACATATGTGCTTAACGCTTACGGACTGCAATATCTTCAGACCATTGCCTTTATTCTCGTCATCGCCTCACTGGTGCAGATGGTAGAGATAATCCTGAAAAAGGTTTCACCCGCACTCTATCAGGCACTGGGTATCTTCCTGCCATTGATCACTACCAACTGTGCCGTACTTGGTGTTGCCATTCTCGTGATACAGAAAGACTTTTCGCTGTTGCAGTCTGTTGTCTATGCTTTCTCTACGGCTATCGGTTTCGGTCTGGCACTTACGATTTTCGCAGGTATACGTGAGCAATTAGAACTCTGTGACGTTCCTAAGGGCATGCGTGGCATGGCTATTGTCATGCTTTCCGCAGGACTGCTCTCCCTTGCCTTCATGGGATTCTCGGGTGTTGACGGAGGTCTCCGCACCCTCTTCGGATTAGACTGATTTCTTTATTCCTCGATATGGGAGAGAGAGTGGGCAAAGTTCGAGAAGAAATTTGTAACAGCCTCGCTGGGATAATAACTCATATATTTGGCTGAATGACGCACGTGCCACATCATAGCACCAGAATTACTTGTTCCTACAAAAACATTCTTCCCCTGTGTGAAATACCAGTCGGCGGCCTGCTGACTAGAAGAGTTTAGAAAATCTTCGGCTATGCGGAGCGTCTCCTTGTTGGTAATTGCTTTTGCAAAATGAATGTTTTCTGATTTGAATCCGAGGAAATGTACAAGAAGTGCTGCCTCCAGACGGGCAATCTTTCCCATTCTGAGTTTCTTAATCCACGAAGTGAGTTTCTCGTAGTCTATCTGATCACGAGTAGTATGAAGATAGATGCCGAGTTCCGTCAAATGCTTCATGTTAATACCCTGTGTGAGGATATATCTGGCAATACGGATAATGCAAATGAGAAGATCGAGGGTAGGGCTATCTTTTTCATTTTCCATCACCTGTTGCAACGTGTGGTTCAATAGCGGATTGGTGAGCCGCTGTTCCTCATTGTCGTCTTGCATTATCTGGTCTGCCTCAAGGGCCGACTTTTGAAACTGCTCCATTAGTGTGGGACGTATTGTGAGGAAGAAGTCGCCAGCACACAGTTTGATGCCGTCATAGACCCATGGTGTTACTCCATGCATCTGGGAGATATGATAGAGTCTGTTCCATTTCCATGCCGACATAGGTTCAATGGGTTCTTGATGTCCAAAAGCCCCACATCTGAGCAGACTGAGAAAGTTACGATGTATGATGTCCATTATGAATAACGTTTAGGATAACGGAATATGATAGCTAATAATGAGATGATACCGATTGCTACGGGATAATAGAGATATGGGATAATACTGATGGGATTGAGGGCTGCAAGACCAGCGGCCATCAGCATCTGCGCACCATAGGGAATCAGTCCTTGCATCATACAAGAGAAAGTATCAAGGATAGAGGCACATTTTCGATTGTCTACGCCGAACTTATCACCAATCTGCTTAGCAATGCCACCGACAGTCAGAATAGCGACGGTATTATTCGCCGTACAGATATCAACGAACGAGACTAATCCTGCAATTGAGAGTTCTGCGCCACGTTTGGTGTGTACCCGACGTGTCATTCGCTCGATGATGAAGTCTATGCCGCCATTGTGTTTGATAATTTCCAATAGTCCGCCCGCCATCATTGTGATGATAATCAACTCACCCATATTCAGGATACCTTCACCCATCGCACCCATCCAGCCGAAGATATCGAAAGAACCGTCAATCATGCCGATAATACCAGAGAGAAGGATACCTAGTGTCAATACTGCCATCACGTTCATTCCAAAGATGGCTGTTACTAATACTAACAGATAAGGAATCACCTTGAAAAACGAGACCTCGGGAATCTCTTGAGGGGATATGATGCCATGACCAAGGAAAAGATAGACGATTAGAATTAGAATGGCTGCAGGCATCACGAGGAAAGAATTGACGCGGAACTTATCACTGAGCTTACAACTCTGAGTCGACGTGGCGACGATGGTTGTATCGGAGATAAACGAGAGGTTGTCGCCGAAGAACGAACCACCCACTACAACAGCTGTCATCATCGGTACACTGATATCAGTCTGTGTGGCAATACCAGCGGCTATGGGTGTCAGGGCAACAATCGTTCCGACACTCGTTCCAATGGAGAGAGAGATGAAGCAGGCTGCCAGAAAGAGTCCTGCTAATAGCATATTACCAGGTAACAGGTTGAGTGTCAGGTTTACCGTTGCATCGATAGCCCCCATTGCTTTTGCCGTATTGGCAAATGCTCCTGCCAACACAAAGATCCACAGCATCAGCATCATCTGTCCCGTGCCTGCACCTTTGCTATAGATATCAATACGTTTTTGTAGAGGGATACCTCCCATCACGATAACGGCATAAATGCTTGATACCAAGAAAGCAACGGTGATGGGAACCTTATAGAAATCGCGTGCAATGATACTCGTGACCAAATAGAGCACGATGAACACGATGAGTGGTGATAATGCGATGAGACCTTTCTTCATAACGTTACTCCGTTTTTGAAGATGGATATTTCACGATAACCGTTCTCCTCGTTGCGAGTTTGTTCGCCACTGGCTATGACTAACACTTTCTCAATAAACTCAGGCAATAGTTCCTGCATGGTACGGTCAACAGCCAACGAACCAGCAGAGAAATCCATCCAATGGGGTTTACTCTTAAACAAAGTAGGGTTGGTGGCAATTTTCATTGTGGGGACAAAGGTACCGAAAGGTGTACCACGTCCTGTCGTGAAAAGCACCATATGACATCCGCAGGCAGCGAGAGCAGTTGCTGCCACGAGGTCATTGCCAGGTGCCGATAGCAAGTTTAGACCATTATGCTCTAATCTGTCTCCATATTCCATTACACCACAGACAGGAGCCTTTCCGCATTTCTGTACGCAGCCCAGCGCTTTGTCTTCCAACGTAGAGATACCTCCGGCCTTGTTGCCAGGACTGGGATTCTCACCGACGGGTTCGCCGTGGGATAAGAAATATTCCTTGAAATGATTTATCATCGATACGGTCTGGTCGAACAACTCTTTTGTCTTACAGCGATTCATCAGTATCGTTTCAGCACCAAACATCTCAGGAACTTCAGTCAGTACACTCGTACCACCCTGTGCTACCAGCCAATCGGAGAATTCACCTACCATAGGGTTGGCCGTAATACCACTAAAACCGTCAGAACCGCCACACTTCAAACCGACACGTAGTTTTGAGATACTAACCTCTTCACGCTGATCGTGTTTGACAACATCATAGAGTTCACGCAGCATCTGCATACCAGCCTCCATTTCGTCGCCTTCCACCCTTTGAGTGACAAGCAGTTTGATACGCTCTTTGTCGTAATCGCCCAACATTGCCATAAAGTCTTCCGGTTGGTTATTCTCACAGCCGAGACTCAGCACCAGTACACCGCCAGCATTGGGGTGCAGACAGATATCCCGTAGAATCTTACGCGTATTCTCATGGTCATCCGAAAGTTGTGAGCATCCGTAGTTATGATGCCAAGCGTAAATAGAGGTGAGAGGTGAGAGGTGAGGGGCAAGAGTTCCTTGCGCAACTGTTCGGCAAGACGTTCAGCAATGCCATTGACACAGCCAACAGTAGGAACAATCCAGATTTCGTTGCGGATACCAACGTCTCCGTTTTTACGTATATACCCCTTAAATGTTCGCTTCTCGTTTTTAATGTTAAGCGGTTTATTTACAGGTTGATATGTATATTCTATAGTACCATTCAGATTGGTCTTGAGATTATGTTCGTTCACCCAGTCGCCTGCTTTCATTTCTTGACTCGCATGACCGATAGGATAGCCGTATTTGATAATATTATCTCCTGACTTGACATCATGAATGAGAATCTTATGTCCAGCAGGTGTGTCTTGGTTTATCGTAACAGTGATACCATTCGTCTCGATGACTGTTCCCTTTTTCATGGGTTGCAGGCACACCACAACGGAGTCATCAGGATTAATCTTTAGAAAGGTCTTGTCATTCATAGTCCCTTCGTCCTATCCGATATTCTTACGGCGATAGAAATTGATATTCTCTTTGGTTAACAACTCGATAGGCATGTAGTTGACAGGATCAACTTCTTTCTTCAATACGATAGCATTGAATAATGTCTCGATACACGAGTATCCCTGCATATAACCATGTTGGGCGATAAGGAATGATATACTGCCTTGACGCACGCATTCTACATTCTTCGGTACCATGTCATAGCCCATAATCTGGATGTTCCTACGATTACTACGCAATAGGTATTCCCCCACGATATGTGCTTTCGAGTTGAAAGCGATACAGTGGTGGGTCTGTGGATGAGTGCTGAAGAACTTATCGAGGATGCCGTCATAGTTTTCTCGTTTTTCATCCAACGAAAGGTTGACCTCATTGATAACCACATCGGGGAAGTGGTCGTGCATATAATGGCGGAAGCCCGTTTCACGATTTTCCTGTTGTTTTGAGGCCACATTACCGTTACGCATCTGCTTCATCAGCATGATTTCCGTCTCATGAGGTGCAAGCATCATCAACATACGTGCAGCAAAATAGCCACTGGAGAATGAGTCTTGTCCGAAGAATGACAGAGGTTTCAGATCTGGCATGTAAGAGTCGAGCAGGATGAAAGGGATTCCCTGTTCGTGTAATTGGTCAGTGAACTTACGGGTTACATCCAGTTTTGAGGGAACGATGATCACACCATCGGGATTCTGTTTCAGACACTCGTTGGTCACTTTGGAGAACGTCTCTGCAGAGAAGCGGTTATAGTACATCATTTTCTGGCTGATCCGGAAGTCGCGACGGAGTTCACAAGCAGCAATCACACCTTCCTCCACTTCTTCCCAATAAGCTTCCGACTCATGTTTGGGAATGATACAATAGAAAGTGTACGACTTGTTGTAGGCGAGAGCAGAGGCATACATATTAGGTTTGTAGTCCATCTCTTTCAGAGCCTTTTCTACCTTTTCCAATGCACTCTTTGATACGTTTGGGCGTTTGTGCAATACACGGTCGACAGTACCGACACTCACTCCGGCACGTTCTGCGATATCCTTGATTCTAATTTTACCAATTTCCATGTTGTTCTCTTTAAATATGCGGCAAAGGTATATAAAAAAAATGAGACTTCGAAGAATATTCATATATTATTTTGGTGTTTGGCTTTTTTATGCTATCTTTGCCTGCGGAAATTAATCAAGACAAAAATATATGGCTAAGATTGTTACATTGGGCGAGATTATGCTACGCCTTTCTCCTAACGGCAACGACCGTTTTATTCAGAGTGAATCATTTCGCATCATCCCTGGTGGTGGTGAGGCTAATGTGGCTGTCTCTTTGGCTAACTATGGTCATGAGGCATATTACGTCACAAAACTGCCGAAACATGAAATCGGACAGATTGCTGTTAATGCTTTGCGTCGCTTTGGAGTGAATACGCAATATATTTCCCGTGGAGGTGACCGTATTGGTTTGTATTATGCAGAGACAGGCGCTTCTATGCGTC
Source organism: Prevotella sp. (assembly GCA_017554145.1). Taxonomy (GTDB): domain Bacteria; phylum Bacteroidota; class Bacteroidia; order Bacteroidales; family Bacteroidaceae; genus Prevotella. Next base: position 16,537 of record JAFZIZ010000008.1, on the reverse strand, counting down.
CTTCGAAAGTGATTTACGATCGTGCTCATTCTGCTATTGCAGAGGCTAATCCTTCTGATTTCGATTTTGACAAGATCATGAAGGGTGCTCAGTGGTTCCACTGGTCAGGTATCACACCTGCTATTTCTGATAAGGCTGCCGAATTGACTCGTTTGGCTTGTGAGGCTGCTAAGCGTCATGGAGTTACTGTCAGTGTCGATTTGAACTTCCGTAAAAAGTTATGGACCTCAGAGAAGGCTATCAGCGTGATGCGTCCGCTTATGAAATATGTCGATGTATGTATTGGTAATGAAGAGGATGCAGAACTCTGTCTCGGTTTCAAGCCTGATGCTGATGTTGAGGGCGGACAGACGGATGCTGCCGGCTATGAGGGAATCTTCAAGCAGATGATGCAGGAGTTTGGTTTCAAGTATGTGGTTTCTACGCTACGCGAGAGTTACAGCGCTACTTATAATGGTTGGAAGGCTCTCATCTATGACGGTAAGGAGTTCTATCAGTCAAAACGCTATGAGATTAACCCGATTATTGACCGTGTAGGTGGTGGCGACTCATTCTCTGGTGGGCTGATTCACGGTTTGCTGACGAAGGCTACACAGGGCGAGGCCCTCGAGTTCGCTGTTGCTGCTTCTGCATTGAAGCATACCATTAATGGTGACTTCAATCAGGTAAGCATTGATGAGGTAGAGGCGCTTGCTGGTGGCAGCGCCAATGGTCGAGTACAAAGATAACTTTGTTATAACGTTATACCATAATATCGAAATATTAGATAAATGGCAAAGTTTGATAAAATCGCAGTATTAAAGAAGATTGGTGACACTGGAATGGTGCCCGTCTTCTATCATAAGGATCTTGAGACCTGTAAGAACGTAGTGAAAGCCTGTTACGAGGGTGGCGTTCGCGCCTTTGAGTTTACCAATCGTGGTGACTTTGCTCAAGAGGTATTTGGCGAACTGGTGAAGTGGGCAGATAAAGAGTGTCCTGAGTTGGCGCTTGGTATTGGTTCAGTAGTCGATGCTCCCACAGCCGCTATGTATATCCAGTTAGGAGCCTGCTTCGTGGTAGGTCCGTTGTTCAATCCTGATATTGCCCCCGTTTGCAATCGTCGTTTGATTCCTTACTGCCCGGGTTGTATGACTGTCAGTGAGATTGGTAAGGCTCAGGAGTTAGGATGCGACCTAACGAAGGTATTCCCTGGTGATGTTGTTGGACCTAACATGATTAAAGGTCTGAAAGCTCCCATGCCTTGGTCAAAGATTATGGTGACTGGTGGTGTAGCTCCTGAAGAGGAGAATCTGAAGAGTTGGTTCAAGGCCGGTGCCTATTGTGTTGGTATGGGTTCCAAGCTCTTCCCCTCTGATAAGGTAAAAGCAGGCGATTGGCAGTATGTGACCGATAAGTGTAAGGAGGCACTCGGTTATGTGGCTAAAGCACGTTCTTAATCTTTCAGTAGTTATTTTAATCTCAGCTTGTTCACCGACGAATAAGGATGCGGTGGACAAGCTGAATTCTCTTTCCTATTCCTACCATTATCGAAATGTTGATTCTACTGCCTATTATGCGCAGCAGGCACTCAACCAATCGGCTAACTATAACGACGGTAAAGCAGAGGCGCTCAACAATATGGCTTTTGTCAGTATGGTACGGATGGATTACGACCGTGCTGATAAGCAACTGATAGAAGCCATATCGTTGACTGATAATCAGATAGAGCTTTTCGTTGCAGAAGTTCAGCAGATGCGTCTTTGTCAGCGTCGCTCTAAGAATAGGGAGTTCTATGAGCATCGTGAACGGGCCTATGAGTGTCGTAAACGCATCAATGAGGAACGTGCCGACTTACCTGAACGGATGCGTCGACGACTGATCTATGCTGAGAGTGAACTCGCCATCGTCAATTCTGCCTACTATTATTATGTAGGTCTTGAACGCCAGTCGATAGAAGCCCTGCAGGATATTAATCTCGACGAGATGCGACGAGACACAGCCCAATATCTGAACTATCTGTATAATGTAGGTGCTGGTGGCATCATTACCGAAGGCAGTTCGGAGGATATCTTCAAGGAAGAGATAGACTTCCTGGATCGTTGTCTGGGAATCTCCGAGCGTCATGATTATCCTTATTTCGAGGCGAATGCGAAGGAGGCGTTGGCCGACCATCTGGGAGATGTGGATTTGGCACAAGAGGCATTGGAGGGTTTCAAGGCGTATGGTGATGTCTATCAGATTGCAGGTGCCTATCGTACGTTGGCATCCTGTTATCATGCGATAGACGATGACCAGATGGCTTTGGAATATCTGCACCATGCGTTGGAAGACAAGCGCATCAACCAGGCTCCTGATCTGGTGGCTAGTATCCGTGAACAGATGAGTGTGGCCTATGCTGCCGTCAACGATAAACGAAACAGTGACCTTAATCGTAATAGCTATATCGACCTACAGGAGCAGACTCGTCAGGACAGGGAGTTAGAGGCTCGTGCGGCGATGTACGACCAGACGGCTACCCAGCTCAACTGGATGATTGGTGCTGTGGTGGTAGCCATCCTCTTGTTGCTCTTCCTGTTGTGGCTCTTCAACCGTCTGCATCAGCGTGAGAAACAAAACAGCCAGTATGACGACCTGTTGGAGCAGAAAGCCGAAGAGGTTAATGTGGCTCAGTTGAGTGTAGAGAAGAATGAACGCCGTCATTTGGAACAGCGTGCGAAGGTATCGTTGGTATTGGGTATCACCCCATTGATAGACCGTATCCTTCATGAGGTGAAGAAAATCTCCGAAAACTCCGATGATTCAGAAAATGCTGAAAACTCCGAGCGCTTAGACTATATCCGCGAACTCACGGATAATATCAACGAACAGAACGACGTTCTTACGCAATGGATTCAGTTGCGTCAGGGAGAACTGAGCCTGCATATCGAGAGTTTCCCCATCCAACCGTTGTTTGAGATTCTGGGCAGAGGTCGTACGAGCTTCCACATGAAGGGAGTAGAATTGGACGTTCATCCTACAGAGACGGTGGTGAAGGCCGATCGTGTGTTGACGCTCTTCATGCTTAATACCCTTGCTGATAATGCGCGTAAGTTCACGGAGCAAGGAGGTAGGGTGGATATCGCTGCCGAAGAGAAGGAGGATTACGTAGAACTCTCTGTGACGGATACAGGTAAGGGAATGAGTGAGGATGAGCTCGCCCATGTCTTCGACCATAAGACCATCAACGACAAGTCGCAGGGCTCTCACGGCTTCGGTTTGATGAACTGCAAGGGTATCATCGAGAAATATCGTAAGATCAGTCAGATATTCAGCGTCTGCCAGTTGGCTGCCGAGAGTCAGGAGGGTAGGGGCAGTCGCTTCTATTTCCGTTTGCCCAAGGGTATTGTAAGGTGTTTGGTGATAGGTGTTGGGTGTTGGCTATTTGCTCAACCGCTAACCGCTAACCGCCAATCGCTAACCGCTAATGGCCCATCACCTACCACCCATCACCCATCACCCATCGACTTGGCACATATCTATGCCGACTCGGCCTACTTCTCCAATGTCAACGGTACCTATGCCCGTACTTTGGAGTTTGCCGATTCTTGCAGGAAATACCTGAATGCCCAGTATCTGTCGCAGCGTCCTAAGGGACATCTGTTGATGCATCGTCAGGGAGAGTCTGCCTTGCTGGCTCCAGAGATACAATGGTTGCACGATAGTGTCGCTACCAACTACCAGATTATTCTCGATATGCGCAACGAGTGTGCGGTGGCTGCTCTAGCCCTTCACGAGTGGGAACTGTATGCTTATAATAATAAGGTATATACCCAACTCTTCAAGGAGCTCTCTGCGGATAATACCCTTGCTGACTATTGTCGTATGATGCAGCAGTCGCAATCGAACAAACGCATTGCCGTCATCCTGCTGATACTGATACTGCTCTTCATCCTGCCAGCTTATTATATGCTCTACTATCGCCATCGCCTCTACAACCGGTTCCGTCGTGAGAGTATGCAGCAGACGAATCTCGAACTGGCAGAGGATGAGCTGCGTCGCGCAGAACTGGAAGACAGTAATCTGCATGTGGCGAATGCCGTGCTCGACAACTGTCTGTCGACCTTGAAACACGAGACGATGTATTATCCCAGCCGTATCCGTCAGTTGGCTGATGGAGGTGATATCCAGTCGATGAGTGAGGTGGCCGACTACTATCGTGAGTTGTATGGTATTCTCAGCGAGCAGGCCACCCGTCAGGTGGAACGCGCGCAGCTACATCTGAAACCTGTTGCTCTGTATGGCGCCATCGTCTTGGGCGACGAGAATATGCTGCGCTATCTTTTCGAGTTGTTGAAGGGAGAAGTGACTGTAGAGCCGAAGGATGCCCAGTATCTCCTGTTTACCGTTCGTCGTGACGACCTCCATCTCTCTGACGAGGAAGCAGCCCGACTCTTTACTCCTCAGAAGGATCATATCGTCTATCTGCTCTGCCGACAAATCGTACGTGATCATGGTGAAGCCACCAATCGTCGTGGTTGTGGTATCTGGGCAGAAGTAACAGACGGCATTACCAATATAAAACTAACATTACCAAGATATGGAAAACTTTAAACTGATTATTGTAGAGGATGTACCCCTGGAGCTGAAAGGTACGGAGGGTATCGTCCGTCATGACATCCCAGAGGCGGAGATTATTGGGACAGCAAGCAATGAGACGGCCTACTGGAAACTCATTAAACAACAGTTGCCCGACCTCGTATTGCTCGACCTCGGTTTGGGTGGCTCTACTACCATTGGCGTGGAGATTTGTCGTCAGACCAAGGAGTCTTATCCGCAGGTGAAGGTGCTCATCTTTACTGGTGAGATACTGAATGAGAAACTATGGGTTGATGTGCTGGATGCTGGAGCCGACGGTATTATCCTGAAGAGTGGTGAGATGCTGACACGTGCCGATGTGCGTGCCGTGATGGAAGGTAAACAACTTGTGTTCAACGAGCCTATCTTGAAGAAGATTGTAGAGCGTTTCAAGTATGCTGTCTCTTCGCAGCTGATTCGTCAGGAAGCCCTTGTCAACTATGAGATTGACGAGTACGACGAACGTTTCCTCCGTCATCTCGCTTTAGGTTATACGAAGGAGCAGATCACCAACCTGCGTGGAATGCCCTTTGGCGTGAAGAGTCTGGAGAAGCGCCAGAACGAGTTGGTACATAAGCTCTTCCCCAATGGCGAGAGTGTCAATGCCACCCGTCTCGTGGTACGTGCGTTGGAGTTGCGTATCCTCGATATCGACAATCTGTTGCCAGATGTAGAATAGTTAATAGTTAATAATTAATAGATAATAGTTGAAACGCTTTCTTCCACATATTGCCATCATACTGTTTGGGGCACAGCTGATACTCATGCTGGTGTCGTGGTTGCTGAGTGCAGCCATTCCTGACAGTGGTGTGCGTTCGATGTTGTCGAGTGAAGGACTCCGTTGGTTCATGGGGCGTTTTGCGGAGATGTTGTCCACGCCCTTGCTGTCCTGTCTGTTGTTGGCAGCGATAGCTATTGGGTGTTTTCTCCGTTGTGGTGTTACCCGTCTCTTCCAGGCATCCCGTGTATCCTATCGTGCCCATCGTGCATTGTGGATGGGTGGTGCTGTGTTGGTGGCGTGTGTCGTCGTGATGCTGTTGCTCACTGCTGTCCCTCATGCCGTCCTGTTGAGTGCTACAGGCGACCTGTTTCCTTCTCCGTTCTCAGCCAGCCTGATGCCTGTCCTCGCTTTCTCCCTTTGTGTCTCCAGCATTGTCTATGGTGTGATAGCAGGCACGTTCCAGTCGTTGCGCGATGTCTACGAAGCCCTGTTGCATGGCATCCGTTGGGCAGCGCCTGTATTCCTTTTCTATATTTTGATCATTCAGTTTTACGAGTCGTTGCTGTTTGTCTTCAGCTAAAAGAAAGTAATCATTAACCAAATAAAACAGTTATGAAACGAATCATGTTTTTGTTTGCCACACTCTTTGTCTGTGGTGCATTATGGTCACAAAAGACTGTCACTCCGCAGGTGTTGACAGTGGTTTATGCCACCTCTGACGATGGTTTTCTGAATGTACGTGAGCGTCCGTCCAGCAAGGCTAAGGTGCTTACTACACTACCGCTCTGTTTCCACGGTTTAGGTCGTGGTATCTTGTTGGAACGCGGTGAGAAATGGAGTAAGGTCCGCGTCGAAAACAGTATTGAGGGTTGGGTGTATAATAAATATATGGGTGAACAGAATTGGTATTCTGGTAATGGCAAACCCAAACTTGTTGCCAAGCAGTATTACACGCCACTCTATACAGATAATTATGCTGATGAAGGTCCTAAGTTCCTTCCATACGGAACGGTGAAGCAGGGCACTATCATAGCCGACGAATACGATGCCGATGAGGTGGAAGGCTATTACGTCCTAAAGACTGGTCATGACTACCTCTTCATCAAAAAAGAAGATGTCACCGTAGAATAAAAGAAAAAGCCCACTGGAAAGTGGGCCTTTCTTATTCTTACCTCTTACTTCTTACCTCTTACCTCTTACTTCTTACCTCTTACTTCTTAATTCTTACCTCTTACTTCTTCTTAATTGCCTCGGCAACAATTTGAGCGATGCTGCGTACACCTTTGTCGTTGGGATGAATACCATCGTCCATGATTTTCTCGCTGTCTGCGCCAAACAGGGTATGGAGGTCGATCACTTCCAATCCGTATTCCTTAGCCACCTTCTTCTGGATGGGGATAATCTCGTTGGCGATAATCGTCTCGTTGATGTCCCATGAGGGTTTCAAAGCAGGAATTGGTGTACAGAGATATATCTTTGTCTTCTTCGGATCCAGTGCCTTGATCATCTGCGTCAGGTCTTGTTTGAACTCCTTACCATACTGCCAGTTCTGAGGCTTCGAGTCGTTGGTGCCCAGTTTGATGACTACGATATCAGGTTTGAAGGCCAGCGCATCGCGCCACGCCAACTCGTTCATATAGGGGAAATCACCTTTGTTCAACATCGTGCGAGCGCTGACGCCGAAGTTCTTCACCCAGTAGTCGTTGCCCAACATCCGTTGCAACTGGGCAGGATATCCACGCTGTGGAGCCAGGTCGATACCATGTCCATCGGTGATGCTGTTGCCGATGCAGGCCACGCGGATGGCATCCTTCTTAGGCGCTTTCAGCTGCTGGAGCCATTTGCCGAGGTTGGCCAACATCTCATTATGGTAGGCAAACCAAGGACCGAAGCCGTAGCCGTGTCCACCTGAGGGATAGAGGAACAAGGCACAGTCGTTACCAGCCATTCTCATCGCTTTATAGTATTCCAGACCGTTGGTCAGTGGCGGTACCAGATTATCGTCGCCCGACATGATGATGCAGGCAGGAGGTGTCAGATGACGCTTCACGGCATTCTGCGTAGAATATTCCTTCACCAGTGCAGGATCGTTGTGTCCCTCTTCGCCGAGGAAGTTGATGCACGACCATTTGTGCGACACCTTCTCGTCCATCGAGATGACAGGATAGAACATAATGGTGAAGTTAGGACGGGAGTCGTAGTCGGAGAAGTTGGAGACGACAGATGCCAGATGACCACCTGCCGAGAATCCCATCACACCTACATCGTTGGGATTGACGCCCCATACGTCAGCGGAGTCACGTACGATGCGGATACCTTTCTGCACATCACCCATCGGGATGGTACGGTCACCGTTTGGCAGACGGTAGTTCACCACGAAGTAGGCAATGCCCTGCTTATTGAGCCAGTCGGAAGCCAGATAGCCCTCATGCGAGTTGGATAATACGGAGTAGCCTCCGCCCGGAATACCCACGATGGCTTTTCCGTTAGGTGTCTCAGGAATGAAACAAACCATATTGGCTGCACTGTCGGCAGTCAGGTTGATGGTGAATTTTCTTGCTGTCTGCGCCTGCGCACTCATAGCGAGGAGCAACAGAGCGAATGTCATTAGTTTCTTCATTGTCGTAGATAGTTTTGTAATAAGTGATTGCAAAATTACTAAAAATTATCAATTTTCAATTATCCATTTAATTTTTAATTTTTAATTTTTCAATTTTTAAATTTTTATTTGTACCTTCGCCATCAATATGCAGAATATATGTATTTTTACGGGAGCACGACCTAACTTCGTGAAGGTGGCTCCGATTATCCGCGCGATTCAGAAGACGGAAGGTGTTGACTATCGTCTGGTGTATGCTGGTGCTGAGAGTGACCCCACACTCGAAGCCTCGTTGTTCGACGACTTACAGATGCCTCGCCCTGATGTGTTTCTGGGTGTGGAGTGTGAGAACCTTAACGAGCTGACGGGTAGGGTGATGTCCGAATTCGAGCGTTATCTCGAAGAGCATCCTACGGATACCGTCATCGTGGTCGACGACCTTGCATCGACGATGGCAGCTGCTATAGTCACGAAGAAACGTGGCCTTCGACTGGCTCATCTGGTGGCTGGTACGCGTTCGTTCGATATCCGTATGCCAAAGGAAATCAATCGTTTAGTGATTGATGGTTTAAGTGATTTGCTCTTCACTGCAGGCGCCAGTTCCAACAGTATTGCCACGCGAGAAGGTGCCGAGATGCATAAGATATATATGGTGGGAAATATCCTTATGGACTCCTTGCGTTTCAACCACGATCGTTGGCAGCGTCCTGCCTGTCTTGATGGCATTGAAGACAGCCAGTATCTGGTATTCACCATCAATCGCAAGGCCCTCCTTGCCGATACGGAAAATCTCCAGCGCATGCTTCAGGTCATCAGCGAAGAAGCAGGCAACTTCCCCGTTATCGCCCCACTTCGCAATAGCTTAGAGATAATAGATAATAGTTCAGAGTTCTCAACTATCAACTTTCATCTATCAACTATCAACTCATTGCCCTACCTCCAGTTCGGCTATCTCACTGCCCATGCCAAGGGTATCATCACCGACTCGGGTAATGTGGCCGAAGAGGCAACCTTCCATCATGTGCCCTGTATCACGCTCAATAGCTATACCGAGCATATCGAAACGGTGAAGCAAGGCACCAATGAGTTGGTAGGGGAGGATGCGGAGCGCTTGCGTGATGCGCTGCGCCGTATGCTTGCAGGCGACTGGAAGACAGGCTCCTTACCCGACCGTTGGGACGGTCGTTCCGCTGAGCGTATCGTTCAGATTCTTATTTCTTCTTGATCGAAGCTAATACGGCATCGAAGATGGGCTTGTTTGAAGACATGTCTTTTGAAATAAAGGGGGAGAAATTTGGTGGTTTCAAAGTTTTTAACTATCTTCGCAGGCAGAAACTATAAAACCGATCTATGAAGAAAATAATGATGACAACCCTCCTGCTGCTCGCAGTAGTGATGGGACTCCAGGCACAAAGCATGAACGGCAGGTGGAAGGCTGGCAAGGAGTTAATGGATTATTTTAAGAAAGAGATGGATAAGAACACGAATCTAAACATCCTCTTGGTATTTAATGGTAATAAAATGGACATAAAGATACCGATGGAGGTGGTAGATGAAGGTATTGGTCTTATGAAGATGTCGTTTAATATTCCTGGCACTATGAAGAAGAATGGGAAGAAATGTACCGCCACATTCAATAGGAAAAACGTCAGTCTTAAGGTCGATGATGTCATTTCTAACGATCCGGAGGTGAGAGAATTGTTGCAGAACCCCAATTTAAAGAAGCTCATGTTTTCTATGGTGGAAGAAAAGTTAAATGAAGAATCGGCCAGCGCTTTCGACGATATTATGAAAGTCACCGAACTCTTTGAAAACTTTGAGGTGATTTCTGTGAGGGGGCAGAGGATGGAATTGAAACTTGTGGAAAACCTTCCTGTCTCTTTTGATAAACAGCCGTAAGAGAGAATAGATATATTAAAGTACTTACTTTGTAAACAGATTATATAACTAACCATTAAATAATTAACTATTATGAGGAAAATACTACTCTTTACTTTTGCCCTCCTGCTGACGGCAGTAACGGGCGCATGGGCACAGTACACGGTTACTTTAAATTCGGAATATACAAGTGTTCCAACTGTTTACGCCGGAGTACAAAATTACATGACGTTAACGGTTAAGAACACTGGTAGTACGGCTGCTTCGAATGTTGCTGTTACCGTATCCCTTAGCGGGGAAATTATTTTCGAAGAAACGATTGACAATATTCCTGCTGGCGAGACGGCTACTTTGCATTTCTACGACACCACTATTCGACCGATTACCGAGAACACTGTTAAGGGCAATAACAATGAGAATGCTGTTTACACCGTCAGTGTTGGTGGTGCCGAACAAGGAGATTTTTCATTTGTTATCTTGTATAACGGCTATCTGGGCAAGGATTATGAATATCCCAGCGCCAATCCATCGTTGAGAATAGATAATTTCACGGGCGATGTCCAGATTTTAACAGGCACAAATTATAGTAGTGCTTCCAATACTTCCAGAGATGATGTTTTCTCGATTGAGCTAGGTGATGGTGAAAGCGTTTATAGGGCATTACTGTACGTATCATACAATTGGGATAAGGCTCCTGGCGGCGACTTCAATGATTGGACGACCACTTTCAATGATAATAATATTACCAAATCCGATAGTTATCGAGATCAAATTAATATGGGTGGTGCTAGTGGCAATTATGGATACGGTCTGGTGATTTATGACGTTACGGAACATGTTGTTAATGGCGATAACACATTTCGTCTGGAAAAGACCGCTGGCAATGTCGCCGTCTATCCAAGTTCCCTGATTGTCATGGTCAACAAACCATCTGGCACTCCGAAGTCCGTTTACATTTTGGAAGAGGCCGATCTGTTATCCCATTCCTATATTAATGGAAATAATGAATATGTGGATGCCATCTATGAGTCATCATTTGAGAATGTTGCTAGTGGCGATGCCACATTGTATGTTTTTGCTGCCAGTGCCCAAGCAGGAGAGGGCGATTTGATCATCAACGATGAGGAATATAGTAATGTCTGGGATGGAACCTCTAGTACGTTCGACACCTTCCAAACCACCGTCGCTCCCGGTGACGTCTCCGTTCAATTCAAAGCAACAGGTAGCACTATTCTGGCACTCCATCAAATGCTCGTCGTCGAAAATCCCGGTGTGGTAAAAGCGAAAGAGGGCAAGACAGGCGAGTACTGGGCAACATATTACAACGTCTCGCGTAGTTATACAGCCGATGCTAACACGACGGTATTCCAAGCTGCACTGAGCGATAATCAACTGACGCTGACAGCGGTTCCAGACAGAGAGATTCCAGCGGGCAAGGCCGTCATCCTGAAATCTTCGGCTTCCAACATTGTGTTGACACCTGCCACAACGACACAAACGCTTAGTGATAATCAGTTGCAGGGCACTACGACAGCTATCACGGGAGCCGCTGGAAATATCTACGTGCTGAATAAAGGCGAGAACGGTGTAGGCTTCTATAAGTTGTCTGCAGTAGGTACCCTCGCCCCCGGCAAGGCATATCTGACGTATGACGGTGGTGGTGGTGAGAGCAATTTCTTCGGCTTCGATGAGGAAACAACGGGAATTCATTCAGTTGACGGTTTACCGTTTACTGTTGACAGTTTCTTCGACCTCAGCGGACGTAAGGTGACCAATCCGACGAAGGGACTCTATATTGTGAATGGAAAGAAAGTTGTCTATAACCGTTAACCTTTAACCTTTACGAAGATGAACAAGAAACATTATATCAAGCCAACGATAGAAGTTGTGAAGCTGCAACAGCAGTGCCAGATACTGGCTGGTAGCGACTATGGCATGAACGAAGAACTACAAAACGAAATCGTCAACGAAGGTTGGTAAATAAATAATTAACTATTATGAGAAGAAAACTATTCTTTACTTTTGCCCTCCTGCTGACGGCAGTGACGGGCGCATGGGCGGATGACATTGTGATAACCAATGCCAATTTCACCGACTACTTTGAGTATAACAGCGATTTCGAGTATCGAAAAGCCACAGAATCTTCAAATGAGACAGGTGGTTATTTCCTGAAAGATGCTGTTGAGACAGGAGTAACTTTGGATTTCCAAGGTACCTTTCTCTCCACCCTTGTAGGTGAGAATAAGCCGCGTATCTTTATCAACAAGCGGGTCAATATCAAGTCTTCAACCGAAAATGCCGTTTTCCAAAGCGTTGACACCAAGTATTGGACCTTCGGTGTGCTTCAAGGGGCAGACCAAACTGTGGTGAAGAATCTCCAGTTCGACAACTGTTGGGTATTCGTTGACGGCTCAGAATATGTGACGTTCGACGGAATCTCCCATAGCGTCCATGATGTAAGATTGGGTCCAGGTGTAGGAAACTTTTCTGTATATTGCACCAATGTAGAACATCAATCCCGGCATGCCACGATCAAGAACTCACATTTTACGTGTAGCAATAATGGAGGATCGTCAGTTGTAGTAATAACATGCGGTGGCGCATATGCTACAGTGGACAATAATACCATTGAGTGTTCTGGCAATGTAGGTAATATACTATATGCGAGTATATATAATAGTAATGGAGATGATCCTAATTTCTCCACTTTTACCAATAATGTAATCACTAAACCAGGTACTTCTTCAGCAATCTGTTGGGGTCTTATACCATGTAGTAAAGGCGGCCTGATTGAGAACAATACAGTAAACTACGCTGGTGCTGCCATGAATACCGCATTTGGTGCTCCTGCTGATGCCGAATATCCTAACACTTACCGCAACAACATCATCAATGGTGGTACCATGTCGGTATATGCATATAGTGTCGTTGAGAACAATCAGGTCAGTGGTGCATTAACGATTCCCCAAGGAGTGACAGCCACTAACAACACTGTTGGGAGATTAATAATAAGTGGCAATGAGGCCATTGTTAAAAATAACACCATCTATAGTGATATTTCCATCAATAAAAACAATACAACATTTACGGGCAATGTCGTCACTGGTACATTTACATTATCTAATAGTAATAATACGAAGCAAAATATCATTACCGGCAATGCCATCATTTCTACAGGAGACTATGCCGTCGTTGTCAATAATAAAGCCACGAATAATACGATAGAGAACAATCTCTTGATCAGTTCAAGTCTTCAGGGAGATGCGGCTGTAAGTCCGGGAACAGGTGCAGGTAATTCCATTCAAAATAATGTGGGCGGTACCGTATTCGACGACAATACTGAGGCGATGACGTTCGGCGACGATCCTGGTACCTTCTACATTGTAACAGGTGAATGCTCCAACAATAAGACAATAAACGTAACGGAAACTGGTCAATGCCTCAATATTGTTGTCACTAAAAATGGCAATATGGACTTCGGTGGATATTTAAATGCTCGCGGTAGAAAGACAGGCATCTTTATCATAGGCGACGGCACCAATCAAGGCACCCTCAATATGAATGGTCTTAACTATAGTGACTTGACTATCCGTGGTGGTCAGGTTACTATCAACGGTGACAATTTCGCCCCTGGTTATTATAAAAACATCGACGAAGGTGATGAGTATGAGAAAGACGAAGTCGTGTCCGACGACATAACGACGGCCACACTGACCTATGTACGACCCATCCCCGCCGGCACCGATGCCTGGACGGTATGTCTGCCCTACGAGCCGCCAACAGACGACCTGACCTACTATACCCTGGAGAGTGTCAGCGGCACCACGCTGAACTTCACAGAGATAGAATCCCCCGTACCCAACACGCCTTATCTCGTCGTGGCTACTAACAATACGAACATCGGAACGGAAGAGCCATTGGTGGTCGACTTTAATACCGAAATCGAGAATCCTGCTGCCGTTGACGGCTATCAGTTCAAGGGTACGCTGCGTGGTCTCAACCATGATGACTCCGAGGGTAAGTATATCCTACAGGGCAATAACAAATGGGGTATCGTGGATAGCGACCATGAGAACGTCTATATCCCACCATTCCGTGCCTATATCGAGGTCACGGAAGGTGATGGCGCCCGCTCACTCGATTCTAACTTTAGTGACGATACTACCGCCATCGACCGCATCCATACCATCAATAAGGATGGCACGGAGCAGTGGTTCGACCTCAGCGGCAGACGCATCGCACAGCCGACGAAAGGTATCTACATCCACAATGGAAAGAAAGTGATAAGAAGGTAAAAAAGTAAGAAGGTAAAAAAGTAAAGATATGAAGAAACAATATATAGAGCCTCAGACGGAGGTGCTTGACATAGAGTACAGGGGTATGTTGGCACAGAGTTTCGGCGATCCTGCCGAAGAGCCCGCCCACAGCCGCGAGTTCGAAGATCTGGAAGAACTGATGTGAAATATTTAGATCAAACAATAAGAATCATGAAACAGAAGAAAGACCTTTCAATCTTAGCGCGGGTAGTGGATACGCTGACCGGCGCAGGACGAGTGGCCGCGGTGCTGCTTGTGATGCTATTCTCGATGACCGCACAGACGGCATGGGCAGACCCAGAAAACGTTGTAACTCAAGCCAATTTCTCTAACTTCTTCGATGCAAATGGTGTCTTAAAGGATGCGGTTGAATACGATGAGTTGATTTTCCAAGGCGAATTTACTAATGCTAATTTGAGTTACATTACTATTGATAGATCTATTACTATTAACGGTGATAAAGAAAATACCGGTGATAAAGCTGTTTTAAACAAAATGGGTTTACGAATCACCGGTGATGATGTAACCGTAACCGGATTTACCTTAAACGAAGATGGCGCTGACTTCACCACTAATGACGGTGCTGCTATTTACGTAAGCGGTTCTGATGTCACATTAGATGGCGTATCAGTAACTTATAATGCTCCTGATGAAGTAGAAGCAAAAGCTATCTTCGCTAATAGTGCTGCTAACTTCAAATTAATCAACTCTGAAATCACCTTCACTGGTGCAAACCCTGGATCTGACCACTACCGTGGATTAGAAGTGAGCAACAGTAACAATGCTGAAATAGACAACAACACGATCAGCGCAGAATTTCCTGCAGTCCCAGTTGATTGGTATGGAGAAGGCATTGCCCAAGATTTAGTCTTAGCCGTCGGTATTCAAGGCGGAAAAGATGTTGAATTTACCAATAACACTGTAATTGTTAACACTAACGGTTCTATCGGTAGCTATCCTACTATTGATGCAGTAATGATTCACAGTACTAATGACATCTTAATCAAAGGAAACACCATTACTCATTTGGACACTACAGCTGAAGATGGTGCAAGATACTACTACAGCTTAGACATATACAGCACAACCGGTACTGTAGAAGCAAACGATATTACCGTCAACACTACTACTGATGATGATGATGACCGTGCTGGTACTGCATACCCAGTCCAATTGGCCGGACCATTTACAGTCACTGTTAAAGATAATAAATTGACAGGTATTTCAAAAGGCCCTATTACTGCTATTTGGACTACCAATTGGGCCGGTGCAGCCAATTTAACTGCAAAAAACAACATTATTGACGTAACTGGTTACGCTACTACTGGTAACTACGCTTTAGTTACAGGTATCGAAGCAGAAATCGACGTGCTTGAAGCATCTAACAATACAATCTCTGTTGCTAATGTTGCTGACTATGATGATGCTAACCAGGTCTTTGGTATAAGTATGACTTCTTCATACATGATAGGAGAGCCTATTGCAGACATTAAGGACAACAACATGACCGTTGATGGTAAATATGCAGTTTACTACGCAAAAGCGAAAAACACCAATGTAATCGGAAACGCATTATATGCTCATGAATTGACTGGTGATGATGCTGTGTACATTGGAGACGGAGATAATAATACAGTAGCAAGTAACATACCCCTGACAGCGAACGAGGCTAATAGTAGTTACTGGACAACGTTCTACTGCAGTAACGCGAGTTACTTGATTGACGAGGATGAGAATGCCACTGCTTATACGGCAGAGGTGAGCGGCGAGACCATCACGCTGTACTCTTTGGGTAAGGACGTCCCCAAGAATACGGCTGTCATCATCAAGGGCGAGGACGACGAAATCAGTATGACAAAATGTGAAGATCCCGACCTCGAGATTCCCGCGAACGACCTGGATGGCGTGGATGTTCAGACTGCCACATCTTCACTGGGAGACGGCACATTCTATGTGCTGGGTAAGACCACCGTTGGTACTGAAGAACATTTCGGATTCCATAAGTACACAGGTACCACAATGCCTGCTCGCAAAGCGTTCCTGCTGATTAGTGGGGGCGATAGCTCGAACTTCTTCGGAATAGATGATGAAACGACGGGAATTCATTCAGTTGACGGTTTACCGTTTACTGTTGACAGTTTCTTCGACCTCAACGGACGTAAGGTGACCAATCCGACGAAGGGTATTTATATCCACAACGGAAAGAAAATCGTCTTTAACCGTTAACCGTTAAACTTTACAAGATTATGAAGAAAAAATATATAACACCAGAGATAGAGGTCATCGTGCTGCAACAGCAGTGCCAGTTGTTGGCAGGCAGCGACTTGAGCAGGTATGACGATGAAGAGGACGAGATTAACGATCCAAACTTAGTTTGGTAACATCCTACAACTAAACAATCAGGGAGCCTTCGGGCTCCCTTTTTTA
>JAFZIZ010000023.1 GCA_017554145.1 Prevotella sp. | reverse complement strand
TTTTGTTCTGCCTCAGTGAGCTTCAGGTCACTCACGATATCCTTGCTCACGGGATAGGCTTTCAGCACGGCCTTACCGTCTTCACTGCGCTGCAAGCGGAGCTTCACGGGCATGGTGGCGAGAACACCGTTGTCCATCTGGTCACGGATCTCCAGCAACGGGGTGATCTCACCGTTCAGCAGCTTTTCTTTGATTTCCTTGGGCATCGTCCTCACATCAATGTCGATACGCTCGAAATCCTTCTTGTTCAGTTCTCTTTCGTTGAATAGCATACTCTTTCTGTTTTTACTATTTTACCATTTTATTATATATAGGTCAGCTTGTGAACTCAGAGGATAAAAAGATTTTTATTCTTCATTTCCCTCATCCTTTTGCCGTACCTTTGCACTCTGTATTCGGGTGCCTGGTTCTTTCGAAACCGGATGCAAAATTAAAGTAAAAAAAATCATGAAAAGCAGAAAAAATTATTTCTTATACTTCTTATTCCTGCCGACAATGCCGATGAATTGTCAGGCACAGTTCAACACCATCCAAAAGCTGCCACAGGTGGTTAAAAGTAAGCCTAATTTAGAATCTCAGCCTGATTCGGTAGATTTGGCTGATTTGGATGGAAAGAGTCAAAAACCGAATAACGATGAGTATTTTGACCTCCCTAAACATCGGGAGATAGCTATCGAGTACGACATTCCTTTGTTCGTTTCTGTCAAGGACAGTATGATGATGGTACTATTAAACCGCCGTACTTCGGTGGCGCTCCCCCTGGACTTCATCCATATTACCTCTGACTATGGTTATCGCAAGGATCCAGTCATTGCTTCAAAGACTGCATTCCATAATGGTATAGACCTCCGATGTACCAAAGGCTCTCTGGTCTATGCGATGATGCCAGGAGTTATCGAGAAGGTGGTGTATAGCGAATCCGGCTATGGCCATCATGTCATCATCAACCATGTGGGACTACGCATACTATATGGTCATCTGGGACTGATAGCCGTCAAGGAGGGTGATATGGTATCTGCAGGAACGATTGTAGCATTGTCTTCCGACACAGGACGGTCAACAGGGCCGCACCTGCATATCCGGGCAGAACGTCTTATCGATGGTGAATGGAAATCGGTTAATCCAGAACCGTTCATCAAACATCTGAATGACTATATCTGTGGGCTTCAAGAGGAGATGGCCAACCTCCGTTTCGCATCCCGTCCTGACAGACCGCTCAACCTCACCAACCTCTTCAAGGTCATGGAAGAGTGTGGTGTCCTCTACCCGAAGATCGTCGCAGCACAGTATTGTCTGGAAACTGGCTATGGCAGTAGTGCCGTATGTCGCAACTACAACAACCTCTTCGGACTCTATGACTCAGCCCACAAGGACTACTTCCGCTTCCGCTCCTGGGAGGAATCAGTTGCCGGTTACGTCAGGATGATCCAGCGGCGCTATAATCCCCAAAAGGACAAAGACTACTATGCCTTCCTCAAACGCATCGGCTATGCGGAAAACATGGATAGCTATAACGCTAAAGTCAGGGCCATAGCCAAGACGCTATAATACAAAAATGCTATTATTGGTATTTCATCTGCGTAAATAGACAACATTTGTCTAACTTCGCACACAAAATACTCAATTGTATTGCTTTCAAGCAAATAAAAAAGCCACTTTGATACCTCAGAGTCGCGCTTGCCTAATCTACATGCTAGCTCATGCTGCGTGATGCCTTTTTTGAACTTAATTATCAGACCTATCAAGTAGCCATTTCCATACGGGGAGAACCTCGATGGTACCATGCTTATCGCTGATGGTTTCCTCTTCATCGTAAGTCAAAATCAGCCTTCTTCTGCAAGGCAGACGGTTAGGCAGCTTTTGCAGGGCTTCCGTTTCACGCTTCCTGGTTTCTTCATCGCGCAGGGAATAACTCACCTGGATAGCCAGTTCATCATCTGGAATATAGAAGTCAACTTCGAAATTGTCATTATAGAAGAACACGCGCCCATTGTCAATGTCATGGCCATATATACGCAGCAGCTGAATAGCCACAAGGTTCTCCAAAAGCATAGTGTCCTTATCAATAAGGAACAAACCGAGAATACCGGTATCTATAAAGTAGTACTTACAGTTACTTTCCTTATCGGCCAGCGTTGATGCATAGTTCCTGATCCGCAAGAGCAGCCATGCCTCCTCACAATACTCCACATACTTGATGGTAGTGGCAAGACTGAGCTTTCCACCAACACTCGACAGGAGGTTATTGATACGGTTGTAGGAAATCGGACGGCAAACACTTTCTGCCATCTTGCGCACCAGCACGCGGATGCCAGCCACATTGGTAATCTTGTTACGGGCGATGATGTCACCCATGTATATCTTCTGATAGACGCTGCTCAAATAGTTTCGCTTAGCGGGCAGGAGTGCTGCTGCAGGTAAACCACCATATCGCAGGTATTCATCGAAGGTGCGAACTACCCTGGCACGTCCTTCTGTTGCAAACAGGTCAATTGCGCTGGCTGACACCTGATGTACTGCAAGAAACTCCTTGAAACTGTATGGGTAAACTTCTGCGATAAGGAAACGGCCGCCCAGGGTGGTGTTTATCTCGCCCGAGAGCATCTTCGCATTACTGCCAGTGATAAAGATGGTGTATTTAGCATCGGCCATCCGTCGGGCAAACTTATGCCAGTAGTCGATGTTCTGTATTTCATCAAGAAACAACATGGGGCGCTTGCCGTACATCTCCTGATGACACTCCAAGAGTCGGTTAAAGTCCTCCGTACCGAAGTTTTCCAGACGCTCATCCTCAAAGTTCAGATAGAGCATTTCGTCCCACTTATGACCTGCAGCAAGCAATTGCTGGATGTGGTGGTAGAGCATATACGACTTACCTGACCTGCGCACTCCAACGAGCACACGACACGGGAAATCGTCAAGTACCAATTCACGAGGCTCCACAACATAACGTTCCACCTCTTGCTGATTATCCCGAAGGATCTGTTTCAAAATCTGCTTATCCATGAGCGTTAATATATAAGTTGGGGGCAAAGATACAAATTATTTAATGAATTTGCAAGTATTTGCACAATTTTATTTAACCAATTAAACAAAATGAGTATTTTCACTCATTTAACCACCTTCTTTTCCTAGCAAACTGGCAGTCATCTGTGTCACTTCCTCATTGATTCGTCGGAAGTTTCTGGCAAGCATCACCTCCTTCTCATGCTCGTTCTCGAAGCAGTATTTCTTGGGTAAGGGCGTATAGTGTTTCTTTTCTTCCTCGATATGCTTCATATCGAAGTTGGTTTTACAGAAGAACTTTGTCGT
>JAFZIZ010000007.1 GCA_017554145.1 Prevotella sp. | reverse complement strand
GGGTCCCACCTCTTCCCATTCCGAACAGAGAAGTTAAGCCCGCCTGCGCCGATGGTACTGCAATGCAATGCGGGAGAGTAGGAGGCCGCCTTTTTTCAAGACGAGGAGTCCCTGTTATCAAAAGATAGCAGGGACTCTTTTTGTTGGTATTTTTATGCAATATTTCTTATTATTGATTGTTTTAACAATCTTGATTTATGTTAATTAATTGATAATCAATGTTATATTTTGTGGGAAAGTTTGGCTACTTAATAAAATAGCCGTACCTTTGTGCGCGTTAACAATAGTGTGACGATCGAATGTCTCGTGGTGAGACGGTCATACTTAAAAAGGTTTATATGATAAAGGTTGTTAGAAAAGTATTAATTACATTAGCCATTTTAATGGCTTGTTCCGTTAAAGTAAATGCCGGAACAAATGGAAATGAAAGCTCTTTTGACTGGACACCTGTTATCAATGCGATTATTCAGGTAGAGAGTGGTGGAAACCCTCGTGCAGTCAGTGGACCGTCTTGCGGAGCGATGCAGATTACTCCAATTTGCGTACGTGAATGCAACAACATTCTACAGAAGAGAAAGAGCAAGAAACGCTACACCTTAAACGACCGTTTCGATGTACAGAAATCGAAGGAGATGTTTATTCTCTTGCAGTCGTATTTCAATCGTGGTAATGATGTAGAACATGCGATTCGTTCGTGGAACGGAGGTCAGCACTACTCAAAGAGAGCTACTCAGCGTTATTATGAGAAGGTGATGCGTCACATGAAGTGAGATTATTCTAAAACAAAAAAAGAAACGCAATCCATTGGGTTGCGTTTCTTTTTAGTTGCGGAGGCAGGACTCGAACATGCGACCTCCAGGTTATGAGCCTGGCGAGCTACCAACTGCTCCACTCCGCGATCATTTCTTCTTAGCGGGTGCAAAGGTACGATTATTTTCTGAAATGTCCAAATATTCATATACATTTTTTGCCATTAATCCTTTTTTTAGACATTTTCTTCGATTTTTATTTGCTGATTTCAAAAGAAATTCCTAATTTTGCACACTGTATGTAGTATGTGCAAAACGAAAAGTTTGGGAGGAGAGAATATATGTCAATATCAAAGACCAGACAAAAATTGGTAGATGTCGCCCGGCAATTGTTTGCCAAGAATGGGATGGAGAATACGACTATGAATGATATCGCTATGGCGTCAGGTAAGGGTCGTCGTACGCTTTATACCTATTTCAAGTCTAAGGAAGATATCTATTATGCTGTTATTGAAGGTGAGTTGGAACGCTTGTCTGACAGGTTGGACGAGGTTGCTGCCCGTAAGATACGCCCTCAAGATAAGATCATCGAACTCATCTACACCCATTTGAGTATGATTCGTGAGACGGTAGTACGTAATGGTAATTTGCGTGCTGAGTTCTTCCGTAATATCTGGATGGTGGAGAAGGTACGTAAGCATTTCGACGATGCAGAAGTCGAACTCTTCCGTAAAGTATTTACAGAAGGTAAGGAAGACGGTGAATTCGATATTGACAATATTGATCTCGTGGCAGATATTACCCATTATTGTATTAAGGGTCTAGAAGTTCCTTATATATACGGACGTATTGGTCATGGAATGAAAGAAGAAGATACCAAGCCCCAAGTAGCGAAATTCGTTTATGGTGCATTAGGAAAGTTTCAAAAGAAATAACAAACAATTATAAATAAAAGAAATTAATTATGGGATTATTAGAAGGAAAGACAGCCCTGATTACAGGTGCTGCACGCGGTATCGGAAAAGCTATCGCATTGAAGTTTGCAGAAGAAGGTGCTAACATCGCATTCACTGATTTGGAAGTGAATGAAGAGACAGAGAAAGAGATTGCTGCCAAGGGTGTTAAAGCAAAGAGTTATGCCTCTAATGCTGCAGACTTCGCTCAGACAGAGGAAGTTGTAAAGGCTGTGAAGGAAGAATTTGGAAGTATTGATATTCTCGTCAATAATGCTGGTATTACGAAAGACGGACTGATGCTTCGTATGACTGAGCAGCAGTGGGACGCTGTGATTGCCGTTAACTTGAAGTCTGCATTCAACTTCATCCACGCTTGTGTACCCGTGATGATGCGTCAGCGTGGTGGTAGTATCATCAATATGGCATCTGTTGTTGGTGTTCATGGTAATGCCGGTCAAGCAAACTATGCTGCTTCAAAGGCAGGACTTATCGCTCTTGCCAAGAGTATTGGTCAGGAGATGGGACCGAAGGGCATTCGTGCAAATGCTATTGCTCCAGGATTCATTGAGACAGCTATGACAGCTGCTTTGCCTGAGGAAGTTCGCAACGAGTGGAAGAATAAGATTCCTCTTCGTCGTGGTGGACAGGTAGAGGATATTGCTAATGTGGCTGCTTTCTTGGCTTCTGATATGTCAAGTTATGTCAGTGGACAGGTTATCCAAGTTGACGGTGGAATGAATATGTAATCATCATCATAACAACTATGAGAACATTCAAGAAAAACATCATGGCAGCATACCTTTTGGTGATTGCTGCCATTGTGCTCACTTCCTGTGGAGCAGGTACGTTGCTTCAAGCCATTGGTAGTGGAGGTACACTTGCCAACGCTTTCACGAGTGTTATCGGTATGGATAAGGTGACTCAGCGCGGACTCGTAGGTACTTGGAGATATAGTGGTCCTGGTTGTGCGTTTACCAGTGAGAATCTTCTTGCTAAGGCAGGTGGTGAGGTTGCTGCTACAAAGATTGAGCAGGAATTGGAACCTTATTTCCAAAAAACAGGATTGACGGCTCAGAACACCTATGTCACGTTCAATGAGGACAAGACTTTCAAGGCATGTATCGGAGGTACTAATTTCAGTGGTAACTGGACGCTCGAAGAGAGTACTGCTAAGGTTACCATGAAAGGTATGCTGATTACGATCAATTGCTATGCCAAGCGCGAATATGGTGGTATCTCACTGCTCTTCGAGTCGAAGAAGCTGTTGAATGTTCTCCAGGTATTGGCAGCTATGAGTGGTAATAGTACCGTTCAGAAGGTCGGTGAACTCAGCAAGAACTATGAAGGTGTCCGTCTCGGCTTCGATATGAAACAGTAGCCTTTTCTTTGAATGAAGGTAGTTTACGAGGACAATCATATTATTATCGTATACAAGGAAAGTGGGGAGATCGTGCAGGGCGATAAGACCGGCGATACTCCACTTTCTGAATTGGTGAAGGCGTATATCAAGGAGAAATACGCTAAGCCTGGATTAGTATTCTTAGGTGTTGTACATCGGCTCGATCGTCCTGTTAGTGGATTGGTGATGTTTGCTCGAACCTCTAAAGCGCTAGGGCGATTGAATAATATGTTCCGTGACGGAGAAGTACATAAGACTTACTGGGCTGTCGTTCAGAACAAGCCAGAAGAAGAGGAGGGTACTTTGGAGCATTGGTTGGTGCGTAATGAAGAGAAGAATAAGAGTTTTGCCTATTCTCGTGAGGTACCCCGTTCGAAAAAGGCGATTCTCAAATATCGCTTGATAGGTCAGTCGGAGCGTTATTATCTTTTAGAAGTCAATCTGTTGACAGGTCGCCATCATCAGATACGCTGTCAACTTGCCGCTATGGGTTGTCCCATCAAGGGTGATTTGAAGTATGGGGCAAAGCGTAGTAATCCTGATGGTAGCATCTCCTTGTTAGCTCATCGCTTGGACTTTATCCATCCGGTATCCAAAGAGCATATTGTCGTGGAATCGCCTCTGCCTCAGGATAATCTGTGGCAAAATATCAATTTTTCCGTTAAATAGTTTCGTATTTCCGATATTTTTACTTACTTTGCATCTTGATTTGCAAAGTTACGAAACATGAAGAAAGCATTCTGGTGGATTCTGGGTATTTTGTTGAGTCCCGTTCTGCTGTTTCTGATACTGACATTACTGCTTTATTTCCCGCCCGTTCAGAACTGGGCGGTGGATAAGGTAGCGGCTATCGCTTCAGAGAAAACGGGTATGCAAATCACCGTTGATCATGTGGATCTTTCTTTCCCTTTGGATTTAGGCATTGATGGCTTCCATATTATCCAACAGTCAGACACTATTGCTGATGTGGAGCGTATGATTGTTGACGTGAAACTGATGCCGCTGTTTAAGAAGAAGGTCATCATTGAGGAACTGGAAGTCAATAATGCCAAGTTCAATACCGCCCAGTTTGTCGAGGCGGCACGTGTGAAAGGACAGTTTAAACGACTCGCCTTGTCGAGCAAAGGTATTGACTTAGATAAGCAGACCGTTGAAGTGAATGGAGCCTGCTTGGAGGATGCCCGTGTGGATATCGCCTTGAATGACAGTGTGCCGGAAGACACGACAACTACAGAAAACCATTGGAAGATATTCGCCGATAGTCTAAGTATTATCCGTTCGGACGTTGCTTTCCACATGCCTGGCGATACGATGAGTGTGGCAGCCCATTTCGGTTCCTTGGTAGCTCGTGAAGGAGATATCGACCTTGAGACACAGACTTATAAGGTAGCATCCCTTGATTGGGAGAATGGCAGTTTGCAATACGATTTGAACTTTGAGCCCCGTGTCGAAGGTTTGGACTTCAATCATATTGATCTCACCCATGTGAATATCGGAGTCGATTCTATCTATTATCACAATCCGACTGCTCGTCTTGTGATGCGAACGGTGCAGATGAGAGAGAAGAGTGGGTTACAAGTGACTGATCTGACAGGAGCTATAGCGATGGAGAACGGTAAGATCCGATTGCCAAGTTTCCGTTTGAGGACACCCGACTCAGATATTGAGATGGAACTGGATATGCCCTTCTCGCTGATGGACAAGATTGATCCAGGTAAGATGCGGATGCGTATGAATGCCCAGTTGGGTAAGCAAGACCTGATGCGTTTTATGGGTGGTATGCCCCAGTCGTTCCAGCAGCGCTGGCCCAACTATCCGTTGAGTGTCAAAGGCTCTGTCAATGGCAATATGGACTATATGGAGTTCGACGGACTCGATGTGTCGTTGCCTACCGCCTTCCATGCCACAGCCACAGGTTTTGCCGCCAATCTGACTGACCCCAAGCGGTTGCGTGCCAAGGTGCAGTTCAAGGCTAGAACAGAAGATCTTGGTTTCATCACAGGTATGCTTCCCAAGGATATCCAGCGTGACTATCGTATTCCTCGTGGTATCACTGCTGAAGGTCTTGTCAGAGCCGATGGTGCCCAGTATTTTGCTGATGTTGTGATGCGTGAAGGTAAGGGTGTTGTAAAGGCCAAAGGCAATTTCAATGCTGATGCGATGCGCTATGATGCGAAATTGAATATCCGTGATTTGAATGTTCATCATTTCATGCCTCATGACTCTATCTATACTGTCTCTGCTGATATTGTGGCAAAAGGGCAGGGGACAGATATCTTCTCTCCGCGTACCACCCTTGTTGCAGATGCGAAGATACATCATATAGATTATGGCAGTTATCATCTGAACAATATGACCGCAACGGCAGATGTCCGCAACGGACGTGCCTATGCCAATCTGACGGGAGATAACGAGTTGCTCAACGGAACCATTAGTCTTGATGCCCTGACGAGCAAGGATAAACTCAATGGAACAGTGACTGCCGACCTTGCACAGTTGGATCTGTATCGGTTGCATCTGGTGGATAAGCCCTTAACGATAGGTTTGTGTGGTCATGTAGATGTCAAATCTGATTTTAAAAAGACCCATTATATCAGTGGATTTATCAGTGATTTGACCTTCCGCGATTCTGCAAAGGTCTACCGTCCTGAGGATGTAGGGGTGCTTGTCAATCTGCGTCCCGATACTACCTATGCCCGCATTCAGAGTGGTGACTTCATAGTGAAGGTAGATGCCAGTGGTGATTATGAGCGTGTCTTGAAGCAATTGACCGTGCTCAGTGACTCGGCGATGGCTCAATTGGATCAAAAAGTTATCAACCAGCCAGCTCTTAGAAGACTGTTGCCTGTCATGAAACTCCATGTAGAGAGTAAGGCCAACAATCCGATTGCCAATATTCTGAAGAGTGGAGAGAATATTGAATTCAAGGACTTGTTGTTTGATATGTCAACCTCTCCAGAGACAGGAGTTAATGGTCAGGGTTATGTCCATTCCCTTGTCTACGACGGTACTCGTCTGGATACGATTAATTTCCGACTGACACAACGTGCAGAACGTTTAAGTTTTGGTGGACAGATACGTAACAACAAGCGCAATCCGCAGTTTGTGTTTAATGCCCTCTTCGATGGTGTCTTGCAGGAAAAGGGAGCTACGATGGGTGTGCGTTATTATGATTCCGATAATAAGTTGGGAGCCCGTATCGGTGCTCAGGCAGAGATGGCTCATAACGGCATCAACCTGCATCTTGTTCCTGATCGTCCTACACTCGGTTATAAGGAGTTCAATCTGAACAAGGATAATTTTGTTTTCCTCGGTACTGATAAGAAGGTACGTGCTAAGATTGACCTGATTGCCGATGATGGTACAGGTGTGAAGATCTATTCTGAAGAGAGCGATCCCACCGCTTTACAGGATATCACGGTCAGTTTGAACCGTTTCAATCTCGATGAAATCACGTCCGTCATTCCTTATGTGCCTCGTATGTCTGGATTGCTGAATGGTGACTATCATGTCGTGCAGCATGAGTCAGGACATTTCTCGATGGTCAGCGATATGTCCGTTCAGAATATGACCTACGAGCATAGCCCGATAGGTAATATCAGCACCGAACTCGTCTATCTGCAGAAAGAAGACGATGCCCATGCTATTGAGGCGCGTCTGATGAAGGACGATATAGAAGTAGGACTGTTGAATGGTACTTATTATAATGCCGGTGACGGCTCATTGGATGCCAACTTGCAATTAGAGCGTTTCCCATTATCTATCATCAATGGTTTCGTTCCCGATCAGATTGCCGGTTTGGAAGGATATGGAGAAGGCAACCTGTCTATCAAGGGCTCATTGAAGAAACCACAGGTAAATGGTGAGATTTATCTGGATTCCTCTTATCTGGTGAGCATTCCCTATGGCATGCGTCTGCGCTTTGACAATGACCCTGTTCGCATTGTAGGCTCTAATCTCCTGTTGGAGAACTTCACCGTCTATGCCCATAACGATAACCCGTTGAATATCATGGGTAGTGTTAATTTCAGCGACCTCGACCGTATCATGGTCGACCTTCGTATGCAAGCCAGAGACTATCAGATTATCGGTGCCAAAGAGAATGCGAAGAGTATTGCCTATGGTAAGGCATTTGTCGATTTCTTCGGTAGGATGCAGGGACCGCTTGACAATTTGAGTATGCGAGGTCGACTCAATGTGTTGGGCTCTACGGATATGAGCTATGTGCTGCGTGATACCCCCTTGTCTACCGATAACCATTTGGAAGAGTTGGTGAAGTTCGTCGACTTCAACGATACCATTCAGGCTGTTGTCAACCGTCCTACGCTGACAGGCTTTAATATGGATCTGACGATGGAGATATCGAAGGGAGCACATATCATGGCTTACCTCAATACCGACCACTCCAACTATATCGACCTGATGGGCGGTGGTACGCTGCGTATGCTCTATACACCAGCCGACAACCTGCAGCTTCGTGGTCGCTATACCTTGTCGAATGGCGAGATGAAATATTCTCTGCCAGTTATTCCTCTGAAGACGTTTACCATTCAGGACGGCTCTTATATTGAGTTTACGGGTGAGCCGATGAATCCTACGCTGAATATTACGGCTACAGAGCGCACCCGTGCTACTGTCTCTAATGATAATGGGGTAGGGCGTAGCGTCGAGTTTGATTGTGGTGTGATTATCACCAAGACACTCAATGATATGGGATTGGAATTCACGCTGGATGCTCCCGAAGACATGCAGCTGCATAGTGAGTTGCAGGCAATGGGAACGGAACAGCGTGGAAAACTTGCCGTGACGATGCTCACCACGGGTATGTATCTTGCCGATGGCAATACTGGAGCCTTCTCAATGAACTCCGCACTCAGCTCGTTCCTGAACTCAGAGATTAGTAATATTACGGGTAATGCCCTGCGTACCCTCGACCTCTCGTTTGGTATGGATAACTCCGTTGATGCCTCAGGTGCTACTCATACCGACTATTCTTTTAAGTTTGCCAAGCGCTTCATGAACAACCGCCTGAAGATTGCCGTAGGCGGAAAGGTATCGACGGGTGCCGAGTTGCAACAGCGTAACAACTCCTTCTTCGATAATGTCTCGTTGGAGTATCGTCTCGACCAGACGGCGAACAAGTTTATCACCCTCTATTACCAGAACAACAGTTATGACTGGCTCGACGGTTATACCCAGAAATATGGCGCAGGCTTCACGTGGCGTCGTTCGTTACAGAGCTTCTGGGATATCTTCCGCTTCAAGGATACCACTCCGCAGATGCCTCTGAGGAATCCGAATACTCCGAGTCCTCAGAATAATCAGAATATTCCGAATACTCAGACAACTCTTCCTGACTCCCTAAAAACTGAAAGCAATGAAACGAAATAGTGTTCTATATATCATAGTAGCTGTCCTTCTGTCTTCCTGTTCGATGACGAAGAACATCCCTGAAGACGACCAACTCTTCATTGGTCTGACGAAGATAGCCTATGAGAACTATGAGCAGAACGACAACTTCACGCAGACACAAGAGGAGGTAGAGGCGGCACTTGCTACGGCTCCCAATGGTGCCATCTTCGGTAGCAGCTATCATCGCATGCCATTCTCTTTGGGTGTATCGATATGGAACCACTATAGCGGAAAGGACTCTGGCTTTGCCAAATGGATGACCAAGTCCTTCGGTAAGCAGCCTGTCTTGATGTCGTGGGTCAATCCGGAGTTGCGTACTTCTGTGGCACGTTCAGTATTGCGTAATCATGGTTATTTCAACGGACAGGTAAGTTATGAGACTGTCCAGCAGAAGAATCCCAAGACGGCGAAGATTGCCTATACGGTGAATCCCGGTCGGCTCTACCTTCTCGACAGTGTTGAATATGTAGGTTTCCCTGTTGAGGCAGACAGTCTGATACATGCTACACTCGACGAAGCAAATATCCATAAGGGTGATCCCTTTGTGGTTTCCAATCTCGATGCAGAGCGCAGTCGTGTGAACATGCTGCTGCGCAACAATGGTTACTATTACTATCAGTCGAGCTATGCCTCCTATCTGGCTGATACTCTTGCCGTTGATGGCAAGGCTCAATTGCGTTTCCAGTTGGCAAACGACGTTCCAGAACAGGCACTTCATAAGTGGTATATTGGTAAGATTGATATCAATATGCGCAAGACTTTCAGGGAGCAGTTGACTGATTCAGTGAAGCGTCGTTACTTCACCGTTCGTTTTGCCGGTAAGAAACAGCCTATCCGTACGCGTGTCCTGATGGCAGATATGAAGTTACGTCCCCGTCAGTTGTATAGTTACGATAACTATTTGCAGTCGGTCAATAAGCTTAATGCCATGGGACTGTTCTCTTCAACCGACTTTGTATTTACGCCTCGTGACACTACTGCTACTTGCGATACCCTTGACCTGACGCTCAACTGTGTGTTCGACAAGCCTTGGGACTTCTATATTGAGACGAACTTCAATGCCCGTACTATTGGACGTGTAGGACCAGAGTTGAAGATGGGTGTCACTCGTCGTAATGCCTTCCGAGGCGGTGAGAAGATAGACGTCAACCTGCACGGCTCCTATGAGTGGTCGACCAGTGGCGGTTCGTCAATGAACAACTATGAATATGGTGCTGATGCCAGTATTGAGTTCCCACGTATCATCGCCCCGTTCTTTGGAGGTAATCGTGTGCGTCGTGATAAGGATGGTCGTCGCATCCGCCGCCGTCGTTTCTATTCCACACCGCTCACCATTGCCAAAGTCTCTACGGATATTATCTATCGTCCTGACTATTATAAGATGCATGTGGTAAGTGGCGAGTGGACCTATAAATGGCAAACCTCTGAGCAGAGTCGCCATGAGTTCTCGCCGCTGACGGTGAAGTATCAGTATATGAACAGCCATACTGCTGCCTACGATTCGCTGGTGCAGAAGAATAATTACCTTGCTGCCACCATGCAGGACTATTTCGTGCCGGAGATGCGCTATACCTATACTTATACCAGTCCGGCAGGCACACTGCATCCCATCCGTTGGGAAACGACCCTTGCCGAATCAGGTAATCTCGTATCGCTGGGTTATATGATAGCTGGAAGGGATTGGAATGAGAAAGACAAACCGCTGTTTAGGAATCCCTATTCGCAGTTCATCAAACTGGAGACCGACTTTACCAAGACATGGACGCTTAGTAGTGCGTCGCAGTTGGTGGGACACTTGAATGCTGGCTATATTTGGCTTTATGGCAACTCCGATGCCATTCCCAACGCAGAGATGTTCTATGTAGGTGGTGCTAATAGTATCCGTGCCTTCCCCGTTCGTGGGGTAGGCCCTGGCAGTCTTGAGTCCTTCGGTGATAAGGCTTTGGATTATCTCTTGCGTAATGGAAGTGTCAAGTTCGTGGCAAACTTGGAGTATCGTCGCCGTCTCTTTGGCAACCTCTATGGCGCCCTGTTCCTTGATGCAGGAAACGTATGGACGCCGCCCAACGATGACTCTGATGAAGACGAAGTTTGGGATTACATCGCGTCCCACAGTCATTTCCAACCCAAGAACTTCTTCCGTGAACTTGCTGTCGGAACGGGTATCGGTATCCGTTACGACCTCGATTTCCTTATCCTCCGTCTCGACTGGGGAATCGGTCTTCATGTGCCTTACGATACAGGCAAGTCAGGCTTTTTCAATGTCAGGAGTTTCAAGGATAACCAGTCCCTTCACTTCGCCATCGGCTATCCGTTCTAAAAACTATATGACTTACGTCTGCTAAACATATAGTTTAGGAGTGCTAAGTATATAACTTTTGGTGGCTAAGTATATGACTTACGAGTGCTAAACATATAGTTTACGTTCTTTTACTCCTCTTCGGAGTAAAACTTTTTCCCCTTCGGAGGAAAAAGTTTTAGAGTGCGTTCTAGGAAAAACCCTGTTCTTTTGCATTTTTCATCAAAATACTTGGAAGTTTAGAATATAATATTTATCTTTGCCAATGTAATAACTGAAGTTGACCTCTATAACATTGAATGCCTATGGGCTGAGATAGACAAAATAGACATATAGGATGATGCGTCCGCTTGAATCTTGTTCATCGAAATTTCGCCAAAATTAAGAGAACACGCAAGAGTAAAAGCACGGATGCTCACGCTGGCTGGCGTGGGCTTTTACTCGGATATAGCGTGTTAGGTGTTTGGCGATACCTCGATGAACGTAGACGAAGTAAGTAGTCCACGTTTTCTTTTTGTGCTTATCTGAAAAATCATATTAATTTATTAATTCCATCATGAAGACAAAAGTCACAATGATTATAGCAGTTATATTGCTGTTTAACACTAATCTGAGTACTTTATGTGAATGTGCAATCATGCCTAAAGTAGAAAAGCAATGGTGTCAAACTACTAAAGGCTCTCCTATGCTCAATGAGAATAATGATACAAAGAAATATAATGTAAATAGCGATGGCGTAATGCTTGTGAATGAAATAATGAATATCAAGGTTGTTGTTACTGGAAAAACTACTATTGGTAGTACACCATATTACATTAGGGCAGCTTACAATAAAAAAAAAGACATTATCATTACCCACTATATTAACGGAAATGGGCTTGTGTCATTTTATGCTGCCTATATAGGAAATAGAGAAGAAAGTGATGATGAAATCATAAAAAATGGACTTGTCTCTAAACATAGTGATAGCACAGGGCCTCTAAGAGCTTATACCCAATATTGGCATTTATTCGCCCAGCATGGATATCCTGTTCCATATTTTGAGAATAGTATAGGAATGACGTCAGATGATATTGGTGCAGAATGGATTGACCAACTTGAACGTCATTATAAGATTGGAAAAGTAACTGATTCATATATATGGCTTCTACCTGTCATTTATCAGGATGCCAATGGACACTATATTCGAGATTGGTATTCTACGATTACATGCCCCACAATAACGATGCTTTCCTATGTTGAGGGAGGAGGTTCAAATGTATCTACTCAAAATATTGTTGTTTCATCTATCAGTCAAGAACAATTACGTCCAATTATGGAAGTCAGAAACAGGTCTTTACTAATTGATGGTAATGAAATAACAGAACCAGGGACATATTATTGTAATGAGTTTCAGGTAGATGAGACAGAAATAGGTTATGATCCAGCAACTATCAGTGATTGGTTTGGCGGTAGAAATGGGAAGCCGGATTTAACTGGCGCTGAACCACATGCAGAATTTACATGCAGTTATAGATATAAAGGCGCTCAATGTTCTGTATATACTAAACTTCATCTTCTGAAGGAGGCAAAATTCAATTATGGTGGTACTCAACAGCAATTCTTTTTCGATAAGGGTGATTATAAAGCAATGTTTATGATACCCAAGGCAGCATCAAGAAATGGTATTGAGTTAGATAAGCCTTTTAATTCCTCTAACAGTGAGTCCACCTCGTATGGTATAAATCGAACCGCAAGCCATCTGAAAGACATAGACGATCCCGTCGATAGACAGATAGGGATGCTATATAATCCGAAGTCTGGTGATTATTTGGTTGGAATGGCTGCAGGATTATCGCTTGTTAACGGAGAAACTGTCAGAGAGAAAAGAAACCAGAATTGTCTAAAAAATAGTAATCTTTTAAGCTTTTCTCCATCTAACATAAATAAATTTTATATAAATGCCATTAATCCATCACCGTTTAGTGATAATCAGGGGTATTATCCTCCAGATTATTGTAAGGAAATAAACTACTATGTATGTTACTTTGACCCAGCGGAGAATATAGGTCAGGTTTATTGGTATATGGATGGTGATAGATATATCATATATGCACATTGTCAAAATAAACAGGAAGAACTTGCTATCAATGTTCCAAAATGTATGGATGGGCTTAAATTGTCCATTGTAGAAAAGACTGATAACACAGAATTGCTATCAGAAACTATAACAGATGGTAATTTCTATGTGAAGTATAACACAGATGATGCAAACTATATTGTTTTACAGGCTATTCGTACAACTCCAGAGAAATACGTGTTGTGTTATATGGTGGATGGAGAAATCTATAAGTGGTTTAAGGTAGAAAAGGGGGCAACCATCACACCTGAGGCTGCTCCCACAATGGAGGGATACACATTCAGCGGCTGGAGTAATATGCCAGAGACGATGCCTGCAAAAGATGTAACTGTTACAGGTACATTTACAGTCAATAAATATAAACTGATTTACAAGGTTGATGGCGAGGAATACAAGACTTCAGAGGTTGAATACGGAACTGCTATCATTGCTGAGGCAGAACCCACGAAGGAGGGTTATACCTTCTCTGGTTGGAGTGAGATACCAAAGACGATGCCTGCAAAAGATGTAACTGTTACAGGTACATTTACAGTCAATAAATATAAACTGATTTACAAGGTTGATGGCGAGGAAAACAAGACTTCTGAAGTAGAATATGGAACTACTATTACTGCTGAGGCAGAACCCACGAAGGAGGGTTATACCTTCTCAGGTTGGAGTGAGATTCCAGAAACGATGCCTGCACATGACGTAACTGTCATAGGTACGTTTACTGTCAATAAGTACAAACTAACTTATAAAGTAGACGGAGTCGAATATAAGTCTTCTGAAGTAGAATATGGAACAGCTATTTCTGCTGAGGAAGAACCCACCAAAGAGGGTTATACCTTCTCTGGTTGGAGTGAGATACCTGAGACTATGCCAGCGCATGACGTAATGATTACTGGTACATTCACTGTCAACAAGTACAAGCTGACTTATATGGTTGATGGTGAGGAATACAAGACTTTAGAGGTTGAATACGGAACAGCTATTATTGCTGAGGATGAACCCACTAAGGAAGGCTATACTTTCTCTGGTTGGAGTGAGATACCTGAGACTATGCCAGCGCATGACGTAATGATTACTGGTACATTCACTGTCAACAAGTACAAGCTGACTTATATGGTTGATGGCGAGGAATACAAGACTTTAGAGGTTGAATACGGAACAGCTATTATTGCTGAGGATGAACCCACTAAGGAAGGCTATACTTTCTCTGGTTGGAGTGAGATACCTGAGACTATGCCGGCTAAGGATGTTGTGATAACGGGTTCTTTCGCCATCAATAGTTATACGATTACCTATAAGATAGACGGCGAGGTATTTAAGACTGAAAGCGTAGAATACGGTTCAGCCATTACACCTCCAGAAGCGCCAGTACGAGAGGGTTATATGTTCGAATGGACGGACGTACCTGAAACGATGCCTGCGAAAGATATCACAATTGAGGGTAGCTATACTTCTGGTATTGGTACTGTTACTATGGAAGAAACTGATGTGAAGTGGTATACCATAGACGGTAAACAGAAAGAGACTCCCCAAAAGGGATTGAACATCATGAAGAAGAGTAATGGTAAGACCAAAAAGGTATTGGTGAAGTAAAAATATAACATGATAATTAAAGGGGCAGTTTTCATAAGGGAACTGCTCTTTTTCTTGGCGTTTTGCCCATTTATGTGTACCTTTGCAATCGAGAGTGGTATAATGGTAGTATGAAAGTAATTGTATCAAAAGAAATAGAGCAGGTGTGCCCTGAGTTCGTAGGGGCATGCGTAGAGGCGGAGGTGGTGAATACTCCGTATAATGAGGCATTATGGAAGGAGATAGAAGCGCTTGGTGATCAATTCCGTCAGAAGTTGACTACTGAGTCATTGAAGGAACTGACCAGTATTGCCGCTACAAGGCGCGTATATAAAGCCTGTGGAAAGGATCCTTCGAGATACCGTCCTGCCTCAGAGGCTTTGATACGGAGAGTGCTTCAAGGTAAAGAACTGTATCAGCGTGACACCTTGGTGGACCTGGTGAATCTTGCTTCTATCGCCTACGGCTATAGCATTGGCGGCTTTGATGCAGACAAGTTTGTGGGCGACACACTGACACTGGGCATCGGACGTGAAGGAGAGCCTTATGAGGGTATCGGTCGTGGAATGATCAATATTCAGGGATTGCCTGTCTATCGTGATGCCTTGGGGGGTGTAGGTACACCAACCAGTGACCATGAGCGTACGAAGATGACCCTTGAGACACACCATCTGGTGGTGCTTATCAATGGCTA
This sequence comes from Prevotella sp., assembly GCA_017554145.1. Lineage (GTDB taxonomy): Bacteria > Bacteroidota > Bacteroidia > Bacteroidales > Bacteroidaceae > Prevotella. The sequence continues at coordinate 95,692 of JAFZIZ010000007.1, read as the reverse complement.
TGACGGTGACGTGCAGCGTGTCAGCGAGAATGCGGAATTCATACAGACATTGCTCAGAAAGTATTGTCAAAGTGACGGAGGAACATATTTTTTATATCATAATTAGATAGGGTAGAAGTGAAAAAAACGTGCATTTTCTTCGTTATATCGAAAATTTATGCTATCTTTGCACCCAATTTGAGAAAATAGAGTCGAGAAAGATAGTCGATGAAGAATGACAACATGAAGAATCAGTACCGCATCAACGAGCAGATTCGTGTTCGTGAGGTACGTATCGTAGGCGATGGTGGAAGCACTGTTGTTCCTATTCGTCAGGCATTGGATATGGCGCACGACGAGGGGGTAGACCTCGTGGAGATTTCGCCGAATGCCAACCCTCCTGTATGTCGTCTGATCGACTACTCGAAGTTCCTCTACCAGCAGAAGAAACGCCAGAAGGAGATGAAGGCGAAGCAAGTGAAGGTGGAGGTAAAGGAAATCCGTTTCGGACCTCAGACCGACGAGCACGACTATCAGTTTAAACTGAAGCATGCAAAGGAATTTCTGGAGGAAGGTAACAAAGTGCGTGCATACGTGTTCTTCCGCGGACGTTCCATTCTCTTCAAAGAGCAAGGTGAGGTGCTGTTGCTGCGTTTCGCCAACGACTTGGAGGAATACGGTAAGGTAGAGCACATGCCGTCGCTGGAAGGAAAGAAGATGTTCCTCTATCTGGCTCCGAAGAAAGCCGGTGTGGCAAAGAAGAGTCAACAGGCTCGCGACCGTGAGGCTTCTGAGGCTGAGGCTAAGGAACAGGCACGTATAGAGGCTGAGCAGGCTCCTTCAAACGGTGGTTTGTTTGCCAATGCAAAGATCAGTGCTGATGCGCTGAAGGCATTGACGGAAACGGAAGAAGAGAATAAAGACTAAAAGGCTAACAGCAAAAAGCTAATAGCCAACAGCAAGGAAAAAACAGGTGGCGCGCCCGGTATATGCGTAGTCGCCGATTATTAATAACAATTTAAATTTAAAAACAATGCCAAAAGTTAAGACAAATTCCGGAGCGAAGAAAAGATTCTCGTTCACCGGTACAGGTAAGATCAAGAGACATCATGCTTACCACAGTCACATTCTGACTAAGAAAACCAAGAAGCAGAAGCGCAACCTTTGCGGTTCTACTATCGTGGATGTATCAAACATGAAGCAGGTTCGTGACCTGTTGTCTCTGCGTTAATTCACCTATTGTCAAACATTAAAAGATTTAGAAAACTATGCCAAGATCAGTAAATCACGTTGCATCAAGAGCAAAACGTAAAGGAATTCTGAAACTCACTCGCGGTTACTTTGGTGCCCGCAAGAATGTTTGGACAGTAGCCAAGAACACTTGGGAGAAGGGTCTTACCTACGCTTATCGCGATCGTAAGAACAAGAAGCGCACTTTCCGCGCCCTGTGGATTCAGCGTATCAACGCTGCCGCTCGTCTCGAGGGTATGAGCTACTCAGTATTGATGGGTAAACTCGCTAAGGCTGGTATCGAGATCAACCGTAAGGTGCTCGCCGACCTCGCCATGAACAACCCAGAGGCATTCAAGGCTATCGTAGAGAAGGTGAAGTAAATCGCTTTCAAAAGGAATTTAGAAAAAACGTCGTGACTCTTTGGGGTTGCGACTTTTTTTATTATCTTTGCCCCCATGAGACGTATATGCTTCTTATTCTTGCTATTGATGGCACTGCTGCCCGCGTCGGCACAGTTCCTGCATGAGGGTGATACTATCGCCATCATCTCACCGTCGAGTGCTACGGATACTTCCACTATCAATGGAGGTATCCGCACGTTGGAACGTTGGGGCTTCCATACGGTGGTAGGACATCATGCCCTGAGAGACTATCGTGGCTTTGCGGGTACTATCGAAGAACGCAGGAAAGACTTGCTTTGGGCATTGCAGGAACCGAGTGTGAAGGCGATTATGTGTTCACGAGGAGGCGACGGTGCTGTGCATCTATTGTGCGAGTTACGACCAGAGGTCTTCAAGCGTTATCCTAAACTATTGATTGGTTTCAGTGATGTTACAGCCTTGCTTGCAGCAGAGGCATGCGCTGGTAATAAGGGTATTCACGGTTCAATGTGTCATGCTATCGCTACCTATCAGGGCGAGGATACGGTGAGTCAGGCATTACGTCGGATGATGCTGGGTGAGATGCCTGTCTATCGCGTGCCTCATTACACGTTGGACCAATCGGGTAGGGCGAAGGGTATTCTGGTAGGAGGTAATATGTCTGTGCTGCACGGTCTGGCAGGTTCTGTCTACGACCCCTTGAAACTTCCTAATATCATCCTCTTTTTGGAGGATACGGGTGAGTCGATGACGAAGGTCGATCGTATGTTACATAATATAGAGGTACGTGGGTTGATGCCGCATATCAAAGGCATCATCATCGGACAGTTTACCAGTTACAAGCGTCCACCCAATACCTTCCCAGATATGTATCACATGTTCCATGAGTATCTGCGGAAATATAATATCCCCGTCTGTTACGACTTCCCTGTGGGACATGCCCATCTGCGTAACTTCCCCCTGTTGGTGGGAAGTATTGTAGAACTGGAAGTTACTGGCGCAGGTACGACACTTACTTTCTGTTCATCCCCTTCATACTAAGTGAGATGCGATGGCGACGCAGGTCGACTCCGACGACACGGACACGAACGTGCTGGTGGAGTTTCACTACCTGTGTGGGATCACTCACATATTTGTCGGCTAATTGGGATACGTGTACCAGTCCGTCCTGATGGACACCGATGTCGACGAAAGCACCAAAATTAGTGATATTTGTCACGATACCAGGCAGTTCCATTCCTTCGTGCAAGTCCTCAATAGTCTGCACATTGGGGTCGAACTCAAACTCTTCAATTTGTTCACGAGGGTCGCGTCCAGGTTTCTCCAACTCCTTCATGATATCTGTGAGGGTAGGTATTCCCACCGTCTCAGTCACATACTGTTTGATATCTATCTGATTACGCTTCTCCTTGTCTTTGATAAGGTCATCAACGGTACAATGACAGTCTTTCGCCATCTGTTCTACGATGCCATAACTCTCAGGATGAACGGCACTGTTGTCGAGTGGGTTCTTTGCCTGTGGGATACGAAGGAAGCCTGCACACTGCTGATAGGCGGCAGGACCCAGACGTGGTACTTTCCGCAATTGGCTACGACTGGTGAAGGCACCATTCTCTTTACGATAGTCGATGATGTTCTTAGCAAGCACAGGACCGAGACCACTGACATACATCAGCAGGTGTTGTGAGGCGGTGTTGAGATTGACACCCACCAGATTGACACAGTTCTCTACCGTTTGGTCGAGTGATTGCTTGAGTTTCGTCTGATCGACATCATGCTGGTATTGTCCTACACCGATACTCTTCGGATCAATCTTCACCAGTTCGGCAAGCGGATCCATCAGTCGACGTCCGATGCTGACGGCACCACGAACGGTGACATCCTCATCGGGAAACTCCTCACGTGCTGTGGCAGAGGCAGAATAGACAGAAGCACCGTCTTCGCTGACAACGAAGATTTTGGGCTTTTGGCTGTTAGCATTTGGCATTTGGCTAACGGCTAATGGCCAATTGCTAATGGTTTCCTCCACAAACTCCTTCGTCTCACGACTGGCAGTACCGTTGCCGATAGCAATGGCTTCGATATGATAGTCGTTAAGCATCTGCTGGACATGAACGGTTGCCTGCATGCGATGATTGACTGGCGGGTGGGGGAAGATAGCCTCATGATGAAGTAGATTGCCTTGCGCATCGAGACATACCACCTTACAACCAGTACGGAAACCAGGGTCAATGCCCATCACGCGTTTCTGTCCCAACGGTGCTCCGAGCAGCAGTTGTCGTAGGTTCTCCGTAAAGACCTTGATGGCTTCCTCGTCGGCACGTTCCTTGCTGATATTCGCAAACTCCGTCTCGATGGCTGGGTAGAGCAGTCGTTTGTATCCGTCTTCTATCGCTTCTGCCACTAATCGCTGACAGGTGCCGTTGCCTCGTACGTAATGGCGTTGCATGCGACTGATAGCCTCTTCATCGTCGATAGTAAGACTAACACGAAGAATACCCTCGCTCTCACCACGTCGCATAGCCAACAGACGATGGGATGAGCAACGCTTCAGAGGCTCCTCCCAGTCGAAGTAGTCAGAGTATTTGGCAGCCTCGTCGGTGTCTTTCTTCGCTTTGACAACTTTTGAGACGATGAATGCCTCGCGACGGAAGGCAGCACGTATCTGGTTGCGCGTCCCTTCTTCCTCACTAATCTGTTCGGCAATGATGTCCTGTGCACCCTTTAAGGCGGCAGCGACGTCAGAGACGTCGCCACCAACGAAACGTTGGGCCGTACGTTCGGGATTCATTTCGCGCTGCATCATGAGGATATTGGCAAGCGGTTCCAACCCTTGTTCGCGAGCCACTTGAGCACGGGTGCGTCGCTTAGGTTTGTAAGGAAGATAGATGTCTTCGAGCGTTGTGGTGTCCCAACAGTCGTCAATGCGCTTCTGTAACTCATCAGTCATCTTCCCTAAGTCTGTAATTGTCTTGATAACTGTCTCTTTACGCTTTGCAATCTCCTTCAGTCGTTCGTTACGATCACGGATAGCCATGATCTGTACTTCGTCGAGACCGCCTGTGCGTTCCTTGCGATAACGCGAGATAAATGGGATGGTGCATCCCTCTTCCAGTAACTTCAGCGTGTTCTCCACTCCGTGTTCGGACAGGTGGAGTTCGCTGGATATTAATCGTGTGAATATCTTAATCTGTTCCATAACGCTACAAAAGTACGAAGAATATTTGAGAACTGGTGTCTTATACTAACTAATAAATATTAATTTATTTTGCGTTCTATGCGTTTTTTCTTACCTTTGCATGCTTAATAAACGAAAGCATGATTTCAGTAGAAGGACTATGTGTGGAATTCAGTGCCAAGCCGTTGTTCACCGATGCCAGCTTCGTTGTGAACGACCGTGACCGTATTGCATTGGTCGGAAAGAACGGTGCAGGCAAGTCCACCTTACTAAAGATATTATGCGGTATGCAGCAACCCACCCGTGGTGTGGTGAGTGTACCGAACGATACCACCATCGGTTATCTACCGCAGGTGATGGTATTGCAGGATGATACGACCGTGCGGGAAGAAGCGCAGAAGGCGTTTGCTCATATCCGTGAGATGAAGGAACGCATCGACTGTATGAACCAACAACTGGCAGAGCGTACCGATTATGAGAGTGAAGACTATCTCGCATTGGTGGAACGCTTTACGCAGGAGCACGACCGTTACATGATGATGGGTGCGGAGAACTATGAGGCAGAGATAGAACGTACGTTGATGGGACTTGGCTTCCTACGTACGGACTTCGAGCGCCCTACAAGTGAGTTCTCTGGTGGTTGGCGTATGCGTATCGAACTGGCAAAGATTCTCTTGCAGAAGCCTGACGTGTTGTTGCTCGACGAGCCTACGAACCATCTGGATATCGAGTCGATACAATGGTTGGAACAGTTCTTGGCGCAGAGTGCCAAGGCAGTGGTGTTGGTCAGCCACGACCGTGCATTCATCAATAATGTGTCGAACCGTACGCTGGAAATCTCTTGCGGACGTATCATCGACTATAAGGTGAAATACAATGAGTATGTCGTGCTTCGCAAGGAACGCCGCGAACAGCAGTTGCGCGCCTATGAGAACCAGCAGAAGGAAGTGGCAGACATGAAGGACTTTATCGAGCGCTTCCGTTACAAGGCTACCAAGGCGGTGCAGGTGCAACAGAAGATCAAACAACTCGAAAAGATAGTTCCTATAGAGGTTGATGAGGTGGACAATGCTGCCATGCACCTAAAGTTCCCACCCTGTCTGCGCAGCGGCGACTTTCCCATCATCTGTGAGGATGTGCGGAAAGACTATGGTGCCCATACCGTCTTCTCAAATGTGAATCTAACGATTAAGCGTGGTGAGAAAGTGGCGTTCGTTGGAAAGAACGGAGAAGGAAAGTCGACACTTGTGAAATGTATCATGGGCGAGATACCTTTTGAGGGAAATCTGAAGGTTGGACACAATATCCAGATTGGTTATTTCGCTCAGAATCAAGCACAGTTGTTAGATGAGTCACTCACGGTATTCCAAACAATTGATTATGTAGCGAAAGGTGATATCAGACTGAGAATCAACGATATATTAGGTGCTTTTATGTTTGGCGGAGAGGCTTCTGACAAGAAAGTGAAAGTGCTTAGTGGAGGGGAACGCAGTCGCTTGGCGATGATTCGTTTGTTGCTGGAACCTGTCAACCTGTTGATACTTGACGAGCCAACGAATCACCTTGATATGCCATCGAAGGATGTGCTCAAGGAAGCCATCAAGGCTTTCGACGGTACCGCTATTGTTGTCAGCCATGACCGTGAGTTCTTAGACGGTCTGGTGACGAAGGTCTATGAGTTCGGAGGCGGTAGGGTGAAGGAGCATCTGGGTGGAATCTATGACTTCCTGCAGTCGAGGAATATTGAAGAATTGTCGCAGTTGCAACTTAGTCAGAATACTCCGATTACTCCGAGTATTCCGATTACTCAGAATACTCAGAAATCTCAGTCTTACGCCGAGCATAAGGAACAACAGAAGCGTCTGCGCAAGGCGGAGCGTGCCGTGGAGGACTCTGAACGGAAGATCAGTGACATGGAACGTCGACTGAAAGAACTCGACGCTCTCTTGATGGATCCTGTGAATGCCTCTAATATGGAATTCGTGACAGAATATACCACCATCAAGAAAGCCTTGGATGAGGAGGTGGAGCGTTGGGAAAAACTCTCAGAAGAATATGAACAACTTAATCAATAATAAACAATGAGAATCAAAAAAGTAGTTATGATGATGACCTTATCATCAATGTCAATGATGGTGATGGCGCAAGAGCCGTTGAAGTCCGGTATTGACTTGTCTAACCTTAATCCGACAGTACAGCCGGGAGAGAATTTCTATGAGTATGCCTGTGGTGGATGGATGAAGAAAAATCCGCTGCCTGCCGCCTATTCGCGTTATGGTAGCTTTGACCGTCTGGCCGAGGATAACAACAAGCGTATCAATGGTATTCTAAAAGAATTGTTGGAGAATACTTATCCGCAGGGTAGTGTAGAACAGAAACTCAGTGACCTCTACAAACTGGCGATGGACTCTGTCCGTCGTGAACAAGAAGGATTGACTCCTGTGATGGATCAGATCAGGAAGATGGAGGCTGCTAAGACTGTAGCCCAGCTTTTTGATATCCAACTGGAATTGATGCCTTATGGTGATTCGGAGTTCTTTGGTGCCTATATGGGTGCTGACGAGAAGAATGCCACCCAGAATATCTTGAACATTAATCAAGGTGGGCTGACGTTGGGGCAGAAAGACTATTATCTGGAGAACGATGAGGCTACTGCCAAGATTCGTGAGAGTTACAAGCAGCACATTGTCCGTATGTTCCAGCTCTTCGGTTTCAAGAAGGGTGAGGCAGAGAAGAAGATGAAGAATATCTTCAAGGTGGAATTGGCTTTGGCCAAGGTATCTAAGTCTCGAACCGAACTGCGTGACCCTATCGCCAATTATAATAAGATGACTCTGAAAGAGTTTGATGCGAAATATCCTCATTTCCAGTTGGAGAAACAGATGAATGCCAAGGGTATTGCCAGCCAGTATATTCAGGAGATGGTAGTAGGACAGCCTGATTTTATGGCAGGTGCCGACCAGATTTTTGCGAAAATTACTCCAGCCGAATACCGTGACTATATGGAGTGGGGTGTCATCAACTCTACGACTGGCGTGCTGAATGATGAGGTACGTGCTGCAAATTTCGACTTCTTTGGCAAGGTGATGTCTGGCAGAAAGGAGGATCATCCCCTGTGGCGTCGTTCTACTAATCAGGTGCAAGGCGTGATGGGAGAGGCTCTTGGAAAGATATATGTGGAGAAATATTTCCCTGCTTCTTCGAAAGAACGTATGAAGACCTTGGTGGAGAATCTTCGTATATCCCTCGGAGAGCGTATTGCTGCTCAGGAGTGGATGGACGATTCGACGAAAGTAAATGCTTTATTGAAGTTAAATACCTTCTATGTAAAGATTGGTTATCCTGACAAATGGACGGACATGTCAGATTTGAATATTGATGCGAAAAAATCTTACTATGAGAATATGAAGGAGTGTAGTCGTTTTTGGAACAAGTGGCACATTGAACATACTGCTGGTAAACCTGTTGACCGTGATGACTGGTATATGACTCCACAGACGGTGAATGCCTATTATAACCCGACGACCAACGAGATTTGTTTTCCTGCAGGAATACTGCAAGTGCCATTCTTTGACCCAACGGCTGATGACGCGTTTAATTACGGGGCTATTGGAGTGGTTATAGGCCATGAGATGACACATGGTTTTGATGATCAGGGACGTCGCTATGACAAAGATGGAAATATGCATGACTGGTGGAAGGAATCTGATGCAAAAAACTTTACAGAAAGGACTGATAAATATGCGGATTTCTTCTCGGGTATTAAGGTACTTCCCGATTTGAATGCCAATGGTCGCCTGACTTTAGGAGAGAATCTGGCTGACCATGGTGGATTGCAAGTGGCCTACTATGCGTATAAGAATGCCACTAAAAATATTCCGTTGCCTGTTATCGACGGATTGACTGCCGACCAGCGCTTCTTCCTTGCCTATGCAGGAGTTTGGGCAGGAAATATTACCGAGGAAGAAATCCGCAATCGGACGAAAAGTGATCCTCATTCGTTAGGACAATGGCGTGTGAATGGTGCTCTTCCGCATATCGATATGTGGTATGATGCCTTTGGCGTTAAAGAAGGTGATAAAATGTATGTTCCAAAGGAAAAACGCCTCTCTTTATGGTAAAAAAATGCCTAAAACAGGAAAATTTGCCGTCGTAAATATAAATTTACGGCGGTTTTTTGTTTTTTTAAAAATTTATCACTATCTTTGCAACTAACTTAGCACTATCCTAAAGATGACAAATGATAATTCTGTAAATCTCGATAATATTGAGAGAACGTTACGCCCTCAGGAACAAGTTCGTGAAAGAGGTCCGTTGCAGCAAGAGCCTGAGCAGCCGGCAGTGCAGCAACAACAGCAACAGCAACAACAAGCTGGAGGTAAGATTTGTCCCTTTTGTGGAGCAATCAATGATCCTGAAGCTGTGTTCTGTGCTCAGTGTGGACAGCCTATCAGCAAAGCGGCATGTCCCCATTGTGGAGCTGAGATAGATCCCGATGCTGATTTCTGTGAAACATGCCATCATTATATTCGCAAAGACATTTGTTCTTATTGCGGTGCCAGACTAACAGGCAATGAGGCATATTGCCCAGAATGCGGTAGTCCTCGTGGCGGATTGGTATGTCCGACATGTCATACATTGAATGACTTTGCATTCTGCAAGAAATGTGGTACGGCTTTAACGGCTGAGGCAAAGGAGTTGGTAAAAGAATTACAGAAGAATCCCGATTATCAGGATTTGATGGAAGTGGTGCAGGAGTATTCACGATTAGAAAGCTCATTGCCCTATAATTCAGAACGTGATATTATCCGTGAGCAGATGAATATCAAGTTGCGTGAGAGAATGTTGACCTTATTGGCTCAGGACGCGGGAGTTGAGCATCCTGTGATTCCCAAGGTTGAAACAAAGCGTATGACTAAGGACGAACTGGAGGAAAAGAAAGCGGAGAAGATCAAGGAGCTCTCTGCTATTCTGGACAAATTGGCAGTACCTCCAACTTCATCTCCTGTCCATGCTCGCAACTATGCGATGGCAAGTAAACCAACAGGCGTCCGTCTGGCATGGGTTTGTAATTTTAAACATGCGTTACATAGCAGTCCATGTGGTTGTGCAAAGCCACATCTTGGCGGCAAATGGGTGGTTCTCGGGAAAAATAATACAGCAGAAATTAAAGACGACAAATAATGGATCAGACCATACGTACTCCTAACGATAATAATAATGCGACCATCAGAGTTGCTTCCCTAGTAAATTCGACAGCGAGTCGGACTTTCAGACCGAATAGTAGTGAACCTACTCAGACGGACATTGCCAGTGATTTCATTATCAAAGGTAAGGTCTATCGTTGTGTAAAATGTCTGAGTGATAATTCCGGTGAAGCACAGGTGTTTTTGGTGACTTGTGACCAGGGAGAGATGGTGCTGAAAATCTATTATCCGAACTTTACCATCAAAAAGACCTTGCTCCGTATCATACAGAGTTTTGGTATGGAGACAGTTGTCAGGATTTTCGATTATGGTAAGACCTATGTGGATGGTAAGAACCGTGACTATGAGTTGATGGAGTTCTTGCGTGGCGGAACATTGAATGACTATGATTTGGATGGTGATTTCAACCAGTTCCGTCGTATTGCATTGCAAGCCGCTGCAGCTCTTGCTTATTGTCATAACAGTAATATTATCCACAAGGATATCAAACCAAGTAACTTCTTTTTCCGTGACGAAAAACATCAGGAGATTGTTTTAGGTGATTTTGGTATTTCGAGTGTGATAGACAGTGATGAGCGTGTTCATAAGACCACTCAGGCTCGTACCCCAGTATATGCTGCTCCAGAGATGTATAATGACGTCATTGACGGTGAGGTTGAAATCACACCATCTGTTGATTTCTATTCGTTGGGAATTACGCTAATGACGCTATGGCTGGGTGAGAACCCGATGAGTCAGAATGAGCGCGTAATGATGCGTAAGAAGAACGAAGGTCGTTTACCTCGTATCAATGAACTGCCTGATCGTGTCAAAATGATTGTTCAGGGATTGACAGCCGTTAATCCTCAGAACCGTTGGGGGTATGAACAGGTAGAACGCTGGTTCTTGGGTGAGAATGTTGAAGTCGACATCTCTTCTCCGATATTGAAGTATCGTAGCTTCATTGTCGATCCGGAGAAGAACATCGTAGCAGACAATGTTCATGAATTGATACCTCTGTTGTTGGACAATGAGCGTCTTGCCATCAGTTATCTTTACAATGGTAGGATTTCGGGATGGTTGGAACAGTGTGGTAATGTGAAACTGAGTTCCGCAGTCAAAGATATCGTCATTAACCGTTATCCAGTAGACCAGCATGCAGGCTTGATGGCTGCAATCTACGTGATGGAGCCGACTTATCCGTATAAAGATTTACATGGCAATCTTTGTGATGATCTACATAGTGTTGGCATCTCCGTTTTAAGCTATCAGGAAGAGTATGCATTGGCATTGAGTAATCCCAACGATAATCTGTATTTGTATCTGGAATCTCATTCAAAAGCTAATGTGGATCGCTTGCGTAGTTATTTCAAGAGAGATGGAGCCTTTGACGGACGTATCTCAATCTTACGATTGGTATATGAGATAGACAAGGACATTCCTTTCTTGGCACAATATCCTTCATCTACATTGTCAGAGATAGTTCATTCTTATGGATATGAGGATTGTTCGGATGATGCATGGATTGCCTTGACTGATGGTCGTCTGTTATCGTGGATGTACTGTCATGAGGATAGAATGGCTTGTGAGGCTTTGAGAATTATGACAAACGGTCAGAAACCGTCTCGTTCTTTAGGCTATAAGGTATTGTATAATATTGACCGTGATGCCGCTTTTGACCTGCGTGAAGCAGATACTCCGTATAGAGTAGGTGAACTTTTGTGTCAGCAAATGAAGGATTGGCAGTATCTAAAAGAGAGGGAATTCAATGAGAAGATAGCAGACTATGCCGATCCTAATGGCCGCTTTGCTTATTTCGCACAACTACATGGGTGGTTTGAGCAGTTGAATCAGGCGCGTGCTTGTTTTGACATGAAGAGTGAAGAGAATACCGAACGTCTGGGTGTCTATGATTTAAGGACTGCGGCATATCGTTTCTGTCGTATTTTAGGTGCCCGTCCTACCTATTTACTGGAAGATGGTCTGGAACTGGTGGATGGATATACTGTGGATAAAATCGGTCGGCGCCCTGAACTTGCGGCTGAGATGAAGCGTGGTTCGTTGAGTCAATGGCTGTCGGTATTCTATCATGAGGATCCAGAGAAGGATTTCAGTGAGACGTATTCTTATGAGCGTAGTCTAGAGAGTTGGATTATCAAGTTGGGAGAGATAGATCCCAACCAACCTCATTTTAAACGCTTTGGTAATGCTAAGGAGGAGACAGCAGCGAAATACATGGATGTGCGCCAGGGATACTATAAGGCAAAGAGTAAGGAAAAGAGTTGGCGCATCATCTTCTATTCACTTTGTGCTGTGTGGGTTCTCCTTTTATTATTATGTGGAGTGACAGGACGTGATTATCTCCTGAACCATTCTGCTTTGACCATCGCATTGCCTTTAGGTGGTATGATGGCTGTTATCATTGGAACTCGTGCATATTTTAAAGGGTATGGGTTTGTGCTCTCTTGTATGTGGGGACTTCTTGGAATCCTCTCGTCCTATATACCGATAATGATATTGAAATATGTGAATAGAACTTCACCGGATTTATTTATTCCTGCGATTATCGTGATTACTATTATATATATGGTTATATGTCACTTCACAGATTTCCGCTCAGATACCAAGGAGGAAAAAATGTTGATTTCGGGAATCATGGATGATGATATTAAGTCGACACTATTGGAGCCTCTCTATTATACATTTAAAGAGAAAAAGTATAAGTTTAAGGGTTCTAATTTCGGGTTACTTGACGATGTGACCAATCAGGTACGTTCTCTCAGTGGAGAGTCTGTGCTTCACTATATCCTATGGTCTGCAATGATAGGGATATTATTGATGGAATTAATTATGTTCAGCCCTAAACTGTTGAATGTTGGCAATCCAAATCTGGATGATTGGAGGTTAAGTCCTTCGGCAGTCGTAAAACAATTACAAAAGGACGTGGAATAATATGATATGTGAGTATTGTCATAAAGAGAACCGTTCGGTAGCAAAGTTCTGTAAGTGGTGCGGAAAACCACTTGTTACACAGAATATCCTCGACCGATTGATTGGACTTGACGATGTCAAGCAGCAATTGAAAACGGTGGTGGATACCTATACCTATCTTCATTCACGTAAGGATATCATGAAAGTGCGTCTTAGTGTGAATGCAATTATCATTGGAGAGACAGGTACGGGAAAGACGGCTTTGGCAGAGGTTATCAGAGATTATTTCTATCAGCATAAAATCATAGAGAAACCCAAATTGACATTAGTGGATGCTGTGGATTATCAGCGGTTTGTTGATAAATGGGATGATAACATCAAAAAGGCAAAAGATGGTATTCTCTTTTTTGATAATGTTCAGAAACTATTGCCTGACAGATACTCTAATCAGGTAAATCCTCTAGACAAATTGTTTGTCGAGATGGATAAATGGAATGACAATCCTATTGTTATTATTTCTGGTCTCCCGAAAGGTCTGGACGATTTCCTTGCCAACAACCCTGCAGCACGTAACCGTTTTAAGTATCTCTTCCAACTTCCGACACCCACTTATGCGGATCTTTGTGAAATATGTAAACAGGAACTACGTTTAAAGTATGGTATTTCTGCATATACACCAGAGGCAGACCATAAACTGGAACGTTACTTCCAGTATCAGCTAAAGATGAAGGATGATACCTTTGGTTATCGCCATGTAGCTACTAAGACTGCGGAGGATATCTTTACGTCCTTTATCAGTCGTGGTGTTGATGCAACCATGATAGAGGAGGGAGATATTCGTGGTTATGTTCCAGAGGAACGAACCTTGGATGATATCTTAAGTGATCTCGACTATTATATTGGAATGGACGAAGTGAAAAAGGCAGTTCGTGAGATAGCCTATTCTGTCCAAAACAATGTTCAAAGAGAAAAACGCGGCCTGGGCGATCAGCAGAAAGCGGGTATTCATATTGTATTGACGGGAAATCCTGGTACGGGTAAAACGACCATTGCTCGTAAATTAGGTGAGATCATGGAGGCTATTGGCTATCTTGACAGCGGGCACGTTGTTGAGTGTGACCGCGCCAAGATGGTAAGTCCTTATCAAGGTGAGACACCTAAAGTTGTCGATCGTTTATGCGACAAGGCAATGGGTGGAATCCTCTTCGTAGATGAGGCATATACGTTGGCTCCAGTCAGTCAAGGCGGTGACCGTGATAATCAGGGCGCTCAGGCATTGGAGCAGTTAATGAAACGTATGGAGGACGATCGTGGTAAGTTCGTCGTTATTGCCGCTGGTTATCGTACGGAGATGGACAACCTGTTCCGTATCAATCCTGGCGTGCGTAGCCGTTTCAGTTACTTCCTGAATATTGACGATTATACTCCTGAGCAATTGTATGAGATTATGCTTATCTTTGCGAAGGAGAAGAAATATCAGTTTGCACCAGAAGCGGAGGAATTGGCACGTAAGATGATTACGGAGATGTATGACTCTCGTGACAAGGACTTTGCCAATGGTCGTACTATGCGTCAGTTGTTTGACAAGATATGTGCCAAGCAGGCGGAGCGCCTCCAACAAGGTGATATGTCTATGATGTCCAATGAGGAACTGATGACCATCACGCAAGATGATATCCCGTATGAGGCACCGAAGGCTGTTGATTACACGGTATGTCTTGAGAAATTGAATGGTATGGTAGGTCTCTCCGCTGTCAAAAAGGAGATTTCCAATTTGGCTGCTTATCTTAATCTACAGATACGTCGTGGTGAGACGAACACTTTCCAAGGAAAACATTATGTCTTTACAGGAAACCCAGGTACAGGTAAGACGACCGTCGCCCGTATTATGGCTGATGTGTTCCGTACACTGGGCGTCTTGTCGCGTGGTCAGTTGGTAGAGGCAGACAGAAGTAAACTGGTATCTGGATATTCTGGTCAGACAGCCATTAAGACCAATCAACTGATTGATTCTGCCATGGGTGGCGTCTTGTTCATCGATGAGGCATATACATTGAAGTCTGGTGATAATGACTCCTTCGGTGGAGAAGCTATTGATACACTTCTTAAGCGATTGGAAGATGACCGTGGTAAGTTTATCTGTATAGTGGCAGGCTATACGGACCAGATGCATGACTTTATTGACTCCAATCCTGGATTGAAGAGCCGTTTCACTCAAACGATTCATTTCGACGATTATAATCCTGACGAATTGACCCAGATATTTGTCAATCTGGCGAAAGGTAAGAATTTTACTGTCGACGATAATACGCGTAATGCAGTACATCGTCAGTTTGAGCAGTTGTATCTGCGTCGTGATAAGAACTTCGGCAATGCCCGTGAGGCACGTCGGATCTTTGATGCAGCAGTAGAGAAGCAGAGTCAGCGACTGGTGAGCCTGATGAACAATCCCGACTTCAAGGATGAGGATATGTATAAGATTACAGAAGCAGACCTTGAAGTGGCTCAGAGCGAGAAGGTTCGTCCGTTGGATGAGGTTCTCAATGAACTGGATGAGTTTATTGGTATGCGTTCTGTGAAGAACATGATTCGTCGATTGGCAGTCCAAAGCATGTTCATGAAACAGCGTGCAGCAATGGGAGCCGGTAAGGTTCAGCAGATGGCGATGAACTTTGTCCTGACGGGTAATCCTGGAACTGGTAAGACTTCTATTGCCCGTAAGATGGGAGAGGTCTTGCAGAGTATGGAAATCCTGCCGACTAGTCGTGTAATTGAGGCCAGTCGTGCAACACTGGTTGGAAAATATATGGGTGAGACTCCTAAGATTGTTAACAATATGTGCGACAAGGCGATGGGTGGTATCCTCTTTATTGATGAGGCTTATACTCTTTCATCAGAGAACGACCAGTATGGAAAAGAGGCCATTGACACGCTGATGAAACGCATGGAAGATGATCGTGGTAAATTTGTCGTTATTGCGGCAGGTTATAAGGATGAGATGGAAGAGTTTATGAATGTCAATCCGGGGCTTGCCAGCCGTTTCACTCATAAGATGCATATTGAAGACTATAACGAAGATGAGTTGCTTGCTATCTTCAAGAAGATGGCTTCGAAAGACAACTATACATTGTCTCCTGCTGCCGAGTTCAAGTTGATGGATCTTATCTGCCGAAAGGTAGTTAACAAGAGTGATTCCTTCGGTAATGCCCGTGAGATGCGTAATATGCTTGATGAAACAATTCAGCAGTTGTCTGTTCGTGTTAGTGGTATGCCTCAGAATGAGATTACCCAAGAGACTTATCAGATGATTATGCCAGAAGATATAAAGGATGAGTTATGATTATATGTCCAAATTGTAGAGAAGAAATTGAGGAGAAGTCGCATTTCTGTGATCAGTGCGGACAAGCTTTGCAGTATTGTACGAGTTGTGGTCGTGTTGGCATAGGACGTCGTTGTACCTATTGTGGTGGTTTGATGGCGAATGCAGACGAACTGAATAATCAGTTAAATAATGCATCGATGACAGCTGCAGATATCAGTAAGGCATTTGCATCAGCCCGTGATGCCTATAATATTGCTTCTCAGGATGTGCAGATACAGGGGATACCTACATTAACATTATATAATCCTTCGTTAGATATCCGTATTGTGGGTATCAATGGCGCTATCATTGGTCGTAAACAAGGACCATATCAACAATTGTTTGATGGTAATATGTATATTTCCAGTGTCCATGCCCAGTTGATATACAAGCCTGATTCAGGCTGGTGTATCATTGATAAGCATTCGTCGAATGGTACGAAACTGAATCAGCGTGATTTGTTGCCTGATATACCGATGTCCATGAAGAGTGGTGACATTGTGTCGCTTGCTAATATCAATTTGCAGGTGAGTGTCAGTTGATGTATAATAGTGAGAAATAAAGATTGTTTTAATAATAGAATATGAGTAGAATTGTCTTAACGGCAGCGAGCCGTGTGGGATGTGTCAGGAGTAACAATGAAGATATGATCCTTGCTTATGACAAATTTGTACGAAGCGAGGCATATCAGACGGAGTTTATGACAGAAAATACAGATCGCTTTGTAATAGCTTTGGCAGATGGTATGGGTGGTCATCTGGCAGGAGAAGTAGCAAGTGCCGAAACATTGGAAAACCTTCGATTTTTCATTAACGACCTGCCCAAAGGTCTTTCATCTTGTGAGTTCAATGAGATGATTATGGTATGGCTGGATTCTGTCAATAAAATGATTTCATCAAAGGGACTGGTTGACCCTTCTTTGTCTGAGATGGGGACTACTTTAGTGGGTGTTACCTATTATAGCGGAAAGTATTATTGGATGAATTGTGGCGATAGCCGTTTATATCGCTTTCGTAATGGGCATTTGACTCAGATATCAATAGACCATTCTCTCAATAACATTCAAGGTGTTAAGAAGCATTCCAATGTGTTAACCAATTGTATTGGGGCAGGTTGTAAATCGTCCTATATCGATTTCTATGATTTTACGGATGATTTTCTTCAAGGGGATATCTATTTGTTATGCTCCGATGGACTGAATGATATGGTGAAGGATGCGGATATAGAAAGTCTATTGGCTAATGGTGCATCAGCTAATCGTCTTTGTGAAGCTGCCATTGAGGCTGGAGGTTATGATAATGTATCCGCTTGTGTATTTACTGTTATGTAATTGAGACTATGCCTTTAAGATTACCAGATAGACTTCCGGCAATAGACCTGTTGAAACAGGAGAATATCTTCGTGATGGACGATTCCCGTGCTCACATGCAGGATATCCGTCCGTTGAAGATTGTGATTCTCAACCTGATGCCGTTGAAGGTTACGACAGAGACGGATTTGATTCGTCTTCTCTCCAACACACCGTTGCAGTTGGAGATTAGTTTTATGAAACTACGTAGTCATACTCCCAAGAATACGCCCATCGAACACATGATGATGTTCTATCGTGATTTTGAACAGATGCGTAAGGAGAAATACGATGGTATGATTATTACGGGTGCTCCAGTAGAAACCCTTGATTTCGAGGATGTGAACTACTGGGATGAGATGAAGGATATCTTTGCATGGGCGCGTACGCACGTGACGAGCACCTTATATATCTGTTGGGCGGCACAGGCAGGACTGTATTATCATTACGGAATTCCTAAGTATCCCTTGGAAAAGAAAATGTTCGGTATCTTTTCGCAAATGCCGTTAGAACCTCAATTGCCTATTTTCCGAGGTTTTGATGACGTCTTCCAGATGCCTCATAGTCGTCATACGGAGTTGCATCGTGAGGATATTATTGCTCATCCCGACTTGTCATTGATTGCGGAGTCTCCCGATTGTGGTGTCAGTATGGTGATGGCACGTAATGGTCGTGAGTTCTATATCACGGGACATCTGGAATATGCGCCCAATACGTTGGATAATGAATATAAGCGCGATAAGGATATCCGTGACGATGTGGATTTGCCCAAGAACTACTATCGTGATGATAATCCTGCCAATGGACCATTGGTGACATGGCGTGCCCATGCCAACCTGCTCTATAGCAACTGGATTAACTACTACGTTTATCAGGAGACACCATACGATATCAATCAGATTGAATGACTGCCCTCGAATTGCTTGCACCCGCCAAAGACCTTGCTTGTGGTATCGCAGCAGTCGACCATGGCGCTGATGCTGTATATATTGGTGCCCAGCGATTTGGTGCCCGTGCAGCAGCAGGCAATAGTATTGAGGATATCCGCCAACTCTGTGACTATGCCCATCAGTATGAGGTGAAGGTGTATGTCACCGTGAATACTATTATTTATGATGATGAATTGGAGGCAACGGAGCAGTTGATACACCAACTTGCCGATATCGGTGTTGATGCGATTCTGATTCAGGATATGGGTATTCTGAAGATGAACCTTCCACCCATAGCCCTTCATGCTTCTACACAGACTGATAATCGTACGATAGAGAAGGTTAAATGGCTTTCAGCATTAGGCTTTCAACGCGTGGTGCTGGCAAGGGAACTGTCTGTTGACGAGATTGCAGCCATCCATCGTGAAGTACCGGACATGCCTCTGGAAGTTTTCGTTCATGGTGCCTTGTGTGTCAGCTATAGTGGCTTGTGCTATGCTTCCCAATATTGTTTCGGACGTTCTGCAAATCGTGGAACCTGTGCCCAGTTCTGTCGTATGAAGTTTGATTTGTTGGATGCAGATGGTCATGAGTTAGAGCACCAGCGTCATCTTCTTTCATTGAAGGATATGAATCAGAGTAATCATTTAGAGGAATTGATACAGGCTGGTGCTACATCTTTCAAAATAGAAGGGCGACTGAAAGATGTCTCCTACGTGAAGAATGTGGTGGCGGCATATAGTCAGCGACTTGATGCTTTCATTGCGAAACATGCTGATAAGTATTGTCGTGCCTCACTGGGACATTGTACCTATTCGTTTACACCTAATCTGAATAAGACGTTCAACCGCGGTTTCACCTCCTATTTCCTGCATGGGAGACATCATGATATCTTCTCACCCGACACCCCCAAGGCGATGGGAGAGTATGTCGGTTATGTGAAGGAAATGCGTCGTGATTCTTTCAATGTGGCAGGTACCGCCTCATTTGCCAATGGCGACGGACTGTGTTTTATCAATCAGAAGCGTGAACTGGAAGGTTTTCGTGTGAATAGGGCGGAAGGCAATCGTCTCTTCCCTCAACAGATACCCGAGAACCTGCATGCAGGAATGGCACTCTATCGGAACAACGACCAAGACTTTGAACGTCTGTTGTCACGTAAGAGTAGTGAACGAAAGATTCCTCTTGTGATGCGACTGGGTGTAACGGACGATGGCTATTCATTGTCCGTTGGGGATATACAGGTGACTATTCCATGTGAGCATCAACAGGCAGAGAAACCACAACGCGAGAATATCATCCGTCAGTTGTCTAAACTGGGCGGTACGCCTTATGAATGTAGTAGGGTGGAGATACCCGATGATTTCAACGATTTTATTCCAAGTAGTCTTTTAGCCGATTTAAGACGCTTGATAGTTAAGGAATTACTGGCATCAGAGGAAGGTACTGCCTATCGGGTGGAAAGGTGCCTCCTGTCGGGTGGAAAGGTACCTTCTATCGCCTCGATAGGTGTCTCCTGTCTCAAGGATAGTTATGAGTATAATATCTCCAATGGTCTTGCACGTGATTTTTATGCAGAACAAGGCTTGTCAGAACCATCACCTGCTTTTGAACTGAGTCATCAGAAGAATGCATTATTGATGCAGTGCAAGCATTGTCTGCGCTACTCTTTAGGTTATTGTGTGAAGCATGGTGGTAGGAAACCACAATGGCGTGAGCCTTTGATGCTTCGTTTGGGAGACGGAAGATGTTTCCGTTTGGATTTTGATTGTAGGAATTGTCAGATGAATGTGTATGCGACAGATTAGGAAGATATTATTCATGATGCTAAGTGTCTGCATGCTGGTGTCCTGCTACAATCAAGGACCGCAGACCCCTGATGCCTGGGACTTGACGGAAAAGCAGTTGGACTCTATCTCGTTCTTTACGACACACCATTATACGCAGAACTATAATTTCGTGGTGAATGCGAAGAGTCTGCCTCTTTCCGATGAGCCCTTTGAGATGGCTTTCGATACCATCTATGTAGTAAAAGGGGAACGGCTTGTAGTAGCGGATATCCAGACAATCCCTGCTGATTCCATCGACTCGGTATGGGTGAAAGTGGCACGCGACCAGATGACACAGGGATGGATACGGGAAAGTGAGATGTTGGAAGGGGTGTCGCCGGATGACCCCATCTCACAGTTTATTGATTTCTTCTCCGATACCCACTTGTTGATATTCCTCGCTTTCCTGATTTTAATCACGGTTGCCTACGGACTATATCGCCTTAACAGGAGAAATGCCTATATCGTGCATTTCAATGATATCGACTCTTTCTATCCCACACTGTTGTGTCTTTTGATAGCGATATCGGCAACACTCTATGCCTCTATTCAAATGTTTGGGGCAGAGACATGGCGACATTTCTATTATCATCCATCGCTCAATCCGTTTGCCTTACCTTTGCATCTGGGACTTTTTGTGACTTCTGTTTGGGCAATCATCATTGTGGCAGTGGCGGCTCTCGATGATGTGCTGCGCCATCTGTCGGGTGGTGATGCCGTCCTTTATCTGGGTGGACTGGCTGGTGTCTGTGCCGTTGACTATGTGGTGTTCAGTGTTTCCACCTTATATTATATAGGGTATGTCTTATTGATAGCCTATGTTGTTTTTGCAGTCTATCGCTATTGGCACTTTGCCCATCGACGTTATGTGTGTGGCAGTTGTGGCGCGAAACTGCGTGAGAAAGGTGTTTGTCCGCGTTGTGGAACGATGAATACTTGAAAAATCCCCATAAATAAGGATTGTATAGTCGGGCAAAAAGTGTTACCTTTGCACCCGATTATGAAACAGAACAAACATTTATTCCTGACAGGGGCACTCTGTTTGATGATGCCCCTCATGTCGCAAGCCATAGAGGTGAGCGATACTTCTCGTGTAGTAGACCTTGATGAGGTTATTGTTATTTCCCAACCCAAAGAACAGGTGCGCCTTCGCCTCCAACCAGTGAGCAGTAGTGTGTTTGGTAGTGAACAGTTGCAACAGTTGACCGTCCATGACCTGAGTCAGCTGTCACAGTATGTTCCTTCGTTCGTGATGCCCTCGTATGGTTCACGTCTCACTTCGTCGATGTATGTACGTGGTATTGGTTCGCGTATCAACAATCCTGCAGTGGGTGTCTATTACGATAATATTCCTTTGATGTCGAAATCAGCATTCAACAACCACTTCTATATGTTAGACCGCGTAGATATCCTGAGAGGTCCTCAGGGTACGCTTTACGGACAGAATACGGAAGGTGGACTGGTGCGTATCTATTCAAAGGATCCTATGAACTATCAGGGAACGGATATCCGGTTGGGTATCGGTACGGGACTTTATTCGAATGTGGAGGTGGCCCATTATCATCGTCCCAGTGAGAAACTTGCCTTCAGTGTGGCAGGATTCTATAGTGGTCTGAAAGGCTTCTTTAATAACCAGAACTTCTCAGAGAAGAATGATAAGACCAATGAGGCAGGTGGTAAACTGCGTCTCATCTTCGCCCCTTCCCGGAAACTGAAACTCGACTGGACGGCAGATTATCAGTATGTGAATCAAAATGGTTTCGGCTATGGCGAGTTCCATCCATTCTACTATCTTCCGACTTTAGTCAGTTCGACTTACCTTCCTGCAGACGAGACGGTTCAGGATCCTGCCACGACCATCATGAACGGTTATAAGCGCAATATGCTCAACACAGGCTTGAATATCGGTTATGACACTGGTCGTCTGCTCTTCACCTCAACAACGAGTTACCAGTTCCTGCAGGATATGATGTCGATGGACCAGGACTATATGACACCCGACTATCTGCGTTTGGAACAGCGTCAGAAGATGAATGCCCTCACACAGGAGTTCGTACTTCGTTCACATGACAAGAGTCGTTGGCAGCATACTACGGGTCTTTTTGCTTCCTACCAGTGGTTACGTACCGATGCCCCCGTGTATTTCGGTGATGCTGTGACGGGACCTATAGGCGATGCCATTGCCAATGCCATGAAGAATTCTATGCTTCAGGCCATGATAGGCCGTTTCATGGGGCAGGGGATGAGTGCCGAACAGGCTCAGATGATGGCTCAGCAGACGGTAGATAAGATGGGTATTACGATGAGTGCAGAGATGGCTGTTCCAGAGAATTTCCATACACCTCAGATGAGCCTTGGTTTCTATCATGAGTCTAACATTCTACTTACTGATCAGTTGAAACTGACACTGGGCTTGCGTCTTGCCCATGATTGGGTGAAAGTGTCATACGATGCACTTGCCCAGATGAACATGACAGGTGGTACGGCGAGTGCGACTGCTACCTATCATCTGACTTCCCATGTGGCAGACAGTCGTTCGAAGAGTTTCACCCAGCTTCTTCCGAAGTTTGCGCTTACCTATGACTTAGGCGAGAATATAGGTAATGTCTATGCACTCGTATCGAAGGGCTATCGTGCTGGTGGCTACAATATACAGATGTTCTCAGACATCCTTCAGACCGACCTTAATGCTCATCAGCAGGATGCCATGCGTGGTGACTATGACGTGGAACACACCACACAAGACTACGATAATATCGAAGAGACCATTGCCTATAAACCTGAAGAGTCGTGGAACTACGAAGTAGGTACCCATCTGAACCTCTTCGATGGCATGGTTCACTTCGACCTCTCGCTCTACTATATGCAGATACGTAACCAGCAACTCTCCGTGATGTCACCTGATTACAACTATGGTCGTATCATGGTGAATGCCGGTAAGAGCCATTCTTATGGACTAGAGGCCACGCTACGTGGTAAGGTCATCGATAATGCCCTTGATTGGGGTGTGACCTATGCTTTTACCAATGCAAAGTTTGACGAGTATGATGTCTATAAAGACAATTATGTGCCTTTCGTGCCACAGCATACATTCAGTGCGCTGGCAGACTACCATGTCGGAAAGTTTACCATTGGTGTTAATGTAAACGGACAGGGTAAGATTTGGTGGGATGAAGAGAATACCTATTCACAGAAGTTCTATGCATTGTTAGGTGCTCATGCTGACTACGACTTCGGTCCTGTTGCTGTAAGTCTTTGGGGACGTAATCTGACGGATACGAAGTTCAATACCTTCGCCATTTCAAGCAGTGCAGCAGGCGGTACACGTTATTTTGCTCAGCGTGGTAATCCATTCCAGTTGGGTTTAGACGTTCAAATACATTTTTAAATAAGAATACATAATTAAAAATACACTTTTCTGTTAATAACGTTAAAATTAACGGAAATAATTAACTAAAAGACTTCTTCATGTCGGTAAAAGCATTATCTTTGCCTCCGATATGAAGAAGTCTACTATTTGGGCAATATCCATTGTGATGGGACTCGCATTCTTGGGTCTGCTTTATCTTCAGTTCTCCTATGTGGAAGAGATGGTGAAGATGAAGAAGGAACAGTTTGACGAGAGTGTGAGCCGTAGTCTTTATCAGGCATCTCGTAATATAGAGGTGAATGAGACCCGTAGTTATTTAGAGAAGGACGTAAATGCGACGGAGCGTCGTGCGTTCTCGCAGGATTCCGTGATGGTGGATGGTCTTGACGGCTCAATCAGACATTCCCATCAGTTTGCTGTTGCTGCAGATGATGGCACCGTCTATTCTTCTTTCCAGTTGAAGACCTTTGAGATGAAGCCTGCTTCTGTTCCCAAGGCGATGATTCTGCGGAAGGACAAGAACTCTTTGGCTGATGCTGCTAAAACAATGCAGGAGATTGTTCGTAATCGCTACGTTTATCAGAAAGCGTTACTTGATGAAGTAGTGTATAACATCCTGTATACTGCCAGTGACAAGCCTTTGAAGGAACGATTGAATTTCCGCATGCTGGATAATGATATCCGTAATGAACTGTTGAATAATGGCATCAATATCCCATACCATCTCACGGTGTCCACGACAGATGGGCGTGAGGTATATCGTTGTCCAGATTATACAGAAGAGGGATTGGAATATAGCTATACACAGTTGTTGTTCAACAATGATCCGCAGTCAAAGAAGGGCGTGGTGAAAATCCACTTCCCGGATATGAGTAGTTACATCTTCTCTTCTGTACGTTTTATGATACCGTCGCTGATCTTCACCTTTGTATTGTTGGTAACGTTTATCTTCACCATCGTCGTCATCTTCCGCCAGAAACGTTATACGGAAATCAAGAACGACTTCATCAACAATATGACACATGAGTTGAAGACGCCGATTGCCTCCATCTCATTGGCAGCCCAGATGATGAACGACGATACGGTGACAAAGAGTGAGCAGATGACGAAGCACCTGGGTGGTATCATCACTGATGAATCGAAGCGCTTGCGCTTCCTGGTCGAGAAAGTGCTTCAGATGTCAATGTTCGATAAGAAAAGTGTGGTATTCAAGAAGAAAGAACTTGATCTCAATGAGATGGTGGAGAATATCGCTTCTACGTTCTCCTTGCGTGTAGAACATACGGGCGGTAAGATATACACCCAGATAGAGGCTATCGATTCTGCCATCTATGTCGATGAGGTTCATTTCCAGAATGCCATTACTAACCTGATGGATAATGCGGTGAAATACCGTAAACCAGAGGAGCCTTTGGATGTCTATATCCGTACATGGAACGATCATAACCACTTGTTGTTGAGTATACGTGATACTGGTCAGGGTATCAAGAAGGAGAATATCAAGAAGATATTTGATAAGTTCTATCGTGTGCATACGGGTAATAAACACGACGTGAAAGGCTTTGGTCTCGGTCTTGCTTATGTCAAGAAAGTGATAGACCTTCATCAGGGCGACATTAAGTGTGAGAGTGATCTGGGTAAAGGTACCAAGTTTACCATCTCACTACCTATCATCAAAGAAAATCAAGAATAAATAATAGTATTAACACTTTAAAAAGACTAAGATTATGGACGAAAAACTGAAAATTCTTCTTTGTGAAGACGATGAGAACCTCGGAATGCTGTTGCGTGAGTATCTTGCTGCCAAGGGTTATATGGCAGAGTTGTGTCCCGATGGTGAGGCAGGCTATAAAGCTTTTCTGAAGACAAAGTTTGATATCTGTGTGCTTGACGTGATGATGCCGAAGAAAGACGGTTTTACACTGGCTCAGGAGATTCGTACGGCTAATCCGGAGATGCCTATTATCTTCCTGACAGCCAAGACGCTGAAAGAGGATATTCTCGAAGGTTTCAAGATTGGTGCAGACGACTATATCACCAAGCCTTTCTCTATGGAGGAGCTGGTACTTCGTATTGAGGCCATTCTGCGTCGTGTACGTGGAAAGAAGAATAAGGAGAGTTCGGTCTATCGTATTGGACGCTTCACCTTCGATACCCAGAAGCAGTTGCTCACGATTGGTGATAAGCAGACGAAACTTACAACGAAAGAGAACGAGTTGCTGGCTCTGCTCTGCTCACATGCTAATGAGATACTGCAGCGTGACTTCGCACTAAAGACCATCTGGATTGATGACAATTATTTCAATGCACGTTCCATGGATGTGTATATCACCAAGTTACGTAAGCATCTGAAAGAAGACAGCCAGATTGAGATTATCAATATTCACGGTAAGGGCTATAAGCTGATCTCACCCGAAGAAGAATAAATCTTATTGATAGAACCAAAGAAGAGGGGCAACCGTTATGGTCGCCCCTCTTCGATTTAGGTATTCATTAAATAAGGAAGATTCTATTATACAATACCCTGGCTCATCATAGCACTGGCTACCTTCATGAAGCCTGCTACGTTAGCACCCTTCACGTAGTTGATGTAACCGTCAGCCTGAGTACCATATTTCACGCAGTTCTCGTGAATGTCGTTCATGATACGCTTCAGGTAGTCGTCAACCTCCTTGGCAGTCCAAGAGAGACGCTCAGAGTTCTGTGACATCTCCAGACCAGATACTGATACACCACCGGCGTTAGAAGCCTTACCAGGAGCATACAACAGCTTGTTGTCCTGGAAGATCTTGATAGCCTCAGGCAGTGAAGGCATGTTAGCACCCTCGGCAACAGCGATAACACCATTGTCTACGAGAGCCTGAGCCTGCTCACCGTTGATCTCGTTCTGTGTAGCGCAAGGCAGAGCGATATCAGCCTTCTCGTGCCAAGGACGCTCACCTGCATGATATACTGCGTTAGGATATTCCTCAGCATACTCCTTGATACGTCCACGCTCAACGTTCTTCAACTCCTTCACGTAAGCGAGCTTAGCCTCGTCAATACCGTCTGGGTCATAGATATAACCGTCAGAGTCAGACAGCGTCAAAGGAATAGCACCGAGCTGGATGCACTTCTCAGTAGCATACTGAGCAACATTACCAGAACCGGAGATCAGCACCTTCTTACCCTTCAGTTCGATACCACGGGTAGCGAGCATAGAGGTCAGGAAGTAAACGGTACCATAACCAGTAGCCTCAGGACGGATCAGTGAACCACCGAAGGGGATACCCTTACCAGTGAGCACACCCTGGAACTGGTGAGTGAGCTTCTTGTACTGTCCGAAGAGGTAACCTACCTCACGGCCACCAACACCGATATCACCAGCGGGAACGTCCTCATCAGGACCGATTACGCGATACAGTTCATTCATGAATGCCTGGCAGAAACGCATTACCTCTGCGTCACTCTTGCCACGTGGAGAGAAGTCAGAACCTCCCTTTGCACCACCCATAGGAAGGGTTGTCAGTGAGTTCTTGAAAGTCTGCTCGAAAGCAAGGAACTTCAGGATACCGAGGTTAACACTCTTGTGATAACGGAGACCTCCTTTGTACGGGCCAATAGCATTGTTGTGCTGGATGCGGTAACCCATGTTTGTCTGTACTTTACCCTGGTCGTCAACCCATGTGATGCGGAACTCGCAAACACGATCGGGGATACAAAGACGCTCGATCAGGTTAGCCTTCTCGAACTCAGGGTGCTTGTTGTACTCTTCTTCGATCGTAGGAAGAACTTGACTTACTGCCTGGATGTACTCCGGCTCATTGGGAAATCTCTGTTTCAGATTCTCTACAACTTGTGCTGCATTCATAATCTTTTTTTACTTTTTTTGGTTATTATATGACTAAAATGTTTAATCTTGAATTATTTCGGCTGCAAAATTACATCAAAAATTTGAATTACCAAACATTTTATCAAAAAAATAACGAAAAAAGTTTCTTTTTGTCACAAATTAATCAAAATCAAGCGAAAAATGACAAATTAAGAATTAAAAGAGAGCTCGTCTTTCCCTTCCACCTTATTTATATATATAGTATCACCGCTTTTCAGGTTTCCATTGACGATGAGTTCTGAGATACCGTCTTCGATATACGACTGGATAGCGCGCTTCAGGGGACGGGCACCAAACTGTACGTCGTAGCCTTTCTCGGCGACAAACTGCTTGGCTTCATCACTCAGGTTGATGGTATATCCTAAGTCACTGATACGCTTGTAGAGTCCTGTCAGTTCCACATCGATAATCTGTTTGATGGCATTGAGGTCGAGCTGGTCGAACGTGATAATCTCATCCAATCGGTTGAGGAACTCGGGGGAGAACTGTTTCGAGAGCGCTTTCTGTACGATGTTACGGGCATGCTCCTTATCCTGTTCGTTCAGCATCAGAGACCCACTACCGGCACTGGTGAAGCCTACGCCTCTGCCAAAGTCCTTCAGTTGACGGGTACCTGCATTGGAGGTCATGATGATCACCGTATTGCGGAAGTCAACGAAACGTCCATTACCGTCAGTCAGTCGTCCCTCGTCCAGTACTTGCAGCAACAGGTTGAACACATTGCCATGTGCCTTCTCTATTTCGTCGAGCAAGACGATAGAGTAGGGATGGCGACGTACGCGTTCTGTCAGCTGACCTCCCTCTTCATATCCTACGTATCCTGGAGGTGCACCAATCAGTCTTGACACGTTGAATGACTCTGTATATTCACTCATGTCCACACGGATGAGCGCTTCACTGCTACCAAACATAAACTCTGCGAGCTTCTTGGCAAGATAGGTCTTTCCCACACCTGTAGGACCAAGGAACATAAAGGCACCGATAGGATGATTCGGATCTTTCAGTCCTACTCGGTTACGCTGGATGGCTCGTACCATCTTCTCTATGGCCTTGTCCTGTGCGATGACGTGTTGCTTCAGTTCGTCCGCCATACCTTTCAGTCGGATACCTTCCTCCTGAGCCATGCGTTGCACAGGAACACCGGTCATCATGGATACGACGTTCTGGACATCTGTCTCTGTGACGGTCTGTCTGTCATCAGCATCCCCTGCTTGCCATTTGCGGTTCATCTCAGCCAGTTGACTCTCCATCACCGTTTGTTTGTCGCGATAACTGGCTGCCAATTCGAAGTTCTGGTTCTTGACGGCTAACTGTTTGTTCTCTAACACCTGTTTCAGTTCCAGTTCCAAGGCTGCGATTTCTGGTGGTACCTGAGCATGCTGAAGATGTACGCGTGATCCCACCTCGTCCATGGCATCAATGGCTTTGTCGGGTTGTTGACGGTCACTGATATAACGGTCTGACAATTTGACACACATGGCGAGTGCTTCATCCGTATAGTTTACGTGGTGATGCTTCTCGTAACGATTTTTGATATTATGCAGGATTTGCAGTGTCTCTTCTGCATTGGTAGGTTCTATGAGCACTTTCTGGAAACGTCGCTCCAGTGCACCGTCTTTCTCGATAGAGTTACGATACTCATCGAGTGTCGTAGCACCGATACACTGGATAGTGCCTCTTGCCAATGCAGGCTTCAGGATATTGGCAGCATCCATGGAACCTGGCGTTGAACCGGCTCCAATGAGCGTATGTATCTCGTCGATGAAGACGATGATATCTGGATTCTGTTCCAGTTCTTTGATGAGCTGTCGGAGACGCTCCTCAAATTGTCCGCGGTATTTTGTGCCAGCCACGACACCCGTCATGTCGAGTGTCACCAGTCGCTTCCCGAAGAGCATCGGTGAGCATTGTCTGTGGGCAATCATCTGTGCCAGTCCTTCGACGATGGCACTCTTTCCTACACCGGGTTCACCAATGAGGATGGGGTTGTTCTTCTTGCGTCGTCCCAGAATCTCAACCACACGCTCCATCTCTCGCTCTCGTCCTATGACGGGGTCGAGCTTGTCGTCTAATGCCTGTTGGGTAAGGTCGGTAGAGAAATTATCGAGAACAGGAGTTTTAGACTTCTGTTTTGTCTTCGTGGCAGTGGTGGTTGTTTCCTGTCCACTGTTTGCTGTTTGTTGTTGGTTGTCGGTCTCTTCCTCATAATCCTCATCAGGCAGACCGATACCGTTTTTGACACTCAGTAGTGTCAGTGTATCTTCGTAATTCATATGGTTCATTTCTAATACTTGTTT
The DNA here is from genome assembly GCA_017554145.1 of Prevotella sp. Taxonomy (GTDB): domain Bacteria; phylum Bacteroidota; class Bacteroidia; order Bacteroidales; family Bacteroidaceae; genus Prevotella. The sequence goes on along the minus strand of JAFZIZ010000007.1, from coordinate 65,800 downwards.
TGCTCCATTCTCTACGCGGTCGTGCAGGATGGCCAGCAGCAAGTGCTGCTCATCCACACGGGTAGTGCGCTGGATGCGGGCTTCCAGGACTGCCAGTTTCAGAATATTACTGGCTTTCTCGTTGAGCACCAGTTCATTGGTGTTGATAGGCATGCCGATCTCATCCTCCCTGACTCTTGACTCAAGGTCCGTCTTCACGGACGAGAGATTGATGTCAAGACGACGGAATACCTCAATGACGGGCCCTTCTTTGATGCGCATCATGCCCAGCAACAAGTGCTCAGGACCCACGCTGTGACTGGCGAGTCGTGCTGCTTCCTCCCGTGAGTAGGCGAGGATTTCAGATACCTTGGGTGAAAATTGACTTGTCATACATCCTAAAGTCTGCAAACATCGTGCCAAAAAGTAAGTAGTAAAAGAACCGATAATTAACGTTAAAAGTTTCGTTAAATCAAGAAAAAGTTGTACCTTTGTACGTCAAAATGAAAAGACGAAAATGCGTCAGCGGGCTTAAAAAGTGCCTTAAACGCCATTTTGACAAAAAATGGAAGAATTTAAAAGTTGAAAAATTGAATTAAAAATAATAAGATGGATCAGACATTTGACAACGACAGAATTATTAAAATCAACATCGAGGAAGAGATGAAATCCTCGTACATCGACTATTCTATGTCGGTAATTGTGGCTCGTGCGCTGCCTGATGTGCGTGACGGTTTCAAACCCGTTCACCGTCGTATCCTCTATGGTATGATGAACATCAACAACGTTTCCACCCAACCTTATAAGAAGTGCGCCCGCGTCGTCGGTGAGGTACTTGGTAAGTATCACCCTCATGGCGACAGCTCCGTCTATGGTGCCTTGGTACGTATGGCACAGGAATGGAACTTGCGTTATACGCTGGTTGACGGACAGGGTAACTTCGGATCGGTAGATGGTGACTCTCCTGCAGCCATGCGTTATACGGAGTGTCGTCTCTCGAAGATGGGAGAGCACATCATGGACGACTTGGAGAAAGATACCGTCGATATGATGAACAACTTCGACGACTCGCTGGTAGAGCCGACAGTGATGCCTACCAAGATTCCTAACTTGCTGGTCAATGGTGGTAATGGTATTGCTGTAGGTATGGCAACCAATATGCCGACGCATAATCTCAGTGAGGTGATTGACGGTTGCTGCGCCTATATCGACAATCCTGATATCGATACAGAGGGATTGATGCAGTATATCCCGGGTCCTGACTTCCCCACAGGAGCCTATATCTATGGCTTGCAGGGTGTGAAGGATGCCTATGAGACGGGACGTGGTCGTATCGTGATGCGTGCCAAGGCAGAGATTGAGACGGGTGAGACCCACGATAAGATTGTCGTAACGGAGATTCCTTATGGTGTCAACAAGGCGGATTTGGTGAAGTATATTGCCGACCTTGCCAACGAACATAAGATTGAGGGCGTAGCCAATGTCAACGATGAATCAGGTCGTCAGGGTATGCGTATCGTGGTCGATTGTAAGCGTGACTGCAATGCCAATGTGTTACTGAACAAGCTCTTTAAGATGACCGCTCTACAGAGCTCATTCTCAGTGAATAACATCGCTTTGGTAAAAGGTCGTCCTCGCTTGTTGAACCTGAAGGAATGTGTGAAATATTTCGTGGAGCATCGTCATGATGTGACCATTCGTCGCACGAAGTACGACCTGAAGAAAGCACAGGAGCGCGCCCATATCTTAGAGGGCTTGATCATTGCCGTCAACAATATCGACGAGGTGGTACACATTATTAGAAATAGTAAGACCCCTGGTGATGCCCAGCATAACTTGGAAGTTCGCTTCGAACTCGATGAGCTCCAGTCAAAGGCAATCGTGGATATGCGTCTGGCTCAGTTGACAGGCTTGCGTGTCGACCAGCTCCATCAGGAGTTTGACGACTTGCAGAAACTCATTGCTGAGTTGCAGGAGATTCTCGACAATCCCGAGCGTTGTAAGGAGGTGATGAAGAACGACCTGCTCGAGGTGAAGGAGAAGTATGGTGACGAGCGTCGCACGGAGATTATCCCGTTCGACCACGAGTTCAATGCCGAGGACTTCTATCCCGATGATCCTGTGGTGATCACCATCTCGCACATGGGTTATATCAAGCGTACGAAGCTTGATGAGTTCCACGAGCAGGGACGCGGTGGAGTAGGAGCGAAGGCTGCCCGTCATCGCGACAACGACTTTACCGAGTATATCTATCCTGCCACGATGCACAACACACTGCTCTTCTTCACCCAGAAGGGACGCTGCTACTGGCAGAAGTGTTACGAGGTGCCCGAGGGTGACAAGAACTCGAAGGGTCGTGCCATCCAGAACATGCTGAACATTGAGCCTGATGATGCCATCAATGCGGTATTGCGCATCAAGAACTTCAATGACGAAGAGTTCCTGAACTCCCACTATGTCGTCTTCGCTACGAAGAACGGTATTGTGAAGAAGACCTGTCTGAACCAGTATAAGAATGTACGTGCAGCAGGTGTGATTGCCATCAATATCAATGAGGGCGACAAGGTGGTAGGCGTTCGTCTGACCAATGGAAATAATGAACTGTTGTTGGCCAACCGTAATGGACGTGCCGTTCGCTTCAATGAGGATCAGGTACGTACGATGGGACGTGTATCTACCGGTGTGATTGGTATGCGTCTCGACGGTGGTGACGATGAGGTGGTAGGTATGGTCTGCGTCAACGATCCTAACGAGGAGACCATCATGGTGGTTTCTGAGAATGGCTATGGCAAGCGTTCTGAGGTAGAGGACTACCGTAAGACAGCGCGTGGCACGAAGGGTGTGAAGACGCTCGCTATCACGGAGAAGACGGGTCGTCTGGTGGCTATCAAGGTAGTGACCGACGAGAACGACCTGATGATTATCAATAAGTCGGGTATCCTCATCCGTCTGAAGGTGGCTGATGTCCGTGTGATGGGTCGTGCCACCCAGGGTGTTCGTCTGATTAACCTGGCAAAGAAAAACGATACTATCGCTAGTGTTTGCAAGGTCATGCATGCTCAGGCAGAGGAAGAATATGAAGAAATTTCCGAATCTTCAGAATCTTCCGAAAATTCCGAATCTTCAGAAAATAAATAAAAGTTTAACCAACCAATATTAAAAGCTTATGAAAAAAGTAATGATGATGGCAATGATGTTCGTAGCAAGCGCTACGGCTTTTGCCGGTGACAGTGACGCTTTGAAGGCTATCAAAAAAGCGAAGACTTATGAGGAGGCAGCTCAGTTGATGAAGACTGCCCAGCTCGCTAATGATGAGGAAAAAGCGGCCGCTTACAATAAGTTAGTCGACCTCGCCATGAACAAGGTCACTAAGGAAACGGGTACGATAGCTCAGAATCAGGCTAACCAGCAGTTGGGTACTGGCAAGATTGAGCCATACGACACGCTGGGTCTGGGCGATGGTATCTGCAACGCTATCAATGCCGCTCTTGAGTGTAACAAGTACGACCAGCTTCCCAATGCCAAGGGTAAGGTGGCTCCTAAGTTCGACAAGAAGAACGCTGAGCGTGTCTGGCCTCTCCGTGCTCATCTGGTGAACATCGGTCAGGACATGGCTCATATCCACAACGTGGGTGCTGCCCTGAAGTACTGGGGTGCATTCTTGGATTCTTCTTCCGATCCTCTCTTCGCAGAGCAGAACCACGAGCCCGAGAAGGCTTATATCGGACAGGTGGCTTATTTTGCAGGTCGTTATGCTTTCGAGGAAAAGGATCTGGCTCGTGCCGACAAGTATTTCGACATCGCCATGCAGGATCCCGAGATGAAGAAGGATGCCCTGAACTCTAAGCTCTATGCACATCGTTCTACTTTGACATCAAAGGCTGACTCTCTGCAGTTCATTGAGACCCTGAAAGCTACCTACAATCAGGATCCTGAGAATGATGTCGTGCTCGATGCACTCTTCAGCATGTATGATGGTATGAAGGACAAGGCTGCTCAGACAGCTCTGCTCGACAACCACCTTGCTAAGTATCCTAACAGCTATACTGCTTTGGCCAACAAGGGTATGATGGCTATTGCCGACAATAACGCCGAAGAGGGAGCTAACTGGCTTCGCAAGGCTGCTGCCGCCAATCCTGAGAATGCTGTGATCCAGACTTATCTCGGACTCTGTCTGAATGTTCAGGCTGGTAATTCCGATGATACTGCCAAGCGTAAGCAGTTCTTCCAGGAGGCTGTTGAGGCTTTCGACAGAGCAAAGGAACTGGATCCCGACAAGCACCAGGCTAACTGGGGTTACAACCGCTATCAGGCATACTATGGCCTGTATGGTGAGGACGATCCCAGAACGAAGGCTGCTCAAGCAGAGATGCGTTAATGAGAGCATTTCTGCTTCTCTTTCTACTCACGATAACACCGTGCCTGATGGCTCAGAAGAAAGAGCTCAGTCAGGCACGGTCTTATATCAAGAGTGGGAAGGATTTGGAAAAGGCTGAGAAGCTGATGACCGATCTCTTGCGAGATCCGAGTCATCGGACGAATGAACGTATCTATCTGGCATGGTTTGAGGCTGTTACGAAGCAATACGAGGCAGCCAATGAGAAACTGTATCTGAAGCAGGAATATGATACTGCTGCTTTCTTCAATCTCACTCGTCGCCTCTATGCCATCGCAGGAACCCTCGACACGTTGGATGCTATGCCCGACGCGAAGGGTAGGGTGAAGCTGCGCTATCGCGACGACCATGCGACATTGCTCGACCAGTTGCGCCCGAACCTCTATTTTGGGGGTACCTACTATGTGCGGAAGGAGGACTATCTGCAGGCTTACGACTTTCTCGAGACTTATCTGGAGACTGATAAGATGCCGCTCTTCACGGGCTATGATTATCTACAGAAGGATGTTCGTATGCCGGAGGCGGCCTATTGGGCTACATATACGGGTTATAAGATGCAGGATGCTGAGCGCACGCTGCGCTATCGTCAACTGGCAGAGCGTGATACTGCCAAGGCGAAGTTTGCCTTGCAGTATGTCTGTGAGGCCTATCGCTGGCAGCATAACGATGCGGCGTATGAAGAGACCCTGAAACGAGGCTTTGGTCGCTATCCTGATTTTGCCTATTTCTTCCCTCGTCTGGTGGATTATTATCATGCCAACAACCGCCCCGACTCGGCATTGGTTGTGGCAGAACAGGCGCTGAAGATGAGTCCTGACTCGCAACTCTTCCTCCTGGCAAAGTCGGTGGCGCTGTTGAATCTCGAGCGTTACGATGACTGTATCCAGTTGAGTGAACAGCTTATCAGCAAGAACGATACGCTTGCTGAGGCCTATTATAATATTGCCACGGCAAGACTCAATCAGGCACTGGCTCTCGACCAGCGCAACCAGCCGCGTGTCTATCGCACGCAGATACAGAAGTTGTATATGGATGCCCGTCCGTATATGGAGGCGTATCGTAAGTTGGCTCCCGATGAGAAACGTAAGTGGGCACCAGCCCTCTATCGCATCTATCTCAACCTGAATATGGGAAAACAGTTTGAGGAGATAGACAGGGTGATGAAAACCTTATAATGCTAAAAAAATCGAAAATTCATACACAAGTGGTGTTGGTTTTCGATTTTTTTCTTATCTTTGCCATAGAATCTAAAACAACTATCATAAACAATAGTATATGGAAAATAACGAATTGATTGCTCAGTGCGAGGCACGGGCGAAGGAATGGCTCTCTCCAGCCTTTGACGAGGAGACGCGTAAGGAAGTACAGGCGATGTTGGACAATCCCGACAAGACGGCATTGGTAGATGCTTTCTATCAGAACCTCGAGTTTGGTACGGGTGGTCTGCGTGGCATCATGGGTGCCGGTACGAATCGTATGAATAAGTATATCGTAGGTATGGCGACACAGGGTTTTGCCAACTATATCCTGAAGGCTTTCCCTGGCAAGCAGAGCAGCGTTGTGGTAGGTCATGACTGTCGTAACAACGGACGTATGTTTGCTGAGACGGTGGCTGACATCTTCTCTGCCAATGGCATCAAGGTATATCTCTTCGAGAGCCTGCGTCCTACACCGGAGATTTCGTTTGCCATCCGTCAGTTGGGTGCACAGGCAGGTGTCAATGTGACTGCCTCTCACAACCCTCGTGAGTATAACGGCTACAAGGCTTACTGGGATGATGGTGCTCAGGTGCTCGCTCCTCATGATGTTGGTATCATCGACGAGGTGAACAAGGTGAAGATTGAGGACGTGAAGTTCGAGGGCAACAAGGAACTCATCGAGATTATCGGTGGTGAGATGGACTGGGACTATATCGCTGCCATCAAGGAGGCGATGGTCGATCAGGATGTCATCCTGCGCCAGAAAGACCTGAATATCGTTTATTCTGCCATGCATGGCACAGGTCGTCACATCGTTCCGATGTCACTCCGTTCATGGGGCTTCCAGAACATCCATGTCGTTCCTGAGCAGATGGTGGTCGATGGTAACTTCCCCACGGTCATCTCTCCGAATCCTGAGAATGCCGAGGCGATGACGCTGGGTATGAAGCTCGGTACGCGTCTGAATGCCGACCTTGTGGTGGCTACCGACCCAGATGCCGATCGTCTCGCTATCGTCGTTCGTAATCCGAAGGGCGAGTGGGAGATTATCAATGGCAACCAGACAGCGATGATTTTCGCTTGGTATATCATCACCAACCGCAAGAAGCTCGGTTTGATGAAGGGCAACGAGTTCATGGTGAAGACCATCGTCACCACCGAGGTCATTGCAGAGATTGCCAAGAGGAATGGGGTAGAGATACGCGACTGCTACACAGGTTTCAAGTGGATTGCCCGCGAGATCAAGATTTCCGAAGGCGTGAAGAAGTATATCGGTGGTGGTGAGGAGAGCTTCGGTTTCCTGCCCTTCGATAAGGTGCGCGATAAGGATGCGCCTGCCTCTATCTGTCTCATCTGTGAGATTGCGGCATGGGCCAAGGATCAGGGCAAGACGCTCTATGATGTACTGATGGACATCTATGCTGAGTATGGCTTCTCTCGCGAGTTCACCATCAATGTCGTACGTCCAGGTAAGACAGGTGCTGACGAGATCAAGCAGATGATGACCAACTTCCGTGAGAACCCGCCGAAGGACCTGGGTGGCTCGAAGATTGTGCTCTGGAAGGACTATAAGAACTTGGAGGCGAAGAAGGTTGACGGCAGCGTGGAGAAACTCGACATGCCCGACACCTCCAATGTGCTTCAGTGGTTCTGCGAGGATGGTACGAAAGTTTCTGTCCGTCCTTCAGGTACCGAGCCGAAGATTAAGTTCTATACCGAAGTCAAGGATCCCTCCTTCAAGTGTGGCGATTGCTACGAGCGTTGCACGAAGGCTGCCAATGACAAGATTGAGGCCATCAAGAAGAGCCTGAATCTCGACTGATTTTGGTAAGAATTTTTCTTAATGAATATCTCCCGTAGGGCATATCTCCTATGGGAGATATTGTCGTTTGGGGGATTTTTGGCGTGATTTTGTTAAAATATTGAATACAAAGCTTTGCGAATTAGTCTTTTTTATTTACCTTTGCACCATAAAACTAATAGAAGCATAAGTATCATTACAATATGTCAGAAGAAAAGAAGATCTCCCTCGATGAATTGGAGGACTTGTTGGAAGAGGGTGAGAGTTCTCGCTCCAGGTTTAATTTCGCCACCATATTTGCCATGTTGGTGCTCAACTGGCAGTATTTCCTGTTCTCGCTGATTATCTTCCTTTGCGGAGCATTCCTCTATCTTCGTTATACGGAGCCTACCTACAAGATTTCCGCGCGTCTGCTCATCAAAGAAGACCAGAATCGTTCGCGCCGCAATGCTTCCCAGATGCTGTCGAATATGGCAGACATGGGTTTCATGACCAATTCCTCGGGTATCGACAATGAGGTGGAAGTGCTTCAGTCGCGCGTCCTGCTCCGGGATGTAGTGAAGGACCTGAAGCTCTATGCTGAATATTACCGTGAGGGTAGGGTAAGGGATGCATTGGTCTATGGCAAGCAGCCCGTCAGGGTCGAGATGGACCCCGTTCATCTCGATAGCCTCGACAAATCATATATCGAGGGCGGTGCTGTTTCGACTGTGAAGATGAAGGTCGTTCGGAAGAGCGATAGTTATCTCGTGGAGGGAACTGTCAATCAAGGTCCCAATCATGTAACGACCTTTACCAAAAAAGTCCGGGCGCTTCCGCTTTCCCAGCAGACACCCATTGGTACCCTCACGATGACACAGGTTCCGCAATATGATTTCAAGTCTGGCGATGTCTATTATGTAACGATTCGTCCTCCGATGGTGGTGGCAACTAATTATCTGAATGCCATGACGGTGGAGTCGACTTCCAAACTCACCGATATTGCGATGGTCACGTTGACGGACAAGCATATTCAGCGGGGTATGGATTTTCTTCGTTGCTTGGAAAAATGTTATAATCGTCAGGCGAATACCGACAAGAACGAGATAGCCCTTCGTACCGAGGAGTTCATCAACGACCGTTTGGCGAAGATCGATGCGGAGTTAGGTTCCACCGAAGGCAAGATAGAGCAGTATAAGCGTTCCCAGGCGATGACAGGGCTGCCCGTTGATGTGTCGCAGGCGGTTCAGATGTCCAGTCAGTTTTCTACTCGCTTGTCGGAAGCCAACGCGCAGATCCGGTTGATTGATTTCCTTCGGGAGTATGTCAACAATCCCCAGAACAAGAACCAGCTGATTCCTTCGAACGTAGGACTCACCGACGGCACGACCACGCAACTCATTGCCAGTTACAACAAGGCTGTGCAGGATCGCAACCGCCTGTTGACGGCAGCCAGTGAGCAGTCGCCCCAGGTGCTGACACTGACGGAAACGATTGAAAGCCTCGAGTCGAGCATCAAGACCGCCCTGCAGCAGGCACGTCGTTCTGCGGAGATCAATCGTCAGGGCATCCTGTCCGAGTATGGCAAATACCAGGGACGAATCTCCAGTGCCCCCGTTCAGGAACGTGTGTTGACCGAGATAGGTCGCCAGCAGGATGTAAAGTCGGGCATCTATCTCTTGCTGCTTCAGAAGCGCGAGGAAAACAGCATCGAGCAGGCAGCAACGGCGGATAAGGGTAAACTGATAGATGAGCCCCTTTACGAAGGTAAGGTCAAGCCCAAGAAGATGATGGTCATTATAGGTGCCATCGCTTTGGCATTCGCGCTCCCGCTATTGATTATCTGGCTTATCAACCTCTTCCGTTATAAGATTGAAGGTCATGAGGATGTGGCGCGTCTCACGGACTTACCCGTCATTGCCGATGTCGCTGTGGCGAGTGAGAGCGTGAAGACCTCAGCAGGCATTGTAGTCCATGAGAATAAGAACACGCAGATGGATGAGATTTTCCGTTCGCTGCGTACCAATATCCAGTTCATGTTGAAGGAGAACGAGAAAGTCATCCTCTTCACCTCCAGCACCTCGGGTGAGGGAAAGACCTTCTGTGCTGCTAACCTCGCCACCAGTTTTGCGCTGTTGGGCAAGAAAGTCATCCTCTGTGGCTTGGACATCCGTAAGCCTGCCCTCGGTCGTCTCTTTGGTATCCACGACACCAGTCTGGGCATCTCGTTGCTGTTGACGAAAGAGCAGGTGACAGAGGAAGACCTCCAGCGACAGATTGTGAAGTCTGGCACGAACGACAACCTCGATCTCCTGTTGGCAGGTCCTGTGCCACCCAATCCCACGGAGTTGTTAGCCCGCGACAATTTCAAGCAAATTGTTGATATGTTGCAGCAGCAATACGACTATGTCATCTTCGATACGGCACCTGTCGGTCTTGTCACCGATACCCTTCAGATAGCCGCCCATGCGCATGTGAGTGTCCTCATCTGTCGTGCCGACTACACGCCGAAGTCCAGTTTTGGATTGCTCAACAACCTCTCGAAGGAAGGCAAGTTGCCGAATGCCTGTGTCGTCCTCAACGGCATCGACATGTCACGTCGTAAGTACGGCTACTACTATGGTTATGGCAACTACGGCAAGTACGGTCGCTACGGTTATGGCCGTTATGGCTACGGTCGCTATGGTTATGGTAACTATGGCAGTTACGGCCAGTACGGCCGCTACGCCCAGTCCCACTATGGTCAAGAGAATGATGATTCCGTTAAACAGTAATATAAAAATGTTGAGTGTTGAATGTTGAGTGTTGAATGTTGAGTGTTGAATGTTGAGTGTTGAATGTTGAGTGTTGAGTGTTGAATGTTGAGTGTTGAATGTTGAATGTTGAGTGTTGAATTATTCTCGCTTCGCTGCGATGTTCGAATGAAGAATTTCCCATTTATCATTGACAATCGGCAAAGCCGATCATTCCACATTCGTCATTCCACATTCGTCATTCCACATTCGTCATTCCACATTCGTCATTCCACATTCGTCATTCGTCATTCCTAATTCCTAATTCAGATTATGACCATTGCAGTAGATTTCGACGGAACGATTGTTGACCACCGCTATCCTGAGATTGGCGAAGAGAAGCCCTTCGCCGTCCAGACGCTGAGGATGCTCATGGCAGAGCACCATCAGTTGATATTGTGGTCGGTAAGAGAAGGCAAGTTGCTCGACGACGCCGTCAACTGGTGTCGTGAACGGGGCATTGAGTTCTATGCCGTCAATCGCGACTATCCCGAAGAGACGGTCAGTAATAACGACCATTTCAGTCGTAAGGTCAAGGCCGATATCTTCATCGACGACCGTAACCTCGGAGGTCTCCCCGACTGGGGTACCATCTATCGCATGGTCAGCCATGGCACGCAGTGGCACCAGCTCATCCATGAGGCAGCCACAGGCGAGAAAGACTATGGCACCCGTCATCACCACCATCGTCCATGGTGGAAACGCTTCCTTAATATTAAGTAAGAAGTAAGATGTAAGATGTAAGAGAGTTAACTTCGAAGCAACTAAAATAGAAAATAAAATAGATATGAAAAAGAATTTGATTGTTAGCGTCTTGTTTCTGACAGTCGCCTTGTGGCTATCCTCCTGTTCCTCATCTAAGAATGTCGCTTATATCCAGAATAGTGACCAGTTTGATGCCGCCCGTTCCACCTATCTCTACGATGCCCGCATCATGCCTAAGGATGTATTGACCATCACCGTCAATACCGTCAATCCAGAGGCAGCAGAACCCTTCAACTTGGTAGTCTCTACGGCACTGAATACGTCGAATGGCGGTCGTAATCTTGGTCAGAGCCGTGCGCTCCAGACCTATCTGGTGGGCAACGACGGCACCATCAATTTCCCTGTGTTGGGTCAACTGCATGTAGGAGGACTCACCAAGTCCGAGTGTGAGACGATGATTCACGACAAGATCCTTCCTTATCTGAATGCCAAGGAGAATCCGGTCGTCACCGTCCGTATGGCGAACTATAAGATCTCGGTCATTGGCGAAGTCGCCCGTCCTGGTGTCTTCACGGTAGGTAATGAGAAGATCAATATCTTCGAGGCATTGGCACAAGCAGGCGACCTCACCATCTATGGTGTCCGTGACCGTGTGAAACTCATCCGCGAGGAGTACAATGGTCAGAAGAATGTCTATACCCTCAATCTCAATGATGTCAACATCATCAGTTCTCCCTACTACTACTTGCAGCAGAACGACATCGTCTATGTAGAGCCCAATAAGGTCAAGGCACGCAACTCTGGTATCGGTCAGTCCACCTCCCTCTGGCTCACCTCCACCAGCATCCTCGTCTCCCTCGCCTCCCTCCTCTACACCATCCTCAAGTAAACGGGACTCAGTAAACAGTAAACGGTAAACAGTAAACGGTAAACAGTAAACTCTTAATTATTAATTATTATCTCTTAACTCTTATCTCTTAACTCTTAATTATTAATTATTAATTATTAACTCTTATATGTCCCATCATCACCATCGGAAGGACTACGCCTCTATATTTAAGGAGCGTAGCCTCCGGAGTATCAAGCTCCGTCACAAGACCGATAAATGGCTGAAGCTCTCCCTCTTCGTCCTCGCCCTCCTCATGGTCCTCTTAGTCTGTGCCGCCTACCTCTTCGGTTAAAGTTTTTCTTTTTTAGTCTTTTAGAACCACGAATTATCCTAATAACACGAATAATAGAAATCTATGTAGATGATAAGTTGTTATTATTTGGAAGCACTTCTGAAAACTCGTTTTCAAGATGCTTCAGAAAAATATCAACCTTTATTCATGGAATAAAGCAATCTTATCAAAGATTGTCATCTACATACAATAAAAAAAAGATTAGTTAGATTCGTTTGATCCGTGGTCAATAAAAAAAACAATGTTAGTTTACAAAGAAGAGAGTTTCAAAATAATAGGAGCAGCATTCAAGGTGTATAACACCCTTGGTCACGGCTTCCTTGAAGCTGTCTATCAAGAAGCACTTGAAATAGAATTTCAGCGTCAAGGAATACCCTATGAACGCGAAAAAGAATTGACAATCCAGTATGATGGTGTTGAGCTTAAGCAAACATACAAAGCAGATTTTGTGTGTTTTGGGAAGATAATTGTTGAACTGAAGGCGGTAAACGCAATAGATGACGTTCACCGATCTCAGGTATATAACTACCTTCATGCCACAGGCTATAAGCTTGGCTTACTACTGAACTTCGGTCGTCCAGGTGAACTTGAAAAAGAGCGCATAATATTATAAGCGACCACTAATCTCACTAATCAAACGAATAAGAGAGAGTTAATGTAGATGATAAGTTTATATTTATTGGAAGCACTTCTGAAAGTATACTTTCAAGATGCTTCAAAAAAATATCAACCTTTATTCAAAGAATAAAGCAATCTTTCCAAGATTGTCATCTATATACAATAAAAAAAAGATTCGTTAAATTCGAGTAATCCGTGGTTAAATTTAAAATAAAATGAAAATAAACTATAAAATAGTTTACTATTTTAAAAATTTGTTGTACTTTTGTAACGTTATAGAACACTATGCCTATTGAATCTACGGGACTTCGTCCCTCGTGTAGAGGTGGAAAATAGTTGACCTATACCCTTTTGGCAACCAGAACCCTGTCCCTCGCCACCCCCAAAACCACGGTAGCAAGGGAGAGGGAAAATTGTATACCAAAGGCAACTCCCCACCTCTCCATTCAATATTTCAGAACCACAAATTATCCTAATAACACGAATAATAGAAATCTATGTAGATGATAAGTTTATATTTAGCTTAAGTGTCTTGAAAGTTAACTTTCAGAAGCACTTTAGAAAAATATCAACCTTTATTGAAGAATAAAGCAATCTTTCCAAAGATTGTCATCTACATAAAAAAAAGATTCGTTAGATTAGTTTGATCCGTGGTTAATAGAAATGAACAATAAATCTTTGGAGCATATCCAGTTTTTCACTATCTTTGTACCAGATTTTTAAATATAGATGTATATATGATGACTAAAGAAGAAGCATTGCGTCGTTTTAAGGCAGCCAAGCAAACAAAAAAGAATGCAGTTGCCGAACTTGAGCAGAAGATGAAATCCGCTTATGAAGAGCGTACAGGTCTGAAGGCAAACTACGTTGTCACATTATGAGACGGGCGACAAGAAACAGGCACTCCGTAATCGACTTTTCGAACGTTGGTTCTCTACATATGAACGCAAAACACGATATACATTTGTAGCATCATCCTTGATAGATGACGAGGGCATTGAAAACTATGCCGCGATCATCGTTCGCAATGACAACCCAGATCTTAGTGCAATAGTGACGGAGTTCACAACTACCATTTCGCTATTAAGCACAAAACCATGAGTTTCGTTAATGCAGCTAATGTAAACTTCTGCAACCTGCCAGGAGAACGTAATATCTTTACAAATGTTAGACATAAGGAAGTAAGAGAGAATTTCGAGCATACGATGGCACTCTTTCAGGAGAAAGGAGTGATATTCAGACCACAGCCAAAAGAACCTCATAACCGCCTCAGTCTTGTAACCGTCCCGCCTATTGACTCAAAACAACTCTTTGAACCACGTATATACAGGAAAAGGCAACCTGCCTTTATGATGCGGGATGAGATAATGGGTGTTAAATAAAATGCAAAGATTTCCCTGCGTGAGTTCGTAATGAGCAAAGTCTCTATATTACTGCAATGATCTGGAACTAAACGAACAGAAGAATATGCAGAAGGAATATGCACATACAGGTCGATGCATTTGGTGTGGTAAAGAAAAACCAGAAACGACTTTCTATACCCGGCCACATGTTTTCCCTCGATCATTGGGAAGCGAGGAAATAGGCTTTGATGTGTGCGATGAGTGTAATCATTATTTCGGAAAGGCTCCAAAGGCAGGTGTACCTTCTATAGATGCATCTTTTAAGGAGATTTTTGGATGTTACCGTTTTTTTCTGAGTCATCTGGATGAAAACTCCTATAAGAAATTCAGTTCAGCTTTTTTTACTTATCACCATAGTATTCATACCATACGAATTAAAAGAAGTTTCAATGAAAGGACGTTAACTCGTCAATTTAAGCGATCGCTGTACGAAATGTTCCTTCAGAAATACCATGAAGAGACCAAGAATGCTAATCATCCTATGTTTGATGCTGTGCGTAAGTATGCTCGATATGATGTAGGTGACTTGCGGGTGTTTTATGCTTTCAATAACATAGTACTGGTAGAGAAGGATATGGAGCATCCACATCTGTCAATGCACGAGAATGTCATAAGCACGATGATGGAAACTGGAGTGTATTCTTTTTGGATGTTCGGTCAACTATTCTATTTGGAGGTATTTCCTCTGGCATTTAATGCAAAAGGAATGGCATTCCTGCAGTCAGAAAGCCGAAAGGTTCTCCTCCCAGCAGAAGGTAATGAAAGCATCTTTGAACTTCAGAATATCATGCAGGCAGATTTCTTTATGCAGAGATTCAACAATGATAAAAAGAGGTAACACGATCTTGTCATAAGATAGTAAACAGGCTTTTGTTATTATTCAAGAAAGTGACAATGTCATTGAAGTAGGAGATGTTAAAACAGTGGGAGCGGGTGTTTGCCAACTCTCTCATAAGAAAAAAGGTTAAAAAAATGGCAACCCCGCGCCCACTTTCAAACAAATATAATAAACCAGTATGAGTGAGATTAGCGAAGCGATACAGGACAAATGTTTGGCTTTTGCCGACAGAGTAATCAAGCTCAATGATTACCTGTTAGAGCAAGCTGCCAATGATGTTCCTACCAAACAACATCTTCCATCTTCCATAAAACATCTTCCATCACGAGTTCCCGTTCATCTTAAATCGGTCGCGACACTCTGTAACCAATTATTAAGGTCGGGAACGAGTATCGGAGCCAATAATGCGGAGGCATGTAATGCTATAAGCAGAGCAGATTTTAAGTCGAAGAGCTTCATTGCCCTCAAAGAAGCACGCGAGTCGCTCTACTGGATTGACTTGCTGCATCGAAACGGCTATCTTACAGACGAACAGTTTAAGAGTATATATACAGATGCAGAGGAACTAGTCAAGGTATTAACTCACAGATGCAAGAAACTTGATGAGAATGGTGGAGACGGAAAGTAACATCTTCCATCATCCATCATCCATCTTCCATCTTCCATCGAACCACATCTTACATCTTCCATCATCCATCTTCCATATAACTGTTTTATAGACCTGCCCGAACCCTTTTGAGAATCATTAGTAAAGCATTATCAGCCATCTTAACAACTTCATACATTTAACATTTCCTATGACCGATACTTCAGTCAACAATAAGCGCATTGCCAAGAACTCTTTGTTATTGTATATACGGACATTCTTCGTAATGTTAATCTCGTTATATACAAGTAGAGTAGTTCTAAAGGTGTTAGGGATAGAAGACTATGGTATCTATAATGTCGTAGGTGGCATTGTTGTCATGATGGGGCTTCTCAATGGCGCAATGTCTGTTTCTACTCAACGTTTCCTTACATACGAGTTAGGAAAGGGTAATATTGAAAATTTGAAAGTCGTTTTCAGCACAAGTATGCTGATATACTTGATGCTATGTATAATACTGCTATTCTTCGGTGAAACAATTGGCGTATGGTTTTTGAATACGCATCTAGTGATACCTCCTGAACGTCTAAAAGCTGCAAATTGGGTTTTTCAACTATCTATTATCGCAAGTATGAATACATTGTTAGTAAATCCCTATAATGCATGTATTATTGCTCATGAGCGAATGAATGTATATGCTTATGTAAGTATCTTGGATGTCTCGCTAAAACTTTTTATTGTTTTTCTTTTGCCGATAGTTCCTTTTGATAGGCTTATTTCGTATGGATCCTTGATATTGACTTGTCAACTTGCCATCACAATGATCTACCGTATTTATTGCATGAGGAATTTTTTAGAGTGTCATTTTGTTTTTGTACGAGAAAAGAAGATTTTTAAAGAAATTCTCTCATTTTCTGGCTGGAATCTATATGGTTCTGTTTCAACTCTTCTAAAAACTCAGGGATTGAATATCGTTATCAATATGTTTTTTTCACCTGTTGTAAATGCTTCTCGTGCAATAGCGGTTCAAGTTAGCCACGCCACCAGTCAGTTTTTTTCTAATTTCTATATAGCATTTAGACCGCAAATTATTAAGTACTATGCACAAGGAGATATTGATAATACGTATAGATTAGTTTTAAGCAGTACTCGATATTCGTATTATCTAATGTTATTGGTCTCCTTTCCTATATTGTTAATGACTCCGGAAATCATTAATCTATGGTTGGGACAGTCTCCCTCATATTCCATTCTGTTCACAAGGCTAATATTGTTAATAACAATAGTGGATTCAACATCTCATCCTCTGATGACTTTAGCACAGGCTATTGGAAAATTAAAAGTATATCAGACAACGGTTTCAACGGTTTTGTTGTTGAATGTTCCTCTGTCTTATTGTTTTCTTAAAGTTGGTTATGCCCCTGATACTGTTTTTTGGATTTCATTATTACTTTCAATTATATGTCTGATATTAAGAGTCTTTCTTATAAATAGACTTGTAGATTTCCCTGTAATAAGATATTTTATTCAGTTGATTATTATGTCAACTGTAACAATTGTAGCTGTTGTTATTCCTTTTATTTGTTATAATATGCTGCCGCATACTATTGCCTATTTGATAATTATACTTATCTTGTGTTTATTATCAACAACAATATCTGTGTTTTACTTTGGTATTACATCCCAAGAAAGGAAAATGCTGATAAATATTATAAAGAAAAGACTCTTAAAGAATGATTGAGATTAAACACCATGAAGATTGTTGTGGATGTGCTGCATGTTATCATGGTTGTAAACATAATGCTATAACTTTGCATACTGATGTATTGGGATTCTTATGAATTATTTCAATTATAATATTTTCAAAAGATGATATAACGACATAAAGATTATTATTGAATGATGAAAGGATTCAAAGGAATAGTTAGGGGGATAATCAAATGGCTTTCCATTGTCATTATACCCTATATACCGAGTTTGTCGCTCCGATGGTTGGGATATAAAATTTTAGGGGTGAAAATGGATAGAAATATTCACCTTAATCTAGGTATAGAGGTGAGAAATCCAAAGGGTGTCACCTTGATGGGGGGGGTAACAATTGGTCCCAAGGTGTTGTTGGATGGACGGAAAGGTCTGACAATTGGTAAAGGGACTGTTATTGCATATGAAGCCATAATTTGGACATTAAACCATGATTATAATGACACGTATTTCTGTGCAAAAGGAGCTCCTGTGAACATCGGCGAGCATTGTTGGATATGTTCCCGTTCTATCATTCTACCAGGCATAACGATAGGTGATGGTGCAGTAGTGGCCTCAGGAGCGGTTGTTACAAAAGATGTTTCGCCATATACTGTTGTAGGTGGAATACCAGCTAAGGTAATTGGTCATAGAGAAGAAAAGGAATATAAGAATGGCTATAATCATAAAAAATCAAACATTCACATTATTTAGAAGTCACGTATGAGAATTGGAATAATGACTTTCTATAATTGGCTCAATTTTGGAGCCAATCTTCAAGGAGTCTCAACATATTTGTATTTGAAGAAACACGGACACACTCCGATTTTTATAAATTATAAGTCAGAAAAGAACTATGCTATATGGAAAAGTCATCAAGACAATCCGCAGTTGAAGACACATTTGGCATTTGTAAATAAGTACATAGAGAATCAAACAGAGTTTTGTCATAATGCCGAACAATTACTGGAGGTTGTAAAACGTCATCAAATAGAGGCTATTATTATCGGTTCAGATGCTGTATTACAGCACCATCCTCTTATTTCACGATTCAAACTATCAAAGAAATATGGTATAGGTTTAAAACGCTATTTAGAAGAACAAAGGTTTCCAAATCTTTTTTGGGGAGTGGGTTTTGCGGACAAAACACCTTGTGCAATGATGTCTGTATCATCACAGAACTCAGAGTATCAATACATAGGGTATCTAACAAAGCGTAAAATGCGTAATGCTCTCTCGCTATTCAGATACATCTCTGTTCGTGATACATGGACACAGCAGATGGTGAAATGTATCAGTGGAAGAGATGTTCCTGTTACCCCTGACCCTGTTTTTGCCTTTAATAGCAATGCTCCCGAACTTATAAAAAGTAGAGAAGAAATATTAGAAAAATATCAATTACCTGAAAAATATGTTTTAGTGTGCCTGAAAAGTCAGTCTCTTCCTATTACGATGCTTGACGAACTGAAAGAATCTTTTGCAAAGGGAAGTATGAGTTGCGTAGCTTTTCCCGTGCCCACAGGTGTAAAGTTCAATCATCATTTTGATTATGAGATAGGATTGCCCTTACCTCCTGATGATTGGTTCGCACTAATAAAGTATGCATCTGCTTATGTAGGTAGTAATATGCATCCGATAGTGGTTAGCTTGCATAATGCCGTTCCGTGCGTTAGTATAGATAACTGGGGACGCACCAATTTCTTCGGTAAGAAAATTGATGATGGTTCAAGCAAAGTTGAACATATCATGAGGGAATTTGGTGTGGCCGATTGTCATAAAATGATTAATGGAGACATGTGCAATGTAAAAGCTGATGAAGTAGTTAAACTTGTAGAATCGTTTCCCATAGAGCATGTAAAGGGACATGCTTTAGAAATGACAGAGCGATATAATCAGATGATGCAGGATACTTTAAAATCTATTTGTCTCAAATGAAATATTTGTACGTTCTGCTCATTTTATTGAGCATAGATTTTTTCTCGTTTAGGCCTTGGATGGAATTGCCTGGCCATAGAGGTTTTACAACAATTGTAGGGTTCTGTCTTCTTCTTTTTTCCATATATTGCCTTGTTATAAACAATAAAAAATATTTGTTTCGGAATGAGATGATATTCTTTTTGCTAACATTTGTGTTTTCAGCCCTTTCATCATATGTGTTATATAGACAAAGCCCCATATCTTCTTTCTATGGCTCTATGTTTTATTGCTATGCAGTAGGCATGTATTTTATGGCTCATTACCTAAAATTAAAATATTCATTTGTTTTTCAAATGTTACTTTATATATCTCTCTTTTTCACTGCCGTTGAAATAATAGAGCAATTCACCTATCCAAACTATCTTTTTTGTGGTCGTATTGAGAAAGAAGATAATACTACCGTTGAGCAGCGAATGGGTATTTGGAGAATGTATGTTTATGGTATTTACTGTTGTATGCTTTGTTTTACACTTTTGCTACAAAAAATCCTTGATGGTAAGAATCTGATGGAAAATGTAGCATTTATAATTGTAGTTTTTGTTGGTATAGTTTTCTTTGTAGCTCGCAAAAATATATATGCGGCAGTAAGTGTTGTTGCATTAGGTTTCCTATTTGGCAAGGGGAAAAGTTCCTTTTTACCTAAATTATTTTTAGCAGCATTATTAATAGCTTTATTTTATATATTGCCTAATATTATGATTGATCTGAATGAAAAATCTGCAAATGAATTAGGCAATGATGATTTTATTCGGTTTATTGCTGCACGCCATTTTATATATGATTTCAACGGATCCCCATTGTATTACTTGTTTGGTGCTGGAATTCCGTATGGTGAATCTGCTTTGTCTGCAAAAATAAGTCAGTTGTCAGAATATTATAAAATATACCAATCAGACTGTGGATTTATTGGATATTTTTCCAAGGTGGGTATAATCGGACTTTTACCTTACATTTTGATTTTTTATAAGATTATAAAGAATTACAAATTTGTAGATTTGTCATTATTACTTTATTTGGTCATTTTAATTGAGCTTGCCTTTTTCGATTTCTTTGGTCAGCAACTTCGAAACGTGGTTCCAACAATGTTGTACCTGTATTTGGTCGAACAAAGTATCAGAAAGAACAAGTTGAAGAATGGAAGGTGTTTAAATGAAACAGATTTACGAAAAGCTGTGCTTCGAATGCAGGGCTTGCGAGCAAGTTTGTCCAAAGAAAGCAATCGCCTTTAAAGAAGACGATGAGGGATTTAGCTATCCAGAAATCAATCAGGCGGCTTGTATTGATTGTGGACTTTGTCAAAAAGTGTGCCCTTCATGGCATGCGGAAGAGTTGAAGCAACATCACATTAAGGTGGTGGCTGCACAATTGAAAGACAGGGAAACCCTTAGGCAAAGCAGTTCTGGTGGTATTTTCTCCTTGCTGGCCGAATATGTTCTTCATAAAGGAGGCATTGTGTTTGGTGCGGCTTTCGATGAAAATTTGCAATGTCATCATATTGGAGTTAGTAAAATCGAAGACTTAAAGCTTCTACGCGGAAGTAAATATGTGCATTCTGAAATAGGAAAGACATTTACAGAGGCACAGAGCTACCTAAGGCAGGGGAAATGGGTTTATTTTACAGGAACTCCATGCCAAATAGTAGGGCTAAAACTTTTTTTGCGAAAAGATTATCCTACATTATTGACATCAGACTTGATTTGTCATGGTACACCTTCTCAGAAAGTGTTTAATCGCTTTGTGAAAGGTATGGAACAGGATGTTAAAGAAAAAATTGTTGATTGGAATTTCCGTGACAAAAGTATCGCAGGCTGGGCATGTTCTTCTTCTTCTTCTTCTGTGGACAAAAGAGGAATGAAGCATAGGCATATTCTTAATAAAAATATGACATCATATTTCAATGCATTTCTCGGAGGATATCTTTTTAGAATGGATTGCTACAAGTGTCCCTTTGCTTGTCCTGATAGAGTATCAGACATAACCCTCGCAGATTATTGGGGGGTTAAAAAGTTCCATGTTTTTGAAACATTGCACTTTGGAGTGTCACTTGTTATCATTAATAATAAAAAAGGCATGAACATCTGGGAGATGCTTAAGGATAAAACGACCTATGTAATAAGTAATATGGAGTATGCCCTGCAGACGAGCAATCGAAATTTACGCCAGAGTTCTGTAATGCCAGAAGGACGTAAGAATGCTTATTGGAGTGCTTTTTCTAACTTTGATGCATTCAGAGATTCTTTTCTGGATAATTATAATCCATTCTTATTTTATAAATCATATTATAAAAGAAAAATCAAATGGTCGCCAATAGGTTTTTTTCTTATAAGGTTATTAAATAAGCATAGAAAATGAAAATTAGTGTTATAACAATTATAGACAATGTTAATATTGGTACTTATCTTCAGTCATTTGCCTTAGCACAGGTACTTGAGAAATGGGGACACAAAGTAGAATATATTGACTATAGCAGACCATCACAAGATGTGAAGTCGTTGTTCTGGGCTAGCTTTACTAAAATTACTCCTTGGCATTGGCCAAGTTATTGGAAAGGCTTGATTGGAAGAGCTATTATACTACGAAGACAAAGAACAATAATAAAACAATATCTTACTCCCCAGCACTATGTAGGATACTCTTCAATTGTTAAAGATCCTCCAATTGCTGATATTTATATGACAGGCAGTGATCAAGTATGGAATTCTGTGCATAATAGAGGAATTGATAAGACTTTCTATATGGCTTATGCCCCTTTGGGAGCACAAAAGATTGCTTATGCTGCAAGTATCGGAATGGCTGATTTCCCTGAAGAAGAGAGAGAGGAGACTAAGATGCTTCTCGAATCTTATAAGGCTATCTCGGTAAGAGAATTGTCCGCAATAAAAGTGTTACAAAACTTAGGAATTACGTCGAATAAAATAAAACTTGTATTGGATCCTACATTTTTATTAAACCGGATAGAATGGGAAAAAATAGCTTCACCAAGATCTCTTTCATCTCCTTATTTACTATGCTATTATGTAAGTAATGAGAAATTTGATGAAATTAATTATGTTGCACAATATATTGCAAAAAAAAGAAATCTAAAAGTAGCACTATTGGGTATAGGAAATAAGAAAACTATAAATTGTGATATATTTTATAAAAATACAAGCCCATCAGATTTTGTCGCATTATTCCTTGGTGCTTCTTTTACTGTGGTAAATTCTTTTCATGGTACAGCTTTTTCAATTAACTTTGAGAAAGACTTTGTGAGTATTATGCCTAATCGTTTTACAAGTAGAGTTGATGGGCTCTTGCATTTATGTGGATTGGAAGACAGAAAATATTATTCTGGAGAAACAAATCTTGAAACTTATCTTTCTTCTATCGACTATTCTAAGGTTACCCCTATCATAGGTGATAAGAGAAAAGAGTCTATGGAGTTCCTAACAAGACAATGTGGCTTATAAGATTATGATATATCACATTTTTATTGCATTATTATTCTGGATAGTTGGCCTGCAAATTTATAATAAGGATTTTTCTCTTTTGTTTGGCCAATATAACTACAAGATAAGATTGCCCCAGGTCGTGTCTTTTATTGCTGCACTTTTCGTTGTTGTTGGCATTATTATTACAGATCGTAGTATTATCGGAATCTTCATAAGTACTTTTATGTGTCTCTCTTTTGCTTTTTTGTCAGAACTTCTCTTGTCGAAGCATAGCATAAGTAGTGCTTTTGGTACTATATTATTCAGAATTATTGTAGTTGCTTCAATTGCGATTATATTATATGTGATCAATATTGAAGTTGTGTTCCCGTTTGTCCTGACAGGCTGGTATGTGAGAAATGTTAAGTTGGGTGTTCCTTACCGAAACTCACTCATTTTGGCAAAATATCTGAAGCGTGAAATGCCTTCCAATACTTCAGAGGTCGTAGAATTGGAAATACCTCAGGATATGCCAGTATTTGCTTATGCAGGAAACTATATTAATATCAATGAATTACCTTTGTATGACGTCACAAATTATAAGATAATACCTAATACTGGAGAAGATTTGATTGATAAGCTACAATTACTAATTGATGAGGTAGGAAGCAAGAATGGGGGTATTATCTATTTCCCTAAAGGTAGATATATGTTTAATAGGAAAGGGAAGAAACAATTTTTGCAAATAAACTATAGTAATATTGTTTTGACTGGTGAACTTGATGAAAAAGGCAGACCCTTAGCAGAGTTGATAAATTGTGGTTCTACAGTTCATGGAAAGCAAAATCCTTGGCTCTCGCCATTCTTTATCACAACAGGTGAGTCAATTCAAAAAAGTAATATCTTTTTTGGTTTGCAGTTTAGAAAAAGAAAGAATATTATAATGAGAAGTTTCAGCATGTCTGATCCTGGAAGCGATGGAACGATACTTATTCCTAATTATGCAACAAAGGTTATAAGAACCAGCAAAAAGGGTGATGATTTGCTTTATGTTGAGGATGCGAGCAAAGTTAGTAAATATATCATGTTGGGACTCTATAATACAGATCACGAAGCATCTCTTTTGAAAGATATTCTTGGACAAGATGTTATTCGTCCTGAATGGCAGGCTGCCTCGAGGGCTGGCGATGAGGAGGCTCCAAGTTTCCAATGGTTAGTAGAGGTTAAAGAAGTGATAGATGCGCATACCATAAGACTGGTACAACCGCAATGGCGAGATAGTGATATAATTTATGAGCCCGCAGTTTTTAATGTTCCTATGCTGGAGAATATTGTCATCCGAAATCTCATACTAAGTAGTAAATGGAATGGTATGTTCCGACACCATGGCCATAAGCGTTATTATAGTGTGGCTCAGGCACAGGAAATGGACTATGGATGGAATGGGATAAACATGAAACGTGTAGCACATGGAAATATAGAAAATGTCATCTTCGAAAACTTTACTAATCCTCTTTATGTGATGGACTCTCGTAATATTTCATGCGAACACTTAACCTTTAGAGGACATGATGGTCATCAGGGTGTAAAAATATATGAACATGCTTGTGACAATCTGTTTCGAGACATAGTGTTCTACAATCATTATGCCGACATGATGGGAGGTGAGGGTAATGCTTACGGTAATGTATTTTCAGAAGTTAAGTATCTTAATCCATGTTTTAAGCCGGTTGATTTTGATTTTCATGGATTCTCCGAAGGCCCGATGAGTCCTCCTTCATACAACTTGTTTGAAAACATATACGGTTTTGCTTATATAAATTCAAGTGGCTCATTACATATGGCGCCATCTTGTGCTCGAACTAATGTCTGGTGGAATTGCTATCATGAAGGAGAAATAAAAGGTTCGTACATTTTTCGTCAGAAATATAAACCAGCTTTAAACTATAAAAACAAGATTGGGCTATTATTTAAAACAGCTAAACAGTGTTTGGGCGGAAAGAAATATAAACTTGATGTTATAAGAAAATGTTATAAACAAAACTTGAATAAAAAAGAAACCCAAACGATTATGCCATATTCACAAATAGCCCGCTTTTATACGGACTTTTACCTTTATGGTATAAAGACAGCAGCTGATATGAGTTTACTAAATAAAAATTATATACATGTCGATGGCGAACAGCATACGTGTGCAATTATGTCACTTTACGATTGGAGTTATAGAAGTATGTTCTCAAAGGGAAATTAGCTAATGAAGAAACTTTATTATTATCCATCAGCAGGTAAATCAGGAACATATCCTAATCCTTATTCCGTTAATTATAAAAATGCATTAGGGCAATACTTTGAAGTATTGGAGGCTGATAATAGAAAACCTAAGGGTGCTATAGGATGGGTCGTACTAAAACGTGCTTTCCAAGTTGATGTAAATATCTACAATTGGATTGAGAACGTAAGTACCTTCAGAGGTGCTTTCTTCCAATGGGTGATGGTGATATTAGCAATTTTGGTTGTCAAAATACGAGGAAAAAAAATTGTATGGATGTTCCACAATATTCATCCTCATTATGGAGAGGACTTTTATTCTTCTTCGATACAATGGCTGCTCTTTCATCTATCCACATTAATTGTTACTCACTCTAAAGAAGCAGAAGAGTATGCCAAGAAAAAAGCAATGGTACGAGTAATCTATCTCTGCCACCCAGTCGAGACACACCACGTTGAAAGCAATGACAGTGTTTTGGCTCAAGACGATATATTTATTTGGGGTAGTATTATCCCATATAAAGGTATTTTTGAATTCATATCTAAATCAGAAATCCAATATTCAGATATTAAAATACGGATCATTGGAAGTGGATCGGATAAAGAGTATATTAATAAAGTGAAATCATCTTGTAATGACCATATTGTATTTGAAGAACGACGTGCCGATTTTTCAGAAATAGCTTCGTATTGTAAAAAATCCCGCTATGTATTGTTTCCTTATGTTGGTGAAAGTGTGTCAAGTTCAGGGGCACTTATTGATACCATATTGTTTGGCGGTACACCTATAGGTCCCAATCGTGGCGCTTTTCATGATTTGTCAGAACAGGGTCTGTGTATAACGTATGACTCTTTTAATCAGCTTCTGGAGTTATTGAAATCAAATAGAAGTATAAATCCCCAAAAAGTGAGTGTTTTTATCCATGAAAACTCATGGGATAGCTTTGTTAAAAAAATACACGAAAAAATATGAGTGATATTAACTTTTCAGTTGTAATCCCTCTCAAACAAAACAAGTGAGGAAATGATGAATATATTGAGAATAAAGGAGTTCAAGATATTGGCCTACGTATTATTAATGTAGTAGGAGAGGCTTTGAACAGCGCCCCAATATATGCCGTATTTAGTCATTAAAATCTGAAAAAATAGAAAATGACACCCGATAATCGTATCTTAGAAATAGATATGCTAAAGTGCATCGGCATTATCATGGTAGTGGTTGGTCATACGGCATGCCCTATCCACATGAAGGCGATGTTTTATTTCATACATATGCCACTGTTCTTTCTCATCTCTGGAATGACGTGTAGAGAGAATGCATATTTTACCCCCCCCACCTTTTGCTATTCATAAAAAAGCGTATAAAAAGCTTATATATCCCTTTTCTGAAATATGCTTTGCCAATAGTTATCTTACACAACGTCATATTTGGATTAGGGTTTTATGAAACCGCCTATTCATGGAAAGAATATTTGGTGCAAATCGTAAGGACACTGTTGTTTAGTATTGGTGAGACAGAACCGTTTCTTCCGCAGTTATGGTTCATCAAGTCTCTCTTCTTCGCGGAGATCTTCTATGCTTTGATTGTCGTTATAGCAAGGAGAAATAAAATTGAAAAATGGCTTATTATACTACCATTAGGTCTTGCTGTTTTTGCATTTAACCCTAAGTTCTTTCCACATTATATGTTTCATAATATTATGTTGCCATTACGTGGATGTTTTTATTTTGCCTTAGCAAAGCAGGTGTTAAGTATGAATAAATTGGAAAAGCTGCGTTATAAAATTGTTTTGTGGATTATTTCTATGGTAGGTATGACAGTATGGTATTATTTCTCTTTTAATCATTGGGGGTCAATAACGGGAATATATGGCTGGCCTGTTTTATTACAAATATTCATGTTGTGTTCCTTTTCTTATATTGGTTGGAATGTATGCAGTTACGTAAGTTCAATAGCTGTAATCCGTGATCCTTTGACTTATATAGGGAGAAATACCCTACCCATATATTTCCTGCACTATGCTGCAATGGCTGTTTGTATAAGGATGCTGGGAGAATTATCTTGGTGTACGTCTGCTATTATAGGCATCGTATTCAGTTTGACAATCTATTACATTGTCATTTTTATTTATAGGCCAATGAAAAGTATTTGTAAAATATGAGTGATATTAAATTTTCAGTTGTAATCCCCTCATACAAGACAAGTGAGGAGGTGATGACGCGTACAATTGAGTCAGTTTTGGCGCAAAATTACAAGCCATACGAAATTATCGTGGTAGATGACAATGGTGGAAATGAGTTTACGGATATAAATAAGAAACTACAGAATAAATATTCTGAAAAAGTTCAATTTGAGTTCTATCCCCAAAATATGGGTGCAAACCACGCAAGAAACACTGGTATTAAGGCTGCTACAGGAGATTTCATTGCCTTTTTAGATTCAGATGACGAGTGGTATCCAATATTTCTGGAAGAAGTTGTGAAGTGTATTAATAATAAGAGCGCAAAATTCATTTCCGTACAGTATTTTATCCGAACTAAAACAGGTCGTTTCCAATTCTCAAAGAAAGGTTTCAAGGAGGGTGATATATCCAAATCAATCCTTTTCAGAGACTTGGTTGGTCCAACTTCTTCAGTTGTTGTCGAAAAAAATACAATTATTGATGCTGGTTTGTTTGACGAAGCTCTTCCTGCCAGACAGGATTATGACATGTGGATTCGAGTGGCACAAATTGCACATATTTATTATATTGACACTCCATTATTGGATATCTATAGAGATGGGCATGATTCGATTAGCAGATCATACAAACGTAATGTGAGGGGCACCCAAATGGTGCTTGATAAAATTCTCGTGAGCTATGATTTGTCAGAGTATGAACGAAAATCCATTTCCTATGCCCAAAACAAGCGTATGGCAATGAGTAGTGCACATGGAGGGAATTTTAAGGATGCGAGGATGTATAGTAAAAGGGCATTAATGTCAATATTTTCCATCGGAATGGTCGGATATTACATTCTTTATTCTATTCCACCTATATATAAAATTATGCGCAAGCAAATGCATAAGATGCGAGAATTTAAATAACTTTGCCCGAATCTTATTCATATATGAAAAGAATTTTTCAACGTTTCTTTTTGGCTATTTCTCAATGGAGTATTTGGCCGTCAAAAAAAATGAGACCCTTACTCGTAAAATGGGGAGGGGTAAGGATTGGCGTACATGATCATGTGGGAGAACAAGTAATTTTTGACACGCTGCACCCTGATCTGATTTATATTGGCGATAATAGTTCAATAACTATGAGGACAACCATTCTGACTCACTATCTAAAACCAAATCCAAGAAGTTGCAATCATTTTGTAAAGGGGGAGGTTCATATCGGTAGCCATGTATTTATTGGAGCCCATACTTGTATATGTGCTCCTGTTACAATTGGTGACTATGCTATTGTGGCAGCGGGGAGTGTTGTGACTAAAGACATCCCAGCTGGAGAGATTTGGGGTGGAGTTCCTGCTAAATTCATAAAAGTGCGAGTTGGAATTCCTGCACATATTCATCAATCAAGTAAAAAATAATGCCTTTATTAGCAAGTCACTATAGTTGTACTGGCTGTTTTACTTGTGCCAACCTATGTGGAAAGGGGGCTATTACTATGTTTGCTGATGATGAAGGGTTTCTTATGCCACAGATAGATGCGTCACGGTGCATGGAGTGTGGGCTATGTGAGAATAAATGTCCTGTCCTTAATCCTTTGAATTCTAATCACAAGAATCAGAAGGCGTATGCCATTATTAACTATGCAGACAGGAAAAATAGTAGTAGTGGCGGAGCATTTTCGCTATTTGCTCGTTATGTTTTGGCACACAAAGGTGTGGTGTTTGGTGCAACAATAGATGAGACCTTTCAAGTGTTCCATACAAAGATAGACAATGTGGACGATTTGGATAAACTGCGTAGTTCAAAATATGTACAAAGTGTAATAGGAGATTGCTATGAAGAAGTAAAGCGAGAACTCCGTTCTGGGAAAAAGGTGTTGTTCACGGGTACACCTTGCCAGGTTGCTGGATTATATGCTTTTCTCGGGAAACGGGGCGAAGACAATTTGATAACCCTTGATCTTGTATGTCATGGAGTCCCAAACCATAATGTATTTAATGCCTATTTAGAGAAACTAAAAGCATCTATTCGTCTAAATAATGGGAATGGGATTGTAACGGGATTTCGTTTCCGCAAACTTGACAGCTGGGATTATCGACCAGCTGTCAAGTTTGCGGAAACGAAATGGCAATTATTGGAGCAAGAGGACAACGCCTATATGAGTGCTTTCTTCAAAGGGCTCATATATAGGGAAAGCTGTTTCAGATGTCAATATGCAAACCTAAATAGAGTGGGCGATTTCACCATTGCAGACTTCTGGGGCATAGGTAGACATGGGATACCTTTTAAGAAAAATGTGTCTTCTGGGGTATCTTTAGTATTGGATAATAGCGGAAAGATGAAAAATATACTCAACGAACTCGAAAAACATGCTTATATCGAGGAAAGAGAGTTGAGAGAAGCTTTGATAGAGAATGAAAATTTGAAATCTCCTGTTGAAAGACCAAAATTCCGAGATAGTGCGGTTAAGGATTTTTTGGATGAGAACTTTTCTTTATTGGATTATTCCATCAAATACAAATTATTAAAGAAAGAAAACGTAAAGTATTATGTCAATAAATATTTAAAAAATATAATATATACTTTGGGATTGTATAATGTGTATAAAACAATTACTTATAAACTGGGAAAATGAAAATTGGAATTATAACATACGCCAAGTGTGATAATTATGGTGCGGAGTTGCAAGCTTTTGCTCTTCAATGGAAATTGAATAAACTTGGTTACGATGCAGAAGTCGTTAATTTGGAAAAACGACATATTGACATGAAACGTAATCCTGATGTTATTTGGGGATCTATTAAAATGCGCATAAAGAGATATGGATTCAAAGGACTCTTAGCCATTTATACAAAATCCAAAGAGACAAAAAAACGGATGAGAGTTGAGGTAGATTACAAAGAAAAGAGAGCGAATAAGCATAAGTTGTTCGAATTTTTTTTTGATGAGAAAGTAAGGCATTCTAATCGGTATTATACACTTGATGAAATAACTGTGGCAGAGGATCTCCCGTATGACACATATATAGCAGGTAGTGATCAGATATGGAATTATATCCATACAGACAGACTTGATGTTTATTTCTTGATGTTTGCAAATAAATATAATGCCAAGAAGATATCATATGCGGCCAGTATCAGTATCTATGAAATCCCTAGAAGAATGCGAAAGATATATGGAGAATACATTAGGAACATAGATGTGCTATCAGTAAGGGAACTTCAAGGAGCAGAGTTGATTATGAAGTATTGGAAGAGAAAGACAGAGGTTGTTCTTGATCCGACTTTTCTTTTGCAAAAGGAAGAATGGGAGAAAGAAGTGGCTAAGTTCCCAGATGTGGAAGGTAATTACCTGTTGATTTATACACTTTCTGGCTCTCCACATATTCGTAAGATGGCCATCGGTATTGCAAGGCAGCTTAATCTGACAGTAGTGAATATTAAGAGTAATTATATTGAAGAACCTAATGACGGCACTATTCATTTCTATGAAATAGGACCGGAAGAGTGGGTCGGTTTATTGTCGAATGCAAAATATGTTGTAACAGATAGTTTTCATGGTACGGCATTCTCTATTAACTTCAATATTCCTTTTACAATTTTGGTCAACCCTGTGAGTATGATGAACAGTAGAGTATTATCTATTCTAAAGATAACAGGATTGGAATCAAGAATTGTTTATGATGAGCTTAAGGATTTGGAAATACCTAAGCAGTTGGAGATAGACTTTGAATCGGTCAATAGTGTATTAAATGAATGGAAGAAGAAATCTATAGGTTTCCTCGAAACGGCTTTAAAACAGAATTAAGGATATGAAGATAGCGTTTCTTTTCAATCGGTTGCGGGTATCGAGGGGTGACGGCATTGTGAGCCAGGCATTTACGTGGAAAAAAATCTTGGAAAACAGAGGGCATCAGGTGGACTTGACAAGTAGTTGGAACTACGTTGACTATAGCGAATATGATATCGTTCAGCTTTTTGGAAAGCCTATTAATCTGCTTGATGATGTCAGAGGCTTGGAAACGAAAACAAAGAATATCGTTATTGCACCTATTTTTGATAAAGATCCTCATTATTCTTTCTCAACATATAAGATCTTTTCTCGTTTTGGAAGTGAACATTTGAGGACATATAATAATTTCTATGCATTGCGCAGAATTAGGAATTCAGTAAAAGGGTGTCTGGTGAGAAGCCAGTATGAACTTTATGTTATGAGAAATGTTTTTGGATATGATTCTGAAAAATGCAAAGTGGTCATGCTTTCCAATGGAACCGAAAGTGTACCCTTCTCGTTAGAAAGAGATAATTTTTGCTTGCATATAAGTCGGTTGGGCGCCACAGGGAAAAACGTAAAACGGCTGATTGATGCATCAGAGAAATACCAGTTCCGCCTCGTTCTGGGAGGAATGTTGAAGGAATCAGAAAAGGCCGAGTTTGACTCTTGGATGAAAGGCAAGCATTATGCGGAATATCTGGGGTATCTTTCTGACGAGAAGAAACATGAACTCTGCATGAATGCAAAGGTGTTTGCACTCCCTAGCTTTATTGAGGGAGTGGGTCTTGCTGCACTTGAAGCTGCAACTCTTGGATGTGACGTTGTGATTACTAATATTGGAGGACCAAAGGAGTATTTTAATGGATTAGCAAAGACCGTTGACCCTTATAGTGTTGACGAGATAGGGAAAGCTGTAAGATTCTTTCTAGATGGAAACACCTTTCAACCTAAGTTATCAGAGCATATCATTACTAACTATTCTGATGATAATGTGGTGGAAAAACTAGAAAAGGTATATATGGAATTTGTTAAAGGTAAGTAAAGATGGATCCTTCGCCTCAAACAGAATAAGAGTTCTTATAAAAATCAATTATCAAAGAATCACAATTATGTATACAGAATTAAAGAGTTATCAGATTATTATCGCGTTACTCAAGAAGTGGAACATCAGCCATTGTGTCTTATCCGCTGGTAGCAGAAATGTTCCTTTTGTGCATTCAGTGGAGAAAGACCCATTTTTTAAATGTTATTCTGTTGTTGATGAAAGAAGTGCTGGATATTTTGCTTTAGGATTGGCACAACAAGTACAGGAACCAGTTGTCATATCGTGTACAGCTTCTACCGCTTCTTGTAATTATTGGCCTCCTGTGGCTGAAGCGTTTTATCAAAGCGTTCCCATTATTGTCTTGACAAGTGACAGAAATCCTCAAATGTTAGGACAGTGGGAAGACCAAATGATAGACCAAGTAGGAATGTTTGATAGACACGTTAGAAAATCTGTAAACCTGCCATCTGAAATAAATAATCAAGAGGATTGGATATATTGTCAAAGATTAGTCAATGAGGCTTTGTTGGAATTAAATCATCGTGGTTCTGGGCCTGTGCATATTAATATTCCAATGCGCTCATATAACAATTCCTTTAATGTCAAAAAACTTCCAGATGTGATAAAGATTGAACGTACTGAAATCCTATCATCAAAGGAACAATGGAAGGCTCATGGCGAAAAACTACACAAGGCAAGGCGTATCATGGTAATTGTAGGTCAAAGAAATCACTATTCTGAGAGATTAAATGAGTTGTTGAATTTATTCTTTGAAAAATTCAATGCCACCATTTGTATAGACCACATGAGCAATGTTCAATGCCAGAATGGAATTAACGTTTCTGTTGCTATGGATACAAGGTATATCACTATTGCAAAGTTTAAGTCAATGCTACCTGATATTGTTATCTCGTTTGGTGGAAATGTATATGGTGGTGTTAAAGAAATGCTAAGGAAATATAAAGGGGAATTTGAACATTGGTCTATTGAAGAAGCGGGGAAAGTTGTTGATATGTTCCAAAGCATAACGAACATTTTTGAATGTCCTGAAACTTATTTCTTCGAGAGAATGATAGAACTTTCAGATTCTGATTACACAAATGACAAACTATATTATAAAACAATTACTCAATATACTTCTGGAGTATCTTATCCTGAATTCGAATACAGCAATATTTACGCAATAGAAAAAGTCGTTAAGTCAATTCCTGAACACTCAACTCTACATCTTAGTATTAATGACAGCATTAGAATTACAAATTTCTTTAATCTAAATAAGAATATCAATGTCTTTGCAAATATAGGAACTTTCGGTATAGACGGATGTCTATCATCTCTTGTTGGGCAATCTAATGGGTCATCGGAACTTTGTTTTTTGGTTATTGGAGATTTGGCATTCTTCTATGATATGAATGCGCTTCGTATCAGACATATAGGGAATAACCTGAGAATTTTGATGATTAATAATCATGGTGGTGAAGAATTCTATTTTAACCAGACATGGAAAGATGAATATAGTGATCTTCATACAACCGCGAGGCATTCAACAAAAGCTGAAGGTTGGGTGAAAGAGAATAATTTCATCTATTTGTCTGCTCATGATAAAGATTCTTTTGACAAAGCATTACCTCAATTTATGGTTAAAGATTCGGAAAAGCCAATCTTCTATGAGGTTTTTACGGAGATGACAACAGATGCTGATTGTATCTATGATTTCTTCGATATAAGTAGGCCAAAAGATTTTCAATCAGAAATCATTCGCCATAGTAAGGAATTTATAAAAAAAACAATAGGAGAAGAAACTGCAAAAAAAATAGCAACGTCATTAGGGAAAAAAGTTTAGAGAAAGGAGATATATGAAAATAGGAATTCTTTCGATGCAGGAGGTGAAGAACTATGGTTCTTTTTTGCAGGCGTTCTCGCTCAAGAAAAACATTGAGGGGCTGGGACATGAGTGTGACTTTGTGAACATCATTCCTGGCATACAGATAGGTGATTATAAGCAGGGGAAACTGCATAAGATGCAGTTACTTGTGGAGCGACTGTGGGGTTGGGACTTTTTGAAAAGATTTAAGACCATCTACCAGTTTCAGACTCGGTTCTCGAAGGAGTTTTTGCCTTATCTTGGTGTGAAGAGTGGAAGAACGGTGGAACATCATGACATTGTGGTGATTGGTAGTGATGAGGTATTCAATTGTGCACAAAAGACATGGTTCGGATTCTCGTCACAACTATATGGCGAGGGAATAGATGCAGATAAGATTATTAGTTATGCAGCCTCTTTTGGCGCAACAACGGTAGAGAAATTGCTGCAGTTGGGGCTGAAGGATGAGGTTGGCAGAATGTTGAACAAGAATTTTAGCCAGATTTCTGTAAGAGACGAGAATAGCCGACAGGTGGTGATGGCGTTGACAGGCAAGGAACCACTGATGCATGTGGATCCAGTGCTGATATACGACTATTCAGAGTTTATGCCTAAAAAGGAGCATAAGGGTGACTATATCATTGTCTATTCCTATCCTGGACGTATCTCTGACGAGAAGGAAATTGCCGCGATACAGGATTTTGCCAAGAAGAAGAGGCTAAGGTTGTTGTCAATAGGACACTATTTCCCGTGGTGTGACGATGTGGTGGTGCCTTCACCGTTTGAGGTATTGGCATGGTTCAGAGATGCTGCATACGTGGTGACAGACACATTTCATGGGAGCGTGTTCTCTATCAAATACAATAAGCCGTTCTGCACAATAGTTCGGGAGATGAACAACCAGAAGCTAACGTACTTGTTGAAGCAGTTCGAATTAGAAAGCAGAATTGTTACAGACCTATCGAAGATGGGGGAAATGATGGATTGTACGATTGACTATCAGCTGGTGAACGGGAAGATTGAGTATGAAAAGAACCGTTCGTTGGAGTATTTGGCAAAAGAGTTGAGGGGTTGAGAGATGGAATCCAAACATGCATATTGCATATTGGCTCATGACAAATGGGGGCTGTTGCAAAGGCTGATAGAGTTGATTGATGATGAAAGGAATGACATCTATCTGCATGTTGATGCCAAGGGCTTTGCAGAGTTTAATCGGATTGGAGACGTAAGGACAAAGGTCTCCAATCTGCATATCATAGACAATCCTGTTGATGTAGAGTGGAGTGATGTTTCACTATGCGATGCGGAGGTGAAGCTCTACAATAAGGTGTTGGAAACGGGTGTAAATTATCAGTATGTTCATCTGCTGTCTGGCAGTGATTTGCCTGTAATGAGCCAGGATAGTATACATGAATTCTTTAATGGCAGAGATGAGGAATTTATAGACGTACGATATAACTCCATATTTAAGAAGCGAATTAAGTATTATCATTTCTTTGTACGCGGGAGAAAAAACAATGCGTTCAAGAATCTGATGAGGAGATTGTTATTGCTGTCACAATGGTTCATTATAGATAGATTGAAACATGCGCCCATCAAGTATGCATACGGCTCTGAATGGTGCAGCCTAACGCTGAGAGCGGTCAAGGAGATTGTGGATAAGTATGCTCAATATAGGTACATGTTTGAAAAGACAACATGCAGCGATGAGCATTATAAGCAGATGATATTGGCTTCTTCTGAAAAGATTTTCAAATTTGCCAAGGATGGTAATCTTAGATATGTCAGGTTTGACCATCGGAAAGCATCGCCAAGGATTATTACGATGGAGGATCTTGATGAAATTATGGGCTCAGGTTGTGTCTTTGCTCGAAAGTTTCAAGAGGGAACTGAGGCGTATGAAAAAGATGTACCAGCATGTTGCTTCCTGAAAAACAAACATATAGATGAATTCTAAACTGGTTGATATAATTATACAAACGGAGAAACGGAGTCCAGAACTTACGAATCTATGGACTTACGGAGAGACGGATGGTGGAAAGATATATTCGTTTCTAAATCCAGTATCGTATCTGGATGCACTGAAGCATAAGAATTTGTTCTGCCAGATGGATGGGGTGTTTGCTGACGGTTCATTATTAGTGTCTGCCATCAAACTATTGTATGGTGTAAAAGTGACAAGGAGGAGTTTCGACATGACTTCATTAGCTCCAGAATTGTTGAACTATGCAACAGAGAATGGCAAATCAGTGTATATTGTAGCTTCGAAACAGGAGCAGGTGGAGCAGGCTGTAATCATCATTCGTGAAAAATATAAAGGAATTAATATCGTTGGTTATAGAAATGGCTACTTTGCCAATGAGGAAGAGAAAGATAAGGAGGCAAGGCATATAGTGGACATAAATCCTGATTTCTTAATAGTAGGCATGGGTGTCATCATGCAAGAGCAGTTTCTATTGAAGGTGAAGAAGGTTGGCTATCAAGGAATTGGTTTTACATGTGGTGGGTTTATTCACCAGATATCAAAGAATATGATTAATTATTATCCAGCATGGATGGACAGGATGAACCTTCGGTTTGTGTATAGGATGTGGAAGGAACCGCATACTCGAAAAAGATATTTGAAAGCCGGGCTGCTGTTTCCTCCGAGATTTTTGTGGGAGAGATTATTCGGATAGATGATGACAGGGGACAGGGCAAATTTTTGGTTCATGGCATTTATGGTTCATGGTTCAGGATTTGAGATGACAGGGGACAGGTTCCTGTCATCACTGTCATCAATCACCTGTCATCATATTTTTTGAATGATTCCTCTTCCAAGTCCCGTGAGTCTCTCTAACTGTCTGACAGATGCTCCCAGGTGTTTCAGTTCTCTAAGAGCTTCTCTCATTCTCTCTTTGTCAAGTCGCTGAAATTCTGTGGCAGTGGTTATTTGGGTAATCTGGATGATGTTCTGCCACACTTGATCGTCAGAAAGTCTGAACTTCGGCCGTTCATTGTCATCATCGAGGCTTGTAAAACTATCTGGTAGGGGCTCGTTGACAATGGCGTTCAGGTCTGTATAAGGGATGCGCCTTAGAACAGTCTCAATATTACAGAGACGGAAGACAGGGTCCACCTGTCCGGTATATTCCCCCCAACTGCTATACTCGTAGTCCTTTACATTGCTGACAATTCCTGCCTTGACCGGGTTCTGATGAATATAGCGAAGCAAGGTAGTAAAATAAGCCATGTCGTTGACAGGTTCCGACTTGAAGCGCTCCTTGAACAGGTGTCCGTCGCGTAGGTACTTGTGATTGTGGTAATAGACGTATGAGGAACTGATGCGCTTCACAGCCATTCCCAGACTGTCCTCGCGTTCACGGATGAGCAGATGGAAATGGTTGGGCATGAGGCAGTAGGCATAGAGGATATAGTTGGTACCGCAGGGTAGTCCGTCATCATCATAGCGCACACGCATCCTGTCGAGGGTGTTGATAAACTGGTAGTAGTCCTCCTCGTCATAGAATATGTTTTGGTGATTGATGCCACGCATCATGATATGATGAATACCAGTGCCAGAGGATTTACGTGGTTGTCGGGCCATATAGATGTATGATGTTAGAAGTACGAAGTCTGATGTTTGCTAAATTTTTGCAAAGGTACGAAAAATATAGAAGAATAGGTAAAATCATAAAGGTTCTTTGATTAAAAGAGCGAAGAAAGCAACGCTGGGAGGTGATAACCTTTCAGCGTTGTTTCGTTAATGGGAGAATTTGGACAATAATATAATGAGGAAATTTGTTTTATAAGCAGATGAAAATGTTAAATTTCAACCTGTTTAAAAAATTTGTCTAGTTTTGTGGCTTAAAAACGAGACAATATATATATCTTTGCACCGGATTATTATTCAAAAGTATTATATGCTACAGTCAAAGACGATAGAGCAAGTCGTGAATTCATTCCGTACAGACTATGTTTTCACGTATCGGGACTTAGGATTGCCTCCTGAGTCCAGTGCTAATGTTATACGCAAATTGAACCGTATGGCTGATACTGGTGTAATCCAGCGGCTTTCTAAGGGGCGATTTTATAAACCGAAACAAACAATGTTCGGTAGCCTAAAACCTAGTCAGGAAGAAGTTGTAAAGGATCTACTGGAAAAAGATGGCCAGGTAATAGGTTATCTAACTGGTGTTTCCATTTTTGGGCAGTTAGGTTTAACCACACAAATCTCCAACATTATTGAGATTGGTGTTAAAGGGAAAAAGAACAATACTCGTAGAGGTGTTTTTTCAATTCGTTTTGTTCAGCAAGCAAATACGATAACCAAGATTAACATTCCTCTGCTTCAATTACTCGATTCAATCAAAAGTATTAAGCGTATTCCAGACTCCACGCCCGACAATTCATACAATAGAATCAAAGCAGTTATAGAGTCTTTCGATGAAAAAAAAGTCGATTTATTAATTAAACTTGCCATGAAGTATACTCCCATGACAAGGGCTGTTACTGGAGCCATTATTGAAGATTTGTATGGTGAAGATAAGGCACGGGCGTTGAGAGACACGCTCAACCCAATTACAGTATATAAAGTAGGTCTGACTCCAAAAGTATTATCCACTGAAAACTTTAAAATCGTATGACGCTTGACAATAATATACAGCAGTTCTCCGATGCTATCCGTGCTACTTCTGAACATCTTAATATTGCTCCAATATATATAGAGAAGGATTATTGGATAACCAAAATTCTACAACAACTTTCCAAGACCCCACAGGCAAACAATACAGTATGGAAGGGTGGAACTTCTTTGTCCAAGGGCTACAGGCTTATAGATCGTTTTTCAAGTGACATTGATGTCGCAGTACTTGCTGAGGGGATGAATGGTAATCAAATTAAGACCTTAATTTCAAAGGTAAGTAAAGGAATGACAAAGGGAATTCCTGAAACAGACATGCCGGGAGAGACCAGTAAAGGTTCTCGGTATAGAAAGACCTATTACTCTTACAAAAGTATGTTATTAGGGAGTGACCCGCGTATGAAACTTCTTGGTAACTATGTCATTGTGGAGATTAATTCTTTTGCTAATCCGTATCCATATGTAAAATTAGAGATCGAGAGTTTTATCACGCAGTTTTTAAGAGAAACTGGTAAAGAACAACTTATTGAAAAGTGGGATATGGCACCATTTGAACTGAATGTCCTTGACAAACGTCGTACAGTTTGTGAGAAGTTGGTGTCCTTACTGCGATTTTCTTTCACACCTCAGCCCATTGTAGGATTAAAAGAGAAAATTCGCCATTTTTATGATCTTCATGCATTGTCGAACGATACAGAATGTCGTGATTATCTCGGTCAGGGCTTCGTGTCAGATCTAAAAGATCTTTGGCGGCACGATCAATCAGTGTTTGATACTCCGGAAGGTTGGCAAAGAATGAATATTGAGGATGCTCCTTTGCTTAAAAACTTCCCGCAACTATGGAAAGAATTGAGTACCTATTATTCTGATGAACTTGGCCAACTAGCATATCGTCCTATACCATTACCGGAAGAAATAGAGGAGAGTATGACAGAGATACTTAATATAGTTCAGAGATGACAGGTTGTGAACGAAGGATGAGGTCTGAAGGCTGAAGTAGGGCTGACAGGGCAAATTTTTGGTTCAGGGCATTTATGGTTCATGGTTCATGGTTCAAGGTTCAGGGATAAACGGAGTGACGGAATAGATAGCTGCTTATAGAGTTTGTGTGGCACGGTATGGCGCATATCTTCTTAATATCCATTACTTAAACTTTCTTCATTTAGAAGGAACTCGAAAATATTCATATATGTAATACCGTCATCATCAAGATACCGGCTGATCAAGTCTTCAGTAATAACAAACTTTTTGAAACTATCGTTGATGTCCTTTAGACTGCGGACTTCCTGCTTACGCTTCTCTTCATTAGGTAGACGCAACGCTGATTGTATGTAATATCGCTGATTCCCTTGGTTACAAACAAAGTCAACCTCTAACTGCTTCCGCACACTCACTCCATTGGCATCCTTCTCGTTTTTTATCACTACTCCAACATCAACACTCATACCGCGTAGTCGAAGCTCGTTGTAAATCAGATTCTCCATAAGATGTGTTTCCTCGTATTGACGGAAATTCAGTCTGGCATTACGCAGTCCTAAATCCGAGAAATAATACTTTGCTGGAGTGTCGATATATTTGCGCCCCTTGATATCATATCTAACGGATTTTTCAACGAGGAAGACATCTTGTAGAATATCCAGATAAGACTTGATGGTTGTATGTGATATGTCGCTATGCTTCACAGTCTGGAATGTATTCTCCAGTTTTGTAGGATTGGTAAGTCCGCCAATGGAAGAAGCAATGATGTCTATTAATTCTTCCAGGTCATCATCATTCTTAATCTTGTATCGCTCCTTAATGTCTGTCAGATAGGTTTTTTTGAAGAGACCTTTCAAGTATTCAACCTTTTTCTCGGGTGTATCAAAAGTCACGACTTTAGGAAGGCCTCCATAGAGCATGTATTCTTCCAGGGCTTTCTCTCTGTTACCTTGAAACACGGACATAAATTCACGGAAAGAAAGTGGAGCAATCTTAATCTCATCTCCCCGTCCTCTAAACTCCGTAACCACATCCTTAGACAGGAACTTCGAGTTACTTCCAGTTACGTAAACATCCGCATTCTCTATCTTTAAATAGCTATTCAGTACATCTTCGAAATCGTCCACATACTGCACTTCATCAAGCAGGATATAATACATCTGCTTGTCTGTCATGTGACTATCTATATAGTTAAGTAAGGCATCGGGATTACGAAGTGCTTTATTACGGCGGTCTTCCAAATCAACTTTAATGATGTGGTCTTCTGCAACGCCCTCTTCTTTCAAATGCTGACAGAAGAGATTGAAAAGCAGATATGATTTTCCACAACGTCGAACTCCTGTTACAACTTTTATCATCCCATTGTGCTTACTGTCAATGAGTTTATTCAGATGCAGGTCTCTTTTTATTTCCATTTCTATTTACTTTTTTTGCGTAAATACGCATTTTTTGTTTGCAAAGATACTGCTTTCTAATGATAGTACCAAGTTTTCTATTTACTTTTTTTGCGTAAATACGCATTTTTCGTTTATAAGAGATGAGGTCTGAAGTCTGAAGTAGGGCTGACAGGAGATATTCCTGTCAGCGTGTTTACGGTTGACAGTTGACAGTTTAAAATAAAAAAATGAGCAGTCATTGATGTGACTGCTCATTCTGTTTTGTTATGGATTCAGCATCCACCAGGCATCTTCGATGTCGATTTGGAGTTGCTCCTGACCATCGGCGTCGAGGGCGCACTCGACGGTCGCCATGGCGAGGACTATCTTACACCAGATTTCCCTGGTCTCTGGCTTCATCGGGGGTAGGGGAGTCGTGGCTCCGATACACGTCATCCGACTGACATTACGGACATACGCCTGCACGTTGTTTTCCGTCTCAGGTGCCCAGCGGGCAATAATCCTGCGGAGGGTAGTGCAGTCGTATTTCGTGTAGT
The DNA here is from genome assembly GCA_017554145.1 of Prevotella sp. Taxonomy (GTDB): domain Bacteria; phylum Bacteroidota; class Bacteroidia; order Bacteroidales; family Bacteroidaceae; genus Prevotella. The sequence continues at coordinate 24,552 of JAFZIZ010000007.1, read as the reverse complement.
ACGTACGGAGCAGTTTCAACGCTGCCCTGCAGCCATAGACCATACGAGAGAACTGACAGAAGGTCTTCTCCGACTCGGTATGGATCTGTCCGAGCCACACCGTGTTCTTCGTCTTGATAATATTCAGGGGGTTGCAGTTGCGCAACCCCCTGGCTCTTTCACCGTTCTTCATCATTTTAAATGTTGAGTGTGGAATGTTGAGTGTGGAATGGTCGCCTGCGGCGATGATCAATTGAGAATTAATAATTTAACATCGCAGCGAAGCGAGAATCATTCCTCACTCGTCATTCGTAATTCCTCACTAGCGATAGCAACTCTGTACGAACAGTGTGGAACTAACGGCGGTGAGGATCGTGATGACGATCTGAATGATTTTCTTAACTACTTCCTTCTTCATAATCTTTTAATGTTGAATGTTGAGTGTTGAGTGTTGAATTATTCTCGCTTCGCTGCGATGTTCGAATGAGGAATTTCCCATTTATCATTGACAATCGGCAAAGCCGATCATTCCACATTCCTCATTCTTCATTCTTCATTTCTCATTTAGGCCTTTGGCCTAATGATCATCACCACCTACATTCGGGTCGGTACCGCCACCACCGGTGTTTCCGTTATTCCCCGAATCCGTAGTTCCGTTATTCCCTGAATCCGTAGATCCGTTATTCCCTGAATCTGTAGATCCACCACTGCCAGTGGTACCCGTCAGGGCAGTGGCACGTTTCAGCGTTGCCTCCAGATTGAGTGATTTGGCGGTGAGCTCACCAGTGGCACGGGCACGGAGCTTCACGCTCTTGATGTTCTTCGAGACGTTGAAGTCCTCCTCGCTCTCTGCACCGCCCTTGGCGTTCTTGATACCGATGGAGAAGATGGCGAGGTCGTCGATCTTCACGTTCTTACCCTCCAGCAATACCTCCTTGATACAGCGTACCATGTCGGTGAGGACGCCACGGATCATACCCTTGGAGTAAGGGGTGTTGTGCTGCGACATGTGCTTGGCGAGGGCATCGAGGTCGAGCGTCTCTTCTACGACCGGATAGGCGAACTGTTTGCCGAAGACGGCCGATTTCACGTTCTTGCATTTCTTCAGAATGTACTTGATCATTGTTTTGATGTTTGATGTTAGATGTCGGATGGATGAGGTGGGCTGCGCGCAAGGCTTCGTCATGCCATCATCACAGTGTTTCTGTGACAATGCAAAGGTACGATATTGGAGAAGTCCACTGTCCGACACTGTCCGACTAAGGTAGTTCAATGCAGAATTTGTCCGCCAAAAATCTGACAATATTCGGTTGCAGCAGCTTATGTTTGGGTTTCCAGCCCATCCTCAGCAGTTCGTCACGATACGGCAGACACCAGCGATGCAGCGTACGCAGACTCACTCCGGCAGCATCCGCCAGTTCTTGTTTCAACATTGCTTTCATTTTTGATATATGCTTTTAGGGTGATTAGTATAGTGTTTACGGGTCGTAAGTATATAACTTATGCTTGCTTAATATATGACTTATTTTTGAAGGTAGTGTGACAGATGTGACAGTACTTTTTGCAACTTTCTCTATAGGAAATTATTTAGTCCCAGACTAAATGTTTTCCTTTATATAAAAGTTACTATTTCTTCTGTCACATCTGTCACACATGGCTCAATCAGAAGGGTAAAATAGCCAACGTGGCCTGTATCTGGTCAAGAGGTATCTGGTAGACTTCATAAAACCATCCTTGTCTGGTATGTACCTTTTTAAATCCCAGCGTTGTCATAACCATACCTATCTTTCTTGTTGACAGTCCTCGTCCTATTGCGCCATTGAGGTACTGGCAGATCATGGTGGAATTCATCAGCGTGACCTTCTCGCCCACACGGGGCTTGCGCAACCGACTGCGGATGAGTTGCTCCTCGTCGCTCTCAATGCGGAAAGGCTCATTATGCTGCTCTACGCGCTGCTGCTCGTCGGGGTCGAACCAGTAGCGGAAGCCCTGCCGCAGTTCGTCGCGCAACTGGGCATACAACTGGTCGTAGTCTAAAGCCCACGTGCGAGGGTCGTCGATATGACTCACCTTGTGGCAGAGCCACCGTCGGTTGCCCGTGTCGTCACTGAGGAACCGTTCCTGATTGCCCGAGCCGCAGAAGGAGGCGAGACGGTGTCTCTCCTCGCGGAAGCGTGCGTAGGGCCGTCGCTCCTTCACCTTCTCTGAGGTGGCGAGTGCCTTTAGCTCACTGATGTCGCGTGGACTCTGCAAGTCTATCTCCTCAATCTCCACGAGACAGTTCTCCGCCAGTGCCAGGTGGTCGTCCTTCGACGAGAACGAGTTATGGGCATTCTCCCAGAAATACATCCTGAGCGGTGGGGGCAAGAGGTGGCGGAAAAATGTTGTCTTGTAGATGCCCTGCGAACCGATTAACACGAAGATCTCATGGTTGGACGACAGGTCGTTCATCCATGTCGCCACTGCCGCTACCAGCCATTTGTGCAGGGTCCATTCGAAATAGTCGGGCTCCGCGCACTCCAGATGTGTACACAGTTCCTTCACGCGGTCCTTCCCGTCCCACGAGGGCAAAGCCTCGACATACTCACGCACGGGGTGGGAGAGCCGCGAGAAGTCCGAGCTCAGCACGTCGCGCACGTCCTGTTTCAGTACGCGCTTGTCGGTGTCCGCCGCTATCTGACCACGAATGGAACAGAGTACCCGCTCATCCAACTGCTGCCAGTCGTTAGCATCTTTGATTCGATACATCGTCATGTCGGTCACCAAATTATATACCACCTCCACATGTCCGTTGAGCCATTGGCGTATCTCGGGTAGGGTGATCATCGAGGTCTCCTTCGCCTTGCGTCCCTGTCGGTTCAGTCGCCACGTACCGTGCTCGTCGGTCTTCTTATAGCAACTGCGGATAGTCGCCTCGCGCTGCTTCGTCTCGTAGTCGCTCCATTCCTGCGCCGCCCACTGCAACAGTTCGTCCAGGTCTGCACCGTAGCGGTTGAAGAGGAATGCCGCATGCATCACGTAGTCGTGGTGATGACCGCTCTGATAAACCATCTGCCGCTTAGCGAGCGTCTGCTCCACTCGTGGCCAAGCCTCTTCCACCGATACCGTGTGTGTACCTGCCGCATACTCCTTGCGGGGCTTACCCTTCTCGCCACGTCCGTCGAAGTTGGCAGCAAGGATCTCTTCGTCGCTGACGACAAACGGCTCCGCCTCCCAGTTCACATACACCTCGTCGTCGTGTGCCAGTCCGCTAAGCCGTGAGTAGTCCGTACATTGCGCGTCGTAGTCGTGATCCACCAGTCTGGCAAAGTAGGTGTTACCCTTCAGGAAAGCAGCCCGCCATGATATGGCGGTTAGCGTTGAGGGGTTAGCGGCATCCCTGACATATCTGTAGATGATGCGTAGTCCGTTGCCGCTAATGGTGCGATAGACCATCAGTGTATGCGGGTCAGCCTTCGCCTTGGCGAATGCCGTATCTACGGCGGAGGCCGCGATATGATCAATATCGCATAGCGCCAAGCCGGTAAATCCCAACACGTTCGCTGCCCCGCGCCCGTTTCCGTCGAACAGAACGCCCACTGAGAAGGCTGGCACAGACTTCTTCTTCACTTCCTCGTCGGCTTTCTCTTTGCCCAGCACCGCGACCATCCGACGGTAACTTTCCGTTTTGCTTTCTACGTGGCTGTCATACTGAATCAGCCGTGCCACTTCCTCCAGTCCTACTGCCTTACTCGGCACACTCGTCAGGCTCTGGAATAAACTTACTTTCTGTTGTATCATACGCATTATAGTTTTTCGATGCTGCGAAGGTACATACAAAAACAATGCGGAACAAGGGAAAGACTAGTCGCAGATTAGTCACAGAATAGTCTTTTTTCAGGTGCCTATCATATTTTTGACTGTATAGGCTGATGTAGCAAGGTTTGTATGCTGGGCAGTCCAAAGGAAAAACCATTCTTTGGTCACTTCCAGATAAGGTAACAACAAGGCAAGACGTTCGTACACCTGTGTCTTTCGGAACTTTGCTGGTTTGCCCTCCACGTCAAACTCAAGCAACCATTGTCCTGAAGGATGAGGAACCAGATAATAGTCTAATCGTCGGCATATATCCATAATACCGTTACGCCGTTCAGGAAGGATAAATGCACTCAGTACATCATAAGACAGGCTGTTAGCCTTAGGCCTCTCGTTTTCCAGGAACTGTTCTATGTGCTCCACTCGCTGCTGCAATTCCGTCAGCAACGAGTGGAACGAACTACCTTCTTCTGGTTCCGTTAGGCTATTCATAGTCTATGAGACGTCTTTGATGTTGGTATGTCTTTTTTCGGACTGCGAAATTACAAAAAATGGAACAATTCACCAAACCGTCATCAGGCAATTTCATTCATTTTCTCTGGCGCAGAGAAAACGAACCAAAATGGATGACAGGTGACAGGTTCCTGTCAGCTTGTTTACAGTTGACGGTTTACGGTTTCTTTGACGTGGTCAAAGAATTAAGAGATAATAGATAATAGTTAAGATTTTGGCGTATTTCCTTGTCAGATTAAAAAAAATTCGTATCTTTGCAATGCAAATTTCTTACATGTAATATCTATGAGAAGACGAAATAACCATTCAAACCATATGATTCTCTGGATGGTGACATTCGGCGACTTCATGTTGCTGGCTGCTATCTTGTTCTTTTTTATCATGGAATTCATGAAACCAAATGAGTGGAGTTGGGAAAACAAACGTATATTCATCATCATCAATATGATAGCCCTGCTCATCGCCGAATGGAAATTCCATACCATCATTCATAAACGCTATGTTTCGGCAGGGCAGATTCTGCAAACGATATGCTATCTGGTGCTGACGCAAGCAATTGTTTCCTATCTGCTCATGAGACATCTGATGTTTTGGACCGGAGCAGGATGGCTTATCCTCTCAATTGCTGGCATATTCTATGTAGTTTTGTTGGTGGCGAGACTGTTGGAGAGATATTTAGTGAAGTGGTTGCGCAAATTAGGAAGAAACACGAGATCGGTGACTTTGGTGGGCTCTGACCAAGAACTACGGCGTATTTTTGAACGGATGCGTAACGAATCTACTATGGGATATCGTTTTCGAGGCTATTATTCTGACACACCGTTGGACGATGCCCAAATAGACTATTTGGGATCGTTGCAGGGATTGATGGCAGACATTGAGGAGGGTAAGGAGCCGGATTTCGGTGATGAGCTCTTTGTGAGTATATCACGTAAGGAAAAGGAAATTGTCAGAAAGTTGTCTCTTTATTGCGACAAACATGTCACCCAATTCTATTTTGTCCCCCTCTCAGTGGAGACCTTAGGCATGAATCTGCAAAGGGAATATATCCACGATATTGAGGTATTCACAACGTATGGGACCCCGCTTCAGAATCCTGTGAACAGGCTGTTAAAGCGCGTGGTGGATATCTTGCTTTCCTTGATAGCATTAGTCATCATAGGTATCATGTTGCCATTCGTGTATCTGATTGTGAAACTGCAGAGCCCAGGACCGCTATTTTTCAAACAGTTGCGTACAGGTATGGACGGAAAGGACTTCACGTGTTATAAGTTCCGCTCGATGCATGTGAATGAGGATGCAGATAAACTGCAAGCGACGAAGGACGACCCCAGAAAATTCCCGTTTGGCAATTTTATGCGTAAAATGAATATCGATGAGCTGCCACAGTTCTGGAATGTGCTGATAGGAGATATGAGTGTGGTAGGACCTCGTCCACACATGCTGGCGCATACGGATATGTATTCGAAGCAGATAGACCAGTATATGGTGCGTCATTTCGTGAAACCTGGTGTGACGGGTTGGGCACAAGTGACGGGTTTCCGTGGGGAGACGAAAGAATTGTGGCAAATGGAAGAGCGTGTGAAACGGGATATTTGGTATATGGAGCATTGGTCATGTTGGCTGGATATCCGTATTCTTTGGATGACGTTCAAACAAATGATCATGCACGACAAACATGCATATTAATATAAAACATAGCAATATGAAGAAATTATTTTTGACGGCGATGATGATCGCTGTGAGTGTGGGGCTGAACGCCCAGACAACTCAGAAACAAGTGGTAGAAGAAGGTGGTACGGGACCGTTTAAGTCGGAAGTGGTAGGTGATGCTTCCTGTCCTGGATTTACGGTTTATCGTCCTCAGAACCTGAAGGAGATTGTGGCCAAGAACGGTGCACTGCCCGTCATCGTCTATGCCAACGGTGCCTGCTTCAACAATAACGTGGAGATGCGCCTGCTGTTGAGCGAGGTGGCTTCCTATGGCTATGTGGCAGCAGCCATCGGTCCTTACGACGAGGCCGATGTGATGGCACAGTGGCGTGGTGTGTTGAGGTCGGCTTATCCTGAAACCAAGGGTGATGTCATCATGGCGAACGGGGAGAAGATCCTGCCGATGACTGCCGAGGAGCGGAAGGCTCAGCAGGAGGCACAGGCGAAGCAGCGTGAGGAGGCTCAGAAGGCTGCCAAGAAGAACAAGAAGCAGCAGCAACCGACAGCCCCCGTCTTCAGTACTTATCCCAAAATGTTGCTCGAGGTTCTCGACTGGTTGACGGAGCAGAATGCCAAGGCAGGCTCAGAATACTACCACTGTCTCGACCTTGACCATGTGGCAGCGATGGGACAGTCATGTGGCGGTGCCCAGGTGCTGGGTGTGGCTTACGACCCCCGTATCAAGACCTGCGTGATGCTGAACACAGGTATCGGTGATATGGAGATGATGGGTACTACCAAGGAGAACCTGAAGAACCTTCATACGCCGATGTTCTATATGATTGGTGGTCCTGGCGACATCGCCTACGCCAATGCTCAGAAGGACTACGAGCGTATTGCCGACAATATCCCTGTGGTGATGCTGAATTCCAAAGACGGACATAGCGGCACCTATTACGAAAAGCATGGTGGTAACTATGCTAAGGCAGTAGTGAAATGGCTTGACTGGCAGTTGAAAGGTAGAGTAGGACAGTCCGCCCTCTTCCTCGATGACGAATACCTGAAAATGAAGTTCCCTGAGTGGCAGGGTGTGAGGAAGAATTTTAAATAAATAGGGTTTTATTTGGCATTCTCCCCTTTTTTGATTAATTTTGCACCCGAATTCAAAAAATGGTCGGTTCCGTAGCTCAGTTGGATTAGAGCAACGCCCTTCTAAGGCGTGGGTCTAGGGTTCGAATCCCTACGGAATCACAAAATGCAAAAAAGCGAGCAAAGTTGACTTTAGCTCGCTATTTATTTTGCATTTTGATTGATTGGCCCGTGGCAGGGTAAGGGATATTTAATCCCTACGGAATCACTTCTTATACCAGAAAAAATACTGACGCTGGGCGAGTTTCTCTTTCTGACTGCGGGCACTGAATACTTTTTCCATTGTATAGGGGTTGTAACCCGTGTACCAGGTCTCGGTGGAAACCGTCATCGGGGTGGGGGTGAAGTCCTGTACCTGCTCTAAGTGGAAATTGAGTTTCTTGGTGATCTCGGCAAGTTCTGCCATGTCCTTCTCCGTGCATCCAGGATGGCTGGAGATGAAATAGGGGATAAGTTGCTGGTTGAGATGCTCTTCGCGGTTGATGCGGTCGAAGATGCGCTTGAAGTCGTAGAACAGTTGGAAGGAGGGCTTGCGCATGAGGTTCAGCACTCGGTCACTGGTATGTTCGGGTGCTACCTTCAGTCTTCCGCTGACGTGGCGCGTGATGAGTTCACGGGCATACTCCATGGCAGCACGGTTGGAGGCTTCGTCCTTGCTGCGATGCAGGATGAGGTCGTAACGCACCCCACTGCCGATAAAGCTTTTTTTGACTCCAGGGATGGCATCGACGGCACGATAGACATCAAGTAGGGCACTGTGGTTGGTATCGAGGTTTGGACAGACTTGCGGATGAATGCAACTCGGACGCTTACAGCGCTCACAGGCCTTCGGGTTGCGTCCCTTCATGCCGTACATATTAGCAGAAGGTCCGCCGAGGTCAGAGATATATCCCTTGAAATCAGCCATTTGCGTAACTTGCTTCACCTCTTTTAAGATACTCTCCTTCGAGCGACAGGCAATGAATTTTCCTTGATGGGCAGAGATGGTGCAGAAGGCACAACCGCCGAAACAACCGCGATGGATATTGACACTGTGTTTGATCATCTCGTAGGCGGGGATGCGCTTCCCTTTGTATTTCGGATGGGGCAGACGCGTATAAGGTAGGTCGAAGGAGGCATCCATCTCCTCGGTGGTCATGGGAGGATAAGGTGGGTTGACTACTGCGTAGAGTTGAGAGTTAATAGATAATAGATAATAGTTAATAGATAATAGTTGAGAGTTAATTGGCTGTATCAGCCTTTGGGCATGAATCATGTTCGACTGCTCTTCGATATGTCGGAAGTTCTCGGCCTGTTTCCGTTTGTCGCGCAGACAGTCCTCATGGGAATGCAGTACGATGTCATGTTCGGTGATGCCACCAGGGATGTCCTGTTTTTGGGCAAGATAGACAATCTGGGGCAGGTCGTGCATGGCAGAGATGGGTTGTCCTTCGTCTAAGCGACGTGCTATCTCGAGGACGGTCTTCTCGCCCATACCATAAGAGATAAGGTCGGCAGGTGCATCGCAGAGGATACATGGGCGCAGTTTGTCCTGCCAGTAGTCATAGTGTGTCAGGCGTCGCAACGATGCCTCAATGCCACCAAGGATAATAGGTACATCGGGATAGAGGTCACGCAGGATGCGGCTATAGACAATGGTGGGGTATTCTGGACGGGCATCATGGCGTCCGTCAGGGCTATAGGCATCTTCGGAACGCAAACGGCGGTTGGCAGTGTATTTGTTGACCATCGAGTCCATACAGCCTGGTGAGATACCGAAGAACAGACGGGGGCGCCCGAGTTTCTTGAAGTCACGGAAGTCTCCGTGCCAGTCTGGTTGCGGCACTATCGCCACTTTATAACCTGCTGCCTCCAAGACACGACCGATAACGGCAACGCCGAAAGAGGGATGGTCAACATAGGCGTCCCCACTGAACAGAATCACATCGACCTCCGTCCATCCACGGAGGTCGACCTCTTTCTTGGTAGTGGGAAGAAAATCCGTCAGCCTATACATCATCAACTCTTAACTCTTAACTATTATCTCTTATCTCTTAACTCTTAACTATTATCTCTTATCTATCAACTAATTAAACGGAGTTCCCTGTATGGAGCGTGTCGTCATGCCGAGGTTGTCGTTGCCACGGTTCTTCCAGTTGATGTAGAGTAATACGAGCTGTTGCAAGCCGTAGGCCTTCATGTTGTGATGATAGATGACGTCGAGGCACAGGTCCAGCAGGTTCTTGTCCTTGCCCGCATCCGACTCTAATAGGGAACGGATATTCAGTTTCAGTTTGTCGAGCACCTGCTCGTCGACATAACCGTTGGAGTCAATCAGATCGCGGAAGAACTGATACTTCTCGATGGTCTCTAAATGTTGGTCGCTGATATCAATGCTTCGCGTACCACTCGAATTGGTTTGAATCTTGTACATAAGCCTTGTGTTTTTATTTGAGTAAGAAATTTAATATACCTCGCATGATAGAGCCTTGCTTCTGCTCAGTCTTGATACACTCGAAGGGGAATCCCATCGTGAAGGAGCGGTAGTCGCTGCCTTTATAGGCGACAGCGGCATCCTGCCCGTCGATATACTGCATCGCGGAGAAGGCAGTGCCTGCTGGGCGCAGAATATCACTTGATGTAGCAGCATAATGCTCCTCGTTGAGTGTGCTGTAATAGGGTATCTCAGTACCCATGCCGTTGACATTACCTCCCATGGTGGCACGACCGCCATAGTTGCATTTCAGTATCTGACTCAAGAACGTCTCTTCATCAGCACCTGCCACATCGGTACCGATATAGGCACCGCTGACCAACAGGGCACCTCCCTGACGGGTGTAGTCCTGTAATGCCCGACGCATGGTAGGACGGAATGTCTTGTAATACACCAGACTATGTCCGTCGTTGCGCTCCAGTCCTAAGACGAGATCGACGAGGGCGGCGTGCTTGAGTTTGACCTTCCCGTCTTCTATTGCATGGCTCGACGCACTGATGATGTTATACTCCTGAGCAGAGGCAATAGCCTTTGCATGGGTGGTGACATAGTTGAAGTCATTGCCGGCAATGAACATACCTGCCAGTTCGTCACTGCTCCAACCCAGACCGTCCTCCTTCGTGCTACCCATCTTCTTACGGTCGAAGGAACGCTGACGACCCAGCCAGCCTGCAGTGGTTCCGTAGGTGATGCCCGGATCATCGTCAAGGTCGAAACCTTGTTCAAAGTCGTTATTGCGGATGGCAGGAGAGGAGAGACGATGGAAACCGTTGACAATCATCACCGTCTTTTTGGCAGCAGGATGATAGTAGGCAGAGAGCGTCTCTGTCGGGAAACTCTGTCCGCCTTTGTTGGTTGCCACTACCTTGAAATGATAGAGGATGTCGGGTAACAGCTTCGTCTCATAGTCCCTGCTGCGCACATAGGTCCCATTGTCGAAGTCGGCATCACCGACGGCAGTATAAACGATATAGCCTGTGGGGTCGGCAGAAGGTTCCTGCGGGTCTTCTACGGCATCCCAATGCAGTTGCACCTTGTCCTTAGAGAGTTCCAAGTGGAAGTTGTCGGGAGCCAACGGGGTGATGACGTACGACTGGTCGTGTAGTTCTGTGATATAGCGCAGGATGGTCTTGTAGATGGCACGTGCGAAGGTGAACCTGAAGTTCGGGTCTTGTCCATAGCGCATGTCGGGGAAGTTCTGGTGTGACATCGTTTCCAAGATGGCACTGGGCATGGCAGGTTCTCTCGTCTCGGAATAGTTGCGGTCGAAGAGTTGTCGTTTGCTCCATCGTCCGTATTTGTTCTGCAAGTCGTCCATCACATAGGAGAGCAGCGCATCAGAGAGGTCACGGGAGGTGAGACGGGAGAGTCCGGCATCCAACTTCTTATTGTTGGAAGACGTGGTGCAGACAGACAACGTACCAATCAGTCCGCTACCGTCTTTCGCATAGCCTGCATCACTGTGGATGGCCAGGGAGAGTTCGATGGGCACATGCAGTCCTTCCATCGTCGGGACGAAAGGTGAACCGCCAGCGAGGTAGTTGGTCATATTCGACCGTACGTTGATATCGTCGGCATAGTCGTCAGTGCCTTGTCGACCGCTATAGACCTCATAGGGCATACCAGCCCATTGGGCATAATAGCGGGCACCTTCGATGGCACGAGGCAGTCCACTGACATTGCCGCCTCGCTTGATATTACCCATACCGCCTCCAAAACGGACCGCATCAGTCGTCACGACACCATTCTGGTCACTCTGGTTGGTCAGTGTCACTCGGTTGAACTCGCTGTAGCCTTGGTCAAACTCAAAGGTACCGAGATAGACCCATGTGCCGCCTCCCATCTTCTGGTTGACATGGAAAACGGTGCGTTCGCCCTTGTGCCATACGGTATATTCGGCATTGTCGATGCTGTTGTCTAAGGTCTGATAACTCACATAGACGGCATAACGTCCCGTCTTGGGGAAATCGGGCTGATAACTGGCCAGTGAGTAACGGCTCTTGCTGTTGGTGGTCTTCACCATGCGTGCCGTTCCTGCCTCGAAGGGATTCTCGTTATCGACATAGGCGGAGTCATGATAGGCGAAACCGTTGAGTGGAGTGTTTCTCCATTTTCCCTGAGCAGTGGCTTCGATATAGTTGCGTTCGTTGCCGTCGTTGTCCACAATGATCTCCTCGCGTTGCCAGGCACGCTCTCGCGGTGTGAAGACAACAGCCCCTGCATTTTCCAACATCGGGATGAGGTAGGGGACAACGATGGTCTGGGTGAAGAGGTCTTCTGTGGTGCCGAAGAGCTTCGGTCGCTGCCATTCCCATTGTTGTTTCTTCTTGTCGAAATACCTGCCGTGACTCGCCCAGAGGGAGAGGTGCCGGCTCTGTAGTCCTTCGGTGACTTTCACAGGTTGGGAGATATTCTTGACCCACGGTTCTCCATCGTAGTCGATGTCCCTCCAATAGCGTTCCTTGTCCTTGTGTCTCTTCAGTCTGTTGGGAATCAATTCGTTGAGTTCATAGCCGTGGGTGCTGATCTTCAGACGGTAGTCCTGATAGGTCGGTGGGAGCTCATGACGAATCTCTTGATAAATACGTTCCACCAATTCCGGGGTGAAGGTCTGCTCGGAAAAGACATCATTAATCGTGATGAAGAGGGAGTCTTTCTCATCGTCAGTCTGTAAGTCGGAAAGGCGAGCCTTCATGATAATGGTTCCCTCAGGCTTATAGTTCTTGAAATAGTTCTCTAACTGAGTCTTGAGCTTTTCCTCGTCTGTTTTCTCTTGCGCTACCATGGTCGCTCCATGAAATGCAAGCAGCAGGAGTATCGCAACAACGTTCTTTTTCATTCAACATCTCCTATCATAAAGTTCTCAGGTTTCTTGCCCTTGAACTTGCTAAAGTAAAGTTTGATTTCACGCATCTGTGTATCGACATCACCATTGGGGATGATGGTCTTGGTGCATTCAATGAGACGTTTCTCATAGTCCACACCGTAAAGAAGAATCGGTATCCCTGCCTTTTGGGCGATGAAATAGAATCCCATCTTCCATTCGGGATTGGGAGAGCGTGTACCCTCCGGGGTGATACAAAGATGAAAGGTCTTGGCTTGCTTGGCAGTCTCCGCTAAGATGTCGGTCATACTCGTACGCTTGGAACGCCATACGGGGATGCCGCCCAGTTTCCTGAAGAGAGGACCTAACGGCCAGAAAAACCATTCCTTCTTCATCAGGAAATTGCTCTTGAAACCAGCCGCTCCGCTATAAAGCTGTCCGAGCATGAAGTCCCAGTTGCTGGTATGAGGAGCCAAGCAGATGATATATTTGTCGGGGTGAGCCTCCGTCACTTCGGTGGTCCACCCCATGCGTTTGTATAATAGCCAGTTGCAAAATGATTTCCACATGTTCCTTTATAGGTTGTTGATTTGGTCAAGAATCTCGCTCACTTGTGCGCTGAATTTATTCCGGAGATCCTGATAATATTGTTTTGCCGGCATTCCCGGCTCTGGATGTGAGATACGGCTAACGAAATCCTCCTGTAGTCTGGCAATGGTGAAAAGCATCGCCTCTACATCAGCTTCCTTAGCGTTGTTGCCATATAATGAGGCAGCGATGAACTCTGCAAAAAGTTCTTCGCAAATAAAATTGATTTGTTTTTTCAGTGTTCTTTTGTTTGTCATAAAAATCCTCCTTTTGATGTGTTTAATAATCCGTTCGTTCGTCAAAGATACGGAATATTTTTCAACTAGCCATGATTTTCATCACAAAAAAATATTAAAAAGCAGAAATTACCCCTTTTTCTTTCTTATTTCTATCGAAAAATGATTAATTTTGTGCGCCAATTGAGAATTATTCATTCAATATTAAATAAAGTTTTTATGGAAAAGAGTGCATTGCAAAAAGCAAGAGCAGCCTATCAGCCTAAATTGCCAAAGGCTCTTCAGGGCGCAGTGAAAATCAAGGAAGGTCAGCCAACCCAGAGTGTGGGCGACCAGGAAGAGATCAAGAAGTTGTTCCCCAATACCTATGGTATGCCTATCGTGGAGTTTGAGCCCGCAACAGAGGCTAACACGAAGAAGATGAACGTGGGTATCATCCTCTCGGGTGGTCAGGCTCCTGGTGGACACAACGTGATTACAGGTCTGTTCGATCAGATTAAGAAACTGAACCCCGAGAACCGTCTTTTTGGTTTTATCCTGGGTCCTGGCGGTCTGGTGGATCACAACTATATGGAACTGACATCCGAGATTATCGACGAATATCGTAATACCGGTGGCTTCGACATGATTGGTTCCGGTCGTACGAAGTTGGAGAAGGTGGACCAGTTTGAGAAGGGTCTGGAGATTATCCGCGAACTCGACATCAAGGCAATCGTGATTATCGGTGGTGATGACTCCAATACCAATGCCTGTGTACTCGCTGAGTACTATGCCGCCAAGAACTATGGCGTACAGGTGATCGGTTGTCCGAAGACCATCGACGGTGACTTGAAGAACGACCAGATTGAGACCTCTTTCGGTTTCGATACCGCTTGTAAGACTTACTCAGAGCTGATTGGTAACATCGAGCGCGACTGTAACTCTGCCCGCAAGTACTGGCACTTCATCAAGGTGATGGGTCGTTCCGCTTCTCATATCGCTTTGGAGTGCGCTCTGCAGACACAGCCCAATATCTGTCTGGTCTCTGAGGAGGTAGAGGCTAAGGGTATGAGCCTTGACGATATCGTTGACTATATTGCTCAGGCCGTATGTGCCCGTGCTGCCGACGGTAACAACTTCGGTACCGTCATCATCCCTGAGGGTGTCATCGAATTCATCCCAGCTATCAAGAAACTCATTGCTCAGTTGAACGACGTGCTGGCATTGCCAGAGGCTAAGGAGATTAGCCGCGACGAGCAGGTTGACTTCGCCAAGAGTCATCTTACCGAGGAGAACCTGAAGGTGTTCAACAGTCTGCCAGTGGGTGTAGCCCGTCAGCTCGCCCTTGACCGTGACCCACATGGAAACGTACAGGTATCACTGATTGAGACCGAGAAGTTGCTCTCTACGATGGTAGCCCAGAAGCTCGAGAAGATGAAGAAGGAAGGTAAGTATGTCGGTAAGTTCGGTACACAGCACCACTTCTTCGGCTATGAGGGACGTTGTGCCGCTCCTTCTAACTTCGATGCTGACTACTGCTATGCGCTCGGTACCAGTGCAGCCCAGCTGATTGCTAACGGTAAGACGGGTTACATGGCGATTGTGAAGAACACGACGAAGCCCGCAGAGCAGTGGATTGCAGGTGGTGTGCCCATCACGATGATGATGAACATGGAGAAGCGTGCTGGTGAGATGAAACCCGTTATCCGCAAGGCCCTCGTAGAACTCGACGGCGCTCCTTTCAAGGAGTTTGCCGCTCATCGTGACGAGTGGGCTCGCAAGACGGCTTATATCTATCCTGGTCCTATCCAGTACTGGGGACCTGCAGAGGTCTGTGACCAGCCCACACGTACGCTGGCTCTTGAGCAAGCATAAATACTGTTATGCCGACTAAGCGTAAACCGCAACATAAACGACGTATCTCGAGTCCTGTCCGCCGAAAGCGGCCAGGGCTCTTGGTTCGTTTACTCCAGCGTGTCATGCAGCATACTCCCAGTTGGGCATGGTGGATAGGCGGTGGCTTGATCGTAGCGGCATATATCTTTTTCTTCTATTATATCTTTGTCGGTCCCTTTGGGTTCCGTTGGCGTGCCCTCTATGGTGATGTCAGCTATCCTGAGGGCTATGAGATCCACGGTATCGATATCAGTCATCATCAGGGACGCATCGATTGGGCAGAACTGAAAGACAATGGGATGATTGATAAGCATCCTGTCCGTTTTGTCTATATCAAGGCGACGGAAGGTGCCAGTATCATTGATGATAATTTCCGTGATAACTTCTATCAGGCCCGGGAGTATGGTTTCACCCGTGGAGCCTATCATTTCTATAGTGTCCATTCCCCTGCAAAGGCTCAAGCGGAGTACTTTATCAAGAACGTGAAATTGGAGAATGGCGACCTGCCTCCAGTACTGGATGTGGAGCATAAACCTAAGAACCAAACCGATGAGGAGTTCAAGGCGAGTGTCCATGAATGGCTTCTCACCGTGGAACAGCATTACCATGTCAAACCGATCATCTATACCTATTATAAATTCAAGCTCAAATACCTGAGTGATCCCGTCTTTGATGAATATCCTTATTGGATAGCCCACTATTACGTTGAAAAGGTGACCTATCAAGGACCTTGGAAGTTCTGGCAGCATACGGATGCCGGACGTCTGCCGGGTATTAAGGGAACGGTGGATTTCAATATCTATAACGGCTCCTTCTATGATCTTCGTAAACTCACCATTGGAGCCCGTGAACAGATAGGCGAGGAAGCCTATCAAGACGAGTAACGTCTTTCTATTCTTTTTTCTTGGTTTTCTTTTTCTTCTTTTTGCTGAAGAGGTCTTTCCAGCCGTTGAAGTCTTTCTTCATAATGATGCCGATACCTTGTGTGTTCAGGCTTGACTTGGTGAAGTAACGGTCGTTGGTCTGGTTGTAGACCTTCAAGGCGAGGTTACCATTGGGCAGAAGCAGATAACGGATATCGAAGTCGCCGATGAACGATGGATTGGCAGTCCTCGTGTTGTCGCGATAGCCGAACTGACCATTGATAAGGAGTCTGTTGTTAAACAGACGACCGCTGATAAGTCCTTCATACTCAGCGTTGTTCCATCCTTCGTCTCCAGTAGAGATATTGGCACCGAAACTCCAGTCGTTACTTTTGACAACCGACTTCAAGAGACTATTGATTTGTCCGGATAGTGTACCGGACAGCAGGCTCTGCATCGCCAAGGATGTCTGATTCTGTTGGGAGGTATTCTCGTTATTGGCCCCTTGCGGATAGAAGCGTCCGATGGCCAGCAGGTAGAGTACCTGTTGGTTCATCTCGTCCTGAGAGTTGATGAGGGAGCGTACCATTTGTTTTTCGTCAGCATTGACATTGGGCATGTCCAAATCAAAATCGACAATCGGTTGGGAGGGTTGTCCACTGATGTTCATCAGACAGTTGACACGTACTGTATTCGAGAAACTCCTTCCGACATTCAGGTCACTGAGGGAGACACCATTGACGGTGTTGACTGCCTGTAGGTTGAGACTGGCCTCATAGGGGTCGCCACCGAAGACAATCGTACCGCCTTCCTGGAAGGTGAAGTTCTTCTTGATGATATTTTGAATGGTGATATTATAAGTACCGTCTGTCACCTGATAGGTGCCGAACATCTGGAAACTACCTTTGTTAAACCATGAGGCGCGAAGCACACCATTACCATGCAGGGTGATGTAGTCGTTGGTATGACTGTCCATCAGCAAGCGTAGCGTACCTGCGGGGGTACAGTTGATGAGGAAATTGATGCGCATGTCAGACCGGTCCTCTATGGGTTGAGGTTCCTTCTGTAGTTTCAATCCGGCAATCTGTGCCTGTGTCTTCTCCTTGAGGCCCCACTGGATGAACTCCTGATTGGATATCGCATCAGGATTGGCAGCGTTAAAGACGAATACCGAGTTCGGCTGGGGGGTAACGTTCAGGTCGATGACGACCTCTCTGCTCCTTCCGTGAATCGCTACATCTCCCGACCCATAAATGGTGCCGTAGAAGATCTCGTCGCCAAAGTCCGGGAAGTCATAGGCGAGCAGGTTCTGGGCATTGACGTAGATGTCGTATGTCATCTGTGTAAGGTAGTTGTGGTGAATACCACCTGTGACAATGCCTTGGTGGTCGTGGATGTCATAGATAGGACATCTGACAAACTCAATCTCATTGGGTACGAGGCGGATGGTGTCGTTACGCAGTTGGTAGGTACAGCCAATGGTCTTGACATGTGTCTCTCCGTTGACCACCAACTCTCCAGTGAGGTTGATCAGACTGAGCGGGCCATAGAGACGCAGGGCACCATCGGCATGTCCTTCCACCTTGCTGATAAAGCTCTGGGTGAACGACTGCATGAAGTCGATATGGGTTCCCTTTGCCTTGATACCCAGGTCGATATAGTCGTGGGTGGGGGAGACGTAACCGTCGATATAGGTCATCGCGTCTTTTCCGTCGTCAGCGATGGCGTGGATATCTATCTGCTCTTTCTCGGTGTTCCAGTTGACGTGCGCATCCAGCGTTCCCATCCGTCCGTGTTCGAATTTGAAGTTATTGACAACGAGGTCGGCATGTGCCTGTAACTGTTTACCGAAGATCCCTTTTGCTACAGCGGTACCCGTGGCCAGGCCGTTAAAGCTGACGGCATCGAAATTGACAAGTTCCAGGATATAGTCGACATCGACCTCTTTCAGGTTGACGGTCAAGGAGTCGTTGCTGTTTTCCGAAGCCAACCCTCGGATGATCAGGTGCTGGTCTCCATGATGGATGTTGAAATCGTTGATTTCCAGTCTTTTGTCAGTATAGGAGATGGCACAGGGATCAACGTGCCAGATGGTGTTATGCACATTCAGATGCGACGGGTTGATACCGACAAGTGCAACCTGTTTTCCGTCGGGTGTCATGAAGAAGTTCGCCGTACTGTTCAGTACTCCACTCATCCGTTCTACAGCATGATTATCCCACGAGAAGGTGCTGATGAGGTGGTTGTTATGTGCCTTTCCTCTTAGATTCAGGTCGAAGTTATTGCCGTTGTCCATGAGTTTGACGACATGCATGTCACAGACCACGGAATCGTTGGGGGTGGTGATGACAATGCCTCCATCGCGGTAACCGCTTTCGTTATATAAAAAGGCAGGGAGATTGCATTCCAAGTTGATGTTCCGCTGGTTGTCGTTGACAAAGCCTTGAAGGGTAATCGGTTGGGTGATGGTCAAGGGGATGCTGGCGAAGTGTTGCAGCCAGTCACTCTTGCGGATAGTAGCATTGATGGTGAAGTTATTATGTGTATCAGGATTCACACGGGGTAATCCAGGTAGCGTAGGCAACTGGCTGGCGAGGAAGTTGGTAAAGCTTTGCGTCAGTGTCTGGTAGTTGAACTCCCCTCTGATCTCCGCATTGGCGAAATCGCTGTTCAGCAACAGGTAGTGGGTCTGTTCGTCATAGCCGGTCTGTATATGCAGGTTATCCAGTTCATAATGATGATCCGTCGCTTTCATCGTGAAGTTACTGATATCGAGGAATCCTTTTGCATTATTCAAGTCGGAACCGGTCAGGGTGGCCTCTATGTCTGTGGAGAAACGGGCATCTTTCCATTGCTCGGAGAGATGGGTGGCTTGTGGTGAGAAATCCTTGACGGTCGCTTTGATTTGGATATCCTTGGTCGGACTGCCTGTATGATAGATGCCTTCAACGTTCATGTTGATGTTGGGGTCTTCTATAGACAGCATTCCCTCGATGCCATTGGGGGCATAGCTGCCGTTGACATCAATATGCTGATAGAGATAATGATTGTATTCCAGTTTACTGACAGTACCTTGGGCATGGATACGGGTATTGTTCGAAGCAAGACTACCATTCAGATCGATGGTGGTGGCCAGTGTACCGAACTTCTCGTCGTCCAAGAGTTGTCGGAGATTGATACCGTCCGTCTGCAGACTTCCCATAAACTCCTGTTGTCCGTTCATGGCAAAATGCACGGTGGCGTCTCCAATGCTGGAATGGAGTTGTTGATGGATGTCAACCTGTTCTGTTCCGTGTCCGTCGGCACTGCCCGTCAGATGGATGTCACCCATTCTGACGATGACGGGAGGTACCTCTACCTGTTTACCTTTTAAGTTCTCAGAAATGAAATTGATGGTTTTGGCAGAGAGCGACAGGTCTTTGAGGTTTGCATGCCATTGGGGACGTTGGTTGAGTTGTCTGATCCAACCGTCACAGTGGATATCGATGTCTCCCGTAGAAGAGTTGATGTTCAGGTCGGGTATCTCCACATCATAGCCTTTTCCCTTGAATTGTGAAGAGACGGACAGGGTGCTGTTGAAAGTTTTCAGGGAGGGTAGCAGACAGGCAATGTCCGACAGTCGGATATGCGAGGGCTTGATTTCTCCTTGGTAGGTCAATGACGGTACACGGATGGCATTACCCTCCATCTGATAGTTGGCCGTCATATCGTTGATGGTGAAGTCGGTGCCAGGCATCTTGATGTTGATCTGATGCAGATGACTCTGGGAGCGTCCTCCGTCAAACTGGAGGGTGAGTTTCTCCATTTCCAGTCCTGACTTCTCCTTGAAAGCGAGTTTCTTGACATTGAGATTCAGGGTGTCAGGCGTCATGGTCTTCAGGATGATATAGGCTGTGATGTCCTTCACATGAAGGTGTGAAGGATTCAGCTGCTGGGGCGTCTCTGGCTCATAGAGCTTGTCGAAACGTACACTGGAGTGACGTATGATGAGGGAGTTGATGTGCAGGTCGAGCGGCTGTTGGTCATCCGTGTCCTTGGAGGCCAGTGAGTCGAGGGCAAACTGGAAGTTCGGATCCGTATCAGCTGTCGCTTGATACAGGTTGGCGTGGGCTCCGAATACCTGTGCGGAGGAGATGGATATCTTTCCGTTGAGCAGGGAGAAGACATTGATACGAACACCGAGACGGTTGATGGTCAGCATCTCTTTACCTTGTTGGTCAAGGATGCGGACCTTATCGATAATCAGTCGGTTGAGAACGCCGGGGTTGACACTGCCAATCTGTACACTGGTGCCTAACTTCTCAGCCAAGAGTCCTGCGACTTTCTTACCGGCAAATTCTTGGACGGCAGGGATTTGAAAGGAGCCAATAAACAATACATACAGACCGATCAGGATCCATATTGTTCTGCCGATAATATGTTTCAAAACCCTCACTTGATTTTGTATAGATGAGCGCGTCAATCTGTCAGACAGAGATAGCAAAATATTTCTTTGCGCGCTATTTTTGCTACAAAATTACGATAAAAAGTTGTGACATTGGAATATTTCAGAGGAAAATTGCGCATTTTATACCTATTTTTATTAATTTTGCAACGTTTTCTGCACGACTATTCTTAAACATTTATATAAATGGCAAATGTAATCAAGTTACGAAAAGGCTTGACGATCAACCTGCAAGGCAAGGCTGAGAATAAGCGCATCCAGCTGAAATCAAATGGCCACTACGCGTTGGTGCCAGACGATTTCGAGGGGGTGACGCCGAAGGTCGTTGTCAAAGAAGGTGACAAAGTCAAAGCCGGGGATGCCTTGTTTGTCAACAAACAGTATCCTGAAGTGAAGTTTGCCTCGCCAGTGAGCGGTACGGTCCGTGAGGTGGTGCGTGGTGAACGAAGAAAAGTGCTCTGCGTCAGGGTGGAAGCCGATGCGCAGCAGGAGTTTACGGACTTCGGCAAGAAGGACGTTTCTAAGATGGATGGTAAAGCCGTAATCGATGCATTGTTGGAAGCTGGTATCTTCGGATACATCAACCAGTTGCCGTATGCCGTATCGACGAATCCATCACAGATGCCTAAATCCATTTTTGTGTCTGCCCTTAGGGACAAGCCATTAGCAGCAGATTTCGATTTTGAGGTCAAAGGACAGGAGGGTGATTTCCAGACTGGTCTTACTGCTCTGTCGAAGATTGCCAAGACGTATCTGGGTTGTGGTGTTCATTCCAGTTTCGAGAATTATCGGGATGTAGAGGTGACCATCTTCGATGGTAAGTGTCCTGCTGGTAACGTAGGCGTTCAGGTGAATCACCTTGATCCCGTCAATAAGGGTGAGGTGGTCTGGACAATTGGTGACCCTACTGTCGTGCTCTTTATCGGTCGTCTGTTCAATACGGGTAAGGTGGACCTGAAGCGTACCGTTGCGCTCTGCGGAAGTGAGATTACGAATCCTGCATACGTGGATATGCTCGTAGGGGAGGAACTCTCAACATTACTCTCCAACAGCTACGATGCTGACAAGAACGTACGTATCATCAATGGTAATGTGCTGACAGGTAAGCCTACTACCAAGGAAGGATTCCTGGGTGCACACACCTCGGAGATTACCGTGATTCCCGAGGGTAACGATGCCGACGAGATGCTGGGATGGATTCTTCCACGCTTCAAGCAGTTCTCTGTGAACCGCAGTTATTTCTCATGGCTCTGTGGTAAAAAGAAGTATGCGCTCGATGCCCGTGTGAAGGGTGGTGAGCGTCACATGATTATGAGTGGTGAGTATGACAAGGTGCTGCCGATGGATATCTATGGTGAATACCTCATCAAGGCGATTATCGCAGGCGATATCGACCGTCAGGAGGCGCTGGGTATCTATGAGGTAAGTCCTGAGGACTTCGCCCTCGCTGAGTTTGTTGACTCGTCGAAACTGGAGTTGCAGCGCATCGTGCGTGAAGGACTGAACATTTTACGTAAAGAAAACGCATAAGGACTATGAGCGCATTAAGAAATTTTCTCAATAAGGTAAAGCCGAACTTCGAAGAGGGTGGTAAGTTACATGCCTTCCGCTCGGTGTTCGACGGCTTTGAGACCTTCCTTTACGTGCCCAACGACACGGCAAAGACGGGCGTCAATATCCACGACGCGATTGACTCAAAGCGTATTATGAGTATGGTGGTCATTGCCCTGATGCCTGCCATGCTGTTTGGTATGTACAATATCGGCTATCAGAACTATCTCGCTGCAGGAACACTGGCAACAGCGTCTTTCTGGGAGGTGTTCTGCTATGGCTTCCTCGCCGTACTTCCTAAGATTCTCGTCAGCTACATCGTTGGTCTCGGCATCGAGTTTGCCTGGGCACAATGGAAGGGCGAGGAGATCCAGGAGGGTTATCTCGTATCGGGTATCATCATCCCGCTGATTATTCCTATCGGTTGTCCGCTGTGGATGCTGGCTCTCGCCTGCGCCTTCAGTGTCATCTTCTGTAAGGAGATTTTCGGTGGTACGGGTATGAATATCTTCAATCCTGCCATCGCAGCCCGTATGTTCCTGTTCTTCGCCTATCCTTCCAAGATGACAGGTGATCAGATCTGGGTGTCCCAAGATTCTATCTTGGGATTGGGTAACACCTTGCCCGACGGCTTCACCGCTGCTACACCACTGGGACAGATAGGGCAGGGTATCGCTCCTGATGCTTCTATCATGGATATGGCCCTGGGATTCATTCCTGGTTCTATCGGTGAGACATCACTCATCGCCATTGCCATCGGTGCTGTCATCCTGCTGTGGACGGGCATCGCCTCTTGGCGTACGATGCTGAGTGTGTTCGTAGGTGGTGCCCTGTTGGCACTCCTCTTCCAGAGCACGGGTCAGTCGATGGAATGGTGGCACCACTTCGTGATGGGTGGCTTCGCCTTCGGTGCTGTGTTTATGGCTACCGACCCTGTCACTTCTTGTCGTACGAAGACAGGTCAGTATATCTATGGTTTCCTCATCGGTGCGATGGCTATCATCATCCGTGTGATGAATGCCGGTTATCCGGAGGGTATGATGCTCGCCATCTTCTTTGGTAATATGTTTGCTCCTACGATTGACCACTTTGTGGTGGCTCGTAATATCAATAAACGTATGAAGAGAATTAAGAATTAAGAATTAGGAGGTAAGAGAAATGGCTAAGTTAAATACTAATTCGAATTCGTACATCATTGCATATAGTGCAATACTTGTCATCATCGTGGCTTTCCTGCTGGCTTTCGTCTATCAGGCACTGAAACCGATGCAGGACGCTAATGTGGCCCTCGACGTGAAGAAGCAGATTCTCTACTCGTTGAACATCCGTGGCTTGGACGGCGCAGAGGCTGAAGCCAAGTACAAAGAGGTGGTGAAGAGTGAAGAGAAGGCTGGTGACCAGTTATATTATGTATGTGATATCAAAGGACAGAAGAAGTATGTGTTCCCCCTGAAAGGCATGGGCCTTTGGGGCGGTATCTCTGCTTTTATTGCTGTCAATGATGATTTGAACACTATCTATGGCGCCTATTTCAACCATGAGGGTGAGACTGCAGGTCTGGGTGCCGAGATTAAAGACTCTCAGGCTTGGCAGGAGAAGTTCCAGGGTAAGAAGATCTTTGCTGACGATGGTAAGATTGCCATTGGCGTAGTGAAGAAAGTGGAGAATAAAGACTCTGAGGTTGACTGTGTCACGGGTGCTACACTGACTTCCAACGGTGTATCCGATATGCTTCGCGATGGTCTGAATGCTTATATTACTAAATTGAAGGAGAAGTAAACTATGGCACTATTCAGTAAACAAAATAAGGAGGTCTTCACGAATCCGTTGAACCTCGACCACCCCATCCTTGGACAGGTATTGGGTATCTGCTCGGCACTCGCCGTCACCTCGCAGCTGAAGCCTGCCATCGTGATGGGTCTTGCCGTAACGGTAATCACCGCCTTTGCGAATGTGATTATCTCCATTATCCGCAACACCATTCCTAACCGCATCCGTATCGTGGTGCAGCTGGTCGTTGTGGCTGCTCTTGTAACCATCGTCTCTCAGATTCTGAAGGCTTTCGCCTATGACGTCAGTGTTCAGCTCTCTGTGTATGTCGGTCTGATTATCACCAACTGTATCCTGATGGGACGCTTGGAGGCGTTTGCCATGCAGAACAAGCCCTGGCCTTCATTCCTCGACGGTGTGGGTAATGGTCTTGGCTATGCCATGATTCTCGTTATCGTGGGTGCTGTGCGTGAGTTCCTCGGACGTGGTTCGTTGCTGGGCTTCCAGATTATCCCCGACAGCGTCTATGACTTCGGCTATGTGAACAACGGTATGATGACGATGCCTGCTATGGCACTGATTCTCGTGGGATGTGTGATTTGGGTACATCGTGCATATTTTTATAAGGAGAAGTAAGTTATGGAACACGCAATATCATTACTGTTTAGGTCCATCTTTGTGGACAATATGATTTTCGCCTTCTTCCTCGGCATGTGTTCCTACCTTGCTGTGTCGAAGACGGTGAAGACCTCATTAGGTCTGGGTATGGCTGTGACCTTCGTGCTCACGGTGACTGTTCCCGTCAATTATCTGTTACAGACAAAAGTCTTAGGTCCTGG